>NZ_BNAW01000003.1 GCF_014654205.1 Amycolatopsis bullii
CCGCCGTTGGTGGATCAGCGGGTCGATCGGGTGCAGGTCAGTGCGGACTCCCGGACACTGCTCGACCTGTCGCGGCGGCGCGCTCTGGCGCTGGACGCGGGTGGGCGGCGGCGGGCTGCCGTGCTCGGCGCGCGGCGCGGCGGCGTCCCGCCAGGACCTGGCCTGGGCCGCGCCCGGCTCCGGCGTCCAGCGCCGCTTGGACTTCCGGCCGCGCTGCTGCGAGCCGGAGCCGTCGGAGCGGGAGCCGAAGAGTGCCACGTGTCAATCCTGCCTTACCGGGGGCCGGTTCCGCCTGCTCATCCGTGCTTTCACGCCGGAGCCGGGACGAACCTCACGCGGAACGTGACCGGCCACTGCTTCCCGGTGAGCAGGAAGTCGCCGGTGCCCGGGACGGCGGCGATACCGTTGAGCACGTCCTCGGTGCCGGTCGCGTTCACCTTCGCACGCAGCTGACCTGCGTCGATCGTCCCGGTGATGCGTCCGGTCGCGGCCTCGACGCGCAGGATCGTGTCGGTGTGCCAAACGTTTGCGTAGACGTCCCCGCCGACGCATTCGAGCTCGTTGAGCTGGTCGCGGCCGACGTCGACGCCCCCGGTGACGGCGAAGGTCGCCGGATCCCGGAACGTCAGCCGCGCGGAGCCGTTGCTCATCACCAGGCGGCCGCCGTCCTGGTGGCACAGGCCCCAGCCTTCGCCCTGGAACGGGACGCGCCGCAGCTCGGCGAGGGTGGCGGCGTCGCGTTCGATGGCGAAGCCGTCCTGCCAGGTGAGCTGCCACAGCTTCGGCCCGAGGACGGTGACGCCCTCGCCGAACAGCGGCGACGGCAGCGTGGCCGTGACCCGGGGCGGGCCGCCCGCCGGGCCGGCGGTGAGCATCGACCGGCCGGCGAGCCCGGTGCTCTCGTAGAGCGTGTCACCGGCGAATTCGAGGCCTTCGGTGAAGGCGGCGGGGTCGTGCGGCAGGGTCGCCACGACCTGGACGGTGAGCCGTTCCGGGCCGGCGGGGTGTTCCGGTTGTTCCGGGGCGCCGGCGCAGCCGCCGAGCGCGGCGGCCATCAGCAGGGCGGTGACGATCGGCGTGCGCACGTTGAACAGCCTGGCACGGGCGCCGCGGATGCGTGCGGCACAATTGGCCGCATGACTCTGCTGCTGACCCTGGACGACGGTTCCGTGCAGCGCAAACTCGCCGATGCGGTGGAGTTCGCGCGAGCTGCGGTGCTGGAGGACGCACCCGAGGAGCAGCTCGGCGCGCACGTGGGGGTCACCCGCGAGGACGCGGTCACGGCGAGTCACCTGTTCGAGGCCCAGGTCCCGGGCTACGGAGGCTGGCGCTGGTCGGTCACGGTCGCGGCGGCGGGCGAAGACGAGCCGGTGACGGTCAGTGAGGTCGTGCTGGTGCCGGGCCCCTCGGCCCTGGTCGCGCCGGCGTGGGTGCCCTGGGAGCGCCGCGTCCGCGCGGGCGACCTCGGAGTCGGCGACATCTTCCCCACGGCGGACGACGACCCCCGCCTGGCCCCGGCGTACCTCCAGTCGGACGACCCGGCGGTGGAGGAGGTCGCCCGCGAGGTCGGCCTGGGCCGGGTCCACACGCTGTCCCGTTTCGGCCGCACGGAGGCGGCGGCCCGCTGGCACGCGGGCGAGTTCGGGCCCCGCTCGGACATGGCCCGCAGCGCGCCGGACGTGTGCGGGACGTGCGGGTTCTTCGTGCCGCTGGCGGGCTCGTTGCGCGGCGTGTTCGGCGTGTGCAGCAACGACATCGCCCCGGCGGACGGCCACGTGGTGGACGTGGAGTACGGGTGCGGAGCGCACTCGGAGGTGGAGGTCGAGCTGACCTCATCGGTCCCGGTGGCCGAGCTGGTGTACGACGACTCGTTGCTGGACTTCACGCCGGCGCCGGAGATCGTGGAGACGGCGGCGGCCGAGCCGGAGACGGGGATCGCGGAGTCGGACGTATCGCCGGCGGAGGTGGAGCCGGAAGCGGCTGCGGAGTCGGTGGGTTCGGAGACTGCGGAGGTTTCGGAGGTTTCGGCCGCCGAGCCGGAAGCTGCCGTGGAGCCCGAGCAGGCGGGGGAGCCGGTCGCGGAGGCGGTTGCGGCGGAGCCAGCATCGGCGGTGGCGCCGGACCTGGAGCAGGCGGGGCAGCCGGTTGCGGCGGAGGCCGAGCCGGTTGCGGCGGAAGCCGAGCCGGTGGCGGAGGCCGCGCCGGAAGCAGCATCGGCGGCCGAGCCGGAGGCATCGGTGGAGGCTCGCGAGGTCACTGAGCCGGGTGAAGCAGCGGAAGCCCTTGAGGCGGTGGCTCCCGAAGCCGCTGCTTCGGAGGCCGAGCCGGTCGCGACGGAGGCGGTTGCTTCGGTGTCGGCTGAGCCGGTTGCGGCGGAGGCCGGGCCGGAAGCAGCATCGGCGGCGGCCGCGGAGCCGGAGCAGGCGGTGCCGGTGGCTTCGGAGGCGGCCGATCCGGCGGGATCGGCTGGCGAGCCGGTCGTGGCGGAGGTGCCTGAGCCGGCGGAAGCCGAGCCGACGCAGGCCGAGGTGACCGATGCGGCCGAGGTGCGGACTGACCCGGACTCGCCCGAAGTGACGGCCGAGCCCGAGGCGGGCGAGATCCCGGTGGCTGCGGAGTCCGATGCTGCGGAGGTGGACCCCGTCCCGGCGGAGGTGGCCGATCTCGCTGCCGAGCCGGCGCCCGCCGAGGCGATCGAAGCGATGAGCGGGCCGCAGGAAGTGGTGGAGTCGGGCCCGGCCGAGGCGCAGGATGCCGTGGTGCCGGAGCCTGCCGAGGCTGAGCCAACTCAGGCCGAGGTGACGGATGCTGTTGCCACGCCGGAGGCTGCTGAGGGGGAGCCGACTCAGGCTGAGGTGACCGATGCCGCCGCGCCCGAGGCTGAACCGGCTCCGACTGATACCGGTGATGCTCAGGAAGGTGAGCTGCCCCGAGCCGCCCTCACCGGTGAGGTTGTGAGCGAGGCTCTCCCCGCCGATGAAGCGCAAGCCCAGGTCGACGACGCCTCCGAACGGTGATCGGCGACACCCCTGAGCCGGGCGATCCGTTCGGGACCGCGCGGCTCCGCGAGGCCACCCTGCGCTCCTGGCGGGACTCGCCCACCCGGCTCACCGAAGACACCAACGTCGAACGCGACCTCCGGGTCGGCGCCTACCGGGATCGGCTCTTCGTCGAACTCGCGCAGAACGCCGCCGATGCCGCCATGGCCGGGGGCTCGCCGGGGCGGGTGAAAGTGTCTCTAGTGGACTCCGAACTTCGGTTCGCCAACACCGGCGCGCCGCTCGATGCGCGGGGTGTTGCCTCGCTCGCGTCGCTGCGGGCTTCCGGCAAGACCGGTGGAACCGTCGGGCGCTTCGGGGTCGGGTTCGCCGCCGTGCGGACCGTTTCCGACGAACCTCGCGTTGTCTCGAGCACCGGCGGGGTCGCCTTCTCCGCCGAGCGCACCCGGGAAGCCGCCGGGATCGCGGGAGACGTTCCCGTCCTGCGGCTTCCCTGGCCCGTCCCGGCCGATGTGCCGCCCGGCTTCGACACCGAAGTCCGCCTTCCCCTCCGGGACGGCGTCGATGGGCGTGCTCTCCTCGACGACCTCGCCCAGGACGTGGCCGATCTGCTGCTTGCCCTGCCCTGGCTGCGCGAATTCGATGTGGACGGTCGTGTTTGGACACGGCAGGACGACGGCGACTTCGTCGAAATTCGGGGCCCGCAAAGAGAAACGCGCTGGCTGACCCACCGCGATGACGTCGTGTGGGCCGTCCCCGTCGATGCCGATGGCGCACCTCTCCCGCTCGACGAGGACGTTCTGCACGCTCCCACCCCCACCGACGACGCGCTGTCGCTGCCCGCCCGGCTGCTCGCCTCCGTTCCGGTCGAACCGTCGCGGCGCCGTGCGCTGCCTGGCCCCGAGCTGGCGCAGGCGCTCGAGGCGGCGGCGAAGGAGTACGTCGGACTCGTAAGGCTGCTTCCGGCCGAACAACGGTTCGCGCTCGTTCCGGCACCCGGGTTTCCCAAGTCTACTGTGGACAACAAGCTTCGCGACGAAGTCCTGGCGTCCCTCAGTGTGGAACCTTGGCTGTCCACGAAGGACGGCAACGAGGTTTCCGGTCGGCAGGCGCGGGTGCTCGACGTCGACGCTCCCGGGCTGGCCGTGCTCCTGAAAGACCTCGTGCCGGGGCTGATCGAAGGGCCCGCGCAACTCCTCAAAGTCGTTGCCGTGCAAGTGATCGGCATCGAAGAGGTGCTGGAGACGCTGACCGGCGTCACTCGGGACCCCGGCTGGTGGCGAGACCTCTACGCGGCCCTGGCGATCGCCGTCGAGTCGCACGTGCTCGCCGCGGAACGGCTCGACGGCCTGCCCGTTCCCCTGTCCGATGGCCGGACGTTGCCGGGAGCTCGAGGCTGTCTGCTCGTCGAAGGCTCGGCCGAGCTGCTCGATCTCTTGTCCGATGTGGACATCCCGGGACTGCGGCTGGTGCACCCCGCCGCGTCGCACCCGCTCCTGGAACGCTTGGGCGCCAAGCACGCCGACGCCCGCGAGCTGCTCAACGCCGACCAGCTGCGGGACGCCGTCGAGCGCAGTGTCGAGGACGTCCGGTCCGGTTTGGACGGTACGACGCTCGCCGGGGCCGTGCTGCGGCTGATCGCCGACTGCGGCGACGACGCCCCGCGCTGGGCCGGTGCGCTCGCCCTGCCCGGCACCGATACCTGGCGCCGGGCCGACGAACTCGTCCTGCCGACGTCGCCGCTGCTCGACATCTTCGACGAAGAGGTCTTCGAGGAAGACGGCGCGATGGATGTCCTGGACGAGGACTTCGCCGGGGACTGGCCACAAAGCACACTCGAAGCCGCCGGCGTGCTCGACTCCTTCGCCGTGGTCGTCGACGACGAACCGCACGAGCCCGACCACGACCTGCCCGGCGAAGAAGCCTGGTGGGACTCGCTGCCGGAGCCGCCGTCGACGCTCGTTGCGATCCGGGACCTCGACCTCGTCGGCGATGACGCCTGGCCCGCGGCCATCAGGCTGCTCGCCGCGCGGCCCGAGACGTGGCACGCCCTGCGCGCGCCGAACGGCCACGCCGCCTGGTGGATCGCGCAGTACGCCGTGCTGGAAGGCGCCGCGCCGAACGAGTGGCGGCTCCCGGCCGCCGATCTGGCCGGGCTCTTCGACGAGGTCCCCGAGGTCGGCCTGAGCGAAGACCTGCTCGAAATCGCCGGGGTGCGGAAGAACCTCGCCTTGTCCAGCGTGGACGAAGCCGGCGACCTCCTCGACCGGCTCGCCGACCCGGACCGCGTGGTCTCGCCCGGGCTGACCACGCGCGCCTACGACGCCGTCGTCGAGTCGGGACTGGAACCGGCAGCGCCGCGCGCCGTGCGAGCCGCCGACGGGTCCGTTGTGGACGACGCGCTGGTCCTGGACGTGCCGTGGGTCGCCGGAGCGCTCGAGCCCGACCGGTACGTGGTCGCCCCCGAGGATCCGGAGCGGCTCGCGGACCTGCTCGACCTGCCGCTCGCGAGCACCGAGGAAGCCCGGGTCGTCAGCGAAGGCGAGTACGCGCCCTGGGCCGAGCTTCCCGCGCTGAAACTCGTCGCGGACCAGCTCGGCACCCGGCTCCCGGACGGGGGTGTCCTGGTGCACGACCCGCTCACCGTGCGCATCCAGGAGGCCGAGCACGACGTCCAGTGGTGGTCCGATGACCGGCTGCACGCGGCCGACACCTCGGAAGGGCTGGCCCGGGCGTTCGCCTGGGCGGCCGGGCGCTGGCCCGACCGGCACCTGATCACGGCGCTGCTCGACGACCCGTCGCCGCGGACGCTGCTGGCGTAACGCTCAAAGCCGCTGGGCCGACTTCGAACCGCGGCGGGCAGCCGCGCGCTGCCAGGCGATGATCGCCAGGCCGACGAAGCCGAGCGCGAACCCGGACAGCGCCGTCTGCACCCACAGCGCCGAAGTCGTGAAGAAGAGCACCACCAGCGCGACAGCCCAGATCGAGGTGCCTACGATCACCACCGGCGTCAGGTCGGTCAGCTTCTTGGGCAGCTCCGGCGTGTGCCGCAACGAGCCCGTAACCTCCGGTGGATTGATCGGTTCACTCACGAGGTGCAGGGTACTCCGCAGCAGCGAGAGAATGGGCAGGCGAATGGCGGAGCAGGAGACGACCCGCACCGGGACGTCCACACTGGACCGGTTCTTCAAGATCACCGAGCGGGGGTCGACCGTGCCGCGCGAGCTGCGCGGCGGCCTGGTCACCTTCGTGACGATGGCCTACATCGTGGTGCTGAACCCGCTCATCATCGGCAGTTTCTCGGCCGACGACGCCGGCGCGCACAAGGACGTCCTCGGCGGCATCCTCCCGGTGCCGCAGGTCGCGGCGGTGACCGCGCTGGTCGCCGGCGTCATGACCATCCTCATGGGCCTGATCGCGAACTACCCGTTCGCCATCGCGACCGGCCTGGGCATCAACAGCCTGGTCGCGGTCACCATCGCCCCGCAGATGACCTGGCCCGAGGCGATGGGCCTGGTGGTCATCGAGGGCGTGATCATCGTGCTGCTCGTGCTCACCGGCTTCCGCACCGCGGTGTTCCGGGCCGTGCCGGCCGCGCTGAAGTCCGCGATCGCCGTCGGCATCGGCGTGTTCATCTGCCTGATCGGCCTGGTCGACGCCGGGTTCGTGCGACGGCTGCCGGACGCCGCGCACACCACCGTCCCGGTGGGCCTGGGCATCAACGGCTCGATCGCCTCCTGGCCGACCGCGGTGTTCGTCGTCGGCCTGCTGGTCACCGGCATCCTGGTCGTCCGCAAGGTCAAGGGCGCGATCCTGATCGGCGTGCTGACCTCGACCGTGCTGGCCATCGTCGTCGAGGCGATCGTCAAAGCCGGGCCGTCGCAGGGCACCAACCCGAAGGGCTGGAACCTCGGCTACCCGGCGCTGCCGGACCAGGTGCTCGGCCTGCCGAACCTCTCGCTCGTCGGCGACGTCTCGTTCGGCGCCTGGACGCGGCTGCCGATCATCACCGTCTGCCTGCTGGTGTTCACCCTGGTCCTCGCCGACTTCTTCGACGCGATGGGCACCATGACCGGCCTCGCGAAGGAGGCTGACCTGCTCCCGGAGGACGGCCAGCTGCCCAACGTCGGCAAGGCGCTGTTCGTCGAAGGCCTCGCGGGCGCGGCCGGCGGGTTCGGCTCGGCCAGCTCGAACACGGTGTTCGTCGAGTCGGCTTCGGGCATCGCCGAAGGCGCGCGGACGGGCCTGGCGAACGTCGTCACCGGCGTACTGTTCATCGCCGCGATGTTCCTGACGCCGCTGTACCAGGTGGTGCCGGTCGAGGCGGCCGCCCCGGCGCTGGTCGTGGTCGGCGCGATGCTCATGTCGCAGGTCCGCGACATCGACTTCACCGACTACTCGATCGCGCTGCCGGCGTTCCTGACCATCGTCGTCATGCCGTTCACGTACTCGATCGCGAACGGCATCGGCGCCGGGTTCGTCAGCTACGTCGTCATCCGCGCGGCCACCGGCAAGGCCCGCCAGGTGCACCCGCTGATGTGGGTGATCGCGCTGGCCTTCGTGGCGTACTTCGCGGTCGGGCCGATCCAGGCGGCCTTCCGGTGATCAACCGGCGCCGGTGACCCGCAGCGCCGCGTCGAGGACGCCCCGGTTGCGCTCGAATTCGGCGGGCGGCGCCTCGAACCGGATCGTGATGAGGCGGTCGCCGACGCCGAGGCCGACCACGGTGATCCGGCGCGGGCTCCCGTCGCGGGTGTCGGTGTAGTCCCACTCCGCGGCGTCGTAGTCGGCGACCGGGGCGTGTTCGACCACCGAGCCGCCGTGGCCGGCGGCCTTGGCCACGGCGCGCAGGCCGCTCACCGGATCCTCCTGCTCGAGCGCCACCCGGTCGGTCTCGAGCAGGAGGTCGCCGTGGCGGTAGCTCGCGCGGTCCTTGTCTTCGGTGACGGCCCAGCCGGTCGGGACGGGGATCTCGACGTCGAAGCCACCGGTCCCGCGGCCGGCCTCGGCCGGGAAGTCGTAGATCTGCTTGGTCTCCCGGTACGGCAGCGTGGTGGCCGTGGGCATCGTCGTCGGCGGCGGTGCGGCCGCCGGGGCGTCGTCACCGCCGCCCGCGAACTGCGCCACCACGACGGTCAGGGCCGCCGCGCCGACCACGGCCGAGCCCACCAGCTTCTTGTTCATCCCGCTCCCCAGTTCTCTCTGCGGGGAGGACGCGTGAACCGCGGCCAGGTTGCCGAAGTCCGCGGTGGGCGCGATTCGATCTTGCTACGCTGCCGATCATGGAGGCCACGGGGGTGGCCTCGCTGGATGTCCAAGGGGGAACTGATGCGCAGTCGCGCTGTCTTCTCGGTCCGGAACCGCTCGGTTCAGCGGGTGCTCACCGCGGCGGTCGCGGCGACCGGGATCGCCTTCACGGTGCCCGCGGTGGCCGAAGCCGCCCCGGCCGGCGCGTGCTGGGCGGCCGGGTTCTACAAGACGGACCCGGCCGGGCGGCCGCACGAGGCGTTCTACTGCGAGAACGAGTCGCCGACGAAGGTCTACAGCAGTGCCGGCTACAGCGGCAGCTACGGCACCATGTACGGCACGCCGAGCTGGTACGCCTGCAAGACCGACAACCAGTTCAACGGCGGCGGGCCGCACCCGTACCGCTGGCTCTACACCCAGGCCGACTCGCCGTCCGGCTGGTGGGGATTCGTGCCGGACAACCACATCATCAGCGAAACCGACACGGTGCCCAACTGCATCTGGTGATCGCGCAGCGACGGCCCCGGCCCCTGGTGGACCGGGGCCGTCGTGCTGTCCGGGGTGCCGATGACCAACATCACCCGGTCGGCCGGATATTCGTAAGGTATGCTAACTATATGTCCGGCGACACGCACGAACGCTCGTTGGCGAGCCGTCTGCGTCTCGCGGTGGTCCGGCTCAACCGTCGGCTGCGGGCACAGCGCGTCGGGGACGACCTCACGCTGACACAGGTCGCCGCGCTGTCCACCCTGCACAAGTGCGGTGCGCTGACCCCGGGGCAGCTCGCCGCGAAGGAAGGCGTCCAGCCACCTTCGATGACGAGGGTGATCGCCGCGCTCGAGGAGCTGGGGTTCGTCGAGCGGCGCCCGCACCCGACCGATGGCAGGCAAGCGATCGTCGAGTTGTCCGAGAGCGGGCTGGCCTACGTTCGCAAGGCCATCTCCGTGCGGGAGGCGTGGCTGGACCGGCAATTGGCGGAACTCGGCGACGAAGAGCGTGAAGTGCTCTCCAAAGCCGCCGAAATCATAGACAGGATGGCGGGGAACTAACCACGGTGACGGCCACGGGTAGCGAAACCAAACGTTCGATCCAGACCACTGCTACCCGGGAATCGGCCGCACCGCCGTCCGCGTCACCACCTTCCGCCCCGAAGCGCGGCAGCATGTTCGCCTCGCTGCGCGTCCGCAACTACCGGCTGTTCTTCACCGGCCAGGTCATCTCGAACATCGGCACCTGGATGCAGCGCATCGCCCAGGACTGGCTGGTGTTCACCCTCAGCGGCAACAACCCGATCGCGCTCGGTGTCGCCGTCGCGCTGCAGTTCACGCCGACGCTGTTCCTCTCACTCTGGGCCGGCGTCCTCGCCGACCGCGTCGACAAGCGGCGCCTGCTCACCTGGATCCAGGGGGCGGCGTGCACGCAGGCCGCGATCCTCGGCGTGCTCGACCTGAGCGGGATCGCCGCGCTGTGGCACGTCTACGTCCTGTGCTTCACCCTCGGCGTGACGGCGGCGCTGGAAGTGCCGACGCGGCAGTCGTTCGTGGCCGAGATGGTGGGCCGCGACCAGGTCGCCAACGCCGTCGCGCTGAACTCGTCGATCTTCAACATGGCCCGGATCGTGGGCCCGGCGATCGCCGGGTTCGCGATCACCTGGATCGGCACCGGCTGGCTGTTCATCGCGAACGCGCTGAGCACGGTCGCGGTGATCACCGGGCTGGTCCTGATGAACCCGGACAAGCTGTTCCGCGTCGCGGCGGTGCCGCGCGAGAAGGGGCAGCTCGCCGAGGGCCTGCGGTACGTCCGGCGGCGGTCGGACCTGATGACGGTGATGGTCCTGGTGCTGTTCGTCAGCACGTTCGGCATCACGTACTTCAGCTCGCTCCCGATCGTCGCGGCGAACGTGTTCCACACCGCCGCCGACGGCTACGGCCTCCTCTCGACACTGGTCGCGGTCGGCACCTTCACCGGCGCGCTGATGTCCGCCCGCCGCGGCACCAAGGGGCGCCCGCGGGTCCGGCTGATGCTGGTTTCGGCCTTCTTCCTGGGCGTGTTCGAGCTGCTCACGGCGTTCATGCCGACGTACCTGACGTTCGGCCTCGGCCTGATCCCGCTCGGCTTCGCCACCATGACGTTCCTCAACACGGCGAACGCGCTGGTGCAGACGTCGGTCAGCCCGGAGATGCGCGGCCGGGTGATGGGCCTGTACGTGCTCGTGCTGATCGGGGGGAACCCGATCGGCGGGCCGATGGTCGGGTGGATGGCCCAGGAGTTCGGCGGGCGGTCTCCGTTCTACATCGGCGGGGCGGTCTCGGCCGTGGCCGCGGTGGTGTGCGCGGTGGTGCTGATCCGGCGGGGCGGGATTTCGTGGCCGGTGCGGCGGGGGCTGGGGTTGCGGGTGCTCAAGCGAGCCAAGGTCTGACGGGGAAGCGGTGATCTTGGCTGCTCGGGGAGAGGGCGGTATAGTGAGTCGGCACCCGCCAGTAGGCGGGCGAAGTGGACCCGGCAGCCTTCCGGACGGTGGGCGGGCCGGGTTTCGCGTTTTCGGCTCAAGCGAGGTTGACGGCCACGACGAAGTCCTTGGCGCGTGCCTTCCATGGCCCACCCCTTTGCCAGCACCAGGCGAAGGCATCCGGAATGGCCAGCAATGGCTCTTCGTTGCGCGCGCGATGGTGGCGGTAGCCCAGAGCCGTGGAACCGTGCGGGCGGGTCGCCCGATGAGGAGTCCGGCGGTCGAGTTCCGGTTCTGATTCGTCGGTTGTCGCCTCGTGTGTGCACTGCAACCAACCCTGGCCGGCGCGGCGGGGGCTGGGGTTGCGGGTGCTCAAGCGGGCCAAGGTCTGACGAGACGTATCGGTTCGTATCCATGGCGTGACCGTATCGGCGACCACCGACAAAAACCGGGGCCTGCGGCCCTGAGTGTCACCCGGAAGAGTGGGATCGGAGTCTCCGCAGCCGAAGTCTTGCCCGCAGAGATGAGGTTAGGCTAACCTCATACACGTCCGCTTCGTGGTGGGAGCGGCAGTCAGTTCGGGAACGGACGGAGCCCCGGCCCTGGGAAAACCCCAGGCCGGGGCTTCGTTCACGTCAAGGCAGTGTCGGGCTGGCTCGCGCCGGCCGTCAAGGGGCTCTCACCCGGCGATACCGGCAGGCGCGTCAACGTCATCCCGAAGTACACGCGGTACGCGAGGCGGATCGCTTCGGGTGAAGGCAGCAGGACCTCGTTGCGGACGCCGTCGACCGTCTCGATCAGCTTGGCGCCCGACAGCGTGACCCGGCCCTGGGCCGTCGGGCGGGAGCAGGTCAGCGACTGCGTGAAGTGCGACTCCGGCGACGTCGTCTGCCACCAGGCCATCGGGATGAAGTCGGCCAGCGGGCGCGGGCGGCGCTCGAGGCGGTACTGCGGCTTGCCGTCCAGCAGGACGTCGACGTCGCCGTGCGGGGCGTCCAGGATCAGGAACTCGCCGTCCGGGTCGCGCTGGGCGTCCACGGCGGACAGCTGGAGCGGGTGACGGGAGAACCGGCCGAAACCGACGTCCACCAGCCAATCCCCGGAGTCCGAGGAGACGACGATCGCCGCGTGGTCCAGGGGTGGGCCGAGGGTGCCGTCCGGGCGGAACACCTGGGCCGCGTGCAGCGAAGCTTCGTACCCCAGTGACCGCAACAGCGCCGCGAACAAGCCGTTCAGCTCGTAGCAGAACCCACCGCGGCGGCGGCCCACGATCTTGGCGAACAGCGCGTCCTCCTCGAGCACGACCGGCTCGCCGAGGTGGCTGCTCAGGTTCTCGAACGGCACCGCGGCCAGGTGGCGTTCCTGCAGGTGGCGCAGCGTCGCGAGGTCGGGCGCCGCCGGGCGGGCGACGCCGAGGCGGTCCAGGTACGCGTCGATGTCCATGCCGACCACTCAAACACCTCGACCGCGGTCGAGGTCAAGGCATTTTCACCCGGTGACGAAAACGGGGCCCTCCCGGAAGGGAGAGCCCCGTTCGACGGGAACAGGCTCAGCCGAGCAGCAGGCCGTTGCCGCCCGCGACGGCGTTGTCGAAGCGCTTGCTGATCTCGGCCCAGTTGAAGATGTTCCACAGGGCCTTGACGTAGTCCGGCTTCACGTTCTTGTAGTCCAGGTAGAACGCGTGCTCCCAGACGTCGACCAGCAGGATCGGCACGGTCGGCAGGATCAGGTTGTTGTGGTGGTCGCGCAGCTGCTGGGTGATCAGCGTCTTGCCGATCGGGTCCCAGGACAGCGCGCCCCAGCCGTTGCCCTGGATCGTGGTCGAGACGGCGGTGAACTGCGCCTTGAACTTGTCGAAGGAGCCGAACGCCTCGTCGATCGCCGCGGCCAGCTCGCCGGTCGGCTTGTCGCCGCCTTCCGGCGACAGGATCTTCCACCACACGACGTGGTTGGCGTGGCCGGCCAGGTTGAAGGCCAGGGTGGTCTCCAGGCCGACGATCGAGCCGAAGTCGTTCGCTTCGCGGGCGGCTTCGAGCTTCTCGAGCGTGTCGTTCGCGCCCTTGACGTAGGTCGCGTGGTGCTTGCTGTGGTGCAGCTCGTTGATCTCGCCGGAGATGTGCGGCGCGAGGGCGCCGTAGTCGTAGTCGAGATCGGGCAGCTCGTAGCGGGCCATTGGCCCTCCTTCTGTCTTCGACACAAGTTTCCGGTACCGAACCTAGTAGCACACGCCCCTCCGCGGCGAGCGGGGGCATGTCGTGATCACCGCCTGGGATGACCGGCTCGTGGGTGGCGTACCCGAGGGTCCGCCGCCCGAAACCGAGCCTGCAACCTGGACTTAACTGGAGGTCAACGGCCTGTGAGATCAGGCACGGAACTCGTCCAGTCGCGACGCCAGCTCGTCGAAGACGGCGACGTTGCACTCGAACGCCACCACCGTCTCGTCGATCACGCGGGCCCGCTCGGCCTCGTCCCACGGGGCGTTGTCCAGCTTCGCCCGGTAAGCATCCCGGAAGCGGGGCGCGCTGCCGATGCCGTCGAAGTGGTAGAAGAGCGTGCCCGCCTCGGCGACGTCGTACGTCTTCTCCAGCAGCCGCCGGATCGCCTGGCCGCCGGCGATGTCGCCCAGGTAGCGCGTGTAGTGGTGGGCGACGTACCCGCCGGCCCACGCGGACGCTTCCTCGATCCGCGCGGCGTAAGCCCGGGTGGAGGCCAGCGGCGTGATCGTCGAACGCCAGTCCGGCCCGACCAGGTGGGCCAGGTCGCGCTCCAGGTTCGGCAGCCGCCGCAGCTCGTCGAAGACGAACTCGCCGCCGACGCGGTCGCCCGCCATCCGGTCGCTCGCCGCCTCGATGGCGCCGTAGATGAAGTAGTACTGGATCGCGAGCCGGGTGTAGCCCTCCTGCGTCAGCTCGCCGCCGAGCAGGGCGCGCATGTACGTCGAGTAGTTCGCCTTTTCGTGGACTTCGAGGGTCGACGCGCGCAAGGTCGCCGAGAACGGGCGGGCGTCCGTGGTCACCGACATGGGCAGGCCTCCCGGCGATCGATCTGACACGCTGTCAGAAAGATCGTAGGGCATGCATCGGGCTTAGGCCACCCTAAACCGCGGCTCCGACCGCGCGCAGGACGAACCGCACCGCCGCCTCGACGACGTCTTCCAGCTGGTCGGCGGGCCCTTCGACCAGCGTCCGGTTGCCCAGCGCCGCGGTGATCATCGGGATCAGGACGTCCGGGTCCTCGGCCGGCCAGCGGCCCAGGTCCACCCCACCGCCGAGGATGGCGCGGAGGCGGTCGGTGATCGGGTCGGCGTGCGCGCTGATCCGCCGGTACGCCGCCGGGGCCAGTGCCGACGCCAGCGCCGTGCCCGGCGGTATGTGGTACTCGCTCAGCACGCGCAGCTGCAACCGGACGAACGTGGCCAGCTGGTCGACCGGGTCGGACTGGGCCTCGACGGCTTCGGTGAGCTGCGTGACGTACCGGGCCGCTTCGTCCTCGACGAACGCGACGAGCAGGCTCTCCTTGTCCGGGAAGTGGTTGTACAGCGCGGTCCGGCCCACGCCGGCCGCCGACGCCACGCCGGCGAGCGTGATCGCGTCGAAGCCGCGTTCGTAGAGCTGCGCGCGCAGGACGTCGAAGACCCGGGCCCGCACCTCGCGCCGGTGTGCCTCCAGCGACTCACCGAGAATCTTCGGCATCCGACCAGGCTAGCGTCAATCGGCCACCGGCCACGTGTGCACCGGTTCGCCCGCCTCGGACAGCTCCAGGTAGCGCCCCAGCATCAGGCTCAACGCCGCCTCGCGGTCCAGCCCGCGTTCCTGCGCGCGCAGGACGTAGTCGCGCTGCCAGGTCGCGCCCGTCCGCCGCGCCAGGCAGCGGCGCTCGATGATCCCGAGGTAGCGCTCGCGGGCCTCGTCGGAGACGTCCGAGGCGCGCAGACCCTCGTGGGCCAGCGGCAGCAGCACGCGCAGCGCCAGCTCGTCCGGCGGGATCCAGCCGATGCCCGGCCAGTACAGCTGCCCGTCGAAGCCCCGCCGCGCGCCCGCGTAAAGGTTTTCCTCGGCCGCCTGGAACGACATCTGGCTCCACACGGGGCGTTCGGCCTCGGCCAGCGCGCGCTGGGCGCCGTAGAAGAAGGCCGCGTTCGCCACCGTGTCGACCACCGTCGGCCCGGCCGGCAGCACACGGTTCTCCACGCGCAGGTGCGGCAGGCCGTCGACGACGTCGTACACCGGGCGGTTCCAGCGCCAGATCGTCCCGTTGTGCATGCGCAGCTCGGTGAGCTTCGGCGCCTGCCCCGCGTCGAGCGCCTCGATCGGGTCTTCGGCGTCGGTTTCCGGGAGCAGGCCGGGGAAGTAGCGGACGTTCTCCTCGAACAGGTCGAAGATCGACGTGATCCAGCGCTCACCGAACCACACCCGCGGCCGCACGCCCTGGTTCTTCAATTCCTCCGGCCGGGTGTCGGTCGCCTGCAGGAACAGCGGGATGCGCGTCTCGTGCCAGAGCGCCTTGCCGAGCAGGAACGGCGAATTCGACGCGAGCGCGATCTGCAGCCCGGCCAGGCACTGCGCGGCGTTCCAGTGCGCGGCGAACTCTTCGGGCGCGACCTGCAGGTGCAGCTGCACGCTGGTGCACGCGGCTTCGGGCAGGATCGACTCCGCGTAGCTGCGCAGGCGCTCGGGCTGCTGGCCCGGGAGCGCCGAGCCTTCCATCGCGAGCACCGTGCGCTCGCCTCGCGCGGCGAAGATCTGGTCGTTCAGCGTGGAGTACCGGGTCTTGTTGGTGAGCCACTTCTGGTCGAAGTGCTCGTGCTTCAGCGTCGGCAGGATGCCGATCATCGCCAGCGACGAGCCGGTGTCGCGCGCCTTCGTCGACGCGGTGTCGAGGTACGCGCGGAGGTCGTCTTCGAGCTGGAGCGCGGAATCGCCGGCCAGTGGCCGCGGCGGGACGTTCAGCTCGATGTTGTGCTGGCCCAGCTCGGTGGTGAACGAGGGGTCGTCGAGCGCCTCCAGCACCGCGGTGTTCGTCATCGACGGGCGCAGCTCGCGGTCGACGAGGTTCAGTTCCACTTCGAGGCCGATGTTCTTGCGGGGGAACGAAAAACTGCCGTCGGTGAGCATCCGGGCCAGCGTGTCCAGACAACGCTGCACCTTGCGGCGGTACCTCCCTCGGTCCAGCGTGTTGAACGACTGAGCCTCGAGGTCCATCCCCATGACCATCCCTGTTTCTGTCGGCGTGGACTAGGACGTGTTTCAGGCCCCGGCGGACAACCGTTACACAGGCGATGCAGCCGGGCTAGCGGCCAAACTGGTGCTCTCCGTCACGGGCGGTTAACCGAAAGCAAAATGGCCCCGTTCGTACCACCGGGCGGTGGACGTTCGGACCAGTCGGACGCCCGGCAAGCGGATGACAGACTGGGCGGATGGGCGTGATCCACATCGACCACTCCGGCGATCCCCGCGTCGACGATTTCCGCGACCTGTCCACTGCGGACCGTCGGCCCGACCGGCCCGGCGGGCGCGGGTTCGTCATCGCCGAAGGCACCGTCGTGGTGTCCCGGCTGCTCGCGTCCCGCTACCCGGTACGGGCGCTGCTGGGAGTGCAGCGGCGGTTCGGCGAGCTGGCCGGGGACCTGGCCGGGCTCGAGGTACCGCAGTACGTCACGTCCGCGGAGATCATGGCCGAAGTCGTCGGGTTCCACCTCAACCGCGGGATCCTCGCCGTCGCGGACCGGCCGGTGCCGCTGACGGTTCCCGAGGTCGTCGGCGGCACCGGTCCGATCGCCGTGCTGGAAGGCGTCGGCGACCACGAAAACCTCGGCGCGCTCTTCCGCAACGCCGCCGCGCTCGGCGTCGGCGGCGTGCTGCTCGGCCCGGGTTGCTCCGACCCGCTGTACCGGCGCAGCGTGCGCGTGTCGATGGGGCACGTGCTGCGCGTGCCCTTCGGACACCTGACGGACTGGCCGGGCGGGCTCGACGACCTGCGGGCGCGCGGGTTCGCCGTCGCGGCGTTCACCCCGCGACCGGGGTCGATCCCGCTGTCCGCGCTGCGCGAGCACGCGCCCGGGCGGGTGGCGTTGCTCTTCGGAGCCGAAGGTCCCGGGCTGACCGAGACGGCGCTCGCGGCGGCTGATCATGCCGTCCGGATACCCATGCCGGCCGGAGTCGATTCACTGAACATCGCCACGGCCGCCGCCGTTGCCTTCTACGAACTGGCCCGGGGCGGCTAAAGTTCTGTTCTCCGAGGCGGGAAGGGGCACCATGGAGCTGCGGATCCGCGGCGAGCGCGCCGTGCTGGCCGGCCCGGGCGGGGAGCACGCGCGCGAGGTGGACCCGCACAAGCTCGCGATCGGGGCCGACCTGGCCCAGGCCTTGCACGAGTGGGCGCGCGTGGCGTCCGCGGTCACCGCCGATCCGGGGGCGGAGGCGGGCGCGGTGGTCTCGCAGCGCGGCCGTCAGCTGGCCGGCCGGCTGGCCTCGGTGATGGGCACGGCCGTGCGGTTCGTGGATCCGGTGACCGGGGCGGACACGGTCGTCGAGCCGCCGCCACCGTCCACCGAACCCGGCCACCGGTTCGTCCGCGCGGTGCTCGGCCCGCCCGGCCCGCCGGGCGAGCCGACGCCGTGGCTGACCGGGCTGACCGTCTCGGCGTTCATCGCGGCCGTGGTCGTGGTGGCCATGCTGGCGCTGGCTTCGACGCTGGCCCGCGAAACCAGCGGCTGGCTCGCGCTGGTGGCCTCGGTGATCGTGACGGCCGGGATCACGCCGTCGCTGTGGCTGATCCGCCGCACCCCGATCCTGCGCTGGGCCGCCTACGGCGCGGCCGGCGGGGTCGTGATCGCGTGGATCGGCGTGCTGGTCATCGCGTTCTGAGGCAGCCGGGCGTACGTGACGAGCGCGCCCTGCGCCTGAGTTGCCGTCTGGCTGCGGAAGAAGTAGCCGTGGAAGGCGGCGATCTGGCGGACCAGTTCGGGGGAGACGTCGAACTGGCCGGAGAAGAACGTCACGCTGGCGCTTCCGTCGAACTCGCCGGCCAGCCAGCCGACGCGTGCCGAGCGGGGAAAGATCCGGAGCACCCACAACAGCGGCGGCACGCCGAGGGCGGTGAGGCCGAAGCCGATCGCGAAGATCCGCTGCTCGCCGGTGAACAACGCCGTGACGGCGCCGCCGCCGAAGCAGAGCACGGCCCACACCGCGGGGACGAGGAAGCCGGCGAACGACATCCGGAACTTCCGCGCCGGCACCGGCGAACGGCCGCGCAGCAGCAGGATCCGGTCGGTGCTGTCGGCGAACTCCGCGACGGGGTGCAGCCCCTCGCCGCCGGCGATCTCGGCGATCCGGGCCGGCGTCAGCTTCGCGTGGCGGACGCTCACCCACAGCTCGGCACGGCCGTCGAGGTGGTTGCGCAGCCACTGCTCCCGGTCCGGTGATCCCGGCTGGACCTCGAAGGGCGGCGGGACCTCGAAGGACGGCGGAACCCGGGGCGCCGGCGTGCCGAAAACCAGGCCGGGGCGGGTCTTCCGGAACAGCAGGTCGAGGTGGTTGCGGGTCGCGTCGCACGGACCGGCGGAGAAATAGCCGTACAGCGAAGCGACTTCGCCGAGCAGTTCGGGGGACACCGACGGCGGCGGCAGCACGATCACCTGGGGACTGCCGTCGAACGGCTCGTCGAGCCACGGCATCCGCGGTGACCGGCCGGCGATCGCGCGGACGAGGAACGGTGCCGCCACCGCGGTGATCAGGAAGACCGGGATCAGCAGGACCGGCCACTTCTGCTCGGCGGTGGCCGCGAACCAGGTGCCCACGGCGATCCCGGCGATGCCGAGAACCGCGGCCAGGCTCTGGACCGTGCTCAGGCCGAGCCGGCGTCCGGCCGTGCGGGGCCGCAGTTCCTCGTCGGGCAGCCCGGTGCGCCGCAGCAGCAGGAGCCGGTCGGTCGCGTCGGCGGCTTCGGCGACCACGGTCATCCCGGCCGCCGCCGCGGCGTTGCCGATGTCGTCGCGGCCGAGCCGCAGCCGCCGCGAACTCGCCCAGAACTGCTCCTGGCCGTGGAGCAGCTTCGCGAGCCGGCGGCGGTCCGCCTCCGTGCCCGGCCCGCGGTCGAACGGCGGCGGGAAGAGCCCGGGTGCGAACTCGAACCGCAGGGACCCCGCCCGGTCCGGCGCGGTTTCGCGGTAGCGGCGGGAGTGCGCGGCCTGCCGGACGGTCGTCGGATCGAGGCCCCACTGCGCGGGCACCACCTCGACCACCGGGGCGCCGCCGAACGGGCGGTACCTCAGCTCGGCGAAGCGGACGAGCCACGCCTGCTGGTCACCCTGCATGATCGATCCCTCCCTCAGCGTGACATCGTAGCCTGAGGGGATGCAGCAGCTGGACGCTTTGCGAAAAGTGTGCCTGGCCCTGCCGGAGGCGACGGAACGGCTGAGCCACGGGTCGCCGGCGTGGTTCGTGCGCGGCAAGAAGACCTTCGCGATGTTCGCCGACGACCACCACGGCGACGGCAGGCTCGCCTTCTGGTGCCCGGCGCCGCCGGGTGCGCAGGAGGAACTGGTGCGCACCGAGCCGGAGCGGTTCTTCCGGCCGGCGTACGTCGGGCACCGCGGGTGGCTGGGGGTGCGCCTGGACGTCGACGTCGACTGGGGCGAGGTCGACCGGATCGTGCGCGAGGCCTACCGGCTGGTGGCGCCGAAGACGCTCGCCGCGCTGGTGGATTAGCCGCGCTGCGAGCGGACCCCGAGCAGCACGTCCTCCCAGGACGGCACGATCGGGTGGTTCTTCTTGGCCTTCGGCCGCGGCTCCGGCACCGCCGCGTCCTCGTCCGGATCCGTCGGCACGCGGGGGATCTCGCGGGTGTCGTCGTCCGGGTCCGGCTCGGCCGACGGCAGCTGGGCGCGCTCCGGCTCCACCGAATCCAGCGTCGGCTGGAACTCCGTTTCGCGGGCCGGTGCGAGGGCGCGGACCGTGCGCGGGGCGCGGTAGGCGTTCGGGTCCAGCAGGACCTCGGCGTTCTCGTCCAGCGCCGTCACCGTGCCGCCGTGCGCGCCCGGCGAGAACGCCCAGTGCGCGCGGTTGTCCGACCGGCCGGCCTTCCAGCGGAGCACGACGACCCAGCGGCCGTCGTCGCCCTTCCAGGAGTCCCAGGTGGCCTGCGAGTAGTCGTGGCCGCGGACGCCGAAGCTGTGCGCGACGACCTCGCCGAGCGTCTGCACGTCGGGGCCGTCCTCGCGGACCGGGTGGGCGCTCTGCGCCAGCTCGGCGGTCCGGGACCGCTCGAGCAGCACCGGGTAGGCGTAGCGCTCGACGCGCTGCGTCGAGACACCGGCGCTCGCGGCGACCTGCTCGACGGACTCGCCGGCCCGGATGCGCTGCTGGATCTCGCGTGGCCGCATCTGGCTCTCCAACTCGATTTCGATCTGGCCGAGGCGGGTGATGTCACCCCGCGCCGCCGCGCGCAGTCGCTCATCAGCCGGGAGCAGGAAACGAGTACGGCTCGCCGGGTCTTCGAGCACGATGGACTTCCCGTCCTCGTGCAGTCCGACCACTCGCAGCGCCCGCATTGTTCTCGCCTCCCCGATCTTCTTCACCGTTGTGGGTGCCCACGTTAGAACGGCGCGTCGGCTTGACGTGCGAGGCGCGCCGAGTCCGCACGGAACTGCCCCACTGTTCATTTTGTGTTACAGGCATCGTCGCTCACGCTGGTCAGCGGCAAAGGGGTGACACGCCGGACACGCAAAGTCACGATCGAGTGGATCAAGCGGGCGGTCCGGTGCGGGTGGTGGGGTGGGGTGGTGGGCGCTCCGGGGGCGGCGGTGGCGGGCTGGAGCGGCTCGGCGACCGGGCTTGGCCGGGGCCGATCGCGACGGCCGTCCGGCTGAGCCTCCGATCAACGGCGGTGGCGCGCGCAGTCATGCGGCGGCCGGAACGCCAGCCGCGGATGAGCCCGGACTCACGCGGGCGGCAGGCGGACCATCACCGTGAGGCCGCGCCGGCCGGGCCGGTCGGCGGCGAGGCACGGCGGGAGTGGTCCGGGCGGGGTGGTGGGGCCCCGCAGGTGGTGGGTGGGAGCGCTGGGCGGACGGGGGCCGGTCGGGCCGCAGTGAATGACTCATTCCTGACGCCAGACGCCAGGAATGAGTCATTCACTGCGTCGAGGCGGGGGTGCGGATCAAGCGGGCGCCAGCCGGACCGTCACGGCCAGGCCGCCGCGCCGCCCCGGCTGGGCCTCGGCGCGGCCGCCGTGGGCCTGGGCCACCGAGCGGACGATCGACAACCCCAGCCCCGCGTTGCGCGTGTCGCCGGTCCGCTCCGCCCCGCCCAGCCGCCGGAACGGCTCGAACAGCGTCGGCACCGCCTCCGGCGGTACCACCGGCCCCGAGTTCCGCACCTCCAGCGCCGGGTCGCCGCGGACCTCGACGTACACCCAGCCGCCCGCGGTGTTGTACGTGATCGCGTTGACCACCAGGTTCGTCACCAGCCGCTCCAGCAGCACCGGGTCGCCCGCCACCGTCCGCGGCCGCAGCCGGGTCTCCACCGCCACCCCGGCCGCCTCGGCCTGGGCGGCGGTGGCCCGGACGACCGCCGCGGCGACCTCGTCGAGGCGCACCGGCGTGCGCGCGTGCAGCCCGCGGTCGCTGCGGGCCAGCACCAGCAGGCCCTCGATCATCCGCTCGCTGCGTTCGTTGGTGTGGAGCAGGTGCGTGCCGAGCTTCTTGAGCTCCGTCGGGACGTCGGGGTCGGCCATCGCCACCTCGATCAGCGTCCGCTGCACCGCCAGCGGGGTCCGGAGCTCGTGGGAGGCGTTCGCGACGAACCGCTTCTGGCTGTCGAACGACTCCGCGAGCCGGTCGAGCATGCCGTCGAAGGTGTCCGCCAGCTCCTTCAGCTCGTCCGGCGGCCCTTCGAGGTTGATCCGCCGGTCGAGCTTGCCCGCCTCCAGCCGTCGTGCGGCCGAGGTGATGTCGTGCAGCGGCCGCAGCGCGCGGCCCGCCATCAGCCAGCCGAACAGCACCGCCAGCGCCGCCGTGACGACCAGCGCGATCGCCGAGCCGACCACCAAGGTGGACAGCGTCGAGGAGCGGTACTCGTCGAGCGAGCCGCTGAGCAGCTGCACCGCGACGCCCGGGGACGGGAGAGCCGTGCGGGCCGCGACGCCGAAGGTGACGTCGGCGGAGCCGACCGTCGTCAGCGCGGCCCGGGTGGGGTCCGGCAGCGTGCTCTGCACGAGCAGGTAGTTGATGACGACCAGGACCAGCCCGGCGAGCAGGAAGAGCGCGCCGTACCAGGCCGTCAGCTTGGTCCGGACGGAAAACCCGGTCACGGCGTGCCGAACCGGTAGCCGGCGCCCGGCACGGTCTCGATCACCGGCGGGTCACCCAGCTTGCGCCGCAACGTCATCACCGCGACGCGCACGGCGTTGGTGAACGGGTCCGCGTGCTCGTCCCACGCCTTTTCCAGCAGGTCTTCGGCACTGACCACGGTGCCCTCCGCCCGCATGAGCACCTCCAGCACGGCGAACTCCTTCGGCGAGAGCAGCAGGAACCGGCCGTCGCGGGCGGCCTGGTGGCGCGGCAGGTCGAGCACGACTCCGTCGCGTTCCAGCACCGGCGGCAACGCCGGCCGCGCGCGCCGCGACAGCGCCTGAACACGGGCCACGAGCTCGGCGAACGCGAACGGCTTCGTCAGGTAGTCGTCGGCGCCGAGGCCGAGGCCGGCGACCCGGTCGGTGACGTCGGCGGCCGCGGTCAGCATCAGCACCCGCGCCTCGCCGCCCGCACGGACCACGGCCGCGCAGACGTCGTCGCCGTGCACCTTCGGCAGGTCGCGGTCGAGCACCACGACGTCGTAGCCGTGCACGCCGACGCGTTCCATGGCCTGCTCGCCGTCGTAGCAGACGTCGACGGCCATCGAGAAGCGCCGCAGCCCTTCCGCGACCGAGTCGGCCAGCAACCGCTCGTCCTCCACCACCAGCACCCGCACCGGCCCAGTCTGCGCAGGGAGGCCATAAGGACCGCATAAGCGACGTCGCTTAGCGCGCCCGAACCACCCGATCCGTAGACCTGGTTCCCCACCGGACGAAAGGAAGCGAGCCATGCGGACACGGATCGCCGTCGCGGCGCTGGGGACGGCCCTGCTGCTCGGCGGCTGCGGGGCGAAGCCCGACGACGGGTCGAAGGTCGCCTCGATCTCGACGCCGCCGAAGACGGGCGGCCCGGCAGCGGCCGACAACAGCGGCAAGAGCGACGAAGACAAGATGCGCGACTTCGCCAAGTGCATGCGCGAGCACGGCGTCGACATGCCCGATCCGAAGCCCGCCGGTGACGGCAAGGGGATGTCGATCGCGATCCAGGGCGAGGGTGCCGACAAGGGGAAGATCGACGCCGCGCAGAACGCGTGCAAGCACCTGATGCCCAACGGCGGCGAGATGAAGCAGCCGAGTCCCGAGGAACTGGACAAGATGCGGCAGCAGGCGAAGTGCATGCGGGAGCACGGCGTCGACATGCCCGACCCCGACCCGAGCGGCAAGAACACCATGCGGATCGGCGGGCCGGGCGACGACCCGAAGAAGTTCGAGGACGCCGCGAAGGCCTGCGGGCTCGGCATGAGCGTCCACTCCGAGGCGGGCAAGTGAACGACGTGACGCACCTGAAACCGCGCCGCCGGGGCCGGACGCGCTGGTTCATCGCCGGTGCCGTCCTGGTCGTGGTGCTGGGCACCAGCTCCGTCGTGATCCTGACGCGGGTGTCGAGCGCGACGCCGGTCAAGGAGGCCGCGCCGCCCGCGGTCGAGACCGCCGAAGTGGCCAAAACCGACCTGAGCGAAGAAGAAGAGGCCGACGGCACGCTCGGCTACGGCGACGAATCGGTCGTCCAGGGCCGCAAGCCCGGCACGATCACGTCGCTGCCGGCCGCCGGCGCCACCCTCACCCGCTGCCAGGCGGTGTACGGAGTGGACGCGAAACTGGTGCCGCTGTTCTACGGCACGCTGCCGTTCTACCGCGACCTCGCGCTCGGCGCGGACGACGGCGCCGACGTCAAGCAGCTGGAGGAGAACCTCAAGGCGTGCGGGTTCGGCGGGTTCGGCACGCCGGACAAGAAGTTCACCGCGGCGACGGCGGCCGCGCTGAAGAAGTGGCAGAAGTCGCTCGGCCTGGAGCAGACCGGTGCGTTCGGCCAAGGCGACGTCGTGCTGGCCGCGGGCGAGCTGCGGGTGTCGGCGCTGGCCGCCAAGCCGGGAGCGCCCGCCCAGGGCGAAATCCTCAAGACGACCGGCACCGTCCGGTCGGTGCAGGTGAAGCTCGACGCGGCCAAGCAGAGCCTCGCCCAGCAGGACGCGAAGGCGTCCGTGACGATCAACGGGAAGACGACGCAAGGCACGATCACCGACGTCGGGCGGACCGCGGTCGAGGGCAAGGACGCGGCCGGCCAGGACGACGGCAAGCCCAAGATCACCGTGACCGTCCGGCTCGACGACCCGGCCGTGGCCGGCAGCCTCGACTCGGCCCCGGCGACCGTCCGCTTCACCAAGGACGTCCGCCAAGGCGTACTCGCGGTCCCGGTCGGCGCGCTGCTCGCGCTCGCCGAAGGCGGGTACGCGGTCGAGGTCGACGACAACGGGCAACGACGGCTGATCGCCGTCCAGACCGGACTGTTCAGCGGCGGGAAGGTCGAGGTTTCCGGCACCGGCCTGGCCGCGGGCATGCGGGTGGTGACGACGTCGTGACACCCGTGCTGCGCGTGCACGAGGTCACGCGCACCTACCCCGGCGGGGTCGCCGCGCTCGACGGCGTCTCGCTCTCGCTGGACGACGGTGAGATGGTGGCGATCGTCGGGCCGTCCGGGTCCGGCAAGTCCACCCTGCTGCACCTGATGGGCACGCTCGACCGGCCGTCCTCCGGGCGGGTGGAGCTGCGCGGCCACGACGTCGCCGCGCTGCCCGACCGCAAGGTCTCGGCCCTGCGGTCGCGCTGGATCGGGTTCGTGTTCCAGCAGTTCTTCCTCGACGAAGGGATGAGTGCGGTGGACAACGTGTGCACCGGCCTGCTCTACGCCGGGGTGGCGCGGCGACGGCGGCGCGCGCGGGCGCTGGCCGCGCTCGACCGCGTCAGGCTCGGGCACCGGGCGTGGCACCGGCCCGGCGAGCTGTCGGGCGGCGAACGCCAGCGCGTCGCGATCGCCAGGGCCGTCGTCAACGACCCGGCGATCCTGCTGGCCGACGAGCCGACCGGCAACCTCGACACCGGCACCGGCGCGTCCGTGCTCGCGCTGCTCGGCGAGCTGTCGGCGGAGGGCACCACGATCGTCGTGATCACCCACGACCGCGAGATCGCCGCGGGCATGCCCCGCCGGATCGAGCTGCTCGACGGGCACCTGCGGCTCGACACCGGCCTGGTGGGGGCGCGATGACCCTGGTGACACTGCCGGAGCCGGCCCGTCTGAAGCCCCCGGACGTCGTCGCGCTGGGCGCCCACGGCATGCGCACGCGGCCGGTGCGGGCGGTGCTGTCCGCGCTGGGCATCGCGATCGGCGTCGCCGCGATGGTGGCGGTGCTGGCGATCCCGGCCTCCGGCGCGCAGGCCCTGCACGACCGGCTGGCCGCGCTCGGCCCCAACCTGCTCACCGCCGGGCCGGGCCAGACGCTGTTCGGGGACAACGCGACCCTGCCCGACGACGCCGTCCCGATGGCCAAGCGGATCGGGCCGGTGCAGGCGGCCGCGGGCACCGGGACGACGTCGGCGAGCGTGCGCCGCAGCGACAAGATCGCGCCGGACGACACGTCCGGGCTGGCCGTGTACGCCGCACGGCCGGATCTGCTCGCCGTGCTGGGCGGCAAGGTGCGGACCGGAGCCTTTCTGGCCACCGGGAACCAGAACTACCCGGTGACCGTGCTCGGCTCCCAGGCCGCGGCCCGGCTCGGCATCGACCACATCGACCCGGCCCGGCCGCCGCAGGTGCTGATCGGGACGCAGTGGTTCACCGTGGTGGGCATCCTCGCGCCGATGCCGCTGGCGCCGGAGGTCGAGCGGTCGGCGCTGGTCGGCTGGGACGTCGCCAAGCGGCTGCTCGGGTTCGACGGCCACCCGTCCACCGTGTACGTCCGGGCGGAGGAGTCCCAAGTGGACGGGGTGCGGTCGGTGCTGGCGGCGACGCTGAACCCGCAGGCGCCGAACGAGGTCCAGGTCCGGCGCCCGTCGGACGCCTTGGCGGCGCAGAAGCTGACGGACACGACCTACAGCGCGTTGTTCCTCGGGCTCGGCGGGGTGGCGCTGCTGGTCGGCGGGGTCGGCGTGGCGAACACGATGGTGATCTCGGTGCTGGAACGGCGGCGCGAGATCGGCCTGCGCCGGGCGCTGGGGGCGACGAAACGGCAGATCCGGGGGCAGTTCCTGGCGGAGTCGGTGCTGTTGTCCGGGCTCGGCGGGCTCGCGGGCGTGCTGGTCGGCGTCATGGTGACGGCGGGGTACGCGCTGAGCCAGGGCTGGCCCGCGGTGCTGCCGGCCGGGGCGCTGGTGGGCGGGGTCGGCGTGGCGGCGCTGGTCGGCGCGGTCGCCGGGGCCTACCCGGCGGTGCGGGCGGCCCGCCTGGCCCCCACCCGGGCGCTCGCCTGAGCCGGTTCGGGTGCAGTGAATGACTCATTCCTGGCGTCCGACGCCAGGAATGGGTCATTCAAGGCGCTTGAACGCCAGGTCAGCGGCGGGTGCTGGGGCCGCGCCGGGTAATCTCGGCCGGTCGAAGACCTGGTTGAGGGGGACGCGTGGCGCTGGCGGGGTGGTCCGGGCGGAAGCTCGCGGGAGCGCTGGTCGTCCTCGAGGTCGCCGCCGTCGTCCTGGTGCTCGTGCTGAAACGCTTCGACGGCCTCGACCTCGAGGTCTACCTGGGCGGCGCGAAAGCCCTGGCCGAACAGGGCTCGCCGTACGACGCCTGGGTGCCGACCACGCACCGGATCCTGTTGCCGTTCACCTACACGCCGTTCGCCGCGGCCGTGTTCCTGCCCGGCACGCTGCTGCCGTTCGCGGTGACGATGAAGCTGGTCAGCATCGCGTCGATCCTCGCCACCGGCGTCGTCGCGTACCTCTACGTCGCGACGCTCAACGGCTCGCTGACCGACGCCTCGAAGGTCCGCGGCCGGACGGTGGCCGCGCTGGTCGCCATCGGCGCGCAGCTCGCGGGCGCCCTGCTCGAGCCGGTGCGCTCGACACTGGGCTTCGGCCAGATCAACGCGCTGCTGATGGTGCTGGTGGTGCTCGACGTCCTGCTGCCCGGCGAGCGGAAGCGGACGAAGGGCCTGCTGATCGGCGTGGCCGCGGCGATCAAGCTGACCCCGGCCGTCTTCGTCGTCTACTTCCTGGTCCGCCGCGATTTCCGGTCCGCCGCGCGGGTGGCCGGCGGCTTCGTGGTGGCCGGCGCGCTGCTCTGGCTGATCCGGCCGTCGGCGTCCTTCACGTACTGGACGAAGCTGGTCTTCGACGCGGGCCGCATCGGCGGCGTCGACTACGTCGGCAACCAGTCGCTGCACGGCCTGACCGTGCGCGCCGGCCTGCCGGAGTTCGTCTGGGTGCTGGCCGCGCTGGCCGTGATGGCCGTGGTCGCGGTGATCATCGTGCGCGCCGCCGAGCCGGTGCTCGGGCTCACCGCCTGTGCGCTCGGCGGGCTGCTCGTGTCGCCGATCTCGTGGACCCACCACTGGACGTGGTGCGTGCCGGTCCTCGTCCTCGCCGGGTGGTACGCGTGGCGCTTCGACCGGGCGATCCGGTGGGTGGCGGCCGCGGTCGTGGTGGCCGGCCTGACGCTGTTCATCGTCAGCCCGATGTGGTTCGCCCCGCGCCCGGCGCCCTCGGCGGGCTGGTGGCTGGCGACGGAGTCCTACGAGCTGTTCGGCCTCGCGCTGCTGGTCCTCGCCGCGTTCGGCGCCCGCCGCCTGATCACGAAGAAGGGGACCCCCACCGCGGAAGCGGTGGCGGTCCCCTCCAAGGAGCCTCAGGTCAGCTGAGCCGCTCGACCACGTACTCGATGGCCTGCGTCAGCTTGGTGACGTCGTCCGGGTCGATCGCCGGGAACAGGCCGACGCGCAGCTGGTTGCGGCCCAGCTTGCGGTACGGCTCGGTGTCGACGATCCCGTTGGCGCGCAGCACCTTCGCGACCGCGGCGGCGTCGACGTCGTCGCTGAAGTCGACCGTGCCGACGACCTGCGAGCGCAGGTCCGGGTCCTTCACGAACGGCGTCGTGTAGCTGGTCTTCTCGGCCCACTCGTACAGCCGCGACGACGAGTCCTTCGTGCGCGAAGTCGTCCAGGCGAGGCCGCCCTGGCCGTTCATCCACTCGATCTGCTCGGCGAGCAGGAACAGCGTGGCCACGGCCGGGGTGTTGTACGTCTGGTCCTTGCGGGAGTTGTCCAGCGCGGTGGTCAGCGACAGGAACTCGGGGATCCAGCGGTCGCTCCCGCCGATCTCGCCGATCCGCTCGACCGCGGCCGGGGAGGCCAGCGCGATCCAGAGCCCGCCGTCGGCGGCGAACGACTTCTGCGGCGCGAAGTAGTAGACGTCGAAGTCCTCGGCCTTGACCGGCAGGCCGCCGGCGCCGGAGGTGGCGTCGATCGCGACCAGGGCGCCTTCGCTGCCCTCCGGGCGGCGGACCGGCACAGCCACGCCGGTGGACGTCTCGTTGTGCGCCCAGCCGACCAGGTCGGCGCCGGCTTCGTAGGCGATGTCCGGCGCGCTGCCCGGCTCGGCCTTGACGACGATCGGGTCGGCCAGGAACGGCGCACCCTTCGTCACGGTGGCGAACTTCGAGGAGAACTCGCCGTAGGTGAAGTGCTGCGCGCGCTCGCGGACCAGGCCGAAGGCGGCCGCGTCCCAGAACGCCGTGGTGCCGCCGTTGCCGAGGATCACCTCGTAGCCCTCGGGCAGGGAGAACAGCTCGGACAGGCCCGCCCGCACGCGCCCGACGAGGGACTTGACCGGCTTCTGCCGGTGCGACGTGCCGAGGTAGGTGGAGCCGGACTCCGCCAGCGCACTCAGCTGCTCGGCGCGGACCTTCGACGGGCCGCAGCCGAAGCGGCCGTCGGCCGGCTTGAGGTCGGCGGGGATGGTCAACTCAGCGTCGGTCATGTGGCCAGTCTCTCAGGTCGGGATGCGGCAGGTAACAGAGGTGGGGCGGTGTCCGACATGTGGAATCGATGAAGCCTCGTTGGTACTTTTTCGCCTGGTTCGCCGTGCTGGCCGCGGCGCACCTCGCGGTCGAAGGCTGGACGGACACCGCCGCGATCGGCCTGCCGGTCGGGTTCGCGGCGACGCTGGTGCTCGTCTTCGTCCCGCGGCTGCCCCGGTGGGCGACCGGCGAGGCGCGCCCCGGCTCGACGGCCCCTCGCGCGACCGAGCCGCCGCCGGAGTGGCCGTCGGAGCCGCTGCCGAAGCGGCCGTCGGGGCGGCGAGCGGTCCTGCTGCGCAAGTTCGCGTTCGCCACCGCGGCACTGTGGGCGGCCGTGGTCGTCCTCTTCGCGGCCGAGCTCGCGGCCGTCGTCGTGACCGGGGGCTGGCTGCCCTGGGTCCTGCCGGTGCCGAGCCTGGTCGTGGTGGTGGTGCTCGCTCTGTGGCGGTACGAACTGGCCGGCCCGGCGCGGTGCCTGGCGAGCGGCCGCTGGACGCCGGTCGCGGCCGCGGCGTTCGACGTGCGGGCGGGCGAGCCGGTCGACGGCTGGGCGGTGCTGCCCGGGGACGTGCGCATCCGCTTCCACCTGCCCGCGGCGCCGGCCGACGTCGCCGCCGAGCTGCGCGACCGGCGCCGGCTCTGGCTCGCCGGGTGGCCGTCGGAGGAACTGGTCGTGGGCCTTCCGGACGGCGACAGCTACGCCGTCGGACTCATCGGAGCCCGCCGCGGTGGGGGTAAAAACACGGTTACCCGCCCGCCCCGGCCGCCGGTAGCGTCCTCGCCGTGACAACTGTGCAGCAGAGTTTCCCGGTGCCGCCCGAAGTGCTGTGGAACGCGCTTCCGGCCGGCGTCGCGGCGATCGGCGGGCAGCAGCCGGTCTACGACGGGCCGCGGGGCTTCGCGACCTGCCGCACCGGGATGTCGATCCTGAGCTGGGGCCAGCACGTCAACGTGACGGTGTCGCCGTCCGAGGGCGGCTCGACGCTCACGATCATGACCGTGCTCAAGCTCGGCGTCTGGGACTGGGGCGAGGGCAAGCGCATCGCCAACCGGTTCGCCGCCGCCGTCGCGTACTCGGCGGGCACCGCCGCACTGAACTGAGGGTCCCGCTCGCCACCCTGGGGGTGCGAGCGGGGCCCGTTCTCCCCTCAGCGCCAGTCTTCGACGCCGCCGGGCACCGGCGCGGCCGGGTCGTACGGCGTGCGGGTGAAGACGAACGTCGCCAGGTCGAGGTGGGTGGCGACGCCGTCGGCGTTCCGGCCCACTTCGAGCGTCTCGCCGGCGTAGTAGGCGTCGAGACCGACGTAGGTGTCCTTGCCGGTGGCGCGGAAGCGCGAGCTGCGCCCGGCGCCCTCCACCGGCGCGAGCAGCAGCAGCCCGTCGCCCTGGATGCGCAGGTGGTACGGCGTCGGGCCCCAGTGCCAGAGCCCGGTCAGCGCGAGCAGCTCGGGGTCGGCCGGGGACGGCAGCCACTCTTCCGGCAGCCGCGGCTCCAGCTCGTCGGTCATGGTGATGAGGTCGAGGCAGAGCTGGGTGATGCCGACGCCGGACGTCGAGTTCGCGAGCACCAGCGCGCCGGTCTGCGCGGCCGGGTCGACCAGCGTCACGGCGAGGAAGCCGGGCATCGAGCCGGTGTGGCCGGCGAACCGGCGGCCCTGGTGGCGCACGAGCATCAGGCCGAGCCCGAACCCGGTCGTCCAGACGTCGGTGTCGTCGACGGTGATCATGGTCCGCATCTCGGCGACGGTCTCCGGCGCGAGCACGCCGCCGGTCTCGCCGCCGAGGAACGCCGTCCAGCGGCCGAGGTCCTGCGCCGTCGACCACAGCTGCCCGGCGGGGGCCATCGCGCCGGCGTCCGGGCTCGGTTCCGGCAGCAGGACGTCGGCGAAGGGGTGCACGGCGAAGCCCTCGGCGTGCGCGCCGACCGGGTGCGGGGTCGTGCGCGTCATCCCGAGCGGGCCGAGGACCTCCTCGTCGAGGACCGAGAGCCAGCCCTTGCCGCGGTGGCGGGCGAGGAGTTCGCCGAGGACGCCGTAGCCGACGTTGGAGTAGTGGAACCGCGCGCCCGGCCGGTGCTTGGTCGCTCCCTCGGCGAGGCTGCCGACCAGCGCGTCCCAGTCGGCGCCCGGCGTCCGCTCCCACCACAGGCCGGGCGACTCGGACGTCAAGCCGGAGGTGTGGGACAGCAGCTGGGCGACGGTGGCGGCGCCGAACGGCGTGCCCGGGACGTGCTTTTCGAGCGGGTCGTTGAGGTCGAGCAGGCCTTCGTCGCGCAGCCGCATGACGGCGGTGGCGACGAGGGTCTTGGTGATCGAGCCCAGCCGGTACTGCGTGTCGGTGGTCGGGGTTTCGCCGCCGACGCGTCCCCGGCCACCGGACCAGACGATCTCCCCGTCCCGCACCACGGCGGCGACCAGCGACGGAGCTCGGCAGGCCGCCTGCTCGTGGGCGATCCGGCGGAGCAGGGCGAGTTCGGTCGAGGCAAGCATGGGGGCATTCTGCCGCGCGCGGTCTCCCGAAGCAGGTCCCGGCCCGTGCGAAACGAGGCATCACGCGTGTCTGGAGGGGCATCACCCGTGATTGGCTGGGCATCATGCGTGACTGGCGGGGCATCACCGCGATGCCCGTGGAATCACGCGTGATGCCCCTGGGGACACGCGTGATGCCTGGTTCAGCTCAGGAGGTTCCTGGCCATCGCCGTCGTGACCGCGGCCGTGCGGTCCGAGACGCCGAGCTTGCCGAACACCCGCAGCAGGTGGGTCTTCACCGTGGCTTCGCTGATGTGGAGGGCGCGGCCGATGTCCGCGTTGGTCCCGCCCTTCGCGACCAGCCGGAGGACCTCCACCTCGCGGGCCGACAGCGGCTGCGGTTCCGGGTTGCGGACGCGGTTGACCAGCTTCCCGGCCACCGACGGCGCCAGCACCGTCTCCCCGCGGGCCGCCGCGCGGATCGCGTTCGCCAGCTCCGTGCGTGAGGCGTCCTTCAGCAGATAACCCGACGCGCCCGCCTCCACCGCGCGCAGGATGTCCGCGTCCGTCTCGTACGTCGTCAGCACGACGATCCGGCGCCCGGGCTGTTCGCGCAGGATGCGCCGGGTCGCGCCGACGCCGTCGAGGCCGGGCATCCGCAGGTCCATCAGCACGACGTCGGGCGCGGCGACCCGGTCGAGCGCGACGGCTTCGTCGCCGGAACCCGCTTCGCCGACGACCGTCAGGTCCGGTTCCGCTTCGAGCATGCCGCGGAGGCCTTCGCGGACGACCGGGTGGTCGTCGACGAGCATGACGCGGATCAAGCCGGCACCTCCAGGGTGAGTTCGGTGCCGCGAGGGCCACTCCGGACGCTCAGTCTGCCACCGACCTGCTCGGCCCGGGACCGCATCCCGCGCAACCCGAACCCCGTGGCGTGGTCGGGGTCGAAGCCGGCACCGTTGTCACGCACCGACAGCCGGACTGCACCGTCCACAGCGGACAACCGCACCGACACCGCCGACGCGGCCGCGTGCCGCCGGACGTTGTTCAGCGCTTCCTGCGCGCCCCGCAGCAGGACCACTTCGCTCGCCGTGCCGAGGGCGGGCAAGGGACCGTCCACTTCGTACTCGACCGGTACGCCCGTCTCGTCGGCCAGCCGGTCGGCCTGCCGCCGGACGGCGTCCACGAGCGAACCGGCGGCGAGGTCGGCCGGGGCCAGCGCGGCGACCATCGCGCGGGCCTCCGTCAGGTTCTCGCGCGCGGTGCGGGCGGCCAGCTCCGCGTGCCGCCGCGCCGCCGCCGGGTCGGTGTCCAATTCGGACTCGATGGCCTGTGCGAGGGTGACGATGCTGGTGAAGCCCTGCGCGAGCGTGTCGTGGATTTCCCGCGCCAGCCGCTCGCGCTCGGCCGCGGTGCCCGCCTCCCGGGAGAGCCGGGCGACTTCCGCCTGGCTCGCCTCGAGTTTCGCGATCAGGTCCGCGCGCCCCCGGCTCTCCTCGATGACGTGCCCGATGAACTTGCCGCACAGCACGCCGAAGACGACCAGGATCGCCGTCATCGGCAGCATGATGTGCAGTGTCGGCCCGGTGAACCCGTCGTTCACGACGGCCGCCGCGGGGTTGAGCAGGATGGCCACCGTGGTGAGGACCGCCGCCGGCCGGAATTCGAGCGTCGAGAACAGCAGCGGGCACGCCATGAAGAGGATGAAGCCGGACGTGCCCTCGGCCCACATGGCGATCCCGACCAGCGCCAGCACCAAAAGGGCGAACACCCACCGCTGCCGGATCGACGAGTCGTCGTCCCGGACCAGCCGTCGGCCCCACAGCAGGTAGCTCAGCGCCAACGCGGTGAGCGCCCCGGCCGCGACGGCCGTCCACACCGGGTCGGCGCCGTCGAGGAGCACCAGCGTGGTGGTGGCCAGGTACGCCACCGCGAAGAGGATTTCCCAGAGCCAGTTGAACCGGTCCCAGGCGTCCTTCACCTCGTGTCGGCCCACCGGAAGGTCAGCCGCGCCAGCACCGCCCCCGCCACGCACCAGATCCCCAGCACCAGCGCCACCCGCGGCAGTTCCCATGTCCCGGCCATCTCCATCCTCACGGCGCCGTCCGGCAGGAAGACCGACCGGAACCCCTGGCAGATCCACTTCAGCGGGAAGAACGACGCGATGTCCACCATAACTTTCGGCAAGTTCGTGATCGGCGAGACGAACACGCCGGAGATGAACTGCAGCACCAGGTACAGCATCTGCACGATGGCGACCGCGCCGTTGGTGGACTTCGCGAGCGAGCTGATCGCGATCCCGAGCAGCGTGCACGAGACGATGCCGAGCGCGAACACCCACAGCAGCGTCAGCCACTTCGCCGGATCGGACGGCATTCGCAGCCCGAACAGCAGCACGGCGACCGCGGCCATCAGCACCGTCTGGGCCAGGCTCGACACCGCGACCAGCACCATCTTGCCGATGAAGTACGACGCCGGCGGCATCGGCGTGCCGCGCAGGCGCTTGAGGGCCCCGGTTTCCCGGTCGGCCGAGACGCCGGTCGCGATGCTGTTGAACGACGTCGAGACGATGCCGGAACCGATCATCCCGGCCGCCAGCAGCTGCCCGGAGGTGACGCCGCCGAGCGCCGTGGGACCGTCCAGGATGGACCCGAGCAGGACCATCAGCACGGCGGGCAGGGAGAAGGTGAAGACCACCTGTTCCTTGTGCCGGAAGAACTGCCGGAGTTCCGTGCCGCCGCGGGCCAAGCCGAGCGACAATGGGCCGGGCAAAGTCAGGGTGGTCATGCCTTGCCTCCGATCAGATCCAGGTAGATGTCCTCCAGGCTCGGCCGGGTCACCGTCAGCCCGGCGAGCTCCCGACCCCCAGCCGAGAGCTCGGTGACGAGCTTGGTCGGGTACGCGGTGCGCTCGACGTGCTCGCCGCGTTCGTCGACCCACCGCACGGTGGCCTCGGCCGCGGCCCGCCCGCCCAGGTTCTGCGGTGTGTCCTGGGCGACGATCTCCCCGCGCGCGATGACCGCAACCCGGTCGGCGAGCGCTTCGGCTTCGTCGAGGTAGTGCGTGGTCAGCAGGATGGTGGTGCCCTCGGCGGCCAGGTCGCTGATCAGCGTCCAGAACTGCCGCCGCGCCTCGGGGTCGAAGCCGGTGGTCGGCTCGTCGAGGAAGAGCAGCTGGGGCCGGCCGATGATGCCGAGGGCGACGTCGACGCGCCGCCGCTGCCCGCCGGAGAGCGCCTTGACCCGCGCCCCGGCCTTCTCGGTGAGCCCGACCTTGTCGATCACCTCGTCGGGGTCGCGCGGGGCCGGGTAGTACTTCGCGAAGTGCCGGACGGTTTCGGCGACACTCAGCTCGGCGGCGTCGGTCGCCGTCTGCAGGACAATGCCGAGCCGGGCCCGCCAGGCGCGTCCGGCCGTGCCGGGGTCCTCGCCGAGCACGGTGACCTCGCCGGCCGTCCGCCGCCGGTGCCCTTCGAGGATCTCGACCGTCGTGGTCTTCCCGGCGCCGTTGGGGCCGAGCAGGGCGAAGACCTCGCCCTGGGCGATCTCCAGATCGAGCCCGGCCACCGCGAGGTGACCGGGGTACTGCTTGCGCAGGCCGCGCACGCTGACTGCTGTGGTCATGCCTCGAGCCTGGCCGGTCACGGCGGCGAATCCGACCAACGGCCAGTGGAATCCGGCTGTCCACCGATCGGTGGACAGCGGGGCTTGGTTTCCCGTGGAACCACGAAAACGCTGTCATACAAGCAAAATCCGAAGATCCGGGCCCGCGGAACCGCCGCGCGGGTGAACGCACTGTTGACATCTTGTCTAACATGACAGAATGTCTCACAAGTGGGTGACCGCCAGCGACGGTGTCCGCCTCTCCGTGACCATCGACGGCCGGAGCGACGGGCCCACGGTCGTGCTCGTGCACGGCTACCCGGACAACAGCTCGATGTGGGCGGGGGTAGCCGCCGGGCTGACCGCGAAACACCGCGTCGTCACCTACGACGTCCGCGGGGCGGGACGGTCGGACAAGCCGTCGGGACGCGCGTCCTACCGGCTGGACCAGCTGGCCGACGACCTGCGGGCCGTCGTCGAGGCGGTGCAGCCGGCCGGCAAGGTGCACCTGGTCGCCCACGACTGGGGCTCGATCCAGACCTGGCACGCCATCACCGGCGAGGGCCTGCGCGGGCGGGTCGCCTCCTACACGTCGCTGTCCGGCCCGAGCCTCGACCACGCCGGCGCGTGGTTCCGCGCCCAGCTGCGCCGCCCGACGCCGAAGCGGCTCAAGAACGCGCTGAACCAGTTCCTGCACTCGTGGTACATCCTGGCGTTCCAGGTCCCGGTCATCCCGGATCTGTTGTGGCGCACGGGTTTGCTGGGCAAGCAGATCCAGCGCATGGAACCCGACGCGGCGCCGCCGGAGAAGTCCGACGGCCTGCACGGCCTCCAGCTCTACCGCGCCAACATGTTCACCCGCCTTTCGCGGCCCGCCCCGCGCCCCGCCGACGTCCCGGTGCAGGTGCTGGCCCCGACCGGCGACGCCTACGTCACGACGCCGCTGCAGACCGAGGTCACCCGCTGGGTCTCCGACCTGCGGATCCGCCGGATCGTCGGGACGCACTGGGTGACGCGGGCGAAGCCGCAGGTGGTGGCGGCCGCGGCCGCCGAGCTGATCGAGTACGCCGAAACCGGGGTGGAAAGCCGCGCGCTGCGCCGCGCCCGGGTCGACGCCGGGCCGTTCGAGCACCGGCTCGTCGTGGTCACCGGGGCGAGCAGCGGGATCGGCCGGGCGACCGCGCTCGCCTTCGCCGAGCAGGGCGCCGACGTCATCGTCGCCGACACCTCCGGCGCCGCGGAGACGCTGAAGCTGCTGGAAGACCACGGCGTCGCCGAGTACACAGTGGACTCTTCGGACGGCGAGGCCGTGCGCCGCTTCGCCGAACGGGTGCGCGCCGAACACGGCGTCCCGGACATCGTCGTCGACGACGCGGGCCGCCACGGCGAGGGCGCGTTCGCGCCGATGCTCGCCGAGCGCGCCGAAGGCGGCCAGGTCGTCAACGTCGCGTCGGCGGCCGTGCTGCGGGAAATCCTGCGTGCCGCGGAAAAGGGCCTCACGCCGTGAGCCGGCCGCGGCGGATGTCACCGCAGGCCCGCCGCGACGACCTGATCCGCGCCGCGCTCGACCTGTTCGGCTCGCGGGCGCCCGAGCTGGTCACCGTGGACGACATCGTCGCGCGCGCCGAGGTGTCGCGGCCGCTGTTCTACCGGTACTTCTCCAGCCTGCGTGAACTGCAGGTCGAGGCGCTGCGGACGGTCACCGACGGGCTGATCGACGGCCTGGCCGGGCTCGAGGAGGGGCCGCCGGAAGTGCGGCTGCGCGCCGCCGTCCGCGGCCTGATCGACGTCGCCGACCACTACCGGGCGGGGTACATCGCCCTGCTGCGCAGCGGCTCGGTGATCGCGACGTCCGAGACCGACGCGGCGATCGACGAGGTCCGCAACCGCGCGGTGGCCCTGATCCTGGACGCCCTCGGCGTGTCAGAGCCGTCACCGCTGGTCTCGCTTACGCTGCGTTGCTGGACGGCCGTCGTCGAAGGCGCGTTGCTGAGCTGGCTGCAGGAGCGCACGGTGCCGCGGGAGGCCCTGGACACCTGGCTGGTCGACCAGCTCACGGCCATGCTCGGCACCACCGCCGCCCACGACAAGGCGGGCACTTTCCCGTGAAAGTGCCCGCCTGGTCGTGACCCCCGGGGGCACTTTCACGTGAAAGTGCCCCTTCGGGCGTAGCGTCAGTGCTTGGTGACGAGCTCCCAGCCCTCGACGTCCTCGGGGCTGCGCGGCGCCGGGCCGACGTACTTGGCCGACGGCCGCACCAGGCGTCCGGTGCGCTTCTGCTCGAGGATGTGCGCGGCCCAGCCGGCGGTGCGGGCCGAGCTGAACATCGCGGGCATCATGTGCGGCGGGACCTGCGCGAAGTCCAGGATGACCGCGGCCCAGAACTCGACGTTGGTCTCGATCGGGTGATCCGGGCGCCGCTCGCGCAGCTCCTTCAGCGCGGCCTGCTCCAGCGCGGCGGCCGCCTCGTAGCGGGTCGCGCCGAGCTCCTGGCAGGTCCGCCGCAGCACCCGCGCCCGCGGGTCCTCGGCCCGGTAGACGCGGTGGCCGAAGCCCATCAGGCGTTCCTTGCGGTCGAGGATGCCCTTGACCAGGCCCTCGGGGTCACCGGTGCGCTCGACCTCTTCGATCATCGGCAGCACGCGCGCCGGGGCGCCACCGTGCAGCGGGCCCGACATCGCGCCGATGGCGCCGGACATGGCCGCCGCCACGTCGGCGCCGGTGGAGGCGATGACGCGGGCGGTGAAGGTCGAGGCGTTGAGGCCGTGCTCGGCGGCCGACACCCAGTAGGCGTCCAGGGCCTTGACGTGCGCCGGGTCCGGCTCGCCGCGCCAGCGGATCAGGAACCGCTCGGTGATCGAGTGGGCCTCGTCGACGCGGGCCTGCGGGACGGCGGGCTGGCCGATGCCGCGCGCCGACTGGGCGACGTAGGACAGCGCCATCACCGAGGCGCGGGCCAGCTGCTCGCGGGCCTCTTCGTCGGTGATGTCGAGCAGCGGGCGGTACCCCCAGATCGGGGCGAGCATGGCCAGCGCGGCCTGGACGTCCACCCGGACGTCACCGGTGTGCACCGGCAGCGGGAACGGCTCGGCGGGCGGGAGGCCGTGACCGAACCGGCCGTCCACGAGGAGGCCCCAGACGTCGCCGAAGGTCACCTTGCCGGCGAGGTCCTCGATGTCGACGCCGCGGTAGCGCAGGGCACCGCCGTCCCGGTCGGGTTCGGCGATTTCGGTGTGGAAGGCGACGACGCCCTCCAGGCCCGGTCGGAAGCCGTCGTCGGGTTGGCCGGACGGCTGTGGCTTGCTGATCGTGGAGGTAGTCACTGTTTCGCGGAACCTTTCGGTGCGCTTTTCCCCGGCTGGTTGCTGCTGGTCGCGCGGTTGGAGGAAGCGCACTGAATGCGCGCCACATCGCACGGATGGATAGACCTTGCTCTCTTGACCGGCCACTGGCAATCGAAAGATGCGGTGGTTTCGGTCACGATTACGAGAACGATTCAGTCACCGAGCCCTCCGGTCAGGAGAATTTTCACCACGCAGTGTGACGAAGCCCAGGTAAATCCTGTGTTTCCGAACCCGGCGCCCCCGCGTTTCGGGTGATAGACCTAGCGCATGCACCTCAGCCCGCAGGAGCGCGACAAGCTGCTCATCCACGTGGCGGCCGACGTCGCGCGGAAGCGGCTGGACCGCGGCGTCAAGCTCAACTACCCCGAGGCGGTCGCGCTGATCACCGACCACGTCCTCGAAGGCGCCCGCGACGGCCGCACGGTCAGCGAGCTGGTGGCCAGCGGCCGGACCGTGCTGTCCCGGGCGCAGGTGCTCGACGGCGTGCCCGAGATGGTCGACTCCGTGCAGGTCGAGGCCACCTTCCCGGACGGCACCAAGCTCGTCACCGTGCATGACCCGATCGTGTGAGGAGTGGCTGGATGCGCCCTGGTGAGATCGTTCCCGGCGAGGAGCCGGTGGAGCTGAACCCGGGCCGCGCGCGCGTCCGGCTGCTGGTGCGGAACCTCGGCGACCGGCCGGTGCAGGTCGGCTCGCACTACCACTTCGCGGCCGTGAACCCCGGCCTCGAGTTCGACCGCGAGGCCGCCCGCGGTCACCGGCTCGACGTCCCGGCGGGGACGTCGGTGCGCTTCGAACCCGGCGTCGAACGGGAAGTCGATCTCGTTCCCCTGGCCGGCGCGCGGCGCGTCCCGGGCCTGCGGTCCGAATTCGCGGGGGACTTTTGATGCCGCAGATCGATCGTGAGCGCTACGCCGAGCTGTTCGGCCCGACCACCGGCGACCGCATCCGGCTCGCCGACACCGACCTGCTGATCGAGGTCACCGAAGACCGCTCGATGGGCCCCGGCGGCTCCGGCGACGAGGTGCTCTTCGGCGGCGGCAAGGTCATCCGCGAGTCCATGGGCCAGGGCACGGCGACCCGCGCCGAGGGCGCGCCCGACCTGATCATCACCGGCGCGGTGATCCTCGACCACTGGGGTGTCGTCAAGGCCGACGTCGGGGTCCGCGACGGCCGGATCGTCGGCATCGGCAAGGCGGGCAACCCGGACACGATGGACGGCGTCGACCCGGCCCTGGTCATCGGGCCGTCGACCGAAGTGCTGTCCGGCAACGGCAAGATCCTCACCGCGGGCGGCATCGACTGCCACGTCCACTTCATCTGCCCGCAGCTCGTCGACACGGCACTGGCCGCCGGGCTGACCACTTTGGTCGGTGGCGGCACCGGGCCGAACGAGGGCACGAAGGCCACCACCGTCACGCCCGGCGCGTGGAACCTCGGCCGGATGCTGTCCGCCATGGACGGTTACCCGGTCAACGTCCTGTTGCTGGGCAAGGGCAACACCGTCCGGCACGAGGCGCTGCGCGAACAGCTGGCGGCCGGTGCGGGCGGGTTCAAGCTGCACGAGGACTGGGGCACCACGCCGGCCGCCATCGACGCGTGCCTGACCGTCGCCGACGAAGCCGGTGTCCAGGTGGCCATCCACACGGACACGCTGAACGAAGCCGGATTCCTCGAATCCACTGTGGACGCCATCGGTGGCCGCTCGATCAACGCCTACCACACCGAAGGGGCCGGCGGCGGGCACGCGCCGGACATCATCCAGGTCGTCTCGCTGCCGAACGTGCTGCCGTCGTCGACCAACCCGACCCGCCCGCACACGGCCAACACCCTCGACGAACACCTCGACATGCTGGTGGTCTGCCACCACCTCAACCCGTCGGTGCCCGAGGACCTGGCCTTCGCCGAGAGTCGCATCCGGCCGACGACGATCGCCGCCGAGGACGTCCTGCACGACATGGGCGCGATCTCGATGATGAGCTCGGACTCGCAGGCGATGGGCCGGATCGGCGAGGTGATCATCCGAACCTGGCAGACCGCGCACGTGATGAAACGCCGCCGCGGCGCCCTGCCCGGCGACGGAGCGGCCGACAACCTGCGCGCGCGTCGCTATGTCGCCAAATACACGATCAACCCGGCCATCGCGCACGGCATGGAGACCGAAATCGGCTCGGTCGAGGTCGGCAAGCTCGCCGACCTGGTGTTGTGGGAGCCGAAATTCTTCGGCGTTCGCCCGCACGTGGTGCTCAAGGGCGGCTTCCCGGCGTGGGCGGCGATGGGCGACGCGAACGCGTCCATCCCGACGCCCCAGCCGGTCATGGCGCGGCCGATGTTCGGCGCGGCCATCGGGGCCGCGTTGAGTCTGCACTTCGTCGCGCCGTCCGCATTGGACAGTGCGTTGCGCGAGCAGTTCGGGATCACGCGGCCGCTGGTCGCCGTGTCGGACATGCGGGCGCGGACCAAAGCGGACATGGTGCTCAACGACGCGACACCGGACGTGCGCGTCGAGCCGGACAGCTTCGCGGTGCACGTCGACGGCGAGCTGATCGAGCCGCAGCCGGTGACGGAACTGCCAATGGCGCAAAGGTACTTCCTCTTCTGATGGACCTTTCGGCGCTGATTCTCGCGGACTCCCGGTTTCCCGGCGGTGGTCACGTCCACAGCGGCGGGCTAGAGGAAGTCGTCTCGCGGAAACTGGTGGATTCCGTGCGCGACCTCCCGGGGTTCCTTTCCGGACGGTTGCGGACGGCGGGATTTCTCGCGGCGGTTTTCGCTGCTGCTTCCGCGCACGCGGCTGTCGACGGGGGAAATTGGTCGCTTTTGGACAGTGAGCTGGACGCGCGCACGCCTTCGCTCGCCCAGCGCGAGGCATCCCGGGCGCAAGGCCGCGGGACCGCGCGGGCCGGGCGGATCGCGTGGCCGTCACCGGTGCTCGAAGCGCTGCTCGCCGAAACTCCGCGGCCGCACCACTCGATCGTGCTGGGCGCGCTGGTCGGCGTCGCGGGTGGCTCACCGCACGACGCCGCCATGGCGGCCGCCTACTTGTCGGTGAGCGGCCCGGCGAGTGCCGCGGTCCGGCTGCTGGGGCTCGACCCCTTTGCCGTGAACGCCGTCGTGGCGCGGTTGGACCTGGCTTCCGTTTGTGCGGAAGCAGCCGCCGTGGCGGGCGACGACCCGGCTTCCCTGCCGTCGCCGGGGTCGCCGGCGTTGGATCTGTTCGCCGAGGCCCACGCCCGGCACCACCAGGAAGAGGTGCGTCTCTTTGCCAGCTGAAGGCCACGGCCACGGACACTTCCACGAGGTCAACTTCGACCCGACGGCGGCGGAACCCGACCACTACGACGCGGCGCCCACCGCCGGCCGCGCTTACCGGATCGGCATCGGCGGCCCGGTCGGCTCCGGCAAGACGGCGCTGACCGCGGCGCTGTGCCGCGCGCTGGGCGACGAGATCAACCTCGCCGTCGTCACGAACGACATCTACACGACCGAGGACGCGGACTTCCTGCGTCGCGCGGGTGTCCTGGACCCGGAGCGGATCGAGGCGGTGCAGACGGGCGCCTGCCCGCACACGGCGATCCGCGACGACATCACCGCGAACCTCGACGCGGTCGAGCGGCTCGAGGAGAAGTTCCCCGGCCTCGACCTGGTGATCATCGAGAGCGGCGGCGACAACCTGACGGCGGTGTTCAGCCGCGGCCTGGCGGACAGCCAGATCTTCGTGGTCGACGTCGCGGGCGGCGACAAGGTGCCGCGCAAGGGCGGTCCCGGCGTCACGACGGCGGACCTGCTGGTGATCAACAAGATCGACATCGCGCACCTGGTCGGCGCGGACATGGCCGTGATGACCTCGGACGCGCACCGGATGCGGGGCTCGCTGCCGGTGATCACGCAGTCCCTCGTGGACACCCCGGACGCGCCCGCGGTCGCCGGCTGGGTCCGCTCGCTGCTGTGAAGGCCCACGCGCGGCTGACGGCGTGCTTCGACGGCTCGCGCACGGTGCTGCGGGAGCTGCGTTCGATGGCGCCGCTGACGCTGTTCCCCCGCCGGGGCCGTGGTTCGACGGCGGTGGTGCACCTGGTGAACTCGGCCACTTCGCCGCTGGGCGGGGACGATCTCACGCTTTCGATCCACGTCGGACCCGGGGCTTCGCTCCGGCTCTCCGGGGTGGCGGCGACCCTGGCTCTGCCTGGCCTGCACGGTGAAGGTTCATTGTCCACAGTGGAGGTGGTCGTCGAACCGGGTGGGTCGCTGGAGTACCTCCCGGAGCCGACGGTGGTGACCGCTCGGGCGCGGCACAACGCGGTCTTCCGGGCTTCGCTGGCTTCGGATGCCTACCTGCACACGCGCGAGGTGCTGGTGCTGGGCCGGGCCGGGGAGAGGCCGGGTTCTCTGGTGAGCACCCTGGACGTGGTGCGGGCTGGGACGCCAGTGGTGCGTCAGACGCTTCCGGTGGGGGATGCGGGTTTGGACGGGAGCTTGGCCGTGCTGGCGGGCCGCCGGGTGCTGGTCACGGACCTGGAGGTCGGCGGCCCCGAGCTCCCGGCGGCGTCCGGTGAGTGGTGGTCCCGCAGCCCCCTCGCTGCGGGCGGCACCCTCACCACTTCTCTCGCCCCGGACGCGGTCACCGCGCTCCGCCCGTTCTGAGCAGCCCCCGTTTTCCACGCTACCGGGGGCCACCGACAGTTCTCAGAACTTCGTGCCCAGCCAGGTCATTGCCACCGGGCCGCCGATCGAGACCCCGCCGATGTGCTCCAGCAGCGGGAACTCCTGCCACGTCACCTTCGCGCCCAGGGCCTGCCAGCGGTCGCGCAACGCCGTTCCGACGCTGAACGGGATCAGCTCGTCCAACGTCCCGTGGTACAGGTACACCGGCGGCTTCGGGGCCGTCGTGCCCAGGTGGTTCTCCGTCAGGCGGGCCTGCCAGCGCGGGTCGTGGATCGGGTCCGGCACCGTCACGAAGTCCTGCAGGTGCGCGAACGGCGCCGCCGCGCCCAGCTCCACCGTGCACGCCTTCGACACCCGGGCCACCGCTTCGCGGCCGCGGTCGTTCAGGATCGACGCGAACGGCACGTCCGGGTACGCCGCCGCGAAGCCCGTTGCCGCGCCCAGGACCAAGCCGAACGCCACGCCGCCGTCGTTGGACGCGAACACCGCGTTCAGGTCCGCCGGGACGCCGCCGGCCGCCACCCCCACCACGTTCAGCGAAGGCGCGTACGTCGCTTGCAACTCGGCCGCCCACGCCGCGGCCTGGCCGCCCTGCGAGTAGCCGAACACGCCCACCGGCCCGGACGGGGACAGCCCCGCGCCGGTCACCCGGGAAGCGGCCCGCGCCGCATCGAGCACCGCCCGGCCTTCGGACTGCCCGACCGCGTACGTGTGCGTGCCCGGTGTGCCGAGTCCTTCGTAGTCGGTGACGACGACGGCCCAGCCCTGCGTCAGCGCCTGCGCGAGCAACGCGCTTTCGTTCTCGATGCCGTGCGCCAGGAGGTTCGAAGGCGCGCACTGGTCGCCGAGGCCGTGCGTCCCGACCGCGTACGTGATCAGGGGGCGCGGACCGCCGCGCACCCACGGTGTCGGCGGCACCAGCAGCGTGCCGGAGACGGCGTTCGGTTCGCCGGTCGCCGACGTCGAGCGGTACAGGAGGTGCCAGGCTTTGACGGGCGCCGGGAACGGGCCGACGAACACCGTCGTCGGCCGCTGTTCCAAGAGGACGCCCGGGTCCGCGTGCGCCGCGGGGGCGGCTGTCACGAAAAGGAGCGCGACGGCGACCAGTAACCGACGAAGCATCGTTGCCTCCGGTTTGGGGGTACTCGAAGCGGAGTGGTAATCGAGGTTTTCACAATTTAGCCAGACCGGTAGGATCCGGCAATCCCTCAGAAGGAGGAGACAACCGTTGGCTCGCACGTACGGCGGCGTCGCACCCGAACAACGTCGCGCGGACCGGCGCGAGCGGCTGCTCACGGCCGGTCTCGAGCTGTTCACGAGCACCGGCTTCCGGCAGACGAAGATCACCGAGGTGTGCGCCCGCGCCGGCGTCTCGACGCGGAACTTCTACGAGGAGTTCACCGGCAAGGAGGACGTGCTGCGCACCCTCCACGACCGGATCAACAGCCTCGCGCTGCAGCACGTCACCGCCGCGCTCGACAAGGTCGCCGAAGCCGACGCCGTCACCCGCATCGCCACGCTGCTCGACGTCTTCATCGACACGGTCACCGTGGACCCCCGGCTCCCGCGGCTCAACTACGTCGAAGCCGTCGGCGTCAGCGCGGAGCTGGAGGAGCAGCACCAGGTGTGGGTCGACCGCTGGGCGACGTTCATCGAGACCGAAGCGCGGCGCGCCGCCGAGCACGGTGCGGCGCCCGACCGCGACTACCGGCTGACGGCGATCGCCCTGGTCGGCGCGGCCACCGGGCTGCTGCGGGAGTGGCAGGCGCACGAGCCGCCGCTGCCCGTGCAGGACGTCGGCGCGGAGCTGCGCGCGCTGATGCTGGCCGCCATCATGCGGCCCGGAAAAATCATGGAAATCCCGGGCAACCCCGGCGCGCCCTCCGGCGTGGAACAGTCGAGCCGGGAGGGGGAACCGGGGGGAGGCCGGCTCGCGTGAGGGCCCTTTCCCGGCTGCGGACGCCGGGAAAGGGTCCTCACGACTCTACGGCGTCCGGACCGTCGGCAGGCCGAGCGCGACCGGGCCGGTCGTCTGGCACACGTCGTGGCAGGTGTTGTCGAGCGTGCAGCACAGCGAGCAGATCGGGCCGTCCTGCTTCGCGCAGTCGGCGACGTCCGGCAGTTCGTACGGGTCGCCGCAGGCCGAGCAGGTGTGCGTCGCGCGCAGATCCGCGTCCGGGCCGGCGACGGTGTTCTCCCGCGCCAGGTAGTACTTCCCCTTCGTCGCGACGGCGAGGGTGGGGACTCCCGCGATCGCGATGACCAGCGCGAGCAGCGGGCTGAAGGCCGCGAGGAACGGCCCGAACGCGCCGAAGTAGGCCACGATCGACACCGCCGACGCGACGAGCATCGAGCCGAACCCGACCGGGTTGATCTTGTGCAGGTAGGCCCGCTTGAACTCGATGTACCGCGGGGACAGGCCCAGCGGCTTGGCGATCACCAGGTCGGCGCAGACGGCGCCGATCCACGCGATGGCGACGTTCGAGTAGAAGCCGAGGATCTTGTTCAGGAAGCCGAACGCGCCGAACTCCATCAGCGCGAGCGCGATCCCGCAGTTGACCAGCACGTACCAGACCCGTCCCGGGTGCTTGTGCAGCACGCGGGAGAAGAAGTTCGCGAACGACAGCGAGCCGGAGTAGGCGTTCGTCGTGTTGATCTTGATCTGCGAGACGACGACGAACAGCGCGGCGAACGTCAGCGCCACCGGCCCGAGGGCGGGCTTCACCGCTTCGAGGTAGGGCGCGATCGGCTCCAGCGCGTGCGCCTTCCCGACGACGCCGAGCGCGAGGAAAGCCAGCAGCGCGCCGCCGATCTGCTTCGCGGCGCCGAGGATCACCCAGCCCGGGCCGGCCGCGAGCACCGCGGCCCACCACGACCGCTTGTTCTCCGCGGTCTTTTCGGGCATGAACCGCAGGTAGTCGGCCTGCTCGCCAATCTGCCCGATTAGCGACAGCGCGACCCCCATGCCGAAGCCGAACCCGATGGCGGAGAACCCGGCGCCGGCGCCCTCGGTACCCCCGAAGTGGGTGAACTCGGCGAACTTGCCGGGCTCCCGCACCAGCACGACGACGAACGGCAGCACCAGGCCGGCGATCCACAGCGGCTGCGTCCAGGTCTGCATCTTCGCCACCGCGCCCATGCCGTAGAGGGCGAAGGGCAGCACGATGAGCGTCGCGAGCAGGTAGCCGACGGGCAGCGGGATGCCGAGGGCGAGCTCGAAGGCCTGGCCCATGATCGAGCCTTCGAGCGAGAAGAAGATGACGGTGAAGCTCGCGTAGACGAGCGACGTCAGCGTCGACCCGAAGTAGCCGAAGCCGGCTCCGCGGGTCAGCAGGTCCATGTCCACTCCGGACTTCGCGCAGGCGGCTGCGATGGGCACGCCGGTCACGAAGATGACGACGGCCGCGGCGAGGATCGCCAGGACGCCGGAGGTGAAGCCGTAGGAGAGGACGATGCTGGCGCCGATCGCGAAGTCGGCGAGGTAGGCGATGCCGCCCAGCGCCGTCGTCGCGACCACGAACGGGGACCATTTCCGGAACGAATGAGCGGCGAAGCGCAGCGAGTAGTCTTCGCGGTTCTCGTTCGCCGCGAGCGGGGCGTAGCGGCGTTTCGGCGGGGCACTCTTTTCGGCACTGGACAGGGTCTCGGTCATGCCTGCCTCCGGGGGTGGTGGGGAACGGGCCGAAGGTAGGTGCGTCCTGTATCGATCCTGGTCCGGCGGGTAACGCGGGGGTTACGGCTTGTTGTCCAGCGGTTACGGCCGGGTGGCGGGAAAGGGGTGTCGGTTGTCACCGTTAGGTGGGTTCCGCTGCCGGTCGCGAGGCCCTAACGTGCCTAGAGCCGAAGTCGACTGATGCCCCGACCGGGCGTGGAGGTTTGGCGATGATGCCGGAGATCGAGGACCAGGTGGAAGACGCCGTGGTACGGCTTCCCGGAATGCGCGTGGCCTACGACGGCGCCGCGTTCGACGAATCCGCGCTCGCCGCCACCTGGACCGATCAGCTGCAGGGCTGGCTGAACCAGGCGGTCGCGGCGGGCATCGCGGAGCCGAACGCGATGGTGCTCGCGACGGCGGACGCCGAAGGCCGCCCCTCGTCCCGCACGGTCCTGTGCAAGGGCCTCGACGACCGCGGCGTGGTGTTCTACACGAACTACACGTCGTCGAAGAGCCACGACCTGACGGCCACCCGGTACGCGTCGGTGACGTTCCCCTGGTACGCGCTGCACCGCCAGGTCCACGTCCGCGGCGAGGTCGAGAAGGTCGGCGTCAAGGAGACGGCGGAGTACTGGGCCCAGCGGCCGCGTGGATCGCAGCTGGGGGCGTGGGCTTCGCCGCAGTCCCGCGTGGTCGACGGCCGCCGGGCATTGGACAACGCACTGCACGGGATCGAGCGCCGCTTCGCCGACGTCGAGCACATCCCGGCACCCCCGCACTGGGGCGGCTGGCGGATCCGGCCGGACCTGGTGGAGTTCTGGCAGGGTCGGGAAGACCGGATGCACGACCGGCTTCGGTACGTGCGGAACGACGACGGGTGGCACATCGAGCGCGTCGCGCCTTGATCGTGCCGGCTTTCCACATGTCGGTAGGGGTGTGGACAGCCTCCGCGGTGGGGCGGCCTTTCGGGGTTTTTGCCGGTGGTCGCCGATAGACTGGACCTGGGGACGCCCCCCTGGGAGCGGCGGGGGATGTCTGGGGACTCCGGGGCTTGCCCCGGCGACCTAAATCACGCGACTCCAGATAGTTAGCCCCGCTAAGCTGATGTGTCGTGACTGGTGAACCGGGGACCCTGCCGCCCCGCTCGGGCATCCGCAAGCTCCTCGGCCGCATCATCGTCGACACCCGGCCGCTCAAGATTCCGGCCTTCCGGCGGCTCTGGCTGTCCACTGTGGTCACCGCCGTCGGCACTCAGCTCACCGCCGTCGCCGTGCCCAAGCAGGTCTTCGACCTCACCGGGTCCTCCGCCTACGTGGGCCTCACCGGGCTCGTCGCCCTCGTCCCGCTGCTGATCTTCGGGCTCTGGGGCGGCGCCGTCGCCGATGCCGTCGATCGGCGGAAGCTGCTGTTCGTCACCAACGTCGGCGTCGCGATCACCTCCGCCCTCCTCTGGCTGCAGGCCTTCGCGAACTTCGGCTCCGTCTGGCTCGTCCTCGGCCTGCTGGCCGTCAACCAGGCCTTCTTCGCCATCAACATGCCCACCCGCGGCGCGGTCGTCGCCCGGCTCGTGCCCGCCGAGCTGCTGCCCTCGGCGAACGCGCTCAACAGCACCATGTCGACCTTCGGCGCCGTCTTCGGCCCGCTGCTGGCCGGCGCGCTGATCCCCGTCCTCGGCCTCTCGACGCTCTACCTGATCGACGTCGTCGCCCTCACGATCACGCTCTTCGCGGTCTGGCGGCTGCCGTCGATCCCGCCGCTCAACGGGCCGTCGCGCCGCGCGGGCCTCGGCGACGTCGTCGACGGCTTCAGGTACCTCGCCAAGCAGAAGATCCTCCTGGCCTCCTTCGTCGCCGACATCATCGCGATGGTCTTCGGCATGCCGCGCGCGCTGATCCCCGAGATGGCCGAACGCACCTTCGGCGACCCGCCCGGCGGCGGCCCCGCCCTCGGCTGGCTCTACGCCGCCCTGCCGCTGGGCGCGATGCTGATCGGGCTCTTCTCCGGATGGCTGACGCGCATCCACCGCCAAGGTGTCGCCGTGGTCGTGTCGATCTGCGCGTGGGGCGCGGCGGTGGCCGGCTTCGGGCTCGCGCACTCGCTCTGGCTCGCCGTCGTCTTCATGGCGCTGGCCGGGGCCGCGGACATGGTCAGCGCCGTCTACCGGATGGCGATCCTGCAGGTCGCGACCACCGACGAGATGCGCGGCCGGCTCCAGGGCGTCTTCACGGTCGTGGTCGCCGGCGGTCCGCGGATCGCCGACCTCACCCACGGCTGGGGTGCCGCCGCCTTCGGCACCACGGCCGCCGCGACCGGCGGTGGCCTGCTGGTCATCGTGCTCGTCTGCGCGTCGATGTTCCTGCTCCCGGCCTTCTGGCGATACCGGGCGCCCACGACCTAGGTAGGGTGCGGATATGCGTACCCTAGTTGTCGCTTTTGTCGCTTTCGCTGCGTTGACTGCCTGCTCTTCCGGGGACGAGCCGTCGAAGGCCCCTTCGTCGTCCGCGGCCCCGAAGCCGGCGCCGAGCACGAACGCCGCCGCCGCGTCGCTCGACCCGTGCAAGCTGCTGCCCGCGGAGGCCGTCTCGAAGGCGCTGTTCCTCGACAACCTCCAGGCGGTGCCGGGCCCGGTCCAAGACAACGCGGCCAACGGCGGCAAGGCGCGCAACTGCGAGTACCAGCACGACGGCAAAGCCGCGGGCAAGCTCGCGGTGACCCGCTACGAGGGCAAGCAGGGCAAGCCCGCCGAGATGGTCGCGGCGATCAAGAAGGCGAAGCCGGGCGCGCAGGACGTCCCGGGCTTCCCGGACGGCGCCGTCTACTACGTCGAGGGCCAGAAGGCGGCGACCCTCGTCGCGGGCGAGCTGGTGGCGGGCACGCCGGTGCTGGTCAACTACACCGGCCCGGCGAGGATGACGCCGGAGCAGCTCGCCCCGCTGGTCAAGCAGGCCCTCGCGGCCGGCTGATCACGCCCAGCCGACGAGCTGCCGCTCCGACAGCGTCCCGGCGGGCGGCAGCTGCGGGAACGCGGGCCGCGCGACGGCACCCGGCGTGACCGGCGAGGAGAACCACTCGCCCTGCGCGGTCTGGTAGAGCACCGTCGTCCGGTCCGGCGCGGCGACCGCCTTGGCGATCCGCGGCTCGGACGGCCCGACGAGCTTGGTCGCCTGCGGCGTGTCGCCGTCGAGGTGCACGCGCAGCAGCACGCCGTGCTCGTCGGTCCCGGTAACGGCGGACAACAGCACCGTCGTCGCGTCGAGCGCGGCGACGAAGTTGTAGGTGGCGCCCGGTTCTTCGTAGACGGCGTAGGCGATCACGCCGGACCGGTCGGTCAGGTAGGCCAGGCCGTCGCCCGCGTGCCGGGTGTCCCGCCAGGTCAACACCTCGTCGTCCGGGCCGAGCCACCAGTCCCGGACGTGCTGGTCGGCGTGGCCGTTCGGCACGATGGCCGCTTCCTTCGCCGGCGCTCCCGGCTGCCGGTGGTCGACGGAGTACACCGCCTCGCCGTCGTCGAAGAACAGCTTCGACCCGGCGGGGCCGAACCTCGGATTCCGGAACTGCGTCGCCTTTTCGCTCATCGTCCGCTCCGGGGCGGCGACGACGCCGGTGCGCTCGTAACGCCGGTCGGCGGTGTTGAGCCGGAACACTTCGACGCCTTCGCCGGTCTCGAGCGTGGCGTACTGGCCGTCCGGCGAGACGACGTCGAGTTTCGACGTCGGCGTGCTGAAGCGGTGCAGCGACGTGTCGCGGCCGGGTAGCGGGAGAGCGGTCTTGACCGCGCCGGTGGCCGGGTCGGCGAACGCGATTTCGTCGAGGCCGGTCTCGCCGCGGTGCTGCAGCAGCACGACGCCGGAGAGGTCGAGCGGTGCCGGTTCCGGTGTCGCGGCCGCGGCCGGGTGCGGCGCCGGGTCGCTCCCGCACGCCGTCGTCAGCGCAGCCACTACCCCGAGCACGGCCGCACGCATGCGGATCCTCGCCACCATCTGATCCTCCCAGTTCGTCCGGAGGTTCAGATGGCGCGGAAGATCATTCGGTTCCGGGGATCACCGGCTTGTCATTCAGCGGCTTGTCATTCAGCGACGCAGTGCGGCCAGCTCGACCGGGCTGTGCGCCGAGAACACCGTGACCTCGTCCTGGTGGGACCGCGCCAGCTCGTGCAGCCGCGCCAGGTTCTCCAGCCGCGGCCCGCGCAGCGTCTGGACGATGGTCTGGAACGCCGTCAGGCCCGGCGGGCAGTCCGGGGCCACCGGGTCCAGCTGGCCGTGGAAGAAGTACGCGTCGCCGGCGTGCAGGAGCCAGCCGTGGCCGGTGTCGACCGCGACGCCGGTGTGGCCGCGCGTGTGGCCGGTCAGCGGGATGAGCAGGATCTCCTCGGGCAGGCCCTTGAGCGAGCGGACCGCCTCGAAGCCGAACCACGGCTCGCCCGTCTCGTCGTAGGTGCTCCACAGCGGTCGGTGCGCGAACTGCGCCGCCCGGTAGCGGTTCTTCTCCGCCGCGTTCGCCGGGGACGTCGCCGCGCGGTGCTCCTCCGACCGGACGTGGACGACGGCGTTGGGGAAGTCGGCCAGCCCGCCCGCGTGGTCGACGTCGAGGTGGGTCATCACGATGTGCCGGACGTCGGCCGGGTCGAGGTCGAGCGCCCTGATCTGCGCGACGGCCGTCTCGGCCGCCTCGACCCGGGCACCGACCATCGCCATGAACGGGCGGCCGAGCCACTCGCCGGGACGGGCCACGGCCTGGCTGCCGAACCCGGTGTCGACGAGCACCAGGCCGTCGCCGGTCTCGATCAGCAGGCAGTGGGCGACCAGCTCCGCCCGCCGCAGCAGGCCGGGCTCGCCGTCGAGCAGCTTGCCACCCGCCGGGCGCATCGATCCGCAGTTCAGGTGGTGCACCTTCATACGCTGCTCCTGGTGCTCAGCCGGAGGAATTGGGTCTCGTCGTGCGCGGCGAAGACGGTGACTTCGTCGCCGTGCTCCTGAACAAGCTGGCGCAGGCGGCGGTGATTGTCCAGCCGGGCACCCTTCACCGTCTCCATGCGTCCTTCGAACCACTTCAAGCCCGGCGGGCAGTTCGGATCGGCGGCGACCTGGCCGTGGAAGAAGTACGAGTCACCGGCGTTCAGCAGCCAGCCGTGGCCGGTGTCGACGGCGACCCCGGCGTGGCCGCGGGTGTGCCCGGAGAGCGGGATCAGCAGGATCTCCGGCGGCAGGCCGTCGAGCGGCCGGACGGCGCCGAAACCGAACCACGATTCGCCGGTGTCCGCATAGGACATCCACTGTGGACCATGGGCGAACTGGATCCGGCGGTACCGGCCGCGTTCGTCGGCGCGTGGGTCGGTGAACGCGCGCAGCTCCTCGGCGTAGACGTGCACCCGGGCCCACGGGAAGTCGATGAGCCCGCCCGCGTGATCGAGGTCGAGGTGGGTCAGCACGATGTCGCGGACGTCCGCCGGGTCGAAGCCGAGCGCGCGGATCTGGGCGATCGCCGTCTGCGCCGGGTCGGGGACCGGGTTGGATTGGCGGACGAACCCCGCGCCGAGCCAGGCGTTGCGGTCGACGGCGGCCGGCGTGCCCATGCCGGTTTCGACGAGCACGAGCCCGGTGCCGGTTTCCACCAGCAGGCAGTGGCAGACCATGGTGGCGCGCCGGAACAGGCCCGGCCGTCCGTCGACCAGCCTTCCGCCCAGCGGGCGCATGGTTCCGCAGTTCAAGTGGTGGACGCGCATCAGGAGAACTCCCGTTCGAGGGTGGTGTGCAGGTGGGCGGCGACGGCGCGCAGCGGCGCGAGGTCGCGGCGGGTGCGGGCCAGCAGCAGCCCGCCTTCGATCGAAGCGAGCACGACGGTGGCGAGCTCGTCGGCGCGCTCGGCGGAAAGGCCCTGTGCGGCGAAGTATCCACTGAGGACGCCGTGCCAGGACGCGTAGCCGTCCGCGCAGGCGGCCCGGATGGGTTCACTCGCCCCGGCGGCGTCCAGCGCCACCGTCGCGAGTGGACAGCCGCGCTGGAAGTCCGATCCGGTGAGGAAACCCGCGAGCGCGTCGACCGCGCGGTCGACCCCGGTTGCGGGATCGGGGGCGTCGTCGAGGATGGCGGCCAGGAGCGCGCCGGTGCGCTCGCTGGACAGCTGGACGGCCTCGGCGGCGAGTTGTTCCTTGCCGCCGGGGAAGTGGAAGTAGAGCGACCCCTTCGGTGCGCCGCCGGCCGTCGTCAGCTGGGTGAGGCCGGTGGCGTGGTAGCCCTGCGTCTGGAACAGGTCGGCGGCGGTGTCGAGCATCCGCTGCCGCGTGTCGGTGCGGCGAACCATGACTCGACCGTACCGCAAACTATGACGACCGGTCTAGTGACTTCGCGGCTGGGTAAGGTTTGCGCATGGGCAACCCGACCGGTCAGCAGTTCGAGATCACCCGCGGCAACGCCCGCGCCGTCGTCACCGAAATCGGTGCCGGCCTGCGCGCGTTCGAAGTCGGCGGCGTGCCGTACGTCGAAGAGTTCCCCGAAGACGCCAAGCCGCCGCTGGGCGCGGGGCAGATGCTGCTGCCCTGGCCGAACCGGACCAAGGGCGGCCAGTGGACGTTCCAGGGGGAGACCCAGCAGCTCGAGATCACCGAGGAGGCCCGGGGCAACGCCATCCACGGCCTGACCCGCCACCTCGAGTGGGAGCTGCTGGAGCACGCCGAATCGTCGGTCACCCTGGCCGTCGACGTCGCGGTGCAGCCCGGCTGGCCGGTGCCGCTGCGCGCGACGGTGACCTACGAGCTCGCGCCGCGCGAGCTGACCGTCACGCACGAGATCCGCAACGAAGGCGAGCAGCCGATCGGCGTCGGCGTCGGCACGCACCCGTACTTCCGGATCGGCGACGTCCCGACCGACGAGCTGACGCTGACGCTGCCCGCCAGCCGCGTCCGGCCGTCCTTGCCCGACGAGCAGATGCCCTACGCCGAGGAGCAGGACGTCGAGGGCACCGAGTACGACTTCCGCGCCGGCCGCGTGCTGGCGGGCGTCAACCTGGACACGGCGTTCGGCGGCCTCGCGGCGGCCGAGGACGGCCGGCACCACATCGTCCTGAGCCACGACGGCCAGGAGCTGCTGGTCTGGACCGGCCCGGACTTCCACTGGGCGCAGGTGTTCACCCCGGACGACCTGATCGGCCGCGGCCGCGCCGTGGCGATCGAGCCGATGACCTGCCCGGCCGACGCCCTCAACACGGGCACCGACCTGATCGAGCTGGAGCCGTCGGCGTCGTGGTCGGGCAGCTGGGGCATCCGGGTCCGGTGACGCCGCTTCGCCTGGGCGTCGCCGACGCGGGCGAAGTCCTGACGCTGCAGCGGGCCGCGTACGTCACCGAAGCGCGGGCGCACGGCGATCTGGACCTGCCGCCGTTGCTGGAGACACTGGAGGAGACGCGGGCGGCCCTTGCCGGCTTGTCCTGGGGCGTGCGCGAGTCGGGTCGCCTGGTGGCGTCGGTGCGGCTGACGGTGACCGGGCCGGTGGCGGTGATCGGGCGCCTGGTCGTGGCGCCGGATCGGCAGGGCTTCGGGCTGGGTGGGGCGCTCCTGCGGTTCGCCGAGTCGGCGGCGCCGGCGGAGGTGGCGGTGTTCCGGCTGTTCACCGGCTCGAAGAGCGCAGGGCCGTTGCACCTGTACGCCAAGCACGGGTACCGGGAAACGCACCGGACGCCCGAGAACAACCACGAGCTGGTGCACCTGGAGAAGGCCCGGGCCTCCTAGGCCGGCCACCGGTTTCCCCGGTGGCCGGCCGCTTTCCTCATGCGCCGGTGCGGCGCTGCCGCAGAACCGGCTTTCCTTGCCGCCCTTGCGTTTTCACGCCGTTCCGGTGCAGCAGGGAGCGCTCGTTCCGGGCGTGGCGTCCGCCGGAGCCGGTGGTGGCGATGGGGTACGTCGGCTTTCGCAACAGGGAACTCCTTCTTTCCGAGGGGTGTTCAGTTGTGGTCGGCCCACTGGACGAACTGGACGATCACGCCGTTGGGGTCGGTCACCTGGAACAGGCGTTCGCCCCAGGGTTCTTCGCGCAGCGGCATGGTGATCGGCACACCCGCGGCCCGCAGCCGCGCTTCTTCCTCGTCGAGGCCGTCGGCCACGGTGTAGGCGAGGATCAGGCCGCCGGCGCGCTGATCACGCTGCTCCGGCGGCAGCACCTCGATCCCGCGGGTGAGCAGGACGACGTCGAAGGCATCGGCGCGGCTCAGGGACGCGAAGCCCTCAGCGGCCTGCTGCACGGTGTAACCGAGGTGCGTGGTGAAGAACTCCTGCGATGCGGCGACGTCATCGATGGTCAGCGACACGGTGGAGGCGGTGAACTGCACAGGTCTCCTCGGGTGAAGCGTCGTAAACTTGCTATCGACGTAAGTTTATTCAGGGGTAATCCGGCGTGTCAACATAAACTTGCTACGAGGGTAAGATTGCCTCATGACGACTGAGACCACCGGACTTCGCGAGGCGAAGAAGCAGGAGACCCGACAACTCATCTCCGACCACGCGACGCGGCTGTTCATCGCCCAGGGCTTCGAGCAGACGACGATCGCCGAGATCGCCGACGCCGCCCGCGTCGCCAAGAAGACCGTGACCAACTACTTCCCGCGCAAGGAAGACCTGGCCTTGGACCACCAGGAGGAGTTCGTCACGTCGCTGGCCCACACCGTGACGACGCGCCGGCCGGGCGAGTCGGCGACGGCTGCGTTGCGCCGTGCGTTCGCCGATGCCGTCGAGAGCAGGGATCCGGTCGCGGGCTTCTCCGGACCGGAGTTCGCCCGCATGATCGCCGACAGCCCGACCCTGACCACGTGCCTGCGTGGCCTGCACGACCAGCGCGAACACCGCCTGGCCGAGGCGCTGGCCGAGGCTGCCCGGACCCGGCCGGACGACATCGCGGTCGAGACTGCCGCCGGGTTGCTGGGGGCCGTTCATCGTGTGCTGTTCCAGCGCATCCAGGCGCTCACCCTCGCCGGGCACGCCAACGACCGGATCGCCGACACCGTGGGCGCGGAGGCGGCGCAGGCCTTCAAGCTGCTGGAGACCGGTCTGGCCGGCTGGCCCTACACCCGCGTGCACGCGCCCGGGTGAGTTCGTTAGCGTGGCGAACTATGGCGAAGGCAATTGTCGGGGGCTATGTCGTCCCCATCGACGGTGATCCCATCGAGGGCGGCACGGTCCTGATCGACGGCGGCAAGATCGTCGCGGTCGGCACCGAGGCCGACGTCGACATCCCGGAGGACGCCGAACTGGTCGACGCGGCCGGCACCTGGGTGCTGCCCGGCTTCATCGACGCCCACGCCCACCTCGGCGTCCACGAGGACGGCGAGGGCTGGGCCGGCAACGACACCAACGAGATGACCGACCCGAACGGCGCCCGTTTCCGCGCCGTCGACGGCATCGACCCCTACGAGCCGGGCTTCGACGACGCGCTGGCGGGCGGCGTCACGAGCGTCGTCATCAAGCCCGGGTCCGGCAACCCGATCGGCGGCCAGACGATCGGCGTCAAGACGTGGGGCCGCAGCATCCTGGACATGACGTTCGCGGAGCACGTCAGCGTCAAGAGTGCGCTCGGCGAAAACCCGAAGCGCGTGTACGGCGACAAGAAGCAGACGCCGTCGACGCGTCTCGGCGTCGCGGCGATCCTGCGCGAGGCGTTCACGAAGGCCCGCAACTACCAGGCGAAGCGGGCACACGCGGAGTCCGAAGGCAAGCCGCACGAGGTGGACCTGACGCTGGAAACGCTGTCGAAGGTCCTCGACGGCGAGCTGTACTGGGACCAGCACGTCCACCGCGCGGACGACATCGTGACGGCGATCCGGCTGGCCGACGAGTTCGGCTACAAGCTGGTGATCAACCACGGCACCGAGGGCCACCTGATCGCGGACCTGCTGGCCGAGCGGGACGTCCCGGTCATCCTGGGCCCGCTGTTCACGACGAAGTCCAAGGTCGAGCTGCGCAACCGCACGCTGCGCTCGGCGGGCATCCTGGCCCGCGCGGGCGTGAAGATCGCGATCACGACGGACCACCCGGTGATCCCGATCAACTTCCTGGTGTACCAGGCCGCACTCGCGGTGAAGGACGGCCTCGACCCGGCGACGGCCCTGCGGTCGCTGACCATCAACCCGGCATCGATGCTGAACCTCGACGGCCGGATCGGTTCGCTGAAGCCGGGCCTGGACGCCGACGTGGTGCTGTGGTCGGGCGACCCCCTGGACGTGATGAACCGCGCCCTCCGCGTCTTCATCCGCGGCGACGAGGTGTACCACTTCGACGAGTCGACGGGCGAGGGCGTGTCGAAGGACCGCCGTTACCGGGAGGTCCGCTGAGTTTCGGGCGGCACGCCGGTGACCGGGCGGTTCCGGCGTGCCGCCCGATCAGTCGAGGAGCGCGTTCAGGTCGAGCGTGACGGGGAACGGGACATCGGTGGCGAAGGTCCCGGTGACCGCGGCGGCGTCCATATAGCCGAACTCGCCGGCTTGGTGGCAGGCGACCAGCGAGATGGGTTCGCTCATGTCGATGATCCAGTAGTGCGGGATGCCCGCGTCGGCGTACTCGTTGTGCTTCACCTGGTAGTCGGTGCGCTTCGAACCCGGTGACACGATTTCGACGACCACGACCACTTCAGCGGCGCGATACATGTCGCCTTCTTCATCCACGCGAGCGCTCGCCTCGCGGTAGGTGATCAACAGGCCGGGACGGCGCGAGAATCCCGGTTCACCCCGGGGTGCCAGACCCAGGTCCACGTCGATATCCGGGGTGAAGTCGAGTTCCGCGGGCAGCTGCGATTCCAGCTGTCGGCCCAACAAGTAAGCGGCTTTGTTGTGCTTTCGGCTGGGGCTGGGGGACATCAGGACGCGGCCTTCCACGAGTTCGGTGAAACCTGTGTCGGTTTCACCGAGCGCCGCGTACTCCTCGATCGTCAGCAGGTGATCCGGGATCTCCCACCGTCGAGCAGCGCCCGGCTTGGGAAGTGCAATCACAGCGGCTCCTCACGTCGCCCGGCATTGTCTCACGGCTCAGGTGCAACCATGAGTAACGCTATCTGTACCGAGCGTGTGACACCGTTGCCTCGACCTGGTGATTCAGGTGCGCTCACGGGACCAGCGCGTCGAGGTCGAGCCGCACCGGGAACGGGATGTCCGTGGTGAAGGTATCGGTGACCGCGGCGGCGTCCAGGTCGCCGGCGCGGCACGCGACCAGCGACACCGGCCCGGTGATGTCGACGATCCAGTAGTGCGGGATGCCCGCGTCGGCGTACTCGTCGTGCTTCACGACGTAGTCCGTCCGCTTCGAATCCGGTGCCACGACCTCGGCGACGACCAGCACCTCGTCGGCCCGCACCAAGCCGCCGGCGCGGGTGAGTGCCGCCCGGCCGACGACCATCAGGTCCGGGCGGCGGGCGAAGCCGGGCGCGCCGTCCGGGGCCAGGCGCAGGTCCAGTTCGGCGCGGACGACGAACGCGAGCCCGCGCGGCAGCTGCCGCTCGAGCTGGGCGGCCAGCAGGCACACCGCCATGTCGTGCCGTCGGCCGGAACCGGGGGACGTCACGAGGCGGCCTTCCACCAGCTCCGTGAAGCCGGGGCCGTCGAGTGCCGCGTACTCCTCGATGGTCAGCAGATGACCGGGCATGGGAAAACGCTAGCCGTCCCCGAAGCGCGACACCGGTCGCTGGATCGGGCTACGCGTTCTTCAGCTCCCGCGCGATCACGACCCGCTGGATCTGGTTCGTCCCCTCGAAGATCTGCGGCACCTTCGCCTCCCGCATGTACCGCTCCACCGGGAAGTCCCGCGTGTACCCGGCGCCGCCGAGGACCTGGACGGCGTCCGTCGTCACCTTCATGGCACCGTCCGTTGCCACCAGCTTGGCGATCGACGCCTGGCGCTTGAACGGCATCCCGCGGTCCCGCCGCCGGGCCGCGTCCAGGTACAGCGCCCGGGACGCCTCCACCGTCGCGGCCATGTCCGCCAGCAGGAACTCGACGCCCTGGAAGTCGATGATCGGGCGGCCGAACTGCGAACGGCCCTTCGCGTAGGCCACCGCTTCGTCCAGCGCCGCCTGGGCCAGGCCCACCGCGCACGCCGCGATCCCGAGCCGGCCCGAGCTCAGCGACGACAGCGCGATGCGGAGCCCGGCCCCGGGGTCGCCCAGGAGCCGCGAAGCGGGCACGCGCGCGCCGTCGAAGATCATCTGGGCCGTCGGGGAGCCGGTCAGGCCCATCTTCCGCTCGCGCGGTGCGGCCGAAAGCCCCGGCGTCGACGAGTCGACCAGGAGGCACGAGATCTCGGAATCGCCCGTGCGGACCATCGTCGTGTAGAAGTCCGCGACGCCCGCGTGGGTGATCCACGCCTTGGTGCCGTTGACGACGTAGTCCGAGCCGTCGAGACGCGCGCGCGTCGAAAGCGCGGCCGCGTCCGAGCCCGCCTGCGTCTCCGACAGCGCGTACGCGCCCAAGAGCGAGCCTTCGAGCATGTCCGGCAGCCACTGCTCGCGCTGCTCGTCGGTGCCGTACTCCGCCAGCGCGTAGCAGGACATCGTGTGCACCGACAGCCCGACGCCGACCGTCATCCACGCCGCCGCGATCTCCTCCAGGACCTGGAGGTAGACCTCGTACGGGACGTCGCCGCCGCCCCAGCGTTCCGGGTACGGCAGGCCCAGCAGGCCGGACTTGCCGAGCAGGCGGAACTGCTCGCGGGGGAACTGCTCGTCCTCTTCCGCCGCTGCCGCGCGGGGCGCGAGCTCGTCGCGCGCGATCTCCCTGGTCAGCGCGACCAGTTCCTCGGCTTCCGAGTTCGGCAGGAGGCGTTCGGCGGGCATCGTTGTCCTCCAGAAGCGGTACTGAAAACAGTACTGTGGGTCGGTTCAGAGTACAGTACGACTGACCTGGGGTGGCCGGAAAACATAGGAGATAGTGAGCCGATGCGCCCCGAACCCCGACGACGCCCGACCGCTCGCCAGCAGGCGCTGCTCGGCGAGCTCGAGGCGCTCTTCCTGGCCGAGGGCTTCGCCGCCTTCACCCTCGACGACCTCGCCGGCCGCCTGCGCTGCTCGAAGTCGACGCTCTACGCGCTCGCGCCCAGCAAGGAGCAGCTCGCCGTCAAGGTCGTCACCCGGTTCTTCCGGGGTGCCGCGGAGCGGATCGAGGAGCGCATCGCCGGGATCGACGACGCCCGCAAGCTCATCGGCGAGTACCTGGCCGGCGTCGCCGAGCACCTCAACCGGGCGTCCGCGGCCTTCATGCGGGACCTCGCCGAGTTCGGCCCGGCCCGGGAGGCCTACCAGCTCAACAGCCGGTTCGCCGCGAAACGGCTCCGGCAGTTCATCGACGCCGGCGTCGCCCAGGGGGTGTTCCGCGACGTCCACGCGCGGCTGGTGGCCGAGATGACCGGGCTGATCATCGAGGGCATCCAGACCGGCGTGCTCGCCCAGCGGACCGATGTGTCCGACGCCGATGCGTTCACCGCTTTGGGCGAACTGCTGCTGGGCGGGCTGAACAAATAGCGGACAGGAATTGTCAGCCGGAACTCCATTAAACTCCCGGCGTGATCGTCGTAGGCGGAGAAGCTCTGGTCGACCTGGTTCCCGGCGACCCCCTGGATTCCACTGTGGACGGTGGGCTGCGCGCGCTGCTGCCCCGGCTGGGCGGCGGCCCGTACAACGTCGCGCTGGCCGCCGGGCGCCTGGGCGTGCCGGCGGCGTTCTTCTCCCGCGTGTCCACCGACCGCTTCGGCGACGCGATGATCGAGCGCCTGCACGCCTCCGCCGTCGACACCTCGCTGCTGCAGCGCGGCGACGAGCCGACGACGCTGGCCGTCGTGGCGCTCGACGCGAAGGGCGCCGCGCGCTACACGTTCTACGTCGAGGGCACCGCCGACCGGCTGGTCACGGACCCTGGTCCGCTGGCCGAAGATGTGACAGCGCTCTCACTCGGGACGCTCGGCATGGTCCTCGAGCCCGGCGCCTCGGCGTACGAGGCGATGTTGCGGCGCGAAGCGGCCCGCGGCGTCCTGACCGTCCTCGACCCCAACATCCGCGAGGCGCTCATCACCGACCCGGCCGCCTACCGGGCCCGGTTCGCGTCCTGGCTGCCGGACGTCCGGCTGCTCAAGATCTCCGACGACGACGCCGCGTGGCTGACCGAGGGCGCCGATCCGGTCGCCGCGGCGAAGACGTGGATCGAGTCCGGTGTGGACGCCGTGGTGCTCACCCGGGGCGCCGACGGGCTCTCGGTGATCACCGCCGCAGGTGAGCTGGCCCACGTGCCGTCGCGAAAAGTCACCGTCGTGGACACCATCGGCGCGGGGGACACCGTGCACGGCGCGCTGCTGGCCTGGCTGCACACCCGCGAGGCCACCGACCTGGCGTCCCTGGACGCCGGCGCGTGGCGCGAGGCGCTGGAATTCGCGGCGAAAGCGGCGTCGATCACCGTGTCCCGCAGCGGCGCCGAGCCGCCCACGTCCGCCGACATGGCGGCCACCGTGTGAACCTGGTCCCAAAGGGGCCCCCAGGAGCAACGTCACCGCTGCGCGAAGGCGGGTTTCTCGACTAACGTTGAGGGGCATTCTTCATACCCCAGCGGGGCGGTGTGCAGCGAGGCGCCAGTGTTTCCTCGCGTGAACACGTGGCTACCTGTGGAACGTACAGGCGCCGCCGGCCCGTGCCCAACGTGAGAGGGACTTGCATGTCCGACGCGACGACTGCGGGGCAGTCCGGCGGAGAAACCGCGAAGCTGACCCTGCCGAGTGGCGAGCACGAGTTCAAGATCGTCCACCCGGTCGAAGGCGCGCCGGGGATCGAGCTGGGCAAGCTGCTGGCGCAGACGGGGTACATCACCTACGACCCCGGTTTCGTCAACACCGGTGCCGCGTCGTCCGCCATCGCCTACATCGACGGTGACGCCGGCATCCTCCGCTACCGCGGGTACCCCATCGAGCAGCTGGCCGAGAAGTCGACCTTCGTCGAGGTCTCCTACCTGCTGATCTACGGCGAGCTGCCGACCGAGACCCAGCTGGCCGACTTCACCGAGAAGATCCAGCGCCACACGCTGCTGCACGAGGACCTCAAGGCGTTCTTCAGCGGCTTCCCGCGCGACGCGCACCCGATGCCGGTCCTGTCCAGCGCGGTTTCGGCGTTGTCGACCTTCTACCAGGATTCGCTCGACCCATTCGACGAGCCGAACGTCGAGCTGTCCACGATCCGGCTGCTGGCCAAGGTGCCGACCCTGGCCGCGTACGCGTACAAGAAGTCCGTGGGCCAGCCGCTGCTGTACCCGGACAACTCGCTCGGCCTGGTCGAGAACTTCCTGCGGATGACGTTCGGCTTCCCGGCCGAGCCGTACGACGTCGATCCGGACGTCGTCAAGGCGCTCGACCTGCTGTTCATCCTGCACGCCGACCACGAGCAGAACTGCTCGACCTCGACCGTGCGCCTGGTCGGCTCGTCCGAGGCGAACCTGTTCGCCTCGATTTCGGCCGGCATCAACGCGCTGTTCGGCCCGCTGCACGGTGGCGCGAACGCCGCGGTGCTCGACATGCTCGAGGGCATCAAGAACGACGGCGGCGACGTCGCCAAGTTCGTCGAGCGGGTGAAGAACAAGGAAAAGGGCGTGAAGCTGATGGGCTTCGGGCACCGGGTCTACAAGAACTACGACCCGCGCGCGAAGATCATCAAGAACACCGCCGACGAGATCCTCGGCAAGCTGAAGGGCGGCGACCAGCTGCTTGACATCGCCAAGAAGCTCGAGGAGACCGCGCTCTCCGACGAGTACTTCATCGAGCGCAAGCTGTACCCGAACGTGGACTTCTACACCGGCCTGATCTACCGGGCGCTGGGCTTCCCGACGAAGTTCTTCACGGTGCTGTTCGCGCTCGGCCGCCTGCCGGGCTGGATCGCGCACTGGCGCGAGATGATCAACGACCCGGCCACCAAGATCGGCCGCCCGCGGCAGATCTACACCGGCCACGCGACCCGGGACTACATCCCGATGTCCGAGCGCTGATCCGGTTTTCCGGAAACGCCCCGTCGTGCACCTGCACGGCGGGGCGTTTATCGTTGTCCGTCGTGACTCGAGAAGCGCCGGTCGTCCTCTGGTTTCGCCGTGACCTGAGGCTCGGCGACCACGCCGCGCTGCTGGAGGCGTCGAAGCACAGCAAGCACGTGCTCGCGCTGTACGTCCTCGACGAGGCGCTGCTGAAGCCGGGTGGCGCGCCGCGGGAGGCGTTCCTGTACGGCTGTCTCGAAAAGCTGAACGACCAGCTCGGTGGCCGCCTGATGCTGGCCCGCGGCGACCCGGCGACCGAAGTCGTCCGTGCGGCGCGCGAGATCGGCGCGGCCGCGGTGCACGTCAGCGCGGACACCGGTCCCTACGGTCGTCGCCGGGACGCGGCGGTGGCGGAAGCGTTGGCGGAGCACAACATCGACTGGGTGGAGACGGGCTCGCCGTACGCGGTGACACCCGGGCGCGTCACCAAGCCGGACGGCAGCCCGTACCGCGTCTTCACGCCGTTCTTCCGCGCCTGGACCGCGCACGGGTGGCACTCGCCCGCCGACACCGGACCGTCCCTTGTGGACTGGGTGGCGCCACTGAATTCGCCGGAAATCCCGCATCCGCCTCGGATTTCCGCGGCTCTGCCCGAGCCGGGCGAGCAGGCGGCGCTGGAAGCCTGGCACGCGTTCCTCGCCGACGGCATCGAGACCTACGACGAGGATCGCGACCGCCCGGACCGCGAGGGCACCACACGGCTTTCGCCGTACCTGCGCTGGGGATGCATCCACCCGCGGACGATCCTGGCGGACCTGTCCGGTGACGATCGCACCGGCGCGAAGTCGCTGCGGAGCGAGATCTGCTGGCGGGAGTTCTACGCCGACGTCCTGTGGCACCGCCCGGAAACGGCCCGCGAGAACTACGACAAGCGCTTCGACGACATGAAGTACGACAACGACCGCGAGGCCTTTTCACGCTGGTGCGAAGGCCGGACGGGTTACCCGATCGTGGACGCCGGGATGCGGCAGCTGCTGGCCGAGGGCTGGATGCACAACCGGGTGCGGATGGTCGTAGCGAGTTTCCTGGTGAAGGACCTGCACCTGCCGTGGTGGCTCGGCGCCCGCCACTTCATGAAGCACCTGGTGGACGGCGACCTGGCGTCGAACCAGCTGAACTGGCAGTGGGTGGCGGGCTGCGGCACCGACGCGGCGCCCTACTTCCGTGTCTTCAACCCGACGACCCAGGGCGAGAAGTTCGACCCGCAGGGGGACTACGTGCGCAAGTACGTGCCGGAGCTGCGTTCGGTGCCCGGCAAGGCGGTGCACCAGCCGAAGAACCGCCCCGAGGACTACCCGGAACCCATGGTCGACCACGCCCACGAGCGCCAGGTGTCCTTGGAGCGGTACGGCAAGATCACCTCGTGAGTGTTCAGGCGGGTTCTAACCCGCCTAACCACTCACGAGCGGTTTGGCGCGCCAGACGACTGCGAGCGCGGGATCGCCGCCTGCGCTCGGCTCGATCCGCTCCACGGCGAAGCCTTCGCGCTCGTAGCGGGGCCCTGCCGAATCTTTGCTCGCCGAACAGGAGGTCGCCCCCAGGGGACCCCCTGATTTCACGTTACCGCAGGGGTCTGACAGTTTCGGGCGGTCAGGGCACTGGCCTGTGCGTTGGTGCGAAGCGCGCGATGGACCGCCGGCCGACGGCTGCGTGGCCGCGCTGGGTGACGCCGAGGAGCGCCCCACCGTCCTCGGCGACGACCACCAGTCCGGTGGCCACGGACGTACCGGCGTGCGTCTCGCTGCCCGGTTCCGGACCGGCGCGGCCGCGCCGATCAGCGGGGTTCTGCCGCCCGCACCTCAGCCACGCAAGGCCTCCTTCAGCTTGATCCGGCTGCCGATCCGCAGCACGCTGTTGCCGTAGATCTTCCCGCCGATCCAGGTGAGCACGGCGACGAGCGCGACGGTCAGCGCGAGCGACAGCCCGATCTCCCAGCCCGCCGCCGCGCCCGTCGAGATGCGGGCCGGCATCAGGATCGGCGACAGCAGCGGAATCAGCGAGACGATCTTCGTCGCCGAGCCCGCCGGGTTCTGGACCAGCAGGTTGAACCCGGCGATGAACCCGACGACCAGGATGATGTTGAGCGGCCCCACCACCGACTGGGTGTCCTCCTGCCGGGACACCAGCGAACCCAGCGCGCCGTAGATGGTGGCGTACAACAGGAAACCCAGCAGGTACCAGAGCAGGCCCCACAGCACCGCGCCGGTCGCGAAGCCGGACAGCGTGAACACGCCGGTGGCCGACGCGGCACCCAGCCCGACCACCGCCAGGATGACCAGCTGGGTCAGGCCGACCAGGCCGAGCCCGATCACCTTGCCCAGCAGCAGCTGCCACGGCCGCACGCTGGCGAGCAGGATCTCCACCACCCGGCTCGACTTCTCCTCGACCACGCCCTGGGCGACCATCATCCCGTAGGTGATGATGCTCATGTACAGCAGGAACGCCACGACCAGCCCGACGACCAGCCGCTGCGTCTGGTCCGCCGGCTGCGGCGAAAGGGCGTCGTCCCGGACGTGGGTGGCGTCGACCCGGGCCATCACTTCGGCCGGCTCGAGCTGCGCGGACGACAGCACGCCGTCGAGCACCTGCTGCTGGGCGACCTGGTCGAGCACCCGGCGCAGCTGGTCGTCCAAAGAGGACTTGTAGGTGGCGGTCAGCTGCGCCGCGCTGCCCGAAACGAGGGCGTCGAGGTCTCCGTCTTCGACCTTCTGCCGGCCTTCCGCCGGGTCGGTGACGACGACCGTGCTGATCTCGCGGCCGGACAGCGCCGCCTCGGTCTGCAGCTGCCGGGCGATCCCGATCGCCTGGCCGGTCAGCCCGACCGTGTTCTTGTCCGACGAACTGGCCAGCGACGTCTGGAAGAAGACGTACCCCAGCAGCAGCACCAGCAGCACGCCGGTGCCGACCACGAACGACCGCGTGCGCAGCCGCGTGTTCAGCTCGCGCTTCATCACCAGCCAGACGGCGCGTCGGCCACTCAGCGTCCTCATCGCGGTTCCCCCTTCTCGGACACGGCGTCGCGGAACAGCTCGGTGAGCGAACGGCGACGGCGGCTGAACTCGGTGACCGGCCCGGTCGCCAGCGCGGCGGCGAGCACGGCCTGGTCGTCCGCGCCCGGTTCGAGGTCGAGCACGGTGGTGGTGCCGTGCTGCTCCAGCACCCGCACGCCGGGCAGGCCCGCGGCCCAGCCGTTGTTCGCGGCCGGCGCGGTCACGACGAGCTTGCTGCGCGCGCCCGCGGTCAGCTCGTCCACGGTGCCGACGGCGACCATGCGGCCGCCGCGGATGATCCCGACCCGGTCGCACAGCCGCTCGACGAGGTCGAGCTGGTGGCTGGAGAACACGACCGGCGCCCCGGCGGCGGCCTTCTCCCGCAGGACGCCGCTCATCACGTCGACGGCGAGCGGGTCGAGTCCGGAGAACGGCTCGTCGAGCACCAGCACGGCCGGGTCGTGCACCAGCGCGGCGGCGAGCTGGACGCGCTGCTGGTTGCCGAGGGACAGCTTCTGCACCTCGTCCTTGCGGCGCTCGGCCAGCCCGAGCCGGGTGATCCAGGTTTCGGCGTTGCGGTGGGCTTCGTTCGCGCTCAGGCCGTGCAGCTCGGCCAGGTAGACGAGCTGGTCGAGCACCTTCATCTTCGGGTACAGCCCGCGTTCTTCCGGCATGTAGCCGATGTGCGTGCGCGTCTCGTGCGTGACCGGGTTGCCGTCGAAGCGCACCTCGCCGCCGTCGGCGGCCAGCACGCCCAGCGCGATCCGCATGGTGGTGGTCTTGCCGGCGCCGTTGCTGCCGACGAAGCCGAACAGCTCGCCGGCGCGGACGTCGAACGAGACGCCGTCCAGCGCGACCTTGGCGCCGTAGCGCTTCGAGATCCGGTCGATCTCCAGTGTCCCCTCAGGCATTCCCCATCCCCTCCTCGAAATCTTCGGGATCGTCGTCCGGCAGCGACCAGCCCAGCACGATGGCCGGGATGGTGGTGCCGGTGACCAGCAGCGCGGACAGCATCATCGCGCCGGCGGCCGCGGTGTCGGCGACGATCAGGCCGTAGAACATCGCGATCAGCATCAGGTAACTGAGCGCCTGGTAGCCGATGTAGGTGACGCGGTGGCGCCACTCGCGCTCGCGTTCGTCCAGCAGGCGCGAAAAGCTGCCGCTCATCCGGCCGGTCAGGACGCGCAGCGTGATGAACGCGAACCCGCCGACGAACAGGCCGGTGAGCCAGAAGGCCGGGAACACCCAGCGCGGGTCGGCTCTGAACTGGGTGGCCCCCGCGACGAGGGCGAGATCGGCCGCGACCAGCACGACGACCAGTGCTCGCCGGTGTTTTCGCGTGCGCCAGCCCGGCAGTTTCCGCGACCGCTTCCGTTCGGCTTCCTCCAGCTTGTCGAGCTGGCGTTCCCAGTAGGCCGCGAGACGGCCCGGCTGCTCGGTCATGCTCCCCCCTCGCGGTAGACCTGGGTGGAAAGCGGCGTGAACGGCTCGCGGCTGAAGACCGCCTCGACGGGCAGGTCGAACACCGCGCAGATCCGGAACGCCAGATCCAGGCTCGGGTAGTGGTCACCCCGCTCGAGCGCGCCGATGGTCTGCGGATTGACTTCGACGGCACTGGCGAGCGCGGCCCTGGTCATCCCGCGCTCGGCCCGGAGCACGGGAAGCCGGTTGTAGATCGGCAGCTCTTTGCCGCGTCTGACCGGACTCATGGACGTACTGTTGCAAAAACCCAACGGGTCGTCAACTCAAGAGAACATCAAGTGGGGTTGTGCACAACTTGGGTGGGGTGTGGGTTCGGGCGTCAGCGTCCCGTTCGCGCGCCGGTGAGGCACCTGAGAAGGCGGAGTGTCGGCCGTGGTGGGTGCTGTCGCGGCAACGGGACTCAGGCCAACCCCGCCAGCGACTTGTCGACAAGCTCCGCCACCCGCTCCCGCGCGGCCTCCGCGTCCGCCGGGATCAACGACAGCCGCGTGCGGCGCTCCAGTACGTCCTCCACGTCCAGTGCCCCCTCGTTCCGGACCGCCCACACCACCTCGGCCGCCGTGATCTCGGTTCCCGGTCCGACCGGGGCCGCGAACTCCGTGTCCAGCTCGCCCAGCGCCGCCACCCGGGGCGCCTCCGTGCCGTACCGGGCCACCAGTCGCGGTGAAGCGTCCACAAGCGACAGATGAGACCGGGGAGCCGCGCCCAGCAAAGGCAACCGCGCCGTGCGGCAGGGCGAAGCCGTCAGGCCCGCCAAGCGGACCGCCGCGTCGACCGCGTCCTCGGCCATCCGCCGGTACGTGGTCAGCTTGCCGCCGACCACCGTCAACAGTCCGTCGGATCCCGCCAGCACCGCGTGCTTGCGGGACAGGTCCGCCGATCGGCCGCCCGTTCCCTCGACCAGCGGCCGCAGCCCCGCGTACGACCCGGCCACGTCGGCCCGGGTCAGTGGCCGGGCGAGCACCGACGATGCCAGCGACAACAAGAAGTCCACATCGGACTCCGGAACCACTGGCACGGCGGGAATCGGACCCGATAACGGCTCGTCCGTCAGTCCCAAATAGACTCGGCCGTCCGGCTGGGGGAGCAGGAAGACGAACCGGTTCGTCTCCCCGGGCACGCCGATGTTCACCGACGTCGTCCCCATCGGCACCGTCCCCGGCGCCAGCACCAGGTGGGAGCCGAGTGACGGCCGCAGCCGGACTGCGCCCGTCAGCGTTCCCGCCCACACCCCGGTCGCGTTGATCACCTGCCGCGCGTGAATGTCCACTGTGGAGCCGGAGACGGCGTCGCGCACCTGGACCCGGTCTGCCGAAATCGACGAAGCCGACAGTCGGGTGAGGATTCGGGCGCCGAACGACGCTGCCGTGCGCGCGAGAGTCACCACCAAGCGCGCGTCGTCGACCAGAGCGCCGTCGTATGCCAGCAAAGCGCCGCGCAACCCGTGAGCGGAAAGACCGGGCGCCAGCGCCAGGGCCTCCAAAGCGGGAACCGAACGCGGCCCCGGCAGCACCGACGACGGCGTGCGTGCCGCCCGGCGCAGCGCGTCCCCGGCGCGCAAACCGGCCGCGACCACCTTCTCCTGGACACGGGAAGTGCTGGGGTACAACGGGAACAGCTGCGGCATCGCCCGCGTCAGGTGCGGGGCCGTGCGCGTCATCATGATCCCGCGCTCCACCGCGCTCTCGTGCGCCAAGCCGAATTCACCGTGCGCCAGGTAACGCAGGCCGCCGTGGACCAGCTTCGACGACCAGCGCGACGTCCCGAACGCCAGGTCGTGCGCCTCGACGAGCGCCACCGACAGGCCTCGCGAAGCCGCGTCCAGTGCGATACCCGTGCCGGTGACGCCGCCGCCGACCACGACGATGTCCACGCGCTCGCCCGACGCCAGCTCCGCGAGCTCGCGTTCGCGGCGCCGCGCGTTGAGCGAGCCGGGCGTCATGGCCGCAAAGCCGCGTCGAGCACGTGGGTGAACTCCGCCATCAGGGCCGCCTCGTCGACGTCCGCGGTCGCCGGGCGCAGCGAGAACGCGAAGGACTGCACCACCAGCAGCACCGACCGCGACTGCACCGCGACCGGCGCCCGCCGGATCGAGCCGTCCTGGTGGCCGGCTTCGAGGAGCCCGTGCAGCGCCTGCTCGGCGAACTTCTGCGTCGCGCCCAGCCGCTCCACGATGTACGGGAGAACCAGCTCGGGGTCGACGTCGAGCAGGGTGCGGAACAGCGGGTCGGTCGATAATGCGCGGACGCCGGCCGCCGCGATGAGCACGAGCCGGTCGCGGCTGTGCGCGGCGTCGGCGCCGCTTTCGCTCGCGGTGCGCAGCAACCCGCTGAACTCGCGGGTCATCAGCGCGGCGAGCACGCTGCGGACGTCGGGGAAACGGCGGTAGACCGTCATCCGGCTGACGCGCGCGGTGCGGGCGATTTCGGCGAGTGTGGTGCGGCGCACACCGACGGCCAGCACGCACGAGCGCGCGGCGTCGAGCAGCACGTCATCGGCCACCCGTGTCGCCGTCTGGCGGTTGCGGGTGTCCGCGAGCGCGGAGGAACCCGCCGTCTGCATGGTGTGACGTTTTACGTCCATATGTCACACTGTAGTCGTGAACGCTCTTATTGACCACCGCCTCCGCCGGTCCTGGACCGAGGGAGCCGCCGGCGCCGCCCCGCTGCCCGCGCGCGCGGCGAGGTGGCTCGACCAGCGTATCGGCCCCGTGGTCCCCGGTGGCGCTCCCGCGGGCGACATGCCGGTAAAAATACCGTCACCGAAGCTGGCGAAACCGGCCGAGGAAGCGCTTGCGAAAGTGGTCGGCGCGGAGAACGTGCTGGTCGACGACCCGGCGCGGCTGGCGCGGGCCACCGGGCTGTCCTACCTCGACCTCCTGCGGCGCCGTTCGCCCTCGGCGGACTTCCCGGTGCCCGACGCCGTCGTGCTGCCCGCCGACCCCGACGAGGTCCAGGCGGTCCTCGATGCCTGCGTCCAGCACGACGTCGGAGTCGTGCCCTTCGGCGGCGGGACGTCGGTGGTCGGCGGCGTCGCGGCGCTGCGCGGGGAGAAGACGTCGGTCATCGCGCTGGACCTCGTCCGGCTCGACGCGCTGGTGTCGGTGGACGCCGAGTCCCGCATCGCCGTGCTGCAGGCCGGCGTCCGCGGGCCCGAGGCCGAGCGGCTGCTCGCCGGGCACGGCCTGACGCTCGGGCACGTCCCGCAGTCGTTCGAGCGCGCCACGATCGGCGGCTTCGCGGCGACGCGCTCGGCCGGCCAGGCGTCGTCGGGGTACGGGCGGTTCGAAGACATGGTGACCGGCGTCCGGCTGGCCACTCCGCGCGGCCCGTGGAAGCTCGGCGTCGCCCCGGCGTCCGCGGCGGGACCGGACCTGCGCCAGCTCGCGATCGGCAGCGAGGGCACGCTCGGCGTGATCACCGAGGTCGCGCTGCGGGTGCGGCCGGCGCCGCCGGTCCGGCGCTACGAGGGCTACGCGCTGCCCGGCTGGGCCGCCGGTGCCGAAGCGGTGCGGGACCTCGCGCAGCACCACGCGCTCGCCGACGTCACCCGGCTGTCCGATGTGGACGAGACGGAGGTTTCCCTGGCGCTGAACGCGGGCCTGAAGACGGCGGCACTGCGCCGCTACCTCGCCGCGCGGGGCGTCCGGCGGCCGTGTTTCCTCATCGTGGGCTGGGAAGGCACCGCGCACGACGTGGCGCTGCGCCGCCGTGAGACGGCTCGTCGGCTGAAGGCCTCCGGTGCCGTGCGCGTCGGCAAGGCGCTCGGCGAATCGTGGCGGCACGGCCGGTTCGCCGGTCCGCGGCAGCGGGACACGTTGCTGGACATGGGGGTCTGTGTCGAGACGCTCGAGACAGCCGCCTACTGGTCCAATGTGGACGAGTTGCGCGACGACGTCCGCGCCGCGTTGACGGCCTCGCTGGGCCGGTCGATCGTCATGTGCCACATTTCGCACGCGTACGAAACGGGCGCGTCTCTGTACTTCACGGTGCTGACGGCCCGCGACGAAACCGACTCGGTCGGGCAGTGGCAGCGTGCGAAGGCGGCGGCCTGCGAGGCGATCGCCGGGCTGGGCACGATCTCGCACCACCACGCCGTCGGCGTCGACCACGCGCCCTACCTGAGCGCGGAGATCGGCTCGCTCGGCGTCGAGGTGCTGCGGGCAGCCAAGTCCACTGTGGACCCGACCGGGATCCTCAACCCGGGAAAGCTGGTGTGACGACTTCGCAGGGCACGCCGTGCCCGTCGGCCGCGACGCCGTCGAGCAGCGCCGCTGCGGCCTGCGGGACGTCGGCCGTGCGCACCGGCGCGCCGTCGACCAGCAGGGGGTAGCGGATCGGCGCGGCGCCGACGTACGTGTGGACGTCGGTCAGGCGCGTGCCGTCTTCGAGGGTGATGTCGGGGTCGGTCAGCCGGGCCAGGTGGTAGCGCGTGCCGCGGCCTTCGCAGCGGTCCAGGACCGCGAGCTGGTCCGGCGTCACGAACCAGATGGCGTGCTCCTCGACGCCGTCGAGCGCGGTGAGGGTGGCCGGGCGCTGGTCGTCGACCACGCGGAAGCCGGCCGCCCAGACGGCGGCGAGCCCCGCGCAGCGCGCGTGCGCCACGACGACCGGGCCTTCGAGCCCGAGCCGGGCACGCAGCCAGGTGATCTTCGACGGGTTGGCGTTCGAGCCGTAGGCGAGCACGGCCATCCGGTCGCGCCAGCCGTCGGGGGCGGTGTCGAGCGGGTGCCCGACGCCGTCGACGTGCACGAACGAGTGGCCCGGCCGGGTGCCCGGGTAGGGCTCGGCCGGGTACTCATCGTCGGTGAAGAGGGTCAGAACGTCACCACGCTGCGCAGGACGTCGCCGTGGTGCATGCGCTCGAAGGCCTGTTCGACGCCGTCGACGCCGATCCGCTCGGTGACGAACTTGTCGAGCGGGAGCCGGCCCTGCAGGTAGAGGTCGACGAGCATCGGGAAGTCCCGGCTGGGCAGGCAGTCGCCGTACCAGGACGACTTCAGCGAGCCGCCGCGCGAGAAGAAGTCGATCAGCGGCAGGTCGTTCAGCCGCATCTCCGGCGTCGGGACGCCGACCAGCACGACCGTACCGGCCAGGTCGCGGCCGTAGAAGGCCTGCCGCCAGGTTTCGGGGCGGCCGACGGCGTCGATGACGACGTCGGGGCCGAACCCGCTGGTGGCGTCCTGCAGGGCTTCGACGACCTGCGCTTCGCTGAGGCCCTTGCTGTTGACGGTGTGCGTCGCGCCGAAGTCCTTCGCCCAGGTGAGCTTCCGGTCGTCCATGTCGACCGCGACGATCGTGGTGGCCCCGGCGAGTTTCGCGCCGGCGATGGCGGCGTCGCCGACGCCACCGCAGCCGATGACGGCGACCGAGTCGCCGCGCGTGACGGCGCCGGTGTTGATGGCCGCGCCCAGCCCGGCCATGACCCCGCACCCGAGCAGCCCGGCGACCGCGGGCTCGGCGGCCCGGTCGACCTTCGTGCACTGTCCGCTGTGGACAAGAGTTTTCTCGAGGAAGGCGCCGATGCCGAGGGCGGGCGAGAGCTTCGTGCCGTCTTGGAGGGTCATCGGCTGGGCGGCGTTGAAGGTGGAGAAGCAGTACCACGGCTTGCCGCGCTTGCAGGCCCGGCAGGTGCCGCAGACCGCGCGCCAGTTGAGGATGACGTAGTCGCCCGGCTCGAGATCGGTGACGCCTTCGCCGACGGCCTCGACGACCCCGGCGGCCTCGTGGCCGAGCAGGAACGGAAACTCGTCGTTGATGCCGCCCTCGCGGTAGTGCAGGTCGGTGTGGCAGACCCCGCAGGCCTGGACGTTCACGACGGCTTCGCCGGGACCGGGATCGGGCACGAGGACGGTCTCCAGCGAGACGGGCTCGCCCTTCGCCCGCGAAACGACCCCCTGGACCTCGTAGGGCATTCGAACCACCTTCCGGCTGCGCTGCTGGTCGACCGCAGCTAATCACGGATCATGCGGAGATGGCGACATCCGCATGAGTGACGTTCTGCGCAACCTGTTGCGCTTTACGCAACTGTGGTCGTCCAGGTGGCGAGGGTGGCGAGGTCCTGGCCGGTGAGGCCGGTGGCCGGGTCGACGGTGTGCAGGAGGGCGGGTGCGGGGTGGTGGCGCGCGACCCAGGCGCGGTCGGCGTCGGTGGTTTCGTCGTCGATCCAGGCGAAGGGGCGCCCGGCCGCCCACTCGACGATCGGCGCGGTCTTCCAGTGCAGCCCGGGGAGGCCTTCGTCGGGGCAGTCGAGCACGGGCAGTGGCGGCAGGCCGAGCAGCGGGGCGATGCACTCGTTGGCGTCGTGCGCCCAAGTCGTGGCCCAGACGAGCTCGCAGCCCAGTGCCAGCAGCTGCGGGCCGAGGCTCGGGTCGATACGGGACAGCAGGGGATTGCCCAGGTCGGTGCCCGTTCCGTAGGTGCGGGGACTGCCTCCGAACGGGATCAGCGGGCCGTCGACGTCGAGGAACAGCAGCATGGTCTCCGCAGTTTGGCACGGGCAGGCCGGCCTCCGGCCCCGGTTTCCAGCTTACCGGGCACCACCGACGGTTTCGGGCGGCTCCGGCAGGGCCATGGACGCGAGCTTCACCGGGTCCGCCACCGCCGCGATGCTCACGATCCGGCCGTCGACCACGGTGAACGCCACCACCGACAGCGGCGTCCCGTCCGCGCGCCACGCCACCACACCGGGCAGGCCGCCCACCAGGACGCGGCGGCCGTCGTTGGTGGCTCCGAAGCGGGCGCCCGCCGCCACGTTCGTGGCGCCCAGGACCACCACCACTCCGTCCGGCGTGTCGATCGTCAAGCGGACGTCCGGGTCGAGCACCCGCAGCAGCTCCTCGAAGTCGCCGTCGCGGGCCGCCGTCAGGAATGCCTGAACCACCTCGCGCTGGGAAGGCCCGGTCGGCGGTGCGGGGGTCCGGACCTTCCGGCGGGCCCGGCTCGCCAGCATCTTGGCCGCCGCCGTCGACTTGCCCAGGATGCGGCCGATCTCCTCGAACGGGACCGCGAACAGGTCGTGCAGCACGAACGCCAGCCGCTCGCTCGGGCCCAGCGTCTCCAGCACGACCAGCAGCGCCAGCCCCACCGAATCCGCCAGCTCCGCGTCCGCCGAGGGGTCGTCGTCGGCCTCCACCACGATCTCCTCGTACGCGCCCTCGGGACGCGCTCGGCGCGACCGCAGCACGTCCAGGCTGATCCGGCCCACCACCGTCGTCAGCCAGCCTTCGAGGTTGTCGATCGTCGCCGCGTCCTGGCGGGAGAGGCGCAGCCACGCCTCCTGGACCACGTCCTCGGCGTCGGCGTGGGAACCCAGGACCCGGTGGGCCACCGCGCGCAGCCGGTCGCGCTGCGCTTCGAACGTCGACGCCAACCTGTCGGACATGGTCGTTACCTTCCTCGCTTCTGCTCCGTCGTGGACATGACGGGCCCGGAGGGGCACAGGTAACCGATGGAGGAACCGATGGAACCACGGCTGAAGACGCCGAGCGACCCCGACGTGACCGGCGCGGTCCAGCAGCTCTACAAAGCAGTGCACGGCGCGGGTGTCGATCCGCTGCTGCTCGAGCTGGTCCACCTGCGGGCCAGCCAGATCAACGGCTGCGCGCCCTGCACCTACGCGGGTGTCCGGAACGCCAAGCGCCAGGGCGAGACCGACGACCGGCTGCACAGCGTCGTCGCCTGGCGCGAGACGCCGTTCTTCACCGAGCCGGAGCGGGCGGCGCTGGAGCTGACCGAAGCCGCCACGCGGATCCAGGACGGCCAGCCCGGCGTGACCGACGAGATCTGGGCGGCCGCCGCGGCGCACTTCGACGAGAAGCAGTTGTTGGCGATCGTCACGCACATCGCGCTCACCGGCTTCTTCAACCGCGTCAACCGCGCGATCCGGGAGCAGGCCGGCAAGACGTGGTGAGCCCGGCGGGGCGCCGCCGCGGCGCCCCGCCGAACCTGGTCAGGCCGGTGTGATGATGTACGCGATGCCGCCCGGGCCGCCCGCCACCGTGCCGTCCGCGCGGTAGCGCTTCGTCCGCTGCCAGATCTTCTCGAACTGGTCGCGCTTGTACACGTTGCGGACCCGGTCGTTGCTGCTCGACGCCGGGTCGTTCGCGATCACGTCGCCGTCCTTGGTGAAGCCGATGACGACCATGATGTGCCCCGACGTGCCGTAGCCGGCGCCGTCGAGTTCCGAGGAGAGGAACGACTGCGACGTGATCACCGGGATGCCACGGGCGATGTAGTTCTCCAGCTCGTTCAGCGAGTGCAGGCGCGTGATGTGGCCGCGCAGCCCACGCGAAGCCGCGTACGCGGTGTTGAACGGCCAGTTGCCCGTGCCGTCATACGCGTGGTCGTAGGTGTAGCGCGCCGCGAAGGCCACCTGGGGGTCGACGTAGTCCGCCGGGATCCAGGACATCTCCGCCGCCGACGGCTTCTTGCCCCAGTACTCGGCCACCATCTCGGTCGACGTCGGGCTGCACCAGGCTTCGCCGCCCCCGCCGTACTGCGGGAACTGTCCCTTGTGGAGGTTCTGCGCGTACGCGGGCACCTTCAGCTCGATCCCGGTGGCACGCCCCGGCTTCGTCGGCTGGACCTCGAAGCGGTCCGGGACGGCCGAAGTCATCGCGCCCAGCAAGCTCACCGACGGTGTTGCGCCCGAGCCGGCTTCGCGGTAGAGACTCACCCGCAGCTGGTACGACTTCAGTGTCACGCCCGCCTTCGTGACCAGCGTGTCGACGTCGACCATGGCGTTCGCGTCGTCCTGGCCGTCGACGCTGGTGCGCAGGATGTCGGTGTCGCCGCTGGCCCAGCGGCCCATCACGTACCACGCCGTTTCGGCGCCGGCCGACGTCCGGCCCTGCGCCTCCACCTGCAGCCAGGTCTTCGCGGGCGTCTTCGCGTTCCACGACGCCACCAGCTGCGTCGCGCCGAAGCCCTGCCGGTACACCGGCGACGTCCACTGGCCGTATTCGTACGTTCTCGTCGTGCCCAGTTCCGGCTCGGTGTGCTGGACCGTCCCGATCGGGTGGGTGAGGCGCAGGCCGTCGCGGTTCAGCGCCACCCCGGCGAAGTGGCCTTCGTGGAAGCGGCCGCCGGTCCACTCGTGGTAGTCGATCGCCTCGTCGTCGCGGGGCCGGACGGGCCCGGCCTCGGCGGCTTGTGCGGTTACCGCGGACAACACGACCACTGACAATAAGGTGAACAACTTGCGTACGCGCATCGCGGCTCCCTGCTCGACCCACCCAGTAGCCAGAGATTTTCGCCGGTCCGGCCGGGTCTGTAAACAGGTACCTACAGAACCGCCTGGGTCTGTGTCACTTTCGCGACCAGCTTGCCGTCATCGTCGTGGATTTCGGTTTCCACCACGACGAACTTGCGGCCCGCGTGCAGTGGTCTGGACGACGCAACGGCGTAGCCCGAACGCACCGCACGCAGGAAGTTCGTCTTCGACTCGACGGTCGTCGTGCCCTGGCCGCCCTCGGGCAGGTTGAGGAACGCGCACACGGCGCCGGTCGAGTCGGCCAGCGCCATGAGCGCGCCGCCGTGCAGCGCGCCGCCGAGCGTGCAGAGGCTCTCGTCCCACTTCAGCCGGCTGCGGACGAGTTCACGCCCGTGCTCCAGCACCTCCACGCCGAGGCGTTCCGAAAACGGCATGGAGCGGTGGAAGAGCTGCGTGCCCTCGAGATCGGTCATGCCCTCACTCTGCCGTTCAGGACAGCGGGTTCACCAGCAGCAGCTCCGTGTTGTGGTCCGTGGCCGCGCCGACCCGGTCGAGGTCGACGTGGATGTCGTTGTAGGACAGCTCGCGGTACAGCGACGCAAGCGCTTGCGGCGTCCGGGCGTCGTAGTCGACGGCGTACGGCGCTTCGGCCTCGATCAGCGTCGTGAACAGCGACAACGTGCCGTCGGCGTTGTCGGCGACCTCGACGATCCGCGCGTGCTGCGGGAAGTCGACGTGCGACGCCGTGTTGATCTCCCAGAAGCCCTGTTGCGGCGTGTTCCCGGCGTGCGCGGTGATCTTGTTGAGGTGCGTGTGGCCGTTGACCCAGGCCAGCACGTTCGGGAACCGGTTGAGCAGCGCGACGAACGCGTTACCGTCCAGCCGCGGGTCGAGCAGGTGGCGCGAGTCCGGCAGCAGGTTGCCCATCGAGCCGCTGGTGTGGTGGCTGAAGAGCAGGAACAGCTCGTCGGTGACGGCGTGGGTGACCTTGCGGCCGAAGAAGTCGTAGTACGTCGAACTGCCGCGCTTGAGCGTCGACTCGACCCAGGAGTACTGCGCGAGCCCGATCGAGCCGTCGGCGAACCCGGCGTCGGTGGTCGTGTCGAGGCTGATGCCGGTGATGCCGGGCGCGATCCGGAACGTGTAGTAGACGTTCTGGCCGTCGGCGTTGGCGCTGGTGAAGCCGTGGCCGACCGGGCCGGGGCCGGTGTTGGCCGCGTCGAGGTGGGCGCGGACGAACTCGCCGGTGCTGAAGGGTCGGCGCCGCGCGTCCGGCGTCACCTCGCGGATGGTGCCGCTGCCGCCGAACAGCTCCGCGACCGGAACGCCGGAGCCGCTCTTGATCGCGTCGGCGAGCTTCTTCGAGGTGGTCTCGTCCTTGCCGATCACCTTGTACTTCCCGGTGTACCAGGCGTCGATGCCCGGGATGTTCGCCGGCAGCGAGCCGACGATGCTGTCGTCGTGGTTGCCGAAGGTGCAGAACCACGGGACGTCGAGACCGGGCGCGGTGAAGGCCTTCATGCCCGCTTCGAGCAGGCCCGGCAGCTGCGGGAAGCCCTTCGCCGAGTACTGGTCGCCCACACCGGGGATCGAGGGGTTCCAGTACTCGTCGTTGCCCGAGGCCTGGACGCCTTCGTAGGCGTTCGCGTCGCCGGAGTTCGGGGTGACGGTGCCGCCGTTGAGGACCTTGAGGAACCACTCGAGCTCGATCAGCTCGTGGTTGTCGGTGTTGTCGCCGGTGGTGACCATGAGGTCGAACGGCCGCCCGGTGAACGGGCCCTGCCGCACGCTGTTGACGCGCTCGACGAGGGCACTGGTGGCGACGGTGCCGAGCGCCTCCTGCGGCCGGTGCGCGGAGCCGATGTAGGGGTGCAGGTACTCGAAGCGGGCGGGGCTCTCCGCGTCGGTGATGTGCAGGTCGGTGAACTGGACGAAGGCGGACAGCGCCCGGCGCCGGTCGTCGCGGCCGCTCTTCGGCGTCGCGAGATCGCTCCGCACGACCAGCGGCCAGCCGGGACCCGCGGACAGGCGCGAGTAGGTGCTGGTGGCGCCACCCGTGGCGACCTGCTCGAGCGTGGTCCCGGCGGTGGTGACCGAGCGGGCGCTCGTCAGTCGCAGGGCGCGGTCGAGGGCGTTGGCGGTGGGCGTGCAGAGCAGGAGCCCGACACCGGCGGCGCCCGCGGTGGCGAAGGTGCGCCGGGTGAGTTCGGCCATGGGTTCGCTCCCCAGTCTTCTCGGTTGCCCAGCACCGTGCCTGACGTCGGTGACCGGACGGTGAACGTGACATTTCGAGCTAGCCTGTCACGGGCATCGAGGGGGGTGTACCGCCGAAGGTCGTGGTCATTTCCGCCGTGCGGCGAGGCCGTCGAGGATCACTTCGGTGCCGAGGGCGAACAGCTCGTCCGCGGTGGTGCGCGCGAACGCCGGGCCGAGCGCCGCGACGGTGGGGAAGCCGGCCAGCCGGTTCCGGAACTCGGGATCGGTCCGTGCGGGCGTCTCGGCGGAGGCGAGCACGTGCGCGGTGAGCAGGCGGGCGATGCCCGCGGTGTCTTCGGGGGTGAAGCCCGCGTCGAGCAGGATCCGGCACGTCGTCTCGATGTGCGCCAGGCGGTTCGGCCCGGGCAAGCGCTCGCGAAGCAGGGTTGCGGCGTCGCGGTGCTTGAGCAGCAGCGCGCGGAACTGGTGCAGTCCCTGTTCGAGCTGCCCGCGCCAGTCCGCCGTCTCGTCGATGTCGAACGCGTCTTCGCAGATGGCCTCGGCGAGCAGGTCGAGCAGCTGGGCCTTGTCCTTGACGTGCCAGTACAGGGTCGGCGAGCTGACGCCGAGCCGCGCGGCGAGCCGCCGGGTGCTCAGTTCGGCGAGCCCGGCCTCGTCGAGCAGTTCGAGGGCGGCTTCGGTGATCCGGCGGCGATCGAGCGGCACCCGGCGGACTCTATCAGTGATAGATTGGTCTCTATCACTGATAGGGGACTGGGGATGCGCTGGTGGGTGGCGGTTTGTTCGCTCGTGTTCGCGATCGGCACGGCGGTGCAGAACTTCGTGGTGATCGGCCCCGGCCTGGTGGCGCGCGCGGCCTTGCTGGCGGGCGCGCCGCTGTCCGACGGTTTCCTGACCGGGTTGCGCCTGGCGGGGGACGTCTACCTGGTGGGGAACCTGCTCGGGCTGCTCGTCCTGACCGGGCGCCGGTGGGTGTTCTGGCTGGTCCTGGCGGTGAACGCCACCCAGGCAGCTGGCGTGTTCGTGATCCCGCCGCCGGTGTGGCGGGCGACGCTGGACCTGTACGGCTGGCCGGGCCTGCTGCCCTCCCTGATCACCGACGGCGGGGCGCTGGTGCTGACGTTCGCCTTGCTGTGGTGGCGGTTCAGCCCTTCAGGCCGGACTCCGCGACTCCGCGCACCAGGTACCGCTGCAGGAACGCGAACAGCAGCACGATCGGCAGGATCGACACCGCCGCCGCCAGGAACAGCAGGTTCAGCTGCGGGTTCTGCGCGGTCAGCAGGCCCGACAAGGCCACCTGGACCGTCCAGGAATCGGGCGACTGGGCGATGATCAGCGGCCACAGGAACGCGTTCCAGCTGCCGATCACGGTGATCACCGCGATCGCCGCGAAGAAGCCCTTCGAGTTCGGCACCACGACCCGCCAGAACACGCCCCAGCGGGACAGGCCGTCCACCCGCCCGGCCTCCTCCAGCTCGCGCGGGAAGTCCAGGAAGTACTGGCGGAACAGGAAGACGCTGAACGCGCTGAACAGCCCGGGGATCACCAGGCCGCGGAAGTCCGACAACCAGCCCAGCGACGAGACGACCACGAAACTCGGCACGAACGTCACCGACGTCGGGATCATCAGCGTCGCCAGCACCGCGTAGAACACGATCCTGGAATGCCGGTAGGGGATCCGCGCCAAGCCGTAGCCCGCCAGCGAGCAGAGCACCAGCAAGCCGGTCGTCTGCAGGGTCGCGACCAGCGCCGAGTTCAGCAGGCTGCGGGCGAACGGGACGTCGGAAAGCGAGAACAGCCGCGCGAAGTTCTCCCAGTGCACTGTGGACGGAAAGATCGTCCACTGTGGAGAGGTGAGGTCCGATCGCGACGCCAGCCCGTTGCGCAGCAACAGGTAGAACGGCAGCAGGAACAACACCGCCGCGACCACCAGGCAAGCCCACCGCAGGAACGCTTTCACGAAGCACGCCCGAACCGCAGCACCCGGCCCTGCAGCACCGTCACCAGTGCGATGATCAGCGCCAGGATCACCGCGCCGGCGCTGCCCCGGCCGAGGTCCTGGCCGCCCGAACCCAGTGACGTGTAGTACAGGTACACCAACGGCGGCCGGGCGAACGGCGGGTAGCCGCGTGCGTCGCCCATGATGTTGTAGAACTCGTCGAACGCCTGGTAGGCGTTGATCAGGTTGAGCAGCAGCACCGCCACCGCCGTCGCGCGCAGCTGCGGCAGCGTGATGTACCGGAACAGCTGCCAGCCCGGTTTCGCGCCGTCGAGCGAGGCCGCTTCGTACAGCTGGGCCGGGATGCGCTGCAGTGCCGCGATGAACAGGATCATGTAGAACCCCAGCTGCAGCCACAGCCGCGCGGTCACCAGCACGATCCAGTACAGCGGCGGGTCGACCGTCCCGGTCCAGGCCACCGGGTCGGCGCCGAACCACCCGAGCACCGTGTTCGCCAGTCCGTACCGGACGCCGGAGAACAGCGACGTCTTCCAGATCAGCGACGCCACCACGTACGAACACGCGAACGGCAGGAAGAACACCGATCGGAAGAACGCCTGCGCGAACCGCAGCCGGTTGACGCCCAGCGCCAGCGCCAGCGACAACACGAACGTCAGCGGCACGATGAACACCGCGAACACGCTGAACGTGCCCAGGCTCGACAGGAACGGCTCGTCGGTGAGCATGTGCCCGTAGTTGTCCAGCCCGACGAACTCGGTCGGTGTCACCGTGTTGCGCGCGTCGAAGAACGAAAGGTAGGCGCTCCAGCCGATCGGCAGGTACGCGAAGACCGCCAGCCCCAGGAGGAACGGTCCGACGAACAGCCAGAACGCGCGCGCATCGCGCTTCTTCATCCGAAGAGGCGCTTCAGCTCGGCCTTCGCCACTTCGACGGCCGTCTTGGTCTGCGCGACCGGGTCCGCGCCTTCCTTGGCGATCTTCGCGACCGCGTCGGACAGTGCCGTGTTCGCCTGCTGGGTCCACACCGGGCCGCCGACGAGGTGGCTGTTCTCCTGGACGAACCGGGCCGCGTCGGCGGCCGGGCCGGACTTGAGGCTGTCGGCGCGGCCGATCAGGCTCTGCCGGGCCGGCACGTGGAAGCCGAACTTCGTCGCGAACTCCAGCTGGTCCTGCGTCTGGTCGATCCACAGCCACTTCACGAACGCCTTGGCCTCGACGACGTGCGCGCTCTTGGCGTTCACCATCGCGCCGTACGCGCCGACCGGTACCGACGGCGCGCCACTGCCGTCCAGCTTCGGGAAGGGCAGCACGCCGAAGTCGTCGTCGAACGCCTGGCGGATCTTCGGCACGTTCCACAGCCCGGTCCACTGCATGGCGGTCAGCCCGTCGATGAAGGCGCCCGGGTCCGACCAGTCCGCCGGCGCGCCGAGCAGCAGGGAACCGTTGGCGTTCAGCGTGTGCAGCTTCGCCAGCGCAGTGGCCGCGCGCGGGTCGTCGAAGCCGACCTCGCGGTTGCCGTTCTTCAGGTAGTCGAGGCCCGCCGACCACAGCAGCGGGCCGGTCAACACGCCGACGCCGCCGTCGTTGCCCGCGAAGAGGCCCTTGACGCCGTCCTTCGTCAGCTTCGCGGCCGCGTCGACGAGCTCGTCGACCGTCTGCGGCGGCTGCACACCGGCGGCCTGCAGCAGGCTCTTGCGGTAGAACAGCAGCTGCGTGTCGGTGGCCTGCGGGATGCCGTAGACCCGGCCCTCGACGGTCTGCGCGGCCAGCACCGCCGGGCTGAAGTCGCCCTTCACCGGCCCGATGACGTCGTCGAGCGGGACGACCTGCTTCTGCCGCACCCAGTCGATCTTGACCTGTGCCTCGAAGACGTCGGGCACCTTGCTGTTCTGCAGCGCGGTGACGATCTTCGAGTCGTAGTCGCCCGGGTTCCACTGCACGGTCACGGCCGCGCCGGGGTAGCTCGCGGCGTACCGCTTGACGGCGTCCTGGACGCCTTCCTCGCCGTACGCGTGGTACCACTGCTGGAGCGGGACCTTCGGGGCGTTCGACGGCGGCGGGCCCGCCGAGTACGCCGTCGAGGGTGGCGGGTCACCCTGCCGCCCGGTGTTCGACCCGCAGGCCGTCGCCAGCGCGCCCATCCCGGCCAGTGCGAGGAAACTCCGCCTGTTCCGCTGCATCCTCAGAACCCCTCCGACGTGCTCTGAAGGTCACCATAGGGGCGTTAGGTTCCCCCATGGTGACCACCAAAGGCGTGAAGACTCGCCGGAGTCTTACCCGTTAGAGCTGGGCGATGTCGAGCTTTCCCTCGGAGTAGGACGCGCGGATCCGCTTCTTGTCGAACTTGCCGACACTGGTTTTCGGCACTTCGTCCACGAACGTCCAGTTCTCCGGCAGCTGCCACTTCGCGACCTTGTCGCTCAGGTAGTCGCGCAGCTCCTCCGGCGTGACACTCTGGCCCTCCTTGAGCACGACGGCGACCAGCGGGCGCTCGTCCCACTTCTCGTCCGGGATGCCGACGACCGCGGCCTCGGCCACCGCCGGGTGGCCCATCACCTGGTTCTCCAGGTCGACCGAGGAGATCCACTCGCCGCCGGACTTGATGACGTCCTTGGCGCGGTCGGTCAGCGTCAGGTAGCCGTCGGCGCTGATCTTGCCGACGTCGCCGGTGCGCAGCCAGCCGTCGTGGAACTTGTCCGGGTCCGGGGAATCGGCACTGTCGGAACCTCCGTAGTACTGGCCGGCGATCCACGGGCCCTGTACCTCGAGCTCGCCGACGGCTTCGTTGTCCCAGGGCAGCACCGCGCCGCCGTCGTCGATCAGCCGGGCGCGCACGGACGCCGGGAAGCGGCCCTGCGTGTAGCGGTACTTCCACACGTCGTCGCCGGTCGCCGACGCCGGCGGACGGGCGACGCTGCCCAGCGGCGACGTCTCGGTCATGCCCCAGGCGTGCAGGATCGAGACGTGGTGGCGCTCCTCGAACGCGTGCATCAGCGACGGCGGCACCGCCGACCCGCCGACGACGACCTCACGCAGGTGCGAGATGTCCTGCGGGTGGGCTTCGAGGTGGGCGAGCAGGCCCTGCCAGACGGTCGGGACCGCGCCGGCGAACGTCGGCTTCTCGGCGGCCAGCATCGCCGAAATCGGGGCCGGCTGGAGGAACCGGTCCGGCATCAGCAGCGACGCGCCGACCATCAGCGCCGCGTACGGCAGGCCCCACGCCATCGCGTGGAACATCGGCACGATGGCCAGGGCCTTGTCGCTCTGCGCCAGGTTCATGCTGTCGCTCATGCAGACCTGCATGGAGTGCAGCCAGATCGACCGGTGTGAATAGGCGACGCCCTTGGGGTCACCGGTCGTGCCCGAGGTGTAACACATCGCGGCGGCCGAGCGCTCGTCGACGTCCGGCCAGTCGAAGGTGTCGGGCTGGGCGGCCAGCAGCTCGGCGTAGGAGTGGACCTGGACGCCGTCGGGGGCTTCGAGGGACGCGGCGTCGCCGTTGGCCACGATGACGTGCCGGACCGTCTTGAACTGCGGCAGCTGCTTGGCCAGGAGGGGAACGAGGGTGCCGTCGACGATGACGACGTGGTCCTCGGCGTGGTTGGCGACGAACACGAGCTGCTCCGGGAACAGCCGGATGTTCAGCGTGTGCAGCACGGCGCCCATGGCCGGAACGGCCAGGTAGGCGGCCATGTGCTCGGCGTTGTTCCACATGAACGTGCCGACGCGCTGGTCGCCCGTCACGCCGAGGCCCCGGAGGGCGTTCGCGAGCCGGGCGGCGTGCCTGCCGAGGTCGCCGTAGGTCTCGCGGCGGGCTTCTGAACCGGTCCAGGTGATGACTTCGCTCGCCGAGTGCACCGACGTGCCGTGGCGGAGCAGGTTCGCCAGCGACAGCTGGCCCTCCTGCATGGTGCTCAACATGGTCGCTCCCGGGGGTCGTTCGCCGGTGGGCTGGGGTTGGGCCGACTCTAATGCGGATCGGGTGAAGCGAGCATGGTCAACAACGGCTCCGTTCGGTCACGGTCGTAGCGCGATCGGGCGACGACCGGACGATGATCAAGATCATCAATTTTTCGACTTTTCCTTATGTGCAAGGAAATGTGCACGAGAACAGGGCGTAACGGAAGCTCCACTTCCGGGTGAGAGAGGCCACGCCGGCCACTTCTTGGGAGCGTTTCCGCAGGCCGGAGCGGGTTGCCCGGTATCACCTCCGGGGGTAATAAGTGCGTGTCGGTTGCACGGCCACGAAGCGGGTGGCGTTTACTGGGCCCGTGGCAAGAGACGGCTGAGCAGCGCTTGCAGGAGCAAGCACTCACAAAAGCTGTCGGCCGCGAAAGCGGAGACCTGAGAGGAAAGGACACTACGTTGGCTCTGCCTACGTTGACTCCGGAGCAGCGCGCCGAGGCCCTGGCCAAGGCCGCCGAGGCTCGCAAGGCGCGTTCGGAGCTGCTCGCGTCGATCAAGTCCGGCAAGGAGAGCATCGAAAAGGTGCTCAAGCAGGCCAAGGAGAACAAGACCATCGGGAAGACGAAGGTCACCCAGCTGCTGAAGGCCGTCCCCGGCCTCGGCGCGGTGAAGGTCGCCGCCCTGCTCGAGCAGGCCGGCATCGACCCGGACCGGCGTGCGGCCGGTCTGGGCGAGCGTCAGCGCGAGGCGCTCATCGACGCGCTCAAGTAGCGCGTCACCAGGAGCTGACCGCGGGGGGAGTGTCGCTGGCGACACTTCCCTCGCGGATCTCCCGTCGCCTGGGACGCTGGGTCTTGTGAGTTCTCCTGATCCGGCGACCCCGGCTGACCTCGCCGCCCGCTACCAGCGTGGCGACTTCCTCTTCACGACGGCTTCGCGCGCACTCCTCGCGCAGGGCACGATCCGGACGGTGACCGAGACGGACCCGCGGCGGCTCGCCTCGGCGATCCCCGGCGTCCTGGCCGAGACGGGCGCCCCGCTGGCCGTCGGCGTCCTGCCGTTCGACACCGGACCCGACACGAAGGTGCCGGGTCACCTCGTCGTGCCGCGGACGGTGCACCGCTCCTCGGGAGCGCCTTCGCTGCCGCGCGAGACGCTGCCGATGCCCGTGCGGGTGCGTGCGGTGCCCTCACCGGCGCTGCACATGTCGTCGGTGCGCGCCGCGGTAGCTGCGTTGGACGCGCGTGACCTGCGCAAAGCCGTCTTGGCACGTGCCCTGGACCTCGAGTTCACCGCGCCGGTGCCGACCGAGAGCATCGTGCGGAACCTGGCCGTCGGCAATCCCCGGCACTTCACCTACGCGGCCGAGCTGCCGGGCGGCCGGTCACTCGTCGGGGCGACCCCCGAGCTGCTGCTGCGCCGCACCGGGCGGACGGTCTTCTCCTCGCCGCACGCCGGCTCGATGCCGCGTTCGGCCGACCCGGTCGTCGACCGCGCGAACGGCGAGGCGCTGCGGAACTCCCGCAAGGACCAGCTCGAGCACGCCGTGGTGATCGACTACCTGGTCGAGGCGCTGCGGCCGTTCTGCCGGACCCTGGACGTCCCGGCCGGCCCGGAGCTGGTCACGACCCCGGCGATCTGGCACCTGCGCACGCCGATCGCGGGCGAGCTGGCGGACCCGGACATCACGGCGCTGGACCTGGCGGCGGCCCTCCACCCGACCCCGGCGATCTGCGGCACCCCGACGGAGGGTGCGCGTGAGCTGGTCCAGGAGCTGGAGCCGTTCGACCGCGACTACTACGCGGGCGCGGTCGGCTGGGTCGACGCAGCGGGCGACGGCGAGTGGGCGGTGGCGATCCGGTGCGCGGAGATCGCCTCGACGTCGATGCGGTTGTACGCGGGCGGGGGGATCGTGGCGGCTTCGGATCCGCAGGCGGAGCTGGACGAGACGACGGCGAAGTTCCGGACGCTGTTGACCGCGATGGGCCTGGCCGACCTCCCGGACTGACCGGCCCAGAGCGCCCCAATGTGGCCTTCGGTGCGTCAGACGCACCCAAGGCGGCCTTCGGTGCTCCATCCATGCCCCCGCCACCACCCTCAACGGAGGCGCTTCGCGCCGCAGTGCTGATTCAACGCAACCAAGGCCACCTTGGGGCGCTCGGGCTCAGGGGGTCCAGTGTTCCTCGGTGACCGACAGCTCCTCGGTGGTCAGCACCGCGATGGCCGCCCGGTAGCCGTCCGCGGCCTTCAGGTCCGCCAGCCGCGTCGTGGCCGGGTTCAGGGCCGGGTCGCCTGACGCGGCCAGGCGGGCCGGCTCGTCGTAGCGGGAGAACGTGATGCTCTGCAGCGGGATGCGCAGGCCCTTGCCGGTGGCCTTCATCACCGCCTCCTTGCGGGTCCAGTAGACGAAGAACGCCGCGGCCTTCTCCTCCGGCCCCAGGCCCGCCAGGTGCTCCGCCTCCGCCGGGCTCAGCGCGTAGTCGATCAGGCCGTCGTCCGCGCGGCGGGTCGCCGTCTCGACGTCCAGCCCCACCGGGACCGACGGCGTCGCCGCGATGCCGATCAGCTCGCCCGAATGGGAGATCGACAGCGTCAGGTCCGCGCCCGGGACGCGGGGCCTGCCGTGCGGCTTGCCGCAGTCTTCGCAGGTCGCGTCGAACCGCACCGCCTCGACGGCCAGGCCGAGCCGCTCGGCCGCGACCGTCTTGGCCAGGACCCGGCCGGTGAGGAACCGCCGCTTGTCCGCCTCCTGCCGGTACGCCTCGAAGCGGCCCTGTTCGACGTCGTCGAGCAGGCGCAGGAAGCGTTCCTCGGCGGGCAACGGCGACGACCAGCGGACCTCGATCTCCATCACCCCTCCGATCCTTCCCGGCCCGGAAGCCGTTGTCACGAATTCCGGCCGAGGTCTGGGGTTATCCCCGCCCCACGAGGTACCCTCGGGTAAGCAAGCGCTTAGCCAGAGTCGGAGGAGCACCCGGGACATGGACTTTTCACTCAGCACCGAAGAACGGGAAGTGCGCGACTGGGTCCGCACGTTCGTCCAGCGGGAGCTGGTCCCGCTCGAGCAGGAAGTCCTCCGGCGCGAGCGCGCCCACCAGCCCGGCCTCACCGGCGAGGAGCTCAAGGACCTCCAGCTCAAGGCGAAGGAGTCCGGCTTCTGGGGCGTGCTGACGCCCGAGGAGTACGGCGGCATGGGCCTGTCCGCCGTGATGGCCGCGCTGCTGGAGGCCGAGCTCGGCCGGACCTTCGTGCCGTTCCGCTTCGGCGGCGCCGCCGACAACATCCTGTTCCACGCCAACGAAGAGCAGAAGCAGGCCTACCTGCTGCCCACCATCTCGGGCGAGCGCAAGTCGTGCTTCGCGATCACCGAGCCGGGTGCCGGGTCGGACGCCAAGGCCATCCGGACCACCGCCCGCAAGGACGGCAGCGACTGGATCATCAACGGCGAGAAGACCTTCATCACCGGGGGCAACGAGGCCGACTTCACCATGGTCTTCGCCATCACCGACCCGGAGAAGGGTGCGAACGGCGGGGTCACCTGCTTCCTCGTCGACCGTGAGGCCGGCTGGAAGTCCGAGTACATCGACACCATGGGCGAGTGGGGCCCGGCGTCGCTGATCTTCCAGGACGTCCGCGTCCCGGAGACGCAGATCCTCGGCGAGGAGGGCCGCGGCTTCGAGCTGGCCATGCAGTGGATCGGCCAGGGCCGCTACCTGCTGCCCGCTCGCGCGATCGGTTCCTGCGAACGACTGATCACCATGGCCATCGAGCACGCCAACACGCGCGAGACGTTCGGGCAGAAGATCGCCGAACGGCAGGCCATCCAGTGGATGATCGCCGACTCCGGCGTCGAGCTCGAGGCGCTGCGGTGGCTGGTGCTGCACGCCGCCTGGCAGGTCGACCAGGGCGTGGATTCGCGGCACGCGCAGTCGATGGCGAAGCTGTACGGGGGCCAGAAGGCCAACGAAATCGTCGATCGCGTCCTGCAGATCCACGGTGGCATGGGCTACACGCGCGAGCTGCCGGTCGAGCGGTGGTACCGCGAGCTGCGGCTGCTGCGCATCTACGAGGGCACCGACGAGATCCAGCGCCGGACGATCGCCCGCAACCTGCTCAAGGGGCACGTCAAGGTCGGCGGGACGCTGGGCTGAGAACGCGAGAAGCCGTCAAGGCCGCCCCGAAGGGAGCGGCCTTGACGGCGTTTCGGCTTGCTTACTTCTTGTTGCGGATGGCGATCGGGACGCCCGCGAGGTCCTCTTCGTTGCACAGGAGCTTCACGTCGTAGTACGGCGAACCCTGGCGGTCGTCGTAGTCGAGGTGGATGGCCAGGACGTCGAGCGGCTCGCCCAGCCACTCCTGCGCCTGCCGTAGCCACTTCGAGCACCGCTCCAAGGCGGTGGGGAGATCGTCATCACGGAACTCGACGGGGCGATAGGGCACATCCTGCACCTGATCGCGGGGGTTTTCCGGCGCCGGGAGGCCCGGCGCGAGACCCGAGTCGTCCAGTTCCAGTTGGATCGTTTCCTCAGTCACCCTTCGAGCGTCCCCCACCCGCGCCGTCTGGGCAAGGCGTACACAGGTAAAAGCGCCGCTAAACGGACACTCCCCACTCTTTCGCGACGATTTCCCGGCACCGTCGCAAGTCGGTGACGCCGGGCGCGGACGTGCAGCCCAGCGCCCTGGAGGCCAGTTCCGCGTAGTGCTCCGCGAGCTCGTCCAGCGCCAGCGGGCCGCGTGGGGAATACCACCTCGCGACCCCGCTGCACATCTCGAGCAGGGCGAGCCGGGTCACCGCCGGGTGCTCCACACGGAACACCCCGGCCGCCACCCCCTCGTCGATCGCGGCCGCCCACAGCCGTTCGTAGGCGTCCCGCAGGGCCACCACCGGCTCGCGCGCGGCCGGGGACAGGACGTCGACTTCGTTGTCCACCACCCGGGTTTCGGCCGGTCCGACGGCGTGCGCGAGGACGTGCAGCACGACCAGCGTGCGCAGCCGGTGCACCGGGTCGCCGCCGCCCGCGGTCGCCTCGCGGGCCGCGTCGAGCAGCCGGTTCAGCGCCGTGTGCATGATTTCGGCGAGCAGATCCTCTTTGGTGCCCATGTAGTGGTACAGGCTGGCCGAGGACAGTTCCGCCTCTTGCGCCAGATCCCGGATGCCGGTGCCGTGGAAGCCCTTGGTGGCGAACAGCTTCACCGCCGCCGCACGCACCCGCTCCCGGCTGCTCACAGCCATGCTCCCGCCTTCGCGTCCCAGGACCCGGCCCGCGGGTCCGCGACCTTCCGCAGCTCCCCCTTGGTCACCCGCTCCGACGGCGTCATCGGCAGCGAATCGGCGAACGCCCAGAACCGCGGAACCTTGAAGTAGGCCAGTTTCCCGGCGCAGAACGCGGCGAGCTCGGCGGGGTCGGGCCGGTCGCCGTCGCACACGACGTACGCCTTGATCTCCTCGCCGCGCAGCTCGTCCGGCACCGCGACGACGGCGGCCAGCCGGACCGCCGGGTGCAGCAGCAGCGCCCGCTCGACCTCGTCGGCGGAGACGTTTTCGCCGCTGCGGCGGATCATGTCCTTGGTCCGGCCCACGTAGTAGACCCGGCCCTCGGCGTCCATCCGGGCCAGGTCGCCGGTGTGGAACCAGCCGTTTTCGAACGCCTTCGCCGTCGCGTCCGGATCGTCGTGGTAGCCGTGCATCAGCCCGATCCCGCGGATCAGCAGCTGCCCGGTTTCCCCGCGCGGCACCGGCTTCCCGTCGTCGCCGGCGATCAGCACCTCGCGATCGCGGCTCGGCCGCCCGATGCAGCCGGTGCCGACGGTCTCGTCGTGGTCGGCCGCGGTCATCCGGATGTCGCCGCCGGTTTCGGTCATCCCGAACGCCTCGTACCACGGCACGCCCCAGCGGGCCTCGAGCTCGGCGTGCAGGTCGTGCGGGATGGCGGACGCGCAGATCGCGCGGACGCGGTGCTCGCGGTCGGCCTCGGACGGCTCCTGCCGCAGCAGCAGCGTCGGCATCAGGCCCAGGCAGTAGAACCAGGTGACGCGGTGTTCGCGGACCTTCGCCCAGAACGTGCTCGGGTGGAACCGGTCCAGCACGACCAGGGTGGCGCCGCCCGCGAGCCCCAACGCGACGTTCCACTGTGGATCGATGTAGTGGAACGGCTGCGCGGTCAGGATGACGTCGTCCTCGCCGACGGCCGGGAAGTCGGCGGCCAGGCTCACCGCGAGGGTGGTCCAGTAGCGGTTCGGCAGGACGCACCCCTTCGGCGCGCCGGTGGTCCCGGAGGTGTACTGGATGTTGACCGCCGTCTCCGGCACCGGCGTGAACTCCGGCGGTTCGGCGTCGGTGCGGAGTTCGTCCGGGGTGATGACCTCGGTCAGGCCGATCCGGTCGAGGAGGGCGGTGAACTCGGGGGCGGCGACGGCCAGCTTCGCGCCGGAGTGGCGGAGCACGTGGGCGCCGTCGAACTCCTGGTAGTTCGTGTTGACCGGCACGAGCTGCGCGCCGATCTTCGCCAGTGCGAGCCAGATCAGCGGGAACTCCGGCTGGTTGCGCAGCATCACGGCGACGCGGTCGCCTTGGCCGATCCCGCGTTCCGCCAGCGCCGCGGCGATCCGGGAGCTTTCCCGGTCGACCTCGGCGAAGGTGAACGTCCGGTCCAGGTGGTCGAAGATCCAGGCCGTGTGCTCCGGCCACAGCGCGGCGGCCCGCATGACGAGCTGCGCGAGCGTCCCGATCTCGGACAGAGGGGTCACGCCCGGCTCCGGAAGGCTTCGGTGGACGCGGCGACCGCGGCCGAGTGCTCGGTGATCAGGGCGTGGCTGACCTCGAGTTCGAGGGCGGGCTCGAGGTCGGTGCTCGCGTCGAGGACGCGCTTCGCCATCGCCGCGGCGGCCGGCGGGTGCTCGGCGATCCGCTTGGCCCAGCTCAGCGCCTCGGCCTGGAGCTGCTCGGCGGGCACGGCCGCGTTGACCATGCCCAGCTCGGCCGCCTTCCGGCCGTCGAAGCGCTCGCCCAGCAGCAGGAGCTCTTTCGCCTTGAGCGGGCCGACCAGCAGCGGGAGCAGCCGCGACGCCGCGCCGGTGACGCTCAGCCCGAGCGAGACCTCGGGGAACGCGAACACGGCGTCCTCGGCGGCCAGGATCAGGTCGCAGCCGAGCGCGAACTCCGCGCCGGCGCCGATCGCGTAGCCGTGCACCGCCGCGATCACCGGCTGCCGCAGGCCGCGCAGCCGCCGCGTGACGTCCTGGAGCCGGTCCAGCCGCGCCCGTGAGTCACCCGCGGGGGCGGGTTCCTTGAGGTCGTGGCCGGCGCAGAAGGCGCGCCCGTTCCCGGACAGGACCACGACGCGGGCGTCGCTGCGGGCGGCCTCGTCGAGGGCGGCGAGGAAGTCGTCGACCAGCACGGCGGCGACCGCGTTCAGCCGCTCGGGCCGGTTCAGCCGGATGTGCGCGATGCCGTCCTCGACGGCGAAGTCCACGGTGGGCATGAGGGCGATGCTAGACGTTCGATCGATCGATCGATAGCCTCTGAATGTTGCAGCGGCGCGAAGCGCCTCCGTTGAGGGCGGCGGTGGGGAGGAAGGCGGAGCGTGCGAGTCGATGCGGTCTACGAAAACGCCACGGTATGGACGGGCGCCGGCGTGACCAGCGCCATCGCCGTCCTGCACGGCCGGGTGGTCGCGCTGGGCGATGAGGCGCGTGAGCTTTCGGCGCGCTCCCGGGTCGACCTCGCCGGCGGGTTCGTCGTGCCCGGCTTCCACGACGCCCACAACCACATGGCGTGGTTCGGCATGGGCCTCGACGACGTCCCGCTCAGCGACTGCCGCAGCGTCGAGGAGGTCTACGACGCCGTCGCCGCGCGCGCCGCGACACTGCCGCCCGGGAGCTGGGTGGTCGGCAGCGGGTACGACCAGAACAAGCTCGCCGGCGGGCACCCGGACCGGCGCGGCCTCGACCGCGCCGCACCGGGCATGCTCGTGCGGCTCAAGCACACGTCCGGGCACATGACCGTGGTCAACTCGGCCGTGCTCGACCAGCTCGACCTGGCGCACGTCCCGGTGGGCGGCGACGTCGTGCTCGACGCCGGCGGCTCGCCGACCGGGCTGCTGCGCGAGCAGGCGCAGCTGCTGCTGCGGCCGCTCACCTACCCGACCCCGGTCGAGCGGGTCGTGCGCGGGCTCGAGCGGGCGTCCGAGCAGTACCTGGCCGAGGGCATCACCAGCGTCCAGGAGGCCGGGATCGGCGGTGGCCTGGTCGGCGAGACGCCCGCGGAACTGGCCGCCTACCAGCTCGCGCGCGACCGCGGCCTGCTGCGCGTGCGCAGCACGGTGATGGTCGCCGCGAGCGTGCTGCACGACCTGCCCGACGACGCCGGCTTCGGCCTCGACCTCGGCCTGCGCACCGGCCTCGGCGACGAGTGGCTGCGCGTCGGCCCGATGAAGTTGTTCGCCGACGGCTCCCTGGTCGGGCGCACCTGCGCGATGCACGACCCGTTCGACGGCGAGCCGGGCAACCGCGGCTACTTCCAGGTGCCCGAGGACGAGCTCGCCCGCACGATCCGCCGCGCACACGAGGCGGGCTGGCAGATCGCGACGCACGCGATCGGCGACCGCGCGATCACCGTCGTCCTCGACGCCTACGAAGCCGCGTTGGCCGCTTCGCCGCGCACGGACCACCGGCACCGCATCGAGCACTGTGCGGTGCTCCGGCCCGCGGAGCTGACCCGGCTCGCCTCGCTCGGCATCATCCCGTCACCGCAGGGCCGGTTCGTCAACGAGCTCGGTGACGGCATGCGCGCCGCGCTCGGTGACTCCCGCGTGCCCTGGTGCTACCGGCTGCGCAGCGTCCTGGACGCGGGTTGCGTGCTTCCGGCGTCCTCCGACCGGCCCGTGGTGAACGGCGCACCGCTGCTCGCGCTCGCCGACATGGTGCGTCGGCGCACGGCGTCAGGCGCGCCCTTCGCTCCCGAAGAGGCGCTGACGCCGGAGCAGGCGTTGCGCGCGTACACGTACGGCTCGGCGTACGCGACCTTCGCCGAGCGTGACCTGGGCACGCTCGAACCCGGGAAGCTCGCCGACTTCGCCGTGCTGTCCGGTTCGCCCCTGGACGAGTCCGCTGTGGACGGGCTCGCTTCCGGAGAACTCAGCGTGCAAGGCACCGCCGTCGGCGGCGAACTGCGTTATCAAGCGTGATGACCACCTCCCTTCCAGCCCGACCGTAACGACCACCACCGACAAAACCGGGAGGCGAGATGCCCGTCCGCGACGCCGTCTTCGAGGACATCGAAGAGATCTGCGCGCTCATCGAGGAGCACGCCGTCTACGAGGACAACCACGACCTGAAGCTGGACCGCGCCGAGATGAGCGGGCACCTGTTCGGGCCGGACCCGAAGGCGTGGGTGCTGATCGCGACCCCGCCCGGAGAGCCCGGCACGGTGGCCGGCTTCGCCTTCTGCAGCTGGAACTTCTCCACCTGGGAGGCGCGGCCGGGGATCTGGCTGGACGACCTGTTCGTCCGCCCCGCGTACCGCCGCCACGGGCTCGGCGGCGAGCTGCTGGACGAGCTGCGGAACCGCACGAGCGGGCGCGTCGAGTGGGACATGCAGGAGGGCAACGAAAAGGGCGAGGCGTTCTATGCCCAGCTCGGCGCGGAGCCGGTGCCCGGCTGGATCCGCTACCGCTGGCGGCCGTGAACTTTCACGAGAAAGTACGCGGCCCCGTATCGTATGCGGTATGGGAGATGGTTCGGTCCGGAGGTCCTCGTCGGTCGAGGACTACGTCCGGGTGATCTACGGCCTGGTCGAGCGGGGTGAGGCGGTCACCAACGCGTCGCTCGCCGGCCGGCTGGAGGTCAGCCCGTCCTCGGCGTCGGGGATGGTCACGAAGCTGTCCCAGCTGGGTCTGGTCACCCACGTGCCTTACCGCGGCATCGAGCTCACGGCCGACGGCAGGCTCCTGGCGCGCTCGGTGCTCCGGCGGCACCGGCTGATCGAGACGTACCTGGTGTCCGAGCTCGGCTACACGTGGGACGAGGTCCACGCGGAGGCGGACGCCCTGGAGCACGCGGTGTCGGACAGGCTGGTCGAGCGCATAGCGGCGAAGCTGGGCAACCCGGTCCGCGACCCGCACGGCGACCCGATCCCGGCGCCGGACGGCAGCGTGGAGGAACTGCCGGTCCGCATCCTGGACGACCTCCCGCCGGGGGCGGTGGGCGAGATCGTCCGGGTCTGGGACACGGACCCGGAGCTGCTGAGGTACCTGACCGAACACGCGATCAACCTGGGCGAGCGCATCGAGGTCGTGGAGCGGCAGCCGTTCGGGGGGCCGATGGTGGTGAAGGTGGGGTCGCCGCCGGATGCCGCCACGCACGCCATCGGCAAGGAGATCGCTCAGGCGTTGTCGGTCACCCTGCGCTGAGGGACGTACGCGCGGGTGACGTCGTGAAGCGGATGTGGTGACGCCCTCCTCCACACGACCATGACCGCATGAAACCCTTCCGCTTCGGCGTCGTCGCCGGTTATGCGCCCGATCTGACCTCCTGGACCGCGCAGGCCGAGCGGGTCGAGAAGCTCGGCTTCGACACCCTGCTCGCCACCGATCCCGTCGGCACCGCCGACCCCTTCGTCCTGCTCGGGGCCGCCGCCGCGGTCACCATCGACCTCACGCTCGGGACCTTCGTGCTCGCCGACCCCTTCCGCGACGCCGCGGCGCTCGGCTGGCAGGCGCAGACCCTGCACCGGCAGACCCGCGGCCGGTTCGAGCTCGGGCTGGGCGTCGGGCGGCCCGGCGCCGAGACGCACGCGGCGGCCCTCGGGCGGGAATTCCCCTCACCGGGTGAGCGCATCACACGGATGGCCGCCACCATCGCGCACCTCAAGCGCGAGCCCGACCGGCCGCGGTTGGTGCTCGCGGGCGGTGGGCCGAAAATGCTGGCGCTCGCCGCGCAAGAAGCCGACACCGTGACCTTCACCTGGCGCCCGACGACCACCGAAGCCGAGGCGCAGTCCATTGTGGATCAATTTCGGGAACTCGCCGGGTCGCGGCTGCCGGAGATCGAGCTCGGCCTGAACCTGATGGCCGTCGGCAGCGAGCCGTCGCCGGGAATCGCGCGGTGGGCCGGGGTCGACGTGCCGGAACTCGCCGCCGGGGGTGCCGTGACCGTGCTGCCCGAGGATCCCGGCGCGGCCGCGGAAACCCTTCTCCGGTGGCGGGAACGGTGGGGGATTTCCTACGTCACGATCAACTCCGGCTACGCGGAACCGTTCGCGGCAATCGCCGACGAGGCGCGCAAGGCAGGTGGGTGAGGGCCCTTCCGATCTTGCGAAGCGGCGCCTACGCTCCAATGTTCTGTAAACGGGAGTGCTTCGGAGCGTTGTGATGACCGGTCAGCGAACACGCACCATCGACCGGGGGGAACAGGCGGAGCTGAGCCGGCTGCTGGCAGCCGGACCGTTCGACGTGGCCCTGCGGGCGGCGATCCGGGCCCGCGGCCTCGGCCTCGAGCGGATCCGCTATCGCTTGCGCGGCAGGGGAACCACGGTCAGCCTGGCCACCCTCAGCCACTGGCAGTCGGGACGGTGCCGGCCCGAGCGGCCGGAATCGTTGGAAGCCCTGCGGAATCTCGAGGACATCCTGAACGTGCCGGACGGCTCGCTCAGCAAGCTCCTCGGGCCGCCGCGGGCGAGAGCGCGGTTCCACGCGCTCAATTGAGCGGCGGTTAGGCTCGCGCCATGCGAGCTGTCGTCATGGAGGAGTTCTGCGTCCCGCCCGTCGTGCGGGACGTGCCGGAGCCGGTGGCCGCGCCGGGGGGTGCGGTGATCGAGGTCGACGCCACCGGCGTCTGCCGCAGTGACTGGCACACCTGGCAGGGGCACGACGCCGCCGTCACGCTGCCGCACGTCGCCGGGCACGAGCTCGCCGGCCGGGTCGTCGCGCTCGGCGAAGGCGTCCGCGGCTGGGAGCTCGGCGCGCGCGTCACCGTGCCGTTCGTCTGCGCCTGCGGCTCGTGTGCCCAGTGCGCCCGCGGTGACCAGCAGATCTGCGACCGCGAGTTCCAGCCCGGCGCCACGCACTGGGGGTCGTTCGCCGAGCGCGTCGCCATCGAGCACGCGGAGACGAACCTGGTCGCGCTGCCAGACTCGCTCGGCGCCGCCGAAGCCGCGGCGCTGGGCTGCCGGTTCGGCACGGCGTTCCGCGCGGTCCTGCGGCAGGGACGCGTCAGCGCGGGCCAGTGGGTCTCGGTGTACGGCTGCGGCGGGGTCGGGATCTCCGCGGTGCTGCTGGCGGTCGCGGCGGGCGCGAAGGTCGTCGCCGTGGACGTCTCGACGGCGGCGCTGAAGCTGGCCGCGAAGTCGGGCGCGGCGCTCACCGTCGACTCCTCGACGTTCGACGGTCCCGAAGCCGTCGCCGCGCGCGTCCGCGAGCTGACCGGCGGGGGCACGCACGTCTCGCTCGACTGCCTCGGCTCGCCGTCGACCTGCGCGGCCTCGGTCGGCAGCCTCCGCAAGCGCGGCCGGCACGTCCAGGCCGGGCTGATGCCGCCCGCGCAGGGCATCGCGCCCATCCCGATGCACCGCGTGATCGGCGGCGAACTGGAACTGGTCGGCATCCACGGGCTCCAGGCCCACGAGTACCCGGAGCTGCTGCGCGTCGTCGAGACGGCGGGCATCGACCTCGCCGCGCTGATCGGCAGGCGCATCGGGCTCGACGACGTCCCGGCCGCGCTGGCCGCGATGAACGACCCCGTTCCGGCGCAGGCAGGCGTCACCGTCGTGACTTTCCGTGACTGATCGGCGTCGCGGCGGTCAAGAGACCCGTTCGTAGCTGATCCACGCTGGCTTGTGACATTCAGGTGTGGGAACGTCGACCTCATGGTGGCCCAAAGCGAGGGGACGCGGCCGCAGGGGCGCTCCGCTGGTCCATTGGGGCAGCTCCTGCGGCTGTTCGCCACCACGGGCGTCACGTTCCGCGGTCACCACGTGGTGCCCTCGCCGATCACCGAACGTGTGCGGCGGAAGTCTGCGGCACAATCGAAGTAATGGACGCCCTCCTGCCGCGCCCGCGCGCCGAACAGGCGCCCGGGGCGGTGCACCTGCCCGACTGGCTGGGCTTCGACGAACAGCGCGAGCTCGTCGCGGCCTGCCGCGGCTGGTCCGGCTACCGCCACACCCGGCTGCCCAACGGCGGCGTGATGTCGGTGAAGTCGGTCTGCCTCGGCTGGCACTGGTACCCGTACGGCTACTCGCGCACCACCGGCGAAGGGACACCGGTGCTGCCGTTCCCGGACTGGCTCGGCGACCTCGGCCGCCGTGCGCTGGCGGCCGCGTACGGCGAGGCCCGGCCTTACGAGCCGGACATCGCGCTGGTCAACTTCTACGACGCCACCGCGAAGATGGGGCTGCACCAGGACAAGGACGAGCGCAGCCTGGAGCCGGTGGTGTCGTTCAGCCTCGGTGACGCCTGCGTGTTCCGCTTCGGCAACACCGAGACCCGCGGCCGGCCGTACACCGACGTCGAACTCCGCTCCGGGGACGTCTTCGTGTTCGGCGGCCCGTCCCGCCTGGCCTACCACGGCGTGCCGAAGACCCTGCCGGGCACGGCGGACCCGGCGCTGGGCCTCGACGGGCGGCTGAACATCACGCTCCGGGTGTCCGGCTTCTAGTCCTCTGTGGACTCTTCCTCCGGCACCACGATGAACCGCACGGAGACCGCCCGCGAGCCTTCGGGGTGCTGCCCCGGCTCGGTGGCGTACTTCCACACCAGGTTCTGGTACTCCTCGACGAAGGACGTCACCTGCTCCTTCGTCAGGTGCAGACCGGCGCGGTGGATCTGGTTCCAGCCCGCGGAGCTGTCGTAGCCCGCGTAGGCCCGCGTGACCAGGCTGAGGTCGTGACTCATCTTGAGGGCGCCGAGCTTGAGCATCGCCTCGCGCTCGTCGGGCGCCAGGTCGAGGCCGGGCGGGGTGTAGATGTCCTTCGGCCGCGACTTCCACCAGCGCTCGCGGCCGTCGCCGCGGTCCACGAGCTCCTCGATCAGGTCCAGGTCGGCGAGCTTGCGGAGGTGGTAGCTGGTCGTCCCGGTGCTCTCGCCGAGCGCCTTCGCGACGCTCGTCGAGTTCGCTTCGCCGTGTTTGCCCAGGTAGCTGAGGATGTCCCGGCGCACGGGATTGGCCAGTGCCTTGGAGAAGGCCTTCAGGTCCGCGCCGGTCAGGACGCGCTTTTCGGGACGTTCGACCACGGCGTGAGCGTACTACAGAGATTGTTTGCAAAGAATCTCTGCAATCGCTACCGTGGATCGGAGATCGGGGGTTGCGATGAAGAAGCTGTTCTGGGCGGCGGGGTTGGGCCTGTTGCCGTGGATTGCGATACTGGGGACGACGCTGCCGGACGTCGTGGCGGCGCGGCACTGGCGGCTGGCGTGGACGGGTTTCGACGCGGCGGAGGCGGCCGGCCTGCTGCTCACCGCCTGGCTGCTGGGCCGTGGTGACGCGCGGACGCCGCTGGTCGCGACGGCCACGGCGACGCTGCTGCTGGCCGACGCCTGGTTCGACGTGGTGACGGCCGGCGACGACGTGGTGTTTTCGCTGCTCATGGCCGGTCTGGAGGTGCCGCTGGCGCTGGCGTGCCTGGCGGTCGCCGTGCCGCGCCCGGTGCCGGCGCGTGTCTGAGCTGGACGCGCGGCTGCGCGACCGGATCGACGACCAGGTCGCCGAGGCCCTGGACGCCTACCTCGCCGATCTCGCGGAGTCGCGGCCGCGACGGCCGCGGCGCGCGTGGCCCGTGGTGGTGACGGTGGCACTGGGGGTCGTCACCACCGGGCTGGACCCGCGCGTGGCCTGGGCGGCGTGGCTCGCGATCGCGGTCACCAACGTCACCTGGCTGCTGGTCTGCCGCGGCCGCTCGTGAGTGAGAAACAGTGTTCTAACCCTGTTTCTCACTCACGAGGCGGAACGGAAGCGGACGGTCTGGCCCGGGCGCAGCTGGGCCGCGAGGTCGAGGTCGTCCTCCTCGACGACCGCGATCACCGGGTACCCGCCCGTCGTCGGGTGGTCGGCGTGGAACAGGATCGGCCGGCCCGACGGCGGCACCTGCAGCGACCCCGGCACGCACGCCTCCGACGGCAGCTCGTCGTGGCGCGCGCGGGCCAGCGCCGGCCCGGTCAGCCGGATGCCGACGCGGTCCGAGTCCGGCGACACGGTGTACACAGTGGACAACAGGTCGTCCGGCGCGGTGAACCAGTCGCGACGCGGGCCCGGCGTCACGCGCAACACCGGTTCCGCCGGAAGAGCCGCCCGGGGGGCCAGGTCCACCACCGGGAACGCGGCCGGCGCGGGGCCGATCGGCAGCAGCATCCCGGCCGTCACCGGGGGCGGACCGAGCTTCCCGAGCGTGTCCGTCGCCCGGGAGCCCAGCACCGGCGGCACGTCGATCCCGCCGCGCACCGCGACGTAGCACCGCAGGCCCGACTCCGCCGTGCCCAACGCCAGTTCTTCGCCCGGCCACAGGGTGATCGGCCCATTGAGGCCGCCCTTCGAGAGCGGGCAACAGGCGCCGGTGACCGCCACCGTCGTCACGGCCGACGCACGCAGCACCAGCCCGCCGAGCGTGACCTCCAGGGCCGCGGCTCCGGCCGGGTTCCCGACGAGCCGGTTGGCCAGCCGGAACGACCCGCGGTCGGCCGCGCCGGAGCGGCCGACGCCGAGGGCCGCATGCCCCGGACGGCCGAGGTCCTGCACCGTCGTCGCGAACCCGGGCCGGACGACTTCGAGCTTCACGACCGCACCGCCGTGAACCGGACCCGGGTGCCCGGCGGCAGCAGGTTCGGCGGGTCGCGCTCGACGTCCCACACCGGCACACCCGTCCGGCCCAGCAACCGCCAGCCACCCGGCGACGCGCTCGGGTAGACCGCGCTGTACTCGCCGGCGATCGCCACCGAACCCGCCGGGATGCGGGTGCGCGGCGACGACCGCCGGGACACGTGCAGGGCGGGGTCCGAACCAGTCAGGTAGGCGAACCCCGGCGCGAAGCCGCAGAACGCCGAAACGTACGCCCCCGCGGTGTGCCGCGAAATCAGTGAAGCCACGCTCAGCCCCGCCTCCGCGGCGACGTCGGCCAGGTCTTCACCGTCGTACACCACCGGGATCACCACCTCGCCCGCCTCGGCGGCCACACTGTCCACAGGGGACACCTGACGTAGCAGGGCGCCCAGCCGTTGCGCGTTCGTCACCGAAGGGTCGAAGCGGACCAGCAGCGTCCGCGCCGCCGGGACCAGCTCCTCGACGCCGGCCAAGCCGAGGCGGGACACCGCCGTCTGGTACCCCAGCACGTCACCGGTTTCCACCAGGACCGCGCGCCGCCCGCACGGCAGCAGCCGGACGGTCATCCGGTGAACGCGCCGAGCTGGATGCCCGCCCCGGTCAGCGCCGCCTCGATCCGCCGGGCCAGCTCGACCGCCCCCGGCGTGTCCCCGTGTACGCACAGGGAATCCGGGCGCACGTCGAGCTTGGTGCCGTTCTCCGCCACGACGCCGCCGGTCGCCATGCCGACCGCACGCTCGGCGACCACGTCGGCGTCGTGCAGGACCGCACCCGGCCGGCCACGCGGCACGAGCTTGCCGTCTGAGGTGTAGGCCCGGTCCGCGAACGCCTCCGCGTACGCGACGACGCCGGCTTTCTCCGCCTCCCGTTGCATTTCCGAGTCCGGCAGGCAGAGCAGCGCCAGCGCGGGGTCGTAGCGGCGCAGACCCTCGACGATGGCGGCCGCCTGCTCGGTGTCGACCGCCGCCGTGTTGTACAACGCGCCGTGCGGCTTCACGTACGTCACGCGGCTGCCGGCCGCGCGGGCGAACGCGTCGAGCGCGCCGATCTGGTAGAGCACTTCGTCCGCCAGGTCGTCCGGTGCGATGGCGAGCGCGCGCCTGCCGAAGCCCGCCAGGTCGCGGTAGCCGACGTGCGCCCCGATCGCGACGTCGCGCTCGGCCGCCATCTCGCACACCCGCCGCATCACCGACGGGTCGCCGGCGTGGAAGCCGCACGCGACGTTCGCGCTGGTCACGATGTCGAGCATGGCTTCGTCGTCGCCCATCTTCCAGGCGCCGAAGCCCTCGCCGAGATCGCTGTTCAGATCCATTTCAGCCCACCCGGTATTCGCTGTCGTACCGATCGGTTATGAACATGTACCCCGGTGCGTGGGTGATCGCAAAGGGGGGCCGGGACGCCATCAGCGCCGCCTGCGGCGTGACCCCGCAGGCCCAGAACACCGGGACGTCGCCGGGTTCGGCGTCCACCGGATCGCCGAAGTCCGGCCGGGCCAGGTCTTCGATGCCCAGCGCGCCCGGGTCGCCGATGTGCACCGGGCCGCCGTGCACGGCGGGCATCGCGCGGGTGATCCGGATCGCGTCGGCGACGCGGTCCTCCGGGATCTGCCGCATCGACACCACCAGCGGGCCGAACAGCCGCCCGGCCGGTTCGCACGACCGGTTCGTCACGTACATCGCGACGTTGCGGCCCTGGTCGACGTGCCGCAGCGGGATGCCCTCGGCGGCCAGTGCCGTCTCGAACGTGAAGCTGCAGCCGAGGGAAAAGGCGACCATGTCGCTGCGCCACAGGCCGGTCGCGTCCGAGACCTCGCCGGCCAGGACGCCGTTCTGCCAGATCCGGTAGCGCGGCAGGTCGGTGCGCAGGTCCGCGCCCTCGGCGAGCCGGGTGGCCGGGTCGCCGGGGTCGGTGACGTCGAGCACCGGGCAGGCCTGCGGGTTGCGGGTGCAGAACAGCAGGACGTCGTAGGCCCAGTCCTCGGGCACGGCGATCAGGTTGGTCTGGGTGAAGCCGGTGGCCCAGCCGGTCGTGGGGTGGGCGGTGCCGGCGCGGAACGCCGCTCGCGCCTGCGCCGGTGTGTAGGTGGCCGGCTCGTCGAAGGTCGTCATTCCGCCCCTCAATCCTCGAGTTCCGCGCCGCGGGTTTCCGGTAGGCCGAGCAGCGCCAGCACCGCGATGCCGTACCCGATCGCGCCGAAGACGATCGCGCCACCCGCGCCGAGGTAGCCCACGATGGTCGGGAAGATCGCGCCGACCGCGCGGCCGAAGTTGTACGTGAAGCCCTGGCCGGTGCCGCGCAGCGCCGTCGGGTACAGCTCGGCGAGGAACGCGCCGAACCCGCTGAAGATCGCGGACATCGAGAAGCCGAGCGGGAAGCCGAGCACCAGGATCAGCCCGTTGGCCCCTTTGGGGATCTGCGTGTAGGCAACGATCAGCGCGGCCGAGAGGATCGCGAACGTCATGAACGTCTTTTTGCGGCCCAGCAGGTCGGTGAGGTAGCCGCCGCAGACGTAGCCGACGAACGCGCCGGTGATGAGGAAGGCCAGGTATCCGCCGGTCCCGATCACCGTCAGCTCGCGCGTCTTCTTCAGGTAGGCGGGCAGCCAGGTGTTGATCGCGTAGTACCCGCCCTGTACGCCGGTGGCCAGCAGCGACGCGAAAAACGTCGTGCGCAGCAGCTCGCCTTTGAAGATCTTGGCGAGTGAGCCCCTGGTGCGCTCGGTGGCCCGGCGCTCCTCCGCGCGCGGGGCGTCCTGCACGCTGCGGCGGACCCACAGCACGAGCAATGCGGGGATGACGCCGGTCCAGAACATGATCCGCCAAGCCACGTCGTCGCTCGCGAGGCTGAAGACGATCGTGTAGACGATGACCGAGAGGCCCCAGCCGACGGCCCACGCGCTCTGCACGAACGCCACGGTCCGGCCGCGGTACTTGGCCTGCGAATACTCGGCGACCAGGGCCGCGCCCGCCGCCCACTCGCCGCCGAAGCCGAGGCCCTGCAGCGCGCGGAAGACCAGCAGCGTCTCGAAGTTCGGCGCGAAGCCGCAGAGCACGGTGAAGATCGTGTACATCGCGATGGTGATCTGCAGCGTCCGGACGCGGCCGATGCGGTCGGCGAGGATGCCGGCGCCGACGCCGCCGATGGCCGACACGACCAGCGTCGTCGTGCTGAGCAACCCCGCCTCGCCGCTCGAGATGCCGAAGAACGCGGTGATCGCCGCCAGGCCGAGCGGCAGGGTCTGGTAGTCGAACGAGTCCAGGCCGTACCCGCCGAACGCGCCGAGGAAGGCGCGGCGCCCACGTTTTCCCAGCGTGCGGAACCAATCGAACGGTCGTGCCTCGGTAGCTGTGGCAGTCATGCGGCACCTCCTGGCCAGTGTTCCTCGTCGTGGCGTGCCTCACACGGTAAGGATTGTTCAACAATTCCACAAGGTGCTGAGTGGATCGTCCCCTGAGTGGCGGGTAGCCTGGACTTCGTGGTCACCCAACATCGCGACGTCCTGGGCCTCGAGGCCGATCGCGAACTGGTCACGCGCAAGAGCACGGCCGAGCGGGTCGCCGGCGTCCTCCGCAACCGCATCGCGGAGGGGTTCTTCAAGCCCGGTGTCCGGCTGTCGGAGCAGGACATCGGCAAGGCGCTCGGCGTTTCCCGCAACACCCTGCGCGAGGCGTTCCGGCTGCTCACGCACGAACGGCTGCTGACCCACGAGCTCAACCGCGGGGTCTCCGTCCGCATCCCGAGCGTCGAGGACGTCGTCGACATCTACCGGGTGCGCAAGATCATCGAGTGCGCCGCGGTGCGCGGGCTGAAGGCCAAGCCGGCGACCTTCGCGCGGATCAAGGAGAAGGTCGAGATCGGCGACGAGGCCGCGCGCACCGGCAACTGGAAGGACCTCGGCACCGCGAACGTCTGGTTCCACCAGGAGCTGGCCGCGCTGTCGGGCAGCGAGCGGGTGAACGAACTGGTCGGCAGGCTGACCGCCGAGCTGCGGCTGGTGTTCCACATCATGGCCGAGCCGCGGCGCTTCCACGAGCGCTACCTGCCGCGCAACCACGAAATCCTCGACCGCATCGAGGCCGGCGACGGGCCGGGTGCGGAGCAGTTGCTGCTGAAGTACCTCGACGACGCCGAAGAGCAGCTGGTCGCCGCGTACGCCGACCGGACCGAAGCGGCCCGCGCGGCCATCGCGGCGGAGTGACCGAAACGGCCCCCATGTCACATGGGGGCCGTTTGGGCAGGGTTCGCGTCCGGACGGCCCGAGCACGAGCCGGACGCGACCGCCGGTCGATAACCTCGGGGGCGGTTCCGCCGCCGGAGACCCCCAGCGGCAGGCGGGACCCCACGCTGCCGGGTCGCCGCTTCCCCAGGGCCGCGGCCCGGCAGCCCTTCGCTCAGCCGGCGTAGCGGGCGAAGATCCTCGTGAAGTCCCACGCCTGTTGGGAAACCCCCGAACAAGTGTCGTTGTTCGGGTACCCGCCGGGGCACGGGCGGTCGCGGTTCGCCGACCAGAACGTCAGCCGGGCCAGGTGGTGGGAGTTGGCGTAGCCCAGGATGGTCGTGAAGTCGTCGAGCGTGACCGTCTCGCTGTTGTCGGTGATGCCGTTCATCGACGAGATGCCCATGTGCCGGTAGGCGGTGTCGTCGTCGTAGCCGTACGCGCTCTTGACGACGTTCTTCAGGCCTTCGGCCGCCCGCTGCGTCAGCGTGCCCATGTTCTGGCCCGCGCCGCCGAAGTCGAACGGCATGATCACCCAGCCGTCGACCGTGAGGCCGGACTGGGCCGCGCGGTTGACCAGGCTGTTGTCCGGCCCGGACTGGCCGGTGCCGAAGGTGACGTAGATCTTGATGCCCGGGTTGTTCGCCCGGACCGTCTTCAGCGCGTCGACCGTCCGCTGCTGCACGGTCGGGTTGCTGTAGGCGTCGGCCTCGATGTCGATGTCGATCGCCTTGAGACCGTAGGCGTTGATCACCTTCTGGTAGCCCGCCGCCAGCTCACCGGCGCTGCCGCACGACGACTCCAGCTTGTTGCCGGAGTAGCCGCCGAACGACGGGATGACGTCGCCGCCGTTCGCCCGGATCGTGGTGATCGTGCTCTGGTCGACCCCGCCGGTGAGCGCCCGGCCGCCGTCCCACTGCGGGTTGCAGTAGCCGTTGGACAGGATGAACGCCAGCGTGAACCACTTGACGCCGGTAGCGCTCATGATCGTCGCCGGGTTCGGCGGGTCGCCCCAGCCGTTGTAGAGGTAGGGGGCGACGGCCATCGCGCCCGGCCCGGGCGGTGGGGTGGTGCCGCCGCCGGGCAGCGTCCACTGCTGGTTGGCCGTGCTCGCGCAGGTCCAGATCTGCAGCCGGGTGCCGTTGGCGCTGGAGTTGCCGGTGGCGTCGAGGCACTTGCCGGACCCGGTGTTGACCAGGTTCTTCGCCGTGTTGGCCGTCCACTTCTGGGCGCCCGAGCCGTTGCAGTCCCAGAGCTGGACCGTCGTGCCGTTCGCCGTGCCCGCGCTCGTGACGTCGAGGCACTTGCCCAGCGCCTGCAGGGATCCGTCGCTGCCGACCGTCCACTGTTGAGCGTTCGTGCCGTTGCAGTCGTAGAGCTGGATCGCCGTGCCGTTCGCGGTGCTCGCCGCGTTGACGTCGACGCACTTGCCGCCGAGGCCGGTGATGGGCCCGGTCGCCGCCTGCGCGACGCCCGGCGCGAGCACCAGCGCCGAGGCGGCTGCTACGAGAGCACCGAATGCTGCGAGTTTCTTCATGCGGGTACGTTCCACTTCTGGTTGGCGGCGCCGGTGCAGGTCCAGATCTGCAGCCGGGTGCCGTTGGCGCTGGAGTTGCCGGTCGCGTCGACGCACTTGTTCGAGCCCGCGCCGACGATGTCCTTGGCCGCGGTGGCCGCCCACTTCTGGTTGGCCGTGCCGCCGCAGTCCCAGAGCTGCAGCTGCGCACCGTCCGCCGTGGACTGCCCGGTGACGTCGAGGCACTTGCCGAGCGCGCGGATGGTGCCGTCCGTGCCGACGGTCCACTGCTGGGCGCCCGAGCCGTTGCAGTCGTAGAGCTGGACAGCGGTGCCGTTGGCGCTGTTCGCGCCCGCGACGTCGATGCACTTGCCGCCCAGGCCGGTGATCGGGCCGGTCTTGCCGGTGCCACCGCCGGTGCCCTGGGTGCCGCTCCAGGTGAACGTCGCCGACGTGCGGCCGGGCAGGCTGTAGGTGAACGAGGAGCTGCCCCAGTTCACCCGGACGCTCTGGGCGCCGGTGCCGGAGTTGTAGGCGATCAGCGCCTTCGAGCCGTCCGGGTTCTTCCAGGCGACGTTGCGGACGGCCGAGCTGTCGTTCGAGTCGATCCGGTACGCGCCGGGCTTCACGAACTTCGTCAGGTGGCCCATCGTGTAGTACTCGACGGTGTAGTCGACCTGCCCGCTGCGCGAGTCTCCGTTGTGGACGGTGATCAAGCCGGTGCAGGTGCCGCAGCCGCCGTTGTGCGGGCCCATGTTCTGGTCGACGCCGAGGCTCCACTTGACGAAGCTCTTCGACCAGTTCCGGGTGTAGTCGACGATGTTGTTCATGTCTTCGGCCTGCTGGTTCGAGATCCAGGTGCCGCCGGAGTGCTCGGTCGAGTAGGCGTTGACGTTCGGGTACTGGTTGTGCGTGGTCGTCTGCTGGGCGATGTCCCCGCCGTAGCCGTGCCACGCGACACCACCGAAGTTCGGGTGGTTGCGGATGGCCGCGTCGTCCAAGGTGGGCGCGCCGTACGACGCGTAGGTGTCCCAGTTCCAGTCCAGCGCGAGAACCTTTGTGGACAGACCGGCGTTCTGGAGCGCGGGCAGCAGGTTGTTCTTCGCGAAGTACGCCAGGCCGGCGCCGTTCCAGTTGGTCGACGGGTAGCTCGCGCAGCACGTCGGCTCGTTCTGCATCGAGACGTAGTCGATCGGGACACCCGCGTCCCGGTAGGCCTGGAGGTACTTGACGAAGTACTGCGCGTAGGCCGGGTAGTACTGCGATTCCACCCAGCCGAGCAGGTAGCTGTCGTTGTCCTTCATCCACGGCGGCGCGCTCCACGGCGACGCCATCACCTTGGCCTGCGGGTTGAGCTGCTTGGCCTGCTTGGTCAGCGGCAGCACGTCGGCCTGGTCGTGGGCGATCGAGAAGTGCGTCAGGTTCGGGTCGGTCTGGCCGGCCGGCATGTCGTCGAACGTGTAGCTGTAGCGGGCCAGGTCGGACGCGCCGAGCGGGTTGCGGATGAAGCTCAGCCCGATGCCGCTGTTCGGGTCGAACAGCTTGCGCATGGTGTCGTCGCGGGTGGCCTGGGACAGCGCGCCGCTGGAGTTCATCAGCCAGGCCGCGGTGTCCGTGAACGACGCTCCACCGCCTTCGAACTGCTGGTACGTCGTGTTTTCGTTGACGTTGATGGTCACTCCGCCGCTGCCGGTGCCGGCGGCGAACGTCACCGGCGCCTGCTGCTGGAGGCCCCGGGTGACCTGGCGGCCGCCGGCGTCGCTGGTCGTCGTGAGCCAGACGTTCACGGTTTCGCCCGCGGCCTGCGCGGGCGCGGCGAGGGTGGCCGCGGCGACGGCGGTCACCCCGAGCATCGCCAGGAGAGAGCGTTTTCTCATGGGAGCGTCCACTTCTGGTTGGCGCCGGTACCGCAGGTCCAGATCTGGAGCCGGGTGCCGTTGGCGCTGGAGTTGCCGGTGGCGTCGAGGCACTTGCCGGAGCCGGTGTTCACGAGGTTCTGCGATCCGTTCGCCGTCCACTTCTGGGCGTTGGAGCCGTTGCAGTCCCAGAGTTGCGTCGGTGTGCCGTTCGCGGTGCCCGCGCTCGTGACGTCGAGGCACTTGCCGAGGGCTTTGACGGTGCCGTCGCTGCCGACCGTCCACTGTTGAGCGGTGGTGCCGTTGCAGTCGTAGAGCTGGACGGCGGTGCCGTTGGCGTTGTTCGCGCCGGCGACGTCGACGCACTTGCCGCCGATCCCGGTGATCGCGCCGGCGTTCTGCGTGGGCGGCGTCGTGGTGCCACCGGCGAACTGGGTGGCGACCTGCTCGCCGAGGCTGACCGCGTTGGCGTGGTTCTCGATCGGGTTGACGTGCGTGTTCGGGAACACGATGTACGTCACCGGGCCTTCGGTGCCGCCGTTCTTCGGGTCCGGGTTGATGCCGAGGCTGACGGCGGTGGCGTAGGACGCCTCACCGATGATGCTCGTCGGGCCGGTGTCGCCGACCACGGCGTAGGTGACCTGGTTGTTGTAGATCACCGCCACCACCGAACCACCGTCGATGCCGTAGGTGCGGTAGTCCCAAGTGGACGTCGGCTGGGGGAGGACGATGTACGGGAGCTGGGCCGCGTTGAGCGGCTGGTCGGTCGAGGTGTGGAACGCGGTGTCGGGGTAGAAGCAGCAGTCGGTGTTCTCGTTGCACTGCGTGGTGCGGACGCCGTCGCAGTCGATGTCCATGTCGGCCGTGAAGAACACCGCGCCGTTCGCCTGGCACACGGGCACGGTGGCCGCGCCGCCTTCGTCGAAGGAATACTTCCCGTTCGAGATCTGTTGACAGGACTGGGTTTTGGCGAGCAGCTGGCTCGCGGACGGACCGGCTTCGACGGCCGCCTGGGCGGAGCCGGTCGTCAGGAAGGAAAGCGCTAACAGGGCACACCCCATTAGCGCGACGAGAATTCGCCGCACTTCGGTTCTCCTTATGGGGTCGTGGGTGCGTAACAGTGTTAGAACACTGTTACGCACTCACGAGGGGTGGGGTCAGGGAGTGGTCCACTTCTGGTTTGCGGCGCCGGTGCAGGTCCAGATCTGCAGGCGGGTGCCGTTCGCGCTGGAGTTGCCGGTGGCGTCGAGGCACTTGTTCGCGTTGGGGTTCACGATGTCCTTCGCGCCGGAGATGGCCCACTTCTGCGCGGCGGTGCCGTTGCAGTCGTAGAGCTGCACCGCTGTCCCGTCCGCGGTGCCCGCGCCGGAGACGTCCATGCACTTGCCGAGGGCCCGGATGGTGCCGTCGGTGCCGATCGTCCAGTTCTGCGCGGCGTTGCCGTTGCAGTCGGTGATCTGGATCGGCGTGCCGTTGGCGGTGTTCGCGCCGGCGACGTCGACGCACTTGCCGCCGATGCCGGTGATCGTGCCGGTCCGGCCGCCGCCGCTGCTCGAGGTGTTGGTGACGTGGACGTAGTCGACGATCAGCTGCTGCGGGAACTGCGTGCTGCTGTTGGGGTCACCGGGCCAGTACCCGCCGACGGCGAGGTTGAGGATGATGAAGAAGTTGTGGTCGTAGACCCAGCGGTTGCCGTTGAGGTCCGACGGCGTGCGCGTCTGGTAGAGGTTGCCGTCGACGTACCACTTGATCTGGTTGGGGGCCCAGTCGATGGCGTAGGTGTGGAAGTCGTCGGAGAAGTTCGGGCCGTTGTAGGCCGCGCCGATACCGCCGGAGCCGGAGTATCCCGGGCCGTGGATGGTGCCGTGCACGGTGTTCGGCTCGAACCCGACGTTCTCCATGATGTCGATTTCGCCGTCGGTGGGCCAGTTCCCGCCGCCGAGCATCCAGAAGGCGGGCCACATGCCCTGGCCCCGCGGGAGTTTCATGCGCGTTTCGAAGTGGCCGTAAGCCTGGCTGAACTTGCCGGCGGTGTTGAGCCGGGCGGAGGTGTACTCGCAGCGGCCGTACCAGCAGTTGTAGTTGCCGGGATTTTCCTTCTTGGCGGTGATGACGAGGTGGCCCTGGCCGTCGAGCTGGGCGTTGTTGGTGCCGGAGGTGTAGTACTGCCGCTCGTGGTTGTTGACGTTGTCGCCGGTCTCGAGCTGCCACTTCGACCCGTCGACGCCGGCGCCCGCGGGACCGTTGAAGTCGTCGGTGAAGGTGGCGGCCGCTTCGGCCGGGGTCATCGTGAGGGCTTGCTGCCCGAGCAGGAGCAGGGAGCAGGCGGCGAAGAGTGCCGCCCAGCGGTTCTTTTTCAAGGGGGACATCGTTGTCTCCTCTTTCACCGTGGGGAACGGCGTTCCGCGCGCAGCACGGAACGCGGGGAGGGGAGGTGGCCTCGCGTGCCGGGGCGGCGGCAGGCGCGGCCGATCAGCCGGCGCTCGCGGTCCTGGGCGGGGTCGGACGTGGCGAGCACCGGCGGGCGCTTTGTTGTGTCTGGCAACAAAGTATGCATGGTCCAGACAAGGCGGGCAACAGTCGCGCGGGTCATTTTTTTCAACCCGAATTAAGGGGTGGTGGGTGACTGGTTGCGGGTCTTGTGCTGGGTCCCGCTCAGCGGGGCACTCTGGTGTGCGGGGCCCGGTGGCAGTTCGGTCGTGGCCTTTCGGCACCCCGAAACTGTCCTTGTGACTACGGCCGGCGGCACCGCGTCAAGGCGGGAAAGCGTGCCTTGACCCGGCGCCGCCGGCCCTGTCGTGGCTTCGGATCGGGGTGCGGGGAGGTCTGGGTGCTCGTCGGTTCCTGTTCGCGTCCACAACTGGGTCGGGCTGTGGACAAGGCGGGCCGAGTAGGGGTTTGCGCCGGTTTCTGTCGGGGCGTGCCGATACGCTGGAGCGGGGATGGACCCCCTGGGAGGGTGGGTCCTGGGCGGGCCCCGCTATGCCTGGTTCACCTGGCGCTCACGCCGCGTCGGAGTCCGGGGCTCCCGGCTTGGCGAGCCTCGAGGTCGCTCCCTGCTCCAGCAGGTCCGCCACCGGGAGCGTCGCCGCCCCGGTGGCCACCGCGTCCAAGCCCAGGGAGCCCAGCTGGATCGATGTCTGGCTGAACGGGTGCCGCAGGGCGTGCCCGGCCGCCGCCGCGCGGATGGTCGGCAGCAGCTGCTCGCCCAGGGCCAGGCCCGCCCAGCCGCCGATCACGATGCGCTCCGGGTTGAACAGGTTGATCAAGTTGGCGATGCCCGCGCCCAGGTAGCCCGCTGTCTCGTCGAGTACGCGCGCTGCCGTCTTCGACTTCGGTGCCGCCGACAGCAGGGCCGAAAACTGGGCCTGCTCGTCCTCACCCGTGATGTCCTTGCCGCGTGCCCGGCGGTACCGCGCCAGCACCGCGCCCGCCCCGATGTACGCCTCCAGGCAGCCGCGTGCGCCGCAGCGGCACTCGTGGCCGCCGTACGCGATCGTCGTGTGGCCCCACTCGCCCGCGCTGCTCGTCGAGCCTCGGTACGTCGTTCCGTCCGTCACCACCGCCGCGCCCACGCCCGAGCCGATCAGCGCGATCACCGCGTGGCGCGCCCCCCGGCCCGCGCCGAACCACATCTCCGCCTGGCCCTGCGTCTTCGCGCCGTTGTCGATGAACAGCGGCAACCGGACGCCGGCGTCGTGCAACAGCGAAGCGAACGGGACGCCGTCCCAGCCGACCGTCGGGGCGTGGACCAGCACCTCCGTGCCCTGCTCGACCGTGCCCGGGACGCCGATGCCGACGCCCAGCACACCCGATTCGTCGATGCCCGCGCTCGCGAACACCTCCCGCAGCCCGGACGTCACCTGCTCGACCGCCGTCGCCGGGTCGGGGGCCTTCGGGAGGGGGTGCTCGACCGTGGCCAGGCGGTTCATCGCCAGGTCGAACAGCTCGACCTTGACGCCCGTTTCGCCGATGTCGACGCCGGCGACGTGCCCGTACGCCGGGTCCACCCGCAGCAGCACCCGGGGCCGTCCGCCGTCCGATTCGACCTGGCCGGCTTCGGTGATCAGGCGTTCTTCGCCCAGTTCGGCGGTCACGTTGCTCACCGTGGCGGCACTCAATCCGGTGAGCTGGCTGAGTTCGTGCCTCGACAGCGGGCCGTCGAAGTACAGTTTCGACAGCAGCAGGGATCGGTTGTGCCGCCGCAGATCACGGACGGTGGTGCGCTTGCTCGCCATGGGCAACCCATCTAACTTCTTACCGGCTCACTGACAGGATGCCTGATCGCCGTAAGTTGTGGCTATGTATTAAGTGGTGAACTAAGTCCCGAACCCATGGTGGCGGGGCCGCGATCTGGCAGAATCCTCCCGGTGACCCAGGTGGTGCGCCAGACGACCCGTGACCTCAGGCGGCACAACCGCGCGGCGCTGCTCTCCTCGCTCTACCTCCGCGGTCCCGTCAGCAGACTGGAACTGGTAGCTGAATCGGGTCTGTCGGCCGCCACCGTTACCAACGTCGTCTCCGAGCTCATCGCGGACGGCGTCGTGGCGGAGGCCGGATCGGTCGAATCGGACGGCGGACGGCCCCGGACGCTGCTGGCCGTGAGGCCCGGCTTCGGGCACGTCGTGGGCGTCGACGTCAGCGAGACGCACGTCGAAGTCGGCCTGTTCGACTGCGCGCTCGGCACCCTCGGCACCGTGCGCCACCCGCTCGTCGGCACCCGTCTCGACCCGGAGGAAGTGGCCGGTCTGGTGCGCACGGGCATCGCCGAAGTGCTCGAAGGCGGCGATCCGGACGTGGTGTTCGGCGTCGGCATCGGCGTGCCGGGCGCGGTCCGCGACGGCGGGATCGTGCACGCGCCCACCCTCGGCTGGCGAGGCGTGGACTTCGCCGAGCTGATCCACCCGCACATCCAGGCACCCCTGCACCTGGACAACCGCGCCCGCACCCTGGGCCAGGCCGAGACCTGGCGTGGGGCCGGCCGGGGCGCCGAACGCGCCATCGTCGCACTGCTCGGGGTCGGCGTCGGGGCCGCCGTCGCCACGGCCGGGCGGTCGCACCCCGGCATCACGACCAGCGAGTGGGGTCACACCGTCGTCAAGGCGGCCGGGGCGGCCTGCCGGTGCGGCTCGCACGGCTGCCTGGAGGCCTACGTCGGCACCGAGGCGGTCGTCCGCCACTACGCCGCCCGCGTCGGCAAGGAACCGGTCATCGGGGACGAAAGCGACGTCGAGCTGGCGCACATCGTCGCCGAAGCCCAGGGCGGCGGCCCCGCCGCCGACGTGCTGGCCGAGACCGGCGAGTACCTGGGCATCGGCATCGCCAGCCTGATCAACCTGCTCAGCCCCGATCGGGTGGTGCTTTCCGGCTCGGCGGGCGCGATCATGGGGCAGGCGATCCTCCCCGCGGTCCGGGACGCCGTCGAGCGGCACGCCCTGGACTACCTGGCCGAGCGCACCGAGGTCGTCCTGGGCCGGCTCGGGCCCGAGGCCGTCGCGCTGGGTGCTGCGACCCTGCCGATCGCCCAGCTGCTCGCGAACGGCGGCCGCATCGGCTGAATCCCTTGCCTGGCAAGGAATGATCCAAAAATAGGTCTAGACCGCTATTCTTTCAGAACTTAAACTTAGGTCCAAAAAGTTACCGCGGTGTTATTGACGTGACCCGAGTCACCCGGGTTGACTTCGGGACGTCGTTCGGTCGCCGGCGGTCGGGGCTCGCAACCAGTCGACAGCACGTAGTCGTCGATGACCAGGAGGAACCGATGCGAGTCAAGCGCTCCATCGTCGCAGCGCTCGTAGCCATGACTGCACTGAGCGGCCTCACGGCCTGCTCGGGCGGAAGCTCCAACGCGGCCCAGAGCAACCCGGACGCCGTGCTCACCGTCGGCAAGCCGGACGGCCCCCAGGCGGAGAACAACAACCCGTTCCTGGAGACGTCCGCCCTGTCGAACATGGGCTACCGGTGGATGATCTACGAGCCCCTCGTCATGCTCAACCGCGTCAAGCCGCAGGAGCCGGGCAAGCCGTGGCTGGCCACCAAGTGGGACTGGTCGGACAACTACAAGAAGCTGGTCCTGACCGTCCGTGACGGCGTGAAGTTCTCCGACGGGCAGCCGATGACCGCCGAAGACGTCGCCTACACCTTCCAGCTGCTGCGCGACAACAAGGCGCTGAACGTCGACGCCGTCCCGTACAAGGACATCACCGCGGCCGGCAACCAGGTCACCCTGGCCTTCGACGGCTCGCAGTTCGTCAACCAGGTCAAGATCCTGCAGACCCTGGTCGTGCCGAAGCACGTCTGGAAGGACGTCAAGGACCCGGCGCTCGACCTGGTGAAGAACCCGATCGGCACCGGCCCGTACACGCTCAAGTCGGCCACCCCGCAGACGATGATCGTCACGCGGCGCGACAGCGGCTACTGGCAGGAAGCGCCGAAGGTCAAGGAGATCCGCTACACCTCCTACACCGACAACAACGCGCAGGTCAGCGCGCTGGTCAACGGGGCCTCTGAGTGGAGCTTCGTGTTCATCCCGAACTACAAGGCCGTCTACACCAACAAGGACCCGCAGCACTACAAGCTGTGGTTCCCCGCGCAGTTGGCCGTCCACGGCCTGTGGTTCAACACCGAGAAGGCGCCCTGGAACGACCCGAAGCTGCGCCAGGCGATCAACAAGGTGATCAACCGCGACGACATCTTCAACCAGGGCGAGGCCGGCTACTTCTACCCGAAGAACGACCAGGTCACCGGCATCCCGACCCCGGCGGGCGACCCGTTCATCGCGCCGGAGTACAAGGGCAAGACGGTCCAGGTCGACGTCCCGGGTGCGAAGTCGCTGCTGACGGGCGCCGGTTACCAGTTCGCCGGCGACAAGCTCACCGACCCGAGCGGCAAGCCGGTCACCATCAAGCTCACCGTCCCGTCGGGCTGGTCGGACTACGTCACCGACCTGGAGATCATCAAGGACAACCTGGCGCAGATCGGCATCACCGCCACGGTCGAGAAGATGAACCAGGACGCCTGGATGAAGTCGGTCGACACCGGTGACTTCGAGGGCCTGATGCACTGGACCAACGACGGATCGACGCCGTACGACATGTACCGCGACGTCATGGACGGCAACCGCTACAAGCCGACCGGCCAGGGTGGCATCAACGGCAACTACGGCCGCTACAAGAACGACGAGGCGACCAAGGCCCTCGAGACCTACGCGAACGCCGAGGACGACGCCGCCCGCACCGCCGCCATGGCGACGCTGCAGAAGATCATGATCGAGCAGCAGCCGATGATCCCCACGTCGGCGGCCAACTCCGGCGGCGAGTACAGCACGAAGAACTGGGTCGGCTGGCCGGACGACGCCAACCCGTACGCGCCGGCCCAGCCGACGCTGCGCAACGCCCTCGACATCGTCCTGCACCTCAAGCCCGCGGCCTGACGATGGCGGATTCAGCCGTGACGACCGAGCAGTCCCCCTCCGACCCCGTCGCCGTCGGGTCGGAGGGGGACCTCCCCGTGGTCCTCGAAGCCACGGGCCTCACCAAACACTTCCCGGTGCGCCGCAAGGGCCGGGCCGCCCTCACCGGTCCCCGGCGCAGCATCCAGGCCGTCGACGACGTGACCCTGACGCTCCGCCGCGGCCGCGTCACCGCCCTGGTCGGCGAGTCCGGCTCCGGCAAGTCGACGGTCGCCCGCCTGCTCGCGGGCCTCCACCCGCGCACCGGCGGCGACATCCGCCTGCACGGCGAGACGGTGAACGTCAAGCACGGCAGGGCGTTCCGCGCCTACGCCCGCCGCGTGCAGATGATCTTCCAGGACCCGTTCGCGTCGCTGAACCCGGTCCACACCGTGCGCTACCACCTGACGCGGGCGCTGAAGATCCACGGCCGGGCGGGCGAAGACCTCGAGAAGGCACTGCACGAGCTGCTCTCGCGCGTCCAGCTGACCCCGCCCGAGCGGTACGTCGACAAGTTCCCGCACGAGCTGTCCGGCGGCCAGCGCCAGCGCGTCGCGATCGCGCGGGCGCTCGGCGCCGACCCGGAGGCGCTGCTGGCCGACGAGCCGGTGTCCATGTTGGACGTCTCCATCCGGCTCGGCGTGCTCAACCTGTTGCGCGACCTCAAGGAACGCCTGCACCTGGCGATCCTGTACATCACGCACGACATCGCGTCCGCGCGTTACTTCGCCGACGAGACGATGGTGATGTACGCGGGCCGCATGGTCGAAGGCGGCGACAGCGAGACCATCACCCAGCGGCCGGCGCACCCGTACACCCGGCTGCTCATCGAATCCGCCCCCGACCCGGACCGGATCGCCGGCGGCGCCGAACCCGGGGAAACGCCGGCGGAGCGCGGGTCCGGCGAACCGCCGAGCCTGATCGACCCGCCGCCGGGCTGCCGGTTCCACCCGCGCTGCCCGGTGGCGATGGCCCGGTGCGAGACCGAGCTGCCGCCGCGCTTCGACGTCGGCGACGCGTCCGGTCACTGGGCCGCCTGCTGGCTGTACGACGGGGCCGCCCGATGAGGTACCTGCTGCAACGGCTGGGCTTCTACGTCTTCACCGCGTGGGCCGCCGTCACCATCAACTTCTTCATCCCGCGGCTGATCCCGGGCGACCCGGTGCAGTCGCTGATCGCCAAGAACCAGGGCATGATCAGCGCCGAAGCGATGCAGTCGCTGTACGTCCTGTTCGGACTGGACAAGAACGAAAGCGTGGTCTCCCAGTACTTCGACTACTGGGGCCAGCTCTTCCGCGGTGACCTCGGGATCTCGTTCACGTTCTTCCCGACGCCGGTGTCCGACCTGCTCACCGACAGTCTGCCGTGGACGATCATCCTGGTCGGCATCACCACGGTCGTCGGCTTCGCGGTCGGCACCGGGCTCGGCGTGGTCGCCGGCTGGAAGCGCGGCTCGTGGGTCGACGGCCTGCTGCCGGTGACGACGTTCCTCTCGTCGATCCCGTACTTCTGGCTCGGCCTGATCGCGCTGGCGCTGCTGGCCGGCCCGGGCAGCTTCTTCCCGTCGTCCGGCGGTTACGACCCGGGCACCGTCCCGGGCTGGGACCCGGCGTTCATCGGCAGCGCGATCCAGCACAGCCTGCTGCCCGCGCTGACCATCCTGATCAGCTCGATGGGCAGCTGGATCCTGGGCATGCGCAACATGATGGTCACCGTCGCGTCGGAGGACTACGTCACCGTCGCGCACGCCAAGGGCCTGCCGGAACGCCGGGTGATGGTCGGGTACGCCGCGCGCAACGCGCTGCTGCCGAGCGTGTCCGGGTTCGCGCTGGCCCTCGGGTTCATCGTCGGCGGCACCCTGCTGGTGGAGATCGTCTTTTCCTACCCGGGTGTCGGCTACCAGCTGTTCCAGGCCGTCGGCTCGCAGGACTACCCGCTGATGCAGGGCATCTTCCTGATCATCACGCTGTCGGTGCTGGTGGCGAACCTGTTCGCCGACGTCGCCTACCTGGCGCTCGACCCGCGCACCCGGAAGGAGGGCTGACATGGCCGTACCCGCGGCGGACGTCAAGGCCGCCCAGGCCCTCCCGCTCGAAGCGGTCGCGCGCCGGCGCCGCTTCCGGTTCCTCACCGGCGGCAAGACCGTGACCGGCGTCGCCGTCATCGGCTTCTTCCTGGTCATCGCGGTGATCGGCGACTGGATCGCGCCGTACGACCCGTCGGCACGCAGCAGCGACCTGCTGGAACCGCCGTCGGGACGGCACTGGTTCGGCACCACCCACCTCGGCCAGGACATCTTCAGCCAGGTCGTGGTCGGCACGCGCAGCGTCATGCTGGTCGGGCTGGCCGCCGGGATCGTCGCGACGATCCTCGCGGTGATCGTCGGCGTGACGTCCGGGTACCTCGGCGGCACCCCGGGCGAAGGCCTCTCCGCACTGTCCAACGTGTTCCTGGTGATCCCCGCGCTGCCGCTGATCATCATCATCGGCAGCGCGGTGCCCACCGGCGGTGACATCCTGGTCGCGGTGATCATCGGGTTCACGTCGTGGGCGTGGGGCGCACGGGTCCTCCGGGCGCAGACGTTGTCACTGAGAGGCCGCGAATACGTCGAGGCGGCCCGGGCCACCGGCGAATCGACGTGGCGGATCATCTTCTTCGAGATCCTGCCGAACCTGACGGCGGTGATCGCGTCCAGCTTCGTCGGCACGGTCATCTTCGCCGTGATGTCGGAGATCACGCTGGCCTTCGTCGGCGTCTCCGGGCTGTCCGACTGGAACTGGGGCACGATCCTGTTCTGGGCGCAGAGCCAGCAGGCCCTCGCGCAGGGCGCGTGGTGGTGGTTCGTGCCGGCCGGGCTGGCGATCGCCATCCTCGGCACGGCGTTGTCCCTGCTCAACTTCGGCATCGACGAGTTCGTCAGCCCGCGGCTGCGCGGCAGCGGCAAGGCGCGGGTGCGCGGTGCGGACGGGAAGGTGCATCGCATGCGGGTGGGCTTCACGCCCGTGCTCGGGCGGGAGGAACGGCCATGATGGACCCGGTGCTGGAGATCAAGGGCCTGGACGTCGACTACGGCGTCGGCGAGGAGGCCGTGCGCGCGGTCCGGGACGTGCACTTGACGCTGCACCGCGGCGAAGTGCTCGGCCTGGCCGGGGAAAGCGGCAGCGGGAAGTCCACTTTGGCCTACGGGCTGACGCGGCTGCTCGCCCCGCCGGGCGTGATCCGCGGCGGCGAGGTGATCTACCACCCCGCGGACGGCGAGCCGTACGACGTCCTCAAGCTGACGGACAAGCAGCTGCGGGACTTCCGGTGGGCGGAGACGTCCATTGTGTTCCAAGGCGCGATGAACTCGCTGAACCCGGTGCACAAGGTGGTCACGCAGCTCGTCGACGTCATCAAGGCGCACGAACCGCGGACCACGAAAGCGGGCCGCGTCGCCCGTGCGAAGGACCTGCTCAAGCTCGTCGGCATCTCGGCCGACCGGCTGGAGGCCTACCCGCACCAGTTGTCGGGCGGCATGCGGCAGCGCGTGATGATCGCGATGGCGCTCGCGCTGGAACCGCGGATCGTCATCATGGACGAGCCGACCACCGCGCTCGACGTCGTGATGCAGCGGCAGATCCTCGGCCAGCTGGTGGAACTGCGCGAACGGCTGGGCTTCTCGGTCCTGTTCATCACGCACGACCTGTCGCTGCTGGTGGAGTTCTCGGACCGGATCGCGATCATGTACGGCGGCCGGATCGTCGAGCAGGCGCCGGCGGCCGACCTCTACCGGGACGCGCTGCACCCGTACAGCCACGGCCTGCTGAACTCGTTCCCCGCGCTGCGGGGACCGCGGCGCGAGCTGGCCGGGATCCCCGGCTCGCCGCCGGACACGCGCGGGATGCCGTCCGGCTGCGCCTTCCACCCGCGGTGCCCCCAGGCCTTCGAGCCGTGTCCCGACCGGGTGCCGCTGCTGGGAACGCCCGGTGATCCGGCGCGCGAAGTGGCGTGCTGGCTGCATCCCGTCGCCACTTCCTGAACGCCGGTATCCGCTACCCCTGGAGGAGAGCCGCCTTGACCGAGACCACCGCCGCGACCGCCGAGCAGCAGGCGCTGATCGACACCCTGCCGCCGGACTTCCGCTGGGGCGTGGCGACCGCCGCGTACCAGATCGAAGGCGCGGTCTCCGAGGACGGCCGGACACCGTCCATCTGGGACACGTTCTGCCGGGAGCCGTGGGCGATCGACAACAACGACAACGGTGACGTGGCGTGCGACCACTACCACCGGATGCCGTCCGACATCGGTCTCGTGTCGGAGCTCGGGGCGGACACCTACCGGTTTTCGGTGGCGTGGCCCCGGGTCCAGCCGCGCGGCCGCGGCGGCGTCAACGAGGCGGGCATCGGGTTCTACGACCGGCTCGTGGACGAGACGCTGAACCGCGGGATCACGCCGTGGCTGACGCTGTACCACTGGGACCTCCCGCAGGAGCTGGAGGACGCGGGCGGCTGGCCGGCGCGCGACACGGCGTACCGGTTCGCCGACTACGCGATGCTGGTGTTCGACCGGCTTTCCGACCGCGTCCGCCACTGGACGACGTTGAACGAGCCGTGGTGCTCGGCGATGCACGGGTACGTCCACGGCGTGATGGCGCCGGGCCGCCGTGACTACGCGGCCGGGATGCACGCGGTCCACCACCTGCTGCTCGGCCACGGGCTGGCGGTGCAGCGCATGCGCGAGGCGGCCCCGGCGGACACGCAGTTCGGCATCACGCTCAACATGTGCACGGCCGACCCGGCCACGGACTCCCCGGAGGACGTCCGCGCGGCCCGCCAGGCGGACGGCCTCGGCGTCCGGATCTACCTGGACCCGCTGGTCCACGGTCGCTACCCGACGGACGTGGTCGAGGACCTGGCCGCCCGCGGGGTGCGGCTGCCGGTCCAGGACGGCGACCTGTCGGTCGTCTCCACCCCGCTGGACTTCCTCGGCGTCAACTACTACTTCGGCCAGCAGTTTTCCGGAGTGGACGAATCGGGGTCCGCTGTGGACTCGGACGGCGTCCCGGCATCCCGGGTGGTCCCGTTCGGCGAGCCGACGACGGCGATGGGCTGGGAGATCCTGCCGGGCAAGTTCACCGAGCTGCTGACCCGGCTGGGCCGCGACTACCCGGGCCTCCCGATGTACATCACGGAGAACGGCTCGGCGTTCGACGACGACCCGGACTCGTCGGGCTTCGTCCGCGACGACGGCCGCACGGCGTACTTGGCCTCGCACATCGCGGCGGTGGCTGCGGCCCGTCAGGCCGGAGTGGACGTGCGCGGGTACTTCGCCTGGTCCCTTTTGGACAACTTCGAGTGGGCGTACGGGTACGCGAAGAGGTTCGGCCTGATCCGGGTGGACTACGAGACGCAAGCGCGGACGATCAAGCAGAGCGGGTACTTCTACCGCGACACCGTCCGGCGGGTGCGGGGCAGCTGAACGGCGGTGGGGTGAGCCCCACCACGGTGGCGGTGGCTCACCCCATGGCTCCTGCCGGGGGCTTTCCCTAGCGTCGGACGAAAGCCGACCTCGGGGGGAAGCCATGACCGTCCGCACGGAAGTCAGACCCGCACCTGCCGCGGCGACGCCGAGGTGGTGGCGACGGCCTTGGGTGGCGCCGCTCGCCCTGGTCGTCGCCGTTTTCCTCGCCTACTCCGTGCCGCCCTACCTCACTCTCGACCCGGCGCAGTCACGGGTTCCCGCACCGGCCGGGTTCGCCGCGCACTACTGGCTGCTCGTCGCGCACATCGCGTTCGGGACGATCGCCATCGTCGGCGTCATCCTGCAGATCTGGCCCTGGCTGCGCCGGACGCACCCGGTGGCCCATCGCCGGATCGGGCGGGTCTACGTCTTCGCCGGGGCGATCCCCTCTGCCGTGCTGGCCGCGGCGATCGGTGCCGTGAGCCCCTTCGGGCCGGTGCTCGCCGTGCTCGACGTCGTGGCCGCGCTGCTGTGGCTGGGCTTCACCGTCGCCGGGTGGCGGGCGGTTCGGCAGCGGCGGTTCGCCGATCACCGGAAATGGATGATCCGCAGCTTCGCCATGTGCATGAACACCCTGATGACCCGGGCGCTGTCGCCGGTCTCGTTCCTGCTGCTCATGCCGAGGATCGAGGGCAAGGAGACGCTCATCCTCAACGCGGCCACCCTCTCGGGCTCGCTCAGCGTCGTGACCTTGCTGCTGCTCAGCCAGTGGTGGCTCGACCGGACGCCGAAGAAGCCAGCCAGCGCGCGATGATCGTCCGCTGGATCTCCGACGCGCCCTCGTAGATGCGGGGCGCCCGGACCTCGCGGTACAGATGCTCCAGCAGGTGCCCGCGCCGCAACGCGCGGGCACCGTGGAGCTGGACCGCCGAGTCGACGACGAACTGCGCCGCTTCGGTGGCGAACAGCTTCGCCATCGCCGCCCGGCCGCCGAGGTTCGGCTCGCCCGCGTCGTACGCGCCCGCCGCCGCGTAGACCAGCAGCCGCGCCGCTTCCGTGCGGGTGGCCATCTCCGCGAGGGTGTGCGCCACCGCCTGCTGCTTGATCAGCGGCCCGCCGAAGGCTTCGCGAGACCCGGTGTGGTCCACAGTGGCGTCGAGCGCGGCCTGCGCCATGCCGACGGCGAACGCGCCGACGCTCGGGCGGAACAGGTCGAGGGTCCGCATCGCCACGGCGAAGCCGCGGTTCTCCTCGCCGAGCAGTTCCTCCCGCCGGACCGCGACGCCGTCGAACGTCACCGTGCCGATCGGGTGCGGGCTCACCAGGTCCAGGTGCTCGCCGCCGAGGCCCGGACGGTCGGCGGGGACGACGAACGCGCTCACCCCGCGCGATCCCGCGCCCGATGTCGTGCGGGCGAAGACCGTGTAGAAGTCGGCCTCGGGAGCGTTCGAGATCCACATCTTTTCGCCGGTGAGGCGCCAGCCGTCGCCGTCGGGCTCCGCGGCCAGTGACAGCGCCGCCGCGTCCGAGCCCGCGTCCGGCTCGGTCAGCGCGAACGCCGCCACCGCGTCGCCCGCCGCCACCGCGGGCAGCCAGCGCGCCACCTGTTCGTCCTGTCCGGACTGCAGGATCGGGTAACTTCCCAAGCCCTGCAACGCCAGCGCCGTCTCGGCTTCGGTGCTCACCGTGGCGAGGTTCTCCCGCAGGATGCACAGGTCCGTCGCGGCCGCCTGCCTCGACGGCGTGCCGGAAGCGACGCCGGGGAACAGCCGCGCGAGCAGGCCGAGCGCACCCATCGCCTTGAGCAGCGGGCGGTTGACCGCACCCTCCACTCCGGACTCGGCGAGCGGGCGCAGCTGCTCGGCCGCCAGCTGCCGGACCTCCGCGGCGAACGCCTGCTGCTCGGGGCTCAGCGTGAAAGTCATGAGGAGGCTCCCGGTCGCCAGCGGGCATGGGCGGTGCCGGCCGGGCCGGACCGGACGAGGTCGAGCCGCGGCTCCGGTCCGTCGGAGCGGCCCGTCTGCGGCTTGCGGCTGCCCGCGGCGAACGGCTTCGGCCACGGCACCGGATAGCCCTGCTCGGCCGCCGCGTGCAACGTCCACTGTGGATCGTAAAGGTGGGTGCGGCCCAGCGCGCAGAGGTCCGCGCGGCCGGCCAGGATCAGCGAATTGACGTCGTCGTAGGAAGAGATCGCGCCGACCGCGATCACCGCGATGCCGTACTCCTCGCCGATCTCGTTGCGGATCCGGTCGGCGTACGGCGTCTGGTAGCTGCGGCCGTACTGCGGGCGCTCCTCGCTGACGACCTGCCCGGTCGAGACGTCGATGCCCGCGGCGTCGTGCGCGGCGAAGGCCCGCGCGATCTCGACGGCGTCGTCGGCGTCGATGCCGCCCTCGCACCAATCGGTCGCCGAGATCCGGACCGTCATCGGCCGCTCGGGAGGCCAGGCGGCGCGGACGGCGTCGAAGACTTCGAGGGGGAACCGCAGCCGGTTTTCGAGTGAGCCGCCGTAGGAATCGGTCCGCTGGTTGGTCAGCGGCGAGAGGAACGACGAGAGCAGGTAGCCGTGCGCGCAGTGCAGTTCGAGGACGTCGAACCCGGCGCGGGCCGCCGCACGGGCGCACGCGACGAACTGGTCCCTGATCTCGGACAGTTCCGATGTAGACAGTTCACGCGGGACTTGGTTCCGGTCCGAATAGGGCAGTGCCGAGGGTGCGCAGACCTCCCAGTTGCCGGACGGCAGCGGCTCGTCGATGCCGTCCCACATGAGTTTCGTCGAGCCCTTGCGCCCGGAGTGTCCCAACTGGACGCCGATCCGGGCCGGCGTCTGCGCGTGCACGAAGTCGACGATCCGCTTCCAGGCCGCTTCCTGTTCCGGCGTGTACAGCCCGCCGCAGCCCGGCGTGATGCGGCCTTCGGGGGAGACGCAGACCATCTCGGTCATCACCAGCCCGGCGCCACCCAAAGCCTTGCTGCCCAGGTGCACCAGGTGGAAGTCGCCCGGCACGCCGTCGACCGCGGAGTACATGTCCATCGGGGACACGACGATCCGGTTGGGCAGCTCCAGGCCACCCAGCGAGAACGGCTGGAACATCGGCGGCCGCGACGTCGTCCCGAGCGACCGGGCGAACCAGTGGTCGAGCTCGGCCGCGAACTCGGGGTCGCGCAGGCGGAGGTTGTCGTAGGTGACGCGGCGGCTGCGCGTCAGGATGTTGAACGCGAACTGCGGCGGCTCCTGGTGGGCGTACTGCGCGATGTTCTCGAACCACTCCAGGCTGGCCTGCGCGGCGCGCTGCGTCGACGTGACGACCGGCCGCCGCTCCAGCTCGTAGGCCTTCAACGCCTCCGGCACGCCGTCGTTCTCGTGCAGGCACGCCGCCAAGGCGAGCGCGTCCTCCATCGCCAGCTTCGTGCCGGAGCCGATCGAGAAGTGCGCGGTGTGCGCGGCGTCGCCGAGGAGGACGACGTTCTCGTGCACCCACGTCTCGCAGCGGACGGTGCCGAACGAGACCCACTTCGAGTTGTTCGCCATCACCTGGTGGCCGTCGAGGACGTCGGCGCACAGCTCGCGGATCAGGGCGATCGACTTCTCGTCGCTCTCGCCGGGCTTCAGCGAGGTCGCCGCGATCGGCCCGAACGTCCGCTGCCAGACGTCCTCCTGCACCTCGAGGATGAACGTGCTGCCGTCGCGGCCGTACGGGTAGCCGTGGATCTGCATGATCCCGGCCGGCGTGTCGAGGACGTAGAACTTGAAGGCGTCGAACACCAAGTCGGTGCCCAGCCAGATGTACCGGCACCGGCGGGTCTCGACACTCGGCCGGAACGTCTCGGCGTACCGCGCGCGCATCGCGGAGTTGACGCCGTCGGCCGCGACGACCAGGTCGTACCCCTCGAGATCGGCCGGTGCTTCCTCGCGGAAGTGCAGGCCGACGCCGAGCTCGCCGCAGCGGCTCTGCAGGATGCCGAGCAGGCGCTTGCGGCTCATCGCGGCGAAGCCGTGGCCGCCCGAGGTGGTCACCGTGCCGCGGTAGTGGACGTCGATGTCGTCCCAGCGGGCGAATTCGGCCTTCATCGCCTCGTGCACGGCCGCATCGGCGTGCTCGATGCCGCCGAGCGTCTCGTCGGAGAACACCACGCCGAAGCCGAAGGTGTCGTCGGGCGCGTTGCGCTCCCAGACGGTGATTTCGTGGCCGGGACCGAGCTGTTTCGCGAGCGCGGCGAAGTACAGACCCGCCGGGCCGCCACCGATGACCGCGATTCGCACGCCGTCCAGGGTATGTCGTGATGACTACGACCGTCAATAACGCGAAAGATGGCGTACCGTGTCCGGCATGGAACGCATCAACCCGCCGGAGCTGGGCAAGCCGTCCGGGTTCTCGCACGCGGTGGTGGCCGAGGGGCGGGTCGTCTTCCTCGCCGGGCAGACCGCGCTGGACGCGTCGAACAAGATCGTCGGCGACGGTGTCGTCGAGCAGTTCGAACGCGCCCTCGGCAACCTGCTGGCGTCGCTGCGCGCGGCCGGCGGCTCGCCGGAGGACCTCTGCAGCGTGACGATCTACATCGTCGACATGGCCGGCTACCGGGCCCACGCGCGCGAGATCGGCGCGGTCTGGAAGCGGCTCGCGGGCACGGAGTACCCGGCGATGGCGGGCATCGGCGTGTCCCGGCTGTGGGACGAGGAGGCCCTGGTCGAGCTCCAGGGCTTCGCGGTGCTCAGCCGAGGTTGATCGCCTTGGCGACGTACGCGCGGGCCGGCGTCTCCAGCTTCGCGTGCAGCTCGAAGAACAGCTCGGCCGCGCGGATCCCGGACCAGCCCGCCGGCAGGAACTCCGCGGGCAGGCCCGGGTCGAGGTAGGGCATCCGCCGCCAGCCGGTCAGCACCCGGACGTAGTCGGCGAAGGCCTGCTCGCCGGTCACGGACTTGCGGCGCAGCGCCGGGCCGTGCTCGTCGAGGAACGTCGTGTACAGCTCGTCCAGCCGGTCGAGGTCCCACCAGTCACGGACCTTCGCCGCGACGTCGCCGAAGGCCAGGTGGTCGGCGCGGAACAGGTCGGCGTACCCGGCCAGGCCGAGCCGGCTGAGCGCTTCCTCGGTCGCCGCGTGCAGGTGGGCCGGGGCGATCCAGACGCCGGAAGCCGCGGTGCCGAAGCCCATCCGGGCGAGCTGGGTGCGCAGGAGGTGGCGCTTGTGCCGTTCGGTCTCGGGCACCGAGAACACCGCGAGCAGCCAGCCGTCGGCCGGGGTCGCGCGCCCGCGCCGGAAGATCCGCTCGTCGCCCTCGCGCAGGATGTCCCGGGCGGCGTCGGACAGCTCGTAGCCCGCCGTCGCGTCGCGGCGCACCGCTTCGAGGATCCCGCGCCGCTTCAGCCGGGAGATCGACGAGCGCACCGCGGGCTCGTCGACGCCGACGACGGCCAGCAGGTCGATCAGCGAGGCGACCGAGAGCCAGCCGCCCTCCGTGCGCGAGTAGAGGCCGTACACCGTCACGATGAGCTGGCGAGGCTGGGCGGACCGGCCGGAGCCGTCCAGTTCGGTTGCCTCGGGTACGGCCGTCATCGCGCCACGATAGCAACTCCCGCCCGGATCGCTCCGCTACGATTTCGCCGCGATGCTGCCAGCCACCAAGGGGATCTTCGACCGGCTCACCCGCCGCGGGCGCCTGATGACCAAGCGGACCTGCGACCGGCAGGGCCACGTCCTGCGCACCGGGCGCTACCTCTTCCGCACGCCGACCGCGTGGGAGTACGCCGCCGCCGCGGCAGGGGGCAGCGATCCGGCCGCACAACGGTGGCTCGGCTGGCAGCCCGACTCGATCGTCGCCGAGCCGATGCGGGCGGACGCGCTGCGGGTCGTGCCCGGCACCGGGCCGCACTGGGCGTCACCCGATCCGCAGTCCGTCGACCTGGTGATGATCGACGTCGAGGCCGGTCGCTGCGCCGGGCTGGTGAGCGTGCACACCGGCGAGGACGGCGGCCCGGAGACCGGCGGCTACCTGGCCCCGGACTACCGCGGGCGCGGGTGCGGGCGGGTGCTCTTCGCGGCCGGGCTGGCGCTGGCCCACGAGCACCTGGGCCTGGCGCGGGTGCGCGCGGGTGTGGAGGTCGGCAACATCGCCAGCGCGCGGTCGCTGCAGGCGGCCGGGCTCGTCCGCGTGGCCGGCCCGCCGACGTACCGGCTGCCGGACGGCCGGATCATCGAGGCGTGGTGGTTCCAGCACGACGTCCCGCGCCCGGCGCAGTGTGGCGGCCCGCAGGCTAACTGGTTCCCGGCGTCGTCGGTGCTCTGACACTTCGGCCGTCGCCGACGTTTTCCGCGGCTAACTTCGCGGCATGACTTCGCTTTCCGCTCCGGTCCCGCCCGTGCCCCTCGACGTTCCGCCGGGCGGCATCGCCTGGCTGCGCGCGTCCGTGGCCCGCTTCAGCAACGGCCCCGACCACGTCCGGCGGCGGGGGCTCGCCGTGGATCTCCTGGCGCCGCTCGACGAGGATTCGTTGCGGCGCAACGCTTTCGAGCGGACCCGCCGGATCGTGGCCGAACTCGACGTCCTCGACGTGATGGCCGCGGTCGCGCGGCCGGTGCCGGTCGGGGTGCTCGCCGAGGCGCTCGGCCTGCCGGACGTCTCGGCCGACGTCGCCGGAGTCGCGGCGGCGTACCACCCGCACGTGTCGCCCGGTGCGGCCGAGGAAGCGGCGTTGACGCGGCTGGTCGCGGTCTGCGGCGGCCCGACCGAACTCGCGGCGGCCCGGATCGGCCTGCTCGTCCAGGCCTGCGACGCCACGGCGGGTCTCATCGGCAACGGGCTTCGGGCGGCGCTGACCGGAAAGCCCGCCGAGCAGCCGGTGCTCGCCACGCGCCGCCGGATCGGCGGCGAGGACGTGACGGTGTCCCTCGCCGGGACGCCGTTCGGGGCCGGCCCGCGCGCGTGCCCGGGGTCGCGGCCCGCGCTCGCCCTCGCGGCCGGCGTTCTCGAGGCGTTGCGCGGTTTCCGCCTGACAGAAGGGGAACCGGTTTGGGTTTCCTCGCCGAATCTTCGGATGCCCGCGGTGCTGCGGGTGACCCGCGGCTGAGCTGCTTCGGCCTTCTGCTAAGACTTACCGCGTTCATCCGGTGGGGGAAGGCGGGAAATTGCTGTACTTCGACGGCCTGCTCGGCATCGTCACGCTCGGGTTGTGGATCTTCTGCCTGGTCGACGTGATCACGACGGACGAATCGTCCTGCCGCAACCTGCCGAAGGGCCTCTGGCTGCTGCTCGTGCTCGTCGTGCCGCTGGTCGGCTCGATCATCTGGCTGGTCGCGGGCCGCCCGCAGCAGGTGACGCGGGCGCGCGGGCCGTATGAGCGCCACGCGCCGGCGTTCCCGGAGTACGACCGGCCGGGCCGGTTCGCGGCGACGAGCCCGGAGGACGACGAGGAATTCCTCCGGAAGTGCCGGGAACGCGCGGAAGCCCAGCGCAAACTGGCCCGGGAAAAGCGCGGCGACGCCTAGCAGGCCGGCCCGTCGCAGGTGCCGCGTTCGTAGGCTTCCAGCGTCGTGATCACCAGCTGCCGCTCGGCGGGGGTCAACGGCGTCAGTGCGTCGCTCCAGGCCTTCGCGCCGCGGGCGAGCCAGGCGTCGACCGCCGGGCGCTTGTCCTCGGCGATGCTGACGATCGTGCGGCGGCGGTCGGCCGGGTCCTCGTCGCGGTTCAGCACGCCCTGACGGCTGAGGTCGCCGACCATCAGACTCGCCGTCGTCGGCGCCACCTGGAGGCGGGTGGCGAGTTCGGTGACCGTCATCGGCCCGTCGAAGAGCAGGTACGACAGCAGCGAGAGGTGCCGGGGCGCCAGCGCGCAGCCGTCCAGCTCCGCCGGCACCGGGGTGCGCTTCGCGCGGCCGACCAGGCGGGGCATGAGCAGCAGCAGCTGCCGCACGCCGTCCTCGACACTCGGTCCGGCCTCCGTTGACACCACGCACTTCCCGTCGGTAGCTTTGCTTGCAAAGCAAACGCTTCAGCTCGTCCGAGCCTACCTCGCGTCCGGTCGAGCGTACCGGCCAGAAACAGGGGATCCCATGACCACGCCAGCCGAGATGAACGACTTCAACCAGCAGGTCGTGGCGGAGTTCCGCGCCAACGACGGCAAGGTCGGCGGCATGTTCGCGGACAAGAACGTGCTCTTGCTCACCACCATCGGCGCGAAGAGCGGCGAAGAGCGCCTCTCACCGCTGGTCTACACCCGCGACGGCGACCGTTACGTCATCGCCGCGTCCATGGGTGGCGCACCGAAGAACCCCGCCTGGTACCACAACCTCGTCGCCAACCCGAAGGTCACCGTCGAGGTCGGCACCGAGAAGTTCGAGGCCACGGCCACGGTGATCGCCGACCGTGCCGAGCGTGACCGCCTCTACGCGGGCATGGTCGCGCACGCCGAGGGCTTCGCCGACTACGAGAAGAAGACCGACCGGGTCATCCCGATCGTGGTCCTGGAGCGCTAGGACCCGATCGGCGCGGGCTTGGGCTCGGCGCGTGGCGTCTCGGCGGGCGGGGGAACCGCCTGCCGGGACTCGCGCCGGGCTTCCTTGCGGGCGATGACCCGCTTGCCGAAGCCGATCAGCGGCTTCTCGACCCAGCGGTGGATCAGGTCCGCGATCGCCAGGCCGACCAGGAACACCGTCAGCGCCGAGACCGTCCGGTGCGGGGCGAGCCCGGGCACCGCCTGCACGACGACGAAGTGCACCGGCCCCTGCAGCAGGTACAGCGAGTACGACCGCTCGCCGACGAACCGCATCGGGGCCGTGCTCAGCAGCCACCGCAGCGGGCCCGGGCTCACCAGCACGATCAGCAGCAGCATCGTCAGTGCCGCGTACGCGACCAGCAGCCAGAGGTTGTTGCGGGTCTCGTGCCACAGGTCGTCGAAGTTCGTGTGCAGCAGCGCGAACGCCACGACGATCGGGATCGCCGCCAGCGGGTGCGTCAACGGCTTCAGCAGCGCGTACCCACGGGGGTAGTGCAGCAGGATCGCCAGCAGGCAGCCGCCCGCCAGGATGAAGTAGTGGATCGTCGAGCGGTAGATCGCCGTCTGCGAGTACTCGAGGACCCAGCCGCCGGTGGTGAGCGGGACCAGCGCCAGCAGCGCGACCATCGCCACGCCGACCAGCAGGAACTTGCGCTTCGCCGCGCCGATCCCGATCGCCACCAGCAGGAACGGCCAGACCAGGTAGAACTTCTCCTCGATCCCGAGCGTCCACGAGCCGCTGAAGAAGTTGTCCGCGCCGTGGGTGGCCGCCGGCAGGAACTCGTTCAAGAACGTCAGGTAGTACTTCAGCGCCTGCGGGAAGTCGCGTGAGTGGAACTCGCCGCGCAGGATGACGAACGCGACGATCCCGCCGAGGATCACCAGGTACGGCGGCAGGATCCGGAACACGCGCCGGATGTAGAAGTTCGACAGCGAAATCCGGCCCGTCCGGTCCTGCTCGCGCAGCAGCAGCGTCGTGATCAGGAACCCGGACAGCACGAAGAAGAGGTAGACGCCGACCCAGCCCGACAGCCACGTCCAGTTCGGCCCGCCGAAGTGGAAGAAGATGACCATCGTCGCGGCGAGCGCGCGCAGGCCGTCGAGCCCGGGGAACCGCCGCATGCCGAGGTAGTCCTCGTGGCTCATCGTGCGCAAAACGGTTCCCCTAACGGCGTGACCAGGCCGGCCGAGTATAGGGCGCCACCGTTTCCCGGCCGGGTCCCCTCCTCACCCGGCCCGGAAGACGTTCCCGGCGTCGTACCGTTGCTTCAGCTCCCGGAGCCGCCGCAGATCGGCGGCCGGGAAGACGCTTTCCGCGACCTCTTCCGGCGCGTGCTCCCCGTAGACGAACGGCAGCAGCCGGCCGGTCGTCCACGGCGCCAGCGCGTCGAACAGTTTCGCGTGCGCACGCCGGACGTCCGCGACGCCGTCGCCGTCCACCACCGACAGCGCCCGGACGACGAACTCGGCCGAGGAGTCCCAGCCCACGCCCGGCGTCTCCGGGGTGCGGGCGAGCGCGCCGCCCAGCCGGTCGATGATCAGCACCGGCGGCGCGGCCGCGCCCGGGCCGGCGTGCTCGAGGACGGCGTCGAGCATGGCGTCGTTCAGCTGGGAGACGGTCGCGTTGGTGCCGTGGTAGCCGTGCGGCTGCCGCGGCTCGGCCGCGATCGAGCCGGACTCGGTGAACGGCATCGTCCGCAGCGTGTCGGCCAGCGCGGGGGCCGCGGCCCGCAGCGGCGCGACGACGTCGTCGCCGTTCTCGCCGAGGTAGGCGATCCGGACCTGGGCGACGTGCCGGCCGCGCACGGGCGCGGGCACCATCGGCAGGTCGGGGTACTGGATCAGGGCCAGTGACGTCGTCAGCGTGTCCGGCGCGGCCGCCGACCACGTCCGCCACGCCCGCAGCACCGCGGGCACGTCGGCGCTGTCGAACGTGAGGCTGCCGCCGTAGAGCTCGCGGACCGGCAGGAGGGCGAACTCGATCGCCGTCACGACACCGAAGCCATCGCGGCCGCCCCGCAGTGCCCAGAACAGGTCCGATCCCGGCTCGGCCCGCCGGAGCTCGCCGTCGGCGGTCACGACGTCGAGGGCGCGGACGTGGTCGGCGGCGCGGCCGTAGCGGCGGGCCATCAGCCCGAAGCCGCCGCTGAGCGTGTAGCCGACGACACCGACGTCGGGGGACGAGCCGCTGAGCGGCGCCAGGCCGTGCTCGCCGGCGGCTTCGATCACCGCTTCCCACCGGGCACCCGCTTCGACGCGGGCGGTGCGGGCGCCGGGGTCGATCTCGACGCCGGTCATCCGCCGGGTGCTGATCAGGACGCCGTCGGTGCCGGCGGTCAGGCCGTGCCCGGTGGCCTGGACCGCGACGGACAGCCCGTGCCCGGCCGCGTACCGCACCGCGGCGACCACGTCCTCGGCGCTTTCGGCGGCGACGACCGCCGCGGGCGCGGTGGCCACCGCCGTCTGGAATCCGGTGATTTCGTCGGCGTACCCGGCCTGACCGGGGCGGAGGAGATTCATCTCGGGTCCTTTCGTTGGCTGTGTCCAGCTTCGAACGAACCCGATCAGAAGTCCAAGATCTGGTTTGTCTACTGACTAGAATCAACGCTTATGGAACTGCACCAGCTCGCGTACTTCGTCGCCGTCGCCGAGGAGGGCAACTTCACGCGCGCGGCCGAGCGGCTGCACGTCGCCCAGCCGGGGGTGAGTGCGCAGGTCAAACGCCTGGAGCGGGAGCTCGGGCAGGAGCTGCTGGACCGCTCCGGCCGGACGGTCCGGCTCACCGACGTCGGCGCCGCGGCCCTGCCGCACGCCCGAGCCGCGCTCGCGGCGGTGAAGGGGGTGCGCGAAGCCGTCGAGGAGCTCGCCGGGCTGGTCCGCGGGCAGGTGGCGATCGGCATGGTGACGTCGGTGGGGCCGGTCGGGCTGCCCGACCTGCTGGCCGGCTTCCACGAGCGGTACCCGGCCGTCGAGATCACGCTCTCGGAGGCCGACTCCGACACCATGCTCACGGCGCTGCGCGCAGGGCAGCTCGACCTCGCCGTCGTCGGCATCTCGACGGCCCCGCCGGCCGGCATCGCGACGCAGGTGCTGCTCGAGGAGCCGTTCCTGGCCGTCACCGCTCCCTCCGGTCCGCTGGCCGGGCGGGACGAGGTCGGGATCCCCGACCTCGACGGCCTGCCGCTGATGGCCCTGCCGAAGGGCACGGGCCTGCGCACGGCGCTGGACGCGGCCTTCGCGGGGGCGGGGCTGACCCCGCGGATCGCCTTCGAGGCGGCCGACCCGAACTTCCTGGTGCAGCTGGCCACGCGCGGGCTCGGGGTGGCGATCGTGCCGGAATCCCTGGCCCGGTACCACCAGGCGGAGCTGCACGTCGTCGGGCTCCGCGGACCCGGGTTGCGGGGGATGCTGGCGCTGGCGTGGCGGACGGAGGGGCCGTTGAGCCCGGCGGCCCGGGCGCTCATCGCGTTCGCCCGGGCGGCCCACCGCTCTTGACAGATCGTCAACAGCGGCGTTCCCTCAAAGGTCCAGGAGGTGCGCCGATGCCCGAGACCGCCCTTCGCGACGCCGTCATCGGCGCCGGGCTGCTGGCCGGCAGCGCGAACGTGATCATGCAGCTCTCCCGCGCGCCGGTCGGGCACGGCGTCCTGGAGAGCCGGGTCGACAGCGGCAACCTCTTCCGCCACCCGGTGAAGCGGACCCGGACCACGCTGACCTACCTGGCGGTTGCGACGATGGGCACCGACGCCGAGCGCGCGGCCTACCGGAAGGCCGTCAACCGGGCCCACGCGCAGGTGCACTCGACCGCGTCGAGCCCGGTCGCCTACGACGCCTTCGACACCGGCCTCCAGCTGTGGGTCGCGGCCTGCCTGTACAAGGGCTTCGAGGACGTCTGCCTCGCCTTCTCCGGCGGCGAGCCGGAGCGGTTCTACGCCGAGGCCGCTGTCCTCGGCACCACGCTGCAGGTGCGTCCGGAGATGTGGCCCGGCGACCGCGCGGCCTTCGAGGCGTACTGGGCGGGCGGGCTGGCCGAGGTGAGGATCGACGACAGCGTCCGCCGCTACCTGACCCGGATCGTCGACCTGGAGTTCCTGCCGCCGGTCTTCGCGGTGCCCGGCCGCCGGTTCCACCGGTTCGTGACCACCGGGTTCCTCCCGCAGCGCTTCCGCGACGAGATGCGGCTGCCGTGGACGGCCGCCGACCAGCGCCGGTTCGCCGCGTTCCTCGCCGCGCTCGGCCGGGCCGTCCGGGTGCTGCCCGGCCCGCTGCGGCGGTTCCCGTTCAACGCCTGCCTGTGGGATCTGCGGTGGCGGCTGCGGACCGGACGTCCGCCTGTTTGACAGTTGACCGCCTCGCGAGGGACCGCGAGGGTGGGCGGATGAGCGGCGACGAAATCAGGCACGGCGTCAAGCTGAGCAGTCTCGACCAGGAGGTGTTCCCCGACGCGGGGGTCACCAAGCGCGAGCTGATCGGCTACCTCGAAGCGGTGTCGGACCGGATGCTGCCCGAGCTGCACGACCGGCTGCTGAGCGTGGTGCGGGTGCTGCGCGGCCAGGACGCGTTCATGCAGAAGAACCTGCCGAAGTACACGCCGGAGTGGGTGGCGCGCCGGGCGCTGTGGGCCGATCGCTCGCGGCGTGAAGTCACCTACGGCCTCGGCAACGACCTCCGCACGCTGATCTGGTTCGGCAACCAGCGCGCGATCGAGTACCACACGTCGCTCTTCCGCGGTGAGCCCGCGAGCGGGCCGACGCACCTGATCCTCGACCTCGACCCGCCCGCGGACGCCCCCTTTTCGCTGGCCGTCGGGGCCGCGAAGCTGGTGCGGGAGGCGTTGCGCAACGACGGCCTCGACGGCGCGGTGAAGACCAGCGGTTCCAAGGGCGTCCACGTTTTCGTGCCGCTCGCACCGGGCCAGGCGATGGAGGACATCGCGGCGGCGACCCGCGCGGTCGCGGCCCGGGCCGAGCGGATCGACCCGGCACTGGGCACGACGGAGTTCGTGGTCGAACGCCGCGAAGGCAAGGTGTTCCTGGACTCGACGCGGGCCGGCGGCGCCACGGTCATCTCGGTCTACAGCCCGCGCCACCGCCCGGGTGTTCCGGTGTCCTTCCCGGTCCGCTGGGCCGACGTCGACGGCGTCAAGCCGGCCGACTTCACCGTGCACACGGTCCCCGATCTGCTGGACGGCGGTGACCCGTGGACCGACGAGATGCCGGAGCCCTTCGTGCTGCCCGCGGACCTCGTCGAGGAGGGACACACGATTCCGATCGCCCGCGTGGTCGCGATGCACGAGGGCAAACGCCGGGCCCGCGCGGCCCGCGACTCGAGTTCGTAACCGGCGCCTCAGGCGGCCTGGTTGTGGCCGTAGCCGAGCGGGCGGCGCAGGGACGCGCGGGTGAGCGCGACGATCCGGGCCGGGCGGTGCTCGACGCGGTGACGGGCCAGCCAGACCACGTCCCGGCCGAACGACCACGTCAGCGACGCCAAAGCCAGCGCGACCGCCGCGAACGTCAGGGCAAAAGGCAGCAGAGCCGAGACCGCGACCACCAGCACGACCCCCTGCACGGCCGCCACCGTCTTGCGGGCCATGCTCGGGTACAGCGGCGCGGTCAGCCAGGGCATGGTCCACGAGGCGGCGACGAAGACGTACCGCATCAGGCCGATCGCGAGCACCCACAGCCCGAGCGTGCGGGACACCTGGATGCACAGCAGCAGGATCAGGAACGCGTCGACCTCCATGTCGAAGCGCGCGCCGAACTCCGACGCCGTCCCGGTGCGGCGGGCCACCTGGCCGTCGAGACCGTCCAGGAGCAGCGCCACGCCGACCAGCCCGACCAGCCAGCCGAGGGAAAAACCACCCTCGGCGATCAGCGCCGCGGCGCAGCCGACGAGGACCGCGCGGGCGAAGGTGATCCAGTCCGCCGGTCCGAAGGCGCCGCGGCCGCTGCGGCGCAGCCCCCACTCGGTGAGCAGCACCAGCGCGAGGCCGTAGACGACTCCGGTCGCCCAGGCGAGCGGCGAGAAGCCGCCCGCGAAGACCCCCGCGGCGAGCACCGGCGCCGGAACCACCGCACGCAGGAGAAGGTCCTGTTTGATCATCGTCGACTCCGCGAATTGCTCATAGGGTGGCGACACCAGCCTCCGGTCGCCCGCTGAGGAGAAACACGTGGAACAGGCTTTCTGGGTTCAAAGTCCCGGCTCGGGAGAGCTGCGCGAGGAGCGGCTGCCCGCGCCCGGACCGGACGACGTGCTCGTCCGCACGCTGTACTCCGGGGTGAGCCGCGGCACCGAAACCCTCGTCTTCCGCGGCGGGGTGCCGGCCAGCCAGCACGACGTCATGCGCGCCCCGTTCCAGGAGGGCGAATTCCCCGGCCCGGTCAAGTACGGCTACCTCAACGTCGGCGTCGTCGAACAGGGCCCGGCGCACCTGGAGGGCAAGACCGTCTTCTGCCTCTACCCGCACCAGACCGCGTACGTCGTCCCGGCGACCGCGGTGACGCCGGTGCCGGATTCCGTCCCGCCCGGCCGCGCGATCCTCGCCGGCACGGTCGAGACCGCCGTGAACGCCGTGTGGGACGCGCGTCCGCGGCTCGGCGACCGGATCGCCGTCATCGGTGCCGGGATGGTCGGCTGCAGCGTGGCGAAGCTCCTCACCGGCTTCCCGGCCGCGCGGGTGCAGCTCATCGACGTCGATCCGGCCAAAGCGGACATCGCCGCCGCGCTCGGGGTGGAGTTCTCGAGCCCCGAGAAGGCGCTCGGTGACTGCGACCTCGTCGTGCACGCGAGCGCGTCCGAGGCCGGGCTCACCCGCGCGTTGGAACTGCTCGCGCCGGAGGGGGAGGTCGTCGAGATGTCCTGGTACGGCGACCGCCCGGTCAGCGTCCCGCTCGGCGAGAACTTCCACTCGCGACGCCTGGTGATCCGCAGCAGCCAGGTCGGGACGGTCGCGCGGCCCGATCGCAGCTACGCCCAGCGCCTCGCCGTCGCCCTGGATCTGCTGGCCGATCCCGCGTTCGAAGCGCTGGTCAGCGCCGAATGCACGTTTAAGGATCTTCCTTCCGTGCTACCCCGGCTGGCGGCAAATGAACTTTCCGCCCTCTGCCTCCGTGTCATGTATCAGCCGCAGTGACCACGTCCACCCGAACGCATCGGAGGTCTTGGTGTTCAGCATCACCGTCCGTGACCACGTGATGGTCGCCCACAGCTTCCGCGGGGAAGTGTTCGGTCCCGCGCAACGCCTGCACGGCGCGACCTTCCTGGTGGACGCGACTTTCCGCCGCCCCGAGCTCGACGAGGACAACATCGTCGTCGACATCGGCAAGGCCACGGAAGAGCTCAAGGCGGTGCTGGGCGACCTGAACTACCGCAACCTCGACGACGAGCCGGAGTTCAAGGGCATCAACACCTCGACCGAGTTCCTCGCGAAGGTCATCGCGGACCGCCTGGCCGACGCCGTCCACGCCGGACGCCTCGGCGAAGGCGCGCGCGGCCTCGAAGGGATCGCCGTCTCGCTGCACGAATCGCACGTCGCCTGGGCGAGTTACGAGCGTGCACTGTGAACAGCCTGTACGTGGTCCTCCCGGGGGACGTCGACGACTCGTCCGTCCCCAGTGGCGGCAACACCTACGACCGCCGCATGTGCGACCGGCTCGCCGAAGCCGGCTTCGACGTGCACGAGATCGCCGTCTCCGGCAACTGGCCGCGGCCGGACACCGAGGCCCGCGCGGTCCTCGGCCACCTCCTCTCCGCGCTGCCCACCGGCTCGGCCGTGCTGCTCGACGGCCTGGTCGCCTGCGGCGTGCCCGAGGTCGTCGTCCCGCAGGCGCGGCGGCTGTCGGTGTCGGTGCTGGTGCACCTGCCGCTGGCCGACGAGACCGGCCTGCCGCCCGCGCTCGCGGCCGAGCTCGACGCGCTGGAGCGCGAGACGCTGCGGGCCGCCGGCTCGGTCGTGGCGACCAGCGAATGGGCCGCGCGCCGGCTGATCGACCACCACGGCCTCGCCCCGCACCGCGTGCACTCGGTGACGCCGGGCGTCGACCCGGCCCCGCTCGCCGTCGGCACCGACGGCGTCTCCCGGCTGGTCTGCGTGGCCAACGTGACCCCGCGCAAGGGCCAGGGCGTGCTCGCCCAGGCCCTCGAAACCGTCGCCGACCTGCGCTGGACGTGCGAATGCGTCGGCGGGATCCGCCGCGAGACCAAGTACGTCGAGCGGCTGCGCGAGCACCGGCTCGGCGCCCGCTTCACCCTCACCGGCCCGCGCACCGGCGCGGCGCTCGAGGCGACCTACCACACCGCCGACCTGCTCGTGCTGCCTTCGCGCGCCGAGACCTTCGGCATGGTCGTCACCGAGGCCCTCGCCCGCGGGGTGCCGGTGCTGACCACCGACGTCGACGCGCTGCCCAGCACGGTCGGCGTCGCGCCGGACGGCTCGGTGCCGGGCATGCTCGTGCCCGGTGACGACGTCGAAGCGCTCGGTGCCGCCCTGCGCCGCTGGCTCACCGAGCCGGCGCTGCGGGCCCGGCTGCGCGCGTCGGCGAAGCTGCGCCGCGAGACCCTGACCGGCTGGGACGACACCGCGCGGCGGATCGCCGACATCCTCCTGCGGCAGGAGGCGGCGGCATGACCGCGTTCGCGCCGGACTGGCTCTACCTGCGCGAACCCGCGGACGCCGCGGCCCGCGCCACCGAGCTCCTCGATCCGTTGCGTTCGTACCTGCCCCAGGACTTCACAGTGCGGGACCTCGGCTGCGGCACCGGCTCGCTCGGCCGCTGGCTGGCCGCCCGCCTGCCCGGCACCCAGCACTGGATCCTGCACGACCACGACACCGACCTGCTCACCCACGCGCAGGCGAGCCTGCCGGGCACCGCGCTCGACGGCAGCCCGGTGGACGTCGTCGCCGAGCAGCGGGACGTCACCGCGCTGCGGGCCGCCGACCTCGCCGGGACGTCGCTGGTCACCGCGTCCGCGCTGCTCGACCTGCTGACCAGGGACGAAGTCGCGGCGCTGGCCACGGCGGTCGTCGAAGCGGGCTGCGCGGCCCTGCTGATGCTGTCGGTCACCGGCAAGGTGGAGCTCTCGCCCGCCGACCCGCTCGACCCCGCGGTCGCGGCGGCGTTCAACGCCCATCAGCGCCGGATCACCGAAGACGGCCGTCGGCTGCTCGGCCCGGACGCCGTCGACGTCGCCGCGGCCGCGTTCGGCAGGCTGGGCGCCAAGGTCGTCCGCGCGGACAGCGCCTGGCGGCTCGGCCCGGACCAGGCCGAACTGCAGCGGCAGTGGCTCGAGGGCTGGGTCGGCGCGGCCGTCGAACAGCTGCCGGAGCTGCGCCCGGTCGCCGACGTCTACCTGCAGCGACGGCTGGAGATGGCGGCGGCGGGCGAGCTGCACGCGGTGATCCACCACGGCGACCTGCTGGTCCTGCCGCCGAGCCGGGAGGTGGCGGCGTGAAGCGCGCACTGGCCTGGCTGCGGATCCTCGGCGCGGTCGGCATCCTCGCCGTCCTCGTCTGGCAGCTCGGCAGCGCGGCCTTTCTCGACGGGCTCGGCCGGATCAGCGCGCCCGGCGTGCTGGCCGCCCTCGCCATCGGCTTCGCGACGACGGTGTTCAGCGCGGGCCGCTGGCAGATCGTCGCCACCCGCCTCGGCCTGCGGCTTTCGCTGCGCGGCGCGGTCGGCGACTACTACCGCGCGCTGTTCCTCAACGGCGTGCTGCCCGCGGGCGTCCTCGGCGACGTCCACCGCGCGGTCCAGCACGGCCGCGACAGCGGGGACGTGCCGCGCGGCGTGCGGGCCGTCGTCCTGGAACGCACCGCGGGCCAGGTCGTGCTGATCGCGTCCGCGGTCACCGTCGTGCTCGCGTCGCCGTCGGTGGTGCCCGGTGCGTTCCGCGAGGTCGTCGTGGTCGCCGGGGTGGTCGTCGTGCTCGCCGCCGTCGCCGCGCTGGTCGTGGGCCGCCTGCTGGGCGGGCGCTGGATCCACAGCCCGTCGAAGTGGCGCCGCGGCTTCGCCGTCACTCTCGCCGACGTCCGGCTCGGCCTGCTGACCCGCGAGACCTGGCCCAGCGTGGGCTTCCTGTCGGTCGCGACGCTGGCCGGGCACCTGGCGCTGTTCGTCGTCGCCGCCCGCGTCGCCGGAGTGGCCGCGCCGGTGGGGCAGCTGGTACCGCTGATGGTCCTCGCGCTGCTCGCGATGGGCCTCCCGCTCAACGTCGGCGGCTTCGGCCCGCGCGAGGGCGTCTGCGCCCTGCTCTTCGGCGCGGCCGGCCTGGGGGCCGCCCAAGGTGTCACCGTCGCCGTCGTCTACGGCGTGCTCACGCTGGTCGCGAGCCTGCCCGGCGCCGGTGTCCTGCTCGTCCGGAGTGTCGCTGGGGTGCGCCGGACGGCACTTTCACGGGAAAGTGCCGCACGAACGGCCCGGCACGTCCAGGTGGAAGTGCCGGGATAGAGAGGTGGAGGCCATGACAGCAAGCGAGGTCGCCGGGGATTTGCCGCGCCGGGCCGTGGTCGAGCGGGTGGTCGAGACCCGGTTGCCGACCCGGCACGGGACGTTCCGCGCGTTCGGGTACCTCGATCGCACCGGCACCGAGCAGGTCGCGCTGGTGTTCGGCGAGATTTCCCCGCTCGGCGCCCTGACCCGGGTGCACAGCGAGTGCCTGACCGGCGACGTCTTCGGCTCGACGCACTGCGAGTGCGGCGACCAGCTGGCGGCGGCGCTGGACCGGATCGTCGAGGAGGGCGCGGGCGTGCTCGTCTACGTCCAGGGCCACGAGGGCCGCGGGATCGGCCTGCTCGCGAAACTCGAGGCGATGCGGCTGCAGCAGGACGAGGGCCTGGACACGGTCGACGCGAACGTGGCGCAGGGCCTGCCGGTCGACGCCCGCGACTACCACGCCGCGGCGGGCATCCTGACCGACCTCGGCATCCGCTCGGTGCGGCTGCTGTCCAACAACCCGAAGAAGGTCGAACAGCTCACCCGCTACGGAATCCGGATCAGCGAGCAGGTCCCGCTGCTGGTTCCGCCGAACCCGGAGAACCTGCGCTACCTCCGCACGAAGGCCGAGCGGATGGCCCACCTGCTCCCGCACCTGGACCAGGCCATCTCAGGCGCCTAACACCTCCAGGACGCCGGCGAAGCGCTGGACCAGCGTGTCCAGCACGACGTGCCCCTTGGCCGCGGTCGCCAGCGAAGGACGGCCGACCACCCCCGACTCCGTGTACGCCCGCAGGCCCAGCGTCAGCAGGTGCTCCCGGTCGGTGACGTGGTCGGCCGTTTCGTGTCCCGGGCGGACCAGGTGCGGGTGGGCGTGCAGCAGGATCGACGTCTCCAGCTCGCCCGCGTGCATGTCGTCGTCCAGTGACGTCCGCAGGCCGGCCGCCGTGTGCGCCGCCTGCCAGTCGGCGACCCCCGGGAACAGCGCCATCGCGCCCGCCGCCTCCTGGACCACATTGGACAGTACGTAGTTGCCGCCGTGCCCGTTGACCAGCACCAGCCGGTCCACCCCGGACGCTTTCAGCGACGCGGCGACGTCGGTGACCACCGCGTGCAGCGTGCGCGCCGAGATGCTCACCGTGCCCGCCCACCCCGCGTGCTCGTGCGAGCAGGAGATCGTGATCGGCGGCAGGTGCAGGACGGGGTGGGCGTCGGCCACCGCGCGGGCGAGGGTCGCCGCGATGATCGTGTCGGTGGCCAGGGGGAGGTGCGCGCCGTGCTGCTCGAAGCTGCCGACCGGCAGCACCGCGACCGACGCCCGCCGCTCCTGCTCGTCGGCGGTGGTGGCGAGCGGGAACAGATCGGTCATCGCTGCGGCCCTTCACTAGGTTGGAGTCATGACCGAGCATGCCGCACTACTGGACATCGCGCGCGAGGCCGTCGCGAAGGCGACGGAGATCGTCAGGTCGCGCCCGAGTTTTTCCGTTTCCGCGAAAGGCGATCGCGACCTGGTGACCGACGTCGACACCGCGGTCGAGGACGCGCTGCGGGCGTTCCTCGCCGCCGAGACGCCGGAGATCGGGATCCTCGGCGAGGAGCGCGGCCGCAGCGGGGACGGCGGTGGCCGCTGGTGGGCGCTCGACCCCATCGACGGGACGGCGAACTTCGCCCGCGGAATTCCGCTCTGCGGGATTTCCCTGGCGCTGGTGGACGGCGAGCACAGCACGGTCGCCGCGATCACGCTGCCGTACCTCGGCGTCACGTATACCGCCGCGCGCGGCGAAGGTGCCTTCGCGAACGGAAACCGTGTCGGCGCTTCGACCGCGACGGAAATGTCCGACGCGATGATCGCCGTCGGGGACTTCGCGATCGGCGAGCTCGCCGAGGAGAAGAACCGCGCGCGGCTGACGCTGCTGTCGGACCTCGGCGCGCGGGCGCAGAAGATCCGGATGCTCGGCACCGCGGCCATCGACCTCGCCTGGGTGGCGGACGGAAAGCTCGACGCCGCACTGATCCTGTCCAACAACCCGTGGGACACCATGGCCGGCGTGCTGCTCGTGCGCGAGGCCGGCGGCGCCGTCGTGGACCGGGACGGCAGCGAGCACACGGTCGGTTCCGCGGCGACGATCGCCGTCGGCGCCGGGCTGCGCAAGGAGATCGTGGACGCACTTGATCGCGCCTACGGGGTTGTTCGTTAGGATTCCCGGGTACACCGTGGGCGGCGCCACAGCGCTCGTTTGCGCTGTCCGCGCAAGGTTTTCGGTTACGTTGGTACCGGTCGGCCGCCCAGGCTGGCATGCTGACCGGATCTCGTCGGCCACTTCGGAGAATGGTGGATGCTCGTGGAAAGTCGCCGGATCCGCGATCGGTACCGGCTGCTCGAGCCGATCGGCGGCGGCGCGATGGGCACGGTGTGGCGGGCCCAGGACGAAAAGCTCGACCGCACCGTGGCGATCAAGGAACTCCTGCTGCCGCACGACCACGACGAGCAACGCACCCAAGAGGCGAAGAACCGCGCGATGCGCGAGGCGCGGATCGCCGCGCGGCTGCAGCATTCCCACGCGATCACCGTGTTCGCTGTCCTCGAAGAGGAGGACCGGCCGTGGCTGGTGATGGAGTACCTGCCGTCGAAGAGCTTGGCCCTCGTGCTCGGCGAGGAGCCGGCGACGGTCGACGACGCCATCCGCGTCGGCGTGCAGATCAGCTCGGCGCTGGCCGGCGCGCACCGCGCCGGGGTCGTGCACCGCGACGTGAAGCCGGCCAACATCCTGGTCTCCGAGGACGGCACAGCCAAGATCACCGACTTCGGCATCTCGCGCGCGATCGGTGACGTCAAGCTGACGGCCACCGGGGAGATCGCCGGCACGCCCGCGTACCTCGCGCCGGAAGTGGCCCGCGGCGAGGACGCGGACTTCGCCGCCGACGTCTTCTCGCTCGGCGCCACGCTGTACGCCGCCGTCGAAGGCCAGTCGCCGTACGGCACGGCCGACAACCCGATCGCCTTGCTCTACAAGGCCTCCAGCGGCGAGATCGTGCCGCCGGAGAAGGCGGGCCGGCTGACGCCGCTGCTGCTGCGGATGCTCGCCACCGAGCCGGCCGAGCGCCCGTCGATGGACGAGGTCGAGCAGGAGCTGCGGGCGCTGCTGCCGGACGCCGAGCCGGGCGACTCGGTGCTCGCCGCGACGGTGCCGGAGACCGAGCCGCCCGCCGTCCCGACCGTGCCGGCCGCCGTGTCCGTGCCCGCGGGCGAGGTCACCGCGGTGTCGCCGGGCGCGCGCAAGGGCCTGATCGCCGTCGGGGCGGGCGCGGCGCTGCTGTGCGTGGCGGTCGTCGTGGCGATCCTGCTGGTCGTGCGGCAGAAGCCGCCGGCGGACAACGTCGCCGCCCCGCCACCCTCGCCGACGCCGTCCACGTCGGCAACGGCCACCCAGCCGACGCCGTCTCCGTCGCCGACGCCGTCGTCTTCTCCTTCGCCGACGCCGCCGACCTCGGCACCGGCGACTTCGCCGACGGTCTCGACGGTGTCCTCGACGAAGACGGCGGCCCAGGCGCTGAGCGAGTACTACGCACTGCTCCCGAACAATCCGCAGGCGGCGTGGAACCTGCTCACGGACAAGTTCAAGGCGTCGCGCAACCAGACGTACGAGAAGTACAAGGCCTTCTGGGGCCAGTACCGGAAGGTGGAGGCGTCCAACGTCAAGGAGATCGGGACCAACCAGGTCACCGCGCACGTCACCTACGACGGGGCCAAGCCCGAGAACGACACGTTCACGCTCGTCCAGGTGAACGGAATCTGGATGATTGACGCGCAGAGCTGAACCGACCCGGCTTGGGGTGCGTGTGACGTATGAGCCGTCACCGCCGTCGACCCACGCTGGAGGTAGCCGTGCCCGTATCCACCGCCCTGCCCCGGCGCGCGCGATGAGGCCCGCCGACCCGATGGTGTTCATCCTCCCGGCCGCGCCGCCGGGCAGCGACACCTACGACAAGCGGATGTGCCAGAACCTGCCCGCCGTCGGGCAGCCGGTGCTGGAGCTGCCGATCGCCGGCGACTGGCCGGAGCCGGACGCGACGTCGAGACGGAGACTGGCGCGGTCCCTCGCCGCGCTGCCGGACCGGACGGTCGTGCTGCTCGACGGCATGATCGCCGCTGGCGTGCCCGAGATCGTCGTCCCGCACGCGCGGCGCCTGCGCCTGGCCGTGCTGGTGCACCAGGCCCTGGCCGACGAGCCGGGCCTCGCGCCCGCGCACGCCGCCGAGCTGGACGCGTGCGAGCGCGAGACGCTGCGGATGGCCGGCATGGTCGTCGCGACCAGCCCGTGGCTGGCCCGGCTGCTGATCGACCGCCACGACCTGGACCCGGGCCGCGTCTACGTGGCCAAGCCCGGCACCGACGCGGCCCCGCTCGCGGCGGGCGCGGACGGCGTGTCCCGGCTGCTCTGCGTGGGTGACGTGACCCGCCGCAACGGCCACGACGTGCTGGTCCAGGCCCTCGGCGAGGTCGACCACCTGGCCCTGTCGTGCGTCTTCGCCGGTTCCTTGGAGACGGACCCGGCGTACGTCGGCGAGCTCGGCTGGTCGATCGAGCGCCTCGGCCTCGGCAACCGCATCACGCTGGCGGGCGACGCGGTCGACCTCGCCGCGGCCTACAACGCGGCGGACCTCCTGGTCATCCCGGCCCGCGCGGCGACCTCCGGCATGTACGTGGCCCAGGCACTGGCCAGGGGCATCCCGGTCCTGGCCACCGAGGTCGGCGGCGTGCACGACGCCCTCGGCGTCGACGCGGACGGCGAGATGCCGGGCCTGCTGGTGGAGCCGGACGACCCGTACGCGCTGGCGGACGCCCTGCACCGCTGGTACGCGGACCCGGAGCTGCGCCGCTCCCTGCGCACGGCGGCGCTGGGGAGGGGCAGTGCGTTGGAGGAGTGGGACGTGGCGGCCCGCCGGCTGACGCACGTCCTGTCGCGGCTGGCGTCGGAACCGCGGATCGTCGCTTGACGCTTGCCGGGGTGCTGAGGTTCCACGACCCTGGCCCGATGTGGCCTGGACGCCGAACCTCGTCGCCGACCGAACTCACCTCCGAGCGGGGCTATCTGGAACTGGTGGGGCGCCAGCCCGACCAACCGCTCCGGGAGGTCTTCCTCGGCTTCCGCGATCTCGTCTCCGCGGACATCGACTGGATCGATTCCCGGAAGAAGCGCTTCAAAAGACCGGCCTCCTGGGTGCGCGTCGCCACCCTGGTGCTCACCGCGTTGTCCACGATCGTGCTCGGCATCCCGGAGATCCCCTTCCGGGCGTCGATCGCCTTGCCGCTGGTCGCCGCGGTCACGTTGCTGGCCGGGCTGGAGTCCTTCTTCACCTGGCGCTCGCGCTGGTTGCTCATGGAAGAGACGCAGTATCGGATGAACCGGCTGCGCGACGAGATGGACTACTACCTGGTCACCACTCCGGCGGCCGACCTGGAACGAAGCCGGCTCGACCGGTTCTATGCCGAGCAGCAGGACCTGTGGGCCGACGTGAGCCGCCGCTGGGTGGAGTTCCGCAAGCACGACCGGCCACCGCAGCCGGAGGTCCGGCCCTCGCCCTGACCTGGTGGAACGGTTCGCCGGTGCCTCCGGCGAACCGAACCGTCACGCCAGGGTGAGCGCGTAGATCTCCACCCGCGGATCATTCGGCAGGCTCACCGACTGCACGGTCTTCCCACCATCCAGCCCCGCCGAGATCCCGAACAACCGCACCGGCGGCCCGTCGACCCCGCTGCCCGCCTTGATCCGGTGCGGCATCTCCAGCACCACCGGGCTCCCGGACCCGGCCCAGTCGCCGAACGTCAACGCCAGGTCGGCGCTCGTCCCGTCCGTGTAGTGCGCCGTCACCGTCGTCGACACCGGGCCGTTGTGCGACGCCCCCACCAGGCGGAGCGCCGTGTGCTGACCCGCCGGTACCAGCAGCGACTGCCCACGGGCCTCCACGAAGTTGGGCGAAGTCCCCGAGGCGTCCGGCGCCGCGTACGTGACGCCGTCCCAGACCACCGGGCCCGCCGCCGGGAGCAGTCCGGCGTCGTAGCTCCAGCCGCTGCCGTCGAAGTTGCCTTCCGTGGACGCGGCCACCGTCGCCGTGCCGTCGTGGTTCAAGTCGCGGCCCAGGTCCACCGCGCACTGGGGGCCCGGTGACACGCAGGCCGCGGGCGTGCGGACCTCGATCGTCGCCGAGCGCGTCACCTTGTTCGCGCCCAAGCCGGACACCGTCACCTGCACCGGGTACGTTCCGACGGCCGCGCCAGCTGGCACGCTCAGCGTGATCGGCACCGTCTGCTGCACCGGCAGCCGTCCGGACCAGGGCAGGAGCAGCGGCTGGAAGCGGGCCTTCCACGGCGACGTGACCGAAACCGTCACCGGCTGCAGGCCCGGGTTCTGCGCCACCACGTCCAGGTCGAGGTGCACCTGCTGGGCCGCCCCGGCCGGGATCACCACGGACGTCTGCCGCAGCGAAGCGTCGACGTGCCGCCGCTGGTCGCCCGGCGCGTTGTTCACCGACGGCGGCGCCGCGGACGGCGACGTCCCCCACGTCGACGGCCGCGAGCCGAGCTGGTGCGAGAGCTTCCCGCCGTGGGCCAGCGCGGACCAGTCCAGGGACGTCTGCCGGACGTCCCGGCCGTTGAGCGACACGCTCTGGATGTACCGGTTCGTGTCGCTCGCGCCCGGCGCCGACACCGTGAGCGTGCCGCCCTGCGACGAGCCGTACTGTCCGATGCGGACGGTCGCCGACTCGAACTGCGGGCTCGACAGCGCGAGGAAGTTCGCGCCGCTCATCGTCGGGTACAGGCCGAGCGAGGAGAAGACGTACCAGGCCGACATGGTGCCGAGGTCGTCGTTGCCGGTCATGCCGTCGGGGCCGGTGGTGAACAGCGTCATCGCCGCGCGGACGACGGTCGCGGTCTTCGCCGGAGCGCCGACCCAGTTGTACATGTAGGGCGCGAGCAGGTCGGGTTCGTTGTTCGGGTTGTAGGTCGCCTTGCCGTAGTAGTCGTACGGGCTGGCGATCCAGTCCTTCCGCGCGGTGCCCGCCGGGTCCTGCAAGAGGTTGCTGTAGGCGAAGAACGAGTCCAGGCGCTTCTCGGTCGCCGTCCGGCCGCCCATCAGCGAGACGAGCCCGGCCGGGTCCTGCGGCACGAGCCACTGGTACTGGTAGGCGCCGCCTTCGTGGAACTGGTGGCCGGCGTCGACCGGGTTGTACGGCGTGACGAACGTGCCCTCGGTGGTGCGCGGGCGGAACTGCTGGATCGAGGAGTCCCACAGGTTGCGGTACCACTGGCCGCGGTCGGCGAACATCCGCGCGTCCGCCTGGTGGCCGAGCCCGCGGGCCATCAGCGCGAGCGAGGCGTCCGCCGCGGCGTACTCCATGGTCGCCGACGCCGGGTGCTCGCAGTCGTTGTCGCCGCCCTTGGCCGCGCAGTCCTTGCCGAGTTCCAGCCCGCTCGGGATGTACCCGCGCTCGTTGTAATAGTTGACGCCGGAGCGGCCGTTGTACGGCGAATCGGCGGGCGGCGTGCTGGTCGCGTTCTTCTTGAGCAGCGCGTACGCCTCTTCCTCGTGCCCGGCGAGCAGGCCCTTCGACCAGGCCTCGACGAGGAACGGCGTCACCGGGTCGCCGGTCATGATGTTCGTTTCGCTCTCGGCCAGCGCCCAGCGCGGCAGCCACCCGCCGTCGCGCCCGATGGCGACGACCGACAGGGCCACGTCCCGTGCGACCTGCGGTTCCAGCATTTCGAGGAGCTGGTTCTGCGGCCGGTAGGTGTCCCACAGCGAGAAGTTCTGGTACGGCGTGTAGCCGCTCGCCGTGTGCACCTTGCCGTCGAAGCCGGTGTACGCGCCGTCGGTGTCGCCGGCCAGGTTCGGGTGCAGCTGCGCGTGGTAGAGCGCGGTGTAGAACGCCGTCTGCCGCTCGGTCGTGCCGCCGGCGATCTTGATCGCGCCGAGCCGGTCGGCCCACTGCTGGTGCAGCGCGGCCCGCGTCGCGTCGAAGTCGTAGTCCGACGTCTCCGCCGCGAGGTTCTTCCGGGCGCCGTCGAGACCGGTGTAGGACAGGCCGACCTTGAGCACGACGTCGTGGTCGGTGGTCGCGTCGAAGCTCGCCCAGGCGCCGTTGCTCCCGGTGCCCGCGGCGTCGCGGCTGCCGGCGGTGCGCGTCGAGCCGCGCCAGGTGCCGAACGAGCTGAACGGCCGGTCGAAGGTGGCGGTGAAGTAGACGGTGTGTTCGTCGTGCCCGGCGCAGAACCCGCCGGCCTTGACCCGCCCTTCGAGCGTCCGGTCGCCGACGACGTGGATCTCGGAGTCCTTGACCGACTGGTTGGCCTGGCCGGTGTTGAACAGGACGTTCGCCTGGCCGGTCGACGGGAAGGTGTAGCGCTGCCAGCCGGTGCGCGCGGTCGCCGTCAGTTCCGCGTTGACGCCGTACTTCTTGAGGCCGACGCGGTAGTAGCCCGGTTCGGCATGTTCGTCGTCGTGGCTGTACTCGGACCGGTAGGCGTTCTTGTCAACGTTGTCCACGGCGCCGGTGGTCGGCATGATCGGCAGCTCGCCCATCACGCCGCAGCCGACGCCGGACAGGTGGGTCTGGCTGAAGCCGTAGATCGCGTTCTGCAGGTAGTCGTAGCCGCCCTGGCCGCCGGTGTCCGGGCTGACCTGCACCATCCCGAAGGGCGCACTGGCGCCCGGGAAGGTGTTCCCGAAGTTCTGCGTGCCGACGAACGGGTTGACCAGGCTCACCGGATCGGCGCTGGTCTCGGCGTGCGCGGTGGCCTGGGTCGTGGCGGCGACCACGAGCCCGATGGCCGCCGCGGCGATCAGTTGTCTGCTTGGCGACCGCATGGGGCGCGCACCTCCCAGGTGACAACGTTGTCAGAAGCGGACTGTCCAGCAGCCTTTCACATCCGCGAACATTTGAGAAGGCGGCAACCAGGTCAAGCCGTTGTCATGGCTTGCCGGAGCAGCCCCGCGGCGGCTTCGACGCCGGTGTCGGCGAGGTTGCCGTAGCCGAGGACGAGCGCGGGTTCGCCCGGCGTCGTCCGGTAGCCGTCGAGGTCGGCCACCTTGACACCCGCCGCCCTTGCCTTCCGGACGACGGCCGCGGCGTCCCGGTCGAGGTGGAGCACGAGGTGCAGTCCGGCCGCGACCCCGGAGAGCCGCACCGGTCCGAGCGCCTCGACGAGCTTGTCGCGCCGGGCGCGGTAGCGCAGCCGCGCCGCCCGCAGGTACCGGTCGTAGCCGCCGCCGGTGATGAAGCCCGCCAGCGCGAGCTGGTCCAGCACGGGCGGCGGGTGCGCCCGCACTGTCCACTGTGGAGGCAGGACGGCCCAGCCGAGCCCGAGCGCGGGACTGAGCGTCTTGCTGACCGACCCGAAGAGCGCGACCCGACCCGGGTCGGTGCCCTGGACGGTGCCGACGGGCCGCCGGTCGTACCGGAACTCGGCGTCGTAGTCGTCCTCCAGGATCAGGCCGTCGACGTCCCGCGCCCAGGCCAGCAGCTCGGCGCGCCGCCGGGGCGACAGGACCGAGCCGGTGGGGAACTGGTGCGCGGGCGTGACGAGCACGGCGCGGACACCCGCCGGGATCCGGCCGACGTCGAGGCCTTCGTCGTCGACCGGCACCGGGTGGACGGTCATCCCGGCGTCTTCGGCCGCCCGCCGCAGCCGCGTCCACCCCGGGTCCTCGACGGCGAGCCCGGTGCTGCCGCGCTCGACCAGGGCGCGGCACACGCCGGTCACGCCGTCGGTGACGCCGCCGCAGACCAGCACGGTGCCGGGCGCGGCGCCGCGGACGCGCCGGAGGTACTCGCCCAGGACCTGCCGCAGCCGGGGGTGCCCACCCGGTTCGGGGAGCCCGAAGTCGGTGTGCGGCGTGTTCGCGAGCACCTCGCGGACCGCTTCCGCCCACGGCCGGCGGGGGAAGTTCCGCAGGTCGGGCAGGCCCGGAGCGAGGTCGTACCGCGGCGCCGCCGCGCGCGGCGGTTCCTTCGCCGCCACCGCGTCACCCACCGGCCGGACCCGGGTGGCCGACCCGGTGCGCCCGGCCAGGTACCCCTCGGCGACGAGCTGGGCGTAGGCCTGCGTGACGACCCACCGCGAGCACCCGAGGTCGGCGGCGAGCCGGCGGCTCGGCGGGACGGTGCCGGCCAGGACGCCGTCCCGGATCGCCTTGCGCAGGGCGCTGGCCAGCTGTTCGTGCTTCGGTCCGCGCCCGGACAGCTCCAGCAGCACGCCCCAATTGGTCTGTGATCCAGGCACGGTATTGGATCGTAGTACCGGACCGATCCCTCTTAGGTTCGTAATCATGAAGAAGGTGGAACTGGGCCGGACCGGCCAGGACGTGAGCCAGGTGTCGCTGGGCTGCATGCTGATGGGCACGTCGACGGACGAACCGACGTCGGCGCGCATCCTGGACGCGTACCTCGACGCCGGCGGCGACTTCCTGGACACGGCGAACTGCTACGCCTGGTGGACGGGGGATTCCGCGACCGGCGGCGAGAGCGAAGCGATGCTGAGCAAGCTGCTGCGCGGCCGGCGCGACCGGGTGTTCCTGGCCACGAAGGTGGCGGCGGGCATCACCGACCTCCCCGCGGCGCGCGCGGCTTCCCGGCCGGACGGCACGACGGACTGGGCGGCGCGGGAACGCACGTACGAGGGGGCGAGCGCCGCGGTGATCGAGCGCGAGGCCGAAGCGAGCCTGCGCCGGCTGGGCACCGACCACATCGACCTCTACTACGTGCACGTGGACGACCGCTCGGCGCCGCTCGAGGAGACACTGTCCGCTTTGGACACGTTGGTGCGGTCGGGCAAGGTGCGGTACATCGGCTGGAGCAACGTGCGGACGTGGCGCCTGGAACGCATCCGGTCCCTGGCGCTGGCCAACGGGTGGGCGTCTCCGGTGGCGGTCCAGGTCCAGCACTCGTACCTGCGCCCGGCCGGCGCGGACGTCCCGTCCGTGGCCGGGGGCGAGCTGCTGGACTGGCTGGCCGTGCACCAGGACGTCTCCCTGGCGGCGTATTCCTCGCTGCTGCGCGGGATCTACGACGACGCGGCCTACCGGGAATCCACGCAGATCTGGCGGTCCTACGCGGGCCCGGACTCGGAAGCGCGGCTGGCGGCGGTCGCGAAGGTGGCGTCGGAGCTGGGGGCGTCCGGCAACCAGGTGGCGCTGGCGTGGTTGCTGCGCAAGGGGGTCATCCCGCTGATCGGCCCGCGCACGTGGGAGCACTACGAGTCGATCGCCCCGGCCTTCACCTTGGAGCTGCCGGACGAGCTGCTGTCGGTGCTGGACAACGCGTAGGCGGTGGCGAGCAGCGCGGCGACGCTCGGCTTGCGTTCGTCGCGCCGCCGCCACGTCATGGTGACGTCGGTGGTGGCCCCGGCCAGCGGAACGGCAACGGCGCCGGCGTGCTCGACGAGGGCGGGAACGAGCCCGCACCCCTGACCGGCGGCCACGCACCGCGCGAGGGCGGCGAGGCTGCCGACTTCCGCCTCGATGACGGGTCCGTCGATCCGGTCCAGCATCTCCCGGAAGCCGCAGCCCGGCGGCGTCGCGAGGAAGCCGACGCCGTCGAGGTCGCCGGGACGGAGTTCTTCCTTGCCGGACAACGGATGTCCCGGCGGAACGATCACGACGAGCGGCTCGCTGCCCAGCTTCGCGCTCGAGAGAGCCGGATCGGCCGGCGCGTCACCGAAGGTGAAGCAAACATCCATTTCGGACTGTTGCACGGCCTGGTAGAGCTCCCCGCGGCTGCCCTCCCGGAGCGTGACCCGCACGCGCGGCCACCGCGTCCGGTATTCGCCGAAGAGGGCAGGGATCCTCTGTGCACAAAGCGTTTCCAGGGCGCCGATGGTCAAGTCGCCTTCGGGTTCACCGCGTTCCTCGTCAACGGCGGCCCGGGCTTCCTCGACGAGTTCCAGCACCTGGTCCGCGTACCCGACGAGCCGTTCCCCGGCCCCGGTGAGCCGCAGCCGCCGCCCACGTTCGAACAGTTTCGACCCGAGTTCGGCTTCCAGGGCCTGAATCTGTTCGGTGACACTGGACTGAGCGTAGTGCAGTTCGGCGGCGGCATGGGTGAAGTTGAGCGTCCGCGCGACGGCGCGGAAGGTGCGCAGGTGGCGCAGTTCCATGGCATCCCCCATCGGCGTTCCCGATACCAGCCATCGTAACTGCCTGCTTCCGCCGGTGTCACGGAGCGTCGAGGATTTGAGCGTGGCAAGACTCCTCACCGGCCTATCGCTGGGTTACTTCCTGGTCATGCTGGACACGACGATCGTGACGGTCGCGCTCCCGGCCCTATCGCCGTCATTGTCGGCACAGCAGTGGATTTCGAACGGCTACACGCTGACGTTCGCGGCGTTCTTGTTGACGGCGGGAGCGTGGTCCGACCGCTTCGGCGCCCGCCGCGTGTTCTTCCTGGGCTTGATTTCGTTCGGCGTTCTGTCCGGTCTGTCGGCACTCTCCTTTTCGACGGCGTTGTTGATCGCCCTCCGAGCCCTGCTGGGAGTCGCGGGTGCCTTGCTGGTCCCGTCATCGCTGTCACTGATCGCGGCGGCCTACCCGGTGCCGGCCGCGCGAGCGAAGGCGATGGGCGTGTGGGCGGCGGTGAGCGGAACGGGCCTGGTGGCGGGCCCATTGTTAGGTGGCCTCCTGACGGAGGCATTCGGCTGGCGGGCGATCTTCGTGGTCAACATCCCGGTGGCGCTGGTCGCCCTGGCCCTGTCCCGCTCGGCTCCTGCAACCCCGGTCCGGCCCGGCCGCATCGACGTCGTCGGCCAGCTGTCGGCGGTGGTCGCTTTGTCGACACTGACGTATGCGCTGGTCGAGAAGGCTTTCTGGGCACTGCTGCCGTGCGCGGTCGCGGCCGCGGTATTCGCGGTCTCGCAACGCCGTCCCGGCGCGATGCTCCCACCGCAGCTCCTGTCGCGGGGTCTGCTGGCGGGCGCGATCGTGAACTTCGGGCTGTCGGGTGTCCTGTTCGTGCTGTCGCTGTACTTCCAGGAAACCCGGGGCTACCCGCCGTCGTCGACGGGCCTGGCCTTCCTGCCGCTGATGATCCCGACGGCGTTCAACCCGATCTTCACGGGCCGCCTGGTGGCCCGGATCGGCCCGCGCATCCCGGCGGTGTCCGGCTTTCTGCTGATGGCACTAGGAGCCGCGATCCAGGCGTCTTCGCCTCCGGTAGCGGTGTCAGTGGTGGCCTTGGCCCTGCTGGGTTTCGGCGTTTCGCTGGCCATCCCGTCACTGCTGGCCGCGGTGATCGGCGCGGCACCCCCGGAGCTGGCGGGCATCGCGGGCGGCGCCCTGAACGCCTCCCGCCAAACGGGCGCCGCACTCGGCGTGGCGGCCCTCGGTGCCTTGTCGGCAACGTCGACGCCATTCGCCCTGGCCACCGCGGCAGCGGTGCTGCTGGCCGGCGCGGTGGTCGTCGCCGCCCAACCTCAGAAGGCGGCGGCGAACCGCGCGCCGATGCGGGAGTGACGTGTCCAGTTTTTAGCCTCTTTTTGGACTGTTTCCCGGAACTGACCACTTTTTCGTCCTGTTGGTGAGCTGTCCGATCTGCTTATCATCGTCGGCGTGCCGGGATACAAGTACGATCTGTTCATCAGTTACAGCCGCCACGGAACTGCACGGAATTGGCTGCTGAACCACTTCTATCCACGGCTCGCGGAGTGCCTGGTCGACGAGATCGCACCTGCGCCGAAGATCTTTCTCGACAAGGACATGCCGCGTGCCGTGCACTGGCCTGCGCAGCTCGAGAGCGCACTGCACCACACCAAGATCATGGTTGCCGTCCTGTCGGCGCCCTACTGGGAATCTCCGTGGTGCATGGCTGAATGGGGCAGCATGGAGGCGCGCGAGCAGCTGCTCGGGCTCGTCAGTCTCGAGCGTCCGCAGGGACTGATCTATCCTATTCGCTTCGCGGACTCGCACAGACTCGAGAACGAAGGCCGTCTTCGGTCGTGGTGGGACTTCAAAGGTCTTGACAACCCGGACAGAGGTTTTCAGGAAAGCCGGGACTGGCATTCTTTCCAGCAAAAAGTTAGACAATGTGCGCAGGATCTCGCCGAACTGCTGAGTCAGGTGCCACCCTGGCGGCCCGACTGGCCGGTCATCGAGCGACCTGATCCCGTCCTGTCGCCGCCTCCTCCGCTCCCGAGGTTCGACTCATGACGGGGACTGTCGTCACCTTCTACTCCTACAAGGGCGGTGTCGGGCGTAGCTTCACGCTGGCCAACGTCGCTGTGTTGCTGGCCCGGTGGGGTTACCGTGTGCTCACCATCGATTGGGATCTCGAAGCGCCTGGCCTTCATCACTACTACGGACCGTTGATGAGTAAGGCGCCCAAGGGCGGGGTGATCGATCTCGCAGCCGACTTCCTCACCGGCGCGGCAGAACCGAGGCAGCATGCCATCCGACTCGCACTCCCGGAGCAAGGCACGGTGTCACTGCTGGCCGCCGGTAAGCAGGACGTGTCCTACACCGGTCGGGTGCAGGACATCGACTGGGAGGACCTGTATCGACGAGGGTTTGCGGCCTTTCTGGAGCGCTGCCGGGCGGAGTGGACGGAGAACTACGACTTCGTCCTGATCGACAGCCGAACGGGCATTTCCGACATCGGTGGCATCTGCACCGCGCATCTGCCTGACCGACTCGTGGTCCTGTTCACGGCCAACCAGCAGAGCGTCGAGGGAGTCGTGAACATCGCCCAGCGAGCCGATGCCGCCCGCGACCGGATGCCTTACGACCGTCCGCCACACCTCGTGCTCCCGGTCCTCTCGCGGTTGGACAACCGTGTGGAGTACGAGCGAGCCGAGGGGTGGCAGCACCGGTGCGCGGAGCTCACTGCACCCCTGTACCGGAACTGGCTCGCGAAAAGTGTGACGCAGGAGCAGATGCTGCGTCACACCACGGTGCCCTACGTGTCGTACTGGAGTTTCGGTGAGCATCTCCCGGTGACGGAAGAGCTCACCCCGTCCGCGGACCAGATCTCGTATGCGTTGGAGTCCATTGCCGCGGTCATCGCGCAGCAGTTTGACCGCACGGCCCTGTTCGCGGACAACCGAGACGCCTACGTGGCTGCTGCCCGTACCCAACGGCAGTCGTACCGCCTGGACCTGCTGGTGTCGATCTCCCGGCCGGAGCCACCGATCGCGACCGAACTCATCAACGAGCTGGTGGATCTCAAGTTGCAGGTCGAGCGGTCTGTGTCCACCGATCCGGAGTTCTTCGACCACGGTAGCGACCCGGCGAAACACCTCTGCCTGGTCATCGACGGCGAGGTGAGCCGCTGGCAGGCTACCGAGGCGGAACGGTTCTTGCGGCACGCCCTGGACGCCGACAGCGACCGCCGGCTGTTTTGCGTGCTGACTCGTCGGACCGACCCGGAGAAGCTGCCTGCGTTCCTGCGCAACCTGCGGCTCTTCCGGCTGGACGCGAACACGCGGCCTCGCCAGGTAGCCCGTCAGCTGCACGAAGTCATCATCGACGCGCCAGCCGGCCGGACCGATTCCGGTCACGTCGCACTGCAGGACGCCGCTGCGGCGTTGCGCAAGGTTCCGGTGGAACTGTCCCGGGAAGGACGCTGGGCGATCGTCGAGCAGACCGTGATCGACATGGCCACCGCGCTCGATGACAACGACATGGCGTTGCTCAAGGAGCTGACGGCGGACCTCGATCTGCTGAACGAAGTCCGCGTGACCGGGAGCCGGGTCACCACCCCAGACGGCCTGCGCGAGCATATCGACGCATTGCTGGCCCGGATCGATCGCCGTATCACCGTGTTCACCGACTGAGGGAGTGGGAATGGCGGAAAAGTACGGAAGCCACGAGCGGGCAGCACTGTTCGTGTTGCTGCTGGCCGACGACGAGATCAACAACAGAGATCTGAAGGACCGGCACGGCATCACGCTGAGCAAGGACGGCCGTGAGAAGCTCAACAAGGCCCGTCTGCTCGATACCGATACGGACAAGCGCCCGTACGTGCATCGGATCACCGAAGCGGGCCGTGCGTGGTGTGAGCAGGCACTGACGGAGATCGAACCCCCACCCAGGCCCAACCCGCTCGTGCGGGCGGGATTCGAGTTGCTGCGGTTCTTCGCCCGTTACGCGCAGGAGCACAAGATTCCGCTGGCCGCGGTGATCGGGACCGTTCCGGGCCTGGAGTCACTGATCCGGAAGGCTTACCGGGATCTGTCCGACCGGCCGGGTGAGCACGTACGGCTGGCTCAACTCCGCCCCAAACTCAACGGAGCAGACAAGGACGAGGTGGATCAGATGCTGGTGGAAATGCTCAAGACCGGCCTCGTCGACCTCGCACCGGACTCCGACCGACGGGGACTCACCGATGCCGACCGTGCCGCGGCCATTCGCATCGGTATGGAGGACAAACACTTCGTGGCGATCGAGGAATCATGACCGAGGAACAGCAACGGCAGGCACTCGCCGCCGTCCGGTTCAACTTCGCCGAAACTCCGGACGACGTCTGGGGCGCTTCGCCCTTCCACGTGGATGGATTGCAGACAAGGGCCGAACACCGGATACGCGCCGGCATCCTCGACGCGAAGAACAGCAGTGGCCCGAACCCGGTTGGGCTCACACTGAAAGGGCAGAAGGGTGTGGGCAAGACCCATGTGCTGGGCCGGGTCAGGCGGATGGTGCAGGATGTGGGCGGCTACTTCTTCCTGATCGACCTCACCACGGGTCCCGCCTTCTGGGACGACGTCCTACGGGCCATGCGCGGCGAGCTGTGGCGCAAGGGTGATGACGGCGAACTCCAGCTGGCCAACCTGCTGCAGCGGTTGTGTGACAGGGCCGACGTGCCCGAGCCGGTGGCCAAGGTCGTCCTCGGCCGCGCTCCGCTCACCGTCGACAATCTCGACAGTTTCGTCGGTGCTCTGCGCCGAATCGACCCTCTTGTCGCGGTGGAGTGCGCGGACACTGTTCGTGCACTGGTGCTCTACGCGGCCGATGACGAGAACCAGATCGTCGTCGGTAAGGACTATCTCGCGGGCATGCCGGAGGCCAAAAACGGTCAACGTCGTTCCTGGGGGCTGCACACGGAGGCGAAACCACAGCGCGAACTCGCCACGGAGATCTCGCGGGTGCTTGCGCTCACCGGGCCGAGTGTCGCTGCGATCGATCAGCTCGACTCGTTGATCGCCAGAGCGGGCAACGGGGCATCGACGGACCAGAGCGGGGAACTCGCGGCCATCGCCGACGGTCTGATGCAGCTGCGTGAGACGACACGACGAACTTTGTCCATCGTTGCCACCTTGCCCAACACCTGGAGCCTTCTGCGAAAGGTAGCCACCGATTCGTTCGATGACCGGTTCACCGAGACACCGGTCCTCAAGGCCATCGTCGACCCGCAGCTCGGCCGGGCACTTGTCCAGAAGTGGCTCGGCGTGCTGTACGCGAACATCGGCTTCGACCCACCGCACCCGACTTGGCCGATAGCGCCGGCGGCGTTCGAAGGCGCGTGGAGCGGCGCCTACAGCCCGCGGCAACTGCTCCGACGCGTCCACGAGCACGCGGAAGCCTGCCTTCTTGGGGAGATCCGCGAACTGTCGTCGTTCAGCGAACCCGTCGAACTACCGCACGAGCCGGTCTCGGAACCCAACTACCTCGCAGCGTTCGACCAACAGTTCAGCGAGTTGCGGCAGAACGCCGATGTCGATACCGCCATGAGCAAGAACCACGTGGATCAGGTCATGCCGGGGCTCGTCCAGGCTGCGTTGCGCTCGTGGATCACCGAGGTCGGCAACGACGACCGCTCCTGGGAAACCGAAGGCCTGGACGGCGGCGGCGATCTGCACGCCGGTCTTCGCCGGACGGTGGACGAGGAACGTGATCTTTGGGAGCGTTGGGTGTTCCGTGCCATCCCGCCCCAGCACGGTAACCGCACGTTGCGGCAGATGCGTGCCGCCAGGTCGGCCGCAGGGGTCAGGAAAGGAATGGACAACCGGCACTTGGTATTGATCCACGACGGACCAAGGGGCTGGACCGGCGGCACGACCATATCGGAGTACACGGCACTCGAAGCGTTGGGCAGTCCACGCGTGGAGATCAGCAAGGACGACATCCGGACGTTCTGGGCGCTCAGCCAGATGCTCACCAAGCAGAGCTACGAACTCCTCAACTGGCTGGTCGCCCGCAAGCCGGCGAGCAAGACGGAGCTGCTGAAGAAGATCCTCCCCGATCCCGGCCAGACCCGCAGCAACCAGCGGGAAACCCGCCCCCCACCGGAAAGGGCCCAGGCCAAGCCGGAAGCCGGTCCAGGCGAGTTCACCCTCGGCGTCGACGGCGAGATCCGCATCGAGCTCGAGTCCCTCCGCAAGCACGCCGTGATCTTCGCCGGGTCGGGTACCGGAAAAACCGTCCTCCTCCGCCGCATCGTCGAAGAGTGCGCGCTGCGGGGCGTCTCCGCCATCGTCCTGGACCCCAACAACGACCTCGCCCGGCTCGGTGATCCCTGGCCGCAACCGCCCGAAGGGTGGCGGCCCGGTGACGCGGACGCCGCTACCGATTACCTGGGTGGGACCGAGGTTGTCGTCTGGACACCCGGGCGGGCTGCCGGGCGGCCGCTGAGTTTCCACCCGTTGCCCGACTTCGCCGGCGTTCGCGACGACGAAGACGAGTTCGCCGCGGCGGTCGAAGCCGCCGTGGCGCGGCTGATTCCGCACGCACGAGTGAGCGGCGGGGCCAAGGCCGCGGTGAGGGGCCAGGCCGTCCTGCGGGAGGCGCTCACCCACTACGCGCGGAAGGAGTCGCGCAGCCTCTCCGGGTTCGTCGACATGCTCGCCGAGCTGCCGATGGGCGTCAGCAAGCTCACCACCGGCACCAAGACCGCCGCCGATCTGGCCGAGACGCTGCGGGCCGCGATGGTCAACGATCCGCTGCTCGGGGGCTCCGGGGAACCCGCCGATCCTGCCGGACTGCTCACGCCGTCGCCCGGAAAGCGGGCGCGGATCTCGGTGATCAGCTTCGTCGGGCTGCCGTCCGACGAGCAGCGGCAGGGGTTCGTCAGCCAGCTCCAGCTGGAGGTGTTCGCCTGGATCAAGCGCAACCCGGCGGCCGATCGCCCGCTCGGCGGGCTGTTCGTCATGGACGAAGCCCAGACGATCGCTCCGTCGGGTGGCTGGACGGCCAGCACCCAGAGCACCATCATGCTAGCCTCGCAGGCCCGCAAGTACGGCCTCGGCCTGCTGCTGGCCACCCAGGCACCGAAGGGCCTGCACAACCAGATCACCGGAAACGCGACAACACAGTTCTTCGGCCGCCTGAACAGCCCGGCACAGATCGCCGCGGCGAACGACATGGCCAGGGCCAAGGGCAGCACCGTCGGGGACATTTCGCGGCTGGAACGCGGGCAGTTCTACGTCACCAGCGAGTCGTTCGGGTTCCGCGCCATGCGCGCGCCGCTGTGCCTGAGCCACCACCCACCCAGCCCGTTGCGGCTCGAAGAAGTGCTCGACCGGGCCCGCAACGGCCGTTGAACCACGAAGGCCGCGTTCCGAGGGGGAACGCGGCCTTCGTGCGTGTGCACCGTTGACCGCTGCTTCGGGAAACGGTCAACTCCTTGTCGCCGGACCACGCATGACGAATCCTGATTGCAGGGCGCCGAATCAAGTCGAATCGCCCGATCAATCACCTTTCGCAAGGAGGATTCGTCATGTTCAAAAAGCTGGCCAAAATCGGTGGTCCGGTGCTCGCCCTCTGCATCGTTGCGGCGGCCCCGCTGATCGGCTCCTCGGCGGCGCTCGCGGACGGCGACGGCGGCAGCATGCCCGCGGCGACCAGCACGGCCCCGCCGCCGGCGACCACCGACGGCAACCCCTGGCACGGGTGACGCGTGCCCGGACGGCCGTGGCCGCCGCCGCGGCCGTCCGGGCAATTGCGGCGGTCCGCCGTAAATGGTGTACTCGATACCAGCCGGAATGGAGGTCCGCATGCCCGAATCATTTGGCGCGCTGTTGCGGGAATGCCGGGCGGCCGCCGGATTCTCCTTGGGTGAGCTGGCCAGACGCGTCAACTACAGCAAGAGCTACATCAGCAAGATCGAAAACGACCTCAAACCGCCGAACCCGATGCTGGCGCGGATCTGCGACAGCGTGCTGGACGCCGGTGGCGCACTGGTCGAAGCCGCGCACGAGGCGCGGGCGCGTTCCCAGGCCGCGAACACACTGGACCGCCGCCAGATGCTGACCGGCGCAGGGGCGGTGCTCGGCATCGCGCTGGCCGGCGGGCCGCGGCCCGTCCTGGACGAGCACGTCGTGACCGGCCTGCGCGCGTCGTTCGAGCAGCTGCGCACGCTCGGCATGCAGACCAGTCCCGCGGTGGTCCTCGAACCACTCGCCACCCACACCCACACGGTGCACGCGCTGGCCAGGGAAAATCCGGAGCCGATCCGATCACGGCTGATGCTGCTCGCCGCGCGGATGGCCGAGTACACCGGGTGGCTGAGCCAGGAAGCCGGCCAGGAGCACGACGCGCTGTCGTGGACGCGGCACGCCTCGGAGCTGGCGCGCGCCGCCGGCGACCGGGAGATCGCGAGCTACGCGTTCGTCCGGGAAGCGGGGCTGGCCCTCTACCGGCAGGATCCGATCGCGACGATCGACCTGGCCCGGCAGGCGCAGCGGCTCGGCAGAGCCGGTTCGCGGACGTTCGGCCTGGCCGCTCGGCGGGAGGCGCAGGGCCACGCGCTGGCCGGCGACCGGGACGCCTTCGAGCGGGCGATGGACCGAGCCGCCGGTCCGCTGTATGCGTCTACTGTGGACACGGGGGACTACCCGGTGCTCGGCTCGACCGCGCCGGACCCGCTGGCCCTCGCCCGCGGCTGGTCGCTGGCGGACCTCGGCCAGGCCGGCGAAGCGGCGACGCTCCTGGGCGACGAGCTGGCCCGGATCCCCGTCACCAACCGCCGCACCCGGGCGCGGTTCGGCGTCCGCCGGTCCCTGGCGCACGCACTGGACGGCGAGATCGACGAGAGCTGCCGGACACTGGCCGGGACGATCGACGACGTGGCGCAGGTCGACTCCGCGACCGTGCGCACCGACCTGCGGGAACTGGCCCGGTGCCTCAGCCGGTGGCGCGGCAAGCACGCCGTCCGGGAGATCTACCCCGAACTGAACCGTGTGCTGCACCGGCACTGACGTCACGGCGAGCAGGCACACTCCAGCGCCGACCGTGCCCGGCGCACCTCGCCGGCCTCCGGTAGTTCGAGCGCGGCGAACTCGGCCTCGGCCGCGGCCCAATGCGCGATGGCGCCTTCGTGCTCGCCCATGGCGTGCAACGTCTCGGCGACGCCGCGGTGCGCGCGGGCCCGGTAGGTGCGGTTACCGTGGCCATCGGCCAGGTCCAGGGCCGCTTTGCACGCGGTGAGCGCATCCCGGCGGGCGCCGCGGGCCAACGCGGTGGCGCCGCGGTCGAGGTAGAGCTGGGTGCGGAGGTCGGCGTCCGGCACGTTCGCCGCCACATCCTTGGCCTTGTCGTGGTAGCGCTCGGCTTCGACGTACCGCCCGCGCTGGCGGTGCACGTTGCCGATGTTGTTCAGCGCGTAAGCCTCGACGCAGTGGTCGCCGACTTCGGAGGCGTAGGCGTGGGCGTCCGTGTAGCTGGCCAGTGCTTCCGCGAGCAGACCCAGTTTTTCCTGCACCGAACCGAGATTGTTGAGGACGTGCGCAGTGCCCTGGACGTGCCCGATCTCGCGCAGGATCCGCGCGGCGGACTCGTGCCGGTGCATCGCCACGGCGAAGTTCCCGTGCTGTTCGTTGAGGTAGCCGAGCATGCTCAACGCGTGGGCCTCCCCACGCGGGTCCTCGGTCTGCTCGTACTTCGCGAGCGCCGCCGTCAGGAGGGCCATGGCCTGGTCGTGCCTGCCCAGTTCCATGGTCGGGATGGCCAGCGCGCACAACGTCGCCGCCTCGCCGCGCGGATCACCGAGGCGTTGCCACTTCGGCAGCGCTTGTGCCGCGAACTCCAGCGCTTCGGCGTGCTGCCCCCGGCGGTCGTGCGCGGTGGCCAGCCGCAGCAGGACGTGCGCCTCGCCGTAGTCGTCGCCCTCGCCCGCGGAGACGATCTCCCAGGCGAGTTCCAGGGTGGCGATCCAGTCCTCGAACTGGTTCGTCGTGTGGAAGTAGCGCCACAGCAGCACGGCCAGCCGCCACGTGTGCCCGGGGAGGCCGTGCGCGGCGGCGTGGTGGATCGCGGCCACGAGGTTGTCGCGTTCGGCGGCGATCCACCGCAGCCCGGCGCCGGCGTCGGCGAACACCGGCGTCACCGGGCAGGACCGGTCGGTCGCCGGCAGCTGGGCGCGGTCGAAGGGGTAGGCGGCGGCGACCGCGGCGGCCAGCGCCACCAGGTAGAAGTCGAGCAAGCGCACCAGCGCCTGCTCGGGCGGCGGATCGACGGCGGCGAACTCCTTCAGCGGGTCGAGCATGTGGTACCGCTCGGGTGCGGCCTCCTCCAGGAGGCTGACCTCATGCAAATCGTTCAGTAGCAGCCGCGCTTCGGCGGGAGTGCAGCCGGCGAGCGCGGCCCCGCCCGCGACGTCGATGTCCGGCCCGGGCAGGCTGCCGAGCAACCCGAACATGACGCGCTGCGGTTCGCCCAGCTGGCGGCAGGACACCCGGACCGCGGCGATGCCGTCGTCCGTGCCCCAGGGACCGCTTTCTTCGAGCAGCCGCAACAGGTGCGAGAGCGGCCACCGGTCGTGTCGCCGGAACAACGCGGCCGCGACGCGGATGGGCATCGGCAGGAAGCCGCAGCGCCTGACGATCGCGGCCACCTCGGCCGCTCTGCCCCGCACCCGCGGCGGGTCGGTCAGGGCGTGGAACAGCTCGGCCGCGTCTTCCGGCGGCAACGGCGAAAGCCGGACGGGCTCGCCGGTGTCCGCGTCGCCCATCCGCCGGCTGGTGACGACGGCCAGGCAGCTGTCCGGCTCGGGCAGCAACGGCCGGATCTGCTCCGGCGAGGCGGCGTTGTCCAGCACGACCAGCGTGCGCGTGCCCCACAGCGTGTCCTGGTAGAGCCGGGCCTTCCGGCCGACGGTGGCGGGGATCTGCTCGGCGGGCACGCCGAGTTCGACGAGCAGCTCGGTGAGCGCGTCCCCGACGGTCGTTTCGGCTACGCCGGGGGTGAACCCGTTGAGCCGGACCAGGAGCTGGCCATCGGGGAAGCGCTCGCGCAGGCGGTGCGCCACCTCGATGGCCAGGCCGGACTTGCCGACACCCGGCGCGCCGCTCACCCAGACCGCGCGGCGCCCGGCCGCGGCGGCGGCTTCGAGCGCGGCGATTTCCGCGGCCCGGCCGGTGAACCCGCCCGGCCGGGACGGCAGTGAGCTGGGCGGATCGCCGCGTTCGGCCCGCGCGGCGAGCTTGCGCAGTACCGGGCCCGGCTCCATCCGCAGTCCGGCGAGTGCGTCGCGGGTGCTGGTGAACACCCGCAGCGCGCCGACCTGGTCGCCGCCGGCGAGCAGCGCACGCATGAGGAGCGCGGCGTGCTTCTGGCTGGCCGGATCGCTCCGCACGAGCGGACGCAGCCGGTCGCGCGCCGAGCGGTGATCACCGGACTCGAGCTCGAGCTCGGCCAAGTCACCGACGGCGTCGGGGTAGCTCTCGTCCGGCGAGATCACCTCGGCACCGCCGACCCGGTCGATGTCGATGTCCTCGAGGAACTTCCCGCGCCACAGACCGACGGCGGTACGCAGCAGCGTGATCGCCCGGCGCGGGTCTTCGGCGCGGACTTCGGTGGCTTCGGCGCGAAGCCGGTCGAAGCGCAGGGTGTCCAGCTGGTCCTCGCCGACCCGCAGCAGGTAGCCGGTGGGCGTCGTCTCGATGCGCACGTCGCCGGCGTCCTGCACGACGTCGCGCAGCCGCTTGATGTAGCTGCGCACCAGCGTCGGCTTGGCCTCGCCTTCGGGCCAGATGATCTCGGCGAGGCGCGTGGACGTCACCGGTTTGTTCGCGCGCAGCAGCAGCACGACGAGGACGAACCGCTGCTGCTGGTCACCCAGCTGCACCGGGGCGCCGTCGTGCCACGCCTCCAGCGGGCCGAGCATCCGAAACTCCACAAAAGCCTCCCCGGCCTCAGCCTGCTGTCTGCTTTTGACATCGCGCAATCGGCCGTAAGGGTTTCGGGAATCCGCATTCCTTGCACGTTCGGTATACGCGCCGTCGGCACACTCCGCCGGTCGATCTGGGGTGAAGGAGAAACCGGTATGGGGTCCGACGTGTTGCCGTGCTACGTGGCCTGCGACGTCTCGCTTTCGATGGCCGACCACATGGACGAGCTGAACACGGGCCTGCGGGAGTTCCGCGGCGCCGTCCACGCGGACGCATCGGTGGCCGGCCGCGTCCTGTGCAGCGTGGTCGGGTTCGGGGAGCGGCCGCACGTGGTCCAGCGGCTGCTTCCCATGGACGAGCTGGCCGAGCTGCCCGTACCGGGTCCGCGCACCGGGACGAACTTCGGGCCGGCGTTCACGTTCCTGCGCACGGTGATCGACGACGATGTCCTCGCATTGGAACGTCACCGCCTGCGCGTCCACCGCCCGCTGGTGTTCTTCCTGTCCGACGGCCAGCCGACGGACCCGTTGGCCTGGCCGCCGGCGTTCGCCGCGTTGACGGACCCGGACTGGGCGCGCCGGCCCCGAGTGGTGGCCTTCGGGGTGGGCGACGCGGACGCACTGGGCGCCATCGGCACGTTCCGCACCTACCTGTCCCGCGACGGCGTCCGCCTGGGAACGGCGCTGTTCGCCTCGGTGATGCACGTTCTGTCCACTTCCCGTCCACCGACCGGCCGCACGCTGTCCTGAAAGGGGGCCGGCCATGGAAACGCACTGAAGGAGAGCACCGTGGGGCGCGCTGAGCTGGTTCAGGAGCTGAAGGCCCTCCGCAAGGGGCGAGGCCTGCTGGGCAAGGTCGAGGACCGGGTGGGTCCGGGCCTGCGATCGGCCTGTTCGGTTTCGGAGGCGGACGGGACGGTGGCGATCCGCCAGAAGGTGGCCGGTCGTCTCGCCGAACTGGCCGCGCACCTTCCGGAGGACCTGAGGGTGACGGTGCTGGCGGCCTTCGCGATCTGTTCGGAGGCACGCCAGCCGCTGTACCAGGAGCGGATCCAATGGGCCGCCCGCCGCGTCGACCGCGACCCGCGTACGGTCCGCCGTCGCGTCGACGAGGCGATCGACCTCCTGGCGGAGCTGGCGACGGGGACGTCCCAGGACGTCTCTTCGCCGAGCCGGTGGCACACGGCTTCGCTGGCTGTCGCACTGGTGCTGGACCGGCCCGAGCCAGTGGTGCTGGAACAGCGCCGGGTGGTCGCGGACCAGGACGGACTACGTGCGCTGGACCTCGCGGTTTCGGGCCCGTCCCGGCAGGACCTGGAGGTGACGGTGCTCTACGGCGGAACGGTGGCCGACCGCGGCATGGAGGCGAGCGACCGTTGGGGATACGAGGTCGAGCTCCCCCGGCCGTTGGCCCGGGGCGAGACGTGGGAGGTGGCGGTCCTGTTCAGGCTGCCCTCGGCGTCGGCCCTCCGGCCGTACCTGGTTTGCGTGCCGCGGCAGCCGTGCGACGCCTTCGACCTCCGTGTCCGCTTCGGGGAAGCCCGGGAGGTCCGGACCTTGGACGGCGCGTTCCAGCGGGACGTGTCGGACCCGGGCTACCGCGGACGGCCGCAGGCGGTGGGGCCGTCGGGGGAACTGCACCTGCGGTTCCAGCACCTCGCACCGGGGTTGGCGTACGGGGCCCGGTGGGCGGATCGGCCGTGAGCGTGGCCGCCGCGGGCCGCGCGGCGGCCAGGTTCGTGGCTAGACACGACGTTTGCCGACGTTCCCGAAGCGGCTGATCGGTCGGTGGCGGATCGCGGCGATGAGCGGCTGGGACCGCGAAGCGATCGACCTCGTTGAGCCGGGATTCATCGAGTTCGCCGAAGACGGCACCGGGCAGATCGGGTTCATCGCCGTCGCCGGGCAGCTGGACTGCCGCGCGAGCGAACGTGACGGCTCTCCCGGCGTCGAGTTCACCTGGGCGGGCGTCGACGAGGGCGACCAGGTCAGCGGACGCGGCTGGGCGGTCCTGGTCGCCGACGACACGATCGAGGGGCACTTGTTCTTCCATTTGGGGGACGACTCGAGTTTTCGAGCGAGGTCACTCCGGTGACCGGCCCCGTTCGGCCGCCGAAAGAACAGGACCCGTCGCCTGGTATGGCTGCGGTGAAAATCGGAACGAGCGCGCCCTGACGGTCCGCGACTGAAGGCCGTTCTCCGGCCACGCTTTCGCGCTTACAACGCGGGTTGTTCGGTGGCCGCGAATACGACCGCCGGCCGGACTTCATGATCGAGAAATCAGGTGCCCCCGGCAGGATTCGAACCTGCGACACCCGCTTTAGGAGAGTGGGTGACAGCGCCGTCCAAGGCCTCTACCAGCCACTATGTCCTCACGGTTCTCTCGCGTGACCCCAGAAGTCACACGATTGAACACGGTTTCGGGTCACGAAATGGGTCACGCGCGGTCCCTCTAACTGTGTCGCACGCCACAAAGTGGACGGCGTGTCGGCGAAGGCACATGGCTGAGATGGCGTGCATAAGTTCCATCGTGACACGACGTCGGACGGCATGCTTCCGGGCTGGTTTCAAGAGAGGCGTCACTCGTTGTCGGTGACGGGCTCGCTCGTCACCGATGGGAGCTGCTCATCGAAGTCAGCTCCCAGAGTTGGACCTGAGCCGCCAGCCCGGGCAGGTGGGTGCCCCAATGCTCTCTGCGGACGTGCGACGACCTTCGACGATTATCGTCTGCGCGGGAAACTCGTCGCGCGAAGCGACCCGCCCTAGTCGCCCCCGCCTCTGCACGTTTAGGGTCGACCGCTCGCCGTCGACGACACTTCCGACCTGAAACCATCACTCGCAGTGGATCTGGTGACTTCGACGCCATCAAGCCCTCGAACGGCGATGGAACCACTGCGCGCGTCTGGCCAAACAAATCGGGCAAACAGGACAAGATCAAGGTGAGGCTGTCGTACCAGGATTTACGCACCACTATTCCATCAGGAATTGACGACAGTTGATCAAACAAGCTGATCAGTCCAAGATCCCCAACTCGGCACAATGCGGCCTCGGGAAGCGGTCGCCCTCGTTATCGCAGCCTCAAGTGACTGCTTTAGATCCAGCGTGGCGTCGCGGGCCCGGTGGACGGCTTCGGCTGTTTCGCTGGCTTTCTGTTCCGCTAGCCGGCAGGCTTCTTCGGCTCCTTGTCGGGCACGATGATCGGCGTCGCGTGCGATCTGTTCGACTCGCTGATGGTCCTGCTCAACCTCGCGCTGGGCTGCCTCGCGTGCAAGTTCGACTAGTTGCCGGGCGCGTCGCTCGGCCTGCTCGGCCTCACCTGTGCGGAGTTCGCTGTCGATTCGGAGCTGGTTGACAACCTGATCTAGTCGGTCCACCTGCTCGGCAAGCCGTTGTTCGTCGCGATACAGCACCTGTTGGTGGGATTCGGGTAGTGCATCGAACGCGCCCTGCAGATCCGCTCGCAGACGTCTTTTCGGGAAGCCTGGGAGTCCCTTATAGTGCTTCGTCCACCATGTCCCCTTGCGGTATTTAGTAGCCGCCAATTGTGCCTCGGTGAGTTCTTCCAGGTACGCGTCAAGGTGCTCTTTCGCCCGCGCGGCTGAGTGGCGGGTTCGTTCCGCGTCCTGAACCGCTTGCAGCCAATCAGAGGCCGCTTGCGGCGGAGAGTTCTGCGCGTCATTCTCGGCCTTTTGGGCGGCTGCCAACTTCTCTGCAACTGCCTTCCGTTGCACGGCTAACGTTGTCCGGAGTGTATCGGCGTGGCCGAAGGTTCGGGCTTCCGTGAAGTCCACCCAAATGTTCCACCACAGGCCATCATTGTTTCTGAATGATCTTGACGATTGTGGGGCCACAAGGTTCACGAAGTCCGCGGAATCGGAAATGCGTCTGAACTCTGCGTCTGCTTCCCAAGACGCCCGCCAGGCAGCTGTTACTACCTCCTGCGCCCGCGTGACCGCGTTCCTGGCCTGGAGTATCTCGTCGTCGAGCAACGCATCCTGAAGCGCCCGTCGAAACTCCTCTTCGCGACGGTCACGTTCGTTGCTGGCCTTTTCGATTGCCCGTCTCAGCTCCTGTTTTGCCTCGATGTCGGCGGCCTCGGCTTTCTGGGCCGTGTCCATGAGCTGTTGCAGGCTGGCATTGACTTCGTCCATGAGCCGGTTGGCGTCCACCACGGCCGTCGGGATGTGGGTTTCCGCCCGCAGCAGGGCATCGACTCCAAGCTCGGGCAGGGTGAGCGGCGGTACGCGGGTGCTGATCCCAGTCAATCCGCCCGCCTCGGCCGCGGCAGCTAGCGCGCATATCTGTTTCTCAAGGTGCCGCAATCGGGCGACCGGTCCGTCTTCGTGCTGGCAGAGGGCAGCTGCGTCCAATTCCACAGACTCGACGCCGGCAATGCGCGCGTCCGCAGCAAGGATCGGCGCGAGCTCAAGCGCCTGTGGCAGCGCCTCGGGGTCGTCGTGGTGGACCGCCAGCGCGAGATGGATTTCAGCGCAACGGTTCAGCTGTTTGCGGTACTTCCCTAGCAGCTTGGCTGCCTGGGCTGGCTGGTCGAGGTCTTCCCGCAACGTTCCGGCGGCCATGAGTATCGCCCATGCTGCCAACTTCGGTGCCTTGGTGACCGCATAGAGCGCGCAGCGAGTGAAGGCCACGGCTGCTGCTTCATCGTCGCCTTGCTGCTTCAAGGCTAGGGCGAGTAGGTGCCAGGACTCGGGGCGGTACTGGTACTTCTCTACTGCTCGCGTCAGGTCGGCGACCGCTTGTTCCAGCCAGTCATCAGCCAGCTCGCTGGAGCCGGTGGCGGACAGTTCGGCCGCGGATGCGAGGGCGTACGAACCGCTGCGCACTAGCTCTGAGGCGGCCGTCTCGTTGGGGCTGGCCAGCATCTGTTCGATTCCAGCGAGGCGCTTCGCGGACAGCGCGACGTGTTCGACGATGGCGGGTAGCGCCGATCTTGCAACTGCGGTCAGTCGGGCGAGGTCGGCTTCCATGACCCCGACGCTCTCGTCGACACCAGCGAGGGACCGCGCCAATTCAGACATGGTCGAGACCTGCTGGTCCATCCGGTCGATGGCTTGGGCACGCTGGTACTCATCGAGCAGTCGCTGACGGTCGAGTCGGTCAATGATCTGTGCGCGTTGGTACTCGTCAAGCTGGCGTTCCCGCCAGTGCTCAAGCTCCCTGAGTGCATACATAGTCTTATTGTCACCCAGCGTGCTGAGAAAGAACAATGTTTCTGGTCTCGCCACAGCTGAGTCTCGTTTCGTTAGTCGGAAATTAACAAAAGTGAGACATATTACGCACGGTGGTAACTTCAATTGCGAGAAAGTTTAGATGCTGGCCCTCGGCCTCGACCTGATCCTATTCGGTCTGGGCCTGATGTTCGCCAAGACCTGGCATGGCCCGATAGTCTGCAAGGATGAGCCGCGTTGCCGCCCTTTTCGTCTGCTGGGCTCGTCGGTCAACGGTGTCGGCCGCAATATCACCGCGATCATGAAGTCAGATCCGGAGGTGGCGCGAGTCTATCACCACCGCTACGAGGCGCTCTGGAGTGCCGCAAGCGTCGTCAAGCCTCAGGCGCCGGCCCGTGGCTCGTCGGCGGCACAGCCGGCATCGAATCCCTAGTCCGCGTGTCGTCGAAGGCACATGGCTTGAGAGTGGGCGCTTGGTCAGCATCGCACGCTGATGCGGTGCGCGGCTCTGCGCCCCCCTCGGCTGGGGGCGGAATCTGGGCGCTGACTCTCCGCAACTTTCATCCCGATCGTGATCGCCTTGAACTTGGCGAGCCGATCGACATCAACCTCCAGTTCCGACGTCGCGTCTCGCGCCGAGTCGGACATACGTACGCCCCGACGCCCTGGTCGCTCCTAGGGGTCGAGCGGAGGTGGAACGACGATAACCGCAGATGCTGACGGAAGGTGTGTGTGTAGCAACCTGGACGCGCCCAGCGACGTTGTTGTCTGAGACAACATCGGGGCTAATGGCAAGGGTGACGCAGTATCCAGCGTCGTGCACCCGATTCGCATTAGGAGGCAAGGTATGAACAACTGGCTCGTGTTGATCGGCACGCTGTTCGGGACGGTGATCGGCACAACGGGAACAATTGTGAGCCAACATCTTGCGAGCCGTGCAGCGGAGAGGCGGGAACGTTCTGCGCGGGCGGCTGAGTTTCGCGCCGAGCGACTCCACGTGAGCGAGGCAATGATCGAAGTCGGACAAGCGATTGAGCGTGCGGCTGTGAACCGACGAGAACCCTCCAGTGAACTGCACGACCGCTTATGGGTACTTCAGGCTCGGCTTGCCATAGTCGCCTCTGACAGGCTCAAGCAGACGATGAACGAGTGGGTGATCGCGCTGAACCGCGTTCACTGGGAAGGTGCCCCTGCTGATCAACCGGTCTGGGTCTATCTGCAGGAACCGCGGGGCCGGTTCCTCGACGCGGTGAGTGCGGAGCTTGCGGGGCTTGAGAACTAAGACCGCGGAGACTCGGCGCATAATCACCGGCGACCCCAGCTTCCTGTGAAAGGTTGAGCAGCCGGGTTCCGCTCGGGACAGAGTTGACTGAGGTGGGCAGTTATCTGCTCGTTCAGGTGTTCGCAGGACGGTTCGGCCGCACGGGCGATATTCCGGAGCGTCACTTCGTTCTCACCGCTGGTCATGTGACGATCGGAAGATCGGCTGCGGGGGAGGGCCTCCCTATGGCGAAAGGCACCAGCGCTGGCCTCCTGGACAACCAGCAGGCTCAATCGGTGTTCAAGCACGAGCTGCTTCGGGGCTACGCCCTCCCGTTCGTCGTGATGACCGCGTCGAAAATCCCAGGTCGGCGAGCGATGGTGGTGGACGGCTACGCCGGCCGCGGCCGTTACGACGATGGACGACCGGCATCTGCGGAGCTGTTGCTGCAGGCAGCGCTCCGTGCGCGTACATCCACCCAAGTTGAGGTGCTGCTGGTCGAACGCCGCAGACAGGACTATCGAAGGCTGTCGACGGTCGCGGCCGAGTACCGCGACCAAGGCTTACAGGTGGAGGCGTTTCACGGCCAAGTCCAGGATCACTTGCCCGAGATCGTGTCCCGCGCTGGCGGAGTGCCGCTGTTCTTGTTCCTCGATCCCTGTGGCGCGATCCTGCCGTTCGTCGAGCTGCACTGTCTGCTTCGGCGGGCGCGCGGTAGCGCCTGGCCACGAACCGAGGCGCTCCTGAACTTCAGCGCCGACTTCACCCGAAGCGCCGCGGGCGTCCTGCACAAGAATTTGCTTGATCATGCCGCAATCCAGGCGATGGACGCCGTGTGTGGCGGCCCGTGGTGGCGGAAAGTCGCGCTTGAGGCGCACAAGAGCTCACGCCGCGGAGACTGGGAGTCTGCGGCAGAAGCCGTCGTGACCGAATACGCGCGCCGGCTCGGCGCGGCCACGAACATGAAACATGTCGTGGTCCCAGTGCGGAGGCAAATGCACCATCAACCGGTCTATCACCTGGTGTTCTTGACCAGGGGTGAGCACGGGATCTGGGTCTTCGGGCACAGCGCCGCCGCGGCGCGACGCGCGTGGCTCGACGTAGTCGGTCCGGGCGCCGACCCCCCCAGAAGGGGTGCTGTTCAACCTCGCCGAGTTCCAGCAGGAAGATGAAGAGCAGCGCGCCATCGAGGAAATCAAGCGCAACCTGGTCAAGCTTGCCGGACGTGACGGCAGCTTCAAGCTGGCGCACCACCCGCAGGCGGTGTTCGGCGATGCCTACGGTATCGCTGGCGACGTGCTCGTGCGCAAAGCCGCCCGTGAGCTGCACAAGGCTGGCACGATCCGCATCGACTGCACTCCCAAGCAGGTGCGAGACTGGGTGGTCGGCTGATCACGACAGTGGACGAATGGCTGGCGCCTCAGTGGGCGAGTAGCTGCGGCATCTCGTCCCAGAGTCGGCCGTCGAGTTCGCGGCCGCCTGCCTTCGGTGTGCGACCTCCCCACTGCTTGTGGAAGAAGGCGACCTCTGCCTGCTGGCAGCGGTCGCGGATGCCTCGTACCCACGCAGGGTCGACGGGACGTGCCCGGGGACCGGACTCGCCGCCGGTGATCACCCAATCGGTACCGTCCAGTTCGAGCCCGTCCAGTGGTCCCAGCAGCGGCTCGCAAGACAGGAACCGCACCGCCGCCGGTACGTCGCGCAGGTCATCGACCCGGCCAAGCTGTGAGGCGTTCTCCACGCTGACGCCGATCCACAGGTTCGCCGGCCACGAGAGCTGATCGGCCAGCCGCCGCAGGCGCGTCGAGCGTTTGGTCAAGACCTGGTAAGTGTGCTGCGGGGTGGTCGCGATGACCTCGAACACGTCCCGCACGAATGCTGTCGGCACCTTGGCGTGGAACAGGTCGCTCATCGAGTTGACGAACACCACCCGCGGCGTGCGCCAACGCCGCGGCAGATCCAGCGCGTCCGGGTGGACCGTCACGCCGAAGCCCGGGCCGGAGGTCCGCGGGTCACCGTCGTTCTGGTACTTCGGCGTGCCCATGGCTTTCAGCCGCTTGGCCAGCGTGAGGGCGTAGCAGTTGTCGCAACCGGCCGATACCTGGTCGCAACCTGTCGTCGGGTTCCAGGTGACTTCCGTCCACTCGATCGCCGACTTGCCGCTCATCGTCACTCCTGCTCGCGCACCGCTCATCGCCCCTCGCCCAAGAAACTTTACGCGATATCCGTAACGAGGAACCTGTAACATCTAGTTCGTGACCGAGATGGATGCGGAACGGCTGCGTCAGGTCTCCCAGCACGCGTTCGGACAGCGGTACCGCCTCGAGCTGATGTTGGCGATCGCCAGCACCGACGACGGCATCGTCTGCCTCACCGACCTGGCAAAGACCCTCGAGATCACGATCAGCAACCTGCAGAGCCCGCTGCGTGCCCTGGTCAACACTGGACTGATCAGCCCGCTACCCCGCGGCGACTCACGCCGGAAGTTCTACATCCGCAACCCGAGCGCCGCATGGGCCTGGGCTCAGGAACTCAGCGAGCACGGGCAACGCGACGCCCTGACGACCCCATCGAGTCCTGCCGATGCAGGATCGGCGGGTAACGACGTCATGTCACCTGGAAGCGACGTCCCGTAACACATGTGGCGGTGTCGGCGACTCTTGATCTATGCCGACGTCCAGGTCCGCTGAACTCCAGCTGTGGGACCGTCCGCCGCACACAGCCGCGAAGCACAGTCTGCTTCGCGCCTACCTCGGCGCCTGGTTCCCCATCATCGCCAAGTACAACCGGCGCGTCATCTACTACGACGCCTTCGCCGGCCCAGGCGAATACAGCAACGGCAACCCCCGGTACTCAGGTTGGAGCTGTGTGGAAGGAGCTGGTCGCCGGGGCAGGTCCAGCAGGTCACGTCACGTTGCCGGTGCCACTGCCGCATGTCGGCGGGGCCGACCTCCGCCGCCTGCGGTCGGGTTGCGTGGCGGCGCAGCGTTCTCATCGGACGAGTTTGTCGATATGGTAGTTGCCGGTGCGGCCGCGATGATCTGCGACGAGGTCGGTGAGCATGCTGCCGTAGTGGTCGCTGCGCAGGATGTCTTCCACGATTACGTGGAGGCTGTGATCGAGGGCGTTGCGGGCCACGGGCTGGCCGGTGTTGGTGGAGGGCATCCTCAGCGCGGCTTCCTACCGTCCGGCCCTGCGTGAGCTGAGGTCCGCACCGCGGGCGGCCCTCGTCTACTTTTCTGCAGGTCGAGCTGGCTGCGACTTTCGCGCCCTATGCCACCAGACCCGAGGCCGAGGAGTTCACGATCACCGATATGGCTTCGTGATTCGAGCCGGACGACCGGCTGGACGTACCTGGGGAGATCGTGATTCCGCAGTCCTCCAGCCTGGTCGACACCGTCGACCGCACTTGCTGCGACGCGCGCCTCGCGCCCGTTGGCGACGAACCCGTGATTGCCGCGCTTGGATTCGCCTCCTAGCTGCGTATGCGAAGGCGATGCTCGCGAGCAAGCTTCAAACCTCAGTGGACTCTCCCGCACGCTCCTGTGGTACTGGGACCTGCACAAGTTGCGCGGACGTTGGGACCTTCGGGTGCGGACTTCGCTAGGATCTCCTTGTCCGACGTTGACACAGTTTGGTAGACCTCGCTGCCTATGAACGGGACGACAGGCATCGAATTGGTCACCTTGCCCAGGACGTCCGAAATGCCCTCATTGACGACGGAGTTCGCGTGCCGCACGACGAGCTTAATCGGGTGGTGCGAGTTCTGGCACAGCTAGCTTGGCGTGACGTCCGCCACAAAAGAGCTCGACGACGGGCGAGGTTAAGCACGGCGATTAGGCGGCAACTTTGGTATTTGGTTGAACCTATTCCGCGTTGCTATCTCTGCGGCTATAAATTCGCGGACGGCGCACGAGATCGTTTCCTGGGTCGGCCTATCGGTTCCCGCGTTCCTCTGCCCGTGTTAGTAGACTTCGTGCGCCCGCGTGGACTAAAGCAGCGACATCTATCGATTGAGATCGATCACGTTACTCCGGTCGCTGGAGGTGGTTCAAACGACGTAGACAATCTCCGCCTTGCCTGCGGTTGGTGCAATCAAGTAAAGAGCCGTTATGCAAGCCTCTACGATGTTGCGACCTGGCCGGCGAGACACGTTGATCACCCAAGCCTTGGTTGGATGACCTTGCCGCAACCATTCTGGGTGCTGCGCATTGTCAGCATGCGAGGGCGGTGTGAACACCCGGACGGGTGTAGCGCCAGACTAGCGACAGATGAGTTGTTCGCGGCTCCAGCCCGAGCACGTGGAACGCTCAACCCAGTTAATGTACGCGTGTATTGTCACGAACATGACCCGTGGTCAATCGATCGCTTGGTAAGTCCAGCGCTCCTGGAAGTGCGCGTCTGAATAGGTCTCGGTCGAGTGGATTGAATCCGCCTCGTCTCGGTGAGCAAACTTCCCGATATGCAGGAACGGGTGGTCGATGCATGAAGATAAATCTAGTAGTGAATAGGGGATAGTTGAGTGTCACATCAGTTGATCAGCTAACGGATTGCGGCGATACGACCACGGATGTCGTCCCAGTCTGTGGCTTGTGTCATGTGACTCCAGGAGATCCGCAGTGCTCCTTGGAGTCGGTCAGGGCTAAGCGCCATCGCGGCCAGGACATGACTCGGCTCGTAGCTGTGTGACGTGCAAGCTGAGCCGTTGGAGATAGCGGCGGCTCCCTTGAGCGACAGCATGACGGCTTCAGAGTCGAGACCTGGGATGGAGACGTTCACAGTGTGTGCCACTGTGCGGTCCAGGTCGCCGTTGAATTCGGCACCCAGGTCCTGGAACGTGGAGATCACGTCTCGCTGGTACCGAAGGCAGGCGTCCTGTCGCCGTCGGTGGTTGGCCGTGGCGAGCTGCGCTGCGGTGCCGAGGCCTGCGATGAGGGCGACGGGCAGGGTGCCGGGTCGGAGGCCGCGTTCTTGGCCGCCACCGTAGGTGAGAGGTGTCAGTGGTGGTCGTTTGTAGCCTCGTCGCCTGGTGATGAGCGTTCCGATGCCCTTGGGTGCGTAGATCTTGTGTCCTGAGACGCTGATGAGGTCGATGCGAGGGTCCTTGAGCTCGGGCTGTTCTTTCCCGAACCCTTGTGCGGCGTCGACATGTAGGTAGGCATCGTGGTCGCGGAGCTGGTCGACGATGTCGCTGAGCGGCTGCCGCACTCCGGTTTCGTTGTTGACGTGCATGATCGATACCACGAGCGTGTCGGGTGTGACGGCTGCTGCTACGGCGTCTGGATCGACCCAGCCACCTGAAGTTGGCGGTACGTAGACTACGTCGAAGCCTCTTTTCTGCAGCTCCTCGACCGGCTCGAGGACGGCTTTGTGCTCGATCTGTGTGGTGACGATGCGTCGTCGTCCGGTCTTGTCGCCGTGCTGTGCCAGGCCGAGCAGTGCGATGTTGTTGCCCTCAGTGGCACCGCTGGTGAAGATCACCTCATCAGGTTGCGCATCGACGACCGCGGCAACCTGTTCGCGGGCCCGCTGAACTCTACTCTTGGCCGTCTGGCCGTACTCGTGGGTTCGGCTGCCGGCGTTGCCATACTCAACGGAGAGGTAGTGCATGACCTCGTCTAGCACTGCCGGCTCCACTGGCGTTGTGGCGTTGGAGTCCAGGTAGACAGCTCGCTCTGCATCTTCGCTGGTCACGACATCCCTCGGCTGTTGGTCCGGTGTGGCTACCGATCTTGTCGGTGGGCAACGGTAGTGTACGCAACCACAGGCTGCGGTGTTCGTAGCCACGCCGTTGCCTGTGCGGACCTTTGAATGTCAGCTTGCGTACAGATCGGAGGGGAGGTACAGATTGATCATGTCGACCGTCGCGGACGAACGTCCCGTCAAGGAGTCGCGACATCCCGTCGTGGCTCGCCCGGATGTCTTCGAGTACGTGTTCCCCGCCATTCGCGGCGTACAAGCGCAACGTCACTTCTACGTGACGATGTTCCCCCTCCGCCTTGTGCCACGTCTCTTTCTCTTCGATGAAGAGGAACTACAGGCGAATTTGCGGGCTCAGCGCAGCCTCAATAAGGCGCGCGTCCCCGAGATGGCTCGCTATATTCTCGATAACCCTCATAACTATGTGTTCTCTGCGCTGACTGCCTCTGTCGACGCCGATATTCGATTCGACCCACTTGGTGCAGGCGGCGCGGAGGGTCGCATAGGACTTCTCGCGATACCGATGTCGGCGCGTTTTGTTATCAATGACGGGCAGCACCGTCGCGCGGCAATTGAACAAGCTTTGCGCGAGAATCCAGATATGGGTGATGAAAGTATCCCAATCGTCCTGTTTCTGGATATCGGTCTGGAACGCTGCCAGCAGATGTTTACCGACCTCAACAGGTACGCTATCCGTCCGTCGCGCACTTTGACGATTCTGTACGATCATCGCGAAAATGGCGCCCGCATCGTCAAGAATATTGTCAAAAGCTCGGCTCTGTGGGCGGATCTCATCGAGATGGAGCGCAACAATCTTTCGGCCCGATCCCGAAAGCTGTTCACGCTCTCGGCTCTCCACGGTGCTACCAAAGCACTCCTTGATTCAGTTGAGGAGTTGACCGTTGATGATGCTGCGAAACTTGCGCGCAACTATTGGGATCTCGTCGCCGAGAAGGTGACTGAGTGGCAGCTAGTTCACGAGAAGAAGGTGACAGCTGGAGATGTCCGGCGTGACTTCATCCACAGTCACGGGATCGCTCTTCATGCACTAGGGAAAGTCGGCAACACGCTGCTGCGCGAGTCGCGCGATTCACGAAAATGGCGTCGTTCCCTGGCGTCGCTGGCGACGATCGACTGGTCGCGCGCGAACTCACAACTCTGGGAAGGCCGGGCTCTTATCGGCGGCAAAGTGTCCAAGTCGAGCACAAACGTTACTCTCACGACAAACGTGATCAAGAAAACACTGGGCATTCAGCTCTCCCCTGAGGAGATGCGCATCGAGACGATGTACGAACGAGGGCGATCATGAGCAAGCCGAAGACAACCAGGGACTCAGCCTTTGCCGACGGCGGCCTGTCGGCCACGCTCGACCGGCTGATCATCGAGGTGCAGGAGCTGTACCTGGCTGATCGCATTCCGTGGGTTGTTGGCTACAGCGGTGGCAAGGATTCCACCGCGACACTGCAGCTGGTCTGGATGGCTCTGGAGAAGCTTCAGCCTGAGCAGCGGACCAAGCAGGTGCACGTGATCAGCACGGATACGCTGGTCGAGAACCCAGTGGTCGCCGCCTGGGTTGGTCACTCCCTGGACCTGATCGGCGATACTGCCACCAAGCACGGGCTACCGATCGAGCCGCATCGGCTGACGCCGCAGATCACCGATACGTTCTGGGTCAACCTGATCGGACGCGGCTACCCGGCCCCACGCCCCAAGTTCCGGTGGTGCACCGAGCGGCTCAAGATCAATCCGTCGAACGATTTCATCCGCCGCATGGTGCGTAAGCACGGTGAAGCGATCCTGGTATTGGGCACACGCAAGGCGGAAAGTTCGGGTCGCGCGTCACGAATGAACTCTCTGGAGCAACGACGCGTCCGGGACCGGCTGAGCCCGAACTCCAATCTCCCGAACTCGCTGGTCTACAGCCCGGTCGAGAACTGGACCAACGATGACGTGTGGCTCTTCCTGATGCAACGCCCCAATCCATGGGGCTACAACAACAAAGACTTGCTGACGATGTACCAGGGCGCTTCGTCGGACGGCGAGTGCCCGCTGGTAGTCGACACGACGACTCCCAGCTGCGGAGACAGCCGGTTCGGATGCTGGACATGCACCCTCGTCGACAAGGACAAGTCGATGTCGGCCATGATCCAGAACGACGAGGAGAAGGAGTGGATGCGCCCGCTCCTGGACATCCGCGACGATCTGGACAAGACCGATGATCGGGACCGGCGCGACTTCCGGCGGATGAACGGCACTGTCCAACTGTTCCATGACCAGCCGATCCACGGACCCTACCTGCAGCGGTGGCGAGAAGCGTGGCTGAAGAAGCTGCTCGAGGCTCAGACCTACATTCGGCGGGAGGGGCCCAGCAACGTCGCGAACATCGAGCTCATCACGCCGGCGGAGTTGGACGAGATCCGTCGCATCTGGGTGGTCGAAAAGCATGAGTTCGAAGACTCATTACCGCAGATTTACGAGGACGCGGTGGGTGAGCCGTACCCGGGCAAGCCGATGGACGACCATCTCCCCCTTGGAGCTGAGGATGTTCGTCTTCTTCGGGAGATCGTTGGCGACGACACCGACTCGCCGCACTTCGAGCTGGTGCGAGAGCTGCTGGACATTGAGCAGCGGCACCGAGCGATGTCCCGGCGCGCGGGGCTGTTCGATGCGCTACAGGCGGCGTTGCGTAAAGGGTTCTACGACGATCGAGAGGACGCGGTCGATCGTGCGCGGACCCATCGTCGGCGCAAGGAACAGGGGAAGGACGGGATCGACCAGGCTACAGAGGATCTCATTGACCTCGAAACCGGCCTCATCCGCTTGATCCCCATTGAGAGCAGCCGCGTGTCATGATCTTCGACGAACTCGTACTTCACAACGTCGGCGTGTTCGGCGGTCGCCACAGCTTCACACTCACCCCACCGACGCCGAGCAAGCCGGTCACCTTGATCGGTGCTCTCAACGGTGGCGGCAAAACCACCTTCCTGGACGCGATTCAGCTGGCACTGTTCGGACAGCTGGCACGGACGACGAGTCGCGGCAACGGTAGTTACCAGCAGTACTTGCGTCGGCTGATCCACAACGGAGTGCCACCGGAAGACGGCGCCTCGATTGAACTTGCTTTTCACATCGTCGAGCAGGGCCAGGACCGCCACTATCGGGTATGCCGTTCCTGGGCCGGAACCAGCACCGGCGCGAAGGAACGTCTGGACGTCCTCGTGGACGACCGACCTGACATCACTCTGTCGCGACAGTGGGCTGAACGGGTCGACGCGTTCGTGCCACGCGGCGTCGCAGAACTGTTCTTCTTCGACGGGGAGAAGATCGAGACGTTGGCGGAGCTGGACAACGCTCGCGAAGTGCTGCGCACCGCGATCGGTGCTCTGCTTGGGCTTGACCTGGTCGATCGCCTTGCAGCCGACCTAACTGTGGTCGAGCGCAATCACAAGGCCGACCATGCCACGCCGGCGATGCAGAAGCTCCTGGATGTCGAGCGTAAGAAGCTCGCGACCTACCGTCAGGACAGGGAACGTGCGAAAGACCGCGTCGCCGAGGCACAAGGCGCCCACGATCGAGCCGAGAAGGTGCTCCACGATCTCGAGGTGAAGATTCAGCTTGAAGGCGGCGAGCTCCTCGACCGAAGTCGGGAACTGGAAGCAGCCAAGCTGCACTTGACCGCGTCCAAGAAAGACCTCGACACACGGCTGACCGACCTCGCTGCAGGGGCCCTCCCGCTTCAGCTGGTCCGGGACCAGTTGGAGACCCTCGCCGACCACGCGGATGTCGAACTCGAACGCATCCACCTGCACGACATTGCCGATCTGCTCAAGTCCCGTGATCGGGCGACCATTCAGCAGCTACGACAGCACAACGTGCCTGACACTGTGGTTCAAGCCTTGCAACGTTCCCTCACTGAAGACCGCAGAACGCGGCGCGGGAGCCCCCAGCGAGCGCGCATCACTGATCTCGATCGTGATGGCCTCGCAGCGTTGCGGCAACTACTCGAATCTGGGCTTGACCGGGAGATCCACGCAGCCCAGAGCCTGATCGAGCAACGTCAGGCGGTGGAGAACCAGGTTGAAAACATCCTTCGCGGGCTTGCGAACGTGCCGTCTGAGGAGGCCCTCGACGACCTGCACAAGCGTCGAAACGACGCTCACCGCGCAGTCGCCGCAGCTGCCCAGGCGCTCACGCATGCTGAAGCGGAAGTAGCTGCCGCGTCTGCCGCTGAGGAAGAGATGGAGCGCAAGCTAAGCCGGCTCCTCGACAAGGCTGCCGACGAGATGACCGCGGCCGACGACTCCCGTCGCCTGATCGAACACAGCCAACGCGTGCGGGCGACACTCACGAAATTCCGCCACGAAGCAACTCGTCGCAACGTGGACCGGATTCAGAAACTCATCCTGGAGTCGCTGCAACGCTTGGCGCGGAAGAATCGGCTGATCACCGACATCAGCATCGACCCCGAGACCTTCAGCGTTGAGCTTCATGGCCAAGACGGTACGGTCCTGCTGCCGCAGCAACTCTCCGCCGGTGAACGTCAGCTCCTCGCGGTGTCCATGCTCTGGGGCCTCGCGCAGGCATCAGGTCGCCCGCTACCCGTAGTAATCGACACGCCGCTAGGCCGGTTGGACGGTATCCACCGCAGTCACCTGATCGAACGATACTTTCCCCAAGCCAGCCATCAAGTCATCCTGCTGTCCACCGACCAGGAAATCGACGAAGCAGCATGGAACAAGCTCCGTAAGCATGTCGGCCACACCTACCAGCTTGAACATGACACGAACAGCGGCGTGACGACCGCCAAGACCGGATACCTCTGGTAGAAGACGGAACCCACGATGCCACTCGAGAACATCCGCGTCAGCCGACAAGCACGCGACCAGCTCATCACCCTCAAACGCCGCACCGGCATCACCCAATGGAACACGCTCTGCCGATGGGCATTCTGTCGCTCACTCGCCGAGCCAACCCCACCCCCCGCGGCCAAACACCCCGCCGACAGCAACGTCGAGATGACCTGGCGCACCTTCGCCGGCCAGCACGGAGACCTGTACTGGTCACTTCTCCGGCAACGCTGCCACGCTGACGGACTGGCCCTCGACGAGGAGACCCTCGCGCAGCAATTCCGTGTCCATCTCCACCGCGGGATCGGTTACCTCGTCGGCGACCGCAACATGCGCACGATCACCGACCTGATCGATTACGCGGTCGACCCCACCGCCGCATGACAAGAACGGTTCCCCGGCACCGCACCGCGATCGTCCGCGGTGCGCTGTCGCGGCCGCTCGCCACCGCCCTCGTTACCACTCACAGCACTGTCTTCGACTACGGCTGTGGCCGGGGAACTGATCTGCACCACCTCGCTGAACTCAGCATCACGGCCAACGGGTGGGACCCGGCTCACCGGTCCGGCAGCCCACACATACCCGCTCAGGTTGTGAACCTCGGCTTCGTACTGAATGTCATCGAAGACCCCGGCGAGCGCGTCGCGACGTTGCGAGACGCATGGAACCTGGCGCAAGAGCTCCTCATCGTCTCGGCACGCGTGACGTGGGACGCAGACGGTCTGCGAGGCCGCCCCGCGGGCGACGGAGTTCTCACCAACACCGGCACGTTCCAGAAGTTCTTCACCCAGCACGAGCTGCGGGACCTCATCCAAACCACCCTCGAAGCCCCCACACTGCCGGCAGCGCCAGGTATTCTCTATGTCTTCCGCAACCCCTCCAGAGCCCAAGGTCTGCTCGCCGAGCGTATGCAACGCCGCAGCGCCCCACCCGAGCCTTGGATCTGCGAACAGCTCTTCGACCAGCACCAGGAACTACTGGCGCCCCTGGTCGCGTTCCTCACTCAGTGAGCTCGCCTCCCCAGGGCAAGCGAACTCCCCGAAGCCACCAGCGTCATCCGGAATTTCGGCAGTCTCGCGCGTGCCTTCGCCATCATCAGCACCACCACCGGTACCCAGCACTGGGAGGACCTTCGCGAGCGCGCGACCGCCGATCTACTCATCTATCTCGCACTCGCCCGGTTCGACGGACGCCCTCGCTACAAACACCTGCCCCAAGCCCTCCAATACGACGTGCGCGAATTCACACGCTCCTACAAGGTTGCCCGCGAACGCGCTGACCGCCTGCTCCTCGCCTCAGGCAACCGCGACATGATCGCGTTAGCGGTCTCAGCCAGTCCAGTCGGCAAACAGACCCCATCCGCGCTGTACGTCCATACCGACGCTCTGCCGTACACCCCGCCGGTCTTGCGGGTTCTCGAGGGATGCGCGCGCACTCTCGTCGGGACTGTGCCGGGCGCCAACATCCTCAAACTCCATCGCGATCAACCGCTGGTTACGTATCTGAGCTATCCAGATTTTGGCCACGATCCTCATCCGAGCATGACAACTGCCACCGTCGTCGATCTCCGCTCAAGATCCGTGGACGTGCACGACTATCGCCGATCGAGCAATCCTCCACTACTGCACCGCACTGAGGAGTTCCTCGCCGCCGATGATCCGCGCCGCGAGCCACTGGCTAAAATTTCTAAGACCGAGGTGGAAGCAGGCTTGTACGAGCATCCCGACCGCATCGGCACACGCTTAGGCTGGCTAGGGGAACTTCAGCGCTGCCTGGGTCCTGAAAGTAACGCAGCCGGAGACCGGTGCGTTCTTCCAGAGGTCTAACGCCAAAGCGGGCATCCCTCGCTTCCGTATGGTCGCAGACGAAAATCGTCAGCAGCCCGGAGTCGGGCAGCGGCACGAACTCGTAAGCACCACTGCCCACTCGACGGCATCTTGTTGGCTACCAGGTCGTTCTGCCAAGTAGTTCTTCGACCGATGCGGCGGTTGCTCCGCCTGAGTCGCTCAGGGCTTCGGTGACCAGGTCGGCGACGACTAGGGCAGCTGACTGGTGCCGTATGTTGACCTGTTCTTGGATGCATTCTAGCCCGCCGTTGGCGTATTCCTCGAAGATTTTGACGCGCTCTTCGATGCGTTTGTCGTCCATGATCTCGGGATCGTCTTTGGCGCTGGCGGCGGCGATCATGTTGATCAAGGCCTCGCTGTACACGGGGACTGTGAGTACTTCGTAACGGATCGGATCGCCCGCAGCTGCGGTGAATGACGAGCGGCGCCCGGCTCGGAAACCAACTGCCGCGGCGAAGATCAGGATGTCGCGGAACGTACCGAAGCCAGCTTCTTCCTGAAGTTCGACCATGAGTGTTTGGTAGTGCTGGGGACGCCGGGCTCGAACATCTGTGGATGTGGTCATGACGTGATCTCCTTGAGAGAAGAGAACTCGGACGCGGCGTGACGGATGTATGGGTGTGAGTAGCCGCGCAACTCGATGTCGTCTTCGGGCTTGCTCGTAAGGTTGGTATGGCTCTCGATCACACCAAGGTGGCTGACGTAGGGGTTTAGCTCGTCCGCCACCTTGCCCAAGCCTTGGCTTTTGCTGACTAGGACCACAAGTTGTGGCGCCATCTGGGCTAGGGCGCGCGACACCGCCTCCTGATAGTCATGGTCGAGCGAGCCGAACGCCGCATCCATCACGATGGGGTAGGTGCCGGCATCGGCTGCAGCTTGTCCCTCAGCTCTGCGCTCCTTTCGGATTTCTCGGGCCAGCTTGGACACGGCGGCCACGAAGCTGAGGCTCAGGATCTGGTTCTCGCCGGTTGACTTCGGCACCGGGAGTTGCACCCCGTCGACGTTGGTGTGCAGAGTGAGTTCGAAACCCTCACTGAGGCTCGGAACATAGTTTTTGTGGGTGATGCTCCGGAAGACCGATTTCAACTCCTCGTCGAGCCGACGACGCATGTCGTCCTTGCGGATCTCTAAGATCTCCTCAAGCGCTCGCCGAACGTTCTGAACGAGCTCGGAGCGTGCTCTAGCCTTGATTGCAAGTTCATCGGTTACTTCTGCGTTCTTGCGATCCTTGGTCTTCTGCTCGATGTCCTTCGTAATCTGTTCAAGGTCATGGTTCGCCGCACCGATTTGGCGCTCTTTATCGCTGCGCCTGTTGTCGAGATCGATACGTTTCGACTCAAGGGATTGCACGTTTTCCAGACGGATGTCGCGGAGTTTGCCATCCAGCTCGGACTTGATTTCTTCCAGCCTGCTGACGCGGTCACGTTGGTCGCCGATGCGCTTCATGGACTGACCAAGTTCATCTCGCAAGCTTCTTCTGTCCGAAGTCATGGGATCGATCTGACCGCTGAGCCGCTGCCAAACGGTTTCGACAGCTTGAAGTCCAGCCCGCTGACGCCAGTTCGTGACCTTGTTCCACGGCCCCGTGTTCGCCGCCAGCGAGGTGCCGCAGATGCACTCGCCCTCGTCGAGGAGTTGGTCGACGAATTCTCGTTTTAGCGGCGCGGGCAGCGCCCCTTTCTGATACATCGCGTCTGCCATGGCTTTGGTGCTATCGGTGAGATCCTCGGTGAAGGCAAGGAAGCCACGTGTCGCGATGAGATTGGCGCGCTCACTCAGCGCCGTGGCCAAGGAACGACGTGCCTCGTCAAGTTCGTTCGTGACGTCGTCTCTCTGCTTCTGGATCGGCGCTGTCTCCGAGTGTTGACGCAGAAGGTTCATTACGCTCTCGCGTTCCTCGTCCAGGGTTGCGAGATTGCTCTCCAGGACCTTCAACTCCTCGCGGAGGGTCGTCTTACGATCGTTCAAGTCATCAATGCTCTTTTGGATGTCGCTCGCCTTGTCGCCACCGTGTTTGCGGATGTCGGCGGTGAGTTTGCGATCCACCTTGGGTAGGTGAACGAGCGCCCGTGCGACCTGCTCGAGGTCGAGCAGAACTTTGATGTCCTGTTGGACTTCGCTGTGGGCGCCCTTCTTGACGAGGTTTTCAATGCGCTCACCATTGAAGAAAAAGAAACGGCTCACGCCGTGGGGCAAGATGGTGTTGATCATTTCCTGTGGCGCGCCGACAAGCTCTGACGAGCCATCGGTCTTTGTGAGCCACATTTGCGGGTCCGGCGCTATAGGCGATTGCTGGTCAGACTCTTTGTGCATCCGTGCCCGGCGTTGCACGCGGTAGTTGTGGCCCTCGTGGTCAAAAACAATCTCCACGCCGACCTCGACCGCGTTACCAATGGCTGTCGCGCGCCAGATACTGTCGGTGACGAGCCGTTGCTGGTGCTCAACGTCATCGGACATCTTGCCGTACAGGGCCCAGCTGAATGCGTTCAACAAAGTTGTCTTGCCGGCACCATTTGCCCCGAAAATCAAGGTAACAGGCTTGACGGCGTCCGATCGCAGGTCGAACTGCTGCGTCCCTTTGAATTGGCGGAAATTTGTCAGCGTGATCGACTGAAGTCTCATGGAATGATCTCCTTTACCACGGCGATAAGGTCATCGGTGGCGTCGTAGGCGCTGACATTCAGCTTCGCGCGTTCGATCTGGAGGACGCGTTTGAGGAGTGTCTGTTCTTCCTCGCTCAGCTCCTCAAGTACCTGCCTTTCGATCCGACCTGCACTACTCACTCGCGGAGTCCTTTCATTACTTTCGTGTCATGGCTCGCATGTCTCATAGGTGCATCAACTGATACCGCTCTTTGAGGGGCCGAAGTGCGTCGAGTGTCGCCTCGTAGTTCTCGGACAACTTGCCAAACTCATTGGCTCGTTCGAGCTCCCGAGTCAACAGGTTGCGCTCGACGTCGAAATGGACCGGTGTCCCAGCGGGCGGGACCGCGAGGTAGTCGATAATCTCGGCTCGATCCTTGTGATCGGCGAGGCGAAGCAGGCGGCCTCTGCGCTGGATGAACTGTCGGGGGTTACTGCTGCTGGCGAGCAGGTAGCCGGTCCGCGCATCGGGGATGTCAACTCCCTCGTCGAGGCAGCGCATCGCGACGAGCACGCGTAGATCATCGCCGGCGCCGAATCGGCGAAGGAGTACCTTGCGTTCGGCGCGGGGTGTCTCGGAGACGTACGAGTGGGCGGCGAGGTGCAACTCGTTCCCCACGACGTTCAAAACCTCGCGAAGTTGGTTCGGTCCGCGCGGCTCGCCCTGCGGCGCTGGGCGAGTTCCCTCGGCACAGTAGACAAGCTGAAACCATGAGTGGGCACGCGCGTTGAGGTCGTTGCGTAGCATCGCGAGCTTGCCTTCTGCGTGGCCAAGAACTCCGGCGCGCTGCCGAAGCAGGTAGCTGAGTGGGGAATTTGGGTCGGCATCGGTGACACTCTCGCCCGCAGCGACACACTTCGCGATCTGCGCTGACAGGTCGACATACAGCTGCGTCTCGGCGTCGTTGAGTTCCACTAGGCTGGGCTGATAGGTGTACCGGCATAACGCGCCCATGCTGATGGCGTCGCCGAGCCCGAGCTCAAACACGATGGGGCCGAAGTAGTCGATGAGCGCGTCGGTGCCTTTGTCATCGAACCAACGTTCTGGGGTGGCGGACAGTGCCAACCGGTAGGTGGCGGTCGAAGGCAGGGATGAACGGTAAGCTGAAGAGCCCAGGTTGTGCGCTTCATCAGCAACCACCAGCAGTGGTTGCGAGATCCGTGACAGAACCGACTGAAACCTGTCTCCTGCGAACGACGCGTTGGTCGCCACCATCGCGACGATCTGGCGCTGCCCTAGCCGCAACTCGCTCAGTTGTTCCTCGACCAGCGGCAGCCATTTCTGGCTCGACTCGTAAACCGGGATAGGGCGCACACCGAAGCTTTCGACTTCGGTGATCCACTGGTCGACGAGGTGTTGCAGCGGAGCGATGATGAGCAGGACCAGTGGTTCTTCACGCTGTCGCAGCACGTCGGCGAGTTTGGTGGCAGCGATCATGGATGTCTTGGTCTTGCCAGTTCCAGTGGCCATCTTGAGGATGCCACGGCCTCGGTGACCGAGCCATGCCTCGACTGCCAGGCGCTGGTAGTCGCGGACGGACAGCCAGCTCGGCAGTACGAGGTGGGGCGCCTCGTTCGTTACTGCCGGTGGTGAAGCGAGCGCGTTATCGCGCGGCGACAGCTGAGTGTCGCGTTCCTGGCCGAGTTTGATGAGGCGATCTCGGGTGACGCCGGGGAAGTCCTCAATCTGAAGGTTCGGCGTCCGGTTGGCCCAGAGTGCCTTGAAGTCTTCTTCGAGGCGAAGAGCGCGGACGCCGTCGCCGTCCACCCAGCCGCGATATACCTCTACGGACTCGAAGTTCGCGACCAGCCCGCCCAGCGTCTCGTTGCTGCTGCCGGTGAAACCAACCACATCGCCGACGGCGTCTCGGAAGATGCCAAGCTTTTCGTGATAGATGCCGACTCGGCCTTCTTGTTCAACGAACGCTAACTTGATGTCGAGCCGTCCTTCGGCGATCAGGCGGCCAACACGGCCAAGCCCGTCGAGCACCGAGTCGCGTTCTTCTGCCTCGAGCTCACGTTCTGTCGCGCGTTCGATGACGGCACGGATGTCGTAGCCGCGCTCGATGTCGAGGACATCGTCCTCGGTGAGGTGTGGTGAGGCGATTAGGCGCATGGTGCCACCCCGGTCGGAGAGTGTTTCAATGCCCCTGGCGAACAGGGCGATGCTGGTCGAGGTGAAATACCCGACCGCGCGGCTGTAGCTGGTCGCGACCGAGAATGCGGGCAGGTAGAAGCCCTGGACAACATCCTGGCGGTCGCTGCGGTAGCGCCCCTCGAGAGACAGGCCGCGAAGCCCGTTGGGTCGTGGCTTCATAGAAGGTCCAGGATGTCGTCGATGTTAGTGGTCTGAAGCGAGTGTTCCGTCGGCTCGCCGGTCTCCAAATAGTGCCGAACGCTGGTGAGGAGGTCTGCGACGTCGGTATCGCCGCGGTCTCGGTAGCCGCCAATGATGCTAACCACGGGAGTGTCAATGGGTAGATTGATCGCAGCCGCGAGCGTCTGTCGCGCGGTCTCGGCATCCAGGTCGCTTTGCGCACCGATCAATGTGAGCGCATCTGGCAGCGGCTTACCGCTCAGCTCTGCCACCAGCTCCAACGCGAACGTGTTGTCGTCCTTGATCACCAGAAAGACGTCTGCGCCGGCAGACACGTCGTCCTCGAGCAGGAAGCGGCGGATCGTCCCGAAAGCTGGCTGGGTGCCGGTCCAATTGATCGCCTGTGGGCCAAGCGAGGACTCAAGCTGACGTTTGTCGCCGTGCTTGAGGTCCAAAATGCTTGCGACGGCCATAGGGGCGACAGACCCGCTGCCTCGAAGATGATCACGAGTGATCCGTACCCGATAAGCCCAGCCATGGTCCTGCCGGAACATCCGGCTCGTGCGCTCCGGGGTCTTCCTGATCTCGCGCGCCCCGCAGGCCGTCCGGACCATGCCATCGCGGACCTCAAAAGGCGCGGTGCTGGCGTAGGCGACGACGCTGCTCGCAGCCACGCTGTACCGGCCGGTGATCTGCTCGATCAAGGTATCCAGTTTGATCTTGCCGCCGGCCGTCGCCAGTTGCTCACGGATTATCGAACGCACGCCTCTGTAGGCTTCCAGCCCCCACTCGCTGAGCGCCCAGCGGTCCCGGTCCACTCGCTCGAACCGGTCGTCGATCGACATGGCGTTCTTGAGCGAGCCCACGCTGCGCTCAAATACGAACCGCTCAACAAGGTCGTTGGCACTCATTGGCGACCCGGTGATGGACAAGATTCCCGCAGCGTAGTCGCCGACCGACTGGGTTCGAGTAAGCACGTAGCTACCATCGACGACATAACCGCAGGTCGACAGCCACTTCCTGGTGAGATCTCCGCGCAGCTCGGGCGTGCTCGTCTCGACCAGGATCAGGTCGTCTATTTGTACGACGCCATGCTCGTTGGCGTGCTCGCGCAGGTGGGTCCGCGTCCAGTCTTGCGCCGCACTCAAGGTCGGCACCACGCACCATCCGTCCTCGATCTCGTAGGCGTCATCGAGGCGGTCAATTACCCGCCATACCGGCTGGCCGACTGACTCAACGGTACGTGCGAGCGCAGGCAGGTGCACTAGCAGGTCAGATAGCGGGCGGACGTGCCCGATCGTGCTTCGGGCGGCGGTCGCCACCATGTCGAGAGCGTTCGTGGCGAGTGAGTCCAACATCGCGGCACGCGCCTTGCCTTCCAACTGCCGAACACGCTCGCGTGATACGCCAAACTGCTGGCCAAGCTGGTCCAAAGTCACTGGTTCGTCGGCGAAGAGGCGCTGCTCCAGAACTTGAACTGCACGCGGATCAAGGGCGCGGAAGGCGGCGTCGAGCAGGCTAGCGGCATCCTGGTTGAGCGCGTTCTCGTCGAGCATCTCGTTCGCGGAGAACTCCGCTAGCCGCTGCCGGGCCTTGATGATCTCGTCAGGCGTGCCGATCGGCAGATGGGTCTGTAGGAGTGGTTCTGCGGGCAGTCCAATAGCGGTCTGCCAAATCGCTATTCTGGACAGATCGTCGACAAGCGCGACGAGCCATCCAGGTAGCTCCTCTGCCGGATTTGCTCCCCGGTAGTCCGAGTCTGGCGGGGACGCTGGACCGATATCGGGGGTCGGTCGGGACGTTGACACGTCGGCGAGTGCCCGGAGGATGGCATCGATGCCGCCGATTCCCACGTTCCTCAAGTCGAGTATGTCCTCGATGGTCAGATTGGCGAGCTCATCTGTCGTGGTGTAGCCGGCACCCCGTAGGAGGGCGTTTCGTGGCCGCGGTGGTAGCCCAAGAGCGGCGACGGGCAGTTGAGGCGGTAGCCCGGGGAAGATCTGGCCTATCGTCCACCGGGTCAGCCGGTCCATGGCCAACTCGGAGACCTCAGCAAGCCGTTTTCTGCGCTCGTCGGGGGTCTCATCGAAGATCGCCGCGTCCCACCAAGGGGTGTCCGCACGGCCAGACGACGCGCCACGAAGCCATGGGAACGCGTCGAGCCAGGTCAGCGGACGCAGGTCGTCGAACACGGGCTGGTCAACCATGCAGAAGGTTCTCCTCATCGGGCGCCGCGGCAGCTAGGCGACGCCTCTCGACAGTCCCCGTCAGTAATCGCGGATCAGGTGCTCCCCGTTTCTTACGAGCGCTACTTCGCCACCGACGCCCGAGGACTCCTGCCCATAGTCCCGGACGGATGCCGTAACGAACAGGTGTAACCGCTGGCCGGTCGAACGCATCCATCACGACAAGTCTGCCAGAGCCGTTGACAATCCGCGTTGACAGTGGATACGCAGGTGGTCCCGATCCGCGGCGCAGAGGTGGGGCGCGGTTAACCCGGCTGCTCGCTGCGGCGACTTCGGTTTCGGACTGAGCGGGCCCAAGTGATCTGTCGGTTGGCCGAGTCGCTCTAATGGTGGGACTTGTGGCCGGTGGGCGTTGTGTGGAGGAACAGGAGATCGAGGCTACTGGCCACCACGGATGTTGCTGGTCACGGCTGGCCCCCGTTCTGGGGCCGTGATGACTGCGCTGCGACCCTTGCGAACTCATCATGCCGTTCCTCTGTAGGCATGGGTGTCCTCCGGGAAGTCCAGTCGATGCGGCCTTCACCCGGAGCGTAGTGAGAAACGGCCAGCTCGTGCCGCGTCGCGGAGTCCGCGATCCCGGCGCGGCTGCATCTGCTGGCGTGGCCGGCAGCTTTCCGTGGTGACCTGTGAGTGAATGGCGATCGTCGGGACACGAGCGCACTCTCGGCATCCCTCTCGTCGACAACCGTTCGGTGTTCTCGCTTGACCGAACACCGAACACCTGCTGCATACATTGGACAACGTTCCGGTATCATTGCCGTCACGGTTAGCCTAAGTGTCATCTCACGTCGACTTCGGACGTCACGGCACAGGGCAGTGCGTGTGGACCTGCCTCGCGTCCGGCGAAAGATCACTTTGCTGTTGTCGGTGAAGCCTTGCAGCTACCTGGCACCTGCCTCTGGGCGCCTGGCGGGCTTCGTGATGTTCATGCTTGGGTCGGCGACGATCGCTAAGCGCACTGTCGTGTGCTGTTGCGCACCGTTGGTCTTGATCAAGATGCTGCGTGAGCAGCTCCCTCATCGCGAGCAGGGTGATCCGGATGCTCCAGCGGGGTGCTAAGGTCGGACGTGTAAGCCCTCGTAGCTCAGGGGATAGAGCGCGGCTCTCCTAAAGCCGGTGTCGCAGGTTCAAATCCTGCCGGGGGCACCTTGACCAGGCATTATGCTGGGGATGCGACTTTGCGGAGCTGATCGGCGGTCTTGTGGCTGATGGTGTTCAGAGGCTTGCGAACACCGTGACGACGGTCGGCTCGCCTGAGTTGCGGACGATCAGCTCGAAGTCGCCTACATCGGCGTCAGCTCCGGCGGTGAATGTCTTCACCGTACTGCCGAGGTATAGCAGCTCAAGGTCGAGCGGACATGGCCTTTCCCTGAGAAGAGCTGTGGCTACAGGCTGTCCCTACTCGGGCTGCTCGGTCGTGGGCGATTGCGGGTCGGGGCGCAGGACCAGCGGGCGTTTGCCCCTTCCGCCCGCTGAAAGCATGCCCCACTCCCGAAGCAGTTCGGCGGCCCGGTGCGCGGTGCCCACGGCGACCTCGTAGGTGGCGGCGATCTCCTTGATCGAGGGTGCGACCGAGCCATCGGGCAGTTCGCCGGCGAGGATGCGGCTGCGGATACGCGCGGCGACACGCTCGAATGGGGCTTCCGGCGCGGTCTTGGCTCGCTCGACCGGGTCGGGCGCCTCGGGGCGTGCGGGGAGCCGGACGGCGAGGTCACCCGCTGCGCGCTGGTGGGCCTCCGAGGCCCAGGCGGCGTAGAAGCGCAGCGTCGTACTGCCGCCCCCGCTGTGGCCCAGACGGCGCCACCGTCCGGACATCGACGCCGGCGCCGATCAACTCCGTGGCGTTGAAGTGCCTCAGGCACTTGAGCTGGGTGTCGAGGCCCATCGACCGCGTCATCCGCCGGTAGCGCTGGGTGACCGACCGCGGCCGACGCCTCGCAAACACGAATGCGACGCGCGGTGCCGGAAACACCAATGCAATGGCCTCGCCAACAACACGGTCCGCAAGATTCACGCCATTCTCTCGGGCGCCTACACTATGGCTCTCGGGGAATGGGAGTGGTGGACGGTCAATCCTATCGACGGCCTCACGCCGCCGTCCTTCGAGAAGTCGGAGCCGAATCCGCCGAGCGCCACCAACGCCGCAGCGATCGTGAACGAGGCGTTCCGCCGGGAACTCGCCTGGGGCGTTTTCGTCTTCACCAGCATGGTTTCCGGCACGCGACGCGGCGAAGCCGTGAGTACAAGGCCCGGATGTACTTTTTCGCGTCTTTGGTCGCGATTTTGGCGCCGATGTAGGGAATGATGTGGCGGGCGATCAGGTCGCCGTCCCGTTCCAGCGTGGTCCGCGCGGCGGTGCGTTCCTCCTGGTATTTCAGGAGCAGGTGCGTGACGTCGACCTTCGTCTTCGGGTGCCGCTGTTCGGCGACCTCGTTGAGCAGGCGAGTCAGCGCGACCTCGGCCTGGTTTTGGTCGTCGGGGCCAGGCGGGACGATGACGGTCGGCCGGTGCCGCTTGCCCGTGATCGGGTCCGCCCCTGCGTCGACCCGGACCCGCAGCGAGCCGCTGTCCAGGCGATCGATGGACCCGCGCGGCCGGCTACGCCCGGCGGCGTGGCCGCTGCGCGGGCGCTTGCCCCGCGGTCGTCGTTGCCCTCGTCTGTGCCGTGCTCATGCCCCGATGATATTGAAATTTCGGGTCACGTTTCGGGTCATGGCGGGTCAGGGGGCTCCGACGTACCTCGCTGACCTGCGCCGACGGCCCGAGTTCGAGGCTGCGACGCTTACATTAGGAGAGCGGTGCTCTATCCCCTGGGCTACGAGGGCTTACCTCGGACAGGCTACCCCACGGTCGGCGCGACCTGCGTGCCGTCCCCGGAGGCCGGGACTGCTGCCCGGGGGACCGTGATGGTGCGTCACCCAACGTAGTGCCGGTGTCGCTACTGTGTCGGGCAACCGAGACGACGGGACCCGCAGTGCGTACGTACTACGACGAGGACGACTACGACGGCTTCGAGGCGGGGCAGGACCTGCTGATCCGGCGCCTGGCCGGCTGGGGGGCCGCGCAGGGGAAGGAGATCGATCCGAATGCCGTGGCGCTGGCGCTGCAGTTCCGGCACACGTCCGTCGACGGGCGGCTCGCCTGCTGGACCGCCGCGCTCGTTCAGGACTTCCTGCTGAAGTACCTGCCGCGAACGGTGTCCGCGACCGCCGACGACGCCGTTCTCGTGCCCGAGACGCTGTCGCTGTTCCTGCGGCTACATGCACGAGACCGGGTCGGCGGATCCCGCGGGTGATCCGCCGGCGGATCTCGAGGGGGCCGTCAGGAAAGCGGCGGCTGACTTCCCCGCCGCGATGGCCGATGAACGCAATTTCGGCGTGGGCAAGTCCTGGGTCATGGCCGCCATCCGGCACGGGGTCGATCCCACGGACCACGACGCGCTGAACGCGTTCTTCGCCGAGGCGCGCGCGGGGCGGCACGGTGGTGATCCGGAACTGCTGGCCGCGCTCGTTGCCCGGGAAGCCGACGAACCCACCGGGCGAGGGCTTCCCCAGCTGCCCGTCTCGCTGCCGCCGGAGCCGGACCTCGTCGAGGCGGCGGAACTCTCCTCGCTCGTGGTCAAGCTGCGGGACTTCGCCGGCTGGGTGGGTGACGGCCGGACGTTGACCGGCACCGGGACCCTCAAGCTCGCCGACGCCCGTGAGCTGGTGGCGCTGCTGGACACCGGCGACACGCCCGAGGACGACGGCCGGCCCGTCCGCACCAGCGCCGACCTGCCCCACCTCGCCATCCTCTTCGAGCTCGCCAAGCGCACGCGGATCGTGCGGGTGGTCAAGGGCAAGCTCGTGCGCGTGGCGAAAGCGGCGCCGCTGCTGAACGACGCGCTCGCGTTGTGGACCGCGGCGTTCGACGCGCTCCCCGAGCCGGGATTGCTGGTCAAACCGTCGGGCTGGGCGCCCGGCTACGCCATCTTGCTCGACGAACTGCTCGACATCGTCCTGCCGGACGTGCTCAACACGATCTACGGCATGCCCGAGCCGATTCCCGTCGTCAGGCTGATGGAAAGCACGTGGCTCGCCTGTGTGGAACTCTCCGGCACCGAACTGCAGCCGTTGACGGAATCGCTCTGGCGAGACGGGTTCGCGGCCGAGTTCCGCAGGCTGCTCGCCAAGCTGGCCGAATTCGGTGCGGTCGAGCTGACCGAGGGGCCTGCCGATCCGATCTACACCTTGGACCTGGTCCCGGAGAACCCCGAGGCCCCGCCGGACGTCCAAGCCCGCCTGAGGACTGCGCTCGACGCGCCGTCACTCGAGCTCGTGGGCCTCACCCCACTGGCGACCCGGGCCGTCCGGGCGAAGCTGCTGCGAGAGGGCCGGGTGGCGCCCTTGGTGGGCGAGGTCGCCGACGCCGCCCCCGCGGCCCTGCTCGGCGTGGTCACGGAGCACTACAGCGAAGAAACGGCCGCGGCGGAGATCTCCGGCTGGCTGGCCGCGCACGGCGGCCGGGAGGCCGGGCTGCCCCTGTTGCTGGACGCTGCCCGGCAGTGCCCGTTCCGCACACGAACGTCCGTCATGCTCGATGTTCTCGCAGGCGCTCTCCCGGACGGCGACGCGCTGCTGCAGGACCTGCGGGCCGACCCGGGCCTGGGTCCGGTCGCGACCCTCCTGCTGGTCGAACGCGGCGAGCTCGTCCTCGAAAGCCTCGATGAACGCGAGGCCCTGCTCGGGATGGCGGAGCAGTTCCTCGTCATGCTCGAGACAGCCGGGCCGGAGGCGACGGCGGCGGCGCTGGCCGAGGTCCCCGGCGAAGAACGCGGCGGGCTGGCGAAGGCGATTCTCGCGTCGGGCCATCCGGACCGTGCCGGGCTCGCCGAACTGGCCGAGGTTTTCGAACAGGTCCCAGCCGTCCGCAATGCGCACCCTCTCGGCGGCCTGGCGCGATCTCGCGGGAGCAAGGGGAAGCGCGGGAAACGCCGTCGGTGAACCCGCGGCCCGACTCTCGTCGTCACCCGAGTGAGTGGTTCTCACTCGTCTCCCACATGGCGGATACACCCCAGCGCGGGCTCTACTGAACCTGACCTGGACGGACCAGTGCCTCACCTGGTCGTGTCTGGTTTCGAACTGCTGAACAACAGTAGGTAACCTTCGTTAACGGGACGCGGGGAGCCGCTCCCACCGGCTGTTGCGGAGGGCTTCGTTGATCAAGCTCATGTTCGCCGACGACGAGGAACTGGTGCGCTCGGGACTGCGCGCGATGATGTCCGGGGCCCAGGACATCGAGATCGTGGGCGAGGCGAGCGACGGCAGATCCGCGGTGGAGGTCGCCCGGCGGTACCACCCCGACGTGGCCCTGCTCGACATCAAGATGCGAGCCCCTGACGACGGCATTCGCGCGCTCCGGGCCATCCTCGCGCTCCCGGACCCGCCCACCGTGGCCATGCTGACCACCTTCGACATCGACGAATACGTCAGCCTCGCGCTCAGGCTCGGCGCCAACGGCTTCCTGCTCAAGGACATCGACCCGGCCGCGCTGCTGCGGGCCGTGCGGGACCTGGCGCGAGGTGGGGCCGTGCTGGATCCCGGTGTGGCCGCGCGGATGGTTCAGTCGCACCGGGACGAACAACGCGCTGCTCAGCCCGCCCGGAAGCTGCTCGCTTCCCTGTCCGAACGCGAACGCGAGGTCGTCGCCCTGATCGGGCAAGGCCTGTCGAACGCCGAGATCGGCGGGCGGCTGCACCTCTCCGAAGCCACCGTGAAGGGGTACGTCTCCGCCGTGCTCTCGAAGATCGGTGCGGCCAACCGGGTGCAGGCCGCTCTGCTGGCCTACCGCGGTGGACTTCTCGACCAGTAAATGCTGCTCACGGCGCTGGAGTTCGTCGGGCTCGTCGCCTTCGCCGCGTCCGGGGCGCTCGCCGCGGTGCGGGCGCGGCTCGATGTCTTCGGCGTTGTCGTCCTCGGGCTCACCACCGCCCTCGGCGGCGGGGTCATCCGGGACGTCCTGCTCGGCATCCACCCGCCCACGACGCTGCGGAACTGGCCCTACCTCGCCGTCTGCGCCGGGACCGCGCTGGTCGTCTTCGCCTTCCACCCGCAGGTCGCGCGGCTGCGGCGCGGCGTTCTCCTCGCCGACGCGCTCGGGCTCGGCGTCTTCGCCACCGCCGGGACGACCATCGCGCTCAACGCCGGCGCCACCGTCTACGCCGCGTGTCTGATCGGGATGACGACCGGCATCGGTGGCGGGGCCGTGCGGGATCTGCTGCTCCGGGAAATCCCGCTCGTCCTGCGGAAGGAGATCTACGCCGTGGCCGCGCTGGCCGGCTCGGCGCTCGTCGCCCTCGGTCACGCTGTGCGACTGCCCGCCGGTCCGGTGACCGTCGTCGCGGCCGCCGTCGTGGTCTCCGTCCGGGTGGTTGCGCTCTGGCGGCACTGGAACGCGCCGGTCGCGCGCGGTCCCGAGTGACAAATCCTTTGTGAGTTCTGCGTGTGTTCTTAGGCGGGTCTCAGCACGCTGCGTAAAACTAGCGCCATGCGCATCCTTGTGGTGGACGACGACCGCGCCGTCCGTGAGTCGCTCCGGCGGTCCCTGGAGTTCAACGGCTACCAGGTCCAGCTGGCCAGTGACGGTGCGCAGGCGCTGGAGGCGATCATCGCCGACCGGCCGGACGCGATGGTGCTCGACGTCATGATGCCCCGGCTGGACGGCCTGGAGGTCGCCCGCCGCCTGCGCAGCACCGGCGACGACCTGCCGATCCTCGTGCTCACCGCGCGCGACACCGTCTCCGACCGGGTGTCCGGGCTGGACGCCGGCGCCGACGACTACCTGCCGAAGCCCTTCGCGCTCGAGGAGCTGCTCGCCCGGCTGCGGGCGCTGCTGCGCCGCGCCATCCCGGAGGGCCAGAACGGGCAGGCCTCGGAGGCGCTGGCCTTCGCGGATCTGACGCTCGACCCCGGCACGCGGGAGGTCCGCCGCGGTGGCCGCGAGATCAGCCTGACCCGGACCGAATTCGCCCTGCTGGAACTGTTCCTTTCCTACCCGAAGCACGTCCTCACGCGTGGCCGGATCCTGGAGGAAGTATGGGGTTACGACTTCCCGACGTCGGGCAACGCGTTGGAGGTCTACGTCGGCTATCTGCGCCGCAAGACGGAGGCGGAGGGGGAACCGAGGCTGATCCACACGGTGCGGGGAGTGGGGTACGTCCTGAGGGAAACCCCGCCGTGACCGAACCGGGCGATCCCCGCGGCACGCGCTGGGGAGCCCGCCGGTTCTCCCTGCGCGGCCGGGTGACGCTGCTGGCCGCCGCCTGTGTGGCCGGCGCCGTCGCGCTGGTGTCGATCGGCGCGTACATGGTCGTGCGCAGCAACCTGTACCAGCAGCTCGACGACAGCCTGATGGCCCGCGCGCAGGCCGCGGCCGACTCGCCGCAGGTGCAGACCCAGCTGCGCCAGGTGCCCGGCGCATTCCTGGCCAGCGCCGACCTGCAGATCGGGCAGCTCACCGCGGCGCCCGACGTCCAGCACGCCGTGATGACCTATCCGCTGTCGAGCTCGCCGCCGCCGTTCGGGCAGGACGAGCTGGCCGTCGCGAACGGCGATTCGACGGAATCGCTGCGCACGGACTTCCGCTCCGACAGCCGCGTGGTCGCCCTGCCGACCGGGCACGGCGAGGCCATCGTGCTGGCCCAGTCGATGAGCCCGACCAAGCGCACGCTGAACGAGCTCGCGCTGGTGCTCTTCCTGATCGGCGGCGCCGGCATCCTGGTCGCCGCCGCGGCGGGCACCGCGGTCGCGCGCGCCGGCCTGCGCCCGGTCGACCGGCTGACCTCGGCCGCCGAACGCGTCGCCAAGACCGGCGACCTGCGGCCCATCCCGGTCAGCGGCGACGACGAGCTCGCGCGCCTCACCCAGACGTTCAACACCATGCTCGGCACGGTCGCGGACTCGCAGGAACGCCAGCGCCAGCTGGTCGCGGACGCCGGCCACGAGCTGCGGACGCCGTTGACGTCGCTGCGGACCAACCTCGAGCTGCTGCTCGCCGCGAGCAAGCCGGGCGCGCCGCCGCTGCGGGACGAAGACCGCGTCGACATCGTCGCCGACATCAGCGGCCAGCTCGACGAGCTGACGCAGCTCATCGGCGACCTGGTCGAACTCGCGCGCCAGGACGAGCCGCGCGAGCGCTTCGAGCGCGTCGAGCTGCTGGAGGTCGTCGAGCGCGCGCTCGACCGGGCACGGCGGCGCGCGGGCGAGATCAACTTCGACGTCTCGCTGCAGCCGTGGGTGCTCACCGGCGACAACAGCTCGCTCGAGCGCGCGGTGCTGAACCTGCTCGACAACGCGGTGAAGTTCTCGCCGCCCGATGCGACGGTCTGGGTGCGGCTGTACCCGCTCGGCGACGGCACCGCCGTGGTCGAGGTCGCCGACGCCGGGCCGGGCATCGCCGAAGAGGACCTGCCCAAGGTGTTCGACCGCTTCTACCGCTCGTCGGAGGCGCGGACGCTGCCCGGCTCGGGCCTCGGGCTGGCGATCGTGAAGCACGCAGCCGAGCGGCACGGCGGGGCGGTGTACGCCTCGCGGGCCCCCGAAGGCGGCGCGTTGATGACGATCCGGTTGCCGGGCGCTCCCGGCTGACCCGTTCGCGGGACGCCGGCGGCGGAATCGGCCAGGATCGGCGTATGCGTGAGCTGGTCCGCCGGTGCCTGGTCGCGATGGTGAGCGGGCTGCTCGCGCTCTTCGCCTTGAGGGCGTTCCCGTACCGGGACGTGTGCACCGGCCCGGCCTGCATTTTTGCCGCGATGTTCGTCGTACCGCTCGTGGTGATCGGCGCGGCGCTGCTCGCCTATCCGCTGATGGCCCTGGGCCGCGTCCGGCCGGCCTGGCCCGTCGCGCTGGTCGGGCCGCTCGTCGTGCTCTCGCTGGTCACCACCGTGCTCGACTTGGTGACGTGCCCGTTCCCGGTGGTGTGCGTCGCGGTCGCCGGCAGCTACGCGTTCGCGGCGCTCGTCACCGCCGACGGGCTGCCGCGAGCGTGGCGGGTTGTGCTGGCGGCCCCGGCGGTGGTGTTGTTCGCTTGGGGCGTGGTGTGGCCCATTCTGTCGTGACCTGCTGGTTTCACAAGTTCACCCGCGTGACCCTGCGCGTCCTGTGTTGAATCGTGTAGGATTTTGTGTGGTTGAGGTCCGACGGACGGAGTGAACGGTGCTGGCGCGTCAGCGACAGGCGGTGATCCTGGAAGAGGCTCGCCGGACCGGTGCGGTCCGCGTGAGCGACCTCGTGACCAGGCTGGGCGTGTCCGACATGACGGTGCGCCGCGACCTCGACGTCCTGGCCGGGCGGGGGCTCGTCGAGAAGGTGTACGGCGGCGCCACTTCGGTCGTCGGCAAGAGCACCGACGAACCCGGCTTCGAGGCCAAGTCCGTGCGCCAGCGGGCGCAGAAGGAAGCCATCGCCGAGCTCGCCGCCACGCTGGTCCGGCCCGGCACCGCGATCGGCATCTCCGCCGGCACCACCACGTGGACCCTCGCCCGGGCGCTCGACGCCATCCCCGGGCTCACCATCGTGACCAACTCGATCCAGGTCGCTGACGTGCTCCGCGGGTCGACGCAGCCGGATCGCACGGTCGTGCTCACCGGCGGGGTGCGGACGCCGTCGGACGCGCTGGTCGGCCCGGTCGCCGTGCACAGCCTGCGGTCGCTGCACCTGGACGCCGTCTTCCTCGGCGTGCACGGGATGGCCGACGGGCCCGGGTTCACCACGCCGAACCTCACCGAGAGCGAGACCGACCGCGCGCTGGTCGAGGCCGGGCGCAAGCTGGTCGTGCTCGCCGACCACACGAAGTGGGGCACCGTCGGGATCTCCACGATCGCCGACCTCGACGAGGCCGACGTCGTCGTCACCGATGACGGCATTCCCGACGACGCCAAGGAAATTCTCGCCGAACGGGCGGGAGAACTCATGATCGCCGAGACGGCGGAGACGGACGAGGCCCGAGAAGCGTGAAGCGCACCGTACGACACCTGGCCGACGGCCGGGAGATCATCTACTTCGACCAGCCCGGCGCGCCCGACCGCGTCGCCGAGGACACCCGCGACCTGCCGCCGGTTTCGGCCGCGTCGGAGATCCGGCTGGACCCGCTGACCGGGGAATGGGTCGCGATGGCCGCGCACCGGCAGACGCGGACCTACAAGCCGCCGGCCGACCTGTGCCCGCTGTGCCCGAGCAAGCCCGGGAAACCGAGCGAAATCCCGGAAAGCGACTACGACGTCGTCGTCTTCGAGAACCGGTTCCCGTCCTTCGCCGAAGACGTCATCGGTGAGCCGTCCACTGTGGATGGCTACGGGCTGGTGCCGGTGCGGCCCGGCCGCGGCCGCTGCGAGGTCGTCTGCTTCACCAGCAACCACGACGGCTCCTTCGCGCAGCTGAGCGCCAAGCAGGTGCGGGCCGTGGTGGACGCCTGGGCGGACCGCACGACCGCGTTGTCGGCGGTGCCCGGTGTCGAACAGGTCTTCCCGTTCGAGAACCGCGGCGAGGAAATCGGCGTCACGCTGTCGCACCCGCACGGGCAGATCTACGGCTACCCGTTCGTCACCCCGAAGACCGAGCGGATGATCGACGTCGCCCGCGCCTACCAGGCCGAACACGGGCGCCCGGTGCTCGGCGACGTGCTGGCCGCCGAGCAGAAGTCCGGCGCGCGCGTGGTCGCCTCCGGTGAGCACTGGACGGCGTACGTGCCGCCGGCGGCGCGCTGGCCGGTCGAGGTGCACGTGGTGCCGCACCGGCAGGTCGCGGACATCCCCGCGCTGACCGACGCCGAGCGCGACGACTTCGCCGACGTCTACCTCGACGTGCTGCGCCGCTGCGACGCGCTGTACGACCGGCCGCTGCCGTACATCGCCGCGTGGCACCAGGCGCCGGTGCGCCGCGACCGCGAGCTCGGCTGGCTCCACCTGGAGCTGTTCTCGGTGTTGCGCGCGAAGGACAAGCTGAAGTACCTGGCGGGGTCCGAGTCGGGCATGGCGGTGTGGATCAACGACGCGACGCCGGAGCAGATCGCCGAACGGCTCCGCGCGGCGGGCTGAGGAGGCCATACTCATCTGCGATGCACAGGTTCGGCTCAGGAACCTCTCAGGACCATCGCGCAAGGTGAGGACATGACCGAGAACGACCCCAACGCGCACGACCCCGCGGCGCCGCGGCACCCCGAGACCGGCCAGCAGCCGGCCCAGGGCGGTTGGGCGGGGCACTCGTACGGTGAGCAGGCCCAGCCCGAGTCCGGCGGTGCGCCGCAGTACTCCGAGCCGTCCTACCACGCGGTGACCGGGGCCGATCCGGCGTACGGCGGGCAGACCGCGAACCCGTGGTCGGCCCAGGGTGCGCAGATGCCGTCCGGCCAGACGCAGCAGAGCGTCTACCCGCCGCCGAACCCGTACGGGCAGCCCGCCACGGGCGGCTACCCGGTGGCCACCGCGCCGGAGCCGAAGCGGTCCGGCGGGAAGCTGCTCGCCGGCGTCGCGCTGGTCGCGCTGCTGGTCGGCGGCGTCGCGGGCGGGACGGTCGGGTACTTCACCGGCGGGTCGTCCGGCCCGGCCAGCAACGCGCTCGACGCGCCGAAGCCGGCCCAGCAGACGGGCAACGCGCCCGCGGGCTCGGTCGAGGCCGTCGCGCAGAAGCTGTCGCCGAGCGTGGTCGAACTGCAGGTCAGCGGCCAGCAGGGGGCCGGCGAAGGCTCCGGCTTCGTGATCAGCACCGACGGCTACATCCTGACGAACAACCACGTCGTCGAGGTCGCCGCGAACGGCGGCCAGATCCAGGCGGTGTTCCAGGACGGCAAGAAGGCCGCCGCCAAGGTCGTCGGCCGCGACCCGACGACCGACATCGCGGTCGTCAAGGTCAACGGCGTCAGCAACCTGACCCCGGTGGAACTTGGCCGGTCCGACGACCTGCGGGTCGGCCAGTCGGTGGTCGCCATCGGCTCGCCGTTCGAGCTGGCCGGCACGGTCACCTCGGGCATCGTCAGCTCGCTGCACCGGCCGGTGCGCGCGGGCGGCAGCAGCGGCGACCAGACCACGGTGATGGACGCCGTCCAGACCGACGCGGCGATCAACCCGGGCAACTCGGGCGGTCCGCTGGCCAACATGTCCGGCCAGGTCATCGGCATCAACTCCGCGATCTACAGCCCGCAGTCCGGGTCCGGCGGCCAAGGCGCGTCCGAAGGCGGCAACGTCGGCATCGGCTTCGCCATCCCGATCGACCAGGCCCGCCGCACCGCGGACACGATCATCAAGACCGGCCAGGCGGTGCAGACCTACATCGGCGCGGAGGTCAAGGACGCCCCGCAGGGCGGCGCCGAGCTTGGTGCCATCAAGCCTGGCAGCCCGGCGGAGAAGGCCGGTCTGAAGGCGGGCGACGTCGTCACCAAGATCGACGACCGCCCGATCGACTCGGCCGACACGCTGGTCGCGGCGGTCCGCACCCGGGCCCCGGACGAGAAGGCGACGTTCACGCTCGCCGACGGCCGCACGGTCGAGGTGACCTTCGGCGGCCAGCCCGTCCAGCCCAACTGATCCCTCCTCCAGTCGCTCGGCCGCCTGGCGCGGCCGAGACCAACTTCGGCTCGACCCCCGATTTCGGGGCCGGACCCACAAGGCCACGCGCGACCAGGCACTCGATGCCGGTCGCGCGTGGCCGCATTTGTGCCCGGGTCAGGGGGCGGGGCGGTCGGCCGGCGTGCCTGGAGGGTCGGGCTGCGTGCCTGGAGGGTCGGGTGATGTGGTGGGGCGGGTGTCTCGCGTGTCTGGAGGGGCATCACTCGTGATGGGGGAGGCATCTCGCGTGATTGGCCGGGCATCACTCGGGACGACACGGCGGCTGAGGGCGGTCAGGACCACGGCCAGCCAGACCACGGCCAGCGTGAGGGCCAGGGCGGGGGCCGGGTTGGTGTCGTGGAGGCCGGGCATCGGTGGGGTTCCGTACGGGCGCCAGAGCAGGGGGAACGCCAGGATCGCGAGGGTGGCCGTGACGACCGTCCCGGCCATGACGGGGGTTCGCCAGCGGGGCGGGAGGAGCCGGGACAAGGCGATTCCGAGCAGTGCCGTCAGCGGGGCGATGACCGCGTCGTTGAGGACCGGGCCGCCGACGAGCCAGCCCACGGTGCCGAAGACGTCCGGCCGCAGGGGCAGCGCGTATTCGGCGAACAGCACCACACCCCAGGCCAGCGCCGCGAGGCCCGGCAACGCGAGGAGCACCCGGGCGGTCTTCACAGCGCCTCCAGCTTCGTGACCCACTTCGTCTGCAGCACGCCGGGACGGTTCGGGGCGATGATCCGGCAGGGGAACCCGTGGTCGGGGGCGAGGACCTCGCCGTTCAGCTCCAAGGCCAGCAACGTCAGTTCGTCGGCCGTGTGTTCGCCGGGCAGCACGCTGACGCCGTACAGTCCCCCACGCTCCGAAGAGGACACCCGGACCGCCGTGCCGGGCGCCGCGCCGACGGCTTTCAGCAGCGTGGGCAGGGAAACCCCGCGCCAGGTGGCCGACTGGCTCCAGCCCTCCACGCACGCGATCGGCAGCTCGGCCGTCGTTTGTGGCAGCGCGCGCAGCTCGTCGAGCGAGAACTTCGTCGTGCCGCGCGAGGTCACCACCGAGAGCCGCCAATCCGGCGACCACGTGACACGCGCGGCCGCCGCCGTGCGGTTCACCGGCAGGTTCTGGGTGCCCTTGCCGGTCTTCCAGGAAAGAGCGGAGACGCCGCGCAGGAACGGGACGGTGGCGCCCGCGGTGGCCACGACCGCGACCCCGGTCACCAGCCCGGTGGTGACGAGGAATCCCCGCCGCGACAGCCCCTCGGCGGGCGGCTCTTCGACGGGGGTCCGGCTCAGGGCACGGCGGATGATCGGCAGCTTCACCGCGACGTGCACCAGGATCGAGCCGATCGCCAGCCACGCGACCGCGTAGTGCACCTGCGGGAAGTAGAAGCCCCACGGGTAGTTCTGCGCGACGTTCAGCAGCCCCGTCGTCAGCTCGAAGAACGCCGCACCGGACAGCACCAGGATCGACAGCCGCTCCAGGGCGTGCGGCAGCGAGCGGACGAGCGGCCGGCCGAACAGCTTCGGGTAGACGCTCCACAGTTTCGCCAGCAGCAACGGGATCGACGCCACGCCCGAGATCACGTGCAGCCCCTGCGTGACGCGGTAGAGCCCGATCGGCCGGCTGGGCCAGGCGAACCACCCGGGCGGGTGCTGGATCAGGTGGCTGATCAGCCCGGTCACGAAGCACGTCGTGAACGTGACGGCGAGCGCCAGGCCGATCCTCGACGTCACGCGCTCGTGGTGCGCCGGGGCCCGGAAGTGTTCTTCCGCGGGGATCGGCAGTTTCACGATCGCTCCAATCGCGCGAACCAGCGGTGCCCGCGGCGGGTGGTCCAGTCGACGCGCAACCCGGCGCGCACGGCGACTTCGGCGATCGCGTCGACCCCGACCCAGGCCCAGGTGAACCAGGCGACGTCGGCGTGGCCGGGCTGGAGCCGGACGCGCTCGTGCCGCAGGCCCCGGCCCGGGGGCTCCAGCTCGACGAGGACGTCGCCGTCGGAGGCGATCAACGCTGCCGTGCGCCGCAGCAGTGCGACGGGGTCGCCGCCGATGCCGATGTTGCCGTCCGCGAGCAGGGCGTGCCGCCACCGTCCTTCGCCGGGCAGGCGGTCGAAGAGGTTGCGCTGCAACGCACTCCCGCCGCGCCGCCGCGTCAGCCCGACGGCCGTGCGCGAGCTGTCCACGCCCAGCGCGACGATCCCACGGCCGGCCAGCGCCGCGGTGAGCCTGCCGGGTCCGCACCCGAGATCGACGGTGGGGCCGGAACACGCGTCGAGCAGGACGTCGTCGCCTTCGGACGGTTCCGCCCAGCGTTCCACCGCCAGTTCGATCCGCTCGCCGTTCGCCAGTTCGAGCCAGCACCGGTGGCCGAGCAGGCCGTGGTCGAACTCGTGGCCGGTGCTCACCGGGGCGGTCATCACGCCACCGCCCGTCCGCCGACCGCCAGCACGGCGCGGGCGAACCGGCCGTCCGGGCACGCCGCGGCCACCGCGCGGGCGTCCGCCATGGTGTCCACATCGGACAACCGGGCCGCCCCCGCCGGGCGCAGCCCGCAGGCGACGAGCGCCCGCAGCGTGCGGATGCCGGTGTCTTCGCGGGACATCGGGACGTCCGCGAGGACCTGCGCGTGCCGCGGCTCGGCGAGGCCCAGCGCCCACCAGCCGCCGTCCGCGGCCGGCCCGAGCACGGCGTCGTGGCCGCCGCGCAGGATCGGGGCGGCCGCCGCGGCGAGGGACTCCGGCGTGACCTGCGGGGTGTCCATGCCGATCTGGAGGACCGGCAGGCCGGCGTGCACCTCGGCGGCGTCCGCGTGGGCGTTCGCCAGCCGGGCGCCGAAATCGGCGCCACGCTGCGGGATCGTGGTGACGTGCCGGAGCGCCATGCCGATTTCGACGGGCCGGGCGGCGGCACCGAGGTCGCCGGTCATCGCGACGACGGGCAAGGCACCGGGGACCGCGCAGACGGCCTCGAGCGTGTCGAGCAGGGAGGCCGCGGCGATCTCGGCCGCCTGGGCCGGGGTCGCGGGCGGGCAGAGCCGGGTCTTCGCGAAGCCCGGGACCGGGGCCTTGGCCACGACCAGCAGGACGAACGGACGGCTCATCGGGCCAGCACCCGCCCGAAGTCGCGGACCGCACGCAGCGTCCCCCGCACCGACCCGGACACCTTCGACTTCGTGCCCTTGGCGCGCTCGCCGTACCGGACGTCGAACTCGCTGACCCGCCACCCGGCACGCTGGGCTTTGATCAGCAGCTCCAAGGGGTAGCCGAAGGCCCGATCGGCGACGCCCAGGCCGAGCAGCGCCCGCCGGTCCGCGGCACGCAGCGGCGCGATGTCCCGCACCGGCAACCCGCGGCTGCGCAGCAACTGCGCCAGCACGGCGTTGCCCGCTCTCGCGTGCCAGGGCCAGACGCCGGGACCGGCCGGCACCCGGCGTCCGACGGCCAGATCCGCGCCGCGCTCGACCGCGGTCACCAGCCGCGGCAGGTCGGCGAGGTCCAGGGACCCGTCGGCGTCGGCGAAGCACACGACGTCCGCGGTCGCGGCTTCCAGTCCCGCGTGCACGGCCGCACCGTAGCCGCGGCGCGGTTCGTGGACGACCTTCGCGCCGAGCGAGGCCGCCACTTCCGGCGAGCCGTCGGCCGAGCCGTTGTCGACCACGATCGCGCGGTAGCCCGGTGGCAGTCCGGCCAGCACACCGGGCAGCGCCGCCGCTTCGTCGAGGCAGGGGAGGACGACATCCACTTCCAAGTCAGTCACGGCGCCGACCGTAAGTCCGCTCGGAGTGCGGGAGAACCCTTGCGGCGCTTACCGAATCATGACGTCGGATGAGTTCTTACCGCGTCGTTACGGCTCCCGCTGCGGGGGCGCGGAGCGTCCACCCCGACCCTAGGGTGGGCGACGATGAGCGAGCCGAACCCGGCAGCCCGGCTCGCCGAGCCGCCTGCCCGCGAACCCGAAGCCCCGGTCCCGGGCCGCCGCGCCGACCTGGTGGCGGTCGCCGCGGTGGTGGTGCTCGTCGCCACGGCCACCGCGGTCGGCCTCTACTACAACCGGCCGCACTCCGGCGTGATCATCTTCGTGTCTTCGCCGCCGTTGTTCGCCGACTGGCTGCCGCACGTGGGCCCGGGTTCGGTGTTCGCCGTGCTCGTCGCGGTCGCGGTGGTGCTGCACGGCCCGGTGCTCGCCGCCCGCCTGCCGTGGCGGCGGGCGCTCGCCGCCGGCTACCTCGCCTCGCTCGCCTGGATCTTTTCGCTGGCCATGGTCGACGGCTGGTCGCGCGGCTTCGCCGGGCACCTCACCATTCCCCAGGAGTACCTGCACGAGGTCCCGGGGATCACCGACATCCCGCGGATGCTGCGCGAGTTCTCCTCCCGCATCCTCGATTTCCAGCCGCATTCGTGGACGACGCACGTGTCCGGTCACCCGCCGGGCGCGACGCTCGTCTTCGTCTGGCTGGACCGGATCGGCCTGCACGGCGGCGCGTGGGCGGCCACGGCCGTGGTCCTCGTGGGCAGCCTGGTCGCGGTGGCCGTGCCGGCCACGGTCGCCCTGCTCGGCCGGGCCGACGCGGCCCGCACGGTGCTGCCGTTCGCCGTCCTCACCCCGGGCGCGGTGTGGATCGGTGTTTCGGCGGACGGCCTCTTCGCCGGGGTGACCGCCACCGGGCTGGCGCTGCTCGCGCTGTCGGCGACGGGGTTCGCCCACGGCCGCCGGTACGCCGTTCCGGCCGGGCTCGCCGCCGGCGTCCTGCTCGGCTTCGGGATCTTCCTGTCGTACGGCCTGGTGCTGCTCGGCGTGCTCGCCGTGGCCGTCGCCGTCCTCGGCAGGCAATGGCGGGCCGCGGCACTGGCGATCGCCGCGGCGCTGGCCGTCGTCGGCGTCTTCGCCTGGGCGGGCTTCTGGTGGCTCGACGGCTACCACCTGGTCGTCGAGCGCTACTACCAGGGCGTCGCATTGGTCCGGCCCTACTCGTACTGGGTGTGGGCCGACTTGGCGGCGGTGGCCGTCGCGCTCGGCCCCGCGGTCGTGGCCGCCGTCCGGCGAGGTCTCGCGTCCCCCCGCCGGGCCCTGTTCACCGATCCGGTCCTCCTGCTCGGCCTCGCCGCCCTGGCCGCCATCCTCTTCGCCGACGTCTCGGGCCTGTCGAAAGCCGAGACCGAACGGATCTGGCTACCGTTCGGGGTGTGGTTGCTGCCGCTGACGGCATTGCTGCCGCGGCCCGGACGCCGGTGGTGGCTCGCCGCGCAGGCGGCGACGGCGCTGGCGGTCAACCACCTGCTGCTGACGGGCTGGTGAGGGAGACGTGATGCACGATCAGGCCGGGCGGGTGCTCGTGGTCGACGACGACGAGACGGTCCGCGACGTCGTCCGCCGCTACCTCGAGGTGGGCGGGTTCACCGTCGACATGGCCGGTGACGGCGCCGAGGGCCTGGCGAAGTTCGCCGCGCACGAGCCGGACCTGGTCGTGCTCGACGTCATGATGCCGGGGATCAACGGCCTGGAGGTGTGCCGGCGGCTGCGCCAGGTGAGCCAGGTGCCGATCGTCATGCTCACCGCCCTCGGCGAGGAGGAGAACCGCATCGCCGGGCTCCAGCTCGGCGCCGACGACTACGTGACCAAACCGTTCAGCCCCAAGGAACTGGCCCTCCGGGTCGCGTCGGTGCTGCGCCGCGCCCGGATGCCCCGCCCGGAGCCGGCCGCCGCCGAGCTCGTGGACGGCGACCTGCGCCTGCAGATGAAGGCGCGCACCGCGACCCTCGGCGGCCGCGAACTGCCGCTCACCACCCGGGAGTTCGACCTGCTGGCGTTCTTCCTCGCCCACCCCGGCGTGGCCTACTCGCGCGCGGACCTGCTCGAGAAGGTGTGGAGCTGGGACTTCGGCGACCAGTCCACAGTGACCGTCCACGTGCGACGGTTGCGCGAGAAGATCGAGCGCGACCCGGCCAAGCCGACCCGGGTGGCGACCGTGTGGGGTGTCGGCTACCGCTACGACCGGGAGCAGCCGTGATCGGCTCGGGCGAGTCCTTCGACGAGATCCTGACCCACCTCTGGCACATCCTGCCGCTGGCGCTGCTGTTTTCGCTGCCGGTCGCGGCGCTGGGCGGTGTGGCGTTGTACGTCCTGCGCCGGGGTTCGCTGGCCACCACGCTCACGGTGCTGGTGCTGATCCCGGTGCTCGCCACGCTGGTCGGCGTCCTGGGGATCAGCGGGTTCATGTTCACCCCGGCCCTGACCACGATGCTGCTGGTCTGCCTGCTCGTCGCGCTGGTCACCGTGCCCGCGGCGATCGTCCTCGGCCGGGCCATCGCGCGCCGGAGCGTGTGGGAGCGCGAGGCGCGCGAGCGGGAACGCGCCGCCGAGGCGTCGCGGCGCGAACTGGTCGCCTGGATCAGCCACGACCTGCGCAGCCCGCTCGCCGGGATCCAGGCGATGGCCGAAGCGCTGGCCGACGGCGTGGTGTCCGAACGCGACGAGGTCGCCGACTACGCCCAGCGGATCAGCGGCGAAACCCGGCGGCTGTCCGCGATGGTCGGCGACCTGTTCGAGCTCTCGCGGATCACCGCGGGCGCCCTGGAGCTCACGATGTCCGCGGTGCCGCTGCGGGACGTCGTGAGCGACGCCGTCGCCGCGCAGGCACCGGTGGCCCACCGGAAGCGGGTTCGGGTGCTCGCCAACGCGTCGACCTGGCCGGTGGTGACCGGCAGCGACCCGGAACTGGCCCGGATCGTGCGGAACCTGGTGTCCAATGCGATCCGGCACACCCCGCCGGACGGGACGGTCGCGGTGCAGATCGGCGTCGACGGCGACGAGGCCCTGCTCGCCGTCGACGACTCCTGCGGTGGCATCCCGGACGACGAGATCAACCGGGTGTTCGACGTCGCGTTCCGCGGGACGCAGGCGCGGACCCCGGAGCGCGGCGGGACGACCAGCGGGGGTGGGCTCGGCCTGGCGATCGCCAAGGGGCTGGTGGAGGCGCACCGGGGGCGGATCGGGGTGCACAACCACGGGCCGGGGTGCCGGTTCGAGGTGCGCCTGCCACTCGCGATGCCTTAGGCGCTGTGTCCGGTCGTGGTTTCGCTTGGCGAGGCCGGGTGGACTGCCTCGGTCAGTTCCGGACCTCGACGCCGTAGGCGCGGTTCATCGCGCGCAGGGCCCGGATGATCTCCGTTCGGAGCGCTTCCGGGGCGACGACCTCGACGTCACCGCCGAACTTGAGGAGCTCGGGCACGGCGGCGTCGACCGACTCGATGGGGATCTCGATCTCGGTCCAGCCCGCCCGATCCGGCCCCGCCGTCGTCTTGCTGGCCGCGACGACGGCCGGCTCCAGGAGGGACGGCAACCGGTCGAGGCCGCGGCGGGAGAGCCGGAGCACCGCGGTGTCCCGGTGCCGCCGGCGGTCGAAGTGGTCGAGGTAGTCGTCCCAGTGGCTTGCCAGGTCGAACCCGTCGGCGCGGTCGAACGACCGGGAGAGGAGCTCCACCTCGAGGATCCGGGAGATCCGGTAGGTGCGGAACCGGTCCTCGCCGCGAGCGACGAGGTACCAGCTGCCGGCCTTCAGCACCAGCCCGTGCGGCTGCACGGTCCGGGTGATCTCGTGCGGCTCCGCCCAGCGCAGGTAGCGGATCCGCAGGACCTGCTGGTTCCAGGTGGCGTCCGCGATCGGTGCCAGGTGGGGGGTTCGCTCGGCGCCGACGTACCACGGCGGGAGGTCGAGGTGGAACCGGTCGGCGACGCGGCCCGCGCGGCCCCGCAACTCGGCGGGCAACGCGGCCAGCAGCTTGCGCTGGGCGGTGGCCGCTGCGGAAGTCAGGCCGAGCTGGGCGGCCGCAGCCGGGAGACCGGTCAGGAAGAGCGCCTCGGCCTCCTCCGCGGTGAGCCCGGTCAACCTGGTCTGGTAGCCGCCGAGCAGGCGGTACCCGCCCTCGTGCCCGGGCTCTCCGTACACCGGCACGCCCGCGGCACCCAGCGAGTCGATGTCCCGGTAGACCGTCCGGACCGACACCTCCAGCGCTTCCGCCAGTTCCCGGGCGGTGACCCGGCCCCGGGACTGCAGCAGGAGGAGCAGGGACACCAGGCGGCTCGCGCGCATGTTCGCCAGTCTGCCGGGATCCACTGACAGGAGGTGGCAGGGAACCGGCTCTAGCGTCCTGGCCATGACTTCACCCCTGATCGACCGCTATGTCGCGGTGTGGAACGAGCCCGAACCCGCCGCGCGCCGCCGGGTCGTCACCGAGCTGTGGGCCGAAGACGGCGTGCAGTACACCGAGACCGCCGAACACCGGGGGCACGATGCCGTCGAGGCCCGGATCACCGGCGCGCACGAGCAGTTCGTCGCGCCCGGAGCGTTCGTCTTCGCCGCGGCGGAAGACGGCGTGACCCACCACGACGCGGTCACCTTCACCACCCACATGGTTCCCGCAGCCGGCGGCGCTCCGGTGTGGAGCGGCACCGTGGTCCTCTTGCTGGACCGGGACGGCCGGATCGGCCGCGACTACCAGTTCACCGGAGCTGCGGCGAACACCCGGGCCGTCGTGACGGACTTCCTCGGCCGCCTGGCCGACGGAGACCCGGACCGGATCGCCGCGCTGTTCGCGGACGTCGTCGACTGGCAGCTCGACTGGCCCGAGGCGGGCCATCCCGCGGTGCCGTGGATCCGGCAGCGGTCGACGCGCGCCGACGTCGCCGACCACTTCCGGGAGCTCAACGCCTTCCACGGCGAGCGGGGCGGCGTGGCGCCGAGGATCCTGGTCGACGGCCGCGACGCCGTGGTCCTCGGTGACATCCGCCAGACGGTGAAGGCGACCGGCCGGGCCTACGCAGCCCGCTGCGCGCTGCACCTCACCGTCGACAATGGCGTGATCACGCGCTACCACGTCTACGAAGACAGCCTGACCGTCGCTCAGGCGTTCACCGGGTGACCGGGGCGCGCAACTCCGCCGTGGCGAAGTCGGCGATTCCCTCCGCGAAGCCGATTTCCGCGGTGAAGCCGAGGAGCTTGCGGGCGCGGGCCGGGTCCGCGACGACGTGGCGGACGTCGGCCGGGCGGGCGCCGCCGATCACCTTCGGGGCCGGGCCCTTGCAGGCTCGTGCCAGCTCCTCCGCCAGGTCGCCCACCGTGTGCGGCGTGCCGGAACAGATGTTCAGCGGCGTGATTTCGGCCGCCGGGGCTTCGGTGCGCAGGGCCAGGACGTTGGCCCTGGCCACGTCGTGGACGTGGACGAAGTCGCGCTGCTGGCGGCCGTCCTCCAGGACGCGGGGGGCCTCGCCGCGGGCCAGTGCCGAACGGAAGAGCGACGCCACTCCGGCGTACGGCGTGTTCTGAGGCATTCGCGGGCCGTAGACGTTGTGGTAGCGCATGGCCCACACCGTGCCGCCCGTCTGGCGGGCCCAGGCGCCGGCCAGGTGTTCCTGGGCCAGCTTCGTCGCCGCGTACGTGCTGCGGGGGTTCAGCGGCGCGTCCTCGGGCACCAGCTGCCAGCTCAGCTCCGCCTCGCACGACGGGCAGCGAGGCTCGAACCGGCCGGCGTCCACATCGGACCCACGGCGCGGCGACGGTGCCACCACGCCGTGGTCCGGGCAGGCGTAGCGGCCTTCGCCGTAGACGACCATCGAGGAGGCCAGGACCAGCTTCCGCACGCCGGCCGCGTGCATCCCGGCCAGCAGCACCGCCGTGCCGTAGTCGTTGTGCAGGGCGTACGACGGTGCGTCCGACGGGTCGATCCCGTGGCCGACCACCGCCGCCTGGTGGCAGACGGCGTCGACGCCGTCCAGCAGCTCCACGACGATCTCGGTGTCCGTGACGTCACCGCGCAGGAACCGGTGCCTGCCGGTGTACGGCGGTGGGGTCCGGGAACCGTGGGCCGTGGGGAGGAGGTTGTCCAGCACCACGACCTCGTCGCCGTCATCGGCCAGGAGGTCGGCGATGTGGGACCCGATGAACCCGGCTCCGCCGGTGACCAGTACGCGCACCCCGGCCACGCTAGGGATCTTCGCCGGGGCGCACAGGAGCCTGCGCCGTCACGTCACCGAATCGTCAGGACTCACCCGGCACCTCCCGTCGCCCGGGCGCCGAAACCGGCTACGGTGGGCGCCATGGAACGGAGTGCACAACGGCTGGGCCGGGCCCTCGTGGTCATCGTGGACGATCGCGTGGCGCACGGCGAGCACGAGGACACCACTGGCCCGCTGGTCACGGAGCTGCTCGAAGAAGCGGGCTTCATCGTCGACGGTGTGGTGGTCGTCGAGGCCGAGACCGCGGGTATCCGCAACGCGCTCAACACCGCCGTGATCGGCGGCGCCGACCTGGTGATCACCGTCGGCGGCACCGGTGTGCTGCCGCGTGACCGGACCCCCGACGCCACCGCCGGTGTGCTCGACCGGCCCATTCCGGGTATCAGTGAGGCCATCCGGGCGTCCGGGCTGGCCGCCGGCGCGGTTGACGCCGGGATTTCGCGCGGGCTCGCCGGGGTGTCCGGTAGCACGCTCGTGGTCAACCTGGCCGGGTCGCGGTCCGCGGTTCGGGATGGGATGGCGACGCTGACCTCGCTTGTTCCGCATGTGATCGATGAGCTCTCGGGGCTCGAAGAGGTTTGATCTTCGTTCGGAAGGCCCGGGGGGTGAATGATGTCGCTCCCGGGCTTGAGGTGTGCCCGGCTCCGGGCGCCTGCGGCCGGGATTTCGGCTCGGGGTGTGAGGCAGACTCCCGGTCTGTGGCCTGCTCAAGGGACCGGCCGGACGCTGGGGTCTGATGGGCATGGTGGCGGTTCGTGGGCCTCTTCGGGCGACCGGCCGGACGTGGTGGAGCCGGACGGCGTGATGGCGGCTCGAGGTGCCTCGTCGCGCGAGCGGCCGGGCGCCGCCCGGGGTGGGGTTCACTCTGGAGTTGTCAAAGAACGGGTCGTGGGAGACTGGGGGTATGGCGGGCCAGGAACGTGATCCCCGGACCAGCAGCGAGCAGCTGCGCCGGCGGGTTGATGAGATCTTCGGGGACGTCCTGCCCGAGACGACCTCCGATGAGCGTGATCCCGAGCGGCGCACCGGTCTCCCGGACGACTGGTATCGGGAGAACCGGCCACCGCACCACGACCGCTGACCGGTGTCAGTCGCGGTCGGTGCCGCGCTGGTGGGACTGCTGGGCGCGCAGCAGGTCGCGGATTTCGGTCAGCAGCTCCACGTCCGTCGGCTCCGAGGGGCCCGGCTCCTGGCCGCGCTTGCGGCGCTCCTGCACCTTCTTGACCGGCAACACGATCACGAAGTAGACCACCGCCGCGACCAGCACGAAGTTGATCGCCGCGTTGATCACGCTGCCGAAGTCCAGGAACGTGGCCCGGTTGTTGTCGAAGATCTGGTACCCGAGGCCGTTCGCGGCGTTCGTACCGCCGATCGTGCTGATCAGGGGCTTGATCAGGCCGTTGGTGAAGGCCGTGACGATCGCCGTGAACGCCGAGCCGATGACCACCGCCACGGCGAGGTCGACGACGTTGCCGCGCATCAAGAAGTCCTTGAAACCTTTGAGCACCTTGCTCTCCTCACGAAACCGGAACCGGGGACGCCCGCGCTCGTCTCGGCAGGCGTGGGCTAGCGGAGAGTAACCGTTACCGGACGCTCCAGTGAAATCGCCGCCACCCTCGTCGCGGACGCCTCCGGAAGCCGGAGCAGCACCAGCGGCCCCTTGAGCGTGGACGTCTCCGGGTGCCCGATCGTCACGACCGTCGCCCCGGCGGCCAGCACGGACGCGGGCGCGGCCGGCTCCGGCGCCGCGACGACGTCGACGCGTTGCCCGGGCCGGAGCAGCTCGGCGACCGCCACGTCGGCCAGGCGGACCGGCACGGTCGCCGTGCCGGGATCGCCCGGAGCGGGGGCCGTGGCCAGCCGGACGTCGGTCAGCGGCTCACCGGCCCGGACGGCGGCCGCCAGCAGGCGCCCATCGACGGCGTCGAGGGTGCTCAGCGCACCCGGCGGACGTGCTTCACCGGGGAGGTCGGCCAGCCGGACGTCGGCAGCGCGCAGCGTCGCGCCGGACGGGAGATCGTGGGCCGCGAGGACGGTCGGTGCGCCTCGCGCGGAGCCGGGATGAGCGAGCAGGACCCCGCCCAGCACGAGCAGGCCGACGGCGAGCCAGCGGCGGATGAGCCGCGTCCGCCGGCTCTGCAGCCGGGTCAGGTGAAGCGAGCGAAGCTTCGGCAGGATGTCCACGGGGCCCCCTCGGCCGGATCGAGTGCGGCGGTGTGCCGCACGGGATCGACGTTAGGGAAGCCGGACGGGCCGCCGGAAGGGCCACGTCCGGCATCTGTGGACAACCGGGGTGTTGTGGACAACTCTCGGGTCAGGACGCCGCGGCGGCCGTTTTCGTCGTGGTCGAAGAGGAGGATGCCGAGCTCGTGTCGGACTTCGACTCCGTCTTGGTCTCGGTCTTCGCCGGGGTGGCCGCGGTGCTCGACTTGCTCGAGTCGCGCGAATCCGTGCGGTAGAACCCGCTTCCCTTGAAGACGACGCCGACCGAGCTGAAGACCTTGCGCAGCGCCCCGGAGCACTGCGGGCAGACGGTCAGGCTGGGGTCCGAGAACGACTGCACGGCTTCGAACCGGTGGTCGCATTCTTTGCAGGCGTACTGGTACGTAGGCACTGACGGCTCCTTTGCTGGCACTCATCCGACCTGAGTGCTAACCCGATTGTGCGGGAAAACCTTCCCGGAAAGCAATTCCTGGTTGCTCACACCGGCAGCTCGACCACGCCTCGACCCGGCGTCAAGGCCCCGGTCATGCGCACGTCGTGCGGCTCCCCGGGCAGCCGTTCGACCAGCTCTTCGTCCCGCACGACGGCCAGCAGCGCGGCGCCGGGAGCGGCGAAGACCAGCGAGCGGTCGTAGTGGCCGGCCCCCCGGCCGAGCCGGACGCCTCGGCGGTCCACGGCCAGCGCGGGCACCAGCACCAGCTCCGCCGCCCCGACGGCGTCGGTACCCAGGCGTTTCCCGCCCGGCTCGCGAATGCCGCGGAAGCGGCTGGGCACCAGATCGGCCTCGCCGGTGTACTCGGCCCAGTCGAGCGGATCGGTCCGCGACCGGATGACGGGCAGCAGCACCCGCGCACCGCCGACAACCAGCGCGTCGACGAAGGCCGTGGTCCCCGGTTCGGTGCCGAACGGCAGGTACGCGCACACCGTGCTCGCTGTGACCTTCGACACCGCACTGACCAGCGCCGACGCCTCCTGCGCGTGGGATTCGGCTGCCTGCCCCGCCCGGGCGCGGGTCAGCCGGTCACGCCACTCCGTCTTGCTCAGGTGCTCATTGTCCGGCGCGTGCATGACCTCACGTTAGGCTCTGCGCCCATGACGGGCGCCGCAACCACTCAGACGTTCAGAACCGCCATCGTGCCTGCCGCCGGCCTGGGGACACGGTTCCTCCCGGCGACGAAGGCCGTGCCCAAGGAGCTCCTCCCGGTGGTGGACACGCCGGGCATCGAGCTGGTCGCCGCCGAGGCCGCCGCCGCCGGCGCGGAACGCCTGGTCATCGTGACCTCGCCGGGCAAGGACGCCGTTGTCCGGTACTTCGAAAAGCAGCCCGAGCTCGAGGAGAACCTCGAGAGCAAGGGCAAGACTGCGCTGCTGGAGAAGGTCCGCCGCGGGCACGACCTGCTCGCCGTCGAGACCGCCATCCAGGAGCAGGCGCTCGGCCTCGGCCACGCCGTCGCGCAGGCCGAGCCGAACCTGCGCCCGGACGACGAGGCGGTCGCCGTGCTGCTGCCCGACGACCTGGTCCTGCCCACCGGCGTGCTGGAGAAGATGAGCGCCGTCCGCGCCGAGTTCGGCGGCAGCGTCCTGTGCGCGTTCGACATCCCGAAGGCCGAGATCTCGCCGTACGGCGTCTTCGACGTCACCGACACCGACGACGACGACGTCAAGCGCGTGCACGGGATGGTCGAGAAGCCGAAGCCGGAAGACGCGCCGTCGACCTACGCCGCGGCCGGGCGGTACCTGCTCGACCGGGCGATCTTCGACGCGCTCAAGCGGATCACCCCGGGCAGCGGCGGCGAGCTGCAGCTGACCGACGCCGTCGCGCTGCTGATCTCCGAAGGACACCCCGTCCACGTCGTCGTCCACCGCGGTGGACGCCACGACCTGGGGAATCCGGGTGGTTTCCTGCGCGCCGCGGTCGATTTCGCGCTTGAAACGCCCGAGTACGGTCCATCTTTACGGGCGTGGCTGACGGAACGGATCGGGACAGAGCGCCCATGACGGAATCCCTCGACGCGGCGCGGCCCGAAGTGGCCGGGGACGAGGCCGAGCTGCGCTCGGTCGACGCGCAGATCTCGATGACCTTGGACGCCGCCGTCCGGCCGCAGCCGGTACGGGTGGCGATCTCCGAGGCCCAGGGGTTGCTCTGCGCCGAGGAGGTGGTCGCCGAGCACGCGCTGCCCGGCTTCGACCAGGCCGCGATCGACGGGTACGCAGTGCGCAGCGTCGACGTGCGCACCGCCGGGCAGGAGCCGGTGCAGCTGCCGGTCGTCGGGGAGATCGCGGCGGGCTCACGCCAGCCGCGGCGGCTCCAGCCCGGCCAGGCCGTGCGGGTCGACACGGGCGCGCCGCTGCCGACGCTGGCCGACGCCGTCGTGCCGCTCGCCTACACCGACGGGCACCAGGCGAAGGTCACGGTGCACCGGTCGGTGCCCTCGGCGGGGTACGTGCGGCGGGCGGGCGAGGACGTCCAGATCGGGGACGTCGCGGTGCGCCGCGGCGACACGATCGGCTCGGCCCAGGTGGGCCTGCTGGCCGCGGTCGGGCGGGCGAAGGTCCTGGTCTACCCGCGGCCGCGGGTGTCGATCGTGTCCGTCGGCGACGAGCTGGTCGACATCGACCGGACGCCGTCGGTCGGGCAGGTCTACGACGTCAACTCCTACGCGCTGGCCGCCGCCGCCCGGGACGCGGGCGCCGAGGTCAGCCGGGTCGGCATCGTGCCGAGCGAGCCGAAGCGGCTGCGGGAAGTCGTCGAGGGACGGCTGCTGATGTCGGAGATCGTCGTGGTCGCGGGCGGCGCCGGGGGCGCCACCGGCGACGAGGTCCACGCCGCGCTGTCCGACCTCGGCCGGATCGACATGACGCGGGTCGCGATGCACCCCGGCTCGGTGCAGGGGTTCGGCAGGCTGGGCCCCGACTCGGTGCCGACGTTCCTCATCCCGGGCAACCCGATGAGCGCGCTGGTGGTGTTCGAGGTCCTGGTGCGGCCGCTGATCCGGGCGGCGCGCGGGACCCGCAACCCGCACCGGCGGATCGTCGGCGCCCGGCTGCTGTCGCCGGTCACCTCGACCGAGGGCAGGCGCGGGTTCCTGCGCGGTCAGCTGCTGCGCGACGAGGCCAACGGCGAGTACCTGGTCCAGCCGCTGGGCCAGTCCGGGGCGCACCTGCTCGCGTCGCTGGCCGAGGCGAACTGCCTGATCAACGTGCCGGAAGAGGCGACCGAGGTCGCCGCGGGCGAACAGGTCCAAGTCACCTTCCTGGCGCAACGGGCCTGATGAACTCCGTGTCGGGCGTGTCCTACCCGGTCGAGAGCCGGCACCCGGGCTGGCCGGCCCGGCTCGGCCCGCTGCGGGTGCCCGCGGGCGAGGTCGCGGTCCGGCCGGTCCGGCTGCGCGACGCCGGCGAGTGGAGCCGGATCCGGCTCCGGGACCGCGCGCACCTCGAAATGTGGGAACCCACCGGAGTGGGACCGTGGCCGGAACGCAACGCCTTCTGGTCGTGGCCGTCGCAGTGGGCGGCGCTGCGTTCGCTCGCTCGCCGTGGTCAGTGTCTCCCGTTCACCATCACCCTGGACGGTCGTCTCGCGGGCCAGATTACTGTGGGTAACGTCATCCGGGCGTCGCTTCGGTCGGCCTGGATCGGCTACTGGGTGTCGTCCGAGGTGGTCCGCGGCGGGGTGGCGACGGCGGCCGTCGCGCTCGTCACCGACCACGCGTTCGGTCCGGCCGGGCTGCACCGGCTGGAGGCCACCGTGCGGCCGGAAAACGCCGCCAGCCTGCGGGTTCTCACCAAGGCGGGCTACCGGCGCGAGGGCTTGTTCGAGCGCTACCTCGACGTTGCGGGCGGATGGCGGGACCACTACTGCTACGCCGTCACGCGCGAGGAGACCGGGTCCGGGCTGGTGTCGCGGCTGGTCGCGGCGGGCCGCGCCGACTACGCCTGAACGTGATTACCCACCCGGGTCGGTAGCCGCGTTACCACATGCTGTGAGTTTCACCTAATCCGGTGAGGCTTTTCCGTGATCGAACCCGGCGAGCCTCCGCCCGATCTGTTACTCCTGTGACTAACGTGATTCGTGGTGGAAGGATCGGGGGAGGTGACGGGAGATGCCCAGCTCCGTGATCATCGTCGCGCTCGCCGCGGCATGGCTCGTCGTACTCGTGCCCATGGTCGCGCGTAGGCGGCAGCAGGTCGCGAGAACGGCCGACTCGGCGCTCGCGGCCAGGGTCGTGCGCAGTGGACGCAACGAAGACCGGGAGGAATTCGCCATGTCCGACGATCCCGGGAAGTCCCGGCCCTCGGTCGAGGACGACCTCGCCGAGCTGGAGGCCGACCTTGAACTCGACGACGACCTCGACGAACCGGAGCCCGAACCCGAGCCGCTCCCGCAGCCGGTCCGCGGCTCGCGCGCCTCCCGGGCCGAGCGCGACCGGCCGAGCTACCGGCCCGGCCGCGGCGGCTTCGACCCGGAGGCCGCCGAGATCGCGGCCCGGGCCAAGTACAGCTTCCGGCAGCGCATCGTCGTCATCCTGTTCGCGATCGCGGTGATCACCGGCTTCGTCGCCGGCTTCGTCGTCCCGCTGGCCTGGTGGGGCCACGGCGTGGTCGACGTCGTGCTCGTCGGGTACCTCGTGTACCTGCGCCGCCAGGTGCGCATCGAGGAGGAGATCCGCCAGCGCCGGCTCGCCCGCTTCAACAGCACCCGCGCGCCCCGGCGTCCGTCCACGCCTCCTTCGGCGGCGGAAGAGGACCACGTGGAAGCCTCGGAGGCCGTGGAGGTCGTCGAGCCGGTCCGCCGCGAGGTCGTCGAACGCCGCCCGTCCCCGACGTCCCGCGTCCGCCGCAGCGCGGTCGTCGTCGACCTCGACGACGAAGACCCGGCGTTCGAGGAGCTCGACGAGCCCGGGACCGGGCCTTATCGGCGTGCGGTCGGCGAGTGACCCCCCTGCGTGGGGTGCTCGTGGGGCACTGCTAAGCTCTATGAGCACAACCAAGGGGCTGTAGCGCAGTTGGTAGCGCGTCTCGTTCGCATCGAGAAGGTCAGGGGTTCGATTCCCCTCAGCTCCACCCTAGGAATCTTAGTAGAACAAGTGCCTGAATAAAGGCCGCGCAGTAGGACCGCGACGCCTGACGGCGAGCCAGGACCACCCGCATCGCGGGTGGTCCTTTTGGTTGTGCCCTCCGCGCCGGTTGCTGCGGCCCGCTGACCTTGAATGGCGTGGAGTTCGCCGTCTGTGATCTTGTCGTCCTCGATGTAGATGGTGTGGAAGATCGCTTGGTTGAGCAGGCGGCGCTGTTGGTCGTTGCAGCGTTGATACAGCTGGTCGGGCTGTTCGAGGAGGACAAGGCCGGCGTTGGTCCGAGGCAGCGTGCTGTCGGCGGCGAGGTCGATCAAGTTCTCCTCCTTCGTGTCGAGTTCCTTGAGCTGTGCCGGGATCTGCTTGCGCAGCAGGTGTGCGGACTTTTCCTGCTCGCCGAGCACAGCATCGATCTGGTCGCGCATGTCGGCGATGAACGGCTGGCTGAAGCGAATCGCGGAGTAGTGGCGCTCAACCGCGTCCTCGACGAGCGTGACGTTGACGTGAGGTGCTTGGCACAGCCCCTTCTTCGAAGAGATCCTCGTCGATGAGCGGCTCGTGCCGCCTCTGGATTTCTTCGCCGTCGTATTCGACGTATCCGAGGTAGTAGCGATCCCGCAGCATTGGCGAATTCTTGTTCTCGGACACCTTCTTATGTGGGTGTCGCCGGGTGGCGCGCCCGTTCGGGATCGACGATGATCGTGCGGATCACGCGGCCGTCGGAGTGGTCGATGTGGTTAAGGTAGCCGAGCTCGCGCGTCCGAGTGTGCCGCCGTTGCGCGCCTTCTGGCCTACCAGGCATGTGGTGGGCAGCAACCAGGTTCGGACCAGCGCCGTTGGTCGACGCCGTCAGGCGCGGATCGCCGAGCTCAGGCCGGGTCATGACGTCGCCCCGTTACGGGTCTGCGGCCCGAGCGGTTGCAGAGCGGCGCCAGAGGCCGGTTCACCCGGAACTGCCAGCCGCAGGTGCGGCGCACGGGCGCCGTTGGTGGCCGGCTGGTGGCCGTGTGAGTAGAGGTTGAGCGCGATCCTGGCGGCGGCCCGCCCCAGCGGGGACTCGTCGGCCGGTGCCCTGACCGCACAGCACCGCGGCGCCCTTGTCGTCGCGCGGCACGCGACCCATCACCGGGATGCGCAGCGCCTGGGAGACCTCCGCGGTCGGGTAGCCGTCGCCGACCAGGACGAAGCACGGGCGGCGCGACCACTGCTGGGCGGCCTGCAGTTTGAGCGCGACGTGGGCGAGCTCGTCGTCATGCGGGCGGGCGACCAGCAGCATCGCGTCTGCGCTGCGGATGATCGGGAACGCGGGTGAGTCCGGATCGACTCGGCCGCGCGCATATCGAAAGGGTGGTCCTGGAGGCCTTCGTCGCGGCCATCGACCGCTGCGGCGATCCGGCCGCCCGCACCCTGCTCGGCCGCGTCTGCGATCTGCACGTGCTGGCGGGCGTCGAGGCGGACCGGGCGTGGTTACTCGAACACGGGCGGCTGAGCGCGAGCAGGGGCAAGGCTGTGGTCGCCGCCGTCAACCAGCTGTGCAAGCAACTCCGCCCCGCACGCCCGCACGCTGGTCGACGCGTTCGCCATCCCGGAGCAGTTCCTGGCCGCGCCGATGGTGACCGAACAGTGAAGGCGGCCAGGGTCAGCGGACGGCGAGGCCCTCCACCGGGGCCGGGGGCGCCGGGATGTGGAAGAGGTCGACGAACCGGTCCAGCAGGGTGAGGTCGCCGCTCGCCCGCAGGATCCCGGCCTCGATCGCCGCCAGCGGGCTCAGCCTGCCGCTCAGCAGCGGCTGGATCGAGCCGACCGCCTCGATGACGAGGTCGGCCCCGGGAACGGCGCCCTCGGCGACCTTGAGCGCGCCGTCGTCCACGAAGGCGTGCACGATCAGGTCGCCATAGCGGATCTCGAAGCTGACGTTGACGCCCGCCGCGTGCTCCGGCCGGAACGTCGTGTACAGCGAAAGGATCGCGGAGTCCATGGTGAACAGGTCGTCCGGCGCGGGGTCGAGCAGTGCCCTCGCGCCCCACAGCCCCAGCTGCAACAGCACCGGCTCCAGCTCGCGGCCGTACTCGGTGAGTTCGTAGACCACGGCCGCGTCCAGTTGCGGCAGCACGCGCCGCCGGAGCACGCCTGCCTCTTCCAGTTCGTTGAGCCTGCCGGAAAGCACGCTCGGTGGCAGCTTCGGCAGGGTCTGCCGCAGGTCCGAGTATCGCTTCGGGCCGAGCAACAGGTCTCGCACGACGAGCAGCGACCATCGCTCGCCGACGAGCTCGAGGGCGCGGGCGAGGCCACAGAATTGCCCGTAGGTTCGACCGGTCATGATGTGCGTCCCTTCTACGCCGGTGTGGGCGGAGTAGGTGTTGTGGTTTGCGTTCGAAAGCTGGTCTGTTCGCGTGGCCCCTTCAGCGGTGCGACTGGTCCGAGAGCAGGACGTGGTGCAGCTCCTGGAGCTCGTTACACGGCTCGAGGCCGAGCTCGCCGCTCAGCCTTGCCCGGAACTGCCGGTAGAGCTCCAGCGCCTCGATCCGCCTGCCGCTGAGGTTGAGCACCCGCATCAGTTGGCCGTTGAGGCCCTCGTCAAGGGGGCTGGCGGCGATCAGCGACCGCAACTCGCCAATCAGGTCGTGGTACATGCCCGCCTCGATCTCGGCATGGATGCACAGGCGCTGCGTGTTTCGTCGCTGTTCCTCCAGGTCGGTCGCATACACCGAGAGCACAGGGCCGCATATCACGTTGGCCAGCGGCGGCCCGCCCCACAGGTCCAGTGCCTTGCGCAGGACGGTGGCGGCTTCGGCGTAGTGCTGCCGGTCGAACAGCGCCCTGCCCTCCCTGGCCAGCCACTGGAACACGGCGACGTCGACCTGGCCAGGGTCGACGCGCAGCAGATAGCCGGGTGCCCTGGTCACGATGATCTGGTCGCCGTCGCTGGCGAATCCGTTGGCTTCGATGTACCTGCGCAGTTGCCAGACGTGTGTCTGCATGGTGGTCCGGCCGCCGCGGGGCGGGTCGCCCGCCCACAGCTCCTTGATGATCAGGTCACCCTGCACGACCTTGCCGGGACGCATGAGCAGCATCGCCAGCACTTGGAGCACCTTCGGTGCCGTCGGCGCGTGGTCCTCGCCGTCCTTGCGGACCTCCAAGGGGCCGAGCAGGGTGAAGTGCGGCCCACCGTTGGGCTGGCCGGCGAACCCGGCCGAGGCGTCGTCAGATCGGTCCCATAACGCCAGGTCGGAATCCAACATACGTGGCTCCCATCGGTGACTTCCGTCGCTGGTTGACGTCCACCCAGTTCGATGTCAATCCAAGCGACGGTCGATTCCTGAACACTGGCAGATCGATCGTGGCCGCGGCAGTGCACCGGCCACGAATACCGATTTGAATCCGGCCCGCCGCACCTATGGTCAACGCATATGCGGTTCATGGATTGTGCACTGGTCATATCGGCGACACGAAACCATAATTTCCAGCACAGCACTGACTTTCCCGAACCACCAAAGTATGCAAGATGGCGGCAAACACTACTCCGAACAGTCCAGCAATGTCTACTCCATCGATCTCCAAATAGACGAATTCGACCCAGTGGAGCAACCCTCGCCGGTTGCGGCTGCGTCCGACCGGTTGGACCAAGGCCGGGGCGTGTGAAGAAGCTGCCTGATGGACCACGGTGCCGATAGAGCGCAGTTGATCGGGTTCAAGCGCAACTACGAGCCGAGATCAGCCCTGAGGGTGGCGCGTTCCTGTTCTCCGAACGAGGCGTAACGGCGCTGCGCGGAGCACAGGTAGGCGCCGTGGTCGCCCTGCTCGACGGCACCAAGGACATCGCGGCCGTGCTGGGGGCCAGGCCGGGGAAGATGGAGGCCGAGCAGACCATCAGGGTGCTGGAGCGGCTGGTGCAGGCGGCCCCCGTCGGCACAGCAAGGCTGAGGCATGCGAGATCAAGCTGTGGTGCAACGGTGGCGTTGCGCGGCTGGAGATCGTCAACGACGGTGTCGCGCAGGTGCCTGCACCCATCGCCGACGTCGATGGCAGCGGCATCCGTAACCTTTCCCGCCGGCTCGGCCTCGTCGGAGGCGACTTGGAGACCGAGTCAGAGCCGCCGGGCAGTTACCGGTTGCGCGCCACGGTCCCGTTGCCGCCACGCTGACCGGGCCTCCGCTGCGATGTCCACAGCGTTGTGGCCACCCGCGGCCAGGCGAAAAATATCCATCTCTCGGTTGATGAGCGGACAGTCCGTCGTGTCCCAGGCGGTGAGGGCGAGTTGGTTGTCCAAGACGCGTTGACCTGCCGCGACGTTCCTGATGGCGTTCGTCAGCTTGTCAGAAGGCGCGTCCTTGAGCATGAAGCCGTCGACCCGGTTCATCAGTGCTCTTCGGATGGTGCCTGGCCTGCCGAGGCTGGTCAGGATGAGCGTGCGGCAGTCCGGCAGAGGATGTCGTCGCCGGAAGCCACTTCGGCGACCACTTCGATGTCGGGTTCGAATCCCAACAGCGCGACCAAAGCACCGCGCACCATGTGCGCGTCCTCGGCAAGCAACACTCTGATCAATGGTTGCCATCCGTTCTGTCTCAGCCGAACCACCTGGTGGGGGACTTGTCGTTACGACAATCAGGTGATGCGGCTGCCCCCCAGCGGCCAACCGCGTGCGCACTGCCCGTGCCACCGGCTGGGTACCGCTGACTTGTCTGGTCCTTGACGCCTCTTTGACGTGCGTGAGAACAGGTGGGGTCATGCTAGCTCCCAGACGAGGTTGACGGCGTGATTCGTCGACACAGACGTCGGAAGCAATGACGAGCCGGAACGTCGCCGCACCTCGCGCGGCGCTCCGGTAGGTCGTGGCCGGGGCAGACCACGACGCGAACTGGGGCCGAGCCGCCCGGTCAGGACGTGCGGTGACTCGGAAGCGAGTGAGAGGCCGCGAGTGAGCCGGGACCACAGCAGGTAGGACATTTTTGTCTCCAGGGTTCCGGACTGCGCCGGAAAAGCTGGAGTCCATTGGGGAGTCGAGTGGATCCAGCGGTTGCGGATCGTTCTTGAGGACCGGAGGAGAGACCTATGCAACTTGCTGTCCAGCAAGCAATTTCGGCGATGCGCGATCGTTACTTCGACCCCATCACCCTCAGCCAGATAGCGGCTGAGGTGTTCGTCAGCCCCTTTCATCTCTCCAGGGTGTTCGCGGAGCTGACGGGCGTGACGCCGGGCCGTTACCTGACCGCCGTCCGGTTGTTCGAGGCCAAGCGGCTGCTGCTGACCACCGATCTCACCGTGGCCGACGTCGTGTGCAGCGTCGGCTACAACAGCGTCGGCACGTTCACCAGCCGGTTCACCAAGGCGGTCGGGATGACCCCCACCCAGTACCGCAGCCCGGAGGTACGCGAGTTGCTGCTCGCCGTGAGCCCCGACTTCCACCGGGTGCCCCCGGCCGAGGCACTGCCCGGCGCGAACGGGCTGCCCGTGCAGGGCGCGGCGTCGATGTCCGCCACGGTCGACCTGCCCGCCGAGGCCGCACCGGCCAATGTGCTGGTCGGCCTGTTCGCCGAGCGCATCCCGCAGTGCGGGCCCGTGGCGTACGCCGCGCAGGCCGGTGTCGGCTCGACCAGGCTGACCATCTCGGACGTGCCGCCAGGGCGGTGGACCGTGCTCGCGGTCGCCGAGGGCGCGCACGGCGGGGGCGCGGAGAGCATCTACCTCGGCACGGTTCGGCAGCCGGTCGCCGTGTCGCCGGGTGGCGCCACGAGGGTGTACCTGCGGTTGCGCGAACTGCAACCGACCGATCCGCCCATCGCGATCACGCTGGCCTCCGACACCTTCCCACACGGTACGAGCTGCGATCTGGCCCGTCCCGAGCTGCGGGTTGCGGCCTGACCAGGGGAGCGATGACGGCGACGACGTTCGGCGCCCTGCGCCGCAGGTTCTTGGCCCCCTCGCTGGCCGATGTGAGCTTCGCCGGCCGCGTCCTGTCCTGAGGATTGAGTTGCCGATCGAGGGCGGCTTCGGTCTCGCTGGGCGGCCCGGCTCCGGACGTGTGGGCGGTGTGCCGACGTCCGCATCCGGAAGTGGAGCAGCATCCGTCGGCGAGAGGCGAAGAAAGGAGCCGAACATGAATATCCCGGACTGCGGAAACGGGGAAGACCATTGCCTACCGGGAGTTCCTCGGCGAGCAGCAGGCCGCGTTGCGGCAGCGGCCCTGCCGTGAGCCGCCGGTCATCTACCACGAACGGGGCGAGCAGCGTGCCTGCCGACACGGAGACGAGGGAGCTGCTGGTCGGGGATGCCCACGTGTTCAGCCCCGCCACGTTCCGGGACTCCAGGGAGTGCTCGTCGTGACCTACCAGGAGCCGGTGATGATGCACACGACGGGGCACGGCCGCTCGCGTCGCGACTACGTCATCGAGGAGGAGCTCGCCGTGTCGCCGCTGGACACGGAACTGGGCCTGCCGATCGAGAATCCGCCCACCGTGTCCGAACGCGATCAGGCGGCGCCTTCCCTCGCCGAGGCGCTGGACCGGGGCCTGCTTCCCGACTACGAGACGAGCATCGCACTGGAAGCGACGTTATGAACGCGCGTACGTGGACCGTGTGCAACGAACGGGCGATCTGCCGCAGCCCGTGGGTCGATCTCGCAGTGTCCGAGATGGACCGGGTGTAGATGCTGGGGCGGCACCGATTTATCACCGACATGTGGAGCCTGCTCGCCAGCCGAGCATAGCTGCGGGTGATGCCACCGTTGCTTTCGGACTTGCGTGCGGTCATCGGAGCGACCGGCGACCCCGGCAGGTGCCGACGATCAGCAGAGGCGCCCCACCCCTGTGCGAGCTGTGCTGCTCGGAACGAGGCCGGCTCCATCCACGAGTACGGGTCCGCGCCCTTCGGCACCACGATCGACGAGTCGACGCAGCCCGGCCGACCCCGGACGCGCCGGACAACCCCGCAAAGGCCATCCAGGTGCTTGCAGAACCACGAGTTCACCCCAGGATGAAACGGGGGAGTGTGCACTCGAAGAGAGGACGACCTCCGATAGGCGGCCGTACCGTCGTTCTCGTGGACCTCCGTACTGTGACCGTGCTCGGCGCAGGCACGATCGGCACGTCGATCGGACTCGCGCTGACCCGCAGCGGTGTGCGCGTCCGGCTGGCCGACCCGACGCCGCCGCGCTCGCCGCCGCGGTGAGTCGCGGCGCGGGCGTTCCGCTCACCCCGGGGGCGGGAGCCCGCCGATGTCGTCGTCGTGGCGACCCCGGCCGCGACCGTCGCCGCTGTACTGTCCGACGCTGTCGAGCGGGGCCTTGGCACCGCGGGTGATCCGGCGACTGTCGATGCGGGACTGGCGGGCCATGAAGCGGACGCACTGAGGCGTCACCCGCAAGATCATCGGCGAGGTTCCCGGGCAAGCACCAACCGGTTCGACATGGGGTCGGAACGGTCTACGAACTGGTGGATCGCGGGGGTCTTCAGTCCCTCCAGTCGACGTCGGCGCCGCAGAGCTCGGGGATGAATATTTCTACAAGCGATTAGTGATTGGGACTGGAGGACTAATGATGGGGAGTCGGAACTCCGACGTAGTCTTCGTCAGGTGGCCAGCGCAGGCGGACCTGCGGAACCGCTATCAGCTTGAGGGGAGACCTCGATTACTCGTCGTAGAAGGAGGCGCGGTACCGCCGGTCAGCAACGATCCGATTGAAGATTGGGCTCGCCAACCGATATCTCGGGTTGACCTGGACGCGAGGGTCAATGCCTTGCAGAACCGGTTCGACAGCCGCCGGGCGCCGAGGATCGACTCAGCGGGAACTCTAAGTTTCGGAAGTCACTCGATCACGATCTCGACCACTCAGGCCCACCTCATGGCCCTGCTCGTCGAACGCTTCGGCGAGGTGGTGTACCGCAACGAGCTCACGAACTATTTGGCAACGCAGGTAACGACCCTTACAAGAAACTCGCTCGACCTGCATATTATGCGGCTCCGCCGAAGACTTCAGTCGATCGATCTGTCGATCCGCACCGCGTGGGGCCGAGGATACATCCTGGAGGCTATGCGCTCCTGAAACAAAGCCTCTGGTGCGGACTTCTCGTTGGATCACCGCTCATCACCCGAAGAACGCCGGGGAGCGCTGTCGGCTGGCTGCCGACCGCTCGCAATGCTCAGCTGTTGCTGGTTAGCAGTCGAACCAAGGTGCTGCCGACAGGTGTGTCCGGGTTGGCGAGGTCGAACGGCAGGTCGAAGTGATTTCGGTGCGCGAGGACCATTTCCTCGACGGCGATTCCGTTCGCACGTAGGGCAGCGACGTAGTTGTCGTGCTGACGGGCGTACTCCGGTGTCTCGAGTCCGCCACGGGCGACGGTGATCGGTGGCGCCTTGACTGGGGTGTTCTGGATGGGGCTGTTGCGGCGAGCCGATTCCTCCGTGAGGCTCAGTGCATCGTTGACGTAACTGTGCCGGACTGGGTCGAGGTCGTAGATGCCGCTGAGCAGTGTGGCTGAGCCGAACACTTCGGCTGGTGTCCGCCCGTCGGGCAGCCAGCCGTCGGTTAGGGCCATGGCGACCAGGTGCGCACCCGCTGAGCTGCCGCTGAGGTGGATCCGGCCCGGCGCGATGCCATAGGTGTCCGCGTTGTCCACCAGCCACAGCAGGCCACGGCGCACCATTGCCACAATCGTGTCGAGGTCGTAGTTCGGTGCGAGACCGTAGCCCAGGGCAGCGAAGGCCGCGCCAGCGTGCAAGGCGGCAGGCGCGGCGAAGCTGGACTCGTTCTTGCTGAGCTGCTGCCAGTTGCCGCCGTGCACGTAGACCAGCAGTGTGTTGCCGTCGTAATGCGGAAAGAGGTCAAGCTGCTCGACATCGGAATACCCATAGTGCACGGTATGATGCCGGTATGTGGCTCGGGCGCCTGCGCTACGTGTGGCGTACTCGTGTAGGTAGTACTCGATGTCGGTAATGCACGAGCTGGGCGAGTACTGTTGGTCCAAGTCGCCCCAGATGGTCGTCATTATCATAACCTCCAACTAGTACGATGTCACACGCTAACATTTGTCTTGGCAACGTTTCGACTGCTTAACAGAATCCTGAAAGACCGATCTAAGAACGTGTCTCATGTGGTCGCTTTGCGGAGTTTCTTGTAGCAGGTGAGGGCGGCGGCGAGAGACGTGGGCCTCGGCGGGATCGGATCGCGGGGATCGCCTTCACCAAGGGCTTGGGCGCGTAGGAGTCGTTAGTGTTCGCGGCCGAGGCACCAACGACAAGCGGCACCCCACCGCGTTCGGACATGACGTGGATCTTCGAACCGGGCTTGCCGCGGTCGACCGGACTCGGCCCGGTCAGCGATCCCCCCTTTTCGCACGCACCGATGCCGCATCTACCCAACTGGTCACCACGTACACGATCGCGGTGAACACCGCACGAGCCGGCAACGGCGCCGTCCCGCCACCCTGCCGACGAGCACGGAACTCCGGAACCAACGGCTCCACCAGCACCCACAACTCGTCCGGCACCAACCGCATCGACAACCGATCGACCACGACCCAAGATCATGGAAACAAGATCATAAAATCCACGTGAGACACGGTCTAAGCATCTTTCAAAGACATTTCGTAGGTGTGGTCGGTGTCGTGGGGCACGTGTAGCGTCTGGTGCCGTCAGCATGCGGCCAGCTGTGGGCGAAGCGTCGTGGAAACTGCAAGTGAGGAGCGTATGCGGATGAGCTTGTCCGGCAGAACTGTAGTCGTGACCGGCGCCGGTTCGGGGATCGGCCGTGCGACGTGTGCAAGGTTGTGCCGGGCAGGCGCGCGGGTAGGCGCGATCGGTCGGCGCAAGGAACCACTGCTGGCTCTGCGCGATGACCTCAGCGACGAGCCCGGTGAGGTGGTAGTGCTGCCCGCCGACGTCGGTTCGGCAGCCGAGGTCGAGCACGCGGTACGGACTCTGACGGATCGGTGCGGTCCGGTGAGCGGAGTCGTCAACAATGCCGGCCTGGCGCGCTTCGCGCCGATCGAGTTTTCTTCGCCGTCCGATCTGGACGACATGTTCGCGGTGCACCTCCGTGGACCGGTGAACGTGCTGCGGGCCTGCTTACCGGAACTGCGTAAGCATCGTGGCGCGGTGGTGAACGTGTCGTCGGTCGGTGGTCTTCTGGCGATGCCGAACCGATCCCTCTACGGCGCGACGAAGGCCGCTGTGAACAGCCTGACCCGGTCGTGGGCACGGGAGCTGGCGCCACAGGTCCGGGTGAACGCGATCCTGCCCGGCCCGGTCGACACGCCGATGTACGACGACCTGGGGCTCACCGGTCCACAGACCCAGACCCTCCGCGCGGACTTGCTGGCGTCGACCCCGTTGGAGAGGTTCGGCGAACCCGATGAGATCGCCCGGTGGGTCACCCTGCTCCTCGATGACGACACGTCGGGGTGGGTCACCGGTGTGCTCCTCCCGGTCGACGGCGGCCGGACCAGTTGATCCGGCTGCATGCCAGGTGACGGGCACGTTCTTTCGTGATCAGGCCTGACTCTAGCGCACGGTGGACTGCCACTCCATCAGCGAACGCGGCCAGCACTACCGCTGCAGTCTCCGCTTTACTGGTACGGCCGTCACCGCGTGCGCATCCTCCGCAATCCGGCGCACATCACACTCAACGACGACGCCAGAGTCGAAGTTCGCGGAATCGCCTGGGAAAGAGCCCGCGAGATCGTCATGTTCGCGACTCCCGACGGTGGTGGATGGTCTCGCGTCTTCTATCAGAAGCAAGAGAGGGAAGGTACCGCACCTACCCTGCCGCGCAGGTCCGCATCCTTGCGTCAGCGAACCGGTCTGCGGCGGCGGCCGATGTGCTGAGCTACTGGCGCGCGATCGTGTCCGGTCTACCCAACGACAACTAGTAGTGCTTCGTTAGGTTGGGTGAACTTACTGGATGGCAAGCGTAAGTCGATCCAGCCGATGGCCGCGCGTCGGCCGGATGGCAATGAGCAGGCGTTGCAATAGTTCATGTCGACCTCGCCGTGGGATCCGGTGCCGGTGCGGGAGCGGTTGGCGCGGCGGATGGCTGCGGAGTTGGCGCCGGAGGCGGTGATCTTTGATGACGCCGGGTATCTGAAGTCGGGGAGGTCGTCGCCGTGTGTGGCACGCCAGTACACCGGCACCGCGGGCAAGGTGACCAACTGCCAGGTCGCGGTGAGTCTGCACCTGGCCACTGAGACGGCCTCTTAAGCACACCGCATCACAACGGCAGGACCGAACTCCCCGATGGTGTGGGAACGTCGATCAGCCGTCCCAACAGGCTGTCGAGGGCGGATGAGTCGAGAGGTTCAAGTCCGGTTCTGTGAGAACCGGGCGGTGCGATCCCGCCCCGGCTGCTCACCAGCTTCTCGTCGGACCGAAGACCGAGGCCGAGGTGATCCCTTCGGCTGCCGTTGTAGCGAGGCGGTGTCGATCATGCGAAGGTCGTCGCTCCCCACTCGGTGGCGGGGACGTTACGGACGTGCTCGGTGAACTCCCACAGGTGGTTCTCGTGGTCGAGGGCGAGGTACTGCCGTAGGCCCCAGGGTTTGTCGCGGGGTTCGTGGAGGGTCTGGGCGCCCTCGGCGCGCGAGTGGGCGTAGTGCTTGTCGACGTCATCGACCCAGACGATCAGCTGAGCAACGGCTGGCACACCGGTGGGCGGGATGGTGAGCCGCTCGCCGACCTTGGCGAGCATGACGACGCCAGCACCGGTGTGTAGGTCGGCGTGGCAGACAGTGCCGTCGACAGTTTGGCGGAGTAGTTCGCGGAAGCCGAAGACCCGGGTGAGCCAGGCTACGGCGGCCGGTACGTCGGTGTAGCCAAGTTCGACGACTACTCCGGGGAATCCGGCGTCGGGGTTGTACACCGGCACCTCCGGGGCTAGGAAGAGGTGACGGCCCCTGGCCGACACCTTGGGCCCAGCAAGTCAGCTGGGAGTCGCAGGCGCGTGGCCGCGGATGGAGTAGGGGTCGAGTACGTCGTCGGGGTGACTCTCGATGGAGAGCTTGGTGCCAAGGCCGAGTTGTTCGGCGGCTTGGAGGATGACATCCAGGGCGAGGTGATCTTCGAAGGCGACGCCGTCGGAGTCGAAAACGGTGAGATTTTCGCGATATTGAGCCCACTTGTCGGGGTGGGCGCAGGCCCGCAGGAGGGGTCAAGGCTGGCCGGAGGCCACCCGGAGGGCTTGGCCTTGACCCCGGCGAGGACGACGCCCATGCTCGCGCGGCGAGGGGCGAGCCGAACTCGGAGCCCGGCGCGGGGGTGTTTCATGCCGCCTGTCTGCTGGCGCCGGGCGGGGTGAAGGCGGCCAGGGCGCGCAGTGCGACCTTGTCTGCCTTACCTACCGGCGTGCGGGGCAGTTCGGAGACGGACACGAGCTTGTCCGGGATCTTGTAGGTCGCGAGACCGCGGTCTCGCAGGAATACCTTCAGGGCTTGGAGCTCGACGCTCTGGTCCCGCAGTACGACGAATGCGTAGGTGCGCTCACCCAGTACTGCGTCCTCGACCCCCACGACCGCCGCGTCCCGGACGCCGGGATGCGCCATGAGCTGTTCCTCCAGGTCCTCGACCGGAACCTTGTCGCCAGCCCGGTTGATCACGTCCTTGAGCCGGCCGACGACGACGATGTTGCCGTCCGGCCTACGTCGCACCAGGTCCCCGGTCCGGAAGAACCCATCCGACGTGAAGGAGTCGGTGTTCTCCTGTTCGGCACGGTAGTAGCCGCGTATGGTGTACGGACCTCGCGTCAGTAGCTCACCTTCGACGTTGTCCGGTACGTCGCGGCCGGCGTCGTCTACAACCCGGATTTCGTCGTCGGGAGCCATTGGACGGCCCTCGGTGTTGAACCTCACCTCATCCGGGTCGTCAAGCCGAGTGTAGGTGAGGAGCCCTTCGCCGACACCGAACCACTGACTCAGGTCGCAGTGCAGGAACTCGCGCGCTTCCTCGGCCTGCACTGGTGTCAGCTTGGAACTGCCGATCTGCAAGTGGACGCCGGAAAGGTCGACAGGCGTCCGCTGCGCGTAGTCGATCCAAAGCCGCACGGTTCCCGGTACCAACGTCGTGAGCGTGACCTGTTCCGCACGGATGAGCCCGATTAGCTCCGCCAGCCGAGAAGTCGGGGCGAGTACGACCTTGCCACCGACGAGCAGCGTTCCGAACAGCCCAGGGCAACCGAGCGCGGCGTTGTGGGCGACCGGGTTCACGGCTAGGTACGTCGACGTGCTGTCGACCCGGAGCGCGTCCGCGGCAGCCAGCATGTTGTACGCGTAGTCGTTGTGCGTGCGGGGGATCAGTTTCGGCCGGCCAGTCGTCCCGCCGGAGAGCAGAAAGAAAGCCGGCTCGGACGGATCGACCTGCGGATACCGCGTCTCCGGCGCGCTGTCGGCGAGCTCGTTCGCAATCAGCACATGCTCGACCCCTGGGACGTCTTGCTGCACCTCTTGGGCGAGTTGCCGGTAGTCGAAGCCTCGGAACTCGCTCATCACGATCAGTGCGACGGCGCCGGACTGCGAGGCCAGGTGAACGAGCTCGTGCTTGCGATGCCCCGGCAGAGCCAGCACCGGAATGGCACCCAGCCGGAACAACGCGAAAACCACGGTCGCGAACTCCGGCACGTTCGGCAACTGCACGACGACCCGATCGAGCGGGCCAATCCCACGAGCTACGAACTGCCGGGCTACGAGGTCGGAGCGGGCTGCGAGGTCCGCGTACGTGAGCCGCTGCTCGCCGTACACGATAGCCACCTTGGTGGCATGTTCGGCGCAGGCCGCCTCCAGGAGCTCGCCCAGCGATCGCTCTTGCCAGTAACCCTGGCGGCGATACTGCTCGGCGAGTTCGTCGGGCCAGGAAACGCAGCCTTCGAGCATCTCGGCTCCCGATCAGACTAGATATCGAATTGAGGATCAGCGGTGCGACAGGCCACCGGTCTTCACCATCTGGCATCCGCCGCCGTCAGGCAATCGTGCTGACAGAGACGCGACAGGAGTCCCGTGCGGGTTTGACGGGGCCCGGCGCTGTCCTGTCTCTGTCAGTTCGATGGTCGTCATCGGCCTGGGCTTCTAGGGTCCGTAGGAGGTGCGGTGTCCCTTCCATGAGTCGGCTGATCCAAGGAGTTGAACCTTGTCCACGGTTCCGGAGTTGTTCGAGTCGACTGTTGCCCGCTTCCCCGACCAGCCCGCGGTCATCTTCGGTGACACTTGTTTGAGTTACGCCGAGCTGAACACCCACGCGAACCAGCTGGCCAGGCGCTTGGTGGCCCTAGGAGTCGGGCCGGATTCCTTGGTGGCTGTTGCTATACCGCGTTCGGAAGATCTGATCATCGTGCTGCTGGCCGTGCTGAAGGCTGGCGGCGCGTATCTTCCGCTGGACCCGAACTACCCTGATGATCGGCTGGCGCACGTTATCGACGACGCGGGCCCCGTCCTGGTGATCCGGTCGAGCCAGATTCGCTGCCTAAGTGACGAGGTGGCCGACTACGTGATAGACGACCCTGACCTGCAGGCGGACATCCGAGGTGAGGCGACCGGCGACCTGACTGACGCTGAGCGGCTGTCTCCGTTGTACATATCCCATTTGATGTACGTGATATACACGTCAGGTTCCACCGGTACGCCGAAGGGCGTGGCGGTGACTCATGCAGGTACGGGCGATATGATCGCAACTCACGCGCACCGAATCGGTCCGGGCCCTGGTGACCGGGTGCTGCAGTGGGCGTCGATCAGCTTCGACGCCGCATTTTGGGACATCACCCTTGCACTTCTGTCCGGAGCCGCGCTGGTCATGGTGTCCTCAGACGACGTCCTGCCGGGAGATCCGTTGCGGGAGACCCTGCTAAAGCACCGGATCACCCACGCGACCTTGCCGCCGGTGGCCTTGAGTGCCACTGACGCCGATGGCGTTCTGCTAGGCGGCACGGTGATGTCGACGGGCGATACATGTACGCCGTCCTTGGTCCGCAAGTGGGCACCCGGTCGACGGCTCTTCAACGGTTACGGTCCGACCGAGGTGACTGTCGGCTCCACCCTTAGCGGACCGGTCGATCCGGCTGTCGACGAGATCACCATCGGGACGCCCTGGCTCGGCGAGACCGTCCAAGTGCTCGACGAGCGTATGCAAGAAGTTGCCGACGGCGCCGAAGGGGAGCTGTACCTGGCCGGGCCCGGGCTAGCCCGCGGTTATCTCAACCGTCCGAGCATCACTGCCACCCGTTTTGTTGCCGATCCACAGGGAGCACCCGGCAGTCGGATGTACCGCTCCGGCGACCGCGGGTCGCGTCGGACTGATGGAGAGATCCTTTTCTCGGGTCGCGCCGATGCACAGGTGAAGGTTCGTGGCTTCCGGGTCGAGCTTGCTGAGGTCGAGGCAGTCTTAGCCGGTCACGCCGCGGTCAAACTCGCGGTCGCTGCGGTGGAAGGAGAACTGGCAGACGCCCGTGTGGTTGCGTACGTGACGACGTCGCCGGGGGAGGAAGTGACCGAGTCGGAGCTGCGCCACCATGTCCGCCGTATGTTGCCGGATCACATGGTGCCGTCGACAGTCACCCTGCTCGACCAACTTCCGACGACGCACAACGGAAAGATCGACCGGAAGGCGTTGCGACCGCGCCCCGCCAAGCTCCCTGCCGAACAGCTCAGCTGGCAGGAGGGTATGCCGTACGCCGATGTGCTGTGCGCGATCGTCGCCGAGCTCCTGGGCCTGCCGGTGGTCACCCCAGATCAGAACTTCTTCGAGATCGGTGGGCACTCTGTGCTGGCGACGAAGCTGGCCGCCCGGATCCGACAGGACCTCGGCATCAAGATCCCGATACGCTCACTCTTCGAGGCCGACAGTATCTCGGAGTTGGCGCTAGTGGTGGAGAGGGCCGTCTCACCGACGGCTGAGACGGTCCGCTCACCGAAAGTTGACGGGCAAACTACTGTAGCCGAACAGGAAGTTCGAGTAGATCCGCGAGGGATTGCCATCTAGCTCGATTGAACGCACCGACTCCGCGAGCGAGGATAACAGGGCCCGCAGTTCCGCCCGGCCCAGAAACGCACCGACACAGAAGTGGGGCCCGTGGCCGAAGGTGAGGTGCTTGCTGGACTTGCGTGCCAGGTCGAAGGTTCGCGGATCGGGAAACACTGTCTCATCGTCGTTAGCCGAGGTGTTCCACAAAGTGACGATGTCCCCGGCCCGGATCTTCTGACCGGCGATCTCCAGGTCGATGAGCGCGGTCCGGGCAAAGTGCATAGCAGGCGTGACCCAGCGCAGTACCTCCTCGACCGCGTCGTCGAGGGAGGCGACGCCGGCCCGCAGCGCGGCCCACTGCCCAGGGTTCTCGGCCAGCGCTTTGACCCCTCCGATCGCTGACATCCGGGACGATTCATCGCCGCCCAGGATGAGGCTGTAGCAGTTCAGGGCGACCTCCTCGTCGCTGAGCAGCTCGCCGTCGACCTGCGTGCTCGCGATCATGGTGATGACGTCGTCGCCTGGGTTCTCCCGGCGATGCTTGGCGAGATCCATGAAGTAGGAAACGATGTCGTTGCGGGCGATCAGCGAGTCGAGGTCGTCAACCTCCTCGCTGTCCGCGGACAGGGCCAGCTTGTTCCACCTGAGCAGCTCGGCGCGGTCGCCGTCGGGGATTGACAGGAGATCGCAGATCGTCGTCATCGGGATGTGCTCGGCGACCTCGGCGGCGAAGTCGAACGTGCCCACATCAACCACGCTAGCGACCAAACTCCGGGTGCGTTGCTCGACCCGCTCGACCACCGGTCCGAGGACCTTGGGGGAGAACGCCCGCAGCATCAGGTTCCGCAACTGCTGGTGGCGGGGGCGATCGGTGACGGCGAGCATCTTGCCGCTTGCGGAGTCGTTGCCGTGCAGTAGTACGTCGAGCACGGTGCCGCGCGCCGAGCTCAGGAATTTGGCGTTGCGGTACGCCGTCTGTATGTCGCTGAACCTGGTGACTACCCAGAATCCCGGCAGATCGCCGGGGGAGTCGTGCCAGTAGATGGGATGCTGCGACCGAATCTCCTGCCAGTAGTCACGGGGCTCGTGCCGAACAAACGTTGCCGGATCCGTGAGATCGAGAAACTCGCCAGCACCCACCTGCGTCTCCTTCAGCCGGACCTTTGTGCGGACAGCAATTGCCAGCGTGACTAGGCGATTCGTCGAGTCCGGAATGTCTTGCGTAGTTCCTTCACCGGTGACTGAGAGCCGAAAGATTTAAGCCTGGCCACCCGCAGAGGTGCAAGGCTCTGATTGAGCATGTCTGCTTGAACGTTAGGTGGAGGTCATGACTCCTACCGGGGACCGAGGTTGGCTACGGTGGTCGAACGTCATCCCGCGGCCGGCGATCCGACTCGTCTGCTTTCCGCACGCCGGTGGTGCGGCCGCGAGCTATGCTGGCTTGGCAAGCGAGCTGCCCGCCCAGGCCGAACTGGTGGTGGCCCAGTACCCGGGTCGTGGCGACAGGTTCGCCGAATCCGCCGTGGAGGATGTCCGGCGGATGGCGTCGTCCGTGAGCGCGGAACTCGTGACTCTCGAGCCCCACGCCCCGCTGCTGTTGTTCGGGCACAGTTTCGGCGCTTTGGTGGCCTACGAGACCGCGCTCGTGTTGCAGCGCAGCGGAGTACGCCCGGTGCAACTCGTTGTCTCGGCGTCGCCTCCGCCGCGGCTGGCCGGTGGGGGGGAAACCCATCTCCATGACGACGACGAACTGTGGTCGATCGTTTGCGGCTACGGTGGAGTTGAGCCGGAGATTGCCGCCGACGCCGACTTGCGTGAGGTTCTGCTGCCAATTCTGCGCTCGGATATCAGGGCCAACGAGCTCTACGAACCGCCGGTGAACCCACCCTCGCTCGACTGTCCGGTGATCTGTTACCACGGCATCGGCGATCCACTCGTGAACGAGTCCGAGCTGGTTGAGTGGGGCGAAGTCACCACTGGGTCATTCTCCGTACGTCGTCGCTCGGGTGGGCACTTCCACGTCTTCTCAGCAGTCGGTGACCTGCTCGAGGACGTCTTCGCCGACGTAGCGATCGATGGTCTGCGGCGACGGGCGGTGTCGTGAGCATCGCCGAGCGCTCCGTCATCATCGTTGCCGGCCCCATCGAACGGTTCGGCCGGCTAACAGTCTCACCCGTTCGCCGGCACGCGAGCTTGTGCCCGACGAGCGGGTCAACGCCGACCTGCTCACCGGTACCCCTATGGGCCGGTTCGCGAAGACGACGGAGTGGCCCGCCTACTCGACCCGGACTTCGCCGGCTGGATCATCGGTGCAGCTACCCGTGGTGCGTGGCCGCACGACTTTATCCGCCTAGCAGCAGTGTCTCGACCTGACAGTGACCGCGCAACTGACCATGAGTTGGGGACCGAAACGATGAGCCATCCGCCTATTGCCACAGCGATTCCGTCGTCGTCGCTGCACCAGATCTTTCGTGCCGCCGACGCCCGCGCGCTGGCCACCGGGTCACCGGTGGCCAGGCTTCACGTCGGAGAGCCGTACTTCACCTCCCCTCCCGAGGTCGCCGAGGCGATCGCGGAAGCTCAGCGGGCTGGCCGGACGTCGTACACCGATGTCGAGGGTCTTCCGGAACTGAGGCGCGCGTTGACTGCGAAGCTGGAACGGGAGAACGGCATCGACGCGCCGATCTCGCGGATCTTCGTTACGCCGGGCTCCTGTCAAGGACTGCAGGCGCTGTTGCTGTCGCTGGCCGAACCGGGGACCGAGATCCTGCTTCCTGATCTGCACTGGCCGATCCATGTGCAGCAGAGCCTGCTCGCGGGTCTGCGCCCGGTGTTCTACTCACTCGACGACAGGTATTTCCCGGACCTCGAATCGATCGCCGAGAGGTCGGGACCCAACAGCCGGATCCTTCTGGTGAACTCGCCGGCTAATCCCACCGGCGCGGTACTGGACGCGGACCGGATAGAGGGTCTGCTCACACTCGCGCGCGATCGTGGATGGCAGGTGATCAGCGACGAGGCATACGAGCACTTCGTGTACGAGGGCGACCATCTGTCCCTGGCGGCAAGTGAACGCCAACTGCCCGTGGAGAAGCGGATTGTGCACAGCGTCTTCACGTTCTCCAAGAGCCTGGCGATGACGGGCTACCGGCTCGGCTACGTCGTGCCGGCGACGGACGAGGCAGCCGCCGGGATGAGGGTGGTGCAAGAGGCTGGCATCATCGCTCCGCCGACACCGGTGCAGTACGGCGGAATCGCGGCGCTGCAGATGCCCGATGTTGCAGCGGCGAACCGCAAGTTGGTACAGCAGAACAGAGACACCGTGTTGCCCGCACTTCGAGACGCTGGCCTGATCCGCGAACTGCCACCCGGCGGGTGGTACGCGATGGTGGATATCAGTAGCACCGGTCTGGGAGCAGAGGCCTTCTCCGCGCAGTTGCTCGCGGAACGTAGTGTGGCCGTTGTTCCCGGCTCGGGGTTCGGGTTACGTCCGCAGCTTGATGATCGAGGCGCTCTGGTGGCGATGGACACCGATTCCCATGCGGACAACCTTGTGCGGATCGCCTTCTGCGTGGATCCAGAGGTTCTCAAGTCGGGTGTGGATGCACTTCTTGCCTTCGTTGACGAGCGGAAGGCGCGGTGACTTCATGAGCTGCTGTTCCAGGTGGAATACGCGACCGACCTCTTCGACAGGTCGACCGTGGAGGCGATCGCGGCATGCTTCGCCAGGGTCGTCGGGCAGATCGTGGCCGATCCGGTAAAGCGGATCGGTCCTCATGCAGCGGTACACGTCGCCGGTCTTCCATGGCGACCCAGGTACAGAGGATCGACCTGGGGTGCACGCACCAAGAAATGTACTGGCCCGACAATGCGGCTGAGATCAGTCGCATTGTCAACGGGCTGTTGACCAACCTCAACTCGGGAGCTGACTCATGACTGTGAACCCCTTCGATGACGACAACGGTGAGTTCTTCGTACTGGTCAATGACGAGGGCCAGCACTCACTGTGGCCGACGTTCGTCGACGTTCCGGCCGGCTGGCAGGTCAAGTTCGGTCCGGCGGCGCGAGCCGAGAGCCTCGCCTATGTCGAGGAGAACTGGACCGACATGCGGCCGCGAAGTCTGCAGGAAGCGATGGCGGCCGACAAGGCGTAACGCGGCGAGCAGCCGCGCTGCTCCGGACCGTCCAGGATTGGATGCGTATACCGGTCAGGTCCGTAGAAGTGCGATCAAGGCGGGTCGGGCATGGCTGCTCGCGACGTGAGTGACGTCTGGGCGAGTACTGCCGCCCGGGCGGCCGGTCATGCTGCCGCGACGACTCACGTGCCAACGCATGCTCCACATGCGGCTGCCTCAGCGGGGAAGCCGGCTGAAGCATCCAATGGTGTATCTCGGGCCTGCGCAGCAGCCGAACTGCGGTTAACGCTAAGCCAGGACCTACTGGTCAGGGCGGTGTAGATACGGTTTCGTCGTGCCGGTGGAGTTTCTGACCGATGAGCAGGCGGAGTCGTACCGCACGTTTCGAGTAGAGCCGACTCGTCCGAAGTTGGAGCGGCTGCGCCGGCCGCGGACGCGCTCGACCGAGACGGCGATGGCGCGGGCGCTGGATCGGGTCAACGAGATCTCCGGGTTCGGGCTGGGGAGAGTGGATGTGTCGCGGGTGCCGGTGAACCGCCTGTCCACGCTGGCGCGCTACGGGATGGCCAGCAAGGCTGCGGCGCTGGAGCGGGCACCGGAACCACGGCGGATGGCGCTGGTGGCCGCGGTATGCGGAACCTGGAGGCGGCCGCGATCGACGACGCGCTGGATTCGTTCGCGCTGCTGATGGCCACGCGGTTGATCTCCCCGGCGCGGCGGTCCTCGGAGAAGGAACGGCTGGCGAACCTGCCGGGCTTGGAGCGGGCGTCGCGGACGTTGACCCGGGCCTCGGCGGTGCTGGTGCGGCTTCTGGACGAGGCCGCCGCGGCCGGGGTGGCGCTGGATCCGCCGCTGGTGTGGTCGACGCTTGCGGAGGTCGCGCCGCGCGAGCAGGCACTACGGCGATGGCGACGTGAACAAGCTGGTGCCCGAAGACGACGGGTCGGCCGATATCGCGTTGCGCAAGGCGCTGGCCGGGCGCTACAACACGGTCCGCCCGTTCCTGAGGCTATTGGGCGAGTCCCCGGCGTTGGCGGCCGCCCAAGGTGGGAAGCGGGTGCTGGCCGCGGTGCGCAAGCTGCCGAGCCTGGCGCGGCGCAAAACCGGGAGGCGCCCGCTGTCGTCAGCCGAGGTCGATGCCGAGCTGGTGCCGCGAGCCTGGCGGCCGGTGGTGTTCGCGAATCCGGCTCTGCCGGCGGGCGCCGTCGATCGAGACGCCTATGTGGTGTGTGTGCTTGAGCAGCTGCACCGAGCCCTGGTCCGGCGTGACGTCTACGCGGCGCCGTCGAATCGGTGGTCGGATCCGCGCGCCAGGTTGCTCGACGGCGCCGGGTGGGAGGCGGTACGCGAGGACGTGCTGGCCGGTCTGTCGCTGGACATGCCGGTCACCGAACATTTGGCGGAGCTGACGGCCGGGCTGGACTCGGCGTGGCAGCAGATGGCCACGCGGATGGACGAGGCCGGTCCGGAGGCGAAGGTCGAGGTCGTCGTCCGGCCTGGGTGATCAACCCGCAGCTGACCCGCTCGCGGCTCTCGCATGTGGACCAAGGCTGGGTTGTCGCGTCAACTTTACGGGTCGAAGGACGTGCTCGGTGGCATCGACCTTCAGGTGCAGGCGGGGTGAAGTGCTGGCGCTGCTCGGTCCGAACGGGGCGGGAAGACGTCGACGATCGAGATTCTCGAAGGCTTCCGTCTGCGTTCGGCTGGCGAGGTCGAGGTCCTGGGCGTCGACCCTGCACACGCGGACGAGCGGTGGCGGGCCAGGATCGGCATCGTCCTACAGTCCTGGCGCGACCACGGACCTGGCAGGTGCGAGAACTGCTGAACCACCTCGGCCGCAACTACGTTCCTTTCGCCGCCACTGGTCGGGCCCGCCCGTATGGCACTGATGAGCTGATGGAGCTAGTTAGGCGTGTCTCTTAATTCTGGGAAGCGGTGCGGCAGATCATCGATGGTGTTGCGCTACCACCGCCACCCTCACGCGCACGACGATCCCGGGCACACCAGTTGCCCAGCGTGCCCTCGTTGACCCCCAACTCCCGCGCCACCTGCGCGATCGGCCCGCGGGCGAGTTCTCAGCTGGGCACCGAGCGCCGGCGTCATCGTATGGATGATGCCGACAAGTGGTCTTGTCCCACAGGCCGGCCATGATCCGGCGGACGACCACTTTACGGTAGCGTCTTCAAGAAGGCCACCAGGCTACGGGCCTGAACGTTGACGTAATGGCTGTGCCTCAGCAGTTCGGCGAGCTGGCCCGCGGCGACCCAAGTGTAGTCGGCAGGCAGTAGCTTGGGGAGCGTCTCGTCCGCCTCGATTATCATGTACTGGCTCGCCGCGTTCCGGAACCGGCCACCTTCTTCCGAATGGGAAGCGGCGTAGCGAATCCGCTCAGGCCCGGCTGCCATGACGTAGTCCAACAGAAACGGTGCGTTGCCCGGAGCGTAGTTGGCGGGAACGCATTGCACGGTTGGGCCGAGCTCGATGGCGCCGAGGAAGCCTGCCTCCATCGTCGCGCGGACCAGAACGTGCAGGACGCTGCGGAACTCCGTGACGACGAAAGCCACGATCCCGTAACCGTGCTGCTCGATCAGCGGTTGGTGCCAGCTCGACACCTCGCGGCTACCCGCGCGAACCGACACCCCCACGACACTGAAGAACCTGCCGTCACCTCGCGTGATTTCCCAGTCGGTACGGTTCCACTCGGGGAGGTCGGTCAGACGCACCCGTTGTGCGTCGAGTTCGCTGTCGACCTGCCGTTCGGTGAGCCACCTCAGCAACGCGTGCGTGCTTCGGTGCGCGCCGGGCAGGGTGGCGTCACGCGACCACGCGGGCACCGAACTCGCCGGCAGGCAGGACAGCACTGTCCGCGAGTCCATGTTGACGACGTAGTCGCGAGCCAGAAGTTCGTTGATCTGGCCGAGAGTCAGCCAGCAGAAGTCGCGTCCGACCTCGACGTGCTCAGCTACCTCGACAACCATGTTGCGATTGCGCTTGCGGTAGAACCACGAACCGTGCTCGGACTGAAGCACGTCGACGATCACCTTGCCGCGTCGCGGGCCGATGAAGTGGTGCAGATAGGCCACCTCGTTGCCGCCGTGCGCCCTGCGGTAATTGCTCTTCGTGGCCTGCACCGTCGGCGACAGTTGCACGAGGTTGACGTTCCCCGGTTCCATTTTCGCCTGCATGAGGAAGTGCAGGACGCCGCCGAACCTCTTGGCGACGATGCCAAGGATGCCGATCTCCGGCTGGTTGATGATCGGCTGATGCCACTCCGGCACCGCTCCGTCCGTCGCCCGCACCCGCAACCCTTCGACCGTGAAGAACCGGCCGCTGCGGTGGGTCAGATTGCCACTGTCGTCGGCGAACGTCCAGTGATCGAGTTCGTCGAACGGGACACGCGAGACCTCGAAATCGTGGGCCACACAGCGTTCTGCCAGCCAGTCGTCGAACTCGACAGTGGACAGGTGGAATCCACGCGTCGTGGCCGCCGACACGGCGAGGTCCGCGGCGATGTCGGCCTCCGATCCCTCCTGCTCCAGCGGGCTCGCCATCACCGCTCCCGACCGTCGGTGCGCTCCCGCACGCCGACGTACAGCGCGCGCTTGCTCAGCGGGCCGGCGATGTGCCACGCGGGGGAGCCGGCGCAGGCGAAGGCGTCAAGGTCCTCCTGCTCGGTCGGCGGCACCACATCGGTCTGCGGACCGGCGCCGGCGAGTTGCATCGACACGAAGACTCCTTCCGAACAGGAGCCGACCGAGGTCATCCGCTCCCGGTCGACCCACGAAGAGGCGAAAACGTCGCCGACTGCGGCAAGTTCGTCCGCACCCAACGTCGGCTGGAGGATATTGATCACGCTGTGCGCCTCCCTGAGCACGGAGCCTGTCGATCCGGTGCTTAGAGTGTGCGCTCGGGCGTTTGGCAAAGTCGTCTTCCCGAATGCGTCGCGTGACCCGAGCCGCACACGGTCATCGTCGCATCATCCGCTCGGCGGCCGCGCCGAGCGGATGTCGCGGGTCGCCCAATCCGAACGGCAGATCGAAGTGGTCGTGGCCGGGAACCGCCACTTCGGTGACCGCGACCCCGGCCTTCTGGAACGAGCGCACGTAACGTTCCTGCTCTTCGGCGAATGCGCGTGTCTCGTCGCCGCCGTGCGCGATGACCGAGGGCGGAAGATCATTGTGGACATTCCTGATCAGACTGGTGCGCGCAGACTCGGCGGCCGTCAGACCGATCGCGTCGCCGATGTAGGCCGAACGAAGCGGTTCGAGGTCGTACAAGCCGCCGAGCAGTGTCGCACCCCTGACCAACTCGGCTTCCTTCAACGGTTCGGGGAGCCAGTCGCGGGTCAGGCACATCGCCACGAGCTGCGCACCAGCGGAGCTCCCGCTGAGAAAGATGCGTTCCCGGTCGATGCCGAGCGCCGCGGCGTGGCGATAGATCCACAGACCACTGCGCACCATCGCGACGATCTCGAGTGCCACCGGCGTCGTCGCGGCGTGGTCGTCGCTCAATTCGGCGACGACCTCGTTCGCGCGGTCCCGGCCCGATGGTATGTCATCACAACCTGGTCGCCTGCCCGTGCGAACCGCTTGACGGTCGCTCGGCCTATTCCACTTGAGCCGCCGGTGACGAGGATGTTCCGTGGTGCCATCGGCGCTCCCATCCACGACGATCGACGAGTACAACGTCCCACACGGCCCGTGGCGGATCTTCTTGCGGTTTGCCTGAGTTCCACGCCTCGGTGGACCGGATTGCTTCACTATTGCTCTCGTTGTTCGCCGTGCTGTCGCGGATCGTCCCGGCGTGTCTAACCTTGAATCGTGGAAGAGACAACGGAGTATCACGCCTACCTGGCACTCGACGAACTACTGTCGATCCAGCGTACGCGGACGGGCGAGCCCGACGAGCTGCTCTTTCTCGTGACGCACCAGGTCCACGAACTTTGGTTCAAACTGATCCTCCACGAACTCGCCAGGTTCCAGGACCACCTGGCCGACGGCGCCGACGGCGCCGCCCTGCGCACGCTGCAGCGCACCGCGGCGCTGGTTCGTACCGTGGTCGCCAACGCCGACGTGATGGCGACGTTGACGCCGCGCCAGTTCAACGGCTTCCGGCACGCACTCGGCGGCGGGAGCGGGGCGCAGTCCACACAGTTCAGGCGTATCGAAGCCGTGCTCGGCAGGCGAGATCCGCAGATGTTCGAGTACTACCGGGTCGGTGCTGGTGAGCGCGCCGAGCTCGAGCAGCTTCTACGTCGGCCGACCGTCTTCGACTCGCTCGCCCATTTCCTCGCCGACCGCGGGTATCCCATGCCGGACTCCCTGCTGGACCGCGACGTGTCCAAGCCAGCTGCTCCGTCCGAGGACGTGCAGCAGGCCCTCCGGAAGGCCTACCTCGAAGACGGCGTGATAGCGCAGATCTGCGACGCGCTCATCGAGGTCGACCAGTGCTTCCAGCAGTGGCGCTACCAGCACGTGCAGTTCGTCGCGGCGATCATCGGCGACAAGGCCGGCACCGGCGGATCGTCGGGAATCCCGTACTTGCGTTCGACCTTGTTCCACCAGCTGTTCCCCGACCTGTGGGCGATGCGCAGCGAGCTGTGACGGCCGTTCGCAATGCGGGAGACGCCATCCCGGAACGCCCCGGGAAACGATGTCTTGACGCAAGGCGCCCTTCGATCCTGTCCAGGCCGAGGCCACCGAGGAGGCCATGGTGACGCTCCAGCCCCCCACCCACGACGAACTCGTCGATCGGGCGACGAAACTCGTTCCACTGCTCCGCGATCACGCCCAGTGGACCGACGAGAACCGGCGCCTGCACGAGGAGACGATCGAGGCCCTCGCCGCGGCGGGCGTCTTCAAGATGCGAATCCCGGCCCGCTACGGCGGTTACGAGTGCGACACCCGCACCGTGGTCGACGTCGCGGCCGAGCTGGGCCGCGGTGACGGCGCCGTCGGCTGGATCGCTTCGGTGTGGTGGATCCCCGGGTGGATGGTGGGCATGTTCCCCGACGCCGTCCAGGACGAGGTCTACACCACCGAGAACGTCCGGGTCTGCGGGACGCTCAGCCCCACCGCCATGGCCGCGAAGGCGCCGGGCGGCTATGTCGTCAATGGACAGTGGGGGTTCATCAGCGGCGCGCTGCACAGCCACTGGCAGGTCGCGATCGCGGTGACCCCGAACGCGAGCGGCGAGATGGAGCCGATCGTCGCCCTGATCCCGATGGCGGACCTGGGAATCGTGGACGACTGGAACACCACCGGCCTGCGCGGCTCCGGCAGTGTCACCACGGTCGCCGAAGACGTGTTTGTCCCCGCGGAGCGCACGCTGCCGCTGATGGCGCTGCTGACCAACCAGTCCGCCTCGGTCCTCAACGCGGACATCGACATGTACCGCGCCCCGCTCGCCGCGCTGGCCTCCGCGTGTTCGGTCGGCAACGTGGTCGGCATGGCCCGTGCGGCGTGGGACTGCTTCACCGACCGGATGCCCGGCCGCAAGATCACCTACACCGACTACACCGACCAGCGCGAAGCCACGATGACGCACCTGCAGGTGGCGGAGGCCAGGGTCGCGATCGACGAGGCCGCCTTCCACGCCTACCGGGTCGCCGACCTCGTCGACGCGAAGGTCGCCGACCACAGCGAGTGGTCCACCGAGGACCGGGCCCTGGCCCGGATCGCCATGGGCGCCACCTGCAAGCGCGCGCTGGAGGCGGTCGACGCGCTCTACGTCGGCAGCGGCGGCTCGGCGATCTTCTCCAGCGTGCCCATCCAGCGCACCTGGCGCGATCTGCACGCCCTCACCCAGCACGCCCTGAACACGCCGCACATCCTCTACGAGATCTACGGCCGGGTGCTGTGCGGCCTCGCCCCGAACACGCAGTTCTTCTGATCAGCCAAGGAGCGATATGTACGACTACATCATCGTCGGTGCGGGATCGGCAGGCTGCGTCCTGGCGGCGCGGCTGACGGAGGACCCGGACATCCGGGTCTGCCTGGTCGAGGCGGGCCCGACGGACAGCCATCCGAACATCCAGGTGCCCGCCGCGTTCGCCAAGCTGTTCCGGACCCAGGTCGACTGGGACTACGACACGCACGACGAGGCCCAGCTGAACCGCAGGCGGGTGTTCCTGCCCCGTGGCCGGGTGCTCGGCGGGACCAGCTCGATGAACGCGATGGCCTACGCGCGGGGCAACCCGTACGACTACGACTCGTGGAACCAGCCGGGCTGGGCCTACGCGGACCTGCTGCCGTACTTCAAGCGGTCCGAGGACAACGAGCGTGGCGCGTCGGCCTACCACGGCGCGGGCGGGCCGCTGTCGGTGTCGGAGAACCGGTCCAAGAACCCCAGCACGGCGGCGTTCATCGCGGCGGCGACGGAGGCCGGGTTCGCGGCCAACGACGACTTCAACGGTCCGGAGCAGGACGGTTTCGGCTTCTACCAGGTCACCCAGCGCAACGGACGTCGCTGCAGCACGGCGGCGGCGTTCCTGCACCCGGTGATCGACCGGCCCAACCTCACCGTCGAGACCAACCTCCAGGTGCACCGGGTGCTCATCGAGGACGGCCGGGCGACCGGCGTCGTCGGGTACCGGCTGGAGGACGAGATCGTCCTGCGGGCCGAACGCGAGGTGCTGCTCTCCGGCGGCGTGTACAACTCCCCGCAGCTGCTCATGCTTTCCGGTGTCGGCCCCGCCGACACGCTGCGGAAACTCGGCATTCCGGTGGTCGCCGACAACGAGGAGGTCGGCGCGAACCTGCAGGACCACGCGCTGGTGCCGCTCATCCTCACGCATTCCCAGCCGATCAGCCTGCTGGCCGCCGGCGAGCCCGCCAATGTCGAGCTGTACCAGCGCGAGGGCCGCGGGCCGCTCGCGTCCAACGGGCCCGAGGCGGGCGGCTTCGTGCGCACCGACAGCGACCTGCCCGCGCCCGATCTGCAGTTCTTCGCGGCGCCGGGCATGCTGGCCGACAGCGGCCTCGGGCCGCCGACCGCGCACGCGATCTCGTTCGGTCCCGCGGTCGCCACCCCGCGCAGCCGCGGCCGGGTGCACCTGGCGTCCGCCGATCCCACGGCCAAGCCCAGGATCGTGCACGACTACTACGCCGATCCTTCGGACCTGGAGCGCACCCTGATCGGGCTGCGCATGGCGATGGACATCGGTAGGCGGCCGGCTATGCGGCTCTACAACGAGGGCGCGTTCCGTTACCCGGAATCGGAATCGGACGCGGACCTGAAGTCCTACGCCAGGAAGTACACGCAGTCGATCTTCCACCCGACGAGTACCTGTGCGATGGGCTCGGTGGTCGACGCCGACCTGCGCGTGCGGGGCGTCGATGGGCTGCGGGTGGTCGATGTGTCCGTCATGCCGGAGGTCGGCCGCGGGATTCCCAACGCAACGGCGATCGTCGTCGCGGAGAAGGCGGCCGACCTGATCCGCGGCATCCCCGCCCCGGAAGCGGCGGAGTTGCCGGAGGCGAGGGTGCTGGCCGCCGCCGACCGGGGTCGCTGACCTGACCGTTCGGCCAAGCTACTCCGGGCTTGGCCGAACGGGCAGCCGGGAACGAGGTGGTCACCGCGAAAGCCGTGGCCGGCGCGGTCCACGCCAGGATCCCCGCGGCACGGAGCCTGCTCCAGGTGGGTGCGGCACCGGCACGCTGCTGCGACGGCTGGCCGGCGAGTTCGAGCACGTCGAGGGGTTCGGTAGGTGGCGTGGTCGTCGTGGTGCTGTCGCCGCACCGGGTGTCCACGGAGTACCCGGAGTACACCGAGGCGCTCGGCCGGGCGGGCCTGTATGCCGAGTTCGTGCCGAGCACGGCGGCAGCGGTGGTGGAGCGGTGGACCGCAGTGAGAACGCGCCGCTTGCTGCGGAGCTGTCCACCACTTCACCGTTTACAGCTACGACCGCCGCGGTCGAGGCGAGAGCGGCGACACCGCGCCGTACGCGATCGAGCGCGAGTTCGAGGACATTGCCGCGCTGATCGAGGACGCGGGCGGGTCGGCGTGCCTGTACGGGGTCTCCTCCTGCGGCGCGCTCGCCCTGGAGGCCGCGGCCGCGGGACTGCCCGTCACCAAGGTCGGCGCGTTCGAGGTTCTCTACGACGTTTATCCCGGCGCGCAGGAGCGCACAGCAACCTACTGCAAGGAACTGGGCGCGCTGCTTGCCGAGGATCGCCGGGAAGCGGCGTTCGAGCTGTTCATGCGGCTGGCGGGCACGCCGGAGGAGATGATCGCTCAGGCGCCCAGCTCGCCGCGTGGCGGGGACTGATCGCCAACGCCCGATCCTGGCCTACGACGCCGCCTGCCTGCACGACGGTGGGCCGCCGAAGGACCGGCTCGCCACGATCAAACAGCCGGTGCTGGTCCTGACCGCGAAGACGATCGACGGCGCGATGGCCGGGCCGGCGTCCGGGTTCTTCGACGACGCCGCCGACGCGCTCGTTGCGGCCGTGCCGCGGGCCGAGCGCGATGTCATCCAGCAGGAGGGCCACGTCGCCGACCCCAAGGCGGTTGGGCCGATACTCGAGCGGTTCTTCGGCGTCTGACCCCCGGCGGTACGTCGGGGTGCCGCCATCAGCGGCGACCGCGCCACGGCTCCCACGCCATAAGCCTGTGCGCGGCGGAAATGACCTCCCGATCCACATCACTGTTTCGGCGACGATGCCGAGGAAGTGGCGTCGAGCCGCGCTATCCTGCGCAGCCGGGATGTGCCATCCCGCGAACTTGGATGACCCGGCATAGCGGATCATTCCCTGCGTCACCAGGGTTCCATCGCCTGCCTGCGAATCACCAAGGTTGGCGGGTCTACGACCGCGTGAATGACAGCAGACGCAGAGGCAATTCACCCGCAGTGCGGTCCGCCGAGTTGAACGTGTTCCACTTCGTACTCCTTACGCCATAGCGTTCCTCGCCGCTGCCGTCGAACGTGTAGGAGATGGCCCCGATAAGCTCACAGGTACCGATACGGGCCAGCTTGTCCGCCAGGTCCGCGTCCAATCGCGGGACGGCATGATCGCACCGACCATCCGTCGGCTCGGTCGTCCGAGGAGACATGCGCAGGTCTCGCGCCTTCAGGCACCACCTGAGACGGCGCATGCGCTGGTCGGGTCGCGGACGATCAGCGGACGTGCCAGCCGTGCACGATGTGATGGCGGGGCCCGAAGTGTGGCGATCCACTGACATCCTCGATCGTCGTCATGACAGGTCCTCCACGTCAGTACACGTCGAGCCGCGCTGGGGTCGAGGGGACCGGCCGCAGGCAGGCGGCGTTGTGCTCATCCAGGAGACGCTGTGCCTCCTCGGTCGCCTGCTCGAACCTCGGACCGGGGTCCGCGCCTGACAACAAAACGTCCTTCATCGCCCTGGTCATGGCGTGCTGGATGCCCGCGAAGTCACCCAACAACGCACCGGACGTCGCGGCGCACTGCGCCGACGTGCGGAGCTGGTCACTGGCCGCTCGATGATGTGGATTGGCTGCGAACCAGCCCTCGCCCTCCAGCGTGTCGTAAGCCTCGTTGGTGATGGGGAGGAATCCGTGCGCCCGGTGCCATCGAATGATGCTCGACGGCTTGATCAGGTGCTGGATGAACGCGAGCGCGCCGTCCCGCTTGGCTTCGTCGAGACCGTCCCGCAGGAACAGGGAGTACCCCGACACCAGGCTCCCCACGTAGGGCACCGACGAGTTGAACGGCATCGGGCTCGCGGTCACCTCGAAGCCGTTCTCCTCGCCGGAACGGACGAACTCCTCGGACTGCTTCGACGAGCTCAGCGCGAACACCGCATCCTGCCGGGCGAATGTCTCGAACGCGCTCCAAAAGGCCCCCTCTGAGTAGACGTAGTGACCGGCCGCATGCAAGTCCCGCATCCACTCGACCCACGAGATCATTTCCTTGGAGGCCAGGTCGACCACGGTAGCTCTGGCTTCCCTGCCGTTGCCGTTGTTTGCGATGAGACCGCCCTGCTGCGCCAGTGCCTGCTGGAAGATCCAGCCGTTGTTGGGCCAGGCCGCCCCGTAGGCCGGAGCTTCGTCGAGCCGCGCGACCGCCTCGCACGCCGTAACGAGCTCATCCCAGGTCCTGGGGGGAGTGTCGATCCCGGCCTTGCGTAGGATCGTCATGTTCGAGTACAGCAGGGGAGTGGTGGCCGTCATGGGCACGGAGAACTGGTCGCCCTGATACGTGTAGAAGTTCCGTGCGAGCGGTTCGATGTCGTCGATCAGCACCCGCTCCCCCAGCACTTCCTTGCGGCCGCCGAGAGCCCTCTCGATGGACGTGAACACCGGCTTACCTTCTGGCGTGTAGGTATCGTAGGCGAGTTGGGTCGCGGTGGCGTAGTACTCGGCGATGTCCGGTGCCTCCCCGCGCTCGGCGGCGCGCGCGACTTCTTCCGCCATCGTCCAGGGATCGTGACCCTCGACGCGCACCGCGTACTCCGGGTGGGCCCGCTCGAACTCGCGGGCCATTTCCAGAATCGGTTGGAGGTATTCTTCACCGTCGTAGGTTCCGGACGGGCGAGCTTCACCACCGGGCGGAGTGAATTGATGTTCGATGATCCACGCGGTAATGACGGTCACGCCTGCCCCGGTCATATCCTTCTCCGTTCTCGCCTACGTGAACTGCCAGTGTCCAGACGCTGCATGCGCGAGGACGCGCCGCTATTATTTCGACGGCGGGACGGATCCGGCGTCTTCTCAAGTGCGACGTGACTTGCCTTGGGTCGAGGCATACGGCAATACGGAAGACGCCCCCGGCCGCGTCTTCGCGACGCTGTGAGCGCACATTCCGTTAGGGGCGGTATCTGTCGCGTGGTGACGGCGCCACCCCGAAGATGATCTTCTCGCATCTACCGATGCGAACCCCACCCCGGAGGAGATCCTAGCGAGAGCCGAGTCGATGGTGCCCACCCTGGTGGCCCGTCAGGCGGACTCCGAGCGGCGGACATACTACTCGCAGCGGACTCACGACGAGTTCTCCGAAGCAGGTTTCTGCAGAATTCTGACCCCACGTCGCTACGGCGGCTACGAGATGGGAATCGAACCGTCCTGCGGTTGGCGATGACGTTGGCCCGCGGTTGTCCGTCGACCGGCTGAATGTCCTGTCTCGGTGCCACACACGCGCTGGCCGCGACGAGCCTGTTCGACGAGCAGACGCAGCGGGAGATCTTCCCAAGGCGATTGTGGACGCGATGGGGTGATTCCTGAGTGGCGCGGCAGCTCCGGATCGGAGCTGCCGCGTGACGACCTCCTAGAGGGTCTCTATCCAGAACCGGCCGACAGCAACGAACGCCGCGAGCAACCCGAGCACGAGAGGCGAAACGAACTGTTCCTTGCGCCGGATGTGCACGACGATCGCGCCGATCATCGTCAGGAGCAGGCCTGTCGCGGCGGTTGGGACGAGCCAGGTAGCCCCCGAGATGAACGCGGGCGCAATGAGGCCGATCGCGCCGAGGATTTCGAGCGTGCCGATGGTCTTGATCTGGGCTTCGGAGAAGTCCTCGACGTATGTCATGCCCTTCTCGTACAGCTTCTTCTTCGGTGTGACGAGCTTGCTGACTCCCGCACCCAGGAAGGCCAGCGCGAGCAGTCCGGCCACGATCCACAGTGCAATGTTCATTGCGATTCCTCTCGAAATTTGATGCTTCAAGAAAGTAGCTGACCGCCGGTTCAGCTCGTCATCGCCGCACCGACATCGAACTCCGTGCCGAACGGGTCCGTGATGTTCGCGACCCGCCCGTAGATCATGTCGTAGGGCTCGGTCGAGGTCCCACCCGCGTCGACCGCTCGCCGCGCCGCCGCATCGGCGTCGTCCACCTGGAACAAGGTTCCCCAACGGGACTTCGTGGCCGTTGGGTCACCGGCGATGCCGCCGATCTCGTGGCCATCCGGTCTGCGCAGGAACGTGAAGTCGAGCTCAGGCCGGTCCGGGTTGGCATCCAACGTGTGGCCGAAGACCGCGACGTAGAAGTCGCGCGCGGGCCCGGATTCCGCGGTGACCAGGTCGGTGCGGAGCAGGGCGTTCGGCTCGTTGACGATCTCGCAGCCGATGTGGGCACCGGCCTGCCACAGTCCACACTGCGCACCGGTGGTGTCCTTGATGATCGCCGCCCGGCCCTGGTCCAGCACGTCCATCGGGCCGGTGACGATCGCGCCGCCCGCGTCCCGCGCCCGGGCGGCCGCGGCGTCACAGTCATCCGTCGCGAAGTAGACGTTCCACCAGAAGTCCGTGGCGTCGGGATCGGGGTTCGGCCTGATGGCCGCGACGGGTCTGCCCCGTAGCAAGCACTGGGTGTAGTGGCCGAACTCCGCCGGTCCCACATCGAACTCCCAACCGAACAACGCGCCGTAGAAGGTCATCGCGCGGTCGAGATCCGGGATGCCCAGATCGATCCAGGTCGGTGTGCCAGCGGGCTGCGTGGTGGTCAGCTCGCTCATCGTCTCTCCTTGTCGTGTCCGGGCCTGGTACCGGTGATGGCGTTGGCCGAGTGGGCCGGGTTGCCGGAGTTGATTTCGACCGAGTGCTCGCGGTAGCGGCAGCTACTTCTTGTTGCGGTAGCGGGCCATGGTGAGCGGGCCGAAGACCGCGACGAGAAGTACGGACGAGACGAGCACCCAGCCGATTTCCCCCGCCGGGACCGAGCCGTGCATCAGGCCGCGTACCACGTTCACCAGGTGGGTGATCGGGTTGACGTCGATGACCGCCTGCATCCACCCGGGCATCGTCTTCGGGTCCACGAAGATGTTGCTCACGAACGTCAGCGGGAACATCACCATCATGCTGACCCCCGCCACCGAGTTCGGCGTGCTCAGGATCAGGCCGAGCATCGTCCACAGCCACGACAGGCAGAACGAGAACACCAGCAGCAGCGCGACCGAGAGCACCACGCCGGCGGCGCCACCCTCCGGCCGGAACCCCAGGACCAGTCCGAGCCCGATGACGACCGCAGACCCGATCGAGTAGCGCACCAGATCGCCGAGCAGGGCGCCGACCAGCGGGGATGGCCGCCACACCGGAAGTGACCTGAACCTGTCGAACACCCCCTTCTGGATGTCGGTGTTCAGCGTGATGCCAGTGTTCATGGTGATCATGACGTTCGCCTGCACCAGGATGCCCGGCACCAGGAACTGCAGGTAGTCCTGTGTCGACCCGGCGAGCGCGCCGCCGAACAGGTAGGTGAACATCAGCGTGAACATGATCGGGAACATGGTCACGTCGACGAGCTGCTCCGGGAGGTGCTTGATCTTCAGCAGAGCGCGCCAGCCGAAAGTCAATGAGGTGCGCACCGGGCCGGGTCGGGACGGGCGCTCACCGACCAGTAGCACACGGCGCAGCGCGTCCTCGGTGACTGGCGCCGACGCCTGCTCGGCGGACGTGGTGGTCATGGTGGTCATGCGGCTTCCTCCTCGGGGGTCTTTTCGGCGGCCTGTCCGGTCAGGGTGAGGAACACCTCGTCCAGGCTCGGCTGACCGAGCGCGAACTCGGTGACGTCGATGCCGCTGCGGGACAGTTCGGCCAGGGAGCGGGCGACCCGTTCGGGGTCGGAGATCCTTGCGGACAGCGCGGCCGGGTCAGCGGAGAGCTCGACCGGCTCGTCGAGCGCGGCGGCGAGGACCCGTTCGGCGTCGGCCCGCTGCTCGGGCGCACGGAGCCGTACGTGCAGCGAGCCGGCGCCGACCGATGCTTTGAGCTGGCCGCTCGAGCCCTCGGCGATCACCTTCCCGTGGTCGATCACCGCTATCCGGTCGGCCAGCTGGTCGGCCTCGTCGAGGTACTGCGTGGTCAGCAACACGGTGGTGCCCTGGGCGACCATGCCCCTGACGATCTCCCAGACCTGGTTCCTGCTGCGCGGGTCGAGCCCGGTCGTGGGCTCGTCGAGGAAGATCAGTTCGGGGGGGACGACCAGGCTCGCCGCGATGTCGATGCGCCGGCGCATCCCGCCGGAGTACTTCTTCACCTGCCGGTCGGCCGCCTCGGCAAGGCCGAACGCGTCGAGCAGGTCGGCCGCCCGCTCCTTGCCTCGGTGGCGTGAGTAGCCGAGCAGCCTGGCGAGCAGCAACAGGTTCTCCGCCCCGGTGAGGTCCTCGTCGACCGACGCGTACTGCCCGGTGAGGCCCACCCTGCTGCGCACCGCCTGGGCGTCACGCACGACGTCGTAGCCGAGCACTTGCGCCTCTCCGGCGTCGGGCTGCAGGAGCGTGGCCAGCATGCGGATCGTGGTGGTTTTGCCCGCCCCGTTCGGACCGAGCACGCCATACACGCTCCCGGCGCTCACGGCCAGGTCGACACCGGCGACCGCGTGGGTCTCGCCGAAGCTCTTCTTCAACCCTCTCGTCTCGATCGCGAGGTTTCCCATGGGTTCGAGTCCTTCTCTCGGTGTTGCGAACGGATTAGTTGAGCCTAGTCAAGTTTGATTACTTGGTCAGAGTGCCACGAGGAGGCACGTCTAGTCAAGTTTGATTAGAGGTGCATCTTGAGGGGGTCGTGGACCGTTTGCCACGAACCTGGATCATCGGCCATGGTGTAGGCGCCCTCGGACAGTCGTTTGCTGAGGCTCTTCGCCCACTCCAGTTCGGTGCGTGCGTGTCCCGCCCACAGTTCGGCCTGCTCGCGGACGTGCTCGGGGATGTCCCGATCGGGGTGCTCCCGCCACCCGGCCTGCACTACGAGCTCCGCTTCCAGGCGCGCGACCCGCTCGCTCACGTGCGCGATGGCATCTGACCTGGTCAGCATGGGCAACATGGCGATGGACGCGTTGAGCATGTCCGGGTCCTGGGTGCGCCGCAGACCGTCGCGGACCAGTTCGACCAGCTCGTCACGTCCCCGCGCTGTCGTGCGGTAGAGAACGCGCTCCGGCCCGGAGTTGCCCGGTTCGGCGTGTTCGGTGAGGAGGCCATCAGCCGCCGCCTTCTTCAGCGCGTGATAGATCGAGCCGGGCTTGATCTTGGCCCAGGTTTCCGCATGCCAGCTCTGCAGTTCGGACCGCACCTGGTAGCCATGCGCGCCGCCGGAGATGTGCACGATACCGAGTACCAGGAGCTTCGTCGCCGACATGCGCCCACTCTGCTGAATGTGCCGTCGGCGGACGTCACGCGGAGTGTCATCTCGTTGCTGGCTTCGCTCCACTTCTCGATGCGTGTCCGTCACCGTCGGAGCATGTCGACCAGGCTTGAGGTCCTGGATCTGCGAGCCCAGGCGATCACCGCAACCCCGACCAGGAGGGCCAGTGGCAGCCACGGGCTCTCCTCCAGGAGGAACACGTTGGTGATGGCCGCGCCGACCAGCACGGCGGCCAGCCCGAGAGCGGCGAGGCTCGAGAGCAGCGGGATCAGCAGCCCGACCGCGCCGGCGATCTCCAGGACGCCGACCACGTAGCGCGGCCACTGACCCGCTCCGATCTCGGTGAACATTTCAACCATGACCGGTGCGCCGGTGACCTTCATGATGCCGCCCCCGGCGAACTGCACGGCCAGGCCTGCCTGCAGCACCCACAACCCGACGTTGCTTGCGCGGCCAGGCTTGCGGGTGATCGCCGGAGCGTTGGTGTGCACTGTGGTGCTCATCGCACTGCCTCCTCCTCTTTGCGAACGGATTGGGCGACCTAGTCAAGTTTGATTACTTGGTCAGAGTGCCACGAGGAGGAGCGTCTAGTCAAGTTTGATTAGAGGCGCATTTGGAGGGGATCGGGGACGGTTCGCCACGAACCCGGATCATCGGCCATGGTGTAGGCGCCCTCGGACAGTCGTTTGCTCAGGCTCTTTGCCCACTCCAGTTCGGTGCGTGCGTGTCCCGCCCACAGTTCGGCCTGCTCGCGGACGTGCTCGGGAATGCCGGGGTTCGGGTTCTCCCACCCCTCGGCCTGCACTACGAGCTCCGCTTCCAGGCGCGCGACCCGCTCGCTCACGTGCGCGATGGCATCTGACCTGGTCAGCATGGGCAACATGGCGATGGCCGCGTTGAGCATGTCCGGGTCGTGGGTGCGCCGCAGACCGTCGCGGACCAGTTCGACTATCTCGTCACGTCCCCGAGCTGTCGCGCGGTACAGAACGCGCTCCGGCCCGGAGTTGCCCGGTTCGGCGTGTTCGGTGAGGAGGCCATCAGCCGCCGCCTTCTTCAGCGCGTGATAGATCGAGCCGGGCTTGATCTTGGCCCAGGTTTCCGCATGCCAGCTCTGCAGTTCGGACCGCACCTGGTAGCCATGCGCGCCGCCGGAAAGGTGCACGATGCCGAGTACCAGGAGCTTCGTCGCCGACATTCGCCCACCTCCGCTCAATCTGCTCGGACTCGCTCCGCGCTGCTCAACAAGTTCAATCGCCTCGGCAGCCAGCGCAAGCGCTGCCTGCGCTCGGTTCACTCACTTGTAGGCTCTAGCATATGAGCATCCCGGTACTGACCGCGGTGAGCACGCCGAACCCGATGCGGGCTGCTGACCGATCAGGTGCCACCGGATTGGACGGCTCAGTGCCGGTCCCAGCCGTGGGTAGGCCTCCGGCTGCCCGGCGACCGGTCGGTTGAGGCGGGTCTTGTTAGTCGCCTTGATCCGGCGCAGCAGGCCAAACCCAACGGCCGGGTGATGCCGAAGACGATCTCGGACTGGCCGTGGGAGTCGACGTAGTTGCTCTCCACGCTCATGGTGTTGCCGTGCCGGACCGCACCCTCGACCATCGCGTGCACCTCCGAGGCCGACGCCCGCAGCCGCTGGGAGTGCACCACCATCGAGCCGCGTTCCACGTGCCAGTAGATCAGGATGCCGCGGCCTCCGTAGCGGGAGTGCCACTCGGTGAAGAGGTTCTGATCCCAGGAGCTGAAGTGGGTCGGGCCGGAGGCGACCGTGGTCGACCCAGGCCCCCACAGCGACTCCCGCCGCGACGCGAAGGTGGCGTTCGCGATCGCGACGGCGACCTGAGCGGCGGCCTCGCGGGTCACGTAGCGACGCCGGGCGTAGCGCAGCTGTTCCCTCGCTGTGGGCATGCCCGCCGCCGGCGCTGACCTGGTCCAGGCAACCGGTGCGCAAGCACCGTCTCTTTCACCACGTCGATCAGCGCGACGGTGCCCCATCTCCGGCCGACCTCGGCCTTTAGCCGGCGCAGACTCACCGGCTCCGGTGCCGCCTCGTGCTTGGACAAGGTGATCGGCCCGGACGCCCGGTCGGTGACCTCCAACCGGTCCAGCCCGGGCAACGCATCGTCGAGCTGTTCGGGGGCGGTGGTCATCTCGGTGCACAGCTGGTCGATGAACACAGTCGGGTCCAACGGCTTGCGCGACTCGCGATAGTGCTCCTGACGGCGCTGGGCGCAGTCGGCCGGCAGATCCTGTTCAGGGTTGCGCCACGCCTCAGCGCCGACCACCCAGATCTCCTTGCACCGCAACAGCTCCCGCAGCGCCTGGAACGTGGCAACCTCGTACACCATCCGAGCCACCCGTTCCCGTTCCCGTCCCCGGGTGTCGGTGCGATAGATCAGGCTTGACCAGTCACCAGAGGTGCCGCGGTGCTCCGGCACCGTCTCCCCGAGCGGGTAGTAGGTCAGGTTCCCCGCTGTCGCGTCCCGGCGGATCAGCGCCAACGCCTCGATCACCGGCCGGTGCACGGTGTTGTTGCTGCGAAACTCCAGCATATCCAGCAGCGGGACCAGCCCGCGTCGGCAGTGCCCGGGTAGGAGGCGCGCAGCGTGGTCCGCACGGTGCACGCCTCGTCCCCGCGCCCTTGGTCTTGAACTCGTGTACCAACTGCGGGCGCGCCGTGAGGCGCTGATGCTCAGGCGGACTTGAGATACTCGCTACCGCCCTCTCGCCGCAGCTCGGCGTCGAGCTGGACGCACCGGGCGTACTCGGGCAACAGTCCCTGGCGGGCGGCGTCCTCGAGCGAGATGGCGTCCCGGTCCCGGGGCGAGAGGATCATCTCCAGCCCGTCCGGGATCGGCAGCGCCAATCGAGGGTCCAGCGCCGAGACTGCGAGTTCGTTCTCGGCGACGTAGCTGCCATTCAGCATGTAGGACATCACCGTATCGTCCTCGAGGGCGATGAAGGCGTGTCCGACCCCCACAGGGAAGTACACCGACCGGAACGATTCCTGGTTCATCTCGACGCACTCCCACCGTCCGTAGGTCGGTGAGCCCACGCGCAGATCGACGACGATGTCCAGGGCGCTACCGTGGGCGCAGCTCACATACTTCGCGACTCCGGGCGGCGTTCGGGTGTAGTGGACCCCGCGGAGCGCCCCGCGCCGGGACCGGCTCTGGTTGGCCTGTCGCACGGGAAACGTGCCCTGGCCCCGCGCCTGCGCGAGTGCGGGTCCCTGGAACGGTGCCACGAAGAGCCCCCGCTCGTCGGGGTACGACGAGGGCGTGAACTCGAGCGCACCCTCGACAGCCAGTTCTCGGATCTCCACGTGTCTACTCCCTTTCGTCGAGCCGTCTCAGATTCTGCCCAGCACGTCACGAAGGGCGTCGACGGTGCGGTCCTGGTCGTCGCGCCGCAGCGAAGCAAACATCGGCAGGGAAAAGATCTCGCCCGCGAGTTTCTCCGTTACCGGTAGCGAGCCCTCTCGGTACCCGAGATGGGCGAACCCCGTCATCAGGTGAACCGGCCACCGGTAGCTGACGTTCAGCTGAACACCATGCTCCTGCATCGCCGCGATGATCGAATCGCGTGCCGGGTGCCTCACCACGTAGACGTAGTAGACGTGCTCGTTTCCCTTCACGGTCGACGGCAGCTTCAGCGCGGTATCGCCAAGATCGCGCCCGTAGCGCGCTGCGACCGCGCGTCGTTGCTCGATGTAGCGATCCAGCCGGGTGAGCTTCTTCCGCAAGATCTCGGCGTGCACTTCGTCGAGCCGACTGTTGTGCGCCGGCGTCGCGACGGTGTGGTAGTCGGACTCCATGCCGTAGAAGCGCAAGCGGCGCAGTGCGCGGTCGGTCTCCTCGTTCGGCGTCAGCACCGCACCGCCGTCGCCGTACGCACCGAGGACCTTGGTCGGGTAGAACGAGAAGCTGGAGGCATCCCCCCAAGTACCGGCAAGATGTCCATGCTGGCGGGCGCCGTGGGCCTGGGCGCAGTCCTCGACCACGGCCAGTCCGTGCTCACGGGCGATCGCGCTCACAGCGGCCATGTCGACGCACTGTCCGTAGAGATGGACCGGGACGATCGCCTTGGTCCGAGCCGTGATCGCAGCACTGATGAGGGTCGTGTCCATCAGGAAGTCATCCTCGCGGACGTCGACGAAGACCGGTGTCGCACCTGTCGACACGATTGCGACAACGGTGGGAGCCGCGGTATTGGACACGGTGATGACTTCGTCTCCCGGACCGATGCCCAACGCCTCCAGCGCAAGCTTGATGGCGTTCGTGCCGTTGTCGACGCCTACGCAGTGTGCGACGCTATGGTAATCGGCGAACTCCTGCTCGAACATGTGCACGCTCTTGCCCAGGATGAGCTTTCCGGAGCTGAAGACCGTGTCGACACACTCGAGTATCTCCTCGCGCTCCTGCTGGTACTCGTCGAGATAGCCCCATACGTGGACCGTCATCGTCAACTCCATTTCTGCTTTCGGTCGCGGGGCGTCTTATCGCGGGTTCGCGGAGGCCGACGACACCGCATTGCGGAACTCCGCGGCAATGCGTTCTACGTCAGCGTCGGTCAGCGCCTGGTGCAGGGGCAGGCAGAGCGTCCGGTCGACAGCGCGCTCGCCGCGGGGCAGGCTCGCCGTCGATCCGTAAGCCCGGACACGGTGCAGTGCCGGGTAGCGGAAGGTGGTGTAGATGCCGCGGTCGAGGAGCGTTTTCGCCACCCGGTCGCGCACCTCGGTCTCCATCTGGACCCAATACAGGTAATAGGACGACCGGTGGTCGGCGGGGAGCGGCGGGGGAGTGTGAACACCGGTCAAGTCGACGAGTTCGCGGTCGTAGAATTCGGCGACCGCCCTGCGGCGCTTGACGAATGCCTCCACCTTGGGGAGCTGCACCAGCCCCATCGCCGCCTGCATGTCATTCATGACCGAGCGGCCGGAGAACGACGAGACCTCGAACTCCCACCAGCGCGAGTCGACCAGGGGTGCTTGCGACAGCCCGCTGAACTGTTCCAGCCCCAGGTACGCCAGCTTCCTGGCGCGCTCGGCCATCTCGGGGTCGCGGGCCCACAGCATGCCACCATCGCCGGTGACCAGAATCTTCATGCTGTCGAAGCTCCACAGCCCGATATCGCCCACGGTTCCACACGCCTGCTCGCCTGCGCGCGACGCGACCGAGCAGGCCGAATCCTCGATGAGCAGGATGCCGCGCTCCCGGCACAGACGGGCGATCTCGACGACATCGCCCGGGTAGCCTCCGTAATGCAGGAGGACCACTGCCCGGGTCCGCGGGGTCAGTGCTGCCTCGACGTCGTCCACGGTCGGGTTCAGCGTCCGCTCGTCGACATCGCAGAAGACAGGACGCGCACCCGTCGCGGCCACCGCATTGCCCGCGGCGACGTAGCTGACGGTCGGCAGCACTGCCTCACAGTCCGGGCCGAGGTCGGCGAGCTTCGCAGCGATGAACAGGCCTGCCGTGCACGAACTGATCGAGGTCACCTGTTCGGCGTCGACATCGAGGTGCCCGGCGAACGCCTGCTCGAAAGCATCCGCCCGAGGACCCTTGCCCAACCAGGACGAGTCGAAGACCTCTGCGAGCGCGGCAAGTTCGTCCTCGCCCACTGTCGGCTGGAAGATTCTGATCACCGAGGCCTCCTGTACTCCGACGTCTCCAGCCGGTGGCTGGTCCTTTTCGTCTGTGGATAATGAGTATGCAGATCACCGTTGCCCGGGACCAGGCTGCCGTGCACTCGCCGACTATGAGAATCTCACGAAACCGGTGGGATAGGTCCAGGTTCGGTTCGTGGAATTCTCCGTTTCGCCATCCGATGGACCGTGTTACTCTTTTTAATAAATATTTGAGGGAACGGCCTTTCGGCGTGGCGCGATGCGAATCGACCAACGTCCGACACTATCGGAGGAGTACTCGTGGCCGAAGTAACCCCAAGCGAGCACGGGAAACGAGCGGTATTCGGGCTCGTCATCCTGGCGCTGCCGACGCTGATGATGGCCATGGATCTCAGCATTCTGTACGTGGCGGTGCCGGCTCTGTCGGTAGATCTCGGTGCAAACTCGACGGAGCAGTTGTGGGCTCTGGACCTCTACGGTTTCGTGGTCGCCGCACTCCTGATCACCATGGGGAATCTCGGTGATCGCATCGGACGTCGGCGCCTGCTTCTGATCGGGGCGAGCGCGTTCGCCGTGTTGTCGGCGGTGGCCGCGTACTCGCCGAGCATCGAGGTGCTGATCGCGGCGCGTGGTGTACTCGGCATCGCCGGAGCGACTCTCATGCCTTCGACGCTGGCGCTCCTCAACAGCCTGTTCACTGACAAGCGGCGCCATGCCATGGCCATCGGCGCCTATATGAGCTGCTTCATGGGCGGTATCGCTCTCGGCCCGGTCGTCGGCGGCGTCCTGCTCGAGCACTTCTGGTGGGGCTCAACGCTCCTCCTCCCAGTACCTGTGATGGTCCTCCTGGTGGTGGCCGCTCCTTTCCTGCTGCCCGAGGCGCGGGGCGGCGAGATCCGCGGCCGCATTGACCTGCTCAGCGTCGCACTCTCGCTCGTCGCGATCCTCCCGTTCGTCTACGGCGTGAAGGAGATCGCCAAGAACGGCCTCACGGGCGTCGCCGTCGTTGCCCTCGTCGTCGGGGTACTCGCGGGCGTGATATTCGTGCGGCGGCAGAGTCGTCTCGCCGAGCCGCTCCTCGACGTCTCGCTGTTCCGCAACCGGGTCTTCGCCTCGGCAGCGACCCTCATGTTGCTGATGGGGATCATGTCCGGGTACGCCTTCCTCGTCGCGCTGTACCTCCAATCGGTGGCCGGTTACTCTCCGCTCTCGACGGGCTTGTGGCTGATCGCCCCCACGTTCGCGGGCATGGTCGGGTCCATGCTGGCCCCGGCGTTCACGCGCCGCATCCCGCCGGGCAAAGTGATCGTTGCGGGCATGATCATCTCGGTGCTCGGGCTCGTCGCGGTGACCCAGGTTGGCCCGGAGAGCGGCGTGGCCCTGCTCATGTCCGGGTTCATGGTGGCGTCGCTGGGGTCCGGTCCGGCGGGCGCATTGGGAGCCGGGCTCATCATGACTTCGGCTCCGCCGGAGAAGGCGGGCTCGGCGGCTGCTGTCTCAGAGACCAGTGGCGACTTCGGTGTCTCCCTCGGCATTGCCTTGACAGGCAGCATCGCCGCGGCCATTTACCGCAGCGCCTTCAGTGACCCTGTTCCGGGCGTCGACGTCGACGCCGCATCGACCGCACGGGAGAGCGTCGCCGGCGCGATGTCGGTGGCCCAGGGTACTCCAGGGCCGGCCGGCGAGGAGCTGGCGCGTAGGGCGGCCGAGGCGTTCACCGATGGGCTCAACGTGGCCGCCGCCTTCGGGGGTGTAGTCGCGCTCGTTCTCGCAGTCGTCGCGGGCATCTCGCTGCGCCACGTCCCAGCCCACGGGGACGGCAAGGATGGGTCCGACGATGCCGGCACCGCCTCGCCCACGGATACGGATGCGTCGGCCGACGACCGCGGCACTATTCGCGACCTCGTGGACGAGCAGGGCATCGACGGCGCTGAAGACACCGAGCACTCGCGGACGAGCCGATGACGTACGGAGCCGATTTCGTCGAGATCTACGAGACGGTCTACCAGGCCCGTGGCAAGGACTGGGTGCGTGAAGCCGAGGCGGTCGTCGCGCTCGTGCGCGAGCGGTATCCGCACGCCGGATCGTTGCTCGACGTGGCCTGCGGGACAGGAGCCCACCTGGAGACGTTCGCACAGCTGGTGGGCGACGTCGAGGGGGTCGAGCTCTCGGAGCCGATGTTGCGGCGCGCATGGGACCGCTTCCCGTCCCGGGTGCACCGCGGCGACATGCGCAACTTCCGGCTACCGCGCCGGTTCGACGCCGTCACCTGCCTGTTCCATGCCATTGGGTACGTCGAGAGCCGCGAGGAACTCCATGCGGCGATCCAGGCGATGGCCGACCACTTGGTTCCCGGCGGCGTGCTCGTCGTCGAGCCCTGGTGGTTCCCCGAAAATTTCCTCGACGGGTACCTCGCCGCCGACTCGGGGCATATCGAGGGGAGTGCAATCGCCCGGGTATCGCACACCTCGAGTCAAGGTCGTCACTCGCGGCTCGAGTCCCGGTACCTCATCGCCCGCGCCGAAGGGATCCGGGAGGTCACCCAGGTCCACGAACTCATGCTCTTCACCCGGGATGAGTACCTGCAGGCCTTCGAGGAAGCCGGCTGCCCCGCAACGTACTCCGCCGAAGGCATCAACGGGCGGGGCATCTTCGTCGGAGTCAAGGGTTCCAGCACCGGAACCCAGGCCTTGCGCCAAGGCGAGGGGGAGCCGTCATGAGCACCTTCGGTACAGTGCGCTCCCTGGACGGGACGCGGATCGCGTACGAGCGCTTCGGCAGTGGTCCCGCCGTGGTGCTCGTGTGTGGAGCGATGGACGACGGCACCGAGAACGCTCCGCTCGGTCTCGAACTCGCGTCGCGGTTCACCGTCTACAACTACGCGCGGCGCGGCCGGGGCGACAGCGGGGACGTCGCACCCTACGCCGTTCGCCGCGAGATCGAGGACCTGGCCGCGGTGATCGACGAAGCCGGCGGGTCGACCCATGTCTTCGGGGCGTGCTCAGGTGGAGCGCTGGCGTTGGAGGCAGCGGCGGCCGGTGTCGCGATGAACAGGCTGGTCGTCTACGACTTGCCCTACGACATGGGTGCGGACGCGGAGGTTCAGCACCGTCGGTACATACAGCGTGTACGGGCCTTGCTCGACGAGGGCCGGAGGGCCGAGGCATTCGAGCTCTCGATGCGCACTTGGGGTTCGCCGGAGGAGTCGGTGCGGCGAGCAAGGAAGCATGCGAAGTGGTCACACCTGATCAGTCTGGCTCATACGCTCCCTTACGACGCCGCCTGCATGGGGACCACCAATCAGCCACCGGCCGAGCGATTCTCACGGATCGGCGTGCCCACGCTCGTGCTCAACGGCAGCGCGTCGCAGGACCACCCGACAATGAGCGAGCTCCGACCGAACTTCTTTGGTGAGGCGGCCGACGCCGTCGTCGCCTGTGTCCCCTCGGCACAGCGCGGCGTCGTCGCCGAAGGACCGCACGTCATCGACGCCGAGAAGCTGAAGGGCCCGATCGGCGACTTCCTGCTCGACGAGTCCCCTGCCCGCACAACCATGTGAATGGAGAAGCCATGCGTGTCATGATCACGTGCTTTCCGGCGCCCGCTCACTTCTGGCCGCTCGTACCCTACGCGTGGGCGTTGCAGAGCGCGGGTCACGACGTGCGGGTGGTGGCGCCGTCCGGATTCCCCTCCCCCACCGGCATCATATCCACGGACTTCGCGCAGCGCGTAACCGAGTCCGGCATCGTCGCTGTACCCTGTGGGCCGCCGACACCGCTGGCGGTACACGATTGCGACGACCCGGACTTCGCCGACGTGCTCCCGAACCCAGAGGAGACCGAGCGATACGTGCGGGCGTTATCCGTGCACGAGCGCGTCGAGCGTGACATGTGGGACGTCTTCTACCACTACGCGATCCTCGCCATCCGGAACTACCAACCGCCGCGGCCGCGCGAGGACATCGACGAGATCGTCGCTTTCGCGAAAGACTGGCGCCCGGATCTCGTGCTGTGGGAGCCGTGGTTCCCCTGCGGCGCGGTCGCAGCCAAGGCGAGCGGAGCGGCCCATGTCCGTACCCTCATCTCTCCCGACTACACAGCGTGGGCTCACGAGCGGTTCGTGAGCAAGGGACTGCCGAGCATGCTGGCGGAGGCGATGCAACCGCTGGCCGAGCACCACGGCGTGACGGTCGACGACGAGCTGTTGATGGGGCAGGCGACGCTCGATCCGATCCCCGCGGGCATGCGGCTACCCACCCGGACTCCCACCGTTCCCGTCCGGTACCTGCCCTACAGCGGCGGGAGCGTGTCCCAGCACTGGTTGCGGGCCGAACCAACGCGACCGCGAGTGGCGATCAGTCTCGGGGTCTCCGCCCGGGCCGTCGACAAGGGCGACAGCACGGGCCGGATCCCGGCGCTGCTCGAGGCGGTGGACGGGCTGGACGTTGAGGTGATCGCAACCCTCAATAAGGACCAGCTCTCCGACCAGGTCGAGACGCTGCCGGACAACGTTCGCGCCATGGACTACGTCCCCTTGTCACAATTGCTGCCGACCTGCTCCGCGCTGGTCAACCACGGGAGCTTCGGGACCGTCATAGCTGGTATCGCCCATGCCGTACCGCAGATAGTGTGCGACACCGACGAGCCGACGCGGTTCTTCGGCCGCGCGACCCCCGACGGCGTCGAGTGGGATCGAACGTCGCCCAAACAAGGCTACTCGACCCTCACAGCGAACTACCTGGCCGACCGGGGTGCGGGGAGCCGACTCGACCACCAGAAGCAGTCAATCTCCGAGATCCGCTCGATGCTGCGTCGCGTCGTCGAGGACCCCAAAGTGCGCGACGCTGCGCTCCGACTTCGGGAGGAGGAGTGGGCGTCGACACCGACTCCCGCACAACTCGTGCCGTGGCTCGAGAAACTCGCCCAGGAACGCTGATTGTGGATCTCGACTCCCAGGAGTGAGTAGACATCGGTGTCTGGCAGCCCTTGCGGGGCGGGAGAATCGGAGAGTTTTTCAGGCAACGATTCGACTGAAACGCAAGGGCAGCTCGGCGGCGCATTCGGACTGGCGCTGCTGGTCACTCTGGCCGTCCGATCAGTGCAAAGTGACGTGACCGCCGGCATTGCACCGCGTTGTTGATGGAGAACTTCAAGCCAGAGCCACCGCCAGGGGTTGGCTCGCCCAAGGGTGAGGGCGAGTCGGGTGCGGAGCCGGACGCCGAAACCCCGGTCCTTGGGGCGGCACGTACCTGAGGGTAGTGCTTACCGACATGGGCGGGGCAGGCCGGACGGCATGCCCCGCCCGACCCACGTGGTGCCGCGAACAGCGTTGTGATAATCGAAGTTCACTCGTGGAGGATAGGGCGATCATTTCCGGGGAGACTTGTCACAGCGGCCGTTCGATGGCGAAGTGCTCGCCGACGCTATGCGGGCGAGACCCGATCCGGCGGGCATCGTCGGCGGCGTCCCACTCGTCGATCAGGGCGTTGAGCTCGGCGAGCGAGTCCACCTCCGGGACCGGGACCAGGTGGTTGCGGCGGAAGCGCCCGATCTCCCCCTCCACATCACCTTTCTCCTGCGCGCCCTTGATGCCGGGCTGGTAGTAGAAGGTGTCCAGGCCGAAGTGGGAGCGGACGCGAGCCACCGTTCGTTCTCCACCCGGGCGCGGGAGAACCCCAGGACCTGGCGCACCGCCGAGCGCAGGTTGTCGTAGCGGACCTTGCCGGTCGGAATCCCGCCCAGCACGCTGAAGGCGTGCACGTGTCCCTCCAGGAACGCCTCCTGCCCGCAGGAGGCGAACACCCGGTGCACCGCCTTGCCGGAGAACGACAACCGGAAGGTGAACAGATAACAGCAGGTGGACCGGCCGGCCAGCCGCACCCGGACCTCGCCGAAGTCGACCTCGGCGTCCGTGCCCGGCCGAGGAGTCTGCGGGATGAACACCTCGGCCGGCTCCCGGCCCGCCTCGCGCCGGACCTCGGCGCGGCGCCGGCCCTCGTAGTCCGACACTGTCGCATACGAGATGCCTTCCATCTCGTGCTCAGCGACCAGCCGATCGAAGATCCGCCTCGCGGTATGCCGCTGCTTGCGAGGAGCGCCCAGATCCGCACGCAACATCGCGTCAACCGCCGGCTTGAACGGATCCAGCCGAGACCGACGCGGTGGCTGCTTCTTCCGCGGCTTCGGCAACGCCGAGGTCAACGCTTCGCGCACCGTCCGGCGATGCACCTGATACTTGCGCGCCAGAGCCCGAACCGACAAGCCCTCGATCGTCGAGTCCCGCCGGATCGCCGCGAACAACTCGACCTTGCTCCGTTTCACGCTGCGCCTCCACGGTCAACAGCGACGGCATCCTCCTCCGATGACCTTGGTGGGGCCAGAACCCACCCTTCAAACCACGCTGGGTGTGTTGGCTTGGTCGCAATATCGAAGACGCAGCCTTCGTTGGCGGCTGGAAGACTCACAGAGTAGGGCAGGCCGGAGCGGCATGGACTTGTGCAGACCGGCAGTCCTGCCGCGCCGGGAAATATGCCGATGGGAGCTTCGATATGGCCTCTACACTGCCAGAGACCTTTTTGAATCAGGTTCGCCGGCGGCCCGAAGCGGTTGCCGTGCGGTCAGCCGACGGGTTTCTGACCTTCGATGAACTGAACCGCCGGGCCAATCGCTTAGCCAACCTCCTGATCGAGCGTGGAGTGGAAGCAGAGGAGCCCGTAGCGGTATGTTTCGGCCGGTCGTTCGACCTGGTCGTTGCGACACTCGCGGTGATCAAGGCGGGCGCCACGTATGTGCCCCTGGCCACAACGACGCCGACGGAGCGACTGCGGTCGATCAGCGACCAACTCAAGGTGCGGATGGTAATCACCGACGGTTCGACGCCCGCGGCCACGCTGTCCAGCTTCGGCGAGGTGATCACGGTCAGTGACGCTGAACAAACGCAAGAGTCCGAACCGGTGGTTTCGGTAGCTGAGGACCAGCTTGCCTACGTTCTCTTCACTTCAGGATCGGGTGGCGCGCCTAAAGGTGTCGGAGTTTCTCACCGCAGTGTGATCGGGCTCATCGAAGACCAGACCTGGAACGATTCAGTCTTTAGTCGGATTCTCATGATCGCGCCGTATGCATTCGGAATGTCAACGTTTGAATTGTGGGCACCGTTGTTGCGCGGTGGACAAATTGTCCTGGCACACCCGGGCGAGTTCGACATCGACGCGCTGCGCGACGATCTCAGGCGGGGCGACGCGACCGCAGTTCACTTGACATCGGGCCTCTTCAGGCTCGTTGCCGAGGAGGATCCCACCTGTCTTTCATCCGTGCGTGAAGTCATGACCGGTGGTGACGTCGTCTCGCCAGAGGCGGTGCGTCGGATCCTTTCCGCAAATCCGAATATCCGGGTCAGAGTGATGTACGGACAGACTGAGACCACTCTGTTCGCCACCCAGCTGCCGTTGACGCAGGACGCGCAGGTCGGTGCTTTCGTCCCGCTCGGTCAGGCTCTCGATGACAAGCGACTTTACGTGCTCGATGAGAGCTTGAACCGAGTAGCCGAAGGCGGAGTCGGCGAACTGTACGTTGCGGGCGGGTGCCTGGCGCGGGGCTATGTCGAACGCCCTGATCTCACTGCGGAGCGGTTCGTTGCGGACCCGTTCGGCGCTCCAGGCGAGCGGATGTTTCGTACCGGTGATCTGGTCCGGCAGACCGCCGGCGGCTCGCTCGAGTTCCTCGGGCGGGCTGACCAGCAGATCAAGGTCCGTGGCTTCCGGGTCGAGCTGGGAGAGGTCGAGGCCGCACTTCGAACGCATCCGGCCGTGGCGGATGCGGTGGTCGTCGGCACCTCGAGCGACGAGGATCAGCGGTTGGCCGCCTACGTCGTCCCCTGTGCGGGCGGCGTCGACTTCGGCGAGCTGCGCACCCACCTGGCCAGGGCTCTGCCCGATTACATGGTGCCCGCCGCGTTCACCGCCATCGACGCGATACCGGTGACCGTCAACGGGAAGGTGGATCGAGATGCTCTGCCGGAGCCGGAGTTCGACCGGGCCAAGCAACATCGTGCGCCGCTCAGCCCACGTCAGGAAACGCTGTGCGCCATCTTCGGCAAGACCTTGAATGTCGACCAAGTCGGCCTCGACGACAGCTTCTTCGATCTGGGCGGTCAATCGCTCCAGGCGGCGCGACTCGTGTTGCGCATCGAGGCTGAGCTGGGCGTGAAGCTCAGCGTAGTGGAGATATTCGATATCCCCACCGTCGCGCTCATTGACCAGCACATCACCGCGATTCACGGCGACCAGGTCGCCAGGGCGAGCTAACAGGAAGGATTCCGGATATGTCGAATCCGTTCGACCGCGAGGACGGCCAGTTCATCGTGCTGGTCAACGAAGCCGGTCAACACTCCCTCTGGCCCGAGTCCGTGGTGGCGCCCGCGGGCTGGCGGGTGGCCCTCGCTGCGACAGATCGCACGTCCTGTCTGCGTTACGTCGCGATGAACTGGACCGACCTCCGCCCACGTGGTGCCGGCCGCAACCAGGGGGCGGCGTGATGGCGCTCGAGCAGAACTCTGTCTACACGGGCATGAGGGTCGACCACGTTCGGTTCTTCGTCCAGGATTCCGCATCAGCGGCGGACCTGTGGACCCGAGGCTATGCCTTCTCGGAGTTCCAGCGGATCGAAGACGGCCGAAGCCGCACCGTCGGAGTTGGGCGCGATGACATCCGGTTGCTGATCACCGAGCCGCGTGTCCCTGACCATCAGGCCGCCATCTACGTCTCCCGACACGGAGACGGAATCGCCGACATCGGGCTCGGCGTGGCCGACGCTCGGACTGCGTTCCACGAGGCGGTAAGTCGCGGCGCTGTACCGCTACACGGGCCAACCGAAGATGACGGGGTAGTGACGGCGAGCATCTTGGCCTTCGCGGATGTCGCCCATACCTTCGTGCAGCGCGCCGCGAGCGGACCGCTTCCCCCGGCCGGTTCGCCTTCCGCGCGTGACATCGGCGCTGCTGCTATCGACCACTTCGCTGTCTGCCTGCCCGGCGGGCAGCTCGATCCCACCGTGGCGTTCTACGAAGAGGTACTCGACTTCCGCGTCGTGTACGAGGAGAAGATATTCGTTGGTCGACAATCTATGAATTCCAAGGTTGTGCAAAGTACCTCCGGCGCCGTCACCTTCACGCTGATCGAGCCGGACTTGGCCAAGTCGCCAGGCCAGATAGACACCTTCCTGCGTGACCACGGCGGTGCGGGGATCCAGCATGTGGCGCTCCGGGTGCCGGACATTGTGCGGGCGGTCGACCAGGTCCAGGCGGCTGGTGTTGAATTCCTTTCAACGCCCGGACGGTACTACGACCGTTTGGATGAACGGATTGACCTGGAAAGGCATTCGGTGAAGGATCTGCGCGTACGTGGCATTCTGGCTGATGAGGACCATGACGGGCAGCTGTTCCAGATCTTCGCCAAGCCGGTCACCCCGCGCAATACCTTCTTCGTCGAACTGATCGAACGCCTTGGCGCGACAACCTTCGGGAGCGGAAACATCAAGGCGCTCTATGAGGCGGTCATGCAAAGCCACGATGCAATCGAGGGCGCAGCATGAGCGATGACACGTTTCCGCTTTCGCACACTCAGTCGCTGGTCGTGGTTGACCCAACAACGCGATCAGCAGCGCCGCGCCACCGGCGTTGAGGTCGACCGCCCAGGTCGCCGGCCCGTCGGCGGCCAGCGCGGCCACCTCGCCGACGTGTCCTTACACAGCGATCAGCTCGCACATCCCAATTAGCGGTCGAGTCTTCGCGGGGCGCCGGGCGGCCAATCCTCCTGGGCCATCAGCGGCAAAGGCATGAAAGTCATACCCGGCACCCCTGGGTGCCGCGAACCCTACGACCGGCCCGAAACACCTGGCCAGAAGGTAAGAAACCATGACGACCATGGACACTCCGACTGGCGCTGCCGAGCGGTGGCCGCTGTCGGCGAATCAAGAGTTCCTATGTGCCCTCGATCAGGGCGACGCCGAGGGGCCGTTTGGTCCTCGTCACCATATCGTCCACGGGTGGCGCATCCATGGACAGGTCGACGTGCAGGCGTTGCAGCGCGCGCTCGATGACATCATCGTGCGCCACGATGCGTTGCGCTCTGTGATCATCCGTGATCCGGAAGCGCGGTGCCAGGTCGTCCATCAGCCGACTCCCGCGGAACTGACCGTTCGGGATCTTCCAGGGATCGAGCCGGAAGAGCGGGGACGCCGAATCGACGCCTTGCTTGTCGAGGAGGAGACGGCCGACTTCGACGCATCCTCGGTACCGAAACTTCGCGCGGTCCTCAACCGGTTCGACGACCACGACGCCCTGCTCGTGCTCGTCGTGCACCATGCGGCCGCGGACGGGTGGTCCGTGCAGGTTATCTTTCGCGATATCGCGGCCCGATATGCGACCCGGACCGGACACGGGGGCCATGAGCTCGCAGAGCCGCAGCAGTATCGCGACTTCACGACGTGGCAGCTTGCGAGATTGGGCGGTCCCGCCGAGAATTCGTCGCGTCGCTACTGGCAGGATAAGCTGCGAGGTGGGGAAACCCTGACCATGCCCGCGGACCGGCCGCGATCGAGGGGCTTGCCGCAGACAACAGCCATGTACCGGTTCGAAGTGGACGCTGAGCTGATGGCTGGCGTGTCCGCGCTGGCCAGGGAAGTGCGTGGGTCCTCCTTTATGGTGCTCCTCGCCGCTTTCACGATCGCGGTCAACCGGATGTCCGGAGCGACGGACATCTCCACCCCGACATTGACGCCTGGCCGTGGTTATGGCCGTTTCGACGAGGCGGTCGGTCTATTCTTTAATTTCGTACCGATCCGCTTGGATGTCACGGCGTGCGCCAAGTATCGGGACGTGCTGCAGCTCACTCGAAACACCTGTCTGGAGGCCTACGTCCACGACATTCCGGCGATCCCGGGCGAAGCACCCGAGTTCATGCGACCGATGGCGATGGACAATGAGGTTCCGATCATCTTCCAAGTCTTTCCCTTTCCCTTCCCTGTCGACGGCACCCGAGTGGGGGACCTGGAGTACAGCGAGATTCGGCGGCGGCTCGGCTCACAATCGCGCACGTCGGACATCCCGGACGGCGTATTGTGGACACTCACCGTCGACACGACGGGCGAGCTTATCGGTAACATCGCGTACAAGGACGGGCTCGTTGACCGAAGCAGTATCGCGCAGTGGGTGCGCCGATTCTGTGCTGAACTGAAGAACTTGGTGACCGGCCCCGACGACGTGGTGCTGCTTCTGCGAAGTGCGTCGCGTAATTTGGTGGAGCAATCGGAGCAGCGGTGACGGGCCCATTCGACGACAAGTGGGCGGTTCATCGTTTCGGCAACATCTTGGGTCGTGGTTGATTGGTTGTCGATGCGGTTGGTGCCGGACGAGTTGTGGGTGCTGGTGGAGCCGGCCACATGAGACACGCTCTTGCTGGAAGTTTGGTCGCTTGTTTGTCATGATCACGTCGTTTTTTCTTTCATATTGCGTCTTTGGCTTGCCGCTAGGGTTGCCGACATTGGGATGGATTAGGCTGACGTCGTTTCCGGTCCGCGCAAGAATTACTGCGTGCTGCCTAATCGAAGGGGAGTCGAGTGTTTCGAAGAACCAGCGTTTTTCGGCGTGCGAGCCGAAGCGTCTACGCCGCCCTGGCCGCGGTCGTCGTCCTCCTGGCCGCGGTCGTCCTCTTGGCCGGTTCGGCCGCCAGTGCCGAGCCGCCGGTGGCCGACCGGTCGGAGTCCGGGGACCTTCCGGGTTTCAGCCACGGAACAGTTGCCGTGGAGGGCACCACGCTGCACTACGTTCGCGGCGGGTCCGGACCGCCGTTGGTGCTGTTGCACGGCTGGCCGGAGACCTGGCGCGCGTGGGCGAAGATCATGCCGTCCCTCGCCCAGGACCACACCGTCATCGCGTTCGACCTGCCTGGTCTGGGCGACTCGACAATTCCGGCAGGCGGCTACGACAAGGTGACCACCGCCAAGCGCATTCGCGAGGGTGTCCACAAGCTGGGCTTCAGCCAGGTTTCCCTTCTCGCCCACGACGTCGGTTCGCTCGTGGCCTACCCGTACGCCCGCGACTATCCGACCGAGGTCGTCCGGATGGCCGCGCTGGCGACACCTCTGTCCGGGTTCGGCCTCGAAGAACTCTACGGGGTCAGCTTCCACCTCGGCCTGAACCAGGCCGCCGCTCCGGTCCCGGAGAGGCTGATCGACAACGACGACGTGTCGACGTACCTCGGCTTCCTCTTCAGCAACACACGGTATCCCGACCGCATCGACCAGGCGGCCTACTTCCAGGCCTACGCGAGTCCGGCGCGCCGGACCGCGGGCTACGGGTACTACCGGGCGTTCGCCGGCGACGCCGCGGACAACCGTGCCAACGCAGACAAGCGCCTGCGGATGCCGGTACTGGCGATGGGCGCGGAGTTCTCCTTCGGCCTGGTCGTCGCCAACTCGTTCAGGCAGGTGGGCGACGACGTTCGCGGCGTCGTCGCGCCGGACAGCGGACACTGGATCGCCGAGGAGAACACGGCGTTCCTGAGCGCCTGCGCCAAGCTGTTCTTCGGGCCGCAGGGGGTTCCCGCGCCGAGTCCCGAGCTGGCGAACTGCGTGGCCTGACGGCACATTCGCGCATCACTTCGGTCCCGCGCGTTCAGATCGCGCGGGACCGAAGGCCGCCTCACGCCGCTCGCAGTCGCGGAAAGAGGCGTTCCGCGTTGTGAGTCGTCAGGGCACGCCAGGTGGTTGCGGTAGACTGAGACGCCGAGTCGATCGAGAGGCGAGCTGGGTGAGCACCGCCGGGGCCGGCGTCCAGCCCACGACGTCGTACCACAACCGCCGCAGTTACTCCGGTGGTCGCCGGACCGTCGCCCCGCGCAGTGAGGTTCCCCCCCCGGGGAGGATCGACCAGATCGACGCCTCCGTGGCACCACCGAGGCTGATGACCTTGGCGTCCGGGCAGGCGCGTGCGATGTCGGCCCGGGGCCCGACGCGGATCCAGTCCCCGCTCAGCATGACGAGGCGAAGGCTCGCCAATGCCCCTGGCCGCGCCGCGGCGACCGCGAGTTCCATCAGCGCGGGCACGGAGTTCCTCACGGTCACCCCGGTCCGGTGGGTCGACTCCGCCCAATAGTCCGGATCCGCTTGCCGAGCGAGTGCTGCCGCTCGACCGCCTTCCGGTTCCCCGCGACGATCTCCGCGCGCAGCAGGCCGTGCCGCTGCCTGAGCGAGCCCATCGTCGGCGGGGCCTGCTCCGGTTCCGGCTCGCCGACGTCGCCGGGCCGCACCACCCGCAGGCTCGCCGCCCGCACTCCGGCCGGCGGCCGCGAGTGCTCGGCCGGGTCGGAACTCATCAGGCGGCCCTCCGGTCCTCCCGGACGTCGTGGTTATCGCGGCCTCGCCGCGCCCACTCGCGTTCCATTTCGGCGACGAGGTCGCTCCACACGATGCCCCGGCCGAGCCGGCCATCCGGTTCGGGGGTTCTCGGCTCGATCGGGACGGGCACCGCGGCCTGGTTGGTAGTCACGAGATGGCCTTTTTGTCGTGGGCTGGCACGGTGCCGGTGTGCTCGAACCGGCCGCCGTGAAAGAGCAGCGCCGAATCACCCACGCCGCGAGTGGCTTCGAGCACCTCGCCGACGAAGATCGAGTGGTCGCCCCCGCCGTACACCTTGACCAGCTCGCATTCCAGCCAGGCAAGGGCACCGGCGACCAGCGGGGTACCGGTACGCCGGCCGCGCACCCACTCGATGGCGTCGAACTGGGCCCGGCCGCGCGGCCGCCGCGAGTCGGCGAAGTGCCGCGCCACCTCCTGCTGGTCCCCGGCGAGCACGGAAACCGCGAACGACCGCGCGGACATGATCACCTCGTGCATCCGCGCCGCCTTGGCTACGCAGCACAGCACGAGCGGCGGCTCCAGCGACAGCGACGTGAACGCGTTCGCCGTCATCCCGTGGCCGTCCCGGCCGCCCGCGGTGAGCACGGTGACCCCGGTGGCGAACTGCGCCATCACCTCGCGCTGCGAGGCCTGCCTAGACAACCGTTGCGTCGGCGGGCGCGGCAACCTGGCTATCGGCCGATGGCCACCTGCGGAACCGTTGTCGGCCACGTCATCCTCCCGCGGTCAGCATGGCCGCGTTCGCCGAGTACGGAGCGAGCGCGGCACGCAGCTCCTCGGGAACCCTGGCCGGGACGGTGTTCGTGTTCGGGCCGCGCATGCACGCGATCCGCTGCCTGCCGCGGGCGACCAGGATCTCGCCGTCCTCGTGCAGGTGCACGTAGTCGAAGCTGAACTGGATCTGGGTCTGGGTCAGCTCCTCGAGCCGCATCCGGATGGACAGCTCGTGGAACGCGGTGATCTCAGCGAAGAACTCACACTCGACCTTCAGCGTGAACAGCTTCAGGTCGTCGCGAACCTCCGCCAGCACGGTCGGTGCCTTCTCCTTGAGGAACATCTCCCGGCAACGTCCCTGCCAGCGCAGGTAGTTCACGTAGTAGACGTTGCCGACCAGGTTGGTCTCCTCGAACCCGACGGTGTGCCGGATCTCGTAGTAGTCCGTCATGCTCAGGCTTCCTCTCCCGCGAGTACCGCGAACACCACCGGGGCGGGCCGGTCGTGCACCATCGTCGCCCAGGTCGCGATCTTCGCCCCGCCGGCGGACAGCACGGCCCAGCCGTCCTGGTGCACCCGGTGCACGGCCAGCGACTGGGTCAGCTCACCGGTCTTGCGGACGCACTCCAGCGCGGTCCACACCCTCGTGCGCGACACCGTCACCGGCTCGCCCGACTCGGCGGCGAGCAGGTCGCTCACCGCGAGCAGCTCGGCGCCGAGCAGGCCGGCCCAGTCCTGTTCGCCGCGCTCGGTGGCGGCCTCGGCGTCGCAGGTGAGCTTGCCGGAACCGGCCACCACGAACGTCAGGCCCGCGGTGTGCGAGGCCGAGACCTCGAACCCGTCCGCCTCCGGCTTGCCGTCCGGGCGGTAGCGCAGCCGCACCAGCCTGCCCGCCGCCCTGCTCGCGGCCAGTTCGGTCTGTGCCCTGCGCTGCGCGGTCGTGCCGACGTCGCCGTCGGCGGGGTCGGGCTCGACCACCACCGCCCGGTGGCCGCCGAGCACCCGCTCCAGCGCACGCTCCACATAGGATCCGAGCACGGCCGGAACCCACGGTCCGGCGCCGTCCCGCTTGCGGACCGCCCGCAGGGTCAGCCCCTCCCAGCGCTCCACCAGCTCGCCGTCCTGGGCCCGCACGTCGAGGTCGTAGACGTAGGTGTCGCCGTCCTGCGACCGCTCCACCGCGTCCAGCACCACGTACTCCAGGGCCTGCTGCCGCTCGCGGTCGGCGAGGTACAGCCGCTCGATGCCCTGCGGCAGCAGCGTCGCGTCCGGGACGCAGCACTGGATCGCGTGCATCATCGCGTCCCGCGTACCCGGGTCGGCCAGGATCCGTTCCTGCGGAAGGAACGGCGCGAACCACGCGGCCTCGGACCTGGTGGAGATCTCGGCCACCGCCTGCCGCGCGCTCGCCCTGCGGTAGGCCAGCAGCCGCTGGAACCGCTTGCCCTGGAACAGCACGCTGCCGTAGAGCTCGGTCACCGGGTCCACCGGAACCGCCGACAGCTCGTGCGCCCCGGTGACCTCGCCCCGTTCCGGCTCGGGGCCGGAGTACCGCAGCCTGGCCCGGAAGTGGTCCGCGCCGAACCCGGTTTCCCCGCTGCGGATCACGACGTCGACCGTGTCCTGGTCGCGGACCAGTGCGGCCACCCTGATCGTGGTCGAGCCCGTGCGGGGCACCACGATCGGCCGGAGGAACTCGACGCCGTCCAGCCGCGGCGAGCCCGTCCGCCCGCTCACCGCCGCGGCCACCTGGGTCATCGCCTCCATGCCCAGCACCGCGGGGAAGAGCAGGTCGCCGTCGAGCAGATGGTCGCCGAGATAGGGATCGCTGCCGTCGGCGAGATCGGCCTCGGTGATCAGCTCGATCCCGGGGTAGTGCACGACGGCCCTGTCCACGAACCTGGTCAGCGGCAGCTCGGGCCGCTCGATGGGCAGCGTGGCCAGCCCGCCCGTGCGGCCACCGACGACGAGCACCGGTGGCGCCCCTGGGTCGGCGAGCACCTGGCGCAGCACGTCGATGCCCTTCTCGGTGGAGATCGGGGTGATGCCGTCGCGCTGCAACGCCTCGACCACGCCCAGCTTCTCGCCCATCCCGGCGCCGGACCACACCGACCACTCCATCGCCAGCACACGGGCCCCTGGGTGTTCCTGGCCGAACCGCAAGGTCAGCTCGGACATCCAGTCGTTGGCGGTGGCGTAGTGCGCCTCTCCGCGCAGGCCCGCCCTGCCGATGATGCTGCCGAAGGTCACCAGCAGCTTGATCCGGTCGGCGTCCACAGCGGACAGTACCGCTTTCAGGCCGTCCACCTTGGGCGCCACCGTCGAACGGAATCCCTGCTCGGTAAGGGAGAACAGGGCCGCGGGTTCGTTCCGCCCCGCCCCGTGCAGCACCGCGGTGACCTGGCCGAGGCTGGCCTGCACCTGCTCGATCGCCTCGCCCACCTGCCCGGCCGACGTCACGTCGGCCCGCACGTAGCGGTACCGCACACCCGCCGCGTCCAGTCTGGACAGGTTGGCCGCCAGCTCGGTGTCCTCGGCCGGGTCGGCCCTGCCGAGCAGGGCCAGTTTCGCCCCCGAATCCTTCGCGATCGCCAGCGCGCACTCGGCCGTGATGCCCTTGCCGCCTCCGGTGACCAGCAGTACGTCGCCCTCGCCGAGCGGCGACGTGCCGGGTTCGACCGTCCTCGCCTGCCTCGCCTCCAGCATCGGCACGGTCCGCCTGCCGTCGGCGGTGTACCGCACCTCGGCGAAGTCCGTCGTGGCCGCTACCTCGGCGACCACGGTGGACACCGCGTCGGCGAGCGCGTCGCCCGAGGGCACGATGTCGTCGAGGTCAACGATCGTGGTTCGCGTCGAAGGGTCCTCCAGCCGCAGCGTCCTGGCCAGCCCGGCGGCCCCGAGCCCGCGCTGCACCACGACGAACCGGGTACCGGTCGGTGCGGCCAGCGCCGCCCTGCCCGCGTCGAGGAACAGGCCGAGGTGGGCGGCACCGCAGTCGGCGGGCAGGCACAGCAGCACGCCGTCGCCGACCCCCGCGCTGGCCAGCGCGGCTCGCAGCGGTTCGGCCAGCGGGTGGCCGTCCGGGGCGAACACGGTCCACTCGTGCGTCGCGCCCCCCGCCGAGCCGAGATCGGCGCTCGGCCGCGGCCGCTCGACGTAGTCCACGGCGAACGAGCGCACCCACGGCTCGACGCCCGGCACCTCGCCAGCCCCGGACGTCCCGTCCTTGGCCTGCTCGGTCTCGGCCAGCTCGTCGATCATCTCGGCCAGCTCACCGAGGCACGCGGTGGCGAAGTTGGGCATGCCCTCCAGCGGCGGGCGGCCGAGCGTCCTGGTCACCTCGTTGACCAGCTGGCCGACCGTGATGGAACTCAGGTGCAGGTCGTCCAGCGGGTGGCTGTCCGCGGTGACGGTCTCCAGGGGCAGCTCGACGCGCTCCGCGGCCAGCTTGCGCAGCAGATCCAGCGTGCTGCCACCGCCACCGGCCGGTTCGGCCGCTTCCTGCCTTGGCCGCTCGGCGGGTTCGGCGGACACCAGCTCGGCGTCGATCGCCGGAGCCGACTCACATGGGCTGGCCAGGAAGGTCATATCGCCTTCGAGCGAGATCGGCCGCACAACCCTGCCCTCGAACAGGGCCTCGGTCCGCACGGGCGCGCCGAGGCTGAACGCCGCGCCCGCGACGGAAAGCAACGACGACAACGAGCCGCTGTCGGTGTCCACCGACAGCACCGGGGTACCCGGCGCGATCGACTCGAGCAGCCCGGCGAGTACCCGGCCGGGACCGACCTCGAGCACGAGATCGCAGCCCTCGGCCGCCTTCGCCGCGGCCTCGCGGAACCGCACCGGCAGCACGACCTGGTCGCGCAGCAGCTCGCCGAGGTCCTCGGCGCCGTGCAGCACCTCACCGGTCACGGTGGACACCACCGCCCCGCTGAGCCGGTCGAACCCGAACCCGGCCAGATGCTCGGTCAGCGCCTCGGCGGCCGGTTCGACGGCGGGCGAGTGGAACGCGTGCGAGACGTTGATCCTCGTCGCGGTCACGTCGGCGGCCCGCGCCTTCGCGCACACCCTTTCCACCGCCTCGGCGGGGCCGGAGATCACGGTCTGCCTCGGCGCGTTGTACCCGGCGATCACCACGTCTTCGCCGTCGGCGAAGCGCTCCACGCCGTTCGGGTCGGTGGCCAGCCCGGCCATCGCCCCGTCGCCGTGGCTGGCGCCGGCCATCACCTTGCCGCGGATCGCGGCGAGCCGGAGCACCTGCGCCTCGTCCATCGCCCCGCCCCAGTGCAGCGCGCTCAGCTCGCCGAGGCTGTGCCCGGCCGCGATGGCCGCCTCGATACCGAGCTCGCCGAGCACCCGCAACGCCGCGAGCGAGCCGGTGACGATGCGGGGCTGGGCCACCTCGGTCGCCACCTGGTCGCCGCCCTCGGGCAGGTTCGCGATCCGGAAGATGTCGTCGGCCGAGAGGAACCGGCGCCGCAGCGCGCCGGCGGCACCCCGGCCAGAGCCCTGCCCGGGGAACAGGTACGCGATGCGCGGGGCACTCGTCCTGGCCGCGGCGAAGACGCCCTCACCGGCGGCGAAAACACTGGTCGCCCCTCCTTCGAGCGTGCTGAGCAAGCGGGTCAGCTTGCGCTCGGCCTCGTCCGGCGTGCTCGCCACGACCGCGGCCCGCGCGGCCCCGCCGGTCAGCGTGCCCGCCAGCGCCCCGGCCAGGTCGGTCAGCTCGGCCATCGCCAGCTTGCCGACGAACCCCGCCACCTTTTCGATCCGCTCGCGCAGCTCGGCGAGGTCGCCCGCGTCGAGCAGGAGCAGCTCCGCGTCCTGCCTTCCAGTGACCAGGTTCCTCGTGGTGTCGTCCAGTTCCACGCGCCGCGGCACGCCGGGGGCCTGCTCGACGGCGATATGCGAGTTGATCCCGCCGAAGCCCATCGCGGAGACCCCGGCCCGGACCGGCCGCTCGGCGGGCCACAGCCCCGCCTCGCGCGGCACGTACATCGCCGCCGACTCCGCCAGCAGCTGCGGGTGCGGGTCGACGTGGCCGGTGGCCGGTGGGATCACCTGGTGGTATACGGCGAGGGCCGCCTTGATCAACCCGGCGACCCCCGCAGCTGCCTTGGTGTGCCCGAGGTTTCCCTTGATGGTGCTGAGCGCGGCCGGTTCGGCGCTCGCGTCCGCGTCCCGGCGGGCCGACGAGAGCGCCTCGATCTCGGTGGCGTCGCCGACCGCGGTCCCGGTGCCGTGTCCCTCGAAATAGGACACCGTTTCCACGCCGTAGCCCGCGCGGCCGTAGGCGCGCGCCAGCGCGAGCCGGTGGCCGCCGACCTCCGGCCGTGTGATGCCGCCCTTGCCGTCCGAGGAGATTCCCCAGCCGGTGATCGAGGCGTAGATCCGCGCGCCCCTGGCGAGCGCGTCGCTCTCCCGCATCAGCACCAGCATCCCGGAACCCTCGCCAGGCCAGAAGCCGTTCGAGCCCCGGTCGTAGACCTTCATCTCGCCGGTGGCCAGCGCGCCGGTCTTGGCGAAGCCGATCACCTCGAACGGGTCGATCGAAAGGTCGACGCCACCGGCGAGCGCTACGTCCAGCTCACCGTCGGCCAGCGCGTTCGCCGCCGTCGCGACGGACAGCAGCGACGACGAGCACGCGCCGTCGACGGTGAACCCGCCGCCCTTGAAGTCGAAGTGGTTGCAGATCCGGCCCGCGATCGTGTTGGCGAGCCCACCGGCGAGCGTGTCCTCGTCGATCCCGGGGAACGGCGCCTTGTACCGCTGCTCCAGCTCGCCGAGGAACGTCGCCGTCTCGTCCTCACCCCAGCCCTTCTCGACCAGCGCGGCGGCCACGGTCCGCCGGACGTAGGGCCAGCGCAGCCGCATGAGGTTGGCCCTGGAGAACTCGCCGGTAAGGCTGTTGCCCAGCACGACACCGGTCGACTCCCTCGGCAGTCCTTCGCCGCCGGGCAGTCCGGCGTCGGCCAGCGCCCTCGACGCCACCTCGAGCGCCAGCCAGTGGGTCAGGTCGGTGGAGCGGTACGTGCTTCCCGCGACCTTGTACCGCAGCCGGTCGAACTCGAAGTCGCGCAGCACGGCTGCCTGCTGCGAGTAGAATCGGTCCGGGGCTTCGGGATCGGGTGAATAGTAGTCCTGGCTGTTCATCCGTTCGTCCGGCAACCGCCGGAAAGCCCGGCGCCCCGCCAGCACGTTCTCCCACAGCTCACCCGGCGAGTCGGCGTCCGGATAGCACAGACCGACACCGACGATCGCGACCCGCTCGACACCCATCAGGACCACCACATTCCCGCCGTTCGCGCATCACGTCCGCCACGACACACGGCCACCGTCCTGGCGTTCGCAAGAATGCGCGAAACGTCAAAGCTGCTCATGGACTACCTTCCATATCGTTCGAAACGCACGGCCTGTTGGCGACGCACGATTCGTGGCAGCTGGAACCTCGAGCGCGACGCTTTGCGATGACTCGCTGTTGACAGCATGCCCAGTAAGCGTAAGAAACGTCTTCTTTGATAGTGCCCCGGCCGTGGCCGCGCAGAATCGTGCGAGAATCGCTGTTGTCGCGGGCAGCAATCGAGAAGACGCGGTCGCCGAGGCGTTCGGGAACGCTCACCGCGATGGACCGCTGGTCGGCGACCAGGTCGGATGCTCTCGACGACTCGTCGCCGGTCAGTGGCCCATTCATGTGGTCAAGCGTCACAGCACGGTTCTCACCAGGGCGTCTCCGACCGTGCGCTTCTCGTGCCGATCGCCCTGCCGGAAGCAGCCAGGGAGACGCACCGGTTCCGTGGGTGCTGCGAACGTGGTGCCACATGGGCCATTCATCGACGAGGGGACGCGGGGCATGACAGACCTGGTGTCCGTTCTGGTGAGGGAGCTCGCCCGGGACGGCGTCCGGCAGGCGTCCGGCGTCGTCGGTGCGGGCAATTTCCTCGCCGTCGCCGGCCTGATCCGGCACGGCGTCGACTACGTGGCCGCCCGGCACGAAGGCGGGGCGATGGCGATGGCCGACGCCTACTACCGGGCCACCGGCGAGACCGCGGTCTGCGCCACCACGCATGGAGCCGGTCTTTCCAACAGCGCCACGGCGTTGAGCGAGGCGGTGAAACATCGCAGCTCCGTGGCCGTCATCTGCGGCGACGCGCCGACCGGCGGCCCACGTCCTTTCGACATGAACACGGCCGGATTCGCCGACGCGATCGGTGCCCGCGCGGTCCGCGTGACGGCAGGCGAGCCGGTGCGGCGGACGGCGCCACGGGCGCTGGCGCTCGCCCGCGACGGGGACGGCCCGGTGATGGTGTGCCTGGCCTCCGCCGCATGTTCCGGCGAAGGGGAACCGGCGGTGGTGAGCGAGCCGGTCCGCCGGCCCGCATGCCAGCCGGCGGAAGTGGACGCCGTCCTGCACCGGCTCGCCACGGCGCGCAGGCCGCTGGTGCTCGCCGGGCTCGGTGCGTGGCGGTCGGGTGCGGCCAAGGTGCTGCAGGACCTCGCGGCGCGGGTCGGCGGGCTGCTGACGACGACGGCGATGGCGACCGGCCTGTTCGGCGACTCCCGGTGGTCCATCGGCGTGTGCGGCGGTTTCGCGTCCCCGGTGGCCGCGGACCTGATCGGGCAGGCCGACCTGGAGATCGAGGCCGACGCCACAGACGCCGCGATCGCGCTGCTCGACGCCATCGACGCGGCCGAACTGGTGCGCACCGACTGGCGCGACGTGGCGGAGCCGATGCTGGCCGGAGTGGGGTGGGCACAGGAGCCGTACACGGACGTGAGCACGACCGAACGGATCGACCCGCGCACGCTGAGCTTGGAGCTCGCTGGAATCCTTCCCGCGGAACGGACGGTCGTGCTCGACGGAGGCCACTTCATCGCATGGCCCTTCATGTACTGGTCGATGCCGGATCCCGCGGCGACGATCTTCATCGGTTCGGCCTTCCAGACGATCGGTCTCGGGTTCGCCGGGGCGGTCGGGGCGGCCGCCGGCAGGGCCGACCGGCTGACCGTGGTCGCCCTTGGCGACGGCGGCGCGTTGATGGGGCTTGCCGACCCTGGAGACGCTGATCCGTTCCCGTCGTTCGGTCCTTGCCGTTGTCTACGACGATGCCGCCTACGGATTCGAGGTGCACCGTTACGGCCGCGCCGGGGCCGATCCCCGGACGATCGAGTTCCCCGACACGGATTTCGCCGGGGTGGCCGCCGCGTTCGGGGCCCAGGTCGCCACGGTACGCACCGTCGGCGACCTTTCGGTGCTGCGCGAATGGTGCGCGGCAGGCATGCCGGGCACGCTGGTACTCGACTGCAAGATCGTTCGCGAGGTGGTCGCGCCATTCCTGGCGGAGCCTGCGGGCGGACGCGGATCGGCAAGCGAGGAGACGGCCGGGCCCGTGACCGGCAACCATAATCGACAGGCCATTACTGGAAGTGCCTGTCCTGATTTCGAGAGGACGTTCAATGACCGCGATTCATGAGGCCGAGGCGACCAGCGACGCCCTGGACGCTTACTACGGCGAGTTCACCGGCGAGAAGCAGAAGGAAGCCCTTGGCGTGCCGCTGCGGCTGGTCGAGGCGTGGTCGCGCAACGACGCGACCGACGTCGCGAAGGTGTTCACCGAAGAGGGTGTGATGCTGCTTCCCGGCGATGTCTACAAGCGCGGCCGCGAAGAGATCCAGGCTTTCATGGCGGCCGCTTATTCCGGTCCGTTCAAGGGGACGGGCGTAACGGGACGACCGGTCGACTTTCGGTTCGTCACCGACGACGTCGCCGTGTTCCGGACGCACGGCGGAATTCTCGCGCCCGGGGAGACCGAGATCGCGCCGGAACTGGCGGTGCTGTCGAGCTGGGTCGTCGTGAAGCGGGACGGCCAGTGGCAGCTCGCCGCCTACCAGAACAGCCCGCGTGGGGGCGGCGCGACCCTGCGCTGGTAATCCGCCGCGATCAGCAAACACCTGACAAGACTCGCTTGGAGGACGAACCAATGAGCAGCAACGCCGAAGCCCTCGTCGAGGGTGCGAAGAAGTGGGCGTCACACTACGGCCCCTACCCCAACGGGGTCGAGGGTGCCGTGGTGACCGCGCAGCTGCGCGTACGGGCGGGGTGGGACGCGAACGACGCCGACGCCATCGCCGACCTGTTCGTCGACAACGGCAGCATGCTCGTGGGCGATGCCCAGCTGAGCAGCCGTGAGGAGATCCGCGCGTACCTGGCCGATGCCTTCGCCGGTGGTTTCCAGGGAACCCGGCTGACCGACGAGCCGAAGGAGGTCCGCCTGCTGACCGACTCGGTAGCGATCGCGGTCACCGAGGGAGGTGTCGTCAAGAAGGGCCAAGACGGCATCGAACCGGAAGAGCTGGCCCGCTCGCTGTGGGTGCTCGTCAAGAAGGACGGCGACTGGCGGGTCGTGTCGAGGCAGACGAGCCCGGTCAACAGTTAGGAGCGGGTGTCTCCTCGACCTCGATCGAGATTGAGGAGACATTCCCACGAAAGTGGCGGTCGGTGGCGTCACGTGGCGTCACCGCGAGCAAAGCGGCCCAGCCGTGGTGTCGGCCAGGACCGCGCCGCCATGTCTGGCCGGAACCGAGACCGCACGTCAGAACCAATCAGGCACAGGAGATGCGATGTCAGCCGATTCCATTCGGGACCTGTTCTCCGCTCAGGTCGAGCGGACGTTCGCCGGGTCGGACGAGCGGATGTACCGCACGGGCGACTTGGCTCGGGTCGGCAGGGACGGCGGCGAGTCCCTCCATGCGGCGCGACTCTCCACGGTCGCCGGTCCCGCGGCACTTGTCGACGCCACGCAGAGCACCGCGGCCTGAGAGACAAAGAGAACGCGATGACCGAACAGACCCGGCCGCTGACCGGCGCCGAATATCTTGAAAGTCTCCGCGACGGCCGCGAGATCTACCTCTATGGCGACCGAGTCAAGGACGTCACCGAACATCCGGCGTTCCGCAACCCGGCGCGCATGACGGCCCGGCTCTACGACGCACTGCACGACCCGGAGCATCGGGACGTGCTGACCACCGAAACCGACGCCGGCGGCCCCGGCGGCTACACGCACCGGTTTTTCACCACGCCGCACAGCGCGGCCGATCTGATCGCTGACCAACAGGCCATCGCCGCGTGGTCACGGCTGAGCTACGGCTGGATGGGCCGTGGTCCGGACTACAAGGCGTCGTTCCTCGGCACGCTCGGCGCGAACGCCGAGTTCTACAACCCGTTCGCCGACAATGCGAAGCGCTGGTACCGGGAGTCACAGGAGAAGGTCCTGTACTGGAACCACGCCTTCGTACATCCGCCGGTGGACCGGCACCGGCCGCCGGACGAGGTCGCCGATGTGTTCGTGCACGTCGAGCGGGAGACCGACAGCGGTCTGGTGGTGAGCGGAGCGAAGGTCGTCGCGACGAACTCCGCGCTCACGCATTACAACTTCATCGCCCACACCGGGTTGCCCATCAAAGACCGCAAGTTCGCCATTGTCGCCACCGTGCCGATGAACGCCCCTGGCCAAAAACTGATCTGCCGCCAGTCGTACGCCGCCTCGGCCGCGCTGACCGGCAGCCCGTTCGACTACCCGCTGTCCTCGCGGCTGGACGAGAACGACAGCGTGCTGGTGCTGGACAAGGTGCTGATCCCGTGGGAAAACGTGTTCATCTATGGCGATACTGCCAAGGTCGGCATGTTTACCGGGTATTCCGGGTTCAACGAGCGCGCCATGTTTCACGGTTGTACGCGGCTCGCGGTGAAACTGGAGTTCATCGCCGGTCTGCTGGCCAAGGCGCTGGACATCACCGGGGTCTCCGATTTCCGCGGGGTACAGACGCGACTAGGGGAAGTGCTCGCTTGGCGCAATCTGTTCTGGGGGCTGTCCGACGCCGCAGCGCGGAACCCGGTGCCGTGGCGGGGTGGCGCTGTCCTGCCCAACCCGGACTACGTCATGGCTTACCGCTGGTTCTCCCAGATCGGCTACGCGAGGATCAGGGAGATCGTGTTGCAAGATGTCGCGAGCGGACTGATCTACCTCAACTCCAGCGCGCAGGACTTCCACAACGATGACATCCGGCCGTACCTTGACAAGTACCTGCGCGGATCGAACGGGGTCGACGCCGTCGAGCGGGTAAAGGTGATGAAACTGCTCTGGGACACGGTCGGCACCGAATTCGGCGGCAGGCACGAACTCTACGAACGCAACTATTCCGGCAACCACGAAAACACCAGGACCGAATTACTTCGTGGGCAACTCGGCGATGGCAAGCTCGACGGCTATCGTGCGTTCGTCGACCGCTGTCTTGCCGAATATGACCTGAACGGCTGGCAGGTGCCGGACCTCGCATCGTTCCCCGACATCGGCGCGGCAGCCCGCGCCCTCCTTGGCTGACGTGATCATGTTTCGATGAAAGGACGGTCAGCACATGACTGCCGCCATGGATACCTCGGCGAACGACTATCCGCTTCCACCAGAGCCGGGCCTGACCGAGCAAGAAGTCTTGGCCCGCGCCGAACGGATCGCCAAGACGCTCGTCGACCGCCAGCAAGAGACGGAGGCCCGCGGGTTCTATGCGCTCGACACGCATGAACTGCTGCTCAAATCCGGCTTCTACCGGCTATTGGTGCCACGGCGATACGGCGGTTACGAATTCGGTATCGACACTCACATGCAGGTGGTTGCAAGGCTCGCGCGGGGGTGCGCGTCGACGGCGTGGATGTACACCTTTGGGGCGTCCCACGCCCATCTGATTGCTACCGTTTATGGCGAACAAGCGCAGGATGAGCTATTCGCGGGCGGTGACTTCATCTGCCCGGGAGTCATCGCGCCGGCCGGGTTCGCCGAGCCTGCCGAAGACGGCGGCTGGATCGTGGACGGCGTGTTCCGCTATGCCTCCGGCTCGCCCTACGCCACTCATTTCGTCGGCCAGACCTTCGTCGCGGGAGCGGAAGGAGAACCGCCCGAGCAGCTGATGTTCATCGTGCCGAGGGACCAGTGGCGGCGGCTGGACGACTGGGGTTCCCAGCTTGGCCTGAAAGGCAGTGGCTCGTACAGCGTCAAAGTCGAGAAGGCGCATATCCCGGCGCACTACGCGCTGCCTGGTACGCATATGGGAATGATCTCCGTCGTTGGGGGAACGCCGGGGCTTCGGTTGCATCGCACCACCTTGTACGGCGGAAGCGTGGTGGCCCCGTTTACCTTCCAGCTCGGCGCGCTGGCCGTGGGCATGGCCACCGCGGCGCTGGATGTCTACGCCGAGCTGACGCGGGAACGTCCGGTCACGTATCCGCCGTTCGGACCGCGTGCTGAGGACCCGGATTTTCAGCTCCGTTACGGCGAAGCGGCTGGACGCATCGCGACGGCACGGGCGGCGATGACGGACATGCTAAGGCAATGGCATGAGACGGCCGAGCAGGGGAATGTCACACGTGAGGTGGAGCTCCGGATGTCGATCATCAGCCGCGAGGTCGTACGGCAAGCGTGGAACGCGGTATCCGACATTCTGTTTCCCACCGCCGGGACCAGCGCCGTACGTGCGGGCGAACGGCTCGAGCGGATCTGGCGGGATATGTCGACCCTGCATACGCATGCCGGAGTGCACATCTATCTGGCCACCATCGCCCCCCGCGAACTCGCTCAATTGGAACTGGGCATCGCGAGCTGAATTCACCACACGTTATCGCCGAGATCAGGAGGAACCGGGTGCTCCGCAATTTGGTGCTGGACCACCGAATCCAGAAGTATGTGCGGGATGTTTCCCTTCGCGAAGACGACATCGCGCGTGAGCTGCGGGCGGCCACCGTGCGGCTCTCGTTCGAGCACGGCATGTTGACTCCACCAGAGGAGGCGCAGTTGCTTGGCTTCCTCGTCCGGCTGACGGGGGCCACCACCGTCGTCGAGGTCGGGACGTTCACCGGGTATGGCACGCTGGCCATGGCCCGCGCCGTCCCCGCACATGGGCGCGTCATCACGTGCGACGTCAACGCGCAGTGGCCCGAGATCGGCCGCCCTTTCTGGGAACGGGCCGGGGTCGCCGACCGTATCCAGGTGGAAATCCGTCCCGCCGTCGAGACCTTGGACGCACTGCTTGCCGACGGTGCCGCCGGCACTGTGGACTTCGCGTTCATCGACTGTAATAAGGAAAGCTATTCCGACTACTTCGAACGATGCCTTGAATTACTCCGGCCGGGCGGATTGCTTGTGCTGGACAACGTGCTCTGGTCAGGCAAGGTGGCGCGCCCCGACATCAGTGATGAAGAGACAGACTCACTCCGCGCGCTGAACGCCGCACTATGCGATGACGACCGGGTTGACCTGAGCATGCTGCCGGTCTTCGATGGTGTGACCCTAGCGTATAAGCGAGCCAACTATTCGCGCGCCGCAGCGTAGTCCACAGTAGTAGTCAAATTTGGTCAGGCACACCCCACGGCCCGCGCCGGATTTGTCGCCGACGGAACCCGGCCCGGACTGACTCGGGAGGAGGCGGCGAGCTGCGCGAAGTCAAGAAGCGTAACCGGTTGCTGGAGCAGGAGAAGGTGATCCTGCAGCGCGCGGCGGCGTATCTGGCGCAGGGTAACCTGCCGGGAAAATGGTCTTCCCGCTCGTCCGTGAGCTGGTGACGTGCGGGGTCCTTTGTTTCTGTGAGGGTCCCCCCGGACAGTGGACAGGTGATCAAGCAGCTTTCGCTGCGCCTGTCAGGGACTGCTCGGAGCAAACAGGGCTGAGCATCCCGATAGCGGAGTGACGCCGATTATTGTTGTATCGATCGATCCAATTGTCAACCGCGGCAACGAGTTCCGCCTTGGTGATGCGCCCCGGGTTCTGTGCAGGCTCTGATCTCAGGGAGGATGCAGAGCATGCCGGAACCGAAGAAGTTCAGCGACGAGCTGCGTGAGCGGGCGACCCGGATGGCGTTGGACGCGATCGCGGCCGAGGGTCAGCGGATGGCGGCGATCCGCCGGGTCGCGGGCCAGCTGGACGTGCACCCGGAGGCGCTGCGGACGTGGGTCGAGCGGGCCGAGATCGACGCCGGCACGGCACCCGGCCGCACCAGCGATGATGCGGCACGGATCGCCGAGCTGGAACGCGAGGTGCGTGAGTTGCGGCGGCCAAATGAGGTCCTGAAGACGGCCTCGGCGTTTTTCGCCGCCGCGGAGCTCGACCGCAGGATCAAGTAGCGTCTGACGATTCCACGCCTAGGCGGGTTGTCGAGGGGAAGAAGGTCGGGGTCGAGTCGATCTGCGCAGTCTTGAACGATGCGGATGTGCGGATCGCCCCGAGAACCTTCTGGGCGGCCAAGAAGCGCACGCCGTCGAAACGTGCCGTGCGGGACGCCGAACTGCTCGCTGAGATCGAGCGTGTGTTCCGCGAGAAATACGGTGTTTACGCAGCGCGGAAAGTGCATGCGCAACTCAACCGTGAGGGAATCCGCGTGGCTGGCTGCACGGTCGAGCGGCTGATGCGCCAGAAGGGCCTCCAGGGACTACGGCGAGGCAGGCGGCCCAGGACCACCATCGCTGCCGCCTCGCCTTCGCCGGCGGACCTGGTCGACCGCCGCTTCACTGCCGACCAGCCGAACCAGCTCTGGGTAGCGGACATGGGCCCGGCAACGAGCCGGACAAGACGTGACCGGACTTGTCCATCATTCCGACCGCGGAGTTCAATATCGAGCCATTCGTTATACCGAGCGTTTGGTGGAAGCGGCAGTGGTCGCCTCGGTCGGTTCGCGCGGAGATTCCTGCGATAACGCGATGGCTGAGGAATTCAATTCGCTGTTCACGCACTCCAGCCCAGGTCGAAGCCGGCCACCAAGCGTCACGTTACGATCAACCCTTCGAGCCTGCCTTGGCTCGGTGACAGACAACGAGACCTGCACCAGACCCGGGGCGCATCTGTCCGGTTCCCAGGCGAGCTCGTGGGTGAGAGTCTCCTCGTGGACGGCACCCTGCTCGTCGGCCCAGCGGCGGCAGGCCATGATCCCCCTCGGTGTTACTTACCAGACGGTAACTTATCTTCGGTGTATCCAAAAGCGCATACGTGCCGGCAACGCCGTCTTCCCTTGACTGGTCGGCATGAGCGAACCAGCACTCGGGATGACGATCTATGGGTGTGCACCCGATGAGGCCCTGCTGTTCCGGGAGATGGCGCCGCGCTTCGGGGTGACGCCGACCATTACGGACGCCGCCCTGTGCGAGGCCAACGTCGGGCTCGCCGCCGGCTGCCGATGTGTCAGCGTCGGCCACAAGACTCCGGTCGACGACCGGACTCTTCTGGCGCTCAGCCGGATCGGCGTCCGCTACCTCTCCACGAGGAGCGTCGGCTACGACCACGTCGATGTCGGCTACGCGCGCAGCGTCGGCATTTCCGTGGGGAACGTCGCCTATTCCCCGGACAGCGTGGCCGACTACACGCTCATGCTCATGTTGATGCTGTCGCGGGACGCCCAGTCCGTCATCCGGCGGGCCGACGAGCACGACTACCGGTTGAACGACATGCGGGGAAAAGAACTGCGCGATCTGACCGTCGGCGTGATCGGTACCGGACGGATCGGCTCCGCCGTCGTCCGGCGGCTGCGCGGGTTCGGGTCCCGGGTGGTGGCGTACGACAGCCGGCCGCACGCGGACGTCGACTACCTGCCGCTCGAAGAACTGCTGCGGTCGAGCGACATCGTCACCCTCCACACGCCACTCGACGCCGGAACGCGTCACCTCCTGGACCGGGAGCGGCTCGAGCTGATGAAGCCCAGTGCGTTCGTCGTCAACACCGGGCGAGGGCCGCTTCTCGATACCGGAGCCCTGGTCGAGGCGCTGGAAACCGGTCGGCTGGGCGGGGCCGCACTCGATGTCCTCGAAGGAGAAGAAGGCGTCTTCTACGCCGACTGGCGGGGGCGGCCCGTCGAAAGCGAACTGCTGGTGCGGCTGCAGAAACTGCCGAACGTGCTCGTCAGTCCGCACACCGCCTACTACACGGACCGCGCGCTGCGCGACACCGTCGAAAACTCCATCGTCAACTGCCTGAAATTCGAAAGCGGGGAACGGCATGGCCAAGGTTAGGCTCGGGATCATCTTCGGGGGCGGTTCCGAAGAACACCCCGTCTCGGTCAAGTCCGCGCAAGAGGTCGCGAAACACCTCGACACCGGGAAGTACGCACCGATCTGGGTCGGGATCACGAAGACCGGGGCCTGGAAGCTCTGTGACGGACCGGAAACGGGCTGGGAAGACGGGCGGACCGTCGTTCTGTCGCCGGACCGGAGCGTTCCCGGGCTGCTCGTCCTGGACGACGGGAAGTACGACACCATCGGCCTCGACCTGGTGCTGCCCGTGCTGCACGGCAAGCTCGGCGAGGACGGGGCGATTCAGGGCCTGCTCGAACTTTCCGGGATTCCCTACGCCGGCTGTGACGTCCAGAGTTCCGCCCTGTGCATGGACAAATCGCTCGCTTACGTCGTCGCCGCGAGCGCGGGGATCGCCACGCCGAAGTTCCGGACCGTCCGGCCCGGCGAGGACGTCGACGGGCTCGGCTACCCCGTCTTCGTAAAACCGGCCCGTTCCGGTTCGTCGTTCGGCGTCAGCAAGGTGACCGAGGAAGAAGAGCTGGCCGCGGCCATCGCGACCGCGGCGCAGTACGACTCGAAGGTGCTGATCGAGGAGGCCGTGGCCGGCAGCGAAGTCGGCTGCGCGATCCTGGGCAGCGGAGCAGACCTGTTCGCCGGTGAGGTGGACCGGGTCGCCCTCTCGCACGGCTTCTTCCGGATCCACCAGGAAGAATCGCCCGAAAGCGGCTCCGAGAACTCGACGTTCATCGTGCCCGCCGACATCCCAGTCGAAACCCGCGCACGCGTGCAGGAGACGGCGAAGACCATCTACCGCGCGCTGGGGTGCGGGGGACTGGCCCGGGTGGACATGTTCCTCACCGACGACGGCACGGTGGTCCTCAACGAGGTCAACACCCTGCCCGGCCTGACGTCGTACAGCCGCTACCCGCGGATGATGGCGGCCGCCGGCGTGCCGCTCTCGGAGCTGATCGACCGGATCGTCGCCGGGACGGCCCGGTGAACGACGACTTCGCCTTCGTGGACGAGCTGGTGCCCGGCATCCGCTGGGACGCCAAGTACGCCACCTGGGACAACTTCACCGGCAAGCCCGTGGACGGGTACCTCGCCAATCGCATCGTCGGCACGAAGACCTTGTGCGCCGCACTGGCGGAGGCGCAGGAGAAGGCCGCGTCCCTCGGCTTCGGCCTGCTGCTGTGGGACGGCTACCGGCCGCAACGCGCCGTGGACTGCTTCCTGCGCTGGGTGGACCAGCCGGAGGATGGCCGGACGAAGCTGTGGCACTACCCGAACATGGACCGGGCCGCGATGTTCGCCAAGGGGTACGTCGCGGCCAAGTCCGGGCACACCCGGGGAAGCACCGTCGATCTCACCCTCTACCACCTGGTCACCGGCGAACTGGCGGCCATGGGCGGTGGCCATGACCTGATGGATCCGATCTCGCACCACGACGCACGGGGGATTTCGCCTCTCGAAGCCGGGAACCGCCGCTGCCTCCGGTCCATCATGGAGGACTGCGGGTTCGCCGCGTACGAGCGCGAATGGTGGCACTACGGCTTGAAGGACGAGCCCTACCCGGACACGTACTTCGACTTCCCCATCGCGTGACCGGGCAGGCGGACGGTCACGCGGAGGCCGCCCGCCTGCCGCGGGGCGAGGGTGAGCGTCCCGTCGTGGGCGTGGGTGATGCTCTTGACGATGGCCAGGCCGAGACCGACCCCGGCCTGGTCGCTGCGGAGGCGCTCGGTGCCGCGCTGGAACGGCTCGGCGAGGGTGGCGACCAAGGACGGCGCGAGCTGTTCGCCGGTGTTCTCGACGGTGAGCACCACGGCTCCCGGCTCGACACCGGTCGTCACCCGGACCGCGCCTCCCTCGGGCAGGTTGTGGACGATCGCGTTGTGCACCAGATTCGTCGTCAGCTGCAGCAGGAGCGCCGGTGAGCCGAGGGCGATCGCGGCCTCGCCGGACGTCTCGACGGTGACTCCCCGCTTCTCGGCGAGAAGCAGGAGCGTTTCGGCGGCTTCCTCCGCGACCAGGGACAGGTCGACGCGGTCGCGGCTGAAGGCCCGCTGCTCGGCGCGGCTGAGCAGCAGCAGGGCTTCGGTGAGCTCGATCGCGCGGGTGTTGACGACGCGGAGGCGTTCGTCTAGCTCGTCGGTGGTGCGCTCGGGATCGTTGCGGGCGACGTCGAGGAGGCTCTGCGTGATCGCGAGCGGGGTGCGCAGCTCGTGCGACGCGTTGGCGGCGAACCTCCGCTGCTCGGTGACGTGCGCTTCGAGCCGCGCGAGCATGGTGTCGAAGGCGTCGGCGAGTTCGCGGAACTCGTCGGTGCGGCCCGGCAGGCGGATGCGGTGGGAGAGCGAGCCGGTCGCGGCCACGCGCGTGGCGTCGGTGATGCGCGTCAGCGGGGCGAGCATCCGGCCGGCCAGGACCCAGCCGCCCAGCAGGCCGAACACCAGCAGGAAGACGATCACGACAACCATGAACGGGACGAACGCGCGCACCAGGCGCGAGCGGTTGATCCAGAAGTTGCCTTCGGTGATGATCCAGCCGTCGGGCAGGAAGTACAGGTAGAACGCCAGCACGGCGCCCATCAGCAGCAGGCCCGCGAGCATGACGAACCCGGCGTAGCTGAGGGTCAGCTTGAGCCGGGCGCTCAGCCCGGGTTCCCTATCCACGGCCGGCTTCCCCGGTGTCGATGCGGTAGCCGACACCGGGCACGGTCTCGATGATCCCGGGTTCGCCGAGCCGCTTGCGCAGCACCGAAACCGTGATGCGCACGGCGTTGGTGAACGGGTCCGCGTTCTCGTCCCAGGCCCGTTCCAGCAGCTCCTCGGCGCTGATCACGCCGCCGCCTGCCGCGACGAGGACTTCGAGCACGGCGAACTGCTTCCGGGTCAGGGCCACGTACCGGCCGTCGCGGTAGACCTCGCGGCGGAACGGGTCCAGGCGCAGGCCGGCGATTTCGTGCACCGGCGGCCGGTTGTACGCGCGCCGCCGGTCGAGGGCCCGGAGCCGGAGCACGAGTTCCCGGAGTTCGAACGGCTTCGTGAGGTAGTCGTCCGCGCCGAGCCCGAAGCCGGTGGCCTTGTCGTCGAGCCGGTCGGCGGCGGTGAGCATGAGGATCGGCATCCCGCTGCCGGAGGCGACGATGTGCCGGGCGATCTCGTCCCCGGACGGGCCGGGGATGTCGCGGTCGAGGACGGCGATGTCGTAGGTGTTGACGCTCAGCAGTTCCAGCGCGGTGTCGCCGTCGCCGGCGGTGTCCGCGGCGATGGCCTCCAGCCGGAGGCCGTCGCGGATGGCGTCGGCCAGGTAGGGCTCGTCCTCGACGATCAAGACACGCACTCCGCCGATGCTACGAGCGGGCGCCTATCGGCCGCATATCGGAAAGCGCGTACGCGACGGCAACACCGCGCCGCCTTGACTCGGGCGGCATGACCTCCAGTCAACGCACGCCCCTCGGCCGGGGACACGGCGCCGTGCCGGACGGCCTGCCGGTCTTCGACGACGAGTCCCCCGCCGTGGCCAACCTCGATCCCGACCTGCTCGACGCCCTGCGCCGGGCCGCGGCGGACGCCGCGGCCGACGGGGTGGCGTTCGTCGTCAACGGGGGCTGGCGCTCGTGGGCCTACCAGGAACAGTTGCGGCGTCAGGGGATCGCGAAGCACGGCTCGGAAGCGGCCGCGGCCCGCTGGGTGACGACGGCGGACAAGTCCGCCCACGTGCGCGGCCAGGCCGTCGACATCGGGCCGCCCGCGGCCCGGAAGTGGCTCGCCGAACACGGGGCCCGATACGGGCTGTGCCAGATCTACCGCAACGAACCGTGGCACTACGAACTGCGCTCGGAGGCCGTCGAGTGCGGGTGCCCGCCGATGTACGCCGATCCGTCGCAGGACCCGAGGATGCGGTGATCACGCGAAGTCCGCCGCGTGATCACGCGCCCATTGCGCGAGGGTGCGGGCGGGCCGGCCGGTCACCTCCTGCACCGTCGGGCGCACCACGTCGGGCGCTTCCACCGTGTCCGACCAATAGTCCAGGAGCATCGCGACGATGTCGTCGCCGACGCCGTAGGAGCGCATTTCGGCGCGGAACTCGTCGGGCGTGGTCTCGGTGAAGCGCAGCTCGCGGCCGATGGCCGCGCCGATCGCGTCGAGCTGCTCGACGCGGGTCAGCGCCTGCGGGCCGGTCAGGGCGTACACCTTGCCCGCGTGGCCGGGTTCGGTCAGCGCCACGGCGGCGACGGCGGCGATGTCGGCCTCGTGGATCGGGGCCTGCGCGGACGTCGGGTACGGCCCGCGGACGCCGCCGGTGTAGCGGATCGGCTGGGCCCAGGACAGCAGGTTGCCGGCGAAGGTGCCGGGTCGCAGGATCGTCCAGCTCGCGCCGCTGTCGCGGACGGCGTCTTCGATCGCGGAGTGGTGCACCTGGCTGGCCGACCCGCGGTCACGCTCGTGTTCGAGGGCGGCGGCGAGCGAGGAGAGCAGCACCAGGTGCGCGTCGGCTGCCTTGACGAAGCTAGCCACGTCCGCGGCCGGGAAGACGAACGCGCTGTCGACGCCGTCGAACAGGCCCTCCGGCGGCGGCGCGGCCAGGTCGCCGGCGACCAGCTCCACCTCCGCGGGCAGGTTGGCCGTTTCCGGCGAGCGGGTCAGCGCCCGGACCCGGTGCCCGCCGGCGAGCAGCTCGCGGACGAGGTGGCGGCCGACGGTGCCGGTGGCGCCGGTGACGAGGACGGTCTTGGGTGTGGTCATGCCGTCGAGGATGGCGGGTATTGCGGCAAGATCCTTGCCGCGATTCCGGGCAGGATGGCCCATGCCGAATCCGTCGTCCCGCCTGCTGGCGCTGTTGGCCCTGATGCAGACCCGCCCGTCGTGGACCGGCGCGGACCTGGCCGAGCGGCTCGGGGTCAGCCCGCGGACCGTGCGCTACGACATCGGGAAGCTGCGTGAGCTCGGCTATCCCGTCGAAGCGATCCCCGGGGTGGCCGGCGGGTACCGGCTGCGGGCCGGGACGTCCCTGCCGCCGCTGCAGCTCGACGACGACGAGGCCGTGGCCGTCCTCATCGCGTTGCGGACGGCCACCGAGCTCGGTGAAGCCGCCGGGACCGCCCTGGTGAAGCTCGAGCAGGTGCTGCCGCGGCGGCTGCGGGGGCGGGCCGCGGCGATGCGCCGGTACACCGACGCCGTGCCGAAGCCCGGCGGTGTCGACCCCGACCTGCTGGTCTTTCTCGTCGGTGCGTGCCGGGACCACCGCCGCGTCCGGTTCGATTACCAGAGCGCTCGCCGCGAGGTGGAGCCGCACCGCGTCGTCCAGGTGGGGCGGCGGTGGTACCTCGTCGCCTTCGACCCCGCTCGCGACGGCTGGCGGCACTTCCGGCTCGACCGGATGACGGTGAAACGGCCGGAAGGCGCGAGGTTCGTCCCGCGGGAGGCGCCTTCCGCGGCCGACGTGGTCCACGGCATCGACGCCGTCTTCGCCCGCCACCGCGCCGTCGTCCTGGTCGACGCACCGGCCGCGGAGATCATCGCCAGGGTGCCCTCGGCCGTGCCCGTCGAATGGGTGGACGAGGAACGCTGCCGGGTGCACGCGACCGGGGAGTCGCCCGGGGCGCTGGCGCTCAACCTGCTGATGCTGGACGCGGACTTCGTGCTCGAGGAGTCGTCGGCCGAGCTCGATGCCGCACTCGCCACCCTGCGGCGGCGACTCGGCTGAGCCGTGGTTTGTACGTCCTCTGTACGCCTTCGCCGGATCATCCGCCGCATGTTGAGAACGGGTCTCTTCACCCTGATCGCCGCCCTGTGCGCAGTGCTGCTCCCGGCGACGGCGGACGCGGCACCCGCGCCGGGAGTGCGCGCGAGCTACGCGAACCCCGTGCGGACCGACGGCCACGTCGACGCCGCCGCCACGATCGACCGGCTGCGGGCGATGAACGCCGACACCTACGCCTTCCTCGTCCAGAACGAGACCGACTGGCACGAGCTCGAGGCGTTCCTCCCCGAGGCGCAGACGGCCGGGCTGACCGTGTGGACCTACCTCGTGCCGCCGACCGAGTGCCCCGGCGGGACGAGCTGCGCGGAGTACCTGCCCTACAAAAAGGACTACACCGGCTGGGCCAAGGCCATCGGTGCGCTGTCCCAGCGCTATCCGGTGCTCAAGGCGTGGGCCATCGACGACTTCAACCACAACCTGCCGTTCTTCACGGCGGCCTACACCAAGCAGATCCGCGACGCCGGCCGCGCCGTGCAGCCGGGCCTGGAGTTCTACCCGGTGGTCTATTCGGACGCCGTCACAACATCCTTTGTGGACAGTTACGGCGGAACCATCGACAGCCTGATCGTGCCGTTCCGGGACGACCCGCACCGCAACACGCTGTGGACCGGCAGCCTGAACGCTCAGCTGGACGTCCTCACCACCCGGCTGGCCGCGAAGAACCGCAAGCTGATCCTGATGGTGTACGCATCGACCCTGTCGGCCACCACGGTCGCTCCGGACGTCGCTTACGTGCGGGCGGTGACCGCCGTCGGAATGCAGTACACCGCCGCGGGCAAGATCGCCGGGGTCATCCAGTACGCACTGCCGCTCACGCCCGGCCGCCCGCAGAAGTCGGACGAGTCGTTCGCGCACACCGGCAACGGCGGTCTCGTCTTCACGGTGCACCCGGACACGGCCACGAAGGCGGGCGACTTCGCCGCGGCGAGCACGACCGTCCGGCTGGACGAAGGCTCGGCTTCCTGCCGGATGGTGCTGTGGCACAGCGACGACCGGGCCGGCAGCAGCCCGGCCGGGTACCACTTCAAGCAGGCCCAGGTCGGCGGAACGCAGGTCTGGCAGCGCGATGTCGCCACCGAGGGCACGGACTGGTACACCTCGGCTCCGATCGATCTGACCCCCCGGCTGACCGGCGGATCGGCGACCTTGACGTTGCGGCTGTACGAGGCGAAGGCCGTGGCCGACTACGAGGTCGTGGCGCGCTTCGACGACGTTTCGCTGACCGGTTGCCACGTGGCCAATCCCGATTTCGAAGCCACGGGCGGGTGGACGTTCAGCCGCGGCAACGGTGCGGTGAACGCCGGGCAGCACGTCTACGACCCGGTGTATTCGACGTCCGTGCTGGCCGCGGTCGGGGCGCTGTACGCGGCCTGACCACCGATCAGCGGGGCACCACCGTCATCGGCAGGCTCTCCGGGTACGCGGCGGAGGTGAACTTGACGCGGACCGGCTTGCCCGGCACCGGGACCAGCCGCCAGCGCGCGGCCACCGTGGCCAGCGTGATGACGATTTCGTTCTGGGCGAAGCGGTTGCCGATGCACTGGCGGGTGCCCGCGCCGAACGGCACGAACGCGCCCTTCGGGATCGCGGCCGCCCGTTCCGGGGCCCAGCGGTCCGGGTCGAAGCGGTCCGGGTCGGCGAACGACGTGGGGTCGTGGTGGAGCGCGTGCGGGCTGACGATCACCTCCGCGCCCTCGGGAAGGCGGACGCCGCCGAGGTCGACTTCGGTGAGCGTGCGGCGCATCAGCATCCACAGCGGGTACTGCCGCAGCACCTCGTCGACGACCTGCCGGACGTAGGTCAGCCGGGGCAGGGTGTCCACCGTGACCGGGGCGCCGCCCAGCACCTCGTCGAGTTCGGCGTGCACCCGTGCCTCGACGTCCGGGTGCCTGCCGAGCTCGTGGAACGTCCAGGCCAGCGCCAGCGCCGTCGTCTCGATGCCGGCGGTGAGCAGGGTGAGCACCTCGTCGCGCGCCTGCTCGTCGGTCATGCCGGCCAGCAGCAACGTCGAAAGCAGGTCGCCGCGGTCGGTGCCGTCGCGCCGCCAGTCGCGGATCACCTCGATGACGATTCCCTGCATCCGGGCGATCGCCTGGTCGAACCGCCGGTTGCCGGGCACCGGGAGCTTTTCGACGAACTTGGGCGACAACGCGCGAATCATCCCCTGCTGGATGATCACGTAAATCGACCGGCGGGCCTCGGCGATCGCCGCTTTTCCCAGCTCGGTGGAAAACAGCGCTTCGCCGACGATCGTCACCGCGAGGCTTTGCATGTCGTCGTCGATCGGGCGCACCTCGCCGGCCCGCCACGAGCCGCTCAGGTCCGCCGCCGCGCGCCGCATGATCTCCGCGTACGCGGCCAGGCGGTCGCGGTGGAACGCCGGTTGCATCAGCCGGCGCTGCCGCAGGTGAAAGTCGCCGTTCGAAAGCACCAAGCCATTTCCGACGAACGGCCGAAACTTGTCGAACATCGCACCCTTGCGGAACTTCGGTCCCTCGTTGACCAGCACTTCGTGTGCCAATCGCGGACTTGCGACGAAGTAGACGGGCGCCGGGCCGAGATGGAGTTTGACGATCTCGCCGTGCGCGGGCAATGTGTCGGTGAATGCGAAGCGTTGCCGCAGGAGTGCCGGAGTGTGCCCGAGAAATGGCCACCGGCCCGGGGCGACCGGGACGCTCATGCGTACTCCTCGTTGCGCCGTCGTGGTTACGCTATTCTGCGGATTTCGCAAGGAGACGGCTCACGGTAAGCCTGCCCGGATGAACCGGACAGTGCCCGATCGGGTGGTGTGGGCTCACGCGGATGGCCCAGTAGCCGAACCGCGGGGAATCGCTAAGCTCTTTCCGGTCCGATCAGACTGAGAAGGTGTTCTCCGTGACACGATCACCGGAATGGTATCCACCGGGTGTCGATATCTCCCTGCCGGGCAACGTACGGGCGCACGGCTTCTGCGTCGCGGTTTCCGCGCTTTCCGCCGGAATCGGCCGCGAGATCTGATGCGGACGTCTCCCATGCCGATGATCGAACCCCAGCCGGACCAGCCCGCCGCACCCGGCGCCGACCGCGGGCGGACCCGGCTCGCCCGGAAATGGGCGTACCTGCTCAGCGGCGTCACCGTCGTGTCGCTGAGCCGGGAGGAGCTCGACGTCGAGCTCCTCGGCCTGCTGGGCACGCTCTGCGACGCCCTGCGCAGCGCCTCCCCGGACCCGGCGCCTGCCGAGCGGATCGGGGCGCGGCTGGTCGCGCTCGGCTACGTCGGCGAGCCCGGGCTGCGGTGCACGCTCGACGTGCTCGGGAAGGGCCTGCCCGCGCTGCCCGAGCTCCAGGCGGTGGACGGCGCCGCCGACCGGGTCGTGGCGGCGCTGGGCGCGCTGTCGTGCGGCTTCCTGCTCGCGCACGAGCGCAGCGTCCTCGATCAGCAGGAGATCATGCACCTGTCACTGCTCAAAGCGGTGCGGGACGCCCAGTGGAACCTCCGGCAGAGCGAAGCCCGCTTCGAAGAGGTGGTGACGTCGTCGGCGAGCGGCATCGCCGTCGTCGCGCTCGACGGCCGGATCGTGCGGGCGAACGCCGCGCTGGCCGAGATGCTGGGGCACCCGGCGGGCGAGCTGGCCGGCTCGGTGCTGTACGACGTCGTCCACCCCGAGTCCGTCGAGGTCCTCCGCGACGCGATGACGGGCCTGCTGGACGGCGGCAAGGAGCGGATCCGGCAGTCGGAGCGGCTGCTGCGCCGGGACGGCGACGTCGTCCGCATCTCGCTCACCGCCTCGCTGCTGCGCGACGCCGAAGACCGGCCCTCCCACTTCGTCGTCGTGATCGAGGACGGCACCGAGCTGATGCTGCTGCAGGGCGAGCTGAGCCGCCAGGCGCTGCACGACGTCCTCACCGGGCTGCCGAACCGCCAGTACTTCGGCACCCACCTGGAGACGGCGCTGCGGCGCGCGGATCCGGCGTACGGCGTCACCCTGTTCCACGTCGACCTCGACGCCTTCGGGATGGTCTGCAACAGCCTCGGCCGCCGGGTCGGCGAGCAGCTGCTGGTGCACTTCGCGCAGCGGCTCAAGGCGGTGATGGCCCGCGAGAACGCCATGATCGCGCGGTTCCACAGCGACGAGTTCGGCATCCTGGTCGAGAACACGGAATCGACGCCCGACATCGACACCATCGTGCGCGCGATCAACGACGAGCTCGCCGAGCCGTTCTTCGTCGACGGCCACGGGCTCGCGCTGTCGGCCAGTGCCGGGGTCGTGCACCGGCCGGCGAAGGGCATCGATCCGCTGGAGCTGCTGCGCCAGGCGGACCAGACGCTGCGGCGCGCCAAGGAGCGGCGGCGCGGCCAGTGGAAGATGTTCGACCGCGAGGCCGACGCCCACGACCGGCGGACGCAGGCGGTGGCCGTCGGCATGGCCGGCGCCTGGGAACACGGCGAGATCGGCGTGCGGTACCGGCCGATGGCGCGGCTGGCGGACGGCGAAGCCGCCGGCGTCGAAGCCCGCCTGCACTGGAACCGGCCGGACGACACGGCCCTTTCGCACGAGTGCTGCGTGGAGCTCGCCGAGTCGACCGGGCTCATCCTGCCGCTCGGCGACTGGCTGGTGCGCGCGGCCGGCCGCCAGGGCGAGTGGTGGCGGCAGCGCGCGGGCTTCGGCCTCCCGATGCTCGCCGGGCTGACCGGGCACCAGGTGTCGGACGACGCGCTCGGCACCCGCGTGACGCGGCTGCTGCGGGACACCGGCCTGCCGCCCGCGCAGCTGATGCTCGGCGTTCCGGCCGGGGCGCTCCCGGTGGCCGGCGTCATCGAGAACGTCACCGCGCTGGCCGACCTCGGCGTGCGCGTCATGCTCGACGAGTTCGGGCTGGGGCCTGACGACCTGCGGGCGATCGAGGACCTGCCGGTGGACATCGTGCGCGTCGACCGGCGGCTCGCGGAGTGGCAGGCCTGGTCGGATTCGACGTTCCTCAGCGCCCTGGTGCCGCTGGTCCGGCAGGTCGGCGCGACGCTCGTCGTCGACGGGGTCCACACCGAGGACCAGGCGAAGTGGTGGCGCGCGGCCGGTGCGGAGCTGGCGACCGGCGACTACTTCGGCGTGGCCAGGCCGCCGGCCGAGCTGGCCGGGCAGTTCGCCGGCACCTGAGGCTGCCACCGGGTCAGGCCGACGGCGACCAGCACGACCGCCATGCCGCCGACCACCCGCGGGGTCAGCGGTTCGCCGAGGAACAGCGCCCCGAGCGCGACCGACACCACGGGCAGCAGGTAGCCGACCGTCGCCGCGGCGGTCGGGCCTTCGTCCGCGATGAGCCGGTAGTTGAGGTAGAAGGTGATCCCGGTCCCGAAGACGCCCAGGATCGTCACGGCGACGACGGCGGTGAGCGTCAGGTGCGGTGCCGCGGACGAGACCGGCAGCGCGAGCGCGGTCAGCGCGGTGGCGGTCATCAGCTGCGCGGCCGAGAGGGCGAGGGGAGCGCCGTCCGGCGGTAGTTTCCGGGCCATGTAAGCGAACGCGATCGCGTAGCTGAGGCCGGCGCCGAGCAGGGCCAGCGCGCCGGTGCTCAGCAGCCCCGACTGGTGCCACGGCGCGAAGATCACCACGATGCCGGCGAATCCGAGGCCCAGCCCGAGCAGCCGCGCGGGGTTGAGCCGCCGTTCCGTCCCGAGCGCGACGCCGATCAGCAGCGACCACAGCGGGGTGGTGGCGTTCATGACACCGGCGACGCCGGAATCGACGGTCCGTTCCCCGATGCCGAACAGCGCGAAGGGCAAGGCGTTGCAGAAGAACGCGGCGACGATCAGGCGCGCCCAGGTCCGGCCGTCCCGCGGCAGCCGCTGCCGGGCCGCGAACGCCATGGCCAGCAGCGTCAGCGCGCCGAGGGCACAGCGGACGAGGGTGAGGTGGACGGGGCTCAACCCGGTCAGCGCCAGCTTGATCCAGAGGAAGCCCGAGCCCCACAGCAGGGCCAAGACCGCTATGCGCACCGAGGCGCCCCGTCCACCGTTCATGAGAGCAACGGTGCCGAAGAAGATTCGTCAGGACAAGTGAAGAGTTCTGGACGAACCTTTAAGGCTTTCTACAGCTTGACCGCGCCACAGCCGGTCGCCGAACAAGGCGAGCGCGGCGGGCAGGAGCACGCCCCGGACGATCGTCGCGTCGAGGAGGACGGCGAACGCCATGCCGAGGCCGAGCATCTTGTACTCGATCGCGGCCAGGCTCAGGAAGACGCTGAACACCCCGGTCATGATCAGCGCGGCGCTCGTCACCACCCCGGAACTGGTCGCCGTGCCCTCGACGATCGCCTGCCGCGCCGGGGCGCCGGAGAGCCGTCGCTCGCGGATCCGGCTGAGGATGAACACGTGGTAGTCGGTGCTCAGCCCGAACAGCAGCACGAAGAGGAACATCGGCAGCCAGCCGAGCACACCGCCGTAGGGCGTGAAACCCAGGAGTGGCGCGAGAAAGCCGCCTTGGAACACGAGGGTGAGCACGCCGTAGGCCCCGCCGGCCGACAGCAGGTTGAGCACGATCGACACGACCGGCACCGCCACCGACCGGAAGACCACGAGCAGCAGCACGAACGCGAGCAGCAGGATGAACCCGAAGACGTACGGTGCCCGGTCGAGCACCTGCGTGGTGAAGTCGTGCGCTTCGGCGGTCCGGCCCGCGACCGCGTAGCCGATCCCGTCGATCCGCCCGACCGTTTGCGGCAGCAGGGTTTCCCGCAACGTCGTGAGCGTGCGGCTCGCCGCTTCGTCGTTGCCGGTGCCACCCAGCGGGATCCGGACGACGAGCGCCTGGTCCACCGGGACGACCACGGCCGGTCGCGGCACTTCCGCGGTCAGCTCGTCGATCGCCCGGCGCAGCGCGGGCGTGTCGACCGGGCCGCCGCGGGTGTTCCAGAGGACGACGTGCGCCGGCATCGTGACGCCGGGAAACGCTTCCTGGACGCGCACGGCCGCGTCGATCACCGGGATGCTGCGCGGCAGGCTCTCGGTCGGCGCCGGGTCCTGCAGCCGCATGCCCAGCGCGGGCAAGGTGAGCAGCACGAGCATTGCGGTCGCGACGCCGCTCCAGACCGCGGGCCGCCGGGTGACGACGTCGGCCATGGCGGCCCAGAACCGGGAGCGCGCCGGACGGTGGCCCAGCCACGGGATGCGGCCGCGGTCGATGCGGGCACCGAGCAGGGAAACCGTTGCGGGCAGCACGGTCACGGCGGCCAGCACGGCCAGACCGACGACGAGGATCGTGCCGACGGTCAGGCCCTGGAGGTTGTCGAGGCCGGTGAACAGCAGACCGGTCACGCACAGCACGACGGTCAGCCCCGACACGACGATCACGTGCCCCGACGTCCGCGCCGCGATGCGGATCGACTCGTCGACGCCGTGTTCGCGTTCCTCCCGGACCCGGCGCAGGAAGAACAGCGAGTAGTCGACGCCGACGGCCATCCCGATCAGCAAGATGATCGCCGAAGTCGCGCTGTTGACCGGGATCCAGTTGTCCACAGCGGACAGAAAGCCGAACGCCGCGAGCACCGTGGTCCCCGCCAGCAGGGCCGGGATCGCGGCCGCGACCAGCGAGCCGAACACGACGAGCAGGATCAGCACGGTGATCGGGAGCGAGCGGGCCTCCGACCGCCCGATGTCCTCCTTGATGCTCTTGTCGACCGCGCCGGACACGCTGAGGTCGCCGGCCTGGGCCAGCCGGACGTCCGTGTGCCGGGCGGCGACGCTGTCCACGACCGCGGTCGCCGTCGCCAGGTGGGCCCGGATTTCGGTGCCACTGCCGGTGATCCGGAAGGTGACCAGTTCCGACCGGCCGTCGGCGGAGACCTCGGAGCGGATGTCGGCGGCCGCGCCCGACGTCGTCAACGCGGTCACGAGGTCGGCCTCGGCCGCGGGGGACCGGGGCTGGACGAGGACGTTCTCCCAGAAGGGTTCGCGGATGGGCTGGCGGTCGAGGACGGCTTGGCCGGTGCCGGCGTCGCCGGCCGGGCTCGACCGCGCGTCGGTGCCGGGGACGAACGTGCCGACGGCCCAGGCCAGCGCGACGAGCGCCAGCCAGCCCAGGATCGCGGCGGCGCGGTGCCGCAGCGACCAGTTCGTGACGGTTTCGACCACCGGTCTCCGCCGGTGAGCCGGGGTGCCTGCAGGCAGCATGAACTAAGGTCCTTGTCTTGAAGGAGTGATCCGATGAGAGCTCGCCCTCGGGCGAGTGGGTGCTTCTTCCTCCTGGGTCGCCGAGTTGCCGCTCGGCGGCCCAGGGCCTCAGGTCAATCGGCTCAGTCGACCTCCTTGAGCACGCGTTCGATGGACCGCAGCCGGTCCTGGACGTCCCGCAGCTGCCGCTCGGTCTCTTCCTGCGTCCGGACGGCTTTCTCGGCCAGCGAGCGGTATTCCTGCTCGCGCGCCAGCTTCGCCTTGGCGCGCCAGGTCGAGGCCAGCTGCACGATCGCGATCGAGAGCAGGGCGAAGACCCCGGTCACGCCGATGATTTCCTGCCACTGGTGCCAGTTCATGTCCGTCCCTCCTCGCCGTCCCCCTGGACGGACTCCGGTGTGGTGAGCGTCGGCACGGCGGCCGCGATCGCCGCGGGCGTCAGCACGGCGGAGAACGGCGTGACCTGGTATACCCGCAGCGTCTTGCCGTCTTCGCCGACCTCGGAGCTGGCGGTGACCAGGCCCGCGGCTTCGAGCTTGCGCAGGTGGACCTGCAGCAGCGCGCGGCTGATCCGCAGGTCGCGGGCCAGCTTGCTGACGTAGGTGCGTTCGGCGTGCAGGGCCGCGACGATCCGCAGCCGGTGTGGGTTGCCGAGGGCGCCCAGCTGCCGCAGGAGCTCGTCGCCGGTCGTCCACATGCAAACAAAAGTTAGCAGGTGATGCCGCGCGACGCCATGGGGGTGATCCCGGAGGTCATCTCGGGGGTCCGGCCGACGAACAGCCCGGGGACAGCGGCAGCCGGGCGGCTCAGCGCAGGGCTTTGCGGCGCCGCGTCAGGGTGGCCGGGTCGAGGTTGGCCTTGGTGCCGGCGTCGTGGCCGTCGAGGTAGCCGCTGCCGGACAGCCGCCGGGGCGAGGCGGCGCGCAGGTCGCCGTACTCGGTGTCGAACGCGTGCTGGACCATCTGCGCGCGGTCGCGGACCACCAGTTCCGCCGACCGCTCACCCGGCACCGCCGTGCGGACGGCTTCCTGCTCGGCGCGGGAAAGCCGTTCGTGGACCGCGCGGGCGAAGCCGTGCAGCCAGGTGCGCCGGTACGCGGCCAGGGATTCGCCGGGGAAGAACCCGCCCGGCCGGACCCGGTTCAGCTGCGTGCTCGCCTGCAGCAGCAGGCTGGTGAACAGCAGTTCCACCCGGCCGAGGTCGGAACGGAACCCGAACACCGTGACGCTCTCGACCTTCTGGCCGAGGCGGTGCAGCAGCGTCCGGCACCGCAGCGGGTACGCGACCGACGTCAGCAGGCTCGCCTTGTCGCGGCTGTACGGGTCGTCCATCGGGATCTTCAAGGTGCCGATCTCGTCGGTGCCCGCCCCGGACGCGGCGAGCATCGCCTGGTCGATGCCGTACCGCGCGACGAGTTCGGCGGCCTTCTGGTTGTACGCCTCGGCTTCCGCCTCGGTGACCGCCGGGTCTTCGGCCTTGGCCAGCAGCTTGCGGATGCGCTCGAGCTGCGGGTCTGACTCGGTCATGCGCAGAGGGTATTCGATCAGGTGTTCGGGCGCGTGGACCGGGTCGGCGTGTCGAGGTACGCGTCGAGCGTGACGGCCAGCGCCGCTTCGGGTGACGGCGCGAAACTCGCCCCGGCCAGGCCGCCCCACAGCCACAGCTGGGCGAGGCCGTGCAGGGCGGCCCACAGCGACGCGGCGACCAGCCGCAGGTCGGCGCCGGACCGCGCGACCCGCGTCGGCACCGCCGCCACCAGCACGGCGAAGGTGTCGAACACCGCGCTCGCCGCGGCCGTGAGGGCCGGGTCGTCCGGGTCGACCAGATCGCGGCGGAACATCAGCTCGAACATCGCCGGGTTGGTCAGCGCGAAGTCGAGGTAGCTGTGGCAGGCCGCGGTGAGCCGCTCCCGCGGGGAGGTTTCCGGCAGCGTCTCCCGGCGGGCGAGCAGGTCTTCGTACCCGCGGGTCGCGACGGCGGACAGCAGCGCGGCGCGGCCCGAGAAGTGCCGCAAGGGCGCGCCGTGCGAAACCCCGGCCGCCTTGGCGATCCCGCGCAGGGTGACCGCGCCGACACCTTCGTCCGCGAGCAGCTCCGACGCCGTCGCGATCAGGCGTTGCCGGGTGCCCATGCCTCGTCCAGGGGCATCGGGAGCAGGTCCGGGCGCTTCGGGAAGAAGCCGTCACCGGGCTGACGTCCGATCAGGCGGTTGCGCGTGCGCGTCACGGCGACCGGCAGGACCTCCCGCAGCAGCCACTGCAGGTCGGCACGCCGGCTGCCGGGGGCCGCGGTGCCGGGCAGCGGCGCGAGCCAGGCCGGGTCGTGGCCGAGTCCGAGCCGCGCGAGGACGTAGGCGGCGAGCCGGCGGTGGCCGTGGGCGGACAGGTGCAGCCGGTCGGCGCCGAAGTAGCGCGAATCGGTGACGGCCTGGTCCGGCCACAGGTCGATCAGCCGGGCCCCGTAGCTGACGGCGGCTTCGCGGATGGCCTCGTTCAACGCGATGATCCGCGGCCGCATCCGGCTGCCCAGCGGCATCCGGCGGGAGACGTCGCTGAGCGTGAAAGTGACGACGACGGGCGAGATTTCGGTGCAGGCGCGGATGGCGGCGTCGACGCGGCGGGCGACCGTGCGCGCGTCCCAGCCGCGGCTCATGACGTCGTTGCCGCCGCCGAAGAGCGCGATCAGGTCGGGTTCGAGGCGGGCCGCGGCCGGGACCTGCTCGGGCACGATCTGGTCGAGCCGGCGCCCGCGGACGGCGAGGTTGGCGTACCGGAAGCCGGGCTCGTCCTCCGCCAGGCGCGCGGCGACGAAGTCGGCCCAGCCGCGGTAGCAGCGCTGATCGGGGTACGGGTCGTCGAGGCCTTCGGCGCAGCTGTCGCCGACGACGACGAAACGGTGGTAGCTCATCCCGATCTCCGTAACCCGTGGTTCACCTGGTGGACACTGTCTATCAAACTTGTGTAGACGGTGTCTACATCGGGTCGGCGTGGCGAAAATCGAGTGTGGAGCGCGCGGCCGCGGGCGTAGCGTCGGCGACCGTGATCGGTTCGGCGAACGCGGAAGACGACCCGGCGGACGGCTGGTTCCCCGAGAGCGTGGCCGCGGGCTACGACGCCCCGGGTGGTGAGAACGCGCCCGAGGTCGTGACACGCGCGGTGGACGTCCTCGAAGACCTGGCCGACGGGCCGGTGCTCGAGTTCGCGGTCGGGACGGGGCGGATCGCCGCGCCGCTGGCCGCGCGCGGGGTGCCGGTGCACGGCATCGAGCTGAGCCGGGCGATGGCGGCGCGGATCGCGGGCAAGCCGGGCGGCGACGCGGTCGAAGTGGTGATCGGCGACATGGCGACGACCCGGGTGGCCGGCCGGTTTTCCCTGGTGTACCTGGTGTTCAACACGATCAGCAACGTCACCACGCAGGACGGGCAGGTCGACGTCTTCCGCAACGCGGCCGCGCACCTGCGCCCGGGCGGGTTGTTCCTCGTCGAGGTGGGCGTGCCGGACCTGCGCCGTCTCCCGCCCGGGCAGGACACCGTCCCGTTCACGGTGGCACCCGGAGCCGACGGCGGCGGCTACGTCGGGTTCGACCGGTACGACGTGGTCACCCAGCGGTTCACCTCGAACCACGTCACCGTGTCACCGGACGGACAGGGGCGGTTCCGCGGGATTCCCTTCCGGTACGCCTGGCCGGCCGAGCTGGACCTCATGGCGCGCATCGCCGGGATGAGGCTGAAACACCGCTGGGCCGACTGGGATCGCTCGGAGTTCACCGCCGGAAGCACCAAGCACGTGTCGGTCTGGGAGACCGCCCCGAGCGCCTGATCGGGCCAGGGTTCACCCGAGCCAGGGACCGAGCTTGTCGGGGTTCCGGACGGCCCAGACGTGCGTGATCCGGTCGTCCGCGAAAGCGAACGCGTACACGGCGGCGAGCTCGTCGCCGCGGCGGAGCACCAGCCCCGGGAGGCCGTTGACCGCGCGTTCCTCGATGGTCAGCTCGCCGAGGGCAGCGAGTTCGGCGAGGTACCGGGCGACGAGCTCGCCGCCTTCGATCGGGGCGATCGCGGCGCGGACCCGGCCGCCGCCGTCCGCGGTCAAGGTCGCCGCCGGATCCAGCAGTCCGATCAGCGCGCCGATGTCCCCGGCGGCCCAGGCCTCCTTGAAGTCCCGCACCAGCCCGGCCTGCCGGGCCGCCGGGGCGGCTGGCCGCGCGGCCCGGATCCGGCGGCGGGCCGCGGAGGCCAGCTCCCGGCACGCGGCCGGCGTCCGGCCGGTGATTTCGGCGACTTCGGCGAAGGCGTACCCGAAGACGTCGTGCAGGACGAGGGCCACGCGCTGCGCCGGGGTCATCGCCTCGAGCGCGACGAGGAAGGCCATGCTCACCGACTCGTCCAGGGTGATGCGGTCGGCCGGGTCGGGCTGGTCGGGCAGCGGCTCGGGCAGCCACTCGCCCACGTACCGCTCGCGCCGCACCCGCGCCGAGCCGAGGACGTCCAGGCAGAGGCGGCCGGCCACCGTCGTCAGCCAGGCGCCGGGCGAGGAGATCGCGGCCCGCTGCGCCGGTGTCAGCGCGTACCAGCGGGCGTAGGTCTCCTGGACGGCGTCCTCGGCTTCGGTCAGCGAGCCGAGCAGCCGGTAGGCGAGGTTGACCAGGTGCCGCCGTTCGGCGACGACCGGGTCCGATGGCGTGGTCATGACTCCTCCGACGACACAGCCTGCCGGAACGTCAGGGCCTGACGTTCCCGCGGGCTGCGTCGTCGTACCGGTCGGACCACCGACCGAACAGGGGAGAACGATGATCAAGATCGGGATCGTGCTGGGCAGCACCCGTCCGGGCCGCCTGGGGGACCAGGTCGCCCGCTGGGTGCACGAGCGCGCCGCGCGCCGGAGTGACGCGGAGTTCGCCGTGCTCGACCTGCGGGACCACCCGCTGCCCCACCTCGAGGAGCCGCCGGGGTTTTCGGGGCAGTACCGGGACGACCGCACCCGGGCCTTCGCCGCCGCCGTGGCGTCGTGCGACGGGTTCGTCTTCGTCACGCCGGAGTACAACCACTCCGTGCCCGGCGTGCTCAAGAACGCCCTGGACCACGTCTCCGTGGAGTGGAACAGCAAGGCGGCCGGGTTCGTCTCGTACGGCGGTGTCGGCGGCGCCCGGTCGGTCGAGCAGCTGCGGCTGGTCTGCGGGGCGTTGCAGCTGGCCGACGTGGCCCCGCAGGTCACCCTGCCGCTGGCGACGGAGTTCGCGGACCACGCCGTCTTCGCGCCGGGTGACCACCAGCTGACCGCGCTCGACACCCTGCTCGACCACGTCGTCGCCTGGAGCACCGCACTGGCACCGCTGCGGGGCGGGGACGCGGAAGCCGCGATCAGGCGACGGCTCGACGAGGTCATCGAAGCGTTGCGCGCCAAGGATCTCGACGCGCTGCGCCGGGTCTACGCACCGGACGTCGTGTCTTTCGACGTCGAGCCGCCGCTGCAGCACGCCGGGGTCGACGCGAAGCTGAAGAACTGGGCGAAGGTGTTCACCGCCTTCGAAAAGGTGGACTACGAGCTGCGCGACCTGGAGATCACCGTGGGCGCCGGCCTGGCCGTCGGGCACGGCTTCGGCCGGGTCAGCGGGACGCTGGAGAACGGGGTGGTGACGGACGGCATGTGGGTCCGGGCCACGTTCGTCTTCCGGAGGACCGGCGACGACTGGGTGATCGTCCACGACCAGGCGTCCGTGCCGCTCGACCTGGCGACCGGGCAGGGCTGCACCGGCCTCGAACCGGAAAAGTAAACGAACGATCGTGCTACCTTCGGCCCATGAACATCGACGGCGTGTTTGTGGGGGAACCGAGCGTCCTGGGTCACCGGCGGGACCGGCCGGTGCTGAGCGCGATCACGAAGGCGCGGGTCACGGCGCCGGAGCTGAACCTGACCGAGCTGAACCTCGACGGCGACCGCCAAGCCGACCTCACCGTGCACGGCGGGGTCGACAAAGCGGTCTACGTCTACCCGGCCGAGCACTACCCGGCCTGGGCGGCCGACGGCCTCGACGCCGAGCCGGGCGGCTTCGGCGAGAACGTTTCGCTGACCGGCGCCACCGAGGACGACGTCCGGATCGGGGACGTCTGGGCCTGGGGTGACGCGCTGGTCCAGGTCTCCCAGCCGCGGCAGCCGTGCTTCAAGCTGGCCATGAAGACCGGGCGCAAGGACGTCACGCCGCTGATGATCGACAGCGGGCGCTGCGGCTGGTACCTGCGCGTTCTGCGGCCCGGCACGGTGCCGACGTCCGGCGGGATCGAGCTCGCCGAGCGCGCGGACGGGCCGACGATCACCGAGGTGTACCTGGTCTCCTTCGCCAATTACGGGCAGCTGCCGAAGGACAAGGTCGAAGCGGCGCTGGACCTCGCCGACCGCGTGCTGGCCACGCCCGCGCTCTCGGCGTCCTACCGCGGCGGCGTCCAGTCCACTGTGGACCGGTGGCGGGCGCGGCGTGCCGGGTGACGGCCGGATCGCCCGCGGGGACGCGACCCGGCGCCTGGTGCTGCGCCGGGCCGTCGACGTCGCGTCGGTCGACGGCCTCGAGGGGCTGTCCCTCGGCCGGCTGGCCACCGAACTGGAGCTGAGCAAGAGCGGGGTGTTCGCGCTGTTCGGCTCCAAGGAAGAGCTCCAACTCGCCACGATCGACGCCGCGCTGGAGATCTTCCGCGCGCACGTCGTGACCCCGGCGCGGGCGGTGGCGCCCGGGCTGCCGCGGCTGCGTGCGGTCTGCGAGAAGTGGCTGGACTACTCGCAGCAGCGGATCTTCCCGGGCGGCTGCTTCTTCTTCAACGTCGGCGCGGAGTTCGACGCGCGCCCGGGCCGGGTGCACGACGCGGTGGCGGCGGCGAGCGGTGCGTTCGCCGCCTTCCTCCGGGAAACGGCGGACGAGGCGGTCGCGCTCGGGCACGTCGGCGCGGACGCCGAGGCGCTGGCGTTCGAACTCCACGCGCTGGGCCGCGCGGCCAACGCGGACGCCGTCTTGAACGGCGGAACCCGGGCCTACGAACTGGCCCGGCGGGCGATCCGGGCACGGCTGTCGTGAGTGGTAAGTCGGGTTGGAACCCGCCTTACCACTCACGAGCCGGTGCTCACTTCCAGTCGACCTGCGGGGAGCGGTAGAAGTCGATGCCCTGCGCCACCCAGCGCGGCGCCTGCTTCGCCAGCCGGAGCCGGTAAGCGTCCCAGTTGTGGGTGCTCCGCGGGGACCAGCCGATCTCCGCGATCCCCGGCAGCCGCGGGAACGCCATGTACTCGATGTCGTCGCTGGTGCGGATCGTCTCGGTCCACAGCGGCGCTTCGACCCCCGCCACCTGGTTCTCGCCGACGCCGTCGACCAGGGACGCCGGATCCCAGTCGTAGCCGTCCTTCACCTCGATCAGCGCGGCCCAGTCCTGGCCGAGCGGGGTTTGCGGGTTGTACTTCATGTCGAGGTAGGCGTGGTTCGCCGGCGACATGAGGATCTTGTTGCCGCGCGCCGCGGCCGCCGCGACGTCGGGGTTCGCGCCGCCGAAGTCCCAGTACTGCGGGACCGCCGACACCGGCGGGACGGACTTGGCGATCTCGTGCCAGCCGGTGACCTTCTTGCCGTACTCGGCGACGATCGGCTGCACCTTCCGCTCGAACGCCAGGTAGTCCGCGGGCGGCGTCGAGTGGGCCTCGTCGCCGCCGATGTGCAGGTACTCCCCGGGCGTGAGGGCCGCCAGCTCGCGCACGACGTCCTCGACGAACCGGTAGGTGATCGGCGAGGAGATGCACAGCGAGCTGTAGCCGACGTCGGTGTCCGTGCGCGGCGGGACGGCCTTCCCGTCGCAGTTCAGCTCCGCGTACGTCGACTGCGCCGCGTTCGTGTGGCCGGGCATGTCGATCTCCGGGATGACCGTGATGTGCCGCGAAGCCGCGTACGCGACGATGTCCCGGTACTGCGCCTGCGTGTAGTAGCCGCCCGGGTCGCCGTCGACGGCAGTCTTGCCGCCGACCGTCGCCAGCTTCGGCCAGCTCTTGATCTCGATCCGCCAGCCCTGGTCGTCGGCCAGGTGCAGGTGCAGCGTGTTGACCTTGTACTGGGCGATCTGGTCGATGTACCGCTTCACCTGGTCCGGCTTGAAGAAGTGCCGGGCGACGTCGAGCATCGCGCCGCGCTCGGCGAAGCGCGGGTAGTCGAGGATCGTGCCGCCGGCGACGGTCCACGTCCGGTGCTGCACGCGCTGGGCGTCGATCGCCGACGGCAGCAGCTGCCGCAGCGACTGCACGCCTTCGAAGAGCCCGTCCGCGGTGTTGGCCTTCAGCGTGACGCCGTCGCGGGCGACCTTCAGCTCGTAACCCTCGGTGCCGATCCGCGGGTCGTGGCCCAGCTTCAGCGCGATCGCGGGCAGCCCGGCGGTGTGCGGCACGACCGGCAGCGGGTAGCCGGTGGCCGGGCGGAGCAGGCCACGCAGGTAGTCCGCGACCTGGCCGGCGCCGCGGTCGGCGCTGATGACGGTGAGCGGCGTGAGGCGGAATCCGCCGTGGGGGTCGGCCTTCGCCGAGACGGGCGCCGGGACGACGTCGGTAACGCTGCGTTCGGGGGCGGCCGGGGCGGCCGTGGCGGAAGCGGGGAGGCCGACGGCCGTGAGACTCACGACGGCCGCGGTCAGGACGGCTCTGGACAAGCGCATCGAAGCACCTCCGGTCGGGGGACTCCCTGCAAAGGTACAGACCAACCGGAGTATTTGGAACAGTTCTTAACGAAGGGCGGCCCGGATGGCCTCCAGGACGCTCGGGTCCTCGATCGTGGAGGGCACCGCCTCGTCGCGGCCGTCGGCGATCGCGCGCATCGTCTTGCGGAGGATCTTCCCCGACCGCGTCTTCGGCAGCGCGTCCACAATGGACACGTCACGGAACGCGGCGACCGGGCCGATGTCCCGGCGCACCATCGCCACCAGTTCGTCGCGCAGCTGGTCCGCGGGGACGTCGGAGCCCGCCTTCAGCACCACGAACCCGCGTGGCAGCTGGCCCTTGAGCTGGTCGGCGACGCCGATCACGGCGCACTCGGCGACCGCCGGGTGCGAGGCCAGCACGGCCTCCATCGACCCGGTGGACAGCCGGTGGCCGGCGACGTTGATGACGTCGTCGGTGCGGCCCATGACGAACAGGTAGCCGTCCTCGTCGAAGTAGCCGGAGTCGCCGGTCAGGTAGTGGCCTTCGTAGCGCGAGAGGTAGGCCTCGCGGTACCGCTCGTCGTCGCCCCACAGCGTCGGCAGCGAGCCCGGCGGGAGGGGCAGCTTGACGGTGATGGCGCCTTCGCGACCGGCCGGCAGTTCCTCGCCGGCCTGGTCGAGGATGCGGACGTCCCAGCCGGGGACCGGCTTGGTCGCGGACCCGGCCTTGACTTCCAGGGGCTCCAGGCCGCGCGGGTTGGCCGCGATCGGCCAGCCGGTCTCGGTCTGCCACCAGTGGTCGACGACCGGGACGCCGAGCTTCTCGTGCGCCCAGTGGTAGGTCTCCGGGTCGAGCCGTTCGCCGGCCAGGAACAGCGTCCGGAACTGCTTCAGCTCGTACTTCTCCAGCTCACGGGCATCCGGATCGACCTTCTTGACGGCCCGCAGCGCGGTCGGCGCGGTGAACAGCGCCTGGACGCCGTGCTCGGCGATGACCCGCCAGAACGCGCCCGCGTCGGGCGTGCCCACCGGCTTGCCCTCGTACATGACCGTGGTGGCTCCGACGAGGAGCGGCGCGTACACGATGTAGGAGTGCCCGACGACCCAGCCGACGTCGGACGCGGTCCACCAGACGTCGCCGGCGTGGACGTCGTAGACGGCGTCCATCGAATAGGCGAGCGCGACGGCGTGGCCGCCGGTGTCGCGCACGACGCCCTTCGGCTTCCCGGTCGTCCCGGACGTGTAGAGGATGTACAGCGGATCGGTGGCCGCGACCGGCACCGGGTCGGCCGGGTCGGCGCCCGCCGCCAGCTCGCGCCAGTCGAAGTGGCGGCCCGCCGTGGCCGGTGCCTGCTCGCGCTGCAGCATGACGATGTGGTCGGGCTGGTGTTCGGTCATGCCCAGCGCGGCTTCGATGATCGGCTGGTACTCGACCACCCGCGTCGGCTCGATGCCGCAGGACGCGGCCAGGACGACCTTCGGTTTCGCGTCCTCGATCCGCGCGGCCAGCTCCTTCGGCGCGAACCCGCCGAAGACCACCGAGTGCACCGCCCCGATCCGCGCGCAGGCCAGCATGGCGATCGCGGCCTCCGGGACCATCGGCAGGTAGACGATCACCCGGTCACCCTTCGTGACCCCCAGCGAGCTGAGCGCCCCGGCGAAGCGCGCGACTGTGTCCCGCAGCTCCTCGTACGTGTAAGTCCGTTGCCGTCCGGTCACGGGAGAGTCCCAGATCAGCGCCGCCTGGCCGCCGCGGCCGGCCTCGACGTGCCGGTCCAAAGCGTTGTACGAGGTGTTCAGCTCGGCGTCGGGGAACCACCGGTAGAAGGGCGGGCGGGTGTCGTCCAGGGCCCGCTCCGGCGCTCTGGTCCAGCTGATCGACTGAGCCGCCGCCAGCCAGAACGCGTCCCGCTCGGCCAGGCTGCGCCGGTAGGCTTCGGAGTACGCGCCCATGCTCCGCTCCTTCGCGTCGGACGTTCCGCCGTCCCCATCATGGCGCGGGAGGGCCGGCCGTGCCGGATTCGTCCCGTGGAAAGACCCGGCAACCTCGGGGAGCCCGGGAGCGTCCTAAGCTGGACCGCGGGAAAACGCCGCGTGACGGCCACGAAGTGAACACGGACAGTGAGGGGAGCCCGGCGGTGAACGGACTCGCGAGCGCGTTGCTCTCGCTAGCCCATTCCTTGTTCGGCCCGGGCTTCTGCCCCGGCGACTGGGTCTGGGCCACGAGTGCGGCCGGCGCGCTCGTCGCGCTGATCCCCCCGGCCGGCGCGGTCGCCGTGTCGATCATCCGGAAGGGCACCGGCAACCGCTACGACGCCACGACGCTGGGTGTCTTCGGAGCGATCGGCGTGGTCAGCGCCCTGGTGCTGCCGTGGCTGCTGGCCATCGGCGTTTCGGGCGTCTTCCAGGCGGCGTACGGCAACAAGACGACCGGGTTGTCCACCACCGAGCTCAGCTCGCTGAACAACGCCGGTGGCTGCTGGGTGGCCAACCAGAAGGAGTACCTGGGCGGCGGCCAGACCGTCTTCGACGTGCTGTCTTCGCAGAACGGCAAGGACATGCCGTTCATCGTCTACCTGATCGCCTTCGCGGTGCTCGGGGCCGGCTCGCTGTTCTTCGTGATGCTGCAGGGCCGCACGGCCTTCCGCCGGGGCCCGAAGTGGCCGTCGCGGTTCTTCTGGATCCCGTTCGCCGCGATGCTCGTGTTCAGCGTCGGCATGGAGGCGAACACCGCGCTGCACTTCTGGCTCGGGTTCCTGCCGCTCAGCGTGCTGGGCCTGATCCCGGTCGCGATGGTCGGCCCGCCGCCGTGGTCGGTGATCAACCGGTCGGACCGGTCGGACGAGCCACCGCCGCGCCGCCCGGAGCCCCAGGGGCCGCCGCCGTCGCAGATCCAGCCGCGCCCGACCCCGCCGCCTCCGCCGCCGCCCCCGGTCAACCGCCCGTACCCGAAGACGGCGCTGGCGTCGGCGCCCGAGCCGCCGTCCCCGCCGGGAGGCATGCTGGCCGCGGCGCCGGGCCCGATCCCGCCGCCGCCCGGCTCCCGCAACGCCGGCGGCAGCCGCTACCGCCGCGTCAAGCAGCTCGGCGCGGGTGGCTTCGGCACGGTCTGGCAGGCCGTCGACACCCAGCTGAACCGCACGGTCGCGCTGAAGATCGCGCACGCGCCGGACCGCGACACCGCCGAGCGCATGCAGCGCGAGGCCCGCGCGCTCGCCGTGGTCAGCCACCCGAACTGCGTCAAGGTGTACGACCTGGCCGAGGAACCGGACGGCCTGGCGCTGGTGATGGAGTACCTCGAAGGCCGTCCGCTGGCCGAGCTGGTCGACGGCCAGGGCCCGCTCGACGACGTCGCCGCGGGCCGCCTGTGGGCGACGATGGCGGGCGCGCTGGCGGCGGCGCACGAGAAGGGCGTGCTGCACCGCGACATCAAGCCGTCGAACATCGTCCTGGACCCGAGCGGCCTGGCCCACCTGATCGACTTCGGCATCGCCCGCAGCCAGGGCGACTCGAAGATGACGGCCACCGGGATGATGATCGGCACGCCGGACTTCGTCGCCCCGGAACAGGCGATGGGCTCCCCGGCCTCCCCGGCGTCGGACGCGTGGCAGCTGGCCGCGACGATCAGCTACGCGCTGTCCGGCCAGCCCCCGCGCGGCACCCGGGAGACGCCGATGGCGGCGTTGATGGCCGCGGCCCGGGCGGAGCCGGTGTCGCGGCTGCCTCAGCGCAGCGCCCACGCGCGGCTGCTGGCGGCTTCGCTGGACCCGGAGCCGCGTCGCCGTCCGACGTTGAACGCGGTGCGCCGCGAGGTCGAGGGCTGGCTGTCGCGGGCGGGCAAGTCGCCCGACGGCCCGGTGACGCGGGTGGTGCCCCGCCAGCCGGGCGGCCAGCTGCCCCGCCGCTGACCCCTCGTGAGTGGTAAGGCGGGTTCTAACCCGCCTTACCACTCACGAGCTTGGTTGCCGAGAAGATCACCAGCTGCTTCGGCTCCACCTGCACGTCGACCTGCTCGAATCCGGCCTTCTCGAGTCGCGCCGGGAAGGTCGCCGGGTCGATGACGTTCATCGTGTCGCCGATGTGCAGCAGGCGGAACCTGAGGTTGAGCTGCCCGTCGCTGCCGCAGAACTTCCCGCCCGGCCGCAGCACCCGCGCCGCCTCGGCGAAGATCGCGTCCTGCAACGCCGTCGTCGGGACGTGGTGCAGCATGGTGAAGCACACCACGGCCGAGAAGCGGCCGCTCTCGAACGGCATCTCCGCGCCGCTGCCCTCGACCACGTCCGCGCGAGTGCCGAACTTCTCCCGCAGGAGCGCCGTCGAAGCCGGGTCGATCTCCAGGACCGTCAGCTTCGGGACCGCCTTGAGCAGGACCTTCGTGGTGGCGCCGAATCCGGGCCCGATCTCGAGCACGTCATCGCCGAGGTCGTGGCGGGCCAGCCAGGGTGTCAGGCGCTCTTCGACCGTCGCGGCCCACTTCTCCGAGCTGCAGATCCTGCGGTGGATGAGGTTCATCGGCATGCCGTCGACGCTAGGGACGCGCGCGAGTGACCGGTAGCCGATACGCTGCCAACCGATGTCGCCAACCGGCCAAGCCATGGTCCTCGGTGCGTTCGACCTGCCCGCGGGCACCTGGTTTCCCACGCACGAGCACCCGGCGCACCAGCTCGTGTGGTCGGCCCGTGGCGTGGTCGCGGTCAAGGCGGGCGACGCGGGCTGGGTCCTCCCGCCGACACGGGCCCTCTGGATGCCCGCCGGCGTCCGGCACCGGACCGGCGCGCTCGGGCGGGCCGCGCTGCGGGGCATCTACGCCGACCCCGCGCGCTCGCCGGTCTCCTGGCCGGAGCCGCGGATGGTCGTCGTGCGGCCGCTGCTGCGGGAACTGCTCGAGTACCTGACCGGCGACGGCGTCGCGCCCGGCGCCCGGCTGCGCGCCGAAGCCGTGGCCTTCGACCTGCTGGAACCCCTGGACGTGGTGCCGATCGTCGTGCCGTCACCCGAGGACCCGCGGGCCCGTGACGTCGAGCGGGCGGTGCTGGCGAACCCGGCGGACTCCCGCACCCTCGCCGAGTTCGGCCGGGACGTCGGCGCCGCGGAACGCACCCTGGCCCGGATCTTCGTCCGCGAGTGCCGGATGCCGTTCGGGACCTGGCGTACGCAGGCGCGGCTGCGTGCGGCGCTGCCGTTGCTGGCGCAGGGGACACCGCTGGAGACGGTGGCGTTCCGCGTCGGGTACAGCTCGGCGAGCGCGTTCGTGGCGGCGTTCCGGCGGGCCGTCGGCGTCACACCGGGGGCCTACTTCGCGGGCTGACCTACCGCCAGGAAGGCAGCCAGCGCTCGGCTTCCCACTGGCCGTTCGTGATCGCGATGCCGTTGAGGATCGGCCACAGCCAGGCGAAGTTCGCCACCACCAGCCCGACGTACAGCGACACGACGAGCAGGCCGGTCCCGCGTCTCTCGAAGCCCCGCCGCGCGCTGCCCAGGATCTGGCCCAGGCACAGCGTCAGCCCGAGCACCAGGAACGCCGCCAGCGGGGTCGCGTAGAAGAAGTACATCTGGCGGTCGATGTTGGTGAACCAGAAGACGTACCCGCCCAGGTACCCGACCAGCACGGCCGCGTAGCGCCAGTCCGCGCGGAAGATCGAGCGCCACGCCGCCCAGCCGAGCACCGGGATCGCCAGCCACCACATCGCCGGCGTGCCGATCAGCATCGTCGCGCTGATGCAGCGGGCCTCGCCGCAGCCGGTGACCTCGCCGTTGTAGCTGTAGAGCATCGGGCGCAGGCCCATCGGCCACGTCCACGGCTTCGACTCCCACGGGTGCGGGTTGTCCTTGGGCGTGACCAGCGTTTCGTGGAAGTGCAGGACGTTCGCCGTGTAGTCGCCGAGCGAGCGCAGGGCCGGCGGCACCCACGACCAGAAGCCCGGCGCGATGTCCTTGATCTCGGTGTAGTGCCGGTCGGTGGCCGTTTCGCTGGCGAACCAGGCCCAGTACGCGGCGAAGTACATCAGGAACGGGATGACCAGGATGGCCCACAGCGCGGGCAGCACGTCCCGGCGGATCGTGCCCAGCCAGGGCCGTTCGACGCCGGCCGCGCGCCGGGCCGCGACGTCGAACCCGACGCAGAGCAGCCCGAACGCGACGATGTAGTACAGCGCCGACCACTTGACGCCGAAGGTGAGCCCGATCATCAGCCCGGTCGCGAACCGCCACCAGCGGAACCCGAGCTTGGGGCCCCAGACGGACTCGTTGACCCAGCCTTCGCGGACCGCCGTCGCGAGCCGCTCGCGCACCTGGTCGCGGTCGACGAGCAGGCAGGCGAACGCCGCGAAGACGAACAGCGCGATGAAGATGTCGAGCATGCCCATCCGCGACTGCAGGTGCAGGACGCCGTCGCTGATCACCAGGATGCCGGCGATGCCGCCGAGCAGCGTGGAGCGCGTCAGGCGGCGGGCGACGCGGATGACCAGCAGCACCAGCAGGGTGCCTGCCAGCGCCGGCATGATCCGCCAGCCCCACCCGTTGTAGCCGAACAGCCATTCGCCGATCGCGATCAGCTGCTTCGCCAGCGGCGGGTGGACGACCAGCTCGTAGCCGTAGTTGTCCTCGTAGCCGCCGTTGCGCAGCATCTGCCACGCCTGGGGCACGTAGTGCTTCTCGTCGAAGACCGGACTGCCCTTGTCGGTGGGCTCCCCGAGGTTCTGCAGGCGGACGATGCCGCCGATCAGCGTCAGCACCAGGGTGACGACCCAGCCGCGCAGCCGGTCGGTGGGCATGCCCCGGCCGAGCAGGGTCAGCTCGCGGTCGGTGGGCGGCCGGAGCGCCTCGACCGGGTCCGGCCGGACGCTTTCGTCGTCGGGACGGGTCAGCACGGCGGTCACGGGGCGATCCTACGGGCGAGGCAGGGCGTCCGTCGTCCGGATCCGCTGATCAGCCTAGGCTGGCGTGGTGAACTCCCCGGTTCCTCCTGGCCGTCTGATCCTCGCCGCCACCCCGCTCGGCGACGTCCGCGACGCTTCCCCGCGCCTGGCATCGGCGCTGGCGGAAGCCGACGTCATCGCGGCCGAGGACACCCGGCGGCTGCGATCGCTGGCTTCCGCGCTGGAGGTGACCCCGCGCGGCCGGGTGGTGAGCTTCTACGAAGACGTCGAGGCGGCGCGCCTGCCCAAGCTGCTGGAAGCGCTGCACGCGGGCGAGTCGGTGGTCCTGGTGACGGACGCCGGCATGCCGAGCGTGTCCGACCCGGGCTTCCGCCTGGTCGCGGCGTGCGTGGCGGACGATCTGCCGGTGACGTGCCTGCCCGGCCCGTCCGCGGTGACGACGGCGCTCGCGTTGTCCGGTTTGCCGTGTGACCGGTTCTGCTTCGAGGGGTTCGCCCCGCGCAAGCCGGGCGAGCGGACGAAGTGGCTGACGGCGTTGCGCGACGAGCCCCGCACGGCGGTGTTCTTCGAGTCCCCGCACCGGCTGGCGTCCCTGCTGTCCGACGCGGTGGCGGTCCTGGGCCCCGGCCGGCAGGCCGCGGTGTGCCGCGAGCTGACCAAGACGTACGAAGAGGTGAAGCGGGGAACGCTCGCGGAGCTGGCCGCGTGGGCCTCGGAGGGTGTGCGCGGCGAGATCACGGTGGTGCTGTCCGGCGCCGCGCCGAAGGCGGTCTCGGTGGCGGACCTGGTGGACGAGGTCTCGGCCCGGGTGGCGGCCGGGGAGCGCCTGAAGTCGGCGGCGGCGGAGGTCGCCGAGGCGGCCGGGGTGTCCAAAAAGGAGCTGTACGACGCCGTGCTGGCCGCGCGGGTCAGGTGAGCAACGCGGTCACCGCCGCGTGCGCCTTCCCGGCGTCGGGCGCGTCCCCGGTGATCACGTCCGTGTACACGAACGACTCGCCGATCCGCACCAGCAGGTAGGCCAGGTCCGGCACCGGCACCGGCGGCACCAGCCGCCCGGCCGCCACCTCGTCCTTCAGCAGGGCGGCCAGCTTCTCCATGGTCCGCTGCTGGCAAACGCTGGCGCGGGTCGTCAGCAGCCGCAGCGCGCGCTCCGGCTCGCGGCGCAGGAAGTCGCGGAACGGCGGTGAGTCGTTCGCGAACCGGACATATCCGCTCACGAAGTCCGCCACCCCGGCCGCGCCGCGGCCGACGCACGACGGCCACAGCCGGGCGATCGTGACCTCCGAAAGCGACCACAGGATCTCGCCGAGGAGCCGGTCGCGGCTGCCGATGCGGCGGTGCAGCGTCGCCCGGCTGATCGCCAGCTCCTGCGCCAGTTCGCCCATGTCCAGCCGGCGGCCGGACAGGAACCACTCACGGGCCACCTCGAACTCCTGAGACATATGCCAGAATGTCTCACAACCATGACGGAGAGGGAACGCGACATGCGCGCAGTGCAGGTGACCGAGTTCGGCGGCCCCGAGGTGCTCACCCCCGTCGAGCTGCCCGACCCGGTGGCCGGCCCCGGCGAGGTGCTCGTCGACGTCGAGCGCATCGGCGTCAACTACGCCGACACCCACCAGGCCGAGAACTCCTACCTGGCGCCGAGCAAGCTGCCGCTCGTGCCCGGTGGTGAGGTGGTCGGCCGCGCGAACGGCAAGCGGGTCGTCGCCCTGCTCAACGGCGGTGGCGGATACGCCGAGAAGGCCGTCGCGCCCCAGGCCACGACCTTCCCCGTCCCGGACGGCATCGACGACCTCACCGCGCTGTCCATGCTGGTCCAGGGCACCACCGCGTGGATCCTGCTCCGCAAGAACGCCCACCTCGAGCCGGGTGAATCGGTCGTCGTGCACGCCGCCGCCGGCGGGGTGGGGACGGTCGCCGTGCAGCTCGCCAAGGCGTGGGGCGCCGGCCGGGTCATCGCCACCGCCAGCAGCGACGAGAAGCGCGCGCTCGCCCTCGAGCTCGGTGCGGACGTCGCCATCGACTCCCGCGCCGGGGACATGACCGCCGCGCTGATCGAGGCGAACAACGGCCGCCGCGTCGACGTCGTGCTCGACATGGTCGGCGGGACGACAACCGACCAGAGCATCGCCGCGCTCGCGCCGTTCGGGCGGCTGGCCTTCTACGGCATGGCGGGCCGCGAGAACCCGAAGCCGGTCGAACTGCGCAATCTCCTCGGCCACAGCACCACGATCAGCGGCATGTGGCTGCCGCACGTCTTCCGGCTGCCGGGCAACGTCTTCGGCACCGCGCTCACCGAGCTGTTCAAGCTCGTCGAAGACGGCCGGCTCAAGGCGGTCCCGGGCGGCGAGTATGCGCTGTCGGACGCCCGCGGCGCGCACGAGGCCCTGCGTTCCCGCAAGACCGTCGGCAAGCTATTGCTCGACCCCAGCAAGTAGGAGGTGCTCCAGGGGTGCCGCCTTGTGGAGGCACTCCTGCCACTCCGCCTCCGGGTCCGAATCCGCGGTGATGCCGCCGCCGACGCCCAGGGAGATCGTGCCGGAAGCGATCTCGAACGTCCGGATCGCCACGTTCAGCTCCAGCCCCGCCACCGGGGACACCAGGCCCATCGCGCCCGTGTACACCCCGCGGGCGCACGGTTCCAGTGACGCGATCAGGTCCAGCGCGCGGATCTTCGGCGCGCCCGTCACCGAACCCGGCGGGAACGTCGCCGCCAGCAGCGAAGCGTCGGACACCGAGGGGCGCAGCACCCCGGTCACCGTCGAATCGAGGTGCCACACCCCGGGTGCCGGGCGGACCTCCAGCAGCGACGGCACCGTCACCGAGCCCACCTCGCAGACCCGGCCGAGGTCGTTGCGCACCAGGTCGGTGATCATCACGTTCTCCGCGACGTCCTTTTCGGACTGCCGCAGCAACGCGGCGTTCCCGTCGTCGGCCGGCCCGCGCCGGGGGAGCGTCCCCTTGATCGGCGTCGACCGCACCGAACGTCCGTGGCGCGCGAGGAACAGCTCCGGCGAGAAGGACACCACCGACCCCCACGGGCCGGACAGGAAGGCCGCACGGCGGGGGGACAGCGCGCGGACGCCGGCCGCGAACAACGCGGTCGGCGAGCCGGTGAACGGGCCCGTGAACCGCGAGCAGATGTTGGCCTGGAACAGTTCGCCCGCTTCGATCGCGTGCACGCACGCCTTCACCGCGTCCCGGTGCTCCGACGGCAGCGGCCGCCGCAGCGGCCCCGCCGTCCACGAACCGGCCGGAACCTCGGCGGCCAGCAGTGACTCCATTGTGGACACCGACGGGCCGCCGCCGTCCAAGGACTCCAGGTAACAGGTTCCCGAAGCGGACCAGCGCAGCACGTGGTCCGCCCAGCCCCACGCGGACGCGGGCAGCGCGCCGGTCCGGCCCGACGGGTCCGCCGAGTCGTAGGCCAGGTAGCCGAACCAGCCCCCGCCGATCACGCCGGGCCCGGCGTCGGCCTCCGGCGGGAAGGGAGGCAGCGCGGACGGGGACACGGCCAGGGACGGCGCGATCACCGCCCGTGCGGAAAACCAGTCACCTGAAAGCATCGCCGGCGGCGGCAGGCCGCGCGCAGCGTTGTGGTGGGCCAGCGCCGAAAACGCGCGCGACGGCGTCAAGTCCGTCCGGAGTGGCTTGCTCGTCACGCGCATGGCGACATACCACCACACGTCAGAGCAGCAAATCACCCAATGTGAACGGGTACACGACGGCGTTCTGCTCCACCGGTGCCGCGATGCCGGGCACGTCCGGGGCGTACGCGTGCTGGTGCACCCCGAGCCGTGAGTGGAACCAGCCCGCCCGCCCGGGGATGCCGTTGTGCCGGACCAGCCACAGCACGACCTCACTGTCGGCCCAGCGGTCCGGGTGCAGGCGGTGCTGCCAGCAGTCGTAGTCGGCGTAGACCAGCACCCGCTCGATGCGCGCCGCGTGCCGGACGTGCTTGATCCACGCCTTGACGAACCGGTCGTCGACGCTCGGCGCCGCGACCTCCAGCGCCGGGGCGAGCGACCCGGTGGCGAACGCGCCGAGCCGGCTCGCCGTCCGCACGAAGAACTCCGCCTGGTCGTGCACCGCGCCGGGCCGGGCGTAGTGGCGGCCGCCGGCGTGCAGCCCGGCTTCCTGGGCGCCGGCCAGGTTGCGCTCCGCGGCGGGGTTGCTCCAGTTGACGTTCTCGCTGATCGTCACCGACACGAACCGGGTCTGCGCGCTGCGCACGGCCTGCCAGTCGGACACGCGCTCGCGGTGCGACAGCGAGATGCCGAGCTCACTCTCCGGCTCTGTCACGGTCCGCCCCCGGCACGTCGGTGGAGAGCACACCATACGTCGCCGGAGGCGGCCCCGCAGCGGCACGCGCCCGTGTTGATCAGGCCTTTTGGTCAGGCACTGTCCTTCTGGAAGGTCCGGGTGCCCCACCAGAGGGACAACGCCGCCGTCACCAGCACCACGACACTGCCCGTGAACAGGGCGTCCATCGTGAAGTCCCCGCTGAAGCCCGACCGCTCGACGTCGACGACGTGCCGGAACGGGTTGAGCCGCGAGACCGTGTAGAGCCAGTCCGGCGCCCGCCCCGCGGTGATCGGCAGCAGGATCCCGGAGAGCAGCAGCAGCGGGATGAGCACCGCGTTGAGCAAGGCGGGGAAGGTCTCTTCGCTCTTCAGCGTCAACGCCAGCGCGTAGGAGCACGACGCCAGCGACACCGCCAGCAGGAACACGATCACCAGGCTCAGCAGCACGCCGCCCACCGGGGCGTCGAGCGGGAACGCCAGCGCGGCCAGCACGATGATCAGCACGGCCTGCACCACCGCCTGCAGTGGGCTGGCCAGCACCTTGCCCAGCAGCAGCGCGACCCGGCTGACCGGCGTCACCCGGTTACGCACCGCCGTCAGCATCTCGTGGCGGAACATCAGCCAGGTGTCACGCAGCATGGCCGGCCTCCTCCGCTTTCCGCAGCGATCGCCCGGTCAGGGTCAGGAAAACGTCGTCGAGCGTCGGCCGGTGCACCTGGACCGACCGCATCGCGATGCCGTCGGCGTCCAGGGCGCGCAGCAGTTCCGGCAGCGCGACGTCGCCGCGCGGCACCCGGAACCGGACCTGCCCGCCCTCCACGGACAGCTCCCGGGCCCCCGGCAGCCGTTCGGCGATCCCGGCGGCGTCCGTGGCCTGCCCGGGATCGACACCGACTTCGACGCGGTCGCCGTTGACCCGCGCCTTCAGCGCGTCCGGCGTCCCCTCGGCGACGATCCTGCCGCCGTCGATGACGATCAGCCGGTCCGACAGCGCGTCGGCCTCGTCGAGGTAGTGGGTCGTGAGGAAGACGGTGATCCCCTGGCCGGCGCGCAGCCGGCGGATGTGGTCCCACAGGTTGGCGCGGCTCTGCGGGTCGAGACCGGTCGACGGCTCGTCGAGGAACACCAGGCCGGGTGAGTGGATCAGCCCGAGCGCGATGTCGAGCCGCCGCCGCTGGCCGCCCGACAACGTCTTGACCGGCCGTTGCTCCAGCCCGGCCAGGTCGAGCTGCCCGGCGAGCTCGACGCCGCGCGCGACCGCGTCGGCCCGGCTCATCCGGTAGAGCTGCCCCTGCAGCACGAGTTCGTCGGCGACCTTGCGCTCCGGCGCGGTGCCGCCGCCCTGGGCGACGTACCCGATGCGCCGGCGCACGCCCAGCGGGTCGGAAAGCAGGTCGCAGCCGCCGACGGTCGCGGTGCCCGCGGTCGGCTTCAGCAGCGTGGTCAGCATGCGCAGGGTGGTCGTCTTCCCGGCACCGTTGGGCCCCAGGAAGCCGACCAGCTCGCCCGCTGCGACGTCGAGGTCGACGCCCCTTACCGCGTGGACTTCGCCCCCAGTGCGGCCCTTGCGGCGGAACCGCCGCTCGAGACCGCGTGCCGTGATCATGAGATCCCCTCTCGCAGTAGTCAATTTTGACTAGTTGAGTCGCACACTGTGCCTCAGAAGAGCGCTGTCAAATTTGATTACCGGCGGCGGTGAACCTTTCCGCCCGGAACCCCGACTGTCTTGGCGACGCGCACGACGTGAGGCAGGGAGACGCGGTGAGCGAGGAACGGCGCAACGAGTTGCTGGTGGTGCGCTGCCAGCTCGGGGAGCGGGCGGCGTTCCACGACCTGGTGCGGCGCTGGCACGGCCCGCTGTGGCGCTACGTGCGGGGCATGGTGGGCTCGCCGCACGTCGCGGACGACCTCGCCCAGGAGGCGTGGGTCGCCGTGGTGCGCGGGCTGCCGCGCCTGCACGAGCCGGCCCGGTTCGCCCCGTGGCTGTTCACCATCGCCCGGCGCACGGTGACCGACCACCTGCGCCGGGCGTACGGGGCACCGCGGACCGCCGAGGCCGAGACGGACGAGGTCACCGCCGACGACGGCCTCGGTGACGTCCTGACCGCGCTGGAGGTCGAAGCGGGCCTGAGCGGGCTGCCACCGCTGGAACGCGAGGTGCTGATCCTGTTCCACCTGGAGGATCTGCCGCTGGTCGGCTGCGCCGAGGTGCTCGGCGTACCGCCGGGCACGGTCAAGAGCAGGCTGCACCGCGCGCGTCGCATGTTGCGGGACGTCCTGGTGGAGAAGGGGTACGAGGCATGAGTGAGCACGACGACGCGGTGGCCCGGGCCGTCCCGGAGGAACTGGAGCGCGCGCTGGCGGCGGAGGTTTCGCTGCGCTCCCGGATGCGGCACGTGGCCGTGGGGCTCGCGGGCGGGTGCGGTGCGGCGCTGCTCACCGTGCTGTGGGTGACCGAGCCGCACCCGCTGCCCGCTCGCACCCAGGCCGCCTTCGCCGGGCTGATCGCGGTCGGCCTGGCCTGGGCGGCCTTCGCCGGGTGGGTGCTGAGCCGCCGTCGGCCGCTGTTCGCCCGGGACCGGGTGCTGGGTGCCCGGCTCGCGCTCGCGGCCAGCGCGGTCACCGGCGCCGCCGGCACGGCCGTGGCCGCGGCCCGCGGCACCACGGCCGAGCTGCTGGCCACCGCCCTGACCGGCGGCGTCCTCGTCGCGGCGGCCGGACTGCTGCTGGCACGGGCACACGCTCGACGCCGCGCCCTGCTGCGCCTGCGGGACACCCTCGGCTGATCACCGGGGCGGCGGTTCGCCGGCCCTCACGTAGTGGGCGCCCGGGGCGCGGCACGACGGCGAAGCTCCCGGCCGCGCCTGCCCTGGCCGATCAGCGGGGCGGTTCGCCGAACGGCTTGCCGGCCACGCCGTCCATCACGTATTCGCCCGCTTCGAGCCGGGCGATCAGGCCCTTGAGCCAGCCGAGGCTCGCGTTCGTGATCCCGCCCCACAGCCGGTACAGCTCGCCCACGTGCTCCGGCGTGCCCAGCCCCATGTTGACCTTCAGCTCTTCGAGCATCAGCCCGGCCTGCTGCTCCTCGGTCTCCAGGTGAACCAGCCGGTGCCGCAGCAGGTTGATCACCCGGGCCCGGGGCAGGTGGTCATCAGCGAGATCGCGGCCGACAGGTCCGGGTGGTGAGCTGGGGATCGGACAGCGCCTTCGAGAGCAGCACCTGGTACTCCTGCGCACCCTCGCCGGTCAGCCGGTAGGCGGTGCGGTCCGGGCCGCCCTCGCCCGGCTCGACGTCGACCTGCTCGAGCAGGTCCTCGGCGGTGATCTTCTTGAGCGCGTGGTAGATCGACCCCGGCTGGACGTTGGCCCACTCGTCGGCCGACCAGGTCAGCAGCTCGCGCCGCACCTGGTAGCCGTGCGCGCGGCCGTACATCCGCACCACCCCGAGCACGAGCAGCCGTGTCGCCGACAACCGGGGCCTCCCTCCCGAAAACGTGCGTGACGCCCTCCGTAGGCTAATAAGGTATGAGCACCCCTGTGTTGACCGCGGTGGCCTGGCCCTACGCCAACGGCCCCCGCCACATCGGCCACGTGTCCGGATTCGGCGTCCCGTCCGACGTCTTCTCCCGCTACCAGCGAATGGCCGGCAACCGGGTGCTCATGGTGTCCGGCACCGACGAACACGGCACCCCGATCACCGTCCAGGCGGACAACGAGAACTCGACGCCGCAGGAGACCGCGGACAAGTACACCCGCCAGATCGGCAACGACCTGCAGGGCCTCGGCCTGTCCTACGACCTGTTCACGCGGACCTCCACCGGCAACCACGCCGAGGTGACGCAGCAGATCTTCCTGGCGCTGCACCGCAACGGCTACGTCGTGCCCAAGACGACCCGGGGCGCGATCAGCCCGTCCACCGGCCGCACGCTGCCCGACCGCTACGTCGAGGGCACCTGCCCGATCTGCGGCTTCGACGGCGCGCGCGGCGACCAGTGCGACAACTGCGGCAACCAGCTCGACGCCGCGGAGCTGATCAACCCGAAGTCGCGGATCAACGGCGAGACGCCGAAGTTCGTCGAGACCGAGCACTACTTCCTCGACCTGCCGGCGTTCACCAAGACCCTCGGCGACTGGCTGAGCACCAAGACCGACTGGCGCCCGAACGTCCTCAACTTCACCAAGAACCTGATCGACGACATGCGGCCGCGGCCGATCACCCGCGACCTCGACTGGGGCGTCAAGATCCCCCTGGAAGGCTGGCGCGACCAGCCGCTGAAGCGGTTCTACGTCTGGTTCGACGCGGTGATCGGGTACTTCTCGGCCAGCGTCGAGTGGGCGCGGCGCTCCGGCAACCCGGACGCGTGGCAGGAGTGGTGGAACAACGCCGACGCGCGCTCCTACTACTTCATGGGCAAGGACAACATCACCTTCCACGCCCAGATCTGGCCGGCGCTTCTGTTCGGGCACAACGGCGAGGGTGACAAGGGCGGCGAGCCGGGCAAGTACGGCCGCCTGCACCTGCCCGACGAAATCGTCTCCAGCGAGTTCCTCACCATGAGCGGCTCGAAGTTCTCGACCTCGCGCGGGCGCGTGATCTACGTCGAGGACTTCCTGCGCGACTTCGGCCCGGACACGCTGCGGTACTTCATCTCGGTCGCCGGCCCGGAGACCCAGGACACCGACTTCACCTGGGACGAGTTCGTCCGCCGGACGAACTTCGAGCTGGCCAACGAGTGGGGCAACCTGGTCAACCGGTCCATCTCGATGGCGCACAAGAACGTCGGCGCCATCCCGCGGCCGGAGGCCCCGACGGCGGCCGACGAAGAGCTGAAGGCGTTGTCGCGCAAGGCGTTCGACACCGCGGGCGCACACCTGGCCCGGTCCCGGTTCAAGCTGGCCGCGGCCGAGGCGATGAAGGTCGTCACCGCGGCGAACAAGTACATCTCCGACCAGGAGCCGTGGAAGCTCAAGGACGACCCCACGCGGCGCGACACCGTGCTGCACACCGCGTTGCAGGTCGTCTCGGACGCCAACACGCTGCTGACGCCGTTCCTGCCGCACTCGGCCCAGAAGGTGCACGAGGCCCTCGGCGGCACCGGCGTCTGGGCCGCCCAGCCGGAGCTCAAGGAGGTCGACGACCTCGACATCGACGGCCGGGTCAACCCGATCCTCACCGGCGACTACGCGGCCGAGCAGGCCAAGTGGGCGTCGACGCCGATCGAGGTCGGCAAGCCGCTGCAGAAGCCGTCGCCGCTGTTCACCAAGCTCGACCCGGCGCTCGGCGAGACCGGTCCGGAGTGGGCGCCGATCATCAAGGAGTAAGAAGTACGCATGGGTGATCAGAAGCGCGAGCTGCCGCCGGTCCCGGACCGGCTCCCGGTGTCGGTGGTGGACGCGCACACCCATCTCGACGCGTGCGGCGCGGTCACCGCGGCCGATGTCACGGCCATGGTCGACCGCGCCGAGCGCGCCGGCGTCGCCCGCGTCGTCACGGTCGCGGACGACCTCGCCTCGGCCCGCTGGGCCGCGGAGGCCGCGACCTGGGACCGCCGGGTCTGGGCGGCGGTGGCCGTCCACCCGACCCGGACCAAGGAGTTCGGCGAGGCCGAGCGGGCCGAGGTGGAGCGCCTGGCGGCGCACGACCGCGTGGTCGCCGTTGGCGAGACCGGTCTCGACTACTACTGGGACTACTCGCCGCACGACGCCCAGCAGGAGGCGTTCCGCTGGCACATCGACCTCGCGAAGCGGCTCGGCAAGCCGCTGATGATCCACGACCGCGAGGCCCACGACGACGTGCTGCGCATCCTGGCCGAAGAGGGTGCGCCGAATGCCGTAATTTTCCATTGTTTCTCCGGGGACGCGGAAATGGCCCGCAAGTGCGTCGACGCGGGCTTTGTCCTTTCCTTCGCGGGCACGGTGACGTTCAAGAACGCGAAGGAGCTCCACGAGGCGGCCCGGCTGTGCCCGGCGGGGCAGTACCTCGTCGAGACCGACGCGCCGTTTCTGACCCCCCACCCGTTCCGTGGGCGGCCGAACGAGCCGTTCGGCGCCGCTTACACCGTCCGTCACCTCGCGGCGCTCAGAGGCGAAGCTGTCCACGAAGTCGCCGAAGCGGTCCGGACCACCGCCGAGCGGGTCTACCGACTCCCCAGCGTCACATCGGGTTGAACGCATTGCGACAACAGGGTTTCCGGCTCGCCCACCTGATGGAGTGACCCAGATCACGACACTCCGGGCGGTGTTTGCGCAACCCGCCCGGACCCGTTACTGTCCCGTGATCGTGCCGGTCGGACCTGCGCTCAGCAGTTGCCGATCGTCACGCCCAGTCGTAGAGACGGCGCCCCCGACCGTCGTCTCGTGAAAGGGAACGATCCCCGGTGACAGGTAGCAGACAGGCTGGAGCGCGCTCCGCCGTCCTCGAACGCAGTCATTTCGAGGACACGGCTTACGGCCAGCTCGACTTCTCCGACGACCCGAACATCACGCAGCAGGACATCCTCGCCGCGCTCGGCCCCGATGCCGACGCGATGATGGCCGAGATCGACGTCGACGTCGACGAACTGATCCGCCTCATCAACGCCGAGACGACGTACCTGCCGCCGATCGTCATCCCGGACGGCCTCGAGGAGGACCGCACCGCTTCCCCCGAAGCGCGTCGTGCGGCTCTGGACGAAGGCCTCCGCCAGACCACCAAGGTCTGGAAGCGCCGGTTCCTCAAGGGAGCCGTGCTCAGCGTCATGATCAGCGTCGCCGGCGGCGGCGCGGCCGCGCTGGCGATGAACAAGAGCATCACCGTCGACGTCGACGGCCACCAGCAGACCGTGCACTCCTTCGGCGACACCGTCGGCGAGGTGCTCGAGGACGCGGGCCTGTCCGTCGGTGCACACGACTCGCTCTCCCCGTCCCCGCAGGCGGAGGTCGGCGACGGCGGCGTCATCAAGCTCGAGCGCGGCCGCCAGCTGAAGATGATCGTCGACGGCGCGGAGCACACCTCCTGGGTCCGCGCGACCCACCTCGGCGACGCGCTGGGCCAGCTCGGCATGACCGAGCTCGACAAGCCCGGCACGTGGATGTCGATGCCGAAGAGCGGCGAGCTGCCCCTGGAGGGCGCCACCGTCGAGATCAAGACCCTGAAGAACATCACCCTGTACGACGGCGGCAACGCGCCGAAGCAGGTGAAGACGACCGCGGTCACGACGAAGGAGTTCCTGGGCGAGTACAAGCTCACCCTGGGCCCGGAGGACCAGGCCGAGGGCGGCCTGGACGTCAAGCTGACCGACGGCGCCGAGGTGCACATCAGCCGCACCGGCGTCTCGACGGTCGTCCAGAAGGAGAGCATCGACCCGCCCGAGCAGCGCGTCGACGACCCGGACCTGGCCAAGGGCAAGACGCAGGTCGAGGACCCCGGCACGCCCGGTGAGAAGGAAGTGACCTACAAGGTCACGCAGAAGAACGGCAAAGAGGTCGGCCGGGAGAGCATCTCCGAGAAGGTCCTCACCCAGCCGAAGCCGAAGATCGTCCACGTCGGTACCAAGCAGGCTCCCAACCCGGAAATCGGCGACGGCTCCGCGTGGGACCGCATCGCGCAGTGCGAGTCGGGTGGCAACTGGGCCATCAACACCGGCAACGGCTACTACGGCGGCCTCCAGTTCGACAAGCGCACGTGGGACGCCTACGGCGGCGACGAGTACGCCGCGCTGCCGAACCAGGCCACCCGCGAGCAGCAGATCGCGGTCGCGGAGAAGGTCAAGGCCGGCCGCGGCGGCAGCTACAGCGCCTGGCCGGTCTGCGGCAAGAAGGCCTGACAGCGCTTTCGAACGGCCCCCGTCCCTCGTGGATGGGGGCCGTTTCGCATTCCCGGCATCCGACCCTCCGGGTACGCGAACCGACCGTCCAGGTACGCGAACCGACCCCCTGGGTAAGCTCCTCCGGTGGTTGAACTGCTGGGACCTGCCGAAATCCGCGCCCTGGCGGCCGAACTCGACGTGCGGCCGACCAAGAAGCTCGGGCAGAACTTCGTGCACGATCCCAACACCGTCCGCCGGATCGTCGAACTCGCCGGGATCACCCCGGACGACGTCGTCCTCGAGGTCGGGCCCGGGCTCGGGTCGCTGACGCTCGGGCTGCTCGCCACCGGGGCGCGGGTCGTCGCCGTCGAGATCGATCCCAAGCTCGCCGGGCGGCTGCCCCGGACCGTCGCCGAACGGGGCCCCGAAGCTGCGGGAAACCTCACCGTCGTCGGGGCCGACGCCCTGCGCGTCACCCGGGACGAACTAGGCGAGCCGACCGCTCTGGTCGCCAACCTGCCCTACAACGTCGCCGTGCCGGTCGTGCTGCACCTGCTGGCCGAGGTGCCCTCGCTGAAGACCGGGCTCGTCATGGTGCAGACCGAGGTCGCCGACCGGATGGCCGCCGCCCCCGGCAGCCGGATCTACGGCGTGCCGAGCGTCAAGCTCGCCTGGTACGGCCCCGCACGCAAGGTCGCCGCCGTGCCACGCTCGGTGTTCTGGCCGGTGCCGAACGTCGATTCCGCGCTCGTCGCCTTCGAACGTGCCGGCTCGACGGCGTCCGAAGACCGGGACGTCCTCTTCGGCCTGGTGGACGCCGCCTTCTCACAACGCAGGAAGACGCTCCGGGCCGCGCTCGCGGGCTGGGCGGGCTCGGCCGAGCGCGCCGGCGAGCTCCTGACGGCCGCCGGGATCGACCCCCGGACCCGCGGCGAGCAGCTGGACGTGCACGACTTCGCCCGGATCGCCGCCGCGCGTCAGCAATCCACTGTGGAAGCGTGAAAATACGCCCTTGCCGCCCATGATCCCGTCATCCGGACACCGCCACTCGTGTGATCTGGGCCAACGGGCTTGCGTTCGCTCCTCGGGATCGGTTTTACTCAGTACGTCCATCCCGAGCGACTGAGAGACCTGGCTCGCCGAAGTCGCAGCAACCACCCTCCGCAGGGCAGGTGCTACCGCCAGGACCGATGGAGGCCGTTTTCGATGAAGAGGGTAGCCCGCCCCCTGCTCCTGACCAGGCGTCGCGTTGTCGACGAAGGCCGCCGCTCCGTGACCGCATGTCGACGCTCCCACTGAGCTTGTCGTAGCCGGTCCACCTCTTCTTCATGCACCGTCCTAACCGGACGGATTTCGCTTGCGGCCGGGCGCCCCCGCGCGGGTGCGCCCCGTTTTCTGGAGCCTTCGTGATCACCGTCGAAAACCTGTCCAAAACCTTTGCCACCAACGGAAATTCGGTCGTCGCCCTGCGGGACGTGAGCGTCGACGTCCAGGCCGGCTCGCTGTTCGGCGTGGTCGGTCCCGCCGGGTCCGGCAAGTCCGTCCTCGCCCGGTGCATCGCGTTGCAGGAGCGCCCCGACCGCGGTGTCGTCCGCCTCGACGGCCTCAACACCGGCACCCTCGACGGCCGCCGCCTCCGCGAAATCCGCCGTCAGCTCGGCGTCGTTTCGACGAAGCCGGAGCTGATCGCCGAGCGCACCATCGCCGGCAACATCGCTTCCCCGCTCGAGCAGCTCGGCGTCGACGGCCCGCAGCGCCGCAGCCGGGTCGGCTCGCTGCTCGACCTCGTCGGCCTGACCCCGCGCGCCGCGCAGCGTCCCGGCGAGCTCTCCGCCGGTCAGCTCCGCCGTGTCGCGGTCGCGAAGGCCCTGGCGGCGGCCCCGGCCGTGCTGCTCGCCGACGACCCGACCGCCGGCGTCGACCCGGAGGAGGCCGGCGCGGTGCTCGCCGTCCTCGACCGGGCGCGCTCCGAGCTGGGCACCACGGTCGTCGTCACGACGCCGGACGCGGGCGTGGTCCGCCGGGTCTGCGACGACGTCGCGGTGCTGGAGGACGGCACGGTCGTCGAGCGCGGCACGGTGCTCGACCTGATCTCGAACCCGGCCAGCCGCACCGCGCAGGCGCTGCTGCCGGCCATCGAGACCACTCGCGCCCAGGTGGCGCGCTACGACCGCTCGGCCGACGTCGTGCTGGTCGGCTTCGCGTCGGTGGGCGCGCTGCTCCCGGAGGCCGCGGGCCGCTTCGACGTCGAGTTCGCCACCATCGGCGGCGGCCTGACCCGCATCGGCGACACCCCGGTGGGCCGGTTCCGCCTCGGTGTCCGCGGCGAGCGGGCGGACGCGGCGCTGGCGTGGGTCGCCGAGCGCGGCGGGCACGTCACGCACACCGCGCGCGGCCCGCAGGGTGTCGCCGCTGCTTGATCCGACTCGAGAAACGCCCCGATGCGCAGGTCGCATCGGGGCGTTTCCGCGGGCACGTAGGCTGGTCGGGTGCTCGCCGTAGTTCCGCCCCCAGTCACCGTCCGGGTCCCGGCCAAGGTCAACCTGCACCTTTCGGTCGACGACCTGCGCGAAGACGGTTACCACGAGCTGGTCACCGTGTTCCAGGCGCTGTCGCTGACCGACGAGGTGACCGTCGCGGTCACCGAAGAGCCCGGCATCGAGGTCTACGGCGAGGGCGAGGGCTCGGTCCCGACCGGCCCCGAAAACCTGGCCTGGCGGGCCGTCGAAGCGCTGGCCGCGCACGTCGGGCGCACCGGCGAGCCGAAGGTCCGGGTGGTGCTGCGCAAGGGCATTCCGGTCGCCGGCGGCATGGCGGGCGGCAGCGCCGACGCGGCGGCGACGCTGGTCGGGCTGGCGAGCCTGTGGAACCTCGACGTCACCCGCGACGAGCTGGCCGAAGTCGCCGCCGGTCTGGGCAGCGACGTCCCGTTCGCGATCTACGGCGGCACCGCGCTGGGCACCGGCCGCGGTGAGCAGCTGGTTCCGGTCCTCTCCCGGCACACGTTCCACTGGGTGCTGGCCTTCGCCGCCGAGGGGCTGTCGACGCCGAAGGTGTTCGGCGAGCTGGACCGCCTGCGCGCGGCGGGCAACCCGCCCCGGATCGGCTCGCACACGCCGGTGGTCGAGGCGCTGGCCTCCGGCGACCCGCGTCAGCTGGCCCTCCTGCTGGGCAACGACCTGCAGGCGGCGGCGGTCTCGCTGCGGCCCGACCTGCGCCGCACGCTCCGGGCGGGCGTCAACGCGGGCGCGCTCGCGGGCACGGTGTCCGGCTCCGGGCCGACGTGCGCGTTCCTCTGCGAAAACGCGCAGTCGGCGGTGGAGGTCGCGGCCGAGCTGTCCGGCGCCGGCGTGTGCCGGACGGTCCGCGTGGCCCACGGCCCGGTCCCCGGCGCCCGCGTGGTCGGCGGCGACGACGCGAACCGGCCGACGCCGCCGCGGGTGCACGCATGAGGCACGCGGAGTTCGCGTTCCCGGGCCCGTTGCGGGACAAGCTGGTCGCGGCGATCCTGCGCGGGGAGAAGACCTCGACCACCGGCCTGGTCGCCGAATACGAGAAGTATGGCGAAGAGCTGCCCGTCGTCGGCGAGCGCGAGCTGATGATCGACTCAGCGGGTGAAGGGGTCGCCGTCCTCGAAACCACCGAGGTGCGGGTCATCCCGCTGTCCGAAGTGGACTTGCAACACGCGCTCGACGAAGGCGAAGGATTCACCAGCGTCGCCGAATGGCGCGCCGACCACACGGACTACTGGCAGAGCGCGGAGATGCGCGCGGCCATGGAAGATCCGGAATTCACCGTGGACGACACGACGCTGGTCGTGGCGACCCGGTTCAAGATCGTGGAAAGGATCGGCTGAGCGGATGGCCAACCTGGTCAACCTGGAGGCGGTGAGCAAGTCCTACGGGGTGAAGCCGCTGCTGGACGGCGTTTCCCTCGGCATCGCGGCCGGGCAGCGCATCGGCGTCGTCGGCCTCAACGGGGGCGGCAAGACCACGCTGCTGGAAGTCCTTTCCGGACTGTCCGAACCGGACTCCGGGCGGGTGAGCCACGTTCGCGACCTGCGGATGGCCGTGGTCACCCAGCGCACGGAGCTCCCGGACGGCAGCACGGTCGGCGACGTCGTGCTCGAACGCTACGGCGCCGAGCACGAGTGGGCCGCCGACGCCCGCGTCCGATCCATTGTGGACGGACTGGGCATCACGGCGATCGGCCTGGACACGCCGACGGCGAACCTGTCCGGTGGCGAGCGGCGCCGGGTCTCCCTCGCCGCCGCGCTGACCGGCGAACTCGACCTGATCGTGCTCGACGAGCCGACCAACCACCTGGACGTCGAAGGTGTCCGCTGGCTGGCCGACCACCTGCTGGCCCGGAAGGTCGCCGTCGTGGTCGTCACGCACGACCGGTGGTTCCTCGACACGGTCGCGACGCTGACGTGGGAAGTCGCGAACGGCCGCGTCGAGCAGTACGAAGGTGGTTACGCCGACTGGATCTTCGCGCGTGCCGAGCGCGCGCGACTGGCCGCGACGGCCGAAGAGAAGCGGCAGAACCTGGCCCGCAAGGAGCTGGCGTGGCTGCGCCGCGGCCCGCAGGCCCGCTCGTCGAAGCCGCGTTACCGCGTGGAAGCGGCCGAAGCGCTGATTGCCGACGTGCCGCCGCCGCGGGATTCCGTCGAGCTGCAGGCGTTCGCGAAGCGGCGGCTCGGCAAGACCGTGCTGGAGCTGGAAGACACGACCTACCAGGTGGGCGAGCGGACGCTGCTCGACCACGTCACCTGGCGGATCGGCCCGGGCGACCGGATCGGTCTCGTCGGCGTCAACGGCTCGGGCAAGACGTCGCTGCTGAAGCTGCTCGGCGGCGACGTCGAAGGCTCGACCGGCCGCCGGATCGAGGGCAAGACGGTGGCGCTCGCGCACCTGCGCCAGGAACTCGACGACCTGCCCGGCGACCTGCGCGTGCTGCAGGCGATCGAGCAGGTGGCCGGGCGCGTGGTGTTCGGCAAGCAGGAGATGACGGCGTCGCAGCTGGGCGAGAAGCTCGGCTTCCCGGCGGCCCGCCAGTGGACCCCGGTCGGGGACCTCTCCGGCGGCGAGCGGCGGCGTCTGCAGCTGTGCCGGCTGCTGATGGCCGAGCCGAACGTCCTGCTCCTCGACGAGCCGACGAACGACCTGGACATCGACACGCTGCAGCAGCTGGAGGACCTCCTCGACGGCTGGCCGGGCACGATGGTCGTGGTGTCCCACGACCGCTACCTGGTGGAGCGGGTCTGCGACACGATCGTCGCGCTGTTCGGCGACGGCCGCATCACCCACCTGCCGGGCGGCATCGAGGAGTACCTGAACCGCCGCGCTCTCGCCAAGGAACCGGCGGCCGCGACCGCTCCGACGGCGGCCAAGGCCGAGGCGAAGAAGTCGGCGGCGGACCTGCGCGCGGCGCAGAAGGAACTGGGCCGGCTGGAGCGCAAGCTCGACCAGCTGCACGCGAAGGAGGAGAAGCTGCACGCCTCCCTGCTGGCGGCGGCGACGGACCCGGCGAAGCTGATGGAGCTCAACGCCGAGCTGAAGGGCGTCCAGGGCGAGATCGAGGACGTCGAAGGCCGCTGGCTGGAGACCTCCGAGCTGCTGGAGTGACGCCGGTTTTCCGTTTGGTCGGCGGATGTTGACGTCGAGACAGTAATGTTCCGGCTATGAGCAGGTTCGTGGACACGCTCGTCGCCACCGCGACGAAGCGGGGGCAGCAGCGCGGCATGGTCACCGGCGAGCCGAAGGAACCGGTCCGGCGGACCTGGGCCGAGGTGCACGCCGAGGCCCGGCGGATCGCCGGGGGACTGGTGGCCGGGGGGTTCGAGCGCGGGGGTGCCGTGGCCGTGCTGGCCGCCGCGCCGGTGCTGATCGCGCCGACCGTGCAGGCCGTGTGGCTGGCCGGTGGCAGCGTCACCATGCTGCACCAGCCGACCCCGCGCACCGATCTCGCCGAATGGGCCGAGGACACCGTGCGGGTGCTCGGGATGATCGGCTCCGACCTCGTGTTGCTGGGCGAGCCGTTCGACCAGCTCGCGCCGGTGCTCGAGCAGAAGGGCATCGGGTTCAAGCTCATCACCGAGCTCGCCGGCGCCGAGCCGCTCGCCGACGTCGTGACCACCGGCGAGGGCGACACCGCGCTCCTGCAGCTCACCAGCGGCTCCACCGCCGACCCGAAGGCCGTGCGGATCACCTACGGCAACCTGTACTCCAACGTCAAGGCCATGGTCGACCGCGCGGAGTTCGACTTCGACGTCGACGTGATGGTCTCCTGGCTGCCGACCTTCCACGACATGGGGATGGTCGGCTTCCTGACCGTGCCGATGACCTTCGGCGTCGAGCTGATCAAGATCACGCCGGTCGAGTTCCTCTCCGGGCCGTTGATCTGGCCGGAGCTCATCACCAAGTACCACGGCACCACCACCGCGGCGCCGAACTTCGCGTACGCCATCGTCGGGCGCCGGATGGCCCGCGTCGACGAAGACGACGCGTACGACCTGTCGACGCTGCGCATCGCGCTGAACGGCGCCGAGCCCATCGACGAGACCGCCGTCCAGACCTTCGTGGACGCCGGCGCGCGGTTCAAGATGCCCGCCGAGTGCGTCTTCCCGGCCTACGGCATGGCCGAAGCGACCCTCGCCGTCTCGTTCGCGCCGCTGTTCACCGGCCTCACCCTCGACGTCGTCGAAGCGGACGCGCTGGAGGCGGAGAACCGCGCGGTGCCGGTGCCCGAGGGCGACCCGCGGCGCGGCACCGACAGCGTCCGGTCGTTCGCGCTGCTCGGCCGTCCCCTCGACGGGCTGGAAGCGGAGATCGTCGACGAGGCGGGTTCGCCGGTGGGCGAGCGCCAGGTCGGCGAGATCCGGCTGCGCGGCGAGGCCGTGACGCCCGGCTACCTGACCATGGACGGCCCGCTCGCGACGCAGGACGAGGACGGCTGGCTCAACACCGGCGACCTCGGGTACCTGGTGGACGGCCAGATCGTCATCTGCGGCCGCCGCAAGGACGTCATCATCATGGGCGGCCGCAACCTGTACCCGACGGACATCGAGCGCGCGGCGACGTCGGTCGAGGGCGTGCGCGCGGGCAACGCGGTGGCGGTCCGGCTGGACGCGGGCAGCCGCCGCGAGCGGTTCGCGGTGGTCGTGGAGTCGAAGCTGGCGGGTGACGCCGAGGCCGAGAAGAACCTGATGAAGCAGGTCTCGGCGCGGGTCCGCGACGCGGTCGACATGCGGCCGTACGCGGTGGTGGTGCTCCCGGCGGGGAGCCTGCCGAAGACGCCGTCCGGCAAGGTCAAGCGCGCGGCCACGGCCCAGCAGTTCGCGGACAGGATCAAAAAGAACGCGGACGCCTGAGCGGTGCAGTGAATGACTCATTCATGACGTCGGAAGCCATGAATGAGTCATTCACTGCGGGCGGGGTCAGCGCTGCTGGACGCGGACCGCCCGGATCGTCGGCGGGGCGGCTCGCTCGGTGGTGGCTTCCGGTGCCGTGCGGGCGCCCGGGAGGTCCGGGGCCTGGCCGGTGCGGGCGGCGAGCTGGTCCTCCACCGCGTCGAGGAACTCGTCGACTTCGCGCTCGTCGTAGCCGCGCTTGCCGATCAGCGGCTTCGCGAACATCACGTGGTGCACTTCGGCGGCGGTCAGGTCGTCCTCGTCGGCGAGCGTCTTGGCGATCCGCCGGACGAACGCGTCGACCTCGTCCTTCGCGTAACCACGGCGGCCGATCGGGGCGTTACCGAAGGTGACCTCGGCGAGGTCTTCGGCGGTGAACGACATGGAACTCTCCGATTCCGGGGTTGGGCGCGGGCGAAACTCCCGTACACCGTCCTAACCCGTGAACAGGCGCCCCGAAAGGGGCGAACCCGAACCTCACCCCCACGGGCGGCTGCGCGCCGCCTTCGGGTGAGTTCGCGCTACTCAGCGCTGTGTGTCGGGGTTCACAGCGTGGTCAACCGCGCCCGAACCACTTCCGGGTCCCCTGCGGCCGCTGCGGCTCCTCGACGACCTCCGGCCGCGGGTTGCGCAGCTCCACCAGCGCCGCCTCGGCCTCGTCGAGGAACAGGTCGACCTGGGCCTGGTCGTAGCTGCGCATGCCGACCGGCATGATCGTGAACTCGACGTAGTGGATGTCGTCCGGGGTCAGGATGTTCCGCCCGGCCAGCGCCTCGGCGATGAGGTCGAGGAACGCGTCGACTTCGTCCTCGTTGTAGCCGCGACGGCCGAACCGGGGTTTGCCGAAAGCGATCGCCCGGACTTCGTCGGGGGTCATGGCTTCACCTTGCCACCCATGTCAGCCCGCGTGGAAGGAGTTCTGCGCGGCCGCGAGGCCGGTCCCGATCAACGCTTCGGTCGCGTCCGCGCACCGGTCCACCTCCAGCGGGAGTTCCTTGCGCTCGACCGTCGAAAAGTCCTTGAGCACGAAGTCCGCGGGGTCCTGACGGCCGGGCGGGCGGCCGATGCCGAACCGCACCCGGTAGTAGTCGCGGGTGCCCAGCGACTTCGTGATCGAGCGGAGTCCGTTGTGGCCGTTGTCGCCGCCGCCGAACTTGAGCTTCAGCGCACCGAAGTCGACGTCGAGCTCGTCGTGCACCACGACCACGCCGGACGGCGGCACCTTGTAGAACTTCGCCGCGCCGACCACCGGGCCACCGGAGAGGTTCATGTACGAGCGCGGCTTCACCAGCACCACGCGGCGGCCGGCCAGCCGGCCTTCGAGGACTTCGCCGCCGGTCTTGTGGGCCTTGAACTTGCCGCCGACGCGGGCGGCGAGCTCGTCCAGCACCATGAACCCGACGTTGTGCCGGTTTCCGGCGTACTGAGGTCCCGGATTGCCGAGGCCGGCGAGCAGAATAAGCTCGCCGGCCCCGGGCAGGTCTTCGGTCATGCAGAGAAAATAACAGCGGAGCGAAGCTCCTCCGTTGAGGGTGGTGGCGGGGAGGAAGGCGGAGGCTATTCGGCGGCTTCGGCCGACTCTTCGCCAGCTTCGGCCTCGTCGTCGGCCTCTTCACGCTGCGGCTCGTTGACCGCCACGACCAGCGACTCCGGGTCGGTGACCAGGGTCGCGCCCTGGGGCAGCTGGACCTGGCCGGCCAGGATCTGGGTGCCGACCTCGAGGCCCTCGATCGAGACCTCGACCTGCTCGGGGATGTGCAGCGCCTCGACCTCGACCTGCAGGGTGTCGACGTCCTGGTTGACCAGGCCGCCCGGGCCGGGGGTGCCGGTCACGACGACGGGGACGTCGACGGTGACCTTCTCGCCGCGCTTGACGACCAGCAGGTCGACGTGCTCGATGTAGTTCTTCAGCGGGTGCACCACGATGGTCTTGGTCAGGGCCAGCTCGCTGGAGCCCTCCAGGTCCAGGGTGATGACGGCGTTCGAGCCGTTCTCGCGCACGACGCGGGCGAACTCGATCGCCGGCAGCGCGAAGTGCCGCGGGTCCGACCCGTGGCCGTAGAGGACGGCGGGGATCTTGCCGGCGCGACGCGTGCGGCGCGCGGCGCCCTTGCCGAACTCGGTGCGCGGCTCGACGGACAGACGTACCTCGGACACGGTGTTGCACTCCTTCAAATCAAGACAGCATGCTGCGGCGGGGAGAAGCCGATATGTTCTGTTCAAGGAAGTTTCGGCGGCGAGTTTCCGGGCGTGCACGACGACGGGGGCTACTCGAGCCGCCGCGTCGATCACGCCGGGCTCCCCAGAAGGGCCCCGCCTCGCCGAGACAACCTCAAGAGTGTAAACCAACCTCATCACGGTGGGTTGCGGCGGGTGCCCGGCCCAGGCTAGAACCCTCCTGGAACCCCGGTACGTGACGACACAAATCCGGTGGCGGGACAACGCCGGCCGAGGTGTGCTCGGTAGCGGGAGAGCAGGGGGCGAAATGCGGGCTCGGTGGAGCAGGGTGGCGGCGGTGCTGCTGCTGGGCGGGGTGCTGGCCGGCTGCCAGGTGGCGGTCGCCGGGACCGCCGGGGTCTCCGCGGCCGACCAGGCGACGGCGGACCGGCGCGCCGAGCAGCGCGCGGCGGTCGACGCGGCCCTCACGGCGCTGGGCCAGGCACCCGCGGTCGCGCTGAAATCCACGGTGCAGGGCAGCGAGCAGCAGTTCCGGATCACCCGCGGCGGCTACGCCTTCGGCGCGCTGCCGCTGGACGGCCGCTTCGTCCGGGTGACGGCCGCCGCGAGCCAGTTCTACCTGCAGGCCGACGCCGACTACTGGAAGGCGCACGCGATCGACGAGGGCACGCAGTTCGGCACGAGCTGGGTGCGCTCGCTCGGCTCCGAGCTGCCCTTCGACCCGGCGGCCCGGTTCGCGCCGCCGGCGCTCGCCGAAGGCCTGCGCAAGGCGCTGGCCGGGCTCGACCGGGTGGGCGAGCCGGTCAAGGCCAAGCTGCCGGACGGCACCGAGGTCTACCAGCTCGGCGCCGCGCCGAGCGTCCTGCGTGTCACGGCGGCCAAGCCGAACCGCGTCGTCAGCTTCGCCCCGGTCCTGCTCGACCCGCAGAACGGCCCGAAGTACGGCGCCGAATTCGGGGTCACCCCGCTCACCGGGGACGCGGTCAAGACGTTCCACACCGACCTCGACGCCGCCGTCGCCGGCCTGGGGCAGCCGTTCGAGGGCTTGGTCCAGGCGAGCGCGGTCGTCACCAACGACAAGCTCGACTGCAAGGACTTCGTCGGCTCCTGCACGACGACGATCGACGTCTCCAACAGCGTCGTCGGCACGCCGGCGTCGGGGGAGAAGAGCGTCGTCCACATCACCCTCTCGGTCGAAGTCAGCGCCGAGTCGCTCGGCGCGCAGACGTGCACGGCGGCCGGGGACGCGGAGCCGTACAAGACGATCTCGCTGTCCTGTGACGTGAAGTTCAAGCTGCCCAACCGCACGGCCAGCTACCAGGTGCTCTCGAAGCCGACCGCGACGGCGGAGGTGCGCGCGGGGCTGGACGTCGACGCCGTCAAGGGCAAGATCGCCGCGGAGTTCGCCGGTCTGGGCGGCTGACCTGGACACCTACCCCCGGGTGTGTTGCTTCCGTTGAAGTAGGTGATCTTCCGTTCTTAGCATCGGCTGCGGACAGCCGAAACGAACGGAGAAACAGCCATGGCCAAGCTGGTCATTTTCGGGGGAACCGGGTACGCCGGGGGCAGGATCGGCGCGGAGGCGCTGCGGCGCGGGCACGAGGTCGTCGGGGTCGCGCGGCACGCGGGCTCGGCGCCCGAGGGTGTCGACGAGCGGCAGGGTTCGCTGCACGACGAGGAGTTCGTGGCGGGCTTGGCGAAGGACGCGGACGTCTTCGTGGTCGCCACCCCGGCGCGGGAGATCGACGGCAAGAAGCTGATCGACGCGGTCCCGGCCCTGGCCCGGATCGCGAGCGAGAACGGCGTCCGGCTGTCGTTCGTCGGCGGCGCGGCGAGCCTGCACGTGGCCGAGGGCGGCCCGCGGCTGTTCGACACCCCGGAGTTCCCGGCCGAGTACAAGGAGGAGGCGGGCAACCACGCCGAGGTCCTCGGCCTGCTGCGCGAGCAGCCGGAGAGCCTCGACTGGTTCTACGTCAGCCCCGCCGCCGAGTTCGGCGCGTGGACGCCGGGCGAGCGCACGGGCGAGTTCCGCATCGGCGGCGACGTCCTGCTGACCGACGAGAACGGCAAGTCCCACATCGGCGGCGACGACTTCGCGATCGCCTACGTCGACGAGATCGAGCAGCCGAAGCACCGCCGCGCCCGCTTCACCGTCGCTTACTGACGTTCCCGTGCAGTGAAAAGCCCGCCCTCCGTTCGCGGAGGGCGGGCTTTCGTGAACCTCAGGCGTTGCCGTCGAAGAGGGACGTCACCGAGCCGTCTTCGAAGACCTGCTGGATGGCCTCCGCCAGCATCGGGGCGATCGACAGGACCGTCAGCCCCGGGAACCGCTTCTCCTCCGGGATCGGCAGCGAGTTCGTGACGATGACCTCGCGCGCCTTGCACGACGAGAGCCGCTGGGTGGCCGGGTCGGACAGGATGCCGTGCGTCGTCGCGATGACGACGTCGGCGGCGCCCTCGTCGATCAGGGCCTCCGTCGCCTTCACGATCGTGCCGCCCGTGTCGATCATGTCGTCGATCAGGACGCAGAGCTTGCCCTCGACCTTGCCGACCACGCGGTTGGCGACCGCCTGGTTGGGCTTGTCCGGGTCGCGCGTCTTGTGGATGAACGCGATCGGCCGGTCACCGAGCTGGGCGGCCCACTTCTCGGCCAGCCGCACGCGGCCGGAGTCCGGGGACACGACCGTGATGTCCGCGTTGCCGTAGGTGGCCTTGATGTGGTCGGCCAGCACGGTCTGCGCCATCAGGTGGTCGACCGGGCCGTCGAAGAAGCCCTGGATCTGCGCGGTGTGCAGGTCGACGGTCATGATCCGGTCGGCGCCCGCGGTCTTGAACAGGTCCGCGATCAGCCGGGCCGAGATCGGCTCGCGGCCCTTGTGCTTCTTGTCCTGGCGCGCGTACGGGTAGAACGGCATCACCACGGTGATCCGCTTCGCGCTCGCCCGCTTGAGCGCGTCCACCATGATCAGCTGCTCCATCACGTACTCGTTGATGGGCGTGGTGTGCGCCTGGATGACGAAGGCGTCGGTGCCGCGCACGGACTCCTCGAACCGGACGAACAGCTCGCCGTTGGCGAACGTGTGCGCCGTCTGCGGGGTGATCGTCACGTTGAGGTGCTGGGCGACCTCTTCGGCGAGTTCCCGGTGGGCCCCACCGGAGAAGAGCATCAAGTTCTTCTTCGGCGTGCCTTGCTTCGGACTCATGCTGGCGACTCCCCGTCGGTTCCTGCTGCTGACTCGGCGTCGAGGGCGGCCTGGGCCGCCTCCGCCGCGGGTGTTCCCGGCCGGCGCCGGATCGCCCAGCCTTCGATGTTGCGCTGCGGCGGCGCCGACACCGCGAGTGTGCCCGGCGGGACGTCTTCGCGGATTACGGCACCTGCCCCACTGTAAGCGCCGTCACCGATGTTCACCGGGGCGACGAAGGTGTTGTCCGCTCCCAACCGGACATACGACCCGATAACGGTCCGGTGCTTGTGCACGCCGTCGTAGTTCACGAACACGCTGGAGCATCCGATGTTGCTGTGCTCACCGATCGTGGCGTCGCCCACGTAGGTCAGGTGGGGCACCTTCGTGCCGGCGCCGATGTCCGCGGCCTTCGTTTCGACGAACGCGCCCAGCTTCGCCTTGACGCCCAGCTTCGTGCCCGGCCGCAGGTAGGTGAACGGGCCGACGGTGACGCCGTCGCCGAGCTCCGAGTCCGAGCCGTGGACCCGCACGACGCTCGCGCCGGCGCCGATCGTGACGTTGGTCAGCGTGCTGTCCGGCCCGACCGTGCTGCCCTCGCCGACCGAGGTCGTGCCCTTGAGCTGCACGCCGGGCTCGATGACGACGTCACGGGAGAGGGTGACGCCGGCGTCGATCCAGGTCGTGGCCGGGTCGGTGATCGTGACGCCCTCGCGCTGCCAGCGCTGCACGATCCGGCGGTTGAGCTCGGCGCCGAGCGCCGACAGTTGCACGCGGTCGTTGACGCCTTCGGTAAGCCACGGGTCGTCGACGACCAGGGCGCCGACTCCCACGCCGTCACCGTTCGCGATGCCCAGGACGTCGGTGAGGTAGAGCTCGCCCTGGGCGTTGTCGGTCGAGAGGCGCGAAAGGCCGTCGCGCAGCACCGCCGCGTCGAAGGCGTAGACGCCCGAGTTGATCTCGGTGATCTCCGCCTGCGCCGGGGTGGCGTCCTTGTGCTCGACGATCCCGGTGACCTTGCCCGCGCTGTCGCGCACGATCCGCCCGTAGCCGGCCGGGTCGGCGACCACCGAGGTGAGCACGGTGACCGCGTTCTTCGCCTCGGTGTGCTCGTCGAGCAGCGCGCCCAGGGTGGCGGTGTCGAGCAGCGGGACGTCGCCGTAGCTGACGAGCACGGTGCCGGTGAGGTCGGCGGGCAGCGTCGAGAGCGCGCAGGACACGGCGTGGCCGGTGCCGTTCTGCTGGTCCTGCACCGCGGTGCCGACCGGGCGGCCGAGTGCGGCGCCGACCTGCTCGAGGTGCGCGCCGACCTGCTCGCGGCCGTGCCCGACGACCACGACGAGGTGTTCGGGGTTCAGCCCGGCGGCGGCCCGGACGGCGTGCTCGACGAGGGGCCGCCCGGCGATCGGGTGCAGCACCTTCGGCGTCGAGGAACGCATGCGGGTGCCCTCACCCGCGGCGAGGATCAACGTGCTCAGCGGGCCGGTCAACGGCGCTCCCAACGGTTACCAAAAGTTGGCTTCTGTCGGGCACCGATCCTAACTGTGGTCGTCGGCGTCCCACGCGGGGTCGGTGGGAGGGGCCTCGCTCGCCCACGCCGCGGCCGGGTCCGCGGCCATCGAGTTCGCCGAGGCCACCTGGTTGCCGCCGCCGCGTTTCGCCTGGTACATCGCCGCGTCCGCGCGGGCGAGGACCTGCTCGCCGCGTTCCTGCGGCCGCAGCGACACGAGCCCGATCGACAGCGTCACGCCGTGCGAAAGGTGGTGCGGCAGGTTGGAGACGGACTTCACGGCGCGCCCGAGCGCCATCTTCGCCGCGGAGGCCGGCGTGCCCGGGAGCAGCACGATGAACTCGTCGCCGCCGTAGCGCGCCACCAGGTCGTCGCCGCGCAGGGCGTCACGAAGGGTGCTGGCCACGACACGCAGCACGTTGTCGCCTTCGGCGTGCGACTGCTTGTCGTTGACGCCCTTGAAGCCGTCGAGGTCGACCAGCGCGACCGCCAGCGGTTGCGCGTCCGCCGACGAGGCGAGCTGGCGCAGCTTCTCGTCGAGCGCGCGCCGGTTCGGGAGGCCGGTGAGCGGGTCCTGCAGGGCCTGCTGGGTGATCGCGCCGTGCTCGGCGGAGAGGCGTTCGTGCTCGCGGCGGGCGTTGAGCGTGGCGATCTGCGACTCGCGCAGGCTCCACATCTCCGACTCCAGGCGCCGCGCGTAGTCGATCAACGATTCGCTGGCGCCGGAGGCGTAGTCCGGACTCGTGTCGAGCCGGGCCAGCTCGCGGGCGATGTTCAGCCGCATCGACGGCTGCGAGGTGTCGTCCGAGATGGACTGGCGGGTCTCGCGCAGGACCGTGAGGGCCTCTTCGCGACGGCCCTCCTTGTCCAGGCAGCGGGCCAGCGCGATCGCGACGATCTCCCGGTCGTGCCCGAACGCGCGCTCGACGTAGAGCTTCTCCAGCCGGTCGATGTGCTCGGCGCCCGGCTGGTTCAGCGCCGGCGCCGCGGCCAGGACGCCGACCTGGTCGATCGCCGCGACGTTCGCCTTGCGCGGGAACAGCGACTCGGCGAACGGGCCTTCGGCGGCCGCCCCCATCGACGCCGCGGTGCGGAACTTCTCGGCGCTCTCGTCGTACTCGTCGATGCGCTCCAGCCGCAGGCCCCAGCCGAGCAGCATCTTGATGCGGTTGATCAGCTGGAGGGCGATGTCGTGCGGGCTCGCGCTCTCGCGGATCGCCGAAGCCGCGCGGCCGATGACCTCCTCGGCGGCCTCGTAGACGCCGAGCTGGTTGAGCACCAGCCAGCAGTCGATCAGCGTCGAGGAGAGCAGCCGGTTCCAGTTGCGCAGCCCGACCTGCCGGTCCGGGATGGTCGAGTCGTCGAGGATGGCCAGCGCCCGGGCGATCTCGGTGAGCGCGGCGTCCTCCTGCGCGGCGATCACGAGCCGGCGCCCGCGCAGCGCGTGCGCGTCGGCGCGCAGCAGGGCGATGCCGTGGCGCCGGGTGTGCGCGAGCATCTCGTCGAGCCGGGGTTCGGCCTCCGCGGCCAGGCCCTTCGTGGCCAGCCGGGCCAGCGCCGACGAGCGCAGCAGCTGGGCCACGAGCAGCGGCTCGCCGCGCCGCTGGGTCTCGTCGAGCAGCTCGTCCATCATCGCGACGATCTCGAGCTGCTGGGTGTAGTCGTGCCGCTGGACCGCGGCGTTCAGCTCGCGCGCGCGCCCGACGATCCAGGCGTCGGACATCTCGGCCAGCGCGGGCCGCCTGGCCGTCACCGGGTCGGTCGCCTCCTCGGTCAGCGCCAACCTCCCGGTGTCGTGGGGTCCCGATCCTTCTGCTGCTCCGCCGCCAGGATTCGAACCTGAACTGTCAGAACCAAAATCTGAAGTGCTGCCGATTACACTACGGCGGATCGATCCTGGTCAGGATAGCGACGATCGGGTGTCGTCCGCGCGGGGGATGCGTTTGACACCCGCGAGCCGGGTACCCACTCCCCGGGACGGGTGTGAGTTCGGGCTCTCCCCAGCCGCCCGAACCTCCTGTACCGTAACTTACGGCATCGTAGGTTAGGGCGCCCTTGGTAGAAGTGTGCCCGTGTAGGAAGAAGTGAAGCGTATGACGGCCACGCTCGACCGTTCCCAGCCCGCCGGGGAGCCGCAGGCCCCCAAGGGGCCCAAACCTGTCATCGAAGGCACGCGCGGCATCGGCGTGCAACTCTCGGTCTACTTCGGTGTGATCGCCCCGCTCGTGGCCCTCCTGGTCGCGGTGCCGTTCGCGTGGGGCTGGGGACTGAGCTGGGTCGACGTCGGCATCTTCGTGCTGTTCTACGCGATCAGCGGGCTCGGCATCACGGTGTCGTACCACCGCTACTTCACGCACGGTTCGTTCAAGGCCAAGCAGTGGCTGCGCGTGTTCATGGCCATCGCGGGCAGCATCGCCCTGCAGGGCCCGGTGATCACCTGGGTCGCCGACCACCGCCGCCACCACGCGTTTTCCGACCGCGACGGCGACCCGCACTCGCCGTGGGCGTTCGGCACCTCGCCGTGGGCCATCGCCAAGGGCTTCTGGCACGCGCACATGGGCTGGCTGTTCGAGCGCGACCAGACCAACGCCGAGCGCTTCGCGCCGGACCTGGTGAAGGACCCGGCCATCAAGAAGGTCGACGACCTGTTCTGGCTGTGGGCGCTGGTCAGCCTGGTGCTGCCCGCGATCCTCGGCGGGCTCATCTCGTGGTCGCTCTGGGGCGCGGTGACGGCGTTCTTCTGGGCCGGGCTGGTCCGCATCTGCGTGCTGCACCACGTGACCTGGTCGGTCAACTCGATCTGCCACATGATCGGCGAGCGCCCGTTCGCCGCCCGCGACAAGTCCGCGAACTTCTGGCCGCTGGCGATCTTCTCCTTCGGCGAGTCGTGGCACAACCTGCACCACGCCGACCCGACGTCGGCCCGCCACGGCGTCAAGCGCGGCCAGATCGACATCTCCGCGCGGCTGATCTGGATCTTCGAGAAGTTCGGCTGGGTGCACGACGTGCGCTGGCCGACGCCGCAGCGGCTGGCCCGCATCGCGACGGAAAAGGGCTAGTCAGGCCTTCACTGTAGGCTGCCCCGATGGCGGGGAGACGACGTTCGAAGCGTGAGCAGCAGGTCACCGGGGCCCGTCCGGCCGCCCCGGTGACCCGCGTCCGGATGACCGGCACCGAGCGGCGGCAGCAGCTGCTGAACGTGGCGCGGGCGCTGTTCGCCGAGAAGGGCTTCGACGGTACGTCGATCGAGGAGATCGCGCACCGCGCCAACGTGTCGAAACCGGTGGTGTACGAGCACTTCGGCGGCAAAGAAGGCATCTACGCGGTGGTCGTCGACCGCGAAACGCAGCTGCTGCTCGACCGGATGATCTCCACGCTCCACGGCGGCCACCCGCGGGCGATGCTGGAGCAGGCGGCGACGGCGCTCCTGTCCTACGTCGAGGACTCCCACGACGGCTTCCGCATCCTGGTCCGCGATTCCCCGGTGGCGAGCTCCACGGGCACGTTTTCCACCGTGCTGAACGACATCGCGAGCCAGGTCGAGCACATCCTGGCCCAGCAGTTCGCGGCCCGCGGCTACGACGAGAAGCTGGCCGCGCTGTACGCGCAGGCCCTGGTGGGCATGGTGGCGTTGACCGGCCAGTGGTGGCTGGACGCGCGCAAACCGAAGCGCGACGAGGTGGCGGCGCACCTGGTCAACCTGGCGTGGAACGGCTTGTCGCACCTGGAGCACAAGCCGAAGCTGCGGCTGGGTTAGCCATGGCGTTGTCCGTCGAAGACCTGAAGCTCATGCAGGGCCTCGCGCAGCGGATCACCGCCACCCACCCGCGGCTGGTCAACAGCGACGCGTCGTACGGCGAACTGGCCTGGAACTGGGGCCGCACCGGCGGCGAGGGCGAGCACCGGCTGTGGTTCTCCGGCGGCGAGCTCGTCGCGTGGGGCCGGGCCGAGCTGCCGCGCCGGGTCCGGCGCAACGACGGCTCGGTCAAGGACATCACCGCCGCGTACCTGGCCTACCAGGTGGCTCCGGGGCACGCGGAACTCGTCGACGAGGTGATCGGCTGGTACGCCACGACAGCGCCCGGCGTCGAGCGTTCCGTGCTGCCGGCGGCGGACGACGCGCACGCCTTGGGGCGCTGGGCCGCGCACGGCTACGAACCCGACGCGCCTGATGCGTGGTCGCAGCTCAACGAGCGCGAGCTGACCGAGGTCGAGGAGCCGTCGCTGCCGGCCGGGTTTTCCTTCCGCACGGCCGCGGAGGTCACGCCGGAAGCCGTGGTGCAGGCGCAGGTGGACGCGTGGGCGCCGACGTCGTACACGGCTTCGTCGTACCTCGGTGTCCGGCGGGCGCCGGGCTACCGCGCCGATCTGCACGTGCTGGTGGAAGCCCCGGACGGCACGATGGCGTGCTCGGCGATCATGTGGCTCGACGAGGTGAACGCGACGGTCGAGTTCGAGCCGGTCGGCACGCACCCGGGCCACCGGCGCCAGGGGCTGGCCCGGGCGATGGTGCTGCACGGCCTGCGCCTGGCCGCCGCGGCGGGCGCCCGCCACGCGACGGTCGCCTGCATGGGCGAGTCCGTTCCGGCGCGGGAGCTGTACTACAGCGCCGGGTTCCGGGCGTTCTCGCGGGACGCGCCGCTCGTCAAGCGCCGGTGAGCGCTCGTCACCGCAGCTGCCCGGCCTCGTGCAGGTGGTCGAAGATGAGCTGGTCCACTGCGGAAACCCGGCCGCGGTCGGCGTAGCCGAGCCACGCGACCTCTTCGATTTCGCTGCTCGCTTTGAGCGTTCCGCGGAATTCGGCCGTGTAGCAGGTCATGCGCACCAGCGTGCCCTCGGCGTGGCCGTCCGCCTGCGCTTCGAACGTCCCCGCCGCGGCGATGGAATCCGGCGTGATCGCCACGTCGAGTTCTTCGCGGATTTCGCGGATGAGGGTGTCGCGGTCGATTTCGCCGGGCTCGCGCTTGCCGCCGGGGAGGTAGTAGACCTGCTTGCCCCGCGAACGCGTGCTGAGGATGCGGCCGTCCACGAGGTGGAGCCACGCGATCTTGTCGATCACGGCAGTTGCCCGGCCTCGTGCAGGTGGTCGAAAACCAGCTGCGCCACCAGGGAAACCCGTGGCCGGTCCGCGTAGGTGAGCCAGGCGATCTCCTCGATCTCCGCGCAGGCCCGCGGTGTTCCGCGGTACTCCGCCGAGTAGGCCGTCGTGCGGACGACCGTGCCCTCCGCGTGCCCGTGCGCCTGGCCTTCGAACGTGCCCGCCGGGGTGATCGACCCGGCCACGACCTCGACGCCGAGCTCTTCGCGGATCTCCCGGACCAGCGTCTCGGCGTCGGTCTCGCCCGGCTCGCGTTTGCCGCCGGGCAGGTAGAACTTGTCCTTGCCGCGCGAGCGGGCCGCCAGGACGCGGCCGTCCACCACGTGGAGCCAGGCGATCTTGTCGATCACGCCAGCGCCGCCACTGCCTCGTCGGTCGTCACGACCGTGCCCAGGCGCGGGAAGATCTTCGTGATGGCGTTTTCGTGCGAGATGTCGGAAAGCGCGGTCATCGCGTCGGACACCGCCACCGTGTCGTAGCCGTGGTCCGAGGCCGCGCGCAGGGTGGACTCGACGCCGAACTCCGTGGCGATGCCGCCGAAGACGACCGTGCGGACACCCGCGCCGCGCAGGAACTCGTCGAGGTCCGTGCCCGCGAAGCCGCCGATGGTGTACTTGGTGACGATCTTGTCGTCGCCGGCGTCGAAGGCCAGCTCGCTGCCCGGCGGGTTGTCCGGCCGTGACACCTTGACGATCACCACCGGCGCACCGGCCTCGTGGAACGCCTCCCGCAGCCGCAGCGCGTTCGCGACGACTTCTTCGCCGCGGTACGGGGTGGTGGGCAGCGCCACGATCCGTTCCTGCAGGTCGATCAGCACGAGCGCGGACGTGGCCGGGTCGATCTTGCTCATGCCCCGATCCTAGGCACTAGGGTCGGGTTCATGGCGAACAACAGGGAAATCGTGGTGACGGGCGGCGGCACGGGCATCGGCTACGCCGTGGCGGCCGCCTTCGCCCAGGCCGGCGAGCGCGTCACGATCACCGGGCGCCGGGAGAAGGTGCTCACCGAAGCCGCGACGCTCATCGGCGCGCGGCCCGTCGTGTTCGACGCCGCCGATCCGGCCGCCGTCGAGGCCGCACTCGAAGAGTTGCCGGATCGCGTCGACGTCCTCGTCAACAACGCCGGGGGCAACACGGACTTCCTCGACGGCGGCGAAGGCGAATCGGGGCTGGCCGGCTTCGCGGCCGCGTTCGAGCGGAACCTGCGGTCCAATGTGGTCAGTGCCGCGCTGGTGACGCACGCCCTGCGCGACCGCCTCGCCGAGGGCGCGCGGATCGTCACCATCGGCTCGATCGCCGCGCACACCGGCGCCGGGTCCTACGGCGCCGCGAAGGCCGCGGTCGAGGCGTGGACCGTGAGTGTGGCGAGGGAGCTCGGGCCGCGCGGAATCACCGCGAACGTCGTCGCGCCGGGGCTGATCGGGGAGACCGAGTTCTTCCACGGGCAGCTGAGCGACCGGCGCCGCGAGTGGCTGATCGGCAACACGATGAACAAGCGCCCGGGAACGCCGGACGACGTCGCCGCCGTGGTGACGTTCTTGGCGAGCCCCGCCGCCGGGCACGTCACCGGCCAGGTCGTGCACGTCAACGGCGGTGCCCACCTGGGCAAATAGCGGCCTGAACCCGGCCGGGGTGGATGCCGGTCCCCGGGTCGCCAGGTCGGCGATGGCGCCCGGGGACCGGCGCGGTGCTGCCGCGGGAACGCTCTCTTCGGACCGCGTCCAACACGCGTCGCGAAACTTTTGGTACCCACCATGTTCCGCGATCCGCGAGCCCGGCGTAAGTGTCCACGACACCCGATGGCCGTGCTTTTCCCATGATCAGGCGGGCGTGACCTTCAGCAGCTTGTCGTCGGTCCCGTCCGAGGTGGTCACGTACAGGGCGCCGTCCGGGCCGCTGCGGACCGCGCGCAGGCGGCCGAACTTGTCGTCGAACTCCGGGGGCAGCGTGACGTCGAGGACCTTGCCCGCCGGGTCGAGGTGGAACAGCAGCAGTTTCTGGCCCTTGAGCGCGACCACGACCAGTGCGCCGTCGTTCGCGCCCCACTGCGCGCCGGTCAGGAAGGCGTCGCCGCTGATCGCCTCGGTGGTCCGGCCGGAGGTCCACAGTGGACTGACCGCGTCCGGGAAGCGCTGGAGGTCGGTCATCGGCACGCTTTCGTCGTAGTCCGACTCCGTGCCGCCCTTCGACGGGTCCCAGCCGTAGTTCGCGCCCGGCTTCAGCAGGTTGACCTCGTCGTCGAACGTCGGCCCGTGCTCGGCCGTGATCACCTGGCCGCTGCCCGGCCGGATCGCCACGCCCTGGACGTTGCGGTGGCCGTAGGTGTAGATCAGCCGTTCCCGCGGGTCGCTCGAGTTGGCGAACGGGTTGTCCGGCAACGGGTTCCCGGTCTTCGCGTCCAGCCGCAGCACCTTGCCGCCGAGGGAGTGGCGGTCCTGCGCGATCGACGCGCGCGCGGTGTCGCCGGTGCCGACGAGCAGTGCGCCGTCCGGGGCGAAGGTCGGACGGCAGCCGGAGTGCCGTCCGCTCGGGTTCACCGGCAGCCCGGTGAGCAGGTCCTTGACCTTCGAGGCGCTCGCGCCGTCACCGGCCAGCTTCCAGGTGACCAGCCGGATGTCGACGGCCTTGCCGTCTTCCTGGTGGTCCTGGCAGGTGATGAACTCGCGGCTGGTGGCGAAGTCCGGGCTGACGGCCAGGCCGAGCAGGCCGCCTTCGCCCTTGGCCATGACGTCGGAGAAGTCGGCGCGCACCTCGGCCGCCCGCCCGTTCCGGACCAGGGCGAGCTTGCCGGGCCGCTGCGGGACGAGCATGCCGCCGTCGGGCAGGAACCCGACGTCCCAGCCGTGCTCGAGCCCGGCGGTCACGACCTCGACGTCGAACTTCCCGCTCGCGGCGGCCGGCGTGGCCGCGGGCGGGACGCTCTGCACCGGCTCGCTCGCCGCCCCCGAACAGCCCAGGACCAGCAGGGACACCACACCGATGAGGACCAGCGAACGCCGCATAGGGCTCATCCTGCCATCAACCGGTGAAATCGCCGTTCGACGCGCTCCCGGACGCCGTCTTGTCGTCAGTTGGAGTGAGGGCACGGGCCGTACTGGCCGAGCGCGGTGCGGGCCGCCTCCGTGTCTTGGCGGTACATCGGTTCGACGGCGGATCCGGGGGTTCCGCCGGGTGCGAGGTGTGCTTTCGCTTCGGCGGTGGCCTCGAGAACGGTGTCGACGTCGGCCTTCACCGCCGTCGGGGCGGTCTTCGCCAGCTCGGCGCCCGCGCCGGCGATCACGTCCGCTTGCCGGGCGAGTTCGGCGGCGCCGGGTCTTTCCCGGCCGCCGCCGTCATCGGGCAGTACCGTCCTGGCGAGGTCGGCGCTGAAGTGGAGCAGCAGGGTGGAGAACACCTGCAACCGGCCGCACAAGGCCTGCTGGGCCAGGTCGAGGGTCGGTGAGGTGCTCGCGGCGGGTGGTGCGCTGCTCGTCGGCGGCGGTGGTGACGTATTTGCGCAGCCGGCGAGCGCGGTGGCCAGGGCCAGTGCCACTGCCGATCTGCCGAGCGTGTGCACGACATGACTCCTCGGTCGTCGGTCCGGTCCGGCGAACGTAACGAAGGAACCCGGGGAGGGGTCCCGGACCGGCGATCAGGAGCCCGGCCGCACCAGCCCCGACTCGTAGGCGAAGACCACCGCGTGCACCCGGTCGCGCAGCCGCAGCTTGCCGAGGATCCGCCCGACGTGCGTCTTCACCGTCGTCTCGCCGATGTACAGCTTCGCGGCGATCTCGCCGTTCGACAGCCCGCGCGCGATGAGGCCCAGCACGTCCTTCTCGCGTTCGGTCAGCGTCCCGAGCTTCGCGGCGTCCACCGGGTCGCGGTCGTCGGCGAGGTACCGGTCGAGCAGTCGCCGGGTGACCGACGGCGAGACCATCGAGTCGCCCCGCAGCACGCCGCGGATCGCGACGAGCATCTCCTCCGAGGGGGCGTCCTTCACCAGGAACCCGCTGGCCCCGCCCCGCAACGCGGCATACGCGTACTCGTCGAGGTCGAACGTGGTGATGATCAGGACGCGGACCTCCGGCCGTTCGGCGCAGATCCGCGCGGTCGCGGCGACGCCGTCGAGCACCGGCATCCGGACGTCCATCAGTACCAGGTCGGGCCGCAGCTCCCGGGCCAGGGTGACGGCCTCCTCGCCGTTGGCCGCCTCGCCGACGACGACCAGGTCGTCCTGGCTCTCGACGATCATCCGCAGGCCGACGCGCACGAGCTGCTGGTCGTCGCAGAGCAGGACGCGGGTCGTCACGAGCCCACCACCAGGCTGGCGGCCACCCGGTACCCACCGTCGGGAAGCGGGCCCGTCGCCAGCTCGCCGTGGTACATCTCGACGCGCTGGCGCATCCCGGCCAGCCCCCGTCCCGAGGACGGCAGTGCCGGTGCCGGCGGTGCGTGGCCGCCCGTGTTCGTCACCTCGATGCGGACCTCGGGCGGCTCGAAGGCGACGGCGACGCGGCCGGTCGCGTCGGCCGGGGCGTGCTTGATCATGTTGGTCAGTGCCTCCTGGACGATCCGGTACGCCTGCAGCGCGGCGCTCGCGGGCAGCACGCCCGGGTCTCCGGTGACGTCGAGCGTGACGTCCCGGCCGGACTGTTCGACGAGCCCGCGCAGTTCGGCGAGCGTCGGCTGGGGACTGCGGGCTGCCTGGCCGGCGTGCAGGACTTCGAGCAGCCGCCGCAGCTCGGCCAGCGCGTCCCGGCCGGTGTGGACGATCGTGTCGAGCGTGCGGTCGACGGCCGCCGGGTCGCGGTGGCGGGCGAGCTTCGCGCCCTCGGCGTTGAGCACGATCACGCTCATGCTGTGCGCCAGGACGTCGTGCAGCTCCCGCGCGATCCGCGTGCGTTCTTCCGCGACGGCCGCGCGGGTCTGGGCGTCGCCGAGTTTCTCCTCCTCGGCGGTGAGCTGTTCCTTGGTGCGGAAGAACTCCCCGAGCGCCCACGCGGCGATGTGCAGGGGCAGCATGCTGAGCATCGTGAAAGTCGGGTCGGCGGCTTCCGGGGCGTAGAGGGCGGCCCACTGGACGTCGAGCACGACGACCGCCGCGGCGATCACCGCGGCGAACCACCGGTCCCGCCGCTTCACGAGGGCGAACAGCACGACCGCCATCGCCAGCTCGGTGCGGCCCCGGTCGTAAGCCCACATCTCGTTGAAGTACACCACCGCCGCCCCGGCGATGATCAGCACCGCGACCGTGCGCGGGAACCGGCGGCGCACCAGCAGCGGGAGCAGGAACAGCATCGGGATCAGCCGGACCTCGTACGGCGCCGAACCGGCCAGGTTGGGTCCGAGGAGCAGGAACACGGCGTACAGCGGCAGGTCCACCGTCCACCGGTGCCGGCGCACCCACTTCACGAGTCGTTCCACGCCCCGAACGTAATGCCGGGACCCCGGCCGGGGCGTCCTTCCCCGGGACCGGCCGTGTCCTCCTCGGGGAGGATCAGGCCGGCCGCGCCGGCCGATTCGCGGCCACCCCCGCCGTTCCTAGCGTCGGGGCCATGTCGATCACCAGGGAATTCCTCCGCCACCCCGTGCTGACCGGCGCGATCGCGCCGAGCTCGCCGCGGCTGGCCGAAGAGATGACGGCGGGCCTGGGCCTGGAACGCGCGGCCCGCGTCGCCGAGCTCGGGCCGGGCACCGGCGTGTTCACCGAAGCGGTCCTGGGGCTGCTTCGTCCCGAAGCGCGCTTCACGGCCGTCGAGATCAACCCGCGTTTCGCCTCTGCGCTGCGGGAGCGCTTTCCGCAGGTCGACGTCGTCACCGGCTCGGCGGAACACCTCGCCCTGGCCGACGTCGACGTCGTCGTCTCCGGTCTGCCGTGGACGGCCATGACCGCGGCACGGCAGCAGCGCATCCTCGACGCGGTCACCGCCGGACTCGCCCCGAACGGCCGCTTCACGACCTTCGCGTACGCCCACGCGGCCTGGACGCCACCCGCACGCCGCTTCGCCGCGTCGCTGCGAAGCCGGTTCGCTGTCGTCGAGCGCACCCAGATCGTCTGGGGCAACCTGCCGCCCGCGTTCGTCTACCGCGCGGCACTGCCGGTGACGGTGGGGAGGGCCCGGCGTGGACAGCCTGCTGCGGCCCCTGCTTGACGCGCCCCCGCTCGTCGTCTACCTCGTCTGCGCCCTGGTCATCACGGCGGAAACCGCGCTGCTGCCGGGAATCGTGCTGCCGACGTTGTCGGCGCTGCTGCTGATGGGCTTCCTCGCCGAGCGGGGCACGCTCCACCTCGGGCTCGCTTGGGTGGTCGCCGTCGCCGCGGCCGTCCTCGGCGACCAGCTCGCCTACCTCGAAGGACGCCGCTGGGGACCGCGGCTGTCCCACCGGGACCGGTGGCAGCGCGTGGAACGGGCGGTCGCCCGCTACGGCGTCCCGGCGGTGATCGCCGGCCGCTGCCTGGCCGGCGTCCGGACGCTGGTGCCGCGCGTCGCGGGCTCCGCGGCGATGCCGTACCGCCGGTTCGCGGCGGGCAGCGTGTGCGCGGCGGTGCTGTGGGCGAGCGTGGAGCTGCTGGTGGGTCACACGACGGCGCTGGTGCTGTGAAGGCGTTCCGCGGTCTCGGCGTCCGCGGGCAGGAACGTCTCCAGTTTCAGCTCCGACACGGTGACGTCCGCCGCCGTCGCGAACGTCGTGATCGCGGTGATCAGCCGGAGTTCGCCGAGCGAGGTGGCCAGCCGGACCGGCACCGCGAATCCCAGGTGCTCCGGGCCCGGCGACGGCGGCGGGGGCAGGTACCCCTCCAGCTCGGCAAGCTGGGCGGCCAGCCGGTCGTCGGGCGTGCGGGCGAGGTCGTTGCGGATGCGCTCGAGGATGTGCCGCGCCCAGTCGTCGAGGTTGCGCACGCGCGGGGCCATCCCGCGCGGGTGCAGCGCGAGCCGGAGCGTGTCCACCGGCTCGCGCAGGAGCTCCGCCGAGACCCCCTCGGTGAGCAGCCGGAACCCGTCGTTGGCGGCGACCAGCACGCCGTAGCGGTCGACGACGATCGCGGGGTAGGGCCGGTGGCCGTCGAGCAGCCGCCGCAGCCCGTCGAGCACCGGCCGGATCGCCGGGTCGTCGAGCCGGGTTTCGGGGTACGTCGGCGCGTAGCCGGCGGCGTGCAACAGGCCGTTGCGCTCGCGCAGGGGCAGTTCGAGCGACTCGGCGACGCGCAGGACCATGCCGCGGCCGGGCACCGAACGCCCGCTTTCCATGAAGCTCACGTGCCGCTGGGTCGTGCCCGCGCGCAGCGCGAGGTCGAGCTGGCTGATCCGCCGCCGGGTGCGCCAGTCCTTGAGCGCCGTTCCGAAGTCCACGGGTCCATCCTGCTCGGCCGGTCCATTCCCCGGGGGGAATTGAAGGCATACCCCGTTCCGGCGACGCTTCGGCCATGACGAACTACGGCCTGGTCATCCCGACCTACCAGCCCATCCTCGACGCCGGGCGTACCGCGCCCGAGCTGGTCGCCACCGCCGTCGCCGCCGAAGAACTCGGCCTCGACTCGGTCTGGGTCGGCGACACCCTCGCGAAGGCTCCGCTCGACGCGCTCGCCGTCCTGGCCGCCTTCGCCGCCCGGACTTCGCGAGTCACCCTGGGCACGGCCGCGTTGCTCCCGGCCCTGCGGAACCCGATTCTGACGGCCAACCAGCTGCTGTCGCTGGACCTGCTCAGCGAGGGACGGCTCACCGTGGCCGTCGGGGCCGGGTTCGCCGGGCGCAGCGAGCCGGAGTTCGCGCTCGCGGGCGTCCCGTGGGAGCGCCGCCGGGCCCGCCTGGACGACATCGTGGCGCTCTGGCGCGCGGCCTGGAGCGGCGCTTCGTCGTTCCACGGCTCGGTGCTGCACCACGACTCCCTGCCGGTGTTCCCGGCGCCGGCTCGGGTGGGTGGCCCGCCGGTGTGGCTGGCGGCGTACACCCCGGGCGCGCTGGAGCGGGTCGGCCGGCTGTACGACGGCTGGCTGCCGTACCCGCCGGATCCCGCGGACTACGGCTCCGGCCTGGCCCGCATCCGCTCGACGGCGTCGCGCCCGGTCACCCCGGCGTTGTTCGCGACGGTCCTGGTGGAGGACGATCCGGCGCGCGGGCGTGAGCTGCTGGAGGAGTACTGCCGGCAGAACTACGGGCGCCCGGCGGCGTTCGTCCAGGGGATCCAGATGCAGGTGACCGGCAGCGCCGCGGAAGTGGCCGCGCAGCTGCGGGAGTACGAAGGCGTGGAGCACTTCCTCCTGCGGATCGCGAGCACCGACCCGAAGGTGTTCGACGAGCAGCTGCCCCGCCTGGCCGAGGTGGTGGGAATCCTCCGGAGCTGAGCCTGCCGCGGCTCTCGTGAGTGAGAAACAGTGTTCCAACCCTGTTTCTCACTCACGACCAGCGGTGATCGGGAAGTTGTCGGGGGTGGCACGTAGGCTGGGACCGTGACCGACGCTCCACTGTCCGGACTCCTCACCGCCATCCTTCCCGACCCGGCCCTGCGCGGCGTGGTCGAGCGCGCCGGCGCGCCGCTGCTCGAGCTCCAGGGCCCGATCGCCGCCCGGCAGCTCGTCGCGGCCGCCGTCGCCGCCGATGAAGGCGCGGCCAAGCCCGTCCTCGCCGTCACCGCCACCGGTCGCGAGGCCGACGAGCTGACCGCGTCCCTCGGCGCGCTGCTCGGCCGCGGCAAGGTGGCCGACTTCCCGAGCTGGGAGACCCTCCCGCACGAACGCCTCTCCCCGCGCGCGGACACCGTCGGCCGCCGCCTCGAGGTGCTGCACCGGCTGAAGACCGGCGAAGACGACCTGCGCGTGGTCGTCGCCACCGTCCGCAGCCTGATCCAGCCCATGGCGCCCGGGCTCGGCTCGCTGAAGCCGATCGACCTGGTCGTCGGCGAGGAAACCCCGTTCGAGGAGCTCCTGGAACGGCTGGTCGAGCTGGCGTACACCCGCGTCGACATGGTCGAGAAGCGCGGCGAGTTCGCCGTCCGCGGCGGCATCCTCGACCTGTTCGGGCCCACCGCCCAGCACCCCGTCCGGGTGGAGTTCTGGGGCGACGAGGTCAGCGAGATCCGTGCGTTCGCCGTCTCCGACCAGCGGTCCCTGCCCGGCGAGATCCCGCGGGTCACCGCGCCGCCGTGCCGCGAGCTGCTGCTCACCCAGCCGGTCAAGGAGAAGGCCGCGGAGCTGGCGAAGACGTACGAAGCCGACGCGCACCTGGCCGAAATGCTCGCCAAGCTCGCCGACGGCATCCCGGTCGAGGGCATGGAGGCGCTCATCCCGGTCCTCTGCGAAGGCGAGCTGGAGCTGCTCACCGACGCGATGCCGGCGGGCACCCACGTGCTGCTCACCGATCCGGAGAAGATCCGCGCCCGCGCCGCCGACCTGGTCCGCACCGGCCAGGAGTTCCTCGAAGCGTCCTGGACGACGGCTGCGGCGGGCGGCCAGGCCCCGATCGACCTCGGCGCTTCGGCGTACCGCGGGCTCGACGAGATCGCCTCCCACGCGCAGGACACCAAGCGTGCCTGGTGGACGATCACTCAGCTGACCAGCGAAGACCCGGACGTCTACCGCGTTTCGGTCGAGGCCGCTCCGGCCTACCGCGGCGAGCTCGAGCGAGCGACGGCCGACCTGCGCGCCCACACGGCGTCGGGCGGCACGGCGGTGCTCGTCGTCGCCGGCCAGGGCACCGCGGCGCGCGCGGTCGAGCAGCTCACCAGCGCCGACGTCCCGGCGGTCCAGGCCGGCGACGGCCTGGCCAAGCCGCCGGCCGCGGGCGTGGTCACGGTCACCTGCGGCGGCCTCACCGACGGGTTCATCTCGCCGGAGCGCGCCCTGGTCGTGCTCAGCGAAGCGGACCTCACCGGCCGCGGGGCGGGCGCTGGAACGTCCACAAAGGACCTCAACACGAAGATGCCGTCCCGGCGGCGCAACGCGGTCGACCCGCTGGCCCTCAAGGCCGGCGACTACGTGGTGCACGACCAGCACGGCATCGGCCGGTTCGTCGAGATGGTCCAGCGGACGGTCGCCGGCGCCACCCGCGAGTACCTCCTGCTGGAGTACGCCTCGTCCAAGCGCGGCCACCCGGGCGACAGGCTGTTCGTGCCCACCGACCAGCTCGACGAGGTCTCCCGGTACGTCGGCGGCGAGCTGCCCACGCTCAACAAGCTCGGCGGCTCCGACTGGAAGAACACCAAGGCCAAGGCCAAGAAGGCGGTCAAGGAGATCGCCGCGGAGCTGGTGCAGCTGTACGCGGCGCGCCAGGCCGCGCCCGGGCACGCGTTCGGCCCGGACACGCCGTGGCAGCACGAGCTGGAAGACGCCTTCCCGTTCACGGAGACGAACGACCAGCTGGCCGCGATCGACGAGGTCAAGGCGGACATGGAGCGCGGCGTCCCGATGGACCGCGTCATCTGCGGCGACGTCGGCTACGGCAAGACGGAGATCGCGGTCCGCGCCGCGTTCAAGGCGGTCCAGGACGGCAAGCAGGTCGCGGTGCTGGTGCCGACGACGCTGCTCGCCCAGCAGCACCTGAACACGTTCACCGAGCGCATGCGGTCGTTCCCGGTGACGATCAAGGGCCTGTCCCGCTTCACGAACAAGGCCGAGTCCGACCTGATCCTCGAGCAGCTCGCCGCGGGCGAGGTCGACATCGTCATCGGCACGCACCGGCTCCTGCAGACGGGCATCCGCTACAAGGACCTCGGCCTCGTGATCGTCGACGAGGAGCAGCGCTTCGGCGTCGAGCACAAGGAGCACATCAAGGCGCTGCGCACGCACGTCGACGTGCTGACCATGTCGGCGACACCGATCCCGCGCACCCTGGAGATGTCGCTGGCGGGCATCCGCGAGATGTCGACGATCCTGACCCCGCCGGAAGACCGCCACCCGATCCTCACGTACGTCGGCGCGTACGACGACAAGCAGGTCGGCGCGGCGATCCGGCGTGAGCTGCTGCGCGACGGCCAGGTGTTCTACGTCCACAACCGCGTGTCGTCGATCGAGAAGGCGGCGCGGCGGATCCGCGAGCTGGTGCCGGAGGCTCGGGTCGTCACCGCGCACGGCCAGATGAACGAGGAAAAGCTCGAAAAGATCATCCAGGGCTTCTGGGAGAACGAGTACGACGTGCTCGTCTGCACCACGATCGTCGAAACTGGGCTCGACATCTCGAACGCCAACACGCTGCTGGTCGAGCGCGGCGACCTGCTGGGGCTGGCGCAGCTGCACCAGCTGCGCGGCCGGGTCGGGCGTGGCCGCGAGCGCGGGTACGCGTACTTCCTGTACCCGCCGGAGGTGCCGCTGACGGAGACCGCCCACGACAGGCTGGCCACGATCGCCCAGAACACCGAGCTCGGCGCGGGCATGGCGGTCGCGATGAAGGACCTCGAGATCCGCGGCGCGGGCAACATCCTGGGGGCGGAGCAGTCGGGCCACATCGCGGGCGTCGGCTTCGACCTGTATGTGCGGCTGGTCGGCGAAGCGGTCGACGCGTTCCGGCGGCACGCGGGCGCGGAGACTTCCGAGGAGGAGGAGTTGGCGGAAGTCCGCGTCGACCTCCCGATCGACGCCCACATCCCGCACGACTACGTGCCAGGGGAAAGGTTGCGCCTGGAGGCGTACCGCAAGATCGCGGCAGCGCCGGACACGGAGGGCTTGGACGCGGTCCGCGAGGAGCTCATCGACCGGTATGGCCAGCCGCCGGCGCCGGTCAACCGGTTGCTGGCGGTGGCTCGCTTCCGGCACACCTGCCGTGAGGCGGGCGTGACGGAAGTGGCGGTCCAGGGCAACACGATCCGTTTCGCGCCGCTGCCACTGCTGGACTCGCAGATGGTGCGCTTGAAGCGCCTGTACCCGAAGGCGGTGTACAAGGCGGTGACGAACACGGTCTCGGTCCCGAAGCCGACGGAAGGTCCGGCCGGCGGGCGGATCGGCGCCCCGACATTGCGGGACGAAGAGCTGCTGGACTGGTGCACGAAACTGCTGCTCCAGCTGACGAAGAAGCCGGCGGCCGTGTAAGGCAGGGTGGACACCGGCGCCATTTCGGGGGACTTTCCGTTGTGGCGCCTCGGTTTCCCTTGCCGGCGGCTCTACGTTCGGCCCATGGCGGAATATCGCGAGCCGAACATCCGGGCCCGGCAGCTCGGCGACCGGCTGCTCCAGCGCATGGCGGAGAAGGGCTGGGGCGTCCGGGAAATGTCCCGGCGCCTGGAGATGAGCGCGCAGTGGGTCTCGGCGGTGACCCGCGGCCGAGCCCGCCCGGACCCGGTGAACTTGGCCCGGTTTCTCACGGTGCTGGGGGTCAGAGGTGCGGAATACCACGAGTTGATGGCCCTCGGTGACGAAATGCGCAAGCCGGGCCTGCTCGAAAATCCCGGGAACCTCCGCACCTTGATCGCGCACGAGCAGCAGGCCACCGCCATTTCGTCTTTCCACGGCGTGGTCATCCCGGGTTTGCTCCAGACCGCCGACTACGCCCGGGCCCTCGCGAACGAAATGGGCCATCCGTGCGACCCCGACCAGGTGGATGAGCACGTGTTCACCCGGTTGTCCCGCCAGGCCATCCTCACTCGTCCCCGCGCGCGGTTCAGCTTCTACCTCCACGAATTCGCCCTGCGCCTGCCGGTCGGTCCCACGCCCGCGGTCATGCGCGCCCAGCTCCACAACCTGGCGAAAGTCCGCGACAACGCGGCCATCCGGGTGATTCCCGCAACCGGCGGTCATGCCGGGCTCGCCGGGGACTTCCAGCTGGTGGAGTCGGATTCGTTCCGGCCGGTGATCTACTTGGAGAGCGAAGTTTCCGCCCTCTACTTGGAGGAACCCCGCGAAATTTCGGCCTACCGCCGCATTCTTCGAGCACTCGCGAAGACCGCTCTCGATGAGGCAGAATCACGCATGCTCATCACTCGACTCGCGCGAGAGCTCCCGGGAGTGGACATGCCGGAAAAGTGGCGGAAGAGCACGCACAGCAGTCAAGCCGACTGTGTCGAGGTTGCCCTCGACCGGCCTGTCCTGATCCGGGACACCAAAGACCGTGAAGGCGGCATCCTCACCGCCTCCACCGCAACCTGGCGCGAACTCCTTACCCGACTTCGCTGAACATCGGCGGCAAAGGCTCCGCCAACCCCATCCGCACCGACTCCACCGGCACCGGAACCGCCCCGGCACCCGCCATCGGCAGTGGCCGGGGGTGCCGCGGCATCCGCGACCCCGCACCTCCGCCCCGCCCCGGGTACACCAGCAGCCCGCGCGCCGGGTCCGGGACCGCGTCCAGTGCCGCCGTCACGACCGGCAGCCCCCTGAACGCGTCGCGCCTCTCCTCCGTCGAAAACTCGATCTCCAGCACCACGCCCCAGCGGTGCTCGTGCCAAACCCACTGCTCAGCGCCGTTCGTCAGCGCCGCTTCGGTGAGTGCGTCCCCTCGTTCCAGGCGCCACAGCGAAGCCGATTGCTCCCCGTCGAACACTTCGATGGTCAGCCAATGGTCCATAAGTCGACATTACCGCCGCCGGGACCCCATGGGTGTTGCGTTTCGGGGGCGATGGTGTGAGAGGGTATGGCCTGTGATGCGGATCATGGGGCGCCCTCGCGCGCTGGTCGCGGTCGTTGCCGGTGCTTTTCTCCTCGCCGGGTGCGGCTCGGGCCCCAGCCAGGTCGGTGCCGCCGCCGTCATCGGCGACCACGCCGTCTCCATCGACCAGGTGCAGAACCTGATCGACAAGGCCGTCCGCGAGCAGCCGTACGCGCAGAAGCTCGCCGGTGAGCACAAGCTCGAAGAGGTCGGCCGGGCGGCCGTCACCCAGCTCGTCCTCCACGAGCTGCTCCTCCAGGCCGCCGAAAAGCAGGGCATCAAGCCCAACTACGGGCAAATCGACGCCCAGCTGGCCAAAGACCCGCTCAACGGTCCGGTCCCCGCCGACGCGAGCAACGAGGCCCAGGCCGTCAGCCAGGTCGTCGCCCGCTCGCGTGACCACCGCGAGTCGCTGACCGACACCTACCTCGCCCAGGCGCTGGCGGAGAAGGCGATCCCGAACCTGGCGGTCACCTTCGACTTCACGACCATCGGCACCTTGCCCGACCCGAACACCGGCTCCACGCTCCAGGGACCCGAAGCGAAGAAGGCGGCCCTCGACCTCGCCCGGCAGTTCGCCGCCAACCCCGCGGCCGCGACCCAGCGCATCGGCGCCGACGTCCAGTACGAGGCCCAGGCGCGGCAGCAGGCGAAGGCGGCGGGCAACAACGTCGACAGCATCCCGCCGCTCACCGGCCTCGGCGAAGCGGTGCCCGCCGCGCAGGCCGGTGCCCTCGCCTCCACGCCGATCTTCGGCTCGCCCGCCGGGACCGTCACGGCCGTCCCCGACCCGCGCGAGCAGCTGCAGGGCACCTGGCTCGTCGCGGTGGTCCGGCAGCGCACGGACGACCGGACCGTCGCCACCGAGCAGGTGCCGGAGCTCGACGCCGCGACCAAGACCGCGATCGGCATGCGGCAGCTGCAGCCGCTGTTCGACAAGCTCGGCGTGCGGGTCAACAAGCGGTACGGCGTCTGGGACGTCGTGGGCATGAACGTCGTGCCGAACCAGGATTCCGTCGAGGGCCTCGTGCTGCCCCCGGGTGGGTCCGGCAGCGCCAAGCAGTGAGCACGGGTGTCGTCGTAGTCGTCCGCGGGACGACGCTGCCCGGTGCGGCGCTCAAGATCCTGCGTGAGTCACCCGCCGTCTACGCGGCCACGGACGTCGATCCGGCCGCGTTCGGTGTCCCGGCCATCACCGAGGCGCCTTCGCTGAAGGACGTCGTGCTGCTCGCCGGGTCCCGGGACGAGCCCGCGGCGTCGCTGCTCATCGCGACCGGCGCGGAGGTCATCGAGACGCCGGTGCCGCCGCTGGTCGAGGCCGCCGAGGTGATGGACCGGCTGCGCTCGCCGGGCGGCTGCCCGTGGGACGCGGTGCAGACGCACGATTCGCTGCGGCAGTACCTGGTCGAGGAGACCTACGAGCTGCTCGACGCCATCGAGGAAGGCGACCGCGAGGCGCTGCGCGAAGAGCTCGGCGACGTCCTGCTGCAGGTGCTCTTCCACGCGCGGGTCGCGGCCGAGGACGCGGACGACCCGTTCGGCATCGACGACGTCGCCGCGGCGCTCGTCGCGAAGCTGGTCGGCCGGCACCCGCACGTCTTCACCGACGCCGACGAGGTGCACACCGTCGAGCACCAGAACCTCAAGTGGGAAGAGCTGAAGCAGCAGGAGAAGCAGCGCCGGTCCATTGTGGACGGCGTAGCGCTCGGCCAGCCCGCCGTCGCGCTGGCGGGCAAGCTGGGGCAGCGCTCCGGGCGCGCGGGCATCCCGCTCGACCTGTTCCCCGAGGGGACGGGGGCGGCCGCCCAGCTGTTCCGCATCGCGGCCACCGCGCGCCGGGCGGGCGTCGACGCCGAGGGCGAGCTGAGGGCGTTGGCGAAGCAGTTCGCGAAGGACATCCAGGCCGCCGAGCAGGCCGCCCGTGACGCCGGGCTGGAGCCGACGACCCTGGAAGCCGACGGCTGGCGGAAGTTCTGGCCCCCGCGTCCGATGTGACGTAGCACACATTCGGGTGAGAACCGGTTCGGCTCGCCCGGCGTCTTGCCTGGTGTGAGCGCATGGGAGAACGCCGACGAGGAACACCTCGTCCGGCGCACGGCCCAGGGCGACCGCGCGGCGTTCGAGGAGTTCTACCGCCGCACGGCGCCCTGGCTCGCCGTGCGCCTGCGCCGCCGGTGCGCCGACGAGCAGATCGTCGCCGAGGTCATGCAGGAGACGTTCCTGGCCGTCTGGCGGGCGGCGGCGTCCTTCGCGGGGACCGCGGCCGGTGGCAGCGCGGTCGGCTGGGTGTGGACGATCGCCGCGCGCCGGCTGGTCGACGCGTTCCGGCGCCGCGCGCACCACGCCCAGCTGCCCCCGGAGGTGGCCCTCGACGCCGCCCCGGTGGCCGCGGCCGAAGACGAGCTGCTGGCGGCGACGATCGGCGACGAGGTCGGCACCGCGCTGCGCGACCTCGCGCCGGAGCTGCGTGCGGTGCTGCAGGCGATGGTGCTCGACGGCCTGACCGTCCGGGAGACGGCCGTCTTGCTGGGGTTGCCGGAGGGCACGGTCAAGACCCGCGCGCGCCGGGCGCGGATCGCACTGCGGGAGGCACTGTCATGAACCACGCGCCGGAGCGGCTCATCGCCGCCTATGTGGCGGGCGAAGACCTCCCGGGTGATCAGCTGTGGGGCCTCGAAGCCCATCTCGAGGCGTGCCCGGTGTGCCGGGCGCGGCTCGCCGAGGTGGCGCCGGTGCAGCCGGTGGTGGACATGGTGTGGAACCGGCTTTCGGTCGAGGTCCTGCTGCCGGCGGGCCCGTTCCACGCGCCTGCCACCCCCCGGCGGCGCAGGCGCCGGGCCCGGTGGCTCGACACGTGGGTCACGCCCGCGATGGCGCCGTGGCTGGCGATGATCGTGGCCGTCACCCTGGTCGCCGTCCTCCTCGACGGCGTCTGGCACGCGGTGCTCGACGTGGCGGCCGTTCAGCTCTTCGCTCCGGTGCTGCCGGTGCTCGGGGTCGCCGCGTCGTGGGCGCGGGGGCTCGATCCGGCCTACGAGGTCGTCACCGCGACGCCGCGGGCCGGGCTCTACCTGGTCGTCCGGCGGACGGTGGCGGTGCTCGCCGTCGTCCTGCCGGTGCTGGCGGTCGCCGGGTGGCTGACCGGCACCGCGCCGGCGCTCTGGCTGCTGCCGAGCCTGGCCTTCACCACCGGCACGCTCGCGCTCGGCGGCCTGGTCGGGGTCAGCCGGGCGGCGTACGCGCTGATCGCGGTGTGGGTGGCGGTCGTCGTGTTGCCCACGCTTGTCGAGCGGGGCGAGACGTTTGCGCTCACCACCGGCGCGCTGCCGGTGTGGGCGGGGATCTTCGCGTTGACGACGGTGGTCGTGGTCCTGCACAAGGGCGCGTTCACCCGGCTCGGCGCGCGCAACTAGGGAGGAAGAACATGCGTGCTGTCGGAGCCGCCGAGGTCGCGCCAACGGCCTACGCCTGGGAGATCCGGGCCGAGGGGCTGAAGGTGCGGGTGGGGCGGCGGAAGCTGGCCGTGGACGGACTCGATCTGTCGCTCGGCAAGGGGGTGCACGGCTTGCTCGGGCCCAATGGCGCGGGCAAGACGACGCTGATCCGGGCACTGGCGACGGTGCTCCGGCCGGCGGAGGGCAGGTTGTCGTTGCTCGGTGCGCCGGTCGGGGGGCACACCGGGCAGCGCGGCCTGCGCCGGCGGATCGGCTACCTGCCGCAGAACTTCGGGTTCTACAAGCGGTTCACCGTCCGTGAGTTCGTCGAGTACATCGCCTGGCTCAAGGAGATGTCCAAAGAGGACATCCCCGGCGCGGTGCAGCGCGCGGTCGAGCGGGTGGGGCTCGCCGACCGCGCGGACGACCGGATGAAGACCCTGTCGGGCGGCATGGTGCGGCGGGTCGGGATCGCGCAGGCGATCGTCAACGACCCGGACATCCTGCTGCTGGACGAGCCGACCGCCGGGCTCGACCCGGCGCAGCGCGTGCGGTTCCGCGAGCTGGTGCAGGAGGTGGGCCGGGACTCGTGCGTGCTGATCTCGACGCACCTCGTCGAAGACGTGGCGACGGCGTGCTCCGACGTCGTCCTGTTCGCCGAGGGCAAGCTGGTGTTCCAGGGAACGCCGGACGAACTGGCGGCCGCGGGCACCTCGGAGCACACGGGTGACAGCCCGATCGAGCGCGGCTATTCCGCGCTGCTCAACCACGAGCAGGGCAAGGGGGCGTGGTGATGGTCCTGCGCACCGAACTGCGGCGCTCGATCGCGCCCTGGGCCGGGCTGGCGCTGGTCGCGGTCTCGCTCGGCTTCCTGTTCCTGCTGCCCGGGCCGTGGTGGAAGGTGCCGGCGCCGTGGACCGGGCAGACCACGACCACCGCGCTGTGGCTGCGGTTCCTGCTCGTGTTCGGGTGGCCGATCACGACGGGCGCCGGAGCGATCCAGGGCATGCGCGACAGCCGGTCCGGCATGGTCGAGCTGCTGGCCACGACGTCCCGCCCGGCCTGGCACCGGGCCGCGAAACTGGCCGGTGCCGTCGGCGCGTTGAGCGCGCTCGGGTACCTGGTGGTGTTCGGCGTCGGCTTCGTCGAGGTGCTCGGCCACGGCGGGTTCGTCTCCGCGGCCTTCGTGCCGGTGGTGCTCGTCGGCCTGCTCGCCGTGGTGGCGGGCACCTGGCTCGGCCTGGGGATCGGGCGGCTGCTGCCGCACCCGCTGACCGCGCCCGCGCTGGCGGTGGTGACACTCGCCGGTTCGATCACGGCCTGGACGTCGCTCGAAGGGGATCTGGGGCCCTACAGCCGGTTCGGGTTGCTGGTACCGGCGTTGGGGGAGCCACGGGGTGCGCTGGTGACGACGGCCGCTTCGGTGGACGTCGGGCAGGTGGTGTGGTTCGCGGGCCTCGCCGCCACCGGATTCCTGTTGCTGGCGGCGAAGTCCGCGCGGGCGCGGCTCCTCGGTCTGCTCCCGGTGGTGGCCGGGGCCGCGATCGCCGTGCCGGTCTTCCCGGCGTCCGCCGACGGGCTCCTGGTCCCCGACAGCGTCGCCGCCCGGAAGATCTGCGACGGGCCGATCTGCGTCAGCCGGGCACACGAGGACAGGCTGGCCGCACTGGCCGGGCCGGCCCGCGAAGCGCTGGCCATGCTGGCGAAGGTGCCCGGCGCCCCGACCCGGGTCGAGGAGCAGATCGCGCCGAACTCGTTCACCGCGCCCGTTCCCCGCGATCCCGGTGTCGTCTACCTGGACTTCCAGCGCAACGACGTCCTGCTCAGGGCGGGTGCCGACGACCTGAAGCTCGCGGTGCTGTCCGGCGCCGGGCTGCCCTCGTGCGACCGCCCGACCGGCGGCAGCCTGACCGACTGGGGCGCCCGGATGATCGGCGCGGCGTACTTCACCGGTGAGCTGAAGCCGTTGCCCGAGTTCGGTGCGCGGTGGGTCGTCGTCCAGGACGGCCCGGTCGAGCAGGCGTGGGCGAAGTTCCGCGCCTTGCCGCCGGAGGTCCAGCTCGCCCGGATCGTCGAGCTGCGCCGGGTGCTTTCGACCTGCCGGAGCGACCCGATGGAGGCGCTGGTCCCGGGAGCCATGCGATGAGGTGGGCGGCCCTCTACGCGCGGTCGCGCCAGGTCCCGGCGGCGTTCACGGCCCTGCTCGTGGCGACGGCCGGCCTGTGGTTCCTGGCGCGCGACTCGTGGTCGACGCTGCCACTCACGCTGACGCTGACCGCGGGCGTCGCGGTGGCGGCGATCGGGCTCAGCGGCCAGGACCCCGACCTCGACCGGGCGGCGGCGCTGCCCTGGCCGATCCGCCGGTTCGCCCACCTGGCGCTGATCGGCCTCGCGGCCGGCGGAGCGGTGCTGGCGGTCCAGCAGCTGGGTACGTCAACGGTGACGTGGTCGATCATCGCCCGCGACGCGGCGGGCCTCCTGGGCTTGGCGGGCCTCGCGGCCACGATCGGCGGCGGCCAGTTCGGCTGGACGCTCCCGCTGCTCTGGTGCGCGATCAGCCCGTTCGTCCCGCACGAAGACACCACGGCGAACCGAATCGTGGCATGGCTCCTGCAACCCCCGGAGACCCCCGCGGCCACCTGGACGGCCGTGGTCCTGGCCGTGGCCGGAGCGGCGGCCTACACCTTCCGCGGCGGCCGCCGCTAGGGCGTGTCTGACAATGCCTTGGTCCAGGTGAACACCGCGTGCAGGGCGACCGCTGATCGGGAGACGATGGCGAGCTTGTCGTAGCGAGTTGCCAGGCCATGCCACTGTTTGAGCAGGTTGAACTGTCGTTCGACGACGTTGCGGCCGCGGTAATCGACCGCATCGAAGGCCGGTGGTCGACCACCGCGGCAACCGCGGCGTTTGCGATGCCCCGCCTGATCGGCCGGCTCCGGAATCACCGCAGTGACGCCGCGGGCGCGCAACTGCCCGCGAATCGCCCGCGAGGAATATGCCTCGTCACCGCGGACCCGGTCAGGCCGGGTACGGGCCCGGCCACGTCCCGCACGGCGGATGCGCAGATGCCGCATGAGATGCGGCAACATCGGTGCGTCCCCGGCCTGCCCGGGACCGACCAGAGCCACCAGCGGCCGGCCGTTGCCGTCGACGAGATGGTGCACCTTGGTGCTCCACCCGCCGCGGGAACGGCCGATCGCGTGGTCAGGCGGCTCGCTCAGCAGATCCGTGTAGTTCCACCCAGCCTCCTGTGGAGCGGGTGATGTTGGTGGCGTGCGGATGCGCCCGCGCGCGCACGTTTATCAGACACGCTCTAGGGCTGTTCCGCGGCCCAGACAGTCGCATGTGGACATACCTGATCGAGTGATGACATGTGTTCGAATCTCGGTAATCTTGAGTTATGTCCGACAAAGCGACTTGCTGTTCCTCCGAGGCGGTGGCTCTTGCCGACCGCATCGGTGAGTTCGTCGCGTGCATGCGGTCGGCTGAAGCGGGGCTTGGGGCGTTGCTGGTGGAGATCGAGCAGCGCGGAGTGATGGAGGTGTTCGGGTATCGCTCTGTTGCCCGGCTGCTGGAACACCTCGCCGATATCCCCAAGGCTGCTGCTGAACGGTTGGTGAAACGCGCCCGTCTGTTGAATCCGGGCTGCAACCTTGATGGCAGCCCGATCCCCGCATTGGCGCCCGCCACCGGTGCTGCTGCTCTCGCTGGGCAGTTGAGCACTCCGATGATCGATGTGATCACGGGTGTGCTCGCCGAGGTTCCTGTGGAGCACCGGGAGAGCGCCGAGACCCACCTTGTTTCTTTCGCTGCCGAGGCCGGGCACAAGCAGGTCGCTGCGCTGGGGGCTCGGATCCTGGCCCACCTGAACCCCGACGGTCAGGAGCCTGTCGACACCGAACCCGTCGCTCCGACGCGGGAGTTGTTCCTGCGCCGCAAGCGATCCGGGTTCTGGGAGCTGAGCGGCCGGTTCGATGACGAGACCGGTACCCGCGCCAGTGCGTTGTTGGATGCTCTGGCCGAGCGCCGGACCGGTGATGAGGGTCCCGACCTGCGAACCCTGCCCCAGCGCTACGGGGATGCCTTCTCCGACGCGGTCGACCTGGCTTTGAACTCTCCGGATTTGCCGATGCGGACCGGGGAACGAGCCCACGTCATGGTCGCGGTCTCCCTCGATGACCTGAAGACCGGCGTCGGCACGGCAACCCTCGGCGACACCGGCACGATCTCGGCTGCCGAGGCGCGGGTGCATGCCTGCGACGCCATGATCATCCCCGCGGTCCTCGGCGCGAAGAGCGAACCCCTCAACCTCGGCCGCCTCCGCCGCCTGATCTCCGCGGGCCTGCGCCGCGCCCTGTTTCTCCGCGACCGAGGTTGCGCGTTCCCGGGCTGCCATCGGCCACCCCGGCACTGCCAGGGGCACCACATCCGCCACTGGGCAGATGGCGGACCGACTGACTTGGGCAATCTGGTGTTGATGTGCGCTCACCACCACCGACTCCTGCACCGATCGGGCTGGGAAGTCCGCATCGCCGCCGACGGCCTACCGGAGTTCCTCCCACCAGAGTTCATCGACCGCCGCCGAAAACCCCGACGCAACAACCTGCACGAACCGCTGCCCTTCGCAGCGTGAACACGGGAAAGGCCCGCAGCCACCCGGCTACGGGTCCACACCCGCGCCTTCAGACGTTGCGGATGTTCGTCTCCAGCTCCAGCGGCTCCCGGTCCCAGTCCTCGACACCGAAGGCCAGGATCCGCTCCGGGTGGATGCGGATCACCGCGTCGTCGAAGTGGTTGTCCGGCAGGTTCACCCCCACCAGGGCCTCGGCCCGGCCCCGGATCTCCAGGCACCGCACGCGCCACGGGTTTGTCGACGGCAGGTCGTCGACGACGAACGCCACGCGGTCGTGCGTCGCGATGTTGCGGAACTTCTTGCTGTTGCGGAGGTTGTGCCCGGTGACGTCAATGGTCTGCTCGTCCGGGTTGTAGCGGAAGCCGACCGGGTTGGCCTGGAGGGTTCCGTCGGGCTGCTGGGTCGCCAGCCGGCCGAGGGGCTGGGCGGCGAGGTAGGCGAGTTCTGCTTCGGTGAACATGCGCCCCAGCGTCCAACTTCAAGCTCCCTTGAAGTCAAGCACCAGCGAGGCGAACCGCGCCCCGATCCGGCGGTGGGCCGCCGGGCTCGGGTGGAGGTCGTCCGGCAGCGGTAACTCCGCGAAGTCCTCCGGGCCGTAGAGCGACCGGCCGTCGAGGTAGCTCAAGTGCGGGTCCGACGCTTGCCGCTGCGCAGTGATCCGGGCCAGCTCGTCGCGGATGATCTCCAGCGTCAGCTTGCCCGGACCCGGCCGGCCGGTCGCGACGAACCGCACTTCGCCGCGGGCCAGCGCCTCGTGGTCGAAGTCGCCCGGCCCCGGTGTCTGCTCGTGGATCGGGCAGTACAGCGGCGAGACGACCACGAGCGGGGTGTCCGGGTGCCCGTCGCGGATCGTGTCGAGGAACCCGTGCACCGCGGGCCCGAACGCGCGCAGGCGCATCAGGTCCGCGTTGACCACGTTGATCCCCAGCTTGACGCTGATCAGGTCGGCGGGCGTGTCCCGCAGCGCCCGCGCGGTGAACGGGTCGAGCAGTGCTTGGCCGCTGAAGCCGAGGTTCACCAGGTCGACGCTGGCCGCAGTGGCGGCGAGCGCGGGCCACGTCGTCGCGGGGCTCGCCGCGTTCGAGCCGTGGCTGATCGAGCTGCCGTGGTGCAGCCACACCCGGCCGGCGGGCACCGCCTCGACCGGCGCGTCGGTGCGCAGGGCGACGAGCTCGGTGAGTTCGTTGTGCGGCAACCAGATCTGGACGTCCTTGGGCTGCCCGCCGAGCCCCGCGAACCGGACGACCCCGGGGGAACCCGCGGTGAGCGACGACGCCCCGGTCACCATGTCGACGTCCAGGGTGTTGCCACCGGACACGCTCGCCTGTGCGGTCAGCGAACCGTCGACGAGCAGGTCGTACACGCCGTCCGGCCGCGGCGGGGCGCCGGCGTACACCTGCTTGGTCCGCAGCGTCTCCAGCTCGACGACGTCGGCCCGGGTCCGGAACCGCAGCCGGACGCCCGCGGGCTGCGCCTCGGCCATGGCGAGCCGCGGGTCGCTGTTCTGCTCCCGGGCGCGAGCCGGGAGCCGGTGGGCCACCAGGCCGCGCTCGGTGCGTTCGAGTTCGAGGGCGCCGCGGACGAGCTCCGCGGTCAGGGGGATGTCGATCACGATCGGGGCCAATCACGCAGAAGGCAATCGAGAGCGGCGAGGATGCGCACCCAGCTCTCGGGCGCGGCGGGCGAGCTGTGGTCGAACCCGCCCTGGTTTTCGAGGCTGACGAACCCGTGGAAGACGCTGCCCAGCAACCGCACGGCGTGGGTCTCGTCCGGCCCGGTCAGGTCGTAGCCGCGCAGGATCGCGCGCATCATCTCGGCGTGCCGGGGACCGGCGCTCGCGGCGGCGGTCTCCGGGTCGAGCCGCAGCTGCGCGGCGGCGTACCGGCCGGGGTGCTCGCGGGCGTAGTCGCGGTAGACGTCGGCGAAGGCGACGAGCGCGTCCCGCCCGGCCCGGCCCGCCAGTGCGGCGGCGGCCCGGTCGGCGAGCTCGTCCAGCGCCAGCAGCGCGACCTTCGTCCGCAGGTCGTGGGCGTTCTTGACGTGCGAATACAGGCTGGCGACCTGGACGCCGAGCCGCCGCGCCAGCTCCGACGGGGTCAGGTGGTCGAAGCCGGCCTCGTCGGCCAGCTCCGCACCGGCCCGCACCACGCGTTCCGTCGTCAATCCCGCCCGAACCATCAGCCTTCTCCAGCTCGCCTAAAGCCAGGCTAGATCAACCTAAAGACTTTAGGCAAGTCAGGAGAACAGCGCGTCCGCCCAGCTGGACTCGCGGGTCACGCCCGGCGGGATCGCGAAGTGCGCGGAACCGGTGTGCTGGACGTACTCCATCATCGCGTCCTTCGACGACAGCGCCTGCTGCATCGGCACGTACTGCTTCCGGGTGTCGCGGTTGAACGCCAGGAAGAACAGCCCCGCCTCCAAGTGCCCGACGCCGTCGGAACCGTCGACGAAGTTGTACCCCCGCCGTAGGATCCGGATGCCGTTCAACGCCTGGTGCGAGGCGAGCCGGACGTGCGCGTCCTCCGGGATCAGCTTCTCGCCGCCCTCGCCGCCGACGTCGAGGTCCAGCTCGTCGAACTCCGCGGTCTGGCCCAGCGGGGCGCCGGTGCCCTTCGTGCGGCCGATGATCTTCTCCTGGCCGTCGAGGGTCTCCCGGTCCCACGTCTCGATGTGCATCCGGATCCGGCGCGCCACCAGGTACGAGCCACCGGCCATCCAGGCCTGCCCGTCGCCCGGCTCGGCCCAGACCTGATCGCGCAGGACGTCGGGTTCCTCGGCCTTGATGTTGTTCGTGCCGTCCTTGAACCCGAACAGGTTCCGCGGCGTTTGCTGCTCCCGCGACGTCGACGAGCTGCGCCCGAAGCCGAGCTGCGACCAGCGGACCTCGGTGACGCCGAAGCCGAGCCGGACCAGGTTGCGGACCGCGTGCACGGCGACCTGCGGGTCGTCCGCGCACGCCTGGATGCACAGGTCGCCGCCGCTGCGGGCCGGGTCGAGCTTGTCCTTCGGGAACAGCGGCAGGTCGATCAGCTGCGGCGGGCGCTTGCCGGCCAGGCCGAACCGGTCGTCGAACAGCGACGGCCCGAACCCGATGGTCAGCGTCAGGTTCGACGGCGGCAGGTCGAGCGCCTCGCCGGTGTCGCCGGGCGGGGCGTACGCGCCGCTGCCCACCGCGCCGTTCGCGACGACCTCCTGGCCCGCCGTCATCCGGCGGGCCGCGTCGGTCCACGTCTTGAGCAGGGCCCGCAGCTTCTCGCGGTCCTTCGTCGTGACGTCGAGGGCCGCGAAGTGCAGGTTGGCCTGCGCGGGGGTGACGATCCCGGCCTGGTGCTCGCCGTGGAAGTCGACGGTGTTCGTCGACGCCTCGGCGTTGCCGCTCGTCGCCTTGTCGATCCCGATGCCGGCGGCGGCCCCGGCCCCGGCGAGCGCGACACCCGCGCCCGCCAGGCCGAAGAGCTTCCGCCGCGAGACGCGCGTGCCCCCGGTGGACGTCACTTCGACACGACCTCCGCAACCTTGCTCAGCGGTTCGCTCAGCGCGTCGACGGCCGAGGCGAACTCCTTGACCTGGTCCTGGGAAAGCTCGGTGTACAGCTTGAAGCCGTCGCCGGCGCGCTGCTTGTCGAGCAGGCCCTGGACGTTCGCGAACTCCTTGTCCAGCGTGGCCACCAGCGCGGGGTCCTTGGCCTGCAGGACCGGCCGCAGCGACGTGATCGCGCCCTTCGAACCGTCCACATTGGCCTGGAAGTCCCAGAGGTCGGTGTGCGAGAAGGCCTCTTCCTCGCCGGTGATCTTGCCGGTCGCGACCTCGTCGAGCAGGCCCTTGGCGCCGTTCGCGAGGTCCAAGGCGGACAGTTCCAGCGTCTTGGTCTTGGCGACCAGGTCCTTGACGTCGGTCACGAGCTTGTCGGCGATCTGGGCGCTGTCGGGCTGCAGGCCGGTCTGGAACAGGTCCTTCTCGAGCCGGTGGAAGCCGGTGAACTGCTGGTTGGGCTCGAGGTCGGCCTCGCGGACGTCGATCGCCGGGTCGAGGTCGCCGAACTTCTCGGCGACCGGCTCGATGCGCTCGTAGTAGACGCGGGTGCGCGCGTACGCGGCCTTCGCCTCGTCGACCTTTCCGGCCTTCACGAGGTCGGCGAACTTCGCCGTCTCGTCCTGCAGCGCGGAAGTGTTGTTGGCGATGTAGTCCGCGTAGCTCTTGGTCGCCTGCGCCTTCTGCGCGTTGGTGTCGTTCTGCTTCGCGACGCCGCCGGTGACGGTGAAGTCGCCGCGGATGCCGTTGCCGGCCATGCCGGGCTTGCACGCGGTCTGGTACTTGCCGGCGTCGGCGACCTCGACGATCAGCCGCCGGTTCAGCCCGGGCGCGATGTTCTCGACCTCGCCCATGATCCGGTCGCCCTCGGCGTAGAGGTAGAACTCGGTGACCTTCGTGCCCTTGTTGGTGATCTCGAAGGTCACGTTGCCCGCGTTGGCCGTGGTCGCGGAGACCTCGCACGCGGTGTCCGACGCCGAGACCTTGATCGGCCCGCCGTCGGCCGCGGCACCCGCGGAGTCGCTCTTGCTGTCGCACGCGGTCAGCGTCACCAGCATGGCGGCACCGGCCAGTACGGCCAGCGAGGGGGTCTTGCGCACGGTCACTCCTTCGAGGCGGCCGCGGCGGCGGGCGCCGGCGCGGTCTTCTTGCTGGGCTTGAGGAAGAGGGGCAGCACGACGGCGACGTAGGCGACCCAGGCGATGGCCTGCAGCACGGTCGTCTGCTGCGAGTAGTTGAAGATGCCCTTCAGCAGCGCGCCGTACCAGGACGTCTCGGGCAGCGTGGCCGAGGCGTCGAAGGCGAGCGTGTCGATGCCGGGGAGGAAGGCGGCTTCCTGCAGGTCGTGGAGGCCGTAGCCGAGCACTCCCGCGGCGACGAAGACCAGCAGGACGCCGGTGATCGTGAAGAACTTCGTCAGGTTGAACCGCACCGCGCCCCGGTAGAGCAGCCAGGCGAGCACGACGGCGGCGGCGATGCCGATGGCGAAGCCGATCAGCGGCTGCACGGTGTTCGACTGCGCGGCCTGGACGGTCGAGTAGAAGAACACCGCGGTCTCGAGCCCTTCGCGCCCGACCGCGAGGAACGACAGCAGCAGCACGGCCGCCGGGCCGACGTTCAGCGCGTCGTCCATCTTCCCGCGCAGTTCGGCCGCGATGCTCTTGGCGGCCTTGCGCATCCAGAAGATCATCGCGGTGACGAACACGACGGCGACGATCGACAGGCTGCCGCCGAGCAGCTCCTGGTGTTCGAAGGACAGCTGGGCGGTCGTGTAGGTGAGGATCGCGCCGACCGCGACCGACAGCAGCACCGCGGCGCCGACGCCCGGCCAGACCCAGCGCAGCGCGTGCCGCCGCTCGGTCTTGACGAGGAAGGCCACCAGGATGCTGACGACCAGCGCGGCTTCCAGGCCTTCGCGCAGCCCGATCAGCGCGCTCGAGAACAACACCGGTCCGCCTCCCTGAGTTCTGCTTCCGTGATGGTTTTAGGTAAGGCTCACCTGTAAGTCCAGCGCACGGCCGCCCGCTCGAAACGATGCAACCGGACAAATGGGACGCAGACTGGAAGTTAGGTTAGGGTAACCGCAGGTCAGGGGCTTGCGCGTCGACTCCATAACGAATTCTGTGATTTCGCAGGCAGTGGGCCCGGCTTTACTGTCCTCTTGCCTGGTCAGTCGTCCGAGGGACCCTCTTGAGTGCGTCCGTAACCTGTTCGAGTGGCCGATACCGCTCAGCCGACCGTCACGCCTCCGTCGCCGCCCCCGGGCGGGCCGCCCAGGCGGTACGTCGGCCGGATCGCCCTCGCGCTGGGGCTCGTGCTCACCGGCGTGATCCTCGTCGTCACCATCGGTGTCGAAAACCCGGACGCGCCGACCGCGTCCCCGCCGGTCCAGCCGGCGCTGGCCATCCCCGAACAGCGCCCGCAGCCCGGCGCCGAAGCGCCGCGGGCCGGGCTCGCCGCGCCGGTCGACCGGCCGCAGGTGTCCGACCAGGCCGAGCTGGACGCGTGGGCGACCCGCGTCGCGGGCAAGACGCACGTCCCGGCGCGCGTGCTGGCGGCGTACGGGCGGGCGGAGATGTGGATGCAGCGCCAGAAACCGACGTGCCACCTCTCGTGGGCGACGCTCGCGGGCATCGGCCGCGTCGAGAACGAGCGCGGCGAGTTCGACCTCGCGGCGATCGGCGCGGACGGCCGGGTGGTGAAGCCGGTGGTCGGCCCGCCGCTGGACGGCTCACCGGGCGTCCCGGCGGTGCACGATTCCGACGGCGGCAAGCTCGACGGCGACAAGTCGTGGGACCACCTGATCGGCCCGCTGCAGTTCCTGCCGTCGACGTGGAAGAAGTACCAGGAGCGCGCGAACGGCGACGGCGGCGCTCCGGACCCGCAGAACATCGACGACGCGGCCTTCACGGCGGCCCGCTTCCTGTGCTCGGGCGGCGACGACCTGGGCACCCCGGCGGGCTGGTGGCGGGCGATCCTGTTCTACAACCAGGCCCTGGCGTACGGCCAGGACGTCTTCAGCGCGGCGGACGCCTACGCGGAAGCGAGCGTCAGCCCTTGAGGGTGAGGACGTCGTAGCGGTCGGGCCCGGCGCCCTCGACGAGTTCGCCAACCCGCCGCACGGTCGCGGCGATCGCCGCGTTTTCCCGCGTGGCCGCGCCAAGCGCCGCTTCACCGGTCCAGCGCATCTGGTTGATCACGCGCGTGCCGTCGTGGCTGTGCAGCAGGTGCATCGAGAGGAGACCGGGCAGGCCGGCCGGATCGCCGGCTCTGCGCGGCCGCACGGGTGCTGGCCGAAGACCCGCGCGCGACGATCCAGCGCATCGCCGACGAAGCCGGTGTCGTCCGGCTGACCGTCTACCGGCGATACCCCGGACGCGACGCGCTGCGCCGGGCGATCTTCGACGTCGCCGCGGTGGAAGCGCGCGAGGCCATCCCGGCGAACCCGGTGGACGATCCGGTCGCCGGCCTGCGCGTGCTGATCGTCGAGATGGCTGCGATCGCGCGGCGGTACCCGCTGCTCGTCGCCGAACACGACGTCCGGCCGCTCGCGTCGCCGGAGGGGCGGGCGCTGCAGCGGACGGTCCTCGGGTTGGTCCGGCGCGGTCAGGACCTCGGTGTCCTGCGGGCGGATCTCCCGGCCCAGCTGCTTCCGCAGGCCATCGTCGGCACGCTGCGCACCCCCGGCCTGGCCGGCGAGCAGGTCGCGGATCTGCTGCTCGACGGGGTCACAGTTCGCGGTCGGCGATCAGCGGCGTGACGGCCATCAGCACGAGCAGCAGCAGCCCGGCGTACGCGCCCAGCGTGGCGAAGATCGACATCGTGGTTCCTCCCGGTTTCGGTCTGGAACCAGCATCGCCGGGCAAGGGGGTGCGGGACATCGGTCGAGGGGCCCCGCTCGGTCGGCCGAACGGCTGAGGTCACCCGGGCCGTTCGGCCCTGGTCCGCTCAGGGCTCGCGCAACGCGATGTGCGCCTTGACCTCGCTGATCGCCTCGAGGTACTCCGGCACCGGGTTCATCGCCGAGGCCATCCGCATCTGCGCCAGCGCTTCGACGAACCGGCCGAGGCGCTGCAGCGTGCGGCCCAGGATGAACCGCGCGTAGTGGTCCGTCGGGTCCAGCTCCAGCACCCGGGTGAACGCCTCTTCGGCGCGCCGCAACTGGGCGGAGTGGAAGTACGCGCGCCCGGCCAGCAGGTGCACCGACGGTTTGTCCGTTTCGGATTCGAGCAGGGGCTGCAGCGCCTTCAGCGCGTCGAGCGGACGACGGCGGCCGACCAGGTCTTCGGCCTGGCGGAAGGCATGGAACCGCGACTCCTCGGGAGGCTGCGAAGCAGCTGCGGCGTCCGTCATGGTCGCTCCCACGTTACCCGTGGAGAGGGGGATGCACACGCCTCCGAACGGGACGTGATGGACTGTGCCGCCATGAGCAGCGGGTACCGGGGCCTGGCGCCCTACCTCTACTACTCCGACGCCACGGCGGCGCTCGCCTGGCTGACCAGGGTCTTCGGCTTCACCGAGGAGGTCCGGTTCTGCGACGGCGCCGGCGAGGTGTTCCAGGCGACGCTGCGCGCGGGCGAGGCGCGGATCCAGCTCGCGGGCGTCGGCCCGGACTACTGGCAGGCCAAGGGCGTCGACGGGCCGGTCGGCCAGCTCAACATCGTCTACGTCGACGACGTGGACGAAACGTACGCGCGAGTCGAGGCCGCCCTGGGTGACGAGTGCGAGCTGGAGCCGCCGCAGGACCAGCCCTACGGTGCCCGAGTGTTCACCGTCGCCGATCTCGGCGGCAACAGCTGGACGTTCTGGCAGCAGACGTCGGAGGTCGTCGAGCTGCCGCCGGGCTGGCAGGAGGTCCGCGCGGGCGGTGAGTCCTCCAACGGGTGAACTCCCGAGACGGCTAGGCTGGGCACGAAACCGCAGGCAGGCACGATTCACCGAGGAGCATGGCGTGGCTCTCATCGAGCAGGTAGGCGCGCGCGAGATTCTGGACTCGCGCGGCAACCCGACCGTCGAGGTGGAGGTGGCTCTCGACGACGGCACCCTGGCGCGGGCCGCGGTCCCGTCGGGGGCGTCGACCGGTGAGCACGAAGCGGTCGAGCTGCGTGACGGCGACACCGGCCGCTACAACGGCAAGGGCGTCGAGCGCGCGGTCGCCGCGGTGCTCGACGAGATCGGGCCGGAGATGGTCGGCATCGAGGCCGTCGACCAGCGGATCGTCGACCAGAAGCTGGTCGACCTCGACGGCACGCCGGCGAAGTCCCGCCTCGGCGCGAACGCCATCCTCGGCGTCTCGCTGGCCGTCGCGAAGGCCGCCGCCGAGTCGGCCGAGCTGGAGCTGTTCCGCTACCTGGGCGGGCCGAACGCGCACGTGCTGCCGGTGCCGATGCTGAACATCCTCAACGGCGGTTCGCACGCGGACAGCAACGTCGACGTGCAGGAGTTCATGATCGCGCCGATCGGCGCGGAGACCTTCCGCGAGGCCCTGCGCTGGGGCACCGAGGTCTACCACTCGCTGAAGTCGGTGCTGAAGGGCCGCGGCCTGGCCACCGGCCTCGGCGACGAGGGCGGCTTCGCGCCGAACCTCGGCAACAACCGCGAGGCGCTCGACCTGATCGTCCAGGCCATCGAGAAGGCCGGGTACACCCCGGGCCGCGACGTCGCGCTGGCGCTCGACGTCGCCGCGACGGAGTTCTTCGCCGACGGCGCGTACACCTTCGAAGGCGCGAAGAAGAGCGCCGAGCAGATGTCGGCCTACTACGCCGAGCTGCTGGCGAACTACCCGCTGGTGTCGATCGAGGACCCGCTGAGCGAGGACGACTGGGACGGCTGGGTCACCCTGACCGCCGACGTCGGCGACAAGGTCCAGATCGTCGGCGACGACCTGTTCGTCACCAACCCGGACCGCCTGGAGGAGGGCATCACCCGCCGCGCCGCCAACGCGCTGCTGGTGAAGGTCAACCAGATCGGCACCCTGTCCGAGACGCTCGACGCGATCTCGCTGGCCACGTCGTTCGGCTACAAGTCGATGATGAGCCACCGCTCGGGCGAGACCGAGGACACGTTCATCGCGGACCTGGCGGTCGCCACCGGCGTCGGCCAGATCAAGACCGGTGCCCCGGCCCGCGGCGAGCGGATCGCCAAGTACAACCAGCTGCTGCGCATCGAGGAGACCCTCGGTGACGCCGCCCGGTACGCCGGCGAGCTGGCCTTCCCGCGGTTCACCGCCGAGGCCTGACGCCGATGGCGGACCGGGGGAGGACACGCGGCCGCCGCGGCGGTGGCGGCGGTTCGGCGCGGGTCGGTGGCCCCGCGCGGACCCGCCGCCCCGACGCGGGCCGCGCGGGGAGCCCGGGATC
>NZ_BNAW01000004.1 GCF_014654205.1 Amycolatopsis bullii
CCTCCCGTCCTTCGCAGCTCAACCCCGTGGACGACCCGCCAGCATCTCCATAAACAGCGACCGAGCGCAGATCTCAACCAGCGGCCAGGACGTCCACAACGACGGAGCGACCACTCCTCGGAAGCCACCTCGAAGGCAAGAAACCATCAGCCACACCCCATCGCCCTGCGCATCCAGGACACCCCGTCCTGAACACCGACAATCTTATGGAGAAACCATGGATACCGACGTGCTCGTCGTCGGCGCCGGGCCGACCGGCCTGACACTGGCCAACGAACTGCGGCTGGCGGGCGTGCCGGCCGTGCTCGTCGACAAGCTGCCGCAGCGCAGCACGTTGTCGAAGGCGGGCGGCGTGCAATCCCGCACCCAGGAGGCATTCGACCAGCGCGGGCTGCTGGAACCGTTGCTGGCCACCGGAAAATACCCGGACGGCACCGCCCACTTCGCCGGCCTCACGCTCCCGCTCACCCGCGGCAGGCACCGGCACCCGTGGCGGTCCATCCCGCAGGTGGTGATCGAAGGGTTCCTCGAGGAGTACCTTGCGGCACAAGGCATCCGCGTCCGGCGCGACCACGAGCTGACCGGCCTCACCCAGGACGGGAACGGCGTCACCGCGACGTTCGCCGACGGCGGTGTGCTCCGCTCCCGGTACCTGGTCGCGGCCGACGGCGGCCGCAGCACGGTGCGGTCGCTGCTGGGGGCCGAGTTCCCCGGCAGGCCGGGCACGGTGACCACCGTCGCCGCCGACGTGCGGTTGGGCGGCGACGTCCAGGCCATGACGCACGCCCGCAGCGACGACGGGCACTGGGCGGCGGTGTTCCCGCTCGGCACCGATCCGGAGGGCAGGCCGCTGCGCCGGCTCTCGCTCGGCGGACCCGGCCGGTCGCTGCCCCGCGAGGTCCCCGTCACCGAAGCCGAGGTTCGCGAGGGGCTGCGTGCGGTCTTCGGCTCCCGGGTGGAACTGCTCGAACTGCGGTACGCCCGCCGCATCACCAACGCGGCCCGGCAGGCCGCCCGGTACCGGCACGGGCGGGTGTTCCTGGCCGGCGACGCCGCGCACGTCCACCTCCCGATCGGCGCGCAGGGCATGAACACCGGGATCCAGGACGCGCTCAACCTCGGGTGGAAGCTCGGTGCCGCCGTGCACGGCTGGGCTCCGGCGCACCTGCTCGACACCTACCACACCGAACGCCACCCCGTCGCGGCCGCCGTGCTGCGCAACGTCCAGGCGCAGAGCCTGCTGATGGACCAGGAAAGCACCGGCCACCCCGACCTGGCGGCCGCCAGGGACCTGTTCGCGGACCTGGCGCGCCTGCGTGCGGTGCAGGACCACCTCGACGACATGCTGTCCGGAATGGGCATCCGCTACCCCGTGCCGGGCGCCGAGGGGCAGCCCCTCGTCGGCCTGCCGGCGCCGGACCTGCAGCTCGGCCCGATCCGGTCGCACGAGCTGCTGCGGCGCGGGCGCGGCGTCCTGATCGACCCGGCCGGCCGGTTCGCCGAGGTCGCCGCCCGGTGGCCGGACCGCGTGGACCGCGCGGGTCAGGGCGCCGACGCCGAACCGATGCTCATCCGGCCGGACGGCTACGTGTGCTGGGCAGGCCACCCGGACGACCTCGAACCGGCACTCGGCCACTGGTTCGGCGCACCCCGGTGATCCGTGATTTTATCGGCTTGCCCCGCCACGACGGCGGTGGCTACGGTCCGGTGATGGGTTCGCGACTGCCGGCGGTGACCTTCGAGGCGGAAAACCCGGCTGAAGCGGCGCGCTTCTGGGCCGGCCTGCTCAACCGGGAGGTCATCGAGGACGCCGGTGGCGTGCTGCTCCCGGGTGGAGACACCCAGCTGGGCCTGCGGTTCGTGACGGGCCGCCCCGGCCGGCTCGGCGCGAACCGGATGCACCTGCACCTGACCAGCACCGACCTCGACGACCAGCGCAACACGGTGGCCACGGCGCTCAGGCTCGGTGGCCGCCACTTCGACGTCGGTCAGCGGCCCGAGGAGACGCACGTGGTCCTGGCCGACCCGGCGGGCTACGAGTTCTGCGTGATCGAGCCGGGCAACGACTACCTCGCCGGCTGCGGCCCGCTGGGCGAGCTCACCTGTGCCGGCAGCCGGCAGGTCGGCCTGTTCTGGAGCAAGGCGCTGGGCTGGCCGCTGGTGTGGGACCGAGGAGAGCAAATCGCGATCCAGCCACCGCGCGGCGGAACGAAACTCGCCTGGGACACCTGGGAAGGCCAGCCCGACCAGCCGAACCGGCAGCGCTTCGAGCTGCTCCCCCCGGACGGCGATCAGCGCGCGGCGGTCGACACGCTGATCTCCCTCGGCGCCACCCACCTCGAGGATCGCAGCGACGGCACCATCGTCCTGGCGGACCCGGACGGCAACGAGTTCTGCGTGCGACCCGAGTAGCCGTGATGTCCGGTGGTGTCCGCCGCCGATGACCGGACGCGGTGACGGATCAGCGGTCGTCTCCCCTGGACCGAGGGAGACGACCGCTTCTTCACGGCTGCGGCTCGACCTCCAGAATGAGCTCCCCGTACTCAGTGGACCGGACCTCGGCGGTTCCGACGCCGGACCCGTAGGTCAGCCACCAGCCGGCCGGAGGTGTCACGCGGACCTCGTATTCGCCGACCGGCAGCCCGGTGAACCGGAAGTCGCCGTTGCGGTCGGTGCGGGTGGTGGCCCGGCGGTCGATGTCGACCAGGCCGACCACGGTGATCTTGACACCCTTCAGGCCCTCGCCCGGGTCCTTGCGGTTGTTGCCGTTCTGGTCGTAGTAGCTGACGCCGACCATCTCGCCGGTCAGGCCCGGCACGGACGCCCGCGCGCTCCCGACGTTGTCCTGCGGGTCGGAGTCGCCGTTCTGCGCGGTGAAACCGTAGGCGATGGTCACCCGGCCGACGTTCGCGGCCGCGGCCGGCACGGTGCCGCGCAGGACGACGGTGACCGTCTGGCCCGCGGGGATGGTGATCCCCTCCTGGTCGTACCCGACGCCGGCCCAGTCGGTGACCTCCAGCTCCCACGGGTCCCCGTTGCCGCCGCTGTCGTTGACGACCTTGACGGCGTCGACCGGGCCCCAGTTCGCGAACTTGTAGGTGACCGTGGCGGCGTCACCGGGTTGGTAGCTGAGCTTGTCGAACCGCGTGGAAACGACGTGCACGTTCGGTTGCCCGTCCGCGGCCACGGCCGGCAGCGCCCCGGCGAGCAGAGCGGCCGAGCACACCGCCGCGGCGAGCAACGGCCGTCCGGCCTCGGCAAACGTCAACACTGGCTCCCCCTTCGTCCGGGGGCGGGCCGATCCCGCCCCCGGCCTACACGCCGCCGGGGCTCGAAGGGTTTAGCCGGCGAGCCGTCTCTTCGGTGATCACGGGCAGTGCACGTCGTGCGCTGGCCGCTTCCCCGTCGCCAGGTAGTCCGTCACCGCCGTGTTGGCGCACTGGTCGGGACCCAGGTACACGCCGTGGCCGCCCTGGTCGACGGTCACCATCCGGGCGCGCTCGCCGAACGCCGAACGCAGCTTGCGGGCGTTCACCAGCGGCGTTCCCGGGTCGCGTTCGTTCTGCACCATCAGCACGTTCGCCGGACCACGGCCGGTGATCCGCACCGGCGGCTCCTTCGGGGGCGCCCAGTAGGCGCACGCCGAGATGTTCGCCGTGGCCGCGCCGAGCAGCGGGTAGCGGATGCGGTCGACGGCCACGTTCACCTGGTACACCGCCACCGGACGCGGCCACGCCGAATCCCCGCAGATGACCGCGAACCGGGACGCGAACAGGTTCTCCGCCGAGCCGAACTCCACCGGTTGCTGCGGCGCGCGGCCGTTGTCGAGCGCCTGCCAATCGGCGGCCAGCGGGGCCAGGTCCGTCGCGTATAGGCCGCCGAAGGTCAAGCCGCGGAAGATCGAGCCGGTCACTTCCCCCACCGGGGCCCGGTCCAAGCGCGCCGCCAGCTCGTGGAACTTGGCCGTCACCGCGGCCGGCGTGCGGCCGAGGCCGTACTCCGGGTGCGCCGCGGCGAACTTCGCGAAGTCCGGGAAGCGGTCCTCCATGCCCCGCGCGAAAGCGCGCATCGCCGTGAGGTCGTAGCCGCCCGGGCCGAGATTGCTGTCCAGCACAATGCGGTCGCTGCGGTCCGGGAACATCGTCGTGTACACCGCGCCCAGGTACGTGCCGTAGGAAGCACCGAGGTAGGACAAGGTGGGCTCGCCGAGCGCCGCCCGGATGCGGTCCATGTCCCGCGCGGTGTTGGCCGTGGTGACGTAGGGCAGCATCGGGCCGGTGGCCGCGTCCCGGCACTGCCGTGCCTCGGTTTTCGCCAGCTCGGCCTGCTTGACGACGTCGGCCGGGCCGTTGGCGTAGGGCAGGTTGCCGATCGCCAGCTGCGCCGGCGTCAGGGTGCACGTCACCGGCGTGCTGCGGCCGACGCCCCGCGGGTCGAACCCGATGACGTCGTAGGCGTCCAGGACGCTTTGCGGCAGCTTCAGGTACTTCAGCACCTGCGGGTAGTCCAGGCCTTCGCCGCCGGGGCCCCCGGGGTTGGTGAAGAGCACGCCCCGCCGCTTCTCCGGGTGCTTGCTCGGCAGGCGCGACACGGCGATGTCGATCGCGTGGCCGTCCGGGTCGCCGTAGTCCAGCGGCACCTTCATCGTCGTGCACTGCAGGTCCGGAACCGGGAAGGCACCGGCCGGGCACGGTCCCCAGTCGAGGCCGGTCGCGGCCGACGCCGGAGCCGCGGCCGTCGCGCCGAGCACGGCGACCGCGGCGGTGAGCAAAGCTTTGCGCAGCATCGAATTTCCTTTCGTCCGGCCGCGGGTCAGCGGCGCGGTTCCCAGCGGAAGAGGCGCGCGGCCAGCGCGACGGCGACGACGACCCACGCCAGGGTGGGGGCGAAGAGGACGAGCGAGTCGGCCGGCGGAACGCCGCCGTTCCAGGCGTTCAGCACCAGTTCGGTCGCCGAACCGCCGGGCAGCAGGCGCTTGAGCAACGTCAGGTCGCCCGTGCCGGTGAGGCCGACCCAGCCGGACACCCCGATGACGCCGAGGCTGACCGGCAGCGTCGTCACCTGCGCGTGCTCGGGTGAGTTCGTCAGCCCCGCCGTGGCCAGCCCCAGCGCGAGCAGCATGACCACAGTGGACACGACGGCGGCGATCAGCAGCAGCGGGTTCGCCGGGCCCCCGGCCACCGCGGCCAGCACGCCGAGGATGACGGCGATCTGGACCACCGACAGCACGGTGATCGGCAGCAGCAGCCCGCCGAGGATGCCGGCGTCGCCCGCCGCGGTGGAGCGCAGGCGCTTGAGGAACAGGTTCTGGCGGCGGGCGGCCAGCGTGGTGACCGACGTCGTGTACAGGCCGATTCCGGCGACGAAGAACAGGCCAGCGTCGCGATGTAGCCGAGAGTGCTCCCTTCGGTGAACAAGTCGCGTTTGGCGATGAAGAACGCGCTGAGCGCGGCCGGCAGCACCAGGGCGGTGACCAGGACCAGGCGGTTGCGGAAGATCTGGATCAGCTCGCCACGAGCGATCGTGAACATGGGATGCCTCCTTTCAGGAGTGTTCGATGGCGCGGAAGACGTCGTCGAGCCGCGTCGGCCCGGCCTGCAGGTCGGTCAGCTCGACGGCGTGGTCGGCCGCCCAGCCGAGCAGCGTGTGCAGGTCCTTCTGCAGCTCGAACGTCTCGACGAGGAACCGCCCGTCACCCCGGCGCGCGGCGTGCAGCGGCGGCACCGGTGCCCGCGCCGGCAGTCCGAAGTGGATGGTGGCGGGCAGCGTGCGGGTCAGCTCGGCGACGGTGCCCTCGCGGTGGAAGACGCCCTGGTGCATCAGCCCGATGCGGTCGGCGCGCTGCTGGGCCTCTTCGAGGTAGTGGGTGGTGAGCACGATCGTCGAGCCGTCCTCGCGCAGCCGGTCGACGGCGTCCCACAGCGCGTCGCGGGACTGGATGTCCAGCCCGGTGGTGGGTTCGTCGAGGAAGACCAGCTCGGGCGTGCCGTACACGGCGGTGGCGAAGTCCAGCCGCCGCTTCTCGCCGCCGGAAAGCTGGCCCACCTTCGTCCCGGCCTTGCGGGCCAGGTCGACGACGCCGAGCACGCGCCCGGCGTCGTCGGTGCGTTCGGTGAGCCGCCCGATCAGCCGGACCGTCTCGGCGACGGTCAGATCGGGCGAGAACCCGCTTTCCTGCAGCATGATCCCCATCCGCGGGCGGACGGCGGCGCGGTCGCGGGGGTCCTTGCCGAACACCCGCACGGCGCCCGAGGTCGGCGCGCGGTGACCTTCGACCGTTTCCAGGGTCGAGGTCTTCCCGGCGCCGTTGGTGCCGAGCAGGGCGTACAGCTCTCCGCGCTCCACCTGGAACGAAAGGTCCTTCACGGCGGCGAACCCGCCGTAGGTGAGGGTCAGGCGATCGACGTCGATGACTGGTGTCGTGGACATGCCGCGAATTCCAGCGCCGATCACGGCCGGGCGGCAGTGCGCCCGCGTCACCACCGCACCGTGACGTTCGTGCCCCGGAAGCATGACGTCGCGTCACTGGTGGGGCCGCGGCCGGTGCGGCAAGCTGGCGGGGACCGCGCCGACCCCGGAGGACCATGACCGAGACCCGCCGGAGGTGGTCCGGCGGAGCCGTGCAGGACCGGCTGCGCCGGCTCAACCTCATCACGACGGTGCCGCCGCTGGCGTTCGTCGGCTTGCTCCTCCTGGCGCTCAACGCCAGGACCTGGTGGCAGGTCGGCCTGCAGGTCGTCGCGCTCGTCGCGGCGCTGGCGACGGCCGAACGCTGGACGGCGGGCGACTACCTCCGCGTCGCGCGGCCGAGCCTGGCCGTCACCGCGGTGGTCTGGCTGGTCGGCGCGCTGACGGACGACACCGTCGCGTTCTACGGCGTGTCCATCGTCGGGTCGTTCCTCGTCCCGCCGCTGCGACGCCACCGGCTGGCGGCCCTGTTCGGGCTCGCCGCGCTGGTCGGGGTCCTGGGCCTGCCGAACGTGCTCGTGCACCCCGATCACACCGGGCCGCGGCTGGTGCAGTACGTCGCCGTCCCGGCGATCGCGGTGCTGATCTCGACCGCGTTCATGTTCGCCACCCAGCGGCTGTTCGACCTGGTCGCCGAGCTGGAGCAGTCCCGCGAGCGGGAAGCGGAGCTGGCGGTCGCCCGGGAGCGCGTCCGCTTCGCGAGCGACCTGCACGACATCCAGGGGCACACGCTGCACGTGGTGAAGCTGAAGGTGGCGCTGGCGGAGAAGCTCCTGGACACCGATCCCCGCCGCGCGCGGGAGGAGCTGCGGGAGGTGCACACGCTCGTCGGCGACACGATCGTCCAGACCAGGGAACTGGCCTACGCCCAGCGGCGGCTCAACCTGGCCGCGGAGCTGGAGAACGCGAAGAACCTGTTCGAGGCCGCGGGCATCCACGTGCGCCTCGAGCGGGAAGCCGAGCCGGACGCCCGCGTCGGCGAGCTGCTCGGCCAGGTCCTGCGCGAGACGACGACGAACATCCTGCGCCACGCCGAGGCCCGCCACGTGCGGATCACGCTCGGCCGCCGGGGCATCGCGATCGTCAACGACGGCGCGGGCGAGCCGGGCCCGCTCGGCGGGCTTTCGGCGCTGCGGCACCGGCTGGCGGAGAACGGAGGAGAACTCGAGGTGTCGTACGAGGACGGCCGGTTCCTGACGGCGGTGGCGTTCCCCGCAGGGGCCGCCCGATGACGACCGTGGTGCTCGCCGACGACGAAGTCTTGCTGCGCAAGGCCTTGGCGGCGCTGCTGCCGCTGGAGGGCGGGATCACCGTGCTCGCCGAGGCCGAAGACGGCGAGCAGGCGGTGGCGGCCACCCTGCGGCACCGGCCCGACGTGCTCGTCATCGACCTCGAAATGCCCGTGGTCGACGGGATCGGCGCGGTCGCGCGCATCCGGCGGGAGCGGCCCGGGCAGGTCATCCTCATGCTGACCCGGCACGCCCGCCCCGGCGTGCTGCGGCAGGCGCTGAAGCTGGGGGTCCAGGGGTTCGTCAGCAAGGCGGCGGAACCCGCGCACATCACCGCGGTGATCCAGACCCTGCACGCGGGCAAGCGCTGGATCGACCCGGACGTCTCGGCCCTCGCCGTCGTCGACGACTGCCCGCTGACCGAACGCGAGCTCGACGTCCTGCGCGCGACCCGCGAGGGGTACTCGGTGGCCGAGATCGCGGGCCGGCTGCACCTGGCCGAGGGCACGGTGCGCAACTACCTGTCGAACGCGATGCAGAAGACCCAGACCCGCACCCGCCACGAAGCGGCCCGCTACGCCCACGAGCACGACTGGCTGTAACCGCCCCGGCCGCAGACGAACGCACGCAATTTTGCAGGATTCGTCACGCAAGTTTCAGAAATCTGTACGACTATTGCAGCGGTCTGCTCGGCGGCCTACAGTTCACCCGGACGAGGCATGGAGCGGCTCAGCGGGAGGAACTGGCATGGCGATCTCGCGCAGGACCTTCATCGGCTCGGCCGCAGCAGCGTCGGCCTGGGGCGCGCTGACCCTCGCCGGAGCGCGGGAGGCCACCGCCGCGGCCAGCCCGCCGGGAGACGTGGTCGGCAAGATCACCGTCGGGTACCAAGGCTGGTTCGCCTGCGCCGGCGACGGCGCGCCGATCAACGGCTGGTGGCACTGGAGCCAGGACTGGAGCCGCACGCCGTCGCCGTCGAACAACGTCATCAAGGCTTGGCCGGACATGCGGGAGTACACGCGCACGTACCCGACCGCCTACGGCACCCTCGGCGACGGCCGGCCCGCCACGCTCTTCTCGTCCTACGACCAGCAGACCGTGGACACGCACTTCCGGTGGATGCAGCAGAACGGCTGCGACACCGCCGCCCTGCAGCGCTTCAACCCCAACAGCAGCGAAGGCCCCACGCGCGACGCGATGGCCGCGAAGGTCCGCAGTGCCGCCGAGGCACACGGGCGGAAGTTCTACATCATGTACGACGCCACCGGCTGGGCGAACATGCAGACGGAGATGAAGGCCGACTGGTCGGCGAAGATGTCCGCGCACACCGCGTCGCCCGCCTACGCTCGCCAGAACGGCAAACCGGTGGTCTGCATCTGGGGTTTCGGCTACAACGACGCCAACCATCCGTGGGACGCCGCTGCCTGCCTCGACGTCGTCGACTGGTTCAAAGCGCAGGGCTGTTACGTCATCGGCGGCGTGCCGCGGGAATGGCGCACCGGCGACGGCGGTTCGCGACCCGGCTTCAGCGGCGTCTACCACGCGTTCGACATGATCTCGCCGTGGATGGTCGGCGCCATCGGCGACGTGGCCGGCTCCGACTGGACGTACCAGAACCTCACCGTGCCCGACCAAGCCGACTGCACCGCCCACGGCATCGACTACCAGCCGTGCGTGCTGCCCGGTGACGTCTCCGCGCGCCAGCGGGCCCACGGCGACTTCATGTGGCGCCAGTTTTACAACATGGTGCGCGCCGGCGTGCAGGGCATCTACATCTCGATGTTCGACGAGTACGGCGAAGGCAACCAGATCGCCAAGACCGCGGAGAACGCCGCGATGACCCCCGCCGGTTCCGGCTTGCTCGCCCTCGACGAAGACGGGACGGCGTGCTCGTCGGACTACTACCTGCGGCTGACCGCCGACGGCGGCCGCATGCTCAAGGGTCAGCTGCCCCTCACGGCGATCCGCCCGACCGCTCCCCTGCCGGCCACCGGCGGCGGCCCGGCCGACCTGGCCCGCGGCCGCACGACCACCGAAAGCAGTCACACCCAGAACTACGGGGCGGCGAACGCCGTCGACGGAAACCCCGACACGTACTGGGAAAGCGCGAACAACGCGTTCCCCCAGTGGCTGCAGGTGGACCTGGGCGCGGCAGTCCCGGTGACGCGGATCGTGGCAGCGGTCCCGCCGTCGTGGGGCGCCCGGACACAGACGCTGACCCTGTCCGGCTCCGTCGACGGCACGGCGTTCGACACGCTCGTCCCCGCAGCCGGGTACACCTTCGACCCCGGGCGAGGCAACACCGTCACGATCACCATCCCGGCCGGCAGCCACCGCTTCCTGCGCCTGACGTGCAGCGGCAACACCGGGTGGCCCGCCGGCCAGATCGCCCGCTTCGAGGTGTACGCCTGAGGCGCTGTCAGCCCTTCAGGCGGAGGAACAAGGCCTCGGAGATTCCCCGGTCGATCGCGGTCCGCAAAACCGCGGTCGTGGAGGAAGTGCAGCACCGGTTCGTACGTGGGATCTCCGAGGTACCGGCCATTGTTGTCGGCCGGCAGGAATCCGGAGGCTCGGGTGTGCAGGCCTCGGTCGCCTTCATGTACGCGAACTTAACACCCTTCGCCGCCACCCCGGGGCCAGTCCACGGTCTTCTGGTAGCGGCTGACGTCCAACCCCGGCAAACCGTCCGGCGCAACCGCACTGACCGACGCCGTCCGCCGGCCGACCGCGCCGGCCCTCTCGGAAACCGGGACGGACAAACCCAGGAAGTCCGCTTGGGGATGCAGCCCGCCGAACCCGGTGGCCGCCGACGCCTGGCAAGGCCCGGCTGCCAGCGTCCCGGCGAAAACCACCGCCGCCACACCGGTGCCGGCCACTGCGTGCATTGAGCGGAATTTCACGAATAGCCCTCTGCCAGTCAGCCGTTCTTGGACTACTGCCATCCTCCGAACCACCAAGGCACGTCCGACTCGCCGAAGAGCATCACGTACGTGGACACCGGGAACCGACCGTCCGGCGGATGGAAGCCCACCGTCGTCTCGACCTCTTCGCCACTGAGCAAGGTCAGCCCGGCATCGCGGAGCAGCTCGATGATCCGCTTCTCCTCCGCCGACCTGTCCTCACTGGAACCGGTGACCACGTCAGCGCGCGCCAATTCGCGACCGACATCGCTGTACGTCAGCAACGAGTACGGCCCCACCGCCAACAGCCACAGCGACCATGCTTTCTGACTGGCCGCTGTTGCGCCCGGTGTACCTGGATTTCACGGCGGATCCGCACTTCGTCGCGTTCGGTGACGTGGAGTCCGGGAAGAGTTCGTTAGCTGCGCGCGATCGCGTCCGGGATCACCTCGGCGTACACGCCGGAGGAAGCGACGATCATCGCGGCGGGCTACCGCCGGGGTCTCCTGGGCGCGGTGGCGGAGTCCGCACCTGCTCGGCTACGCCGGCTCAGAGGGCAAGCTAACGGACCTGATCGGCGAGTGCGCCCAGGCGATACGCAACCGCCTGCCGGGCCCGGAGGTGACGCCGGAGCAGCTGCGGAACCGCTCGTGTGGCGCGGGCCTGAGCTGTTCGTGCTGCTGGAAGACTACGAACTGGTGGCGACGGTCGGGCGGAACCCCTTGCAGCCGTTGCTGGAGTTCCTGCAGCAGGCCCGCGACATCGGGTTGCACCTGGTGATCGTGCGCGGGTCCGGTGGTGCCGGGCGGGCGTTGTTCGAGCCGGTGCTGCAGCGGTTGCGGGAGCTGGACTCGCCGGGGTTGATCATGTCGGGGGCGACGGACGAGGGCGCGTCGCTGGCGGACGTGAAGCCGTCACCCCAGCCGCCAGGCCGGGGAATGCTGGTACCCCGACGGCATGGGACCGGCCTGGTCCAGGTGGCGTGGAGGAAACAGGCGGAGTCCTGGCTTCAGGGAGCGGCTTCGACCACCACGTCTCGACCGAGCTCACTGTCGTAGTACACGACCCGCCAGTCAGGACCCACCTGAGCCCGCACCTGTCCCGCCAGGTGGCGACCCTCGGCCACGAACGCCTGCTCGACGGCTTCCGACTGGAAGCCCGAAGCGATCGGGTCGTCCCGGTTCAGGGTCGCGGTGTACTCGTCGGCCCAGCGGTTCAAGTCGCGCACGAGAGCCGGGCTCAACCCCAGCCGGCCATCCGCTGGGTCGACGTTTTCGGTACCCGACCCCGCGGACACCCACAGCGCCCAGCAGTCGTAATCCGCTAGGACCCGAAGAACCTTATCCGTTGTCACCACGAACCCACCGGATTGGCCCCGACGATAAATCCGTTGCTCCCGACCGTGATGGCCAAGCGGTACTCCTTGCCCTTGTAGGTAAACTGGTAGATCGGACGTCCCGTACCCTTCCCTTGGTAGCCGACTATACGGCCGGTGGCAGCACCAGTCAGAACGAACTCTCCGATCTCCTCCTGTGGGATGCTGAGCTGCGCGAACTCGTCACCGTGACGCAGGATGTGGATCAAGCCTGCACCGTCGTTCCCGGTTTCGAGGAAGATAAGCTTCCCATCCGCGTTGAGCTGCAAGCCGACCAGGTTCTCGCGGGTGAACTTCACCCCGCTGACGGAAAGCTGCTCCAGCAGCTGCGGGTCGAGCATGGATCGTGGCCGAGACATCGTGTCGGCAACCGCACCCACGTTGACTTCGGCGTCTATGCCGGCTTGCTCGAACAGTCCAGCCACCCGGGAGGTGACGAGGGCATCTCCGGTGGCGATGGCCATCCAGGAGGTGAAAGCCGTTCCCTCGGGAATGATCGACGCAGCCAACAGAGCACAAGGCTCGAAAGCAGCGCACAGCGTGCCCGCGAGTAGCGCGGTTTCCGTGGTTGCCAGTGCGCCGTAGATCGCACCGAGTTCGTTGAGGGCGTGCGCCACTACCGTGAAAGCCAGATCGGTGGCGAAGGTGGGGCTCGTCTCGGCGGCGAAGCAATGCTGCTGGAACGCACGTCCCATGTTTTCGGTGTGGCGGCAGAGCCAGTCGTTGTCCAGGATGCGCATCGCTTGGTCGGCGTCGGGCATTTGCGCGAACTGGATGCACTCGTCGTAGCCAATGCCACCAAGCAGGCTCTTGCAGTGCAAGAGGATGAGCCCGTGGGCTTCCTCCTGCTTCCGCTTGACCGTGGCCAGCGCCGCCGACACCGCGTCGTTCGCCGCCGTCTTCGCCTTCTCGGCGTTGCCTCCGGCCGCCACTGCGCTGTTGAACGCGTCGCGGGCAGAACCATACGCGTCCGAGGCCATTCGTGCGGCGAAGTTCGCCGACGAGTTCGCCCACGCCGCCGACATCGCGGCTTTGCGCGACGACGTCCGTGCGTTCGCCGCGGCCGTGTTGGCGGTCGCGGCGGAGTGCGCCGCGCGGGTGGCGGCGTCCTGGGCCGCCACGGCCGACTCATGGGCTCGTTGGGCGTTGGTAGCGGCGGCCTGTCGATCGGTTTCGGCTTGCCGGGCATAGCCCTCGGCCGCGGCGGCAGCACCGCGGGCGGTGGCGGCGACCTGCTGGGCCAGGTCCGCGTTCTGGGCCGCGGTCTGCGCCGTCTGCATCGCCTGAGCGAGGTAGCCGGAGACCTGGGCGTCGTGGGCGGCGTTGTCCTGGTCCCGCTGGGCTGCGACGTATTGGCCCGAGACAAGGAAGTCCCGGACCATCGCGGGAGTGCCGTCCAGCGCGATCTGAGCGGCCGCTTTCAGTTCCGGCCCGCTGGTGTCGGCGGCGTAGATCTGGTTGGCCTTGATCAGGTCGTCGTTGATCGCGTTCGCGGTCTTGCCAGCATCGAGGAACTGCCGGAGGGCCTGATCGGTATCCGCGTCCAGGGCCTGCTGCGCCGCAGCCTGGGTCGCGAAGTTCCCTTCACGCTGGGCTTCGGCGAAGATCTGGTCGACAGCGATCCGGTCGTCAACTTCGCGGTCGGGGTAGTTTTGACTGCGCAGGAACGCCTGGACATCGGCGTCGCTCCCGGCCAGGGCGGTGTCGGCGGCCTTCTTGAAGCCGTCGGGTGCGGTTCGCTCGAGGTTGACCAGGGTGACGCGGTCGTCCTGGCCGGCGGCGATCGTGAGGCCGGTGCGGATGAAGTCCATCACGATGATGTCCGGGCTTGCCAGGGCGTTCTGGGCGGCGGCTTGAGTCCAGGGGCCGCCGCTGTTAGCCAGGGCCAGGGCCGCTTTGCGGGCGTCGGACACAGCGAGAGCAGGGTTGGTGCCCGGGGCGGTCGCTTCGGCGATCAGCCGATTCGTCTCGGCCGTCCGCAGGTCGTTCTGGGTCTTATTCCACCGATCGGCGATGGAGATCTGGTCGGCTGCGGCGCTCAGGTGGAGGGCGAGTTCGTCGTCGCGTTCGAATTGGGCGGCGAGGCGAGCGGCGTCGGCGGTCCGGGCGGCGTCGTAGACGGTCTTGGCCTGGGTGGCTGCGGTGACGGCGGCTTGAGCAGCCTGGCTCGCGGCGTTGGCGTGTGTGGTGGCGAGACCGGCCGCTTCGGTGGCGTTGTGGGCGTGGTTGGCCGCGTCGAGTGCGGCTGCTGCGGCGGCGTCGGCGTCGGTGGCGGCTCGTTCCGCGGCGGCTTGGGCGGCGTAGGCAGCGTTGGCCGCGGTGTCGGCGAACGCGCTCGCGGCCTGCGCCGCTCGTGTGGCGCGGGCGGCGCTGGCGGCCGCGCTGGCTGCGGCCTGCCGGGCCTTGGCGGCCTGAGCCTGGGCCACGGCGGAGTTCTTGCTGGCCGCCTCGGCCGCACGGGCCGCGGCAGCGGCGTTGTTCCCAGCCGAACCCGCCGCCGAGATCGCGTTCTTGGCCGCGGTAATCGCGTCACCGGCGGACTTGGCGGCCGCGGCCGCGTCTCGGGCGCCTTGTGCGGCGGCTCGTGCGGTTTCCGCATCCTGGCGAGCCGTATCGGCGTTCTGCGCATCTGTCGCCGCGGCCGAGGCGGACTTGTAGGCCTGGGACGCGGCCTGTCCGGCCTTGGTCGCCGCGGTCGCCGCGCGCGTTGCGGCACCGGAGGCAACCCGGGCGGCGACACTGGCCGCGTTCGCCGCACCGACGGCTTCCCGCGCGGCCGACGCAGCCTTGTCCGCGGCGTCCGCGGCCTGCGCCGCCGCGGCACTCGCCGCGTTTGCGTCGTTGTGGGCGTTGGCGCTCGCGGTCGCGGCCGCCTCGGCGGCTTGTTTGGCCAGCTGCGCTTCGGTCACCGCACGGGCGGAGGCCTCCTTGGACGCCTCGGTTTCTCTCGCTGCTTCTTCGCCGGCGTCCTTGGCTGCCGCGGCCAGCTGCGCGATCGTGGCCGTTTCCAGATCGTGGGCTTCGGCGATCTCCCGGTCGTGGTTGAGGAACTGGGCGTAGGCCTCGAGGGTGTCGGCGTCGAGGGCCCGCTGCGCGGCCACGCGGGTCTCCGGCCCGCCGGCAGCGAAGGCCTGGTCGACCCGGATCCGCTGGTCGACCTCGTAGGGAGCCTTCCAACCGGCATCGAGGAAGTCCTGGATGGCGTCGTCGGTGTCGGCATCCAACGCCACCTGCGCGGCCTTCTGCAGTTCCGGGCCGCCGGCCGCGAGCATCTGGTCGACGTGGATGCGCCGATCCACGCTCGCGGGCAGTTGCCAGCCCGAGGACAGGAACGCGGAGACTGCTGCGTCGTCAGTGGCGTCGAGGGCGCGCTGGGCGGCGTCCTTGATGGTCGGGCCGCCGGCGGCCAGCATCCGGTTCACGCTGATCCGGTCGTCGACCTTGCGATCCAGGGGCAGCTTGACGGTCAGGAACGCCGTGATGTCGGCGTCAGTGCCGATCAGCGCCGCCGCCGCATCCGCCTTCACTGTCGGGCCGCCCAGCCGCCACAGCTGCAGCACCCGATCGCGGTCGGTCATCGGCGGAGCGGGGGCGTCCGGCGGAGGCTCCGACTCAGCCAGCGCAGCCGGCGCGGTCAACGTCCCCGCAAACAACGCGATCACCAGCAAGACCAGCCCGGCAACAGACCGTCCCGAGTCTCGGCGCGCGAACATCCCTCAGCCCCCACATCTGAACCGTCACCCGTACCGCCGAATGGCGTATACAGCCCCCGAAAACCGCCGCAAAAACGACAGTATCGCTCACGCTAACCACCGACCACGACGCGTGAAACATGAGCTAGATCACCGCCGGTCCCAGAAAAAAATGTCCGCCTCTTCGCGATAGAGCTGGACGACGTTCACCTCGCAGGCCCAGTAAACGGATAAATCGGACATGGGTGCCGGGGTGCTTTCGCGGTGCCGACGGACGTCATGTCGCGGCCGAAGTGAACAGAGCGTCGCATCCGACACAACGAGGGGGACTCATGCAAAAGCGGATCGCGCTCTTCGCGAGCACACTCGCCGTAGCCATCCTTCCAGGCATTCTGGCCGCCGAACCTATGGCAATCGCCGCCACAGTCGATGGTGACCAGCAGGCTGCGCTGGTCGAAGACTACGCCTACCCTGGTGCCGCTACGATCCAAGCGACCTACAACGTCACGCTGATCTCCGGTGACGGCAATCTGGTGTTCGCCGACTGCGCAACACCCCCGGAGGGGAACATCGGTCTTCTCCGGGTCCGCACAAGCAATACCTCCGCCGGCGCCAGCGGGAGGATTTGTTTCAAAATCCTCTCAACGCCTGCGCAGTTGTCGCTGAAAGTGCCCGCGGTCTTCGAGATCCGCGGCGACGGCCAGGTGGCCGGCACCGGCCACCAGGTCCAGGCTGACTTGACCACGGACGCCGGGCAGCACACGACGGTCCAGGTGAACCCCAGCGGGCCCACACCGGTCGGCGTCGGAGCCAAGCCAGGCGACCCGCCGACCACATTGCTGCAACTCACAGCCGGCACGCCTGCCACGGCGGCCAGCCCGACGATCAGCGGTGGCTCATCAGCACCCGACGGGGCATACCCGTTCGTCGGTCGGCTGGACGTCGGGCATCCTGGAGCTGGTGGACGTTCCTGCACCGCCACGCTGATCAACAGCTCCTGGATCCTCACCGCCACAACCTGCTTCGGCGACGCCGGACTCCAGACCGGGGCACCTCCCCAGCCGACCACTGTCACGCTGGGCCGCACCGCCACCAACGCCGGGCGAATCGCGCACGTCACCTCCGTCACGCCGAAGGCCGGCACCAATGTGACTCTCGGCCACCTGGACACCCCGGTCACCGACATCACGCCACCGGCACTAAGCACGACCGCACCCGCCCCCGGCGAGACATTGACCGCTGTCGGGTACGGCCGCACGGCCGACACCTGGGTGCCCAACCAGGCCCGGATCGCACCGGTCACCGTCGCTGCGACCACCGACACCACCACGACCATCACCAGCACCGGCGGGATGGACACCTGCCAGGGCGACGCAGGCGGCCCGGCCCTGCGCCAGATCGGGACCGCCACCGAACTCGTCGCACTGCACAGCACGTCCTGGCAGCACGGCTGCCTCGCCGTCGCGGAAACCCGCCAAGGCGGCACCGAATCCCGGATCGACAACATCACCGACTGGATCCGGCAGATCACCTACGCTACGGACATCGCGCTGACCGATACCCGCGCGATGCGTCTTCAGAACGGCTCCGCCTACCTCAAAGACGGTAACGGCGCATGGAGCCTACAGTGGGACGGCCACGACAACCCGGTGACCAAGATCGGGGTGCACGGGACTCGCGTCGGTGTTCTCTTGGCCAACGGCGACCTCTGGATCAAGGACGACGCTCTCCCCGGCGTGGGCTGGATCCGTGAATCCACCGACATCACCGACTTCGACCTTTCCGGCGAACGCCTCGCCGCCGTCCACAACGGAAACGTCTACATCAAGGACGGCAACCTCTACGGCAGCTGGACCACTCCATGGGACACCCAGCGAGGCACAGTCACTACAGTGCACGTCGACGGCACCCGAATCGGCGTTCTCCTGACCAACAAGGAAGTCTGGGTCGAAGACGACACTCTCCCCGACCTCGGCTGGTGCGCCGAGATCGACGCAACCACCGACTTCGCTCTCTCCGGTCAACGCTTCGCCGCCATCAAGAACGGAAACGTTTACATCAAGGACGGCGACCTCAGAGGCGGCTGGACCACCCCATGGGACACCCAGCGAGGTACGGTCACCACAATCCGCCTAGACGGCACCCGAATCGGCGTCCTCCGGACCAACAACGAAGTCTGGGTCAAAGACGACACTCTCCCCCACCTCGGCTGGCTCGCCTCCTCCGACAAGACAACCGCCTTCGACCTGGCCGGCAACCGCATCGGAATCGTCCGGACAGGGCAATGCCTCGTCCAGAGCGACAACCTTCAGGGACCGTGGACAGACCTCGGACAATAGTCGAGACACCGGACGGTGTCGTCGTACCCACGACGACACCGTCCATGGTGCACCCGACCTGAGCTGAACAGCGACAAGGTGACCACGGGAGTCGGTCCCAACGATCCACGTCACTGCCCTACCCCGCCCGCGATGTGCCCGATGGCGGCGGTAGCCCCGTGTTGTTGATCACGCCGGGCTCTCATTCACCAAAGTGCTTGCGCAGCAATGGTGAACCCGAACGAATCGCATCTACACCGTTACGAACTGGGAGCAGTTGGTGAACCCGCGGATCAGAAGCATCGGCGTCAGCCTGGCTGCGTTGACCGCCGTGGCGTGCGTGGCCGGGTCGGCATCCTCGGGAACCACCGGCACCCAGTGGATCGCGGCCTGGGGCACTGCCATGCACGAGGCGGTGCCGCTGAACGCCTCGAACTTCAGTTGCCGCAACGCCGAACGCGTCAGCGCGGACGGCACGCAGATCCGCATCCGGCTGACCAACCAGTTCGTCCGCACGCCCACCACGTTCAACCGGGTCACCGTCGCGCAACGCGCCGCCGACAGCACCATCGTCCCCGCCACCCTGCACAACGTCACCTTCGGCGGCCGACCCGTGGTCACGATCCCGGCCGGCGGCGAGGTGTTCAGCGACCCGGTACCCATGCCCGTCACCGCAGGCGAGCAACTCGCGGTCAGCGTGTACTCCGCCGGATCCGTCACCGAGTACCCCAACCACGAACTCGGGCTGGTCGGCGAGTACTGCACCGACTTCGGCGGCGGCGCCGGGGACCACACAGCCGATCCCGGCCCGTATCCGGGCCGCGGGATCAACGTGGCCTGGGTGTCCGGCATCGAGGTGGCCGGTGGCCACACCACCGGCGCCGTGATCGTCCTCGGTGACTCGGTCGCCGACGGAGCACACGCCACGGTCAACACCTTCACCACTTGGCCGGACGTGCTGTCGCGCAGGTTGCAGGCCGCGGGCACGCCGCTGTCGGTCGTCAACGAAGGGGTCGCGGGCAACGCCCTGATCACCCCCGGTGGAATCGGCCCGACCGCGGCCCAACGGTTCGACCGGGACGTACTCGGCCACAACGGCGCCCGGACGGTGATCATCGCCGAAGGCTCCAACGACCTCTACCTGGGCACGGACGCCGCCACCCTGATCGACGGACTCGAACAGCTCGCCGACCGGGCACACGCCGCCGGCCTCCGAGTCGTCGGTGCCACGGTGACCCCGCGCCGCGGTGGATGGTTCGGCGACGACGACGTCAAGGACACCAACCGTGTCCAGGTCAACCAGTTCATCCGCACCGACGACCACTTCGACGCGGTCATCGACTTCGACGCGATCGTGCGCAACACCGACCCGAACTACCCCCACGCCGGCGCACCCGACTACCAGAACTGGGTCAACCCCGCGTGGGACAGCGGCGACCGCATCCACCTCAACGACAGCGGCTACGCCGTGATGGCCGACTCAATCGACCTGTCCACCTTGAACTGAACGGATTACCGTCTCGAGGCGGCCTGCGTGCCTCTGCATCAGCGCAGACGGGCCGCGCCGACGGGGGCACGTCAGCAAGAAGTGGGCGAGGGCACTGACCCCTATCCTGGTCCCGAAGCGCTTCGCGGAAGCGGGGGACGCATGCCATTCGCACGTTCGATCGTAATGAACGCGGCGCGTCCTCTCACCCTGGCAGTGAGGGGATCACCAGCACTGTCTTCGTTGGTCAAAGACGTCCCCGTCAGTTGCCGACCCGAGTTCGGGGGCAGTCACAGGGCGAGCCCGAACGACACACTTTGTGGACGATGTATCCGCTCAAGCGGCGCACCGTCAGCAATCGCCCGGCCACGGAAGTCATCGGCGACGTTCCCCAGATCGGGTGGCAGGTACAGCTGCGTGCCCGGCATCGATGCCACTGTCGTCGAGGAGATCTCGGCTGCCGCCGCGCGGGCTTGGGGAATCCGGCTGCGAAGCCGAGACACGTGAGCTCCTGAAACGCGCCGAAGCGCCTGGTCTCGTCTCCCAGACGGAAGACAACGTCGCGAACCAGGCGATTGATCAAGCAGCCGGCCGGTCCTCGACACCGTCGAGCAGCCGCAGGAGCAGATCAGCCAACAGGACCGCATCGCTGGCGACCGCCGGGTCCTCGTACTTCACGGCTCGGTGCGACGTCGGGTTCTTGAACATCCCGATCGCCCCTTTGAAGAGGTTCAGCATCGCCTGCTGTTCGCCTGGCTCAGCCTTGGGGTCGACCAAAACCCCGGGGATCCCGGGAGCGAACGCTTTGTCGATCAGCTTGGTGCCCAGGTCCGAGTCCGACGCGCCGGCGAGGTCCCGGACGCGGATCTCCACCTCTCGCATGGCCACGAACACGGCGACGTCGTACTCACCGAGTAGGAATTGCTGCTCGACCAGCTGGGCAATGCGCGGGTGCAGCGACATCCCCAGCCGTTCGGCAGCAGCGAGCTTGCCGACGCCGTACCGTAACGTCTCCTCGCCCAAGCGACTGACGACATATGCGTCTGCAGACGACTGCGACGGATCACGTACGACCAGACCGTGAGTCATCAACCAACTCCAGCCTTCCGACAGCGCGCGGCCGATCTCACGATCCCTGGCGGTCCCCTGTTGCTCGGCGCCCCTCATCCAGTTCTGCCAGTTCCATCCATCTCCAGCCTTGTAGTCGTGCAACATCAACAAGGCGAGCGCGTCGATCGGCAGGGCCAGCGTCTCGGCCCTCGGCCGCGTCCAAGTCATCGGAGTTCGGCGTCCTCTCGTCGTCGTCGCGCCCTACCGTCGTCGACCAAGCCGACCTTGTTACGGGTGCACAAGGACGCTGCGATCTGACCACCTCTGTGACTTGCGTCGTTGAACGCAGTCCCGTACCGACTTCGACCTGCCCGCCGGGTTCCTTCAGATCACTCGACAGCACGATGGCGGCACCGACAACACAGCCGGCCAGGCCTCCGGTCACAGACATCAACTTCAAGGCCCCGGACTGAGCAGTGCCACGGACGCCCGCTCGACCGAGCACACCGGCCGACTTCACGGCCTTCGATCTCTGAACTCCAGAACCAAAGAGAGGAGCGGGGCACGATGTCACATGCGGCATGGCACATCCGGTCAGCCGCCGAGCCCACAGGGTTGCGTCTTGATGCCGACGCGGCCAGCCAACGGACCACGGCAGCCCGGTCCTACAGGTCAGCAGGCCGATCATTGGACGGTCGTCAAGATAGACACTAAATCGCCCCTACCCGTAGGTAGCAAAAAAGCCCAGGTCAGCGACCTGGGCTTTGCTCCCCCGCTTGGACTCGAACCAAGAACCCTCCGGTTAACAGCCGAATGCTCTGCCAGTTGAGCTACAGGGGAATGTTGCTCACTTCCGGTGCCGGTCTCTCCGACCGACGAGAAGAACTTTAGACCATGCCCCGGAAGCGCCGCACACCACCCCCCACTTAGCGCAACCGCCCCCGCCCGGGCGGTTTTCCTGGACAATGGACAGTCGGACGACCTAACGACGGAAGGCGTGGACGCGGATGAAGAAGTTCCTGCTGGGGGCAGGCCTGGGGTACGTACTGGGCGCCAAGGCAGGCCGGGGGCGGTACGAGCAGCTCGTGCGCACCTACCGCCGGGTCGTCGACCACCCGATGGTCCAGGGCGCCGCCGGTGTGGCGCGCGCGAAGATCGGGGAGAAGCTCAAGCGCTGACGCGGGCCACGAAGAACACGCGGCGGAACTCGAACCAGGTGACCCCGTCGGGCCGCGCCGGGTAGGCGTCGGCCAGGCGAGGCGCCAGCGAGGCGCGGAACTGCTCCCACTCGGGGTCGGACAGGGCCGCGCGGATCGGGCGCAGCGCCGTGCCGGTGATCCACTCCAGCACCGGCGAAGGCCCGTGCAGCGGCTGCACGTACGTCGTCTCCCAGGCGTCGACGGCGCAGCCCGCGTCGGCCAGGAGGTTCGCGTACTCCTGCGGGGCCGACACCGCGTCGTCCTCGCGCAGCACCACCTCGGCCAAGCGCGACGCCCAGGCCGGTGACGCCGCCAGCTCGCGGGTCAGCACGTGCGAAGGCGCGTTGAAGTTACCCGGCACCTGCACCGCCAGGTAGGCGCCCGCGGGCAGTGCGGCAGCCCAGCGGCGGAGCAACGACGAATGGTCCGGCACCCACTGCAGGACGGCGTTCGACACGACGACGTCGGTGTCGGGCGCCGGCGTCCAGTCGCGGACGTCGAGCAGTGCCGCGTCGAGGCCGCGAGCGCGGGCGGCGGTCACCATTTCGGGTGAACTGTCACTGCACTCGAGCGTCGCCGACGGCCAGCGTTCACGGAGCGAAACGGTCAGGTTGCCCGGGCCGCAGCCCAGGTCGACGACGCGCCGCGGGGCCGACGCCCCGATGCGGGAGACCAGATCGTAAAACGGCCGGGCCCGCAGGTCGGCGTAGTCGAGGTACTTGCCGGGATCCCACATGGCCACCTCCGGAAATAACAGTACGCCTGTACTGAGTACGAGCGTACTGCTATTCCGCCGGGTTGACCAGCTTCGCGGCGGCCTGCTCGGCGATGGCCTCGACCAGTGCGGCGTCGGTGCCGGGGTCCGGCCGGACCTGCAGCACGGTGCCGTCGCGGCCGGGCACCTTGCGCTGGACGAACCACGCTCCCCCGGCGCCGATCTCCTGCCGGTGCCGCGAGCGGATCGAGCCCTCGACGCGCTGGTAGGCCTCGCGCGGCACCTTGCCCGGCGCCGGCAGCCGGAACCGCACCGGCGGGAGGTCGGCCAGCACGACCGCCGCACCCGCCGTCCCCGCCTCGGACGACTCCGTCAGCGTGAAGACGCCGTCCGCCCAGGTCGCCTTGGCGACGAGGTGCCAGCCGACGCGGCGGGGGCCGTCGTCCGCGGGGATCCACAGCCCCAGTGCGGTCACCACGAGGTGGCCGCCGCCCTCGACCGGGGCGCTGTCCACGACTTCTTCGCCCGGCGCGAGCGCACCGGTGAAACCCGGAGGTGTGCGGTCGCCCAGCAACCGGCGGAGGAACCCCATCTCAGCCCCACGCGCCGGCGGCGGCCTGCTCGCCCAGCGACTTCTTGTACTGCTCCAGCGCGACCAGATCGCCGAACAGCGCGCGGTAGTCGTCCGGCGCTTCGACCGGCGACAGCCGCTGCAGCTTCCCCTTGATCTCCGCGATCTGCCGCCCGACGAGGCCTTCCTGCAGCCGCGCGAGGATCGAGGAGATGTACCGCGAGTCGACCTCGTCCTTGGCCTGCAACGGTTCCACGGCCAGCTCCGACAGCACCCGCCGGACCGTCCCTTCCGGACAGTGCGGGGCGGCCGCGTCCAGCAACGCCGGCCCGGTCAGGCCCGAACCCGCGCCGCCCGCCTTCAGGACGGCCTCGTGGACGGCCACGTACACCGGGTGCGTGAACGCCTCCAGCGGCAGGGCGTCGTACTCCGGCCCGGCGATCGCGGGCTGCTGCAGCGCCGCCTTCAACGCTTCGCGCTGCACGGCGAACCGCGGGTCCTTCGGCGCCGGGCGGGCGATGTCCTGGGTGGGAGCGGCGGCCGGCACCGTCTGGGCCCGCGCCGGCTGCCGCATCGGCGCCCCGCCGCGCTTGTCCGTCGCGCCCGCGCTGCCGCGGACGCGGTTGACCACCTGCGCCACGTCCTGCCAGCCGACCCACCAGGCGAGCTTCGACGCGTAGCCGTCCCGGGCCGCGCGGTCCTTGATCGACGCCACCATCGGCACGGTCTTCTGCAGCGCCGCGACCTGCCCGTCGACCGAGTCGAGGTCGTAGTTCTTGAGCGTGCTGCGGATGACGAACTCGAACAGCGGCGTGCGCCGCGCGACCAGGTCCTTCACCGCGCTGTCGCCCTTGGCCAGCCGCAGCTCGCACGGGTCCATGCCGTCCGGCGCGACCGCGATGTACGTCTGGCCGGCGAAGGTCTGGTCGCCTTCGAACGCCTTCAACGCGGCCTTCTGACCTGCTTCGTCACCGTCGAAGGTGAAGATGACTTCGCCGCGGAAGGCGTCGTCGTCCATCATCAGCCGGCGAAGCACCTTCATGTGGTCTTCGCCGAACGCCGTGCCCGAGGAGGCGACCGCCGTCGGCACGCCCGCCGCGTGCATCGCCATCACGTCGGTGTAACCCTCGACCACGACCACCTGGTGCCGCTTCGCGATCTCGCGTTTGGCCAGGTCGAGGCCGAACATGACCTGGGACTTCTTGTAGATCGGCGACTCCGCCGTGTTCAGGTACTTCGCCGAGATGCGGTCGTCTTCGAACAGCCGCCGCGCGCCGAAGCCGACGACGTCGTTGCCGACGTCGCGGATCGGCCAGACCAGCCGCCGGTGGAACCGGTCCATCGGGCCGCGCTGGCCCTCCTTGGACAGCCCCGCGGTGAGCAGCTCCTTGACCTCGAAGCCGCGGTTGAGCAGGAACTTCGTCAGCTTGTCCCAGCCGCCGGGTGCGTACCCGCAGCCGAACGTCTTCGCCATGGCGGCGTCGAACCCGCGCTCGGACAGGAAGTCCCGTGCCGGGCGCGCCTCGTCGGTGATCAGCTGCTCGGCGTAGAACTCCTGCGCCAGGCGGTGCGCCTCGACCAGCCGGGTGCGGCTGCCGCGGTCGCGCTGGATCGTCGCGCCGCCGCCTTCGTAGGTGAGCCGGATGCCGACCCGGTCGGCCAGCCGCTCGACGGCTTCCACGAACGAGATCAGGTCGATCTTCTGGATGAACTTGATCACGTCACCGCCCTCGCCACAGCCGAAGCAGTGGAAGGTGCCGTGCGTCGGGCGGACGTTGAACGACGGGGTCTTCTCGTTGTGGAACGGGCAGAGGCCCTTCAGGCTGCCCCCGCCGGCGCGGCGCAGCGCCACGTACTCCCCGACGACCTCGTCGATCCGGTTCCGCTCGCGCACCTCCGCGATGTCGCTCTCCCGAATCCGTCCTGCCACCTCACCACAATAGATCGGACCTCGTCCACGGGGAGATGCGACCTCATCCGGCACACTCTTGGCATGGCCTCCTCCACCGCCCAGGACACGCTCGCCGCGCAGTTCGCCGAGCACCGCAGTCACCTGATCGGGGTGGCCTACCGGCTGACCGGCACGCGCGCCGACGCCGAGGACGCCGTCCAGGAGTCCTGGTTCCGCCTGGCCGGGCTGGACGACGCGGGCCGCGCGGCGATCCGCGACCTGCGGGGCTGGCTGACCACGGTCGTCGGCCGGATCTGCCTCGACCGGCTCAAGTCGGCCGCCGCGCAGCGGGAGCGCTACGTCGGCAACTGGCTGCCCGAGCCGGTCGTCACGCCGTTCGGGCGGCCGGTCAGCGAAGACCCGCTGGACGTCGCGGTCCGCGACGACGGGCTGCGGATGGCCGCGCTCGTCGTCCTCGACAAGCTGACGCCGGAGCAGCGCGTCGCGTTCGTGCTGCACGACGCCTTTTCGGTGCCGTTCGCCGAGATCGCGGACGCGCTCGGCGTCTCGGTCGACGCCGCGCGCCAGTACGCCTCCCGCGGCCGCAAGGCCCTCGCCGACGCGGACCCGGCGCCGCGCATCCCGCTGGACGATCAGGCGAAGGTCCTCGAGAAGTTCGTCGTCGCCCTGCAGGCGGGCGACGTCCGGGCGATGACCGAGCTGCTGGCCCCGGACGTCGTGCTCATCGGCGACTCGAACGGCAAGGGCCGGACCACGCGCCAGCTCATCGTCGGCCCGGACAAGATCGCCCGCTTCTTCGTGGGCCTCACGAGGAAGTACCCGTCCGGAGTGCTCACCAGCGGCACGCCGGTGCTCGTCAACGGCGACCTCGGGGTGTACCTCGCTCCGCAACCGGCCCGCGACGGCCTCTTCGCCCTCGACGAGCACGTGCAGGCGATGACCGTCCGCGACGGGAAGATCGTGGCGATCTACGACGTGGTCAACCCCGACAAGCTGGCCCGGATCACGCGTCCCGGCGCTTGACCCGCACGATCCCGGCCGCGAGCAGGACGGCGGCGAAGAGCCCGAAGTAGGCCAGCGCCCAGCCCGGGCCCAGCGGCGAATCGGACAGGACCGCGGCGTTGCCGCCGTCCCGGCCCGCGTTGGCCTCCCCGCTTCCGCTGAGGAACTTCGTGACGGCGTTCAGCGGCAGCCACCGGTGGATCGCCTGCCCGGCCCGCGGGATGAGCTGGACGAGGTTCTCGACCATCAGCGGGTAGGCGACGAGCACGGCCACCGCGCCGGCCGTGTACCGCACGAGCAGGCCGACGCCGACCCCGCAGACCGCGGCGAGGGCGAACACCGGGCCGGTCCCGGCGACGATCCGCCAGTCCGCGGCGCTCTCCAGGACGAGGTCGGCGTCCGGGGCGAGGACCCGGGCCACCAGCCAGGCCGTGAACGCGCCGGCCTCGCCCAGCAGGAAGGCGTAGCCGGCGACGAGCGCGGCCTTGGCCAGCAGCACCGGCGTCCGGCTCGGCACGGCCTGGAAGGTGCCGTGGATCGTGCCGGAGTGGTACTCGCTCGTGACGGCGAGCGCGGCCAGCACCAGCACGGCGACCATCGCGAGCTGGTAGCCGGACTGCGTGCTGGCGACGGTGGGCGGCAGGTGGGCCTCCCCGGCGCTGAGCGCGGCGATCGCGGCCGGGAAAACCAGCGCCACCACGGTGAAGGTGCCGCACACCCAGGGCGTGGCGATGCTGAAGAGCTTGATCCGTTCACTGGCGACGAGGTGCATGTGCAGAACGGTCCCGCGCCGGACCCCGGTGGCGCGTCCCACCGGGGTCGGGTTCGGCGCCTCCTACGGGAGCGGGACCCGGCACGCGTCGCCGGAGGTGAAGCCCTGGTCGACGATGCCGAGCGCGCTGTTCATCCGGGCGCGGGAGTTCTCCAGCGCGATCTGGTAGGTCAGCTCGAGGACGCCGTCGCGGCCGAACTCGCGCTCGAGCTCGGCGACCTGCTCGTCGGTCACGGTCACCCGGTCGCCGGACATCGCGTCGGCGTAGGCGAGCGCCAGCCGCTCCTGCCTGCTGAACGCGGGCGAGGTGGCGTAGTCGTCGATCTTCGTGAGCCGCTCGATGTCGAGGCCGTCGTGCTTCTGCAGCATGGTGCCGAAGTCGACGCACCACGAGCAGCCGATCCGCGTCGCGACCCGGTACACGGCCAGTTCGCGGACGTTCGCCGCCAGCTTCTTGGAGGCGCGTTCCACCAGCAGTTCGTGCACGACGTTCGCCCGCAGCAGGCCGGGGTGGTGCGCGACGACGGCCATCGGCTCCGGCACGGCGCCGTAGCGGCGGCCGGCGATCCGGTAGAACAGCCTGGTCAGCGGCCCGGCTTCCGAGGTCTTCTTCGCGGTGATGCGCGGCATGGCGGTCTCCTTCGTCCGGTGTCTACGAGCTGGACGAGACGGCGTCGGCCGACGTGACACCGGGCGCTGTGAGCCAGGCCACCAGCATCGTCACCGCCGCCGCGGCGAACACGACGGTGAGGCCCGGCGCGGCCAGCCCGCCGGTGGTGGCGAGCGCGAGCCAGCCGAACACCGCGGCCCCGCCCAGGCCACCGGCCTGCCGGGCGAAGGTCAGCGACCCCAGCGTGACGCCCAGCAGCGCCCGGTCCGCCCGCGTCTGGCCGAGCACGGTGTAGGCGGACGTGCAGACGGCGAAGGCCGCGCCGATCGCGAACAGGCCCGGGGCCAGGAGCCCGGGTGCGCCGCCGAAGGCCGCCGCGACGGCGATCGCGGCGAGCCCGGCCGTGCCGAGCAGGCAGCCGGCCCGGCCCCACGCCGTCAGGTCCGGGTGCCGCCGGGCCAGTGCGGCGAAGGACGCCGACAGGACGAGCTGTCCCGCGGTCATGGCGGCCAGCAGCAGCCCGGTGCCCGCCGCGCCCGCACCGGAAGCGGCGACCAGGGCGACGTAGGTGAAGGTGCCGTAGAGCGCGGCACCCGCCAGGCCGTTGACCACCACCGCGCGCTTGAGGACGGCGTCGGCGAACACCTTCGGCGAGATCAGCGGGCTCGGCGTGCGGCGCTGCCGCCGGACGAACAGGAAACCCGCCCCGACGGTCGTTCCCAGCAACACCGGCGTCCACAGTGGACTCCTGGCGAACGCATCGACCGTGCCGAGCGCGACGACGGCGGCACCCGCGACGGTCAGCAGCGCACTGCCCGGGACGTCGAACTTCTCCTTGTCCTGACGCGGTTTCGCGGGCAGTCCGCGCAAGCCGAGGACCAGGGCGGGCACGCTCAGCGGCAGGTTGACCAGGAAGATCCACCGCCAGCCGGGACCGGCCGCGAGCAGGCCGCCCAGCGGCGGTCCGCCGAGCGTGGCGGCCGCGAAGACGGCCGTCTGCCAGCCTTGGCGGCGCAGCAGCTCGTCGCGGTCGAACAGCTCGCCGAGCGCGCTCATCGCCGTGACGATCAGGCCGCTGCCGCCCAGCCCCTGCAGCGCGCGGGCGGCGATCAGCGACCCGAGATCGGGCGCGGCGGCGCACCACGCGGAGGCGGCGGCGAACACGAGAACCGACAGCGTGAAGGACACCCGGCGGCCGTACAGGTCACCGAGCCTGCCGTGCAGCGGCGTCGCGACGGTCACGGTCAGCAGGCCGGCGGCGGTGACCGCGACGAGCCCGGTGCGGGCGTGCAGGTCCGCGCCGATCGACGGCAGGGCCGCGGTCAGGACCAGGCCGTCCAGCTGGGCCATGGCCATGCCGAGCAGGAGGCCGGCGTAGGCGAGGTTCCGAGATGCGTGCATAAAGCACACGTTATAACGTGTCTTATGCACGCATCAATCGAGGGTGGACCGGCCCTGTTCCGCCTGGTCCGGCACTGGGCGCGCCAGTGGGCCCCGGACGTCGTCGAGCGGTTCGGCGAGGACACCCCGCCGTCGTGGACCGTGCCGAACCTGTTCGTCATCCAGGCCGTCGACGGCACGGCGGGCGACGAGGTGACCGTCGCGGACGTGGCCCGCCAGCTGGGCGTCGACCGCTCGGTGGCCAGCCGGATGGTGGCCGAAGCGGCGCGAGAGGGCTTCGTCGCGCGCTCGACGTCGACACGCGACGCGCGACGCGCAGTCCTCACCCTCACCGACACGGCGAAGGAATTCCTCGACGCTTCACGGGCCCACCAGCGTCAGGCGTTCGAAGCGCTGGTGGGCCATTGGGCGGAGGAGGACCGCGAGCGCTTCGCCGGCTACCTGAGCCGGCTCGCGGGCGAGGTCCTCGGTTAGGCCAGGATCGCGTTCAGCGCCTCCCAGGCGTGCCACGCCCGGGTGACGCCGAACTGGGCGTTGAACCGCAGGGCCGCCCGGACGTCCTCCGGCGCCGCACCGCCCCGCAGCGCGCGCCCGACGTGCGTGCGGAAGGTGTCGGCCAGGGTCTGGTAGTGGACGTCGACACTGAGGCTGACCAGCCCGCGCTCGCGCTCGCTGAGCGTGCCCGGCCCGTGCCCGGTACGCATCCGCGACTGCAGGTCGAAGTAGCCGGTGAAGTGCGGGTCCAGCTCGGTCAACCGGGCCCGCACCGCGTCCGGCAGCGGGCTGGGCGCCGCGTCCGGCCCGGTCGACACGAGTTCCGGGGCCAGCAGTTCGGCGTCCGGGCGCGGCAGGCCGAGCTGCGCTTCGAGCTCGCTGATCCGCTCGATGCCGGCGGTGGCGGCGTGGTAACCGCAGTCGTACGAGACGAACCGCAGCAGCTCACGAATGTCCCCTGTGGACACTCCGGCCGCCAGCCCGGCCCGCACGTGCGCCGCGAACGCCAGGCCGAGGCTCGCCTGGCAGACGTCGGCCGTGACGCACAGGAAGGTCTTCTCGCGGTCGGTCAGCTCGGGGATCGACCGGACGTACCGCGCGGTGGCCCCGACCATTTGGGCGAAAACCGGGTCGAGTGCGGCCAGCCGTTCGAGGTTCGACGGCGTTTCGGTGGTGGTCAAGCTCTGCTCCCTCAGTTTGCTGAACGTACGTAGCGCTACAGCTGTAGTGCGAATGACGCTACACCTGTAGCGCAATGGGTGTCCAGCTACACTGGGCGCCGATGGAAGAGACCAGACGCCGCCCGAACGCCCGCGGCAAGGGCGAGCTGCTGCGCGAAGAGATCGTCACGGCCGCCGTCGGCATGCTCGACGAACTCGCCGACGACGAGGCACTGTCCCTGCGGGCGGTCGCGCGCGCGGTGTCGATCGCGGCGACGTCGGTCTACCTGCACTTCCCGGACCGCGACGCCCTGGTGCTGGCCGCCATGCGGCGCTGCCACGAGGAACTGGTCGCGGCCGGCGACGAGGCCGCCGCGGCGGCCGCCGGCCCGGCGGACGCCCTCCGCGCCCGGATCCTGGCGCAGGCCGCGTGGGCCCAGGAGCACCCCGGGCTCTACAAGGTGCTCCACGAAAGCGCGGTCCACCGGCGGCACGGGATGCCGTTCAAGGAGGTGATGGTCGCCCGCACGGTCGAGGCGGTCCAGGCGTGCATGGACGCCGGTGTCGCCCCGGCCGACGACGCCACGACCGTCGCCATCGACCTGCGGACCGCCGTCAACGGCATGCTGGCCCAGCGGATCAACGAGCCCGACCTGCCCTGGCCGCCCGCGGCCGAGCAGCTGGACCGGTTCCTGGTCAAGCTGGTGGGCCTGCGGCGGTAGCGGCCGGCTACTCCCCCGTGCTGCCGTCGATCGCCTCGCGGACCAGGTCGGCGTGGCCGTTGTGGCGGGAGTACTCCTCGACCATGTGGACCAGGATCCAGCGCAGGGTCGGCGCGCTGCCGTCCCGCCGGGGACGCCGGGCCCGCTGCGCCAGATCGCCGTCCGCCACGGCCTCCGCCACCGCCGCCCGCGACCGCTCGACCGCGGCCGCCCAGAGCTCGCGCAGCTGCTCCGGGGTGTCGCCGGCCGCGGAATCCCAGTCCCAGTCCGGCGTGGCAGCCCAGTCGACGGCGTCGAAGGGCGCCATCCGGTCCCGGCCCCACAGCACGTGGGAGAACCAGTGGTCCTCCACGTAGGCCAGGTGCTTGAGCAGCCCGCCGAGCGTCATCGTGGACGGCGGGTGCGTCGCGCGCAGGGCCGCCGCGTCCAGCCCCGCGCACTTCCAGGCCAGCGTCGCGCGGTGGAAGTCGAGGAAGCCCAGCAGCGTGGCCGCTTCGTCGCCGTCGAGGGGCGGCTCGGGCCGGCCCTCTTCGTCCACAGTGGTCACGAAGCCGACGCCGTCAACGGGCGGACGTCCCAGATCCACACGCCGCCGACGAATTCCGCCGGCTTCCGCAGCAGCAGATCCACGGTGGACTTCAGCGCTTCCTGGTTCTGCCGCGGCCCGACCACGAGCACGCTCGCTTTCCACTTCCGCAGGTCCGTGAGCGCCTGCGTGCGATCGGCCTCGGTGATCTCCGCCGCCTGACCGGTGCGCTCGACCTGCGCGAACAGGTCCGACGTCGGCAGCGGGACGGCGCCGTACCGGCCGCGGCGGTCGTCCGGGGAGGTGGGGCCGACGAAGTAGCCCTCCGGCATCGGGTAGCCGAGGCCCGCGTCGACCTGCCAGTGCAGCGGCTCGGCCTCCCCGGTGCTCGGCAGGGGCACCGGTACCAGCGAACCGCCCGGGGCGACGTACTGGCGCCAGATCCCGTCGGCGAAGAACGGCGGCGAGAGGGGACGCTGGTGCGTCACCAGCTCCGTCGGCGCGATCGGCAGCAGCACGGCCACCACCGCGCCGATCCAGATCATCCGCAGCGGGAACGCCGGCTTGCCGTCGAGCGGTTCCGGCAGCTGGGTCGCCGCCGTCCAGACGCGGTGCGTCGCGATCGCCAGGAGCCCGCCCACCGCCGGGATGCAGCCCATCGCGAGCCGGGATTCGAGCAGCGAGTCGAGCAGCGGCAGCTGGCCCAGCCACTTCCACGGCCCGGCGATACCGGTGTCCTCGTGCGCGACGGTGATCTCGATGCCCAGCGAGAGCAGGGCCATCACGTACATCGTGATCGCCAGCGCCCGCGAAACGACGTCACGCCACAGCCAGATGGTCAGCACCACCATGAGCACGATCAGCGGCCAGCCGAAGAACGCGTTCTCCTCGGTGCGGTTCATCGAGACGTCCGCGGCCGCCTCGGGCGCGCCGGCCACCGACTGCGTCGCGAACCGGGTGAACGCGGCCGTGTCGTTGCCCGCGGAACCGTGCAGCAGCGAGTGGAAGCTCTGCGGGCCGAAGAACTGCCAGTACAACGGGAACCCGGCGATCAGCAGGGCGACGACCGCGCCGATCCCGACGCCCTTGCCCAGCGGCGCCAGCATGCCCTTGATCTCCGCGCGGTGCGGGATCAGGTACGCGACCGCGAACACGAGGAAGGCGAGCGCGAAGATGGCCAGCGGCTCTTCGCCGAGCAGGATCTGCCACGCGACGAGCAGGCCGAGCACGATGCCGTTGCGCACCGGGCGTTCGCCGCGCGCGATCTGGATCGTCTTGAGCGCGATGAACGGCAGCACGAACAGCACGACGAAGTTCGGGTGCGCGTTGCCGTGCGAGATCATCGGCGGCGCGAAGCCGCAGAACGCGCCGCCGATCGCGGCCGCGGTCCGGTTCGGCACCAGGTGCCGGGAGAAGACCCAGTACCAGCCGGTCGCGGTGCCGGCGAGGCCGGCGGTGAGCACGATCGCCCAGGTGAGGGTGGCGCCGAAGGTGAGCGTGAGCGGCGCCAGCGGGATGTTCAGGCCGAACATCGCCGCGTTCGCCGCCATGTTGACGCCGAGCGGGTAGTTCTGGAGGTCGGTGGTGAACGGGTTCTGGAAGTGCAGGACGGCCTTCGCGACGACCGTCGAGTACCACTCCCACTGGCTCTGGTCGGCGCCGCCGTTCCAGAGGTAGCCGCGCTTGAGGTCGAACCACAGCCCGTTGTAGAGCAGGATCGTGAACAGCAGGAACCCGCCGGTGATCGCGGAGTCCTGCCAAGCCCAGCGCTTCGGGCCTTCGGGGGGTTCGGGAGCGGGCGGCACCAGCTCGGGGACGGCTTCGGACTTCAAGCTCACGGTTCGACCACCCTGGCGAGGAAGTAGAGCGCCCCGGTTCCGGCGTGCCGGACCAGCAGCAGGAACGGCCGGTCCACCGTCACGGCGACCGGGTCGTCGATCATCATCGAGGTGAGGCGCATGACCAGCGCGGTGGCCGCGGCCCCCTCGAAGCCTTGTTCGTCGACGCGCAGCACGGCCTGGTGCAGCACCTCGGACACGGTCAGCCGCGGATCCGGCGAGAGGCCGGTCAGGTCGGCGTCGTCGGTGAACAGCGTGCGCACGCCGAGGCCGTGCAGCACGCCGGCGAGCTTGCTGGAGACGTCGAGCGAAATCTTGGGCAGCGACAGTTCCACCGGCTTGAAGCGGATCTTGCCGAGCAGGCTGGTCAGCGTGGCCTGGTCGAGCCGGGATTCCGCCTCGGCGAGGTCGCCGTCGGGCAGCAGCACGACGGCCTGCAGGCCACCGGCCGCGGCCAGCTGCACCGCCTGCCAGCCGCTGTCGTGCGCGTAGCCGAGCTTCTCGCTGAGCCACATGGTCGGCACGTCCCGCGGGCCGGACGGGGCGTGGAACGGGGCGTCGCTGGTGTTGGCTTCGCGGAACGGCAGTTTCCACGCGGCTTTGAGGTAGAGCGCGTTGACGAGCACGGCGGCGACGTCGGAGTCGATCGAGCCGGGCGGCAGCAGCTGCGGGATCAGGCCGCGCGTGGTGCGCCCGACGTCGTCGTTGATCAGCGCGCGAGCGGATTCGAATGCCTTTTCGAAGGGCGCGCTCGCGACGGCGGCCCCGGGCCACTCGGCCAGCTCGGCCTTGAAGGCGTCCTCGAGCGGGAGCCGGTCGTCGGCCCACAGCGTGTTGGCCACGGCGAGCTCGGGCTCGTCTTCGGTGAGCTGGGTGGCCTCCCGCAGCAGGATGGTCTGCGCACCCGGGTCACCGAGCAGCGCGACGAGCTCCTCCCGCGTGCGTCCCCGGGCGGCGTGCGCGGCGAGGGTCAGCGCACTGGCCACCGAATACGGCGAAAAGCAGGAGTTCCCGCCCTCGGCACCGAGGGCCGCGTGGACGGCGAGGGCGAACCGGAGGTGGCTGTCCGTGGCCATGCGGGCGAGAGTACCGGAACGCCACCCCCCACCGGCCCCCCACGCGCAACTCCACCCGAGCATGACAAATCCGGCGAAACTTTCGCACCGCCGACCGTGCGCCAAGAGGCATTTCGCGTGATTGGGCGGGCATCACCCGTGATGGGGGAGGCATCTCGCGTGATCAGGCGGGCATCACCCTGATGCCCCTCCCATCACGGGTGATGCCCCTCCAGACACGGGTGATGCCCCTCCAGACACGGGTGATGCCCCTTCGGACACGCGTGATGCCTCTTCGATCACGGGTTCAGCGGTGGTGGCGGGTGACGTGCCAGGAGTACCAGGCGTGGGCCTGGGCGTCGGTGAGGGAGGCGACCTGGTCGACGACCACGCGGAGCAGGCCGGCGTCGTCCGCGGCGGTGTTCCAGGCCGGGACGAACAGCGGGTCGAGGGACTCCGGGGCCCGGCGGGCCAGTGCGTGGACCAGCTCGGCCAGCAGCTCGCGCTGCCCCTCCTGCATCGCCAGCCGCCGGCGGTCGCTCATCACGTACCGCAGGGCCAGCGCCTTCAGCAGGGCGACCTCCGCCGCCACCTGCTCGGGGACGCACAGGTTCGCCCGGTAACGCGTCAGCGGCCCCTCGCCGAACTTCTCGCGCGTGCCCGTGACCGCCGCCGTGGTGAAGCGGCCGACCAGCTCGCTCGTCAGGCGTTTCAACGCGACCTGGGCGCCCGGCGAACCGTCCGGCTCGGCCGACGCCAGCTCCGCCACCACCGGCAGCGCCAGCAGTTCCGCCGCCGCATCCTCCAAAGTGGACACCGATTGCGCGGAGAAGTGCTTGGCGGCGGCCTCGGCGACGGCCGCGCGCTCGTCCGGGTGGGCGAGCACCCGCAGCTTGATCCGGCCGGCCAGCACGCCGTCCTCGACGTCGTGCACCGAGTACGCGACGTCGTCGGCCCAGTCCATGATCTGGGCTTCCAGGCACCGCTGCTCCGCCGGCGCCCCGGCGCGGAACCACTCGAACACTCCGGCGTCGTCGCCGTAGACGCCGTACTTCACCTGCCCCGGCCGGCGCGGCCACGGGTACTTCGTGGTCGCGTCCAGGCACGCGCGGGTCAGGTTGAGCCCGACCGGGTCACCCTCAGCGGACAGCAGCTTGGGCTCCAGCCGGGTGAGGATGCGCAACGTCTGCGCGTTGCCCTCGAACCCGCCGCAGGCGGCGGCCACCTCGTCGAGCGCGCGCTCGCCGTTGTGCCCGAACGGCGGGTGCCCGATGTCGTGCGCCAGCCCCGCGGTGTCCACCAGGTCCGGGTCGGCGCCCAGCTCGTCGGCGATGCCGCGGCCGATCTGGGCGACCTCCAGGGAGTGCGTCAGCCGCGTGCGCGGGACGCCGGTGACCTCGGCGCCCTCCCCCGGCCCGACCACCTGGGTCTTGCCCGCGAGCCGCCGCAGCGCCGCGGAGTGCAGCACCCGGGCCCGGTCGCGCGAGAACGCGCTGCGCCCGTCCGCCCGCGCGCCGGGCAGCGCCGCGCCCTTGGCCGGCTCCGGCAGCAGGCGGGCGGTGTCGTGCTCGGTGTAGTTCACCCGACCAGCCTAAATGCGCCCACCGACAAAAGCTCAGCTCAGGAAGGTCGCGAACAGGTCGTCCGCGGGCGTCTTCGTCAGCCGGTAGTACAGCAGTGCCCCCGTCTCGCGGACGATGTACCGCACCTGGGTGACGCGCTCCTGGACGATCGGCCCGCTGTGCGTCGGTGCGGTCCAGGCGTCCAGGCCCAGGTCGCCGGCCATGGTGCGGGCGCGGAAGGAGTGCCACGGGTCGCTGACCAGCACCGCCGTCCGCCAGCCGCGGGCCTCCACCTGCTGGGCGACCGCGCGCAGGCTGCGCAGCGTGTCGCTGCCTTCGCCGACGGCGAGCGTCGCCGACGCCGGCACCCCGCGCCGGGTCAGCCAGAGCTGGCCGGCCCGGGCCTCGGTGTAGTTGTCCTCGGCCTTCTTGCCGCCCGCGGTGACGATCGTCTTCGCGACGCCGGTGTCGTAGAGCTGCTTGGCCTTCGCCAGCCGGGCGGCGTAGATGTCCGACGGCTTGCCGTTGTACTGGGCCGCGCCGAGCACGACGATGACGTCGGCGGGGGTCCGGTCGTTGTCGCGGGCGACCTGCCAGACCCGGAACGCGGTGCCGCCGATCAGCGCCACCAGCACGAGGACCGTGCCGAAGACGATCCGGCGCACCCAGCTCGCGACCGACGGTTTGCTGCGTTCAGCGGTACCCACCCGGCCCATTGTTTCAGACGCGGCTCAGAGCCAGCCACGCTCCTCGGCGACGCGCACCGCTTCGGCCCGCGTCCGCGCCCCGGTCTTGCCGATGGCGGCGGACAGGTGGTTGCGGACGGTGCCTTCCGAGAGGTGCAGGGCCCGGGCGACGTCGGCCACCGTGCTGCCGTCCTTGGCCTCCCGCAGCACGTCCCGCTCCCGCCCGGTGAGCGGGCTGGCCCCGGTGGCCAGGGATTCCGCCGCCAGCGCCGGATCCACCACCCGCAGTCCACTGTGGACTCGGCGGACGGCTTCGACGAGCTGCTCCGGCGGGGCGTCCTTGACGACGAACCCGGCCGCGCCCGCCGCCATCGCCCGGGCGAGGTAGCCGGGACGGCCGAACGTCGTGCAGATGATCACCCGGCACGACGGGAGCGCCGCCCGCAGGTCGGCCGCGGCCTCCAGGCCGTCCTTGCCCGGCATCTGGACGTCCAGCAGGGCGACGTCCGGCTTGGCCTCGCGCGCGGCGGCCACCACCTCGTCGCCCGAGCCGACCTGCCCGACCACTTCGATGTCGTTCTCGAGGCCCAGCACGGTGGCCAGCGCCCCGCGGACCATGGCCTGGTCGTCGGCCAGCAGCACCCGGATCAAGCGAGTCCTCCCGCGGGTTCGGCGCGCACGGCCGGGGTGGCCGGGCTCGGTTCGGGCCCTGGAATCCCGGCTGGGATCTCCGCCCGCACGGTCAATCCTCCCCCGGGCCGGACCGACGTCCGCAGCGTCCCCCCGGCCGCGGCCAGTCGTTCGGACAGCCCGCGCAGGCCGTTGCCCGCGACGACGTCGGTGGCGGTGCCGTCGTCCTCGATCTCCAGCCAGTTGCCGCCCAGCCGCACGCGCACCCGCTTGGCACCGGAGTGCCGCAGCACGTTCGTGACGGCTTCGCGCAGCACGTAACCGAAGGTGGGCTGGAACTCGGGCCGGACGTTGTCGACGGCGTGCGGCAGGTCGGCGTCGATCTCCGCGGCCCGCAGCGCCGCGCGAGCGCCCACGAGCTCCGCCGACAGCGACACCTCGCGGTTCGCCGACACGGTGGCGCGGACGTCGGACAGCGCGCTGCGGGTGAGGCCTTCGACCTCGCGGATCTCCTCGACCGCTCGCGGAATGTCCCCGGCGCTCTCCAGCACCCGCCGGGCCAGCCCCGCCTTGACGGTGATCGTGGTGAGGCTGTGCCCCAGCAGGTCGTGCAGGTCGCGGGCCAGCCGTTCCCGTTCGTTCGCCACGGCCAGCGTGGCGATCTCCTCGTTCGCGCGTTCCAGCCGCCGGACCGCGCGGACGAGGTTGGCCATGAAGAACATGGCCAGGGTGATCGAGGCGACCGTGATCAGGTCGCCGTAGCCGTCCAGGAACCGGCCTCGCGCCAGCAGGATCACCGCGCCGACGGCCAGTGTGGGCAGGTCGATGATCACCGCCCAGGCGGCCGGAACCAGGAACACGACCACCGCCGTGCCGTAGAGCAGGACGAACCCGCTGCCGGCGGCCACCGCCAGCGAGGCGAGCCCCAGGACGTTCATCGTGATGCAGAAGGCCAGCTTCACGCGGCGTTCCCGGTCGAAGACGAACGGGAACACCGCATAACACGCGGAATAGGCGTAGACGACGAGGGCGGTGAGCACGAGCCCCGCGGTGACCGCGGGCTGGGCCAGCAGCGAGCGGGTGACCGGGAGGAGGAACGGCAGCAGGAAGACCACCGCCATGAACGGCCAGCGCCAGCCGCCAGGCCCGTGCTTGCGGGCGTCGGGCAGCGGGTCCACCCACCACGATTCCTTGCTGTCCAGCCCGAAGCTGCGTTTCCCGGTCTCCGCCATCGCCGTTCCCCTCCGGCCCTCAGACGCGGGCGCTGTCCTTACGGTAACGCCTGATCACCAGGGCTCCCAGCACGACCGTCCAGGCCCCGAGCACCCCGGCGGCCGTGGGCAGCGAGACGAGCATGTCGGTGGTCACCGCGGGCCGCACCACCTGCAGCACCCAGTAGGTCGGCATGATCTGCGCGAGGTCGTGCATCCAGGACGGCATCGTCTCCAGCGGGATCCACAGGCCGCCGAGGAACCCCATGCCGAACGTGACGAGCATGTTGATCGGCTGCATCGAGTCCGGCGTGCCGAACTGGCCGAGCAGCAGGCCCAGCAGCACCAGCGGGATCGTGCCGAGCCAGATGCCGGCGAAGATGCGGACCCAGCCGCTCGCGTCGACGTGCACGCCCTCGGCCAGGACGCCCAGCAGCGGAACGAGCACGAGCGCGGGCAGCCCCACGAGCATCCCGGAGATCCCCTTGCCCGCCAGGTAACCGGTGCCGGTCAGCGGGGTCAGGCGCAGCTGCCGCTGCCAGCCGACGGCGCGTTCGAGGGCCAGTCGGGCCCCGCTGTTGGTCGCCGCGGCGAAGACCCCGAACGTCATCATGTCGATCATGATCACGGCCGCGATCTGCGCGTGGTCCGGGTCGCTCGTCTTGGTGAAGACGTTGGCCTGCAACAGGAACATCAGCACCGGGAACGCGACGACGAAGATCAGGAACCGCGGCGCCCGGAAGTTCCGGCGGATCTCGGTGAGCAGGTAGGTGGCGTTCATCGCACGGGCTCCGCGGTCTCGTCGGCGGTCAGGGACAGGAAGGCGCCTTCGAGGCCGACGGCGCTGATCTCGACGTCGTGCACGGCCGGCACCGCGGCCTTGAGCGCCCAGAGCGTGGCGTCGGAGTCGGCGGTGGAGATCGCGACGCGGTCGCCGCGCAGCTCGAACTCCTTGACCCCGGGCAACGCGGCGATCACCGCCTCGGTGGCGCCCGGGACGGCGGCGCGCAGGGTGCGCCCGCCGGCCAGCGCGCGGACCTCGGCGACGGACCCGTCGGCGACGATCCGGCCGCGGCGCATCAGCACCACCCGGTCGGCGAACTCCTCGGCCTCTTCCAGGTAGTGCGTGGCGAACAGGACCGTGCGGCCGGACTCGGTGAAGGAGTACATCGACTGCCAGAACTCGCGCCGCGTGCCGACGTCCATCGCCGCGGTCGGCTCGTCGAGGATCAGCAGGTCGGGATTGCTGACCAGGGCGACGGCGAACCGCACCCGCTGCTTCTGCCCGCCGGAGAGCTTGTTCGCGCGGCGGCCGGCCAGCTCCTCGATCCCGGCGGCGCGCAGGGCCTCGGCCACCGGCATCGGCTTGCGGTGCAGCGCCGCGACCATGCCGACGGTCTCGCCGACGGTCAGGTCGTCCATCAGGGCGCCGCCCTGCAGCATCGCGCCGATCAGCCCGGCGCGGACGGCGTCGATCGGCTTGCGCCCGAACACGCGCACTTCGCCGGCGCCGGGGCTGGTCAGGCCGAGGATCATGTCGACGGTGGTGGACTTGCCGGCGCCGTTCGGGCCGAGCAGGGCGACCACCTCGCCCGGGGCGATCGTCAGGTCGACGCCGTCGACCGCGTGGACGTCACCGTAGTGTTTCCGCAGGCCGGTGAGGTGGATCGCGGCCCCCGCCGCCACCGCCCGGATGTCTGTTTCTCGCATGCCCCCAGGCTGCCGCCCGGCGGGCCCGGGTCCCCGGATCGTGCGTCACGACTTGGCCGTGACAGGTGTCAGGGGTACCCGGGCCCGGCGGTCAGCAGCCGATGAGGCGGCCAGCCAGGTAGGACTCGAGCTTGTCGATCGCGATGCGTTCCTGCGCCATCGTGTCGCGCTCGCGCACGGTCACGGCCTGGTCCTCGAGCGAGTCGAAGTCGACCGTGACGCAGTACGGCGTGCCGATCTCGTCCTGGCGGCGGTAGCGGCGGCCGATCGCCTGGGCGTCGTCGAAGTCGACGTTCCAGTGCTTGCGCAGGGTCGCGGCCACCTCCTTGGCCTTCGGGGTCAGGTCGGCGTTGCGCGACAGCGGCAGCACCGCGACCTTGAACGGCGACAGCCGCGGGTCGAGCTTGAGCACCACGCGGGTGTCGGTGCCGCCCTTGGCGTTCGGCACCTCTTCCTCGACGTAGGAGTCGATCAGGAACGCCATCATCGAGCGGCCGACACCGGCCGCCGGCTCGATGACGAAGGGCCGGTACCGCTGGCCCGAGGCCTGGTCGAAGAACGACAGGTCCTGGCCCGAGTGGTTCGAGTGCGTCGTCAGGTCGAAGTCGGTGCGGTTGGCGATGCCCTCGAGTTCGCCCCACTCCTGGCCCGCGTTGAACTCGAACCGGTACTCGATGTCGACGGTGCGCTTCGCGTAGTGCGAGAGCTTTTCCTTCGGGTGCTCGTAGTGGCGCAGGTTGTCGGCCTTGATGCCGAGGTCGGTGTACCACTTCGTGCGCTCGTCGATCCAGTACTGGTGCCAGCGCTCGTCTTCGCCCGGCTCGACGAAGAACTCCATCTCCATCTGCTCGAACTCGCGCGTCCGGAAGATGAAGTTGCCCGGCGTGATCTCGTTGCGGAAGGACTTGCCGATCTGGCCGATGCCGAACGGCGGCTTCTTCCGCGACGTCGTCTGGACGTTGGAGAAGTTCACGAAGATGCCCTGCGCGGTCTCCGGGCGGAGGTAGGCCAGGCCCTCTTCGGTCTCCACCGGGCCGAGGTAGGTCTTCAGCATCATGTTGAAGTCCCGCGGCGGGGTGTACTTGCCGCGCGTGCCGCAGTTCGGGCACGGCACCTCGGACAGGTCGTCCTCGCTGGTCTCCTTGCCGGTGCGCGCCGCGAACTCCTCGGCGAGCTGGTCGGCGCGGAAGCGCTTGTGGCACGACAGGCACTCGATCAGCGGGTCGGTGAACACGTTGACGTGCCCCGACGCGACCCAGACCTCACGCGGCAGGATCACCGACGAGTCGAGGCCGACGACGTCGTCGCGGCCCTGGACGACGGTCTTCCACCACTGGCGCTTGATGTTGTCCTTGAGCTCGACCCCGAGCGGCCCGTAGTCCCACGCAGAGCGGGTGCCGCCGTAGATCTCTCCGCTGGCGAAGACGAAACCACGGCGTTTGCACAGGCTGATGATCTTCTCAATGGTGTTCGTGGGCACTCCACGCTCCGAAAAGCTTGCGGGGACGGTTCAGGACTGAACGTCCAGGGTATCGGCCGGGGCCCACCGCTTTTCGCGCAGGTGAGCCTACGGCCGCGACACCAGCGACGCCGTCACGACGCGGTTGTCCTCGTACCCCTCGCTGCCGCCGACGTACTCGCCGCCGCAGGTGACGAGCAGCAACTTGTGCGGGCCGTCGGGGTCGAACAGCTGCTCGGACCGGCCGGCGAGGTCCGACTTGTGCACGGTCTCGGCCGTGTCGATCCGGTACACCCACGCGCCGCCGGCGGCGTCGGTCAGCTTGACCTCCTGCCCCGGCTTGACCTGCCAGAGCTCGGTGAAGGGGCCCTTCTTGCCCTTCCAGTTCACGTGCCCGGACAGCAGCGCGACGCCGTGGTCGGCGCCCAGCTTCGCGCCCCACCAGGCGGCTTCGTCGAGCCCTTCCGGGATCTTCAGCGCGCCCGCGGCGTCGAGGTCCTCCTTGATCAGCTTCGCGGTGCCGCCGCCGGGCAGGGACAGCCGGTCCGGGTCGCTGCCGGTGTCCGGCCGGGTGCCCTGCGGGGCCGACTGGTTCGCGGCCGGGACGGGCGTCCCGGCCCCGTTCGCGACGGCCGGTTCATCCTTTCCGGTGAACACGAGCAGGGTCACGACGAGGGCCGCGACCACGAACACCCCGGCGATGCCGACGATCCACCAGCGGCCGGAGCCCTTCTTCGGCTCCGGGTTGTGCTCCTGCATGGGCGTGCGCTCCTTCGCTGTCGTGGCCAGTGCAGGGACAGGCATGCCGCGAAGGGCGCGAAAGGTTGCAGCGAACTCGATCAGCCGGTGGGGCGCGTCACCAGCTTGGCCGTGACCAGGCGGTTCTCGTCGTAGCCTTCGGTGCCGCCGAGGTAGTCGCCGCCGCAGGTGACCAGCACCAGCCGGTGCGGGCCGTCCTGCCCGAACCACCGGGCGGCCTGCGAGGGCAACGCCTCCTTCGGCAGCGTGACGACGTCGTCGACGCGGTACACCCACCGGCCGCCGCGGGCGTCGACGACGCTGACCTCGTCGCCGTCGCGCATGCGCCACAGCTCGTCGAACGGCCCGCGCCTGCCCTCCCAGTTGACGTGCCCGGACAGCAGGGCGGCACCGCGGGCCGCGCCCAGCTTGGCGCCCCACCACGCGGCGTCGCCCAGGCCGCGCGGGATGGGCAGCACGCCCGTATCGGTGAGTTCGGTGCGGACCAGGCGGGCGGTGGCGCCACCGGGCAGCCGGACCGTGCCCGGCCGCTGCTGCGCGGCGGACTCGCTGTCCGCGGGGAGCACGGCCGGGGCCGCGTTCTCCCCCGGCAGCGAGCCGGGCGGGGGTGGCGCCGCCAGGGGCGTGACCGTCGGCGGCAGCCAGGTCAGCACGACGATGCCGGCCGCGAAGGCGGCCACGGCCAGCGCCGCCGAGACGGCGGCCAGCGCGGTGCGCAGCACCTAGTCCGACCCGGTTTTGCGCCGCCTGCCCAGCAGCAGGGCGACGGCGGCGAAGAAGACCCCGCCGAAGAGCAGGCCGATGCCGAACGGCACGCGGGAGCCGTCGTCGTCGGTGGCCGGCGCGGCCGCGCCCAGGTAACCGGCCGGGACCTGGGTCGGCACCGCGGCCTGCGTGGCGGCCGGGCCGCCCGTGGGGGCGGCGGCCTTCGCGACGAAGCCGTTCGGGATCGAGCAGCTGACCCCGCCGAGCACGATGTTCGTCTTCACGTCCTGCAGCGCGGCGCCCTGCGCGTCCTTGACGTGGGTGGTGATCTCGACCCGCCAGCCGGCGACCGCGGTGTGGTCGCCCCCGCGCCAGCCGTCCTGGCGGATCAGCTGGCCGAAGGCGGTGACGCGGGTCAGCCTGAGGTCGGAGACGGTGGTCGCCCGGTCGGCGTTGGTGATGTCGCCCGGCGGGCCGAGCCGGAGGTTCTTCAGCTCGAGACCGGCGTTGCCGCCGGGCACCGGGACGATGCCGAGCCCGCCGCCGGCCTGGCGCACCCACAGCCGGGTCACCGCCGTGGCGGCGGAGAGCTTCGCCGGACCGGTGCACTCCACCGACGTCTTGGCCCCTTCCAGGGCGAGCACGGTGTTGTCGGCCGGTTTGGTGCCGCCCTGCCAGTTGTCCCGCAGCGCGTAGTTGGTTTCCGCGGCGGCGGTGGGCACGGTCGTCGCCTGCAACGCGGCGAAGACGTTGTGATCGCGGCTCGCGACCCCGGGCGGGTACGGGTTCTGTGACGCGCTGTAGCGGCCGAGGTCGATCTGGTAGTGCCCGCCGAAGGTGGCGCGCTCGCCGTCGTCCTTGGGGACCGAAACGCGGTCCGCGCCGAGCTTCGACTGGCCGGGCAGCAGCGGGGACCGTTGCGTTTCCGTGATGAGGGCACCGCCGCGCTGGCCCTCGTCCCCGATCCGCACCGAGGCGATGTTCGCGAACGAGACCGGGCCGGTCTTCTCGTCCACGGCCTGGGCCTGCGCCCCGGCGACACCCACGCCGACCAGCGGGAACACCGCGACCGCCAGTGCGGCTGCCTTCGTCACGAATCGCGTCATGTCTCCCCACTGCTCTGCTCGGGCGGCTCGCCGGCGTCCGGGAAGCGGCGAAACGCTCCGCGCCAACCTTGCACCGTCGGCCACGACATGCGAAGCCGCAGGGCCAATATCCCACGAACTCACCCGAACGGGGTAATACGACCGGCCGTACCTCGCAGCTCGGCGCCGAAGCGGGGGTCCCGGACGGGGGAACACTAGGATGGGCCGGGCCGTTATCGGCAATGACTACGGAATTCATGGTCGCGGGCAGCGTGGAGGCGGGAATGGCGACGGTCACCGGGAGTGGCGCCCAGCCGGGGCTCGCGGACTGCACCCCGGCGTCCCCGGCGGCGCCCGCCCATCCCCCGCAGTCGGTGCTGACCGACGCGGGCGACCTGCTGCGCGCGCTGGCGGCGCCGGTCCGGATCGCGATCGTGCTGCAGCTGCGCGCGGCCGACCGGTGCGTGCACGAGCTGGTGGACGCGCTCGACGTCGCCCAGCCGCTGATCAGCCAGCACCTGCGGGTGCTGAAGACGGCCGGGGTGGTCCAGGGCGAGCGGCGCGGCCGCGAGGTCGTCTACCGGCTCGCCGACGACCACCTGGCGCACATCGTGGTCGACGCCGTCGCCCACGTGCAGGAAGGAAAGTGATGAACCCCGCCGCTGAGCCGGCCGCACAACGCAGCCAGGCCCCGGTCCCCGGGCGCCGCTCCACCCGGCAGCGGTCCGCGGTCGTCGAGCTGCTGAGCACGATCGACGACTTCCGATCGGCCCAGGAACTCCACGACGAGCTGCGCAAACGCGGCGACGGCATCGGCCTGACGACGGTGTACCGCACGCTGCAGTCGCTGTCGGAGGCGGGCGAGATCGACGTGCTGCGCACCGATTCGGGCGAGGCGATCTACCGCCGGTGTTCCGCGCACCACCACCATCACCTGGTGTGCCGCCTGTGCGGCCGGACGGTCGAGGTCGAGGGGCCGGCGGTGGAACGCTGGGCGGAGAAGATCGCGGCGGAGCACGGCTTTTCGGAGATTTCGCACACGGTGGAGATCACCGGCACCTGCGCCGAGCACTGACGCCAACGCACCTCGAAGATCGGCCCGCGTACCCAGGCGGTCGACTCGCGCACCTGGACGGTCGGCCCGCGCACCCGACGGCCGACTCGCGTGCCTGGACGGTCGGCCTGCGTACCCGGAGGGTCGGCCCGCGTACCCGGACGGTCGACTTGCGTACCTGGAGGGTCGGCCCGCGGGTCTGGGTGGGCGACTCGGCAGTGGCGGTCAGGTTCGTGGTGCTGCGGGCCAGGCCACCGTGTCGATGGCCAGCCACGGGGCCGTCGCCAGCGCGGCGGGCGTCAAGCCCGTGATCGCCCGGGCTTGGCGGTGGAGGTGCGACTGGTCCGCGTAGCCGCTCCGGGTGGCCACCGCCGCCGGTGGGTGGCCGGCCGCCAGGAGGTGGGCCGCGTGGTCGAAGCGGACCAGCTGAGCCGCCCGCTTGGGCGTGAGACCGAGCTGCGCGCGAAAGCGGGACCACAGGCGCTGGCGGCTCCAGCCGACCTCTTCGGCCAGGCCGTCGATCCGCAGCCGGCCGCGGGCGGCCCGCGTCCGGCGCCAGGCCTGCGCCACCTCCGGCTCGACCCGGGACGGCACCGCCAGGCGGCGGGCGAGGACGTCCGTCGCGATCGTGAAGCGTTCGTCCCAGGTCGGGGCGTCGCGCAGGCGTTCCTCGAGCCGTCCGGCGTCGCGTCCCCAGACCTCCTCCAGGGTCGCCACCGTGCCGGTGAGCTCGGCCGAGGCGCCGAGCACCACGCTCGCGACCGCCGGGGACAGCCGGATCTGCAGGCAGGTGCCCTCCTGCCCGCCGGTCCGGAGGCGGCCCGGGAGCAGCCCGGCCACGAAGCTGCCCCGCCGGGACGTCCCGCCGGCTTCGCGGACGATCCCCCCGGTCTCGCTCAGGTCGAGGAACAGCGTCACCGACGGGTGCGCGACCATCGCGATCTCCACGTCGCCGCGAACCCGCTGGCGGAACCCGGCCATCGCGACGCCCGGCAGGCAGCTTCCCGGGCGCGGCACGGCGACGTCCACGTCCGCCCACGTCCAGCCGCTCACCTACGCAGGGTAGGCCGCCGCCGCGAAGCGCAGCAGGAGTTCGCTCGTCGGTTCAGGGGCCTCCAGGAGGGGAACGTGCCCGACGCCGGGGAGCAGTTCCACGCGCGCGCCCGGCACCACGTCGTACTCGCGGGCCGACCGCGGATCCCAGCGCGGGTCCGCCGCGCCGAAGACCACCAGCACGGGCCGCCCGAGACCGGCGAGGCGATCGGGGATGCTCAGCTCGGCGACATACGCCGAGTTGGCGCGCAGGATCGCCCGGAACGTGCGGTAGCCGATGTTCTTCAGGTCGGCGACGGCGTCGTCCGGGACGTCCACCGGGCGGGCGGTCGTCGCCCGGATTCCCTTGCGGATCAACGCTTCCGACCGCACCGACCAGAGGAGCGGGCCGAGCGGCGGGGCCGACAGGGCTCGGATCAGCGGCGGTTGCGGCAGGAGCGCGCCGAGGCTCGGGCCGGTGCTGACCAGCGCCAGCGACCGCACCAGCTCCGGGCGCTGCTCCGCGAGCGACGTCGCGACGTAGCCGCCGCTCGAGTGCCCCGCCACGGCGACCTGCCGCAGGCCGAGGTCGTCGAGCAGCGCGGCCACGCGGGCGGCCAGCCCGGGCACCGCGTACGACGGCGCGGGCGGGGATTGGCCACACCCCGGCAGATCGACCCGGATGACGTGGTGACGGGCGGCGAGGATCCGGGCCACCGGACCCCAGGACGACCCCGAAGCACCCGACCCGTGGACCAGCAGCAAGGGCGGCGCCTCCCGCGGACCGTCGTGGACGACGTACATCCCCGTACTTCTGTGAAGACCCATGCGCCTGACGGTAGGGGCGCGACCGGCCGCCGGTCTTGGACGAATGTCAGTACTCGTACGGGTCCTTGGGAGTGGGGACCGAGGTCACCGAGGCCGGGGTGAAGTCGGGGGTGTAGTTGTTGTCCTTCGTCGCCGTGCCCGGCACCACCTCGCCGGTGACCTGGATCCACGCGTCGCTCGCCAGGTGGTCCGCTTCGCCGCCGCGGAGGCGGACCGTCACCGGGAACGCGTCCGCCGCGCAGCAGCTGATCACCAGGCGGGCCAGGAGCGTGCTGCCGTCGGTGTGCACCACGAAACCAGTGAGGGAAACCGTGCGGCCGTTCAGCGTGCCCGCCGAGTCCCAGCCCGCGCGGCTGACGAACTCGTTCACCGTCAACGGAACCACGTTCCCCGCCGGCAGTGGCGGGAACGCCGCCGCGTTGGCCGCCGCCGCGGTCGAGGGGGCGCGCGCCTCGGTGCGGACCACCGAGTCCGCGCCCAGTGCCGGTGGCGCGACCAGGAAGACCGCCAGCACCGGGACGAGCAGCAGCCACGCCGGACGCACCGAGTGCGAGTGGCCGTCGTGGTCATGGGACGCTCGCGACGCCACCAGATCGCGGACGATCGCCACCGCACCCAGCAGCACCATCACGGCGCCGCCCGCGATGATCCACGGCTGCTGGGCGGGCTTGACGTACCGCAGGTAGTCGCCGTTGACCGCGATCTTGACCAGCGCCCCGCCGAGCAGGATCAGCAGGATGTTCTGGGTCTCCCGTTTCACGCGATCTCCGCCCCACGCCCGACACCACACGCCGCCTCATGCGGCCCCCACGAAAACCGCGCCCGCAACACGCACGCAGCCACCAACCCCGACTGGACCACCCCGGCCGCCGACGGCCCCGCGCCCAACACCACACGCAACCTCACACGACCCCCACCAGGAACCCGGCCGCCAGCGCGCAGGCCACCGCCACCACGAACGTCACCGGCGCGAACCGGACCGCGAACGACCGTCCGAACGTGCCCGCCTGCAACGCGAACAGCTTCACGTCGATCGCCGGGCCCACCACCAGGAACACCAGCTTCGGCAGCAGGGGCAACGCCGTCAGCGACGCCGCGACGAACGCGTCCGCCTCGCTGCACAGCGCCAGCACCACCGCCAGGACCGCCATCACCACCACGCCCAGCACCAGCTGGCCGCCCAGGACGCCGAACCAGCGAGCCGGCACCAGCACGTTCAACGCCGACGAGATCAACGCCCCCAGCACCAGGAAACCGCCCGCCTCGACCAGGTCCGTGCGCGCGGTCTCGGCGAACACCCGCCACCGCCGGCCGCCCGCCACGTCCGGGAGGCGCTGCAGCGCCCGCGCGGTGATCCACTCCAGCTTGCCCCAGCGGGCCCACAGCCAGCCCATCACCATCGCCGTGGCGAGGGAGCCGGCGAACCGGGCGAGCACCATCTCCGGACGGCCCGGGAACGCGACCGCGGTGGCCACCAGCACCACCGGGTTCACCGCCGGCGCGGCGAGCAGGAACGTCAGCGCCGCGGCCGGCGCCACGCCCTGGCCCATCAGCCGCCGGGCCACCGGCACCGACGCGCATTCGCAGCCCGGCAGCGCGACCCCGGCCAGCCCCGCGACGCCGACGGCCGCCCCGGCCCGGCGGGGCAGCACCTTCTCCAGCACGCGGGCGGGCACGAACGCGGCGATGGCCCCGCTGATCAGCACGCCGAGCACGAGGAACGGCAGCGCCTGCACGCAGACCGCGACGAACACGGTCGAGCCGGTGCGCAACGCGGGCACGTCGAACAGCTGCTGGAGCCGGCTCTGGGCCAGGATCGCGATCAGCAGGATCGCGCACAGCACTTCGACCGAGCTGATCCGGAACCGGCGGGTGCGCCGGCCGGGCTCGGCCTCGGTGTCGGAAACGATGTTCACGACGGCGATGATGCCAGGGCCGTCCGACAAGACCGGACCCGCACGGGCCGCGAACGGAGGATCACGGTCCGTTTCGGTACGGAATTCTCCGTTCGCGGCGAAAATCCACCCCGAACGGGTCAGTCGCCGGGCACGATTCCGGGCAGATCGGTCCTCAGCTGCGAAGCCGTCGACACCACCAGCATCAGCAGCGTCCCGAGCGCGGCCGCGTCCAGCCCCGCCGCCGGGAAGGCGTACCGGAGCGTGACGTCGACGCCGTTGTCCGAATGCCCGATCCCGAGCGTCCCGAACAGCCCCTGCCCGGCCCGCTCGGCGACGGCGATCGAGAGCCCGGGCTCGTCCGCGAGGTCCCAGCCGACCACGCAGGTCAGGGTGAGCACCGTGAGACCTTCGCCGAGCCGGGTCGCCTGGATGACGCAGGGGACGCCGCCGTGGGAGAACGTCAGCGCGCCGTCGTCGTCGACGTGGACCTCGAGGTAGCGCTCGAGGGCTTCCCGGGCCCGCGTCAGCAGGTCCGCGGTTTCCACCGCTTCCGTGGCGCTCACGAAGAAGCCGCCTGGTCGACCGCGCCGCCGAAGCGGCGATCCCGCTTCGCGAATTCCAGGCAGGCCCGCCACAGGTGCGTCCGGTCGAAGTCCGGGAACAGCGTGTCCTGGTAGACCATCTCGGCGTAGGCCGACTGCCACAGCAGGAAGTTCGACGTCCGCTGCTCGCCCGAAGGCCGCAGGAACAGGTCCACGTCCGGCATCTCCGGCTGGTACAGGTACTTCCCGATGGTCTTCTCGTTGACCTTGTCGGGGTTCAGCTTGCCGTCGGCGACGTCACCCGCGATCCGCTGCATGGCGTCGCCCAGCTCGGCGCGGCCGCCGTAGTTGACGCACATGGTCATGTTCAGCGCCGTGTTGTGCTTGGTCTTCTCCTCGGCCGCCTGCAGCTCCTTGATCACCGACGCCCACAGCTTCGGCCGCCGCCCCGCCCAGCGGATCCGCACGCCGATCGAGCCGAGGTAGTCGACCTGGCGGCGGATGGTGTCGCGGTTGAAGCCCATCAGGAACCGCACCTCTTCGGGGCTGCGCTTCCAGTTCTCGGTCGAGAACGCGTACACCGAGAGCCACTTGACGCCCAGCTCGACCGCCCCGCTGGCGACGTCGATCATCACCGCTTCGCCGCGCTTGTGGCCCTCGATCCGCGGCAGCCCGCGCTGGTTGGCCCAGCGGCCGTTGCCGTCCATGACCAGCGCGACGTGCTTGGGCACCAGCTCGCGCGGGATTTCCGGCGGCTTCGCGCCCGACGGGTGCGGATCCGGGGCCCGCAGCTCGGATCGCGACGCCTTGTTCTCGCGTCCCCTGCGCAGCACTGCGAGCCTCCCTGGATGGGTGAAACCGATCAGGCCCGACCTTACTGGCCGAGCGCGGTGGTCTCCCGGGCGCGTCGCTCGACCAGGGGCAGGGACCGCAGCTGACGCTCCAGGTGCCACTGCAGGTGCGCCGCGACCAGGCCGCTCGCGTCGCGGCGGGTGCCGGGCAGGGTCGCCTCGGCCACCGGCCATTCGCCGTGCAGCAGGGCGGTGAGCAGGTCCAGGACCTCGGGGGCGGGGTGCACGCAGCCGGCGATCCGGCAGTCGGAGCACATCGAGCCGCCCGCGGCGATGCTGAACGCCGGGTGCGGGCCCGGCAGGCCGCAGCGGGCGCACTCGGTGAGCGCGGGCGCCCAGCCGGCGTAGGACATCGCGCGGAGCAGGAACGCGTCGAGCACCAGGGAAGAGTCCCGCTGCCCCTCGGCGAGCGCCCGCAGCGCCCCGACGACGAGGAGGTACAGCTTGAGCACCGGCTCGCCCTCTTCGGCCGAGAGCCGGTCCGCGGTTTCGGCGATCGCGCTGGCCGCGGTGTAGCTCTGGTAGTCGGCGACCAGGGGCAGCTGGAAGGCGTCCACGGTCTCGACCTGGGTGATGACGTCGAGCGTGCGCCCGGTGTAGAACTGCACGTCGACGTGGCCGAACGGCTCCAGCCGGGCCCCGAAGCGCGACGAGGTGCGCCGCACGCCCTTCGCCACGGCGCGGACCTTGCCGTGCCGCCGGGTCAGCAGGGTGACGATCCGGTCGGCTTCACCCAGCTTGTGCGTGCGCAACACCACCCCGGTGTCGCGGTAGAGGTTCACCACCCCGACATCGTCCCACCTTCGGGCGATGCCGGGGTGGAGCGCCCCGCGGAAACGACCGGTCTCAGGAGACGCCGTAGGCGATCAGCGGGACCAGGAAGGCGAACAGGAACAGGACGCAGCCGAGGCCGCCGAGGATCGAGGAGACCAGGCACAGCGTCTTGGTCGTCCGCGAGGCCTGCTCGGCCATCATGTAGTTGCCCTGCATCTTGTACGTGCCGACCTCGTTGGACTTCATGATGGCGAAGATGCCCAGGATGAGGCCCCCGAGGAACAGCGATGCGATCGCCCAGCCCTTGTAGTCCTTGATCTGGTTGATGTCGCCACCGCCGGGCATGCCGTAGCCCGGGACCCCGTAGCCGGGGGTGCCGTAGCCGCCGGTGGGCGGCTGGCCGTACGGCGTGGGCTGCCCGTACGGCGCGGGCTGGCCGTAGGGCGCGGGCATGCCGCCGGACGGCGGGCCGTAGCCCGGCTGCTGCGGCTGCTGGCCGTAGGGCTGCTGCTGGCCGTAGGGATTGGTCATGACGTTCTACCCCAACTGTTCGTGAACTTCCGCCGGACGGCTCCGGCGGTGCTGCGGAAGGCGGTGCTGTCGGAAAAGAAGGTCAGCGCTGCTCGTTCGGCGGCTGGCCGAACTGGCCCGGCTGGATCTTCTGGGTGGCCTCGGCTTCGCCCTGGGCGTCCGGGCGCAGCATCTGGGTGCGCTCGGCCTGCTCGTCGAAGGCGCTCCCGGAGCCCGGGCGCAGCATCTGCGTGCGCTCCGCCTGCTCGTCGAAGGCACCACCCGGCGACGGGGCGAGCGGCTGCTGCCCGAAGCCCCCCGGCTGCGGGGACTGCGCGAAGCCACCGGAGGACGGCGGCTGGCCGAAGCCGCCCGGCTGCGGCTGGCCGAAACCACCCGGGGCGGGCTGCTGCTCGAAGCCGCCGGACTGCGGCTGCTGGGGGAAGCCACCGGACGCGGGCTGCTGCGGGAAACCGCCGGACGACGGCTGGCCGAACTGGCCGGGCTGCTGCCCCGGCGGCGGGAAGCCGCCGGCGAACCCGGGCGCGCTCTGCGGGGCGAGCGGCGCGGCGGCGTCGTCGGCGTTGACGACGACGGTGCCGATGATCTTGTCGGCGAGAGTCTGGTTCTTGTCGTCCCACAGCGGCCAGAGCCAGCCGACGTAGCAGATGACGTTGTCGACGAAGTGGGCGAGATCGCGCACGAAGGCCATGCCGGCGCCGATCGGCTGCCCGCTGTCCTCGCGGACGAGCTTGATCTTCGCGACCCGCTTGCCGAGCGACTGGCCGGTGTTGCCCTGCTGGATCCACCGGTTGTAGACGCACCAGCCGATCCAGGCGAGCGCGACGGCCAGGCTCAGCAAGCCGCCGGTCTGGCTGTCGTTCACCGAGACGGGGATGACGATCGCGTACAGCAGGACGACGGGCCCGAAGTCGATGACCCAGCCGAGGGCGCGCTGGCCCCAGCTCGCGTAGTTGCGCGGCGGCCCGAAGGGGTTGCCCTGCTGTCCGAACGGTGCGGGCTGGCCGAACGGCGCCGGCTGCCCGTAGGGCGTGGGCTGCCCGTACGGTGCCTGGCCCGGCGGCTGGCCGAACGGCTGCTGGCCACCGGGCTGCTGCCCGAAGGACTGCTGCCCGTAGGGATCGGTCATCAGGTCTTCCCCTCGCTGGTCACTCACCGCACGCCCCGTGCGGAACCGTGCCGCGTGTACGGCGCGGTCCGCGGGAGCGTACTCGGTTCACCTTCGGCGTCGCCGCCCAGGCTTCAGCTGTCCGGGTGAATCCCGTGCCGGTGCGACGCGGCCGGTGACGGCCGGGTTCCCGTCCGCCGGAAATCAGACGCGCAAGCCCGTGAACGGGGCGAACGGGAGGTTGCGGATGACGAACCAGACGACGAACACGATCGAAAACACCAGCGGCGTCCACCGCCAGTGCAGCCAGCTGTTCATCGCGCGGCCGCGCAGGCGCCCGAGTGCCCACACGATGATGCTCCACACCAGCAGCAGCACGACGACGAACGAGACGGCGTTGTAGTGCAGGGCCGCCGGGATGTCGCCGTGCATCAGGCTGTACGCCATCCGCATGCCGCCGCAGCCCGGGCAGTCGATGCCGAACAGCGCCTTCGTCGGGCAGAGGGGCAGGAAGCCGCCGGGGGTGGTCGGGTCGCCGATCCAGACGACCGCGCAGCACACGCCGAGCCCGGCGACGACGGCCATCGGCGCACCGAGGGCGCGCAGCGTGGCCTTGGCGCCGCGGGCGGGGTATCCGGTGTAGACGGTCGTGGTCACGGCCGCCACCCCGTCGAGAAGACGCCGACCCCGGCCAGCACGACGAAGAAGAGCACGTAGAGCAGCAGGAAGATCCCGACCGAGATGGCCGACCACATCGCCCACTTGCGGGCGTCGGCGGCGGCCTTCTGCGCCTCGGCGTGGAAGCCCTGGAACCACAGCGTGTGCACCTGGTTGGCCTTGACGATGGCGACAATGCCCAGTGGCAGGCAGCACAGCACGGTGCTCAGGATGGCCCACACGAGGTTGTTGTCCGGCGGTGGCCCGTAGTTCGGCGGCGAGTAGCCGTAGCCGTAGCCCGGCCCGCCGGGGGGCGGGTAGGGCGGCGGGTACTGGTCGGTCACCGGGATCCTCCTGCTGCTCGGCTACGTCAGTAGGACGACGTGCTCACATTCGCGCTGAAGACACCCGCGATCATCAGGATGACCCACAGCACGATCCACACGACGCCGACGGCCGCCGAGATGATCGCCCACTTCTTGGCCGAGTTGGCGGCCTCCTGCGCGGCGGCGGTCTGGCCCTGTGCCCACAGGCCGTTCACCTTCGCGGCCTGCACGATCGACACGACGCCGAACGGGAGGCAGCACAGGATCGTGGTCAGGATCGCCCACACGAGGTTGTTGCTCGGCGGCGGGCCCGGCTGGTAGCCGCCCGGCTGCCCACCGGGGTAGTTCGGCTGGCCGCCGTGCTGGTTCGGCTGGTCGCCGGGGTAGTTGGGCATGCCCTGGCTGTCGCTCATGGTCGGTAGTTCCCCTTCGTCGTGCTCCCAAGACGACCACCGGGTCCGCGGGCCGCCCCGATCGGCCGCGGTGTGGTCGAAGCCGCGACTGTAGGGGGCGAGATCATCACGCGCCCCCCGTTTCGTCCCTCCGCGACCGAATCGAGACCAGGAATTCCGCCGCCGCTCCCGCGGCGGGTCAGAATCCGAGCCGCCGTAACTGACGGGGGTCGCGCTGCCACTCCTTGGCCACCTTGATGTGCAGGTCGAGGTAGACCTTCGAGCCGAGCAGCGCCTCGATGTTCTTGCGGGCGGTGGCCCCGACCTCGCGCAGCCGCTCACCCTTGTGGCCGAGGATGATCCCCTTCTGGCTGGGGCGCTCCACGTAGAGGAACGCGTGCACGTCGACGAGGTCGTCGCGGCCTTCGCGGGGCAGCATCTCCTCGACGGTGACGGCGATCGAGTGCGGCAGCTCGTCGCGGACGCCTTCCAGCGCCGCCTCGCGGATCAGCTCGGCGACCAGGGTCTGCTCGGGCTCGTCGGTGAGCTCGCCGCCCGGGTACAGCTGCGGGCCCTCGGGCAGCCGCTGGACCAGCAGGTCGGCCAGGGTGCCGACCTGGAAGCCGTCCACCGCGGACACCGGGACGAGCTCGGCGAACTCCATCACTTGCTGCAGGGCGAGCAACTGCTCGGCGACCTGCTGGGGCTGGACGAGGTCGGTCTTGGTGACGATGCCGATCACCGGCGTCCGCTTGGCGATCTTCTGCAGCTCGTTGGCGATGAACTTGTCGCCGGGCCCGATCTTCTCGTTCGCCGGGACGCAGAAGCCGACGACGTCCACTTCGGACCAGGTCGTGTGCACGATGTCGTTGAGCCGCTCGCCGAGCAGGGTGCGCGGGCGGTGCAGGCCGGGCGTGTCGATGAGGACGAGCTGGGCGTCCTCGCGGTGGACGATGCCGCGGATCGCGTGCCGGGTGGTCTGCGGCTTGCTGGAGGTGATCGCGACCTTGGTGCCGACGAGGGCGTTGGTCAGCGTCGACTTGCCGGCGTTGGGCCGTCCGACGAAGCAGGCGAAGCCGGAACGGTGCCCGCTCATCGGTCCAGCACCTTGAGAACTTCGCCGTCCGGGGCGGCGAGGAAGATCGGGGCGCGCGCGGCGATGTCGCGGACGGCGTGCACGGACGCCTCCTTGAGCAGGCCGTCGCCGGTGACGACGGCAGCGGCCTCGATGCCCTCGGCACCGCTGGAGAGCGCGGCGGCGACCGCGGCCTGGAGCGCGGTCAGCTTGAACGACGGCTGGTCGACCGTGCCGGCGGCGTAGGTGCGGCCGTCGGTGTCGCGGACCGCGGCGCCCTCGGCGGCCTGGATGCGGGCGCGCGACGACCGGGCCAGCGTGACGAGTTTCTGGTCCTCGGCCTCGAGGTCAGGCATGTTCGACGCTCCTGTCGCGTTCGTCGGGGTGGGGCAGGCGCGTGCGGCGGCGCGTCCGGTCGACGGGGTCCGTCATGGCTTCGGCGTCGGCCGGGTGCACGACCACGGACGTGATCCGCATGCGGCCGCGCCGGTCCTTGCCCCCTTCGGCGAACAGCCGAAGGCCGGCGACCTCGGCTTCGGCCCCCGGCAGCGGGACCCTACCCAGTCGTTCCGCGAGCAGCCCGGCCACGGTCTCCACGTCGTGGTCTTCGAGGTCGATGCCGAACAGCTCCCCCAGGTCGTCGACGCTCATCCGGGACGAGATCCGGACCGCGCCGCCGTCGAGCTCCTCGACCTCGGGACGTTCGTCGGCGTCGGACTCGTCGGTGATCTCGCCGACGATCTCCTCCAGGACGTCTTCGATGGTGAGCAGGCCCGCCGTGCCGCCGTACTCGTCGACGGCGATCGCCATGTGGTTGTGCGAGCGCTGCATCTCCTTGAGCAGCTCGTCGAGCCGCTTCGAATCGGGGACGAAGGACGCCTGGTTCATCACGGACTCGACGACGGTGCTCGGGCCGTCCGGGTCGAGGTAGCCGGCCATCAGGTCCTTGATGTTGACGACGCCGACGATGTCGTCGACGGACTCGTCGATCACCGGCAGCCGGGTGAACCCGGTGCGCAGCGCGAGGGCCAGTGCCTGCCGGACGGTCTTGGTCCGCTCGATCCAGACGATCTCGGTGCGCGGCACCATGACCTCGCGGGCGACGGTGTCGCCGAGCTCGAACACCGAGTGGATCATCTCGCGCTCGGAGTCTTCGACGACGCCGCGTTCCTGGGCCATGTCGACGAGCTCGCGCAGCTCGACCTCGGAGGTGAACGGGCCTTCGCGGAAGCCCTGGCCGGGGGTGATCGCGTTACCGATGAGGATGAGCAGCCGGGACAGCGGGCCGAGCACGGAGCCGAGGACGCGGACGGGCCCGGCGACGTAGCGGCCGATGCGGTAGGGGTGCTGGCGGCCGAGGGTGCGCGGGCCGACGCCGATCAGGACGTAGCTGACCACGACCATGACCACGGCGGCGACCAGCACGGCGACGCCGAGCGGCGCGAGCCGGGTGCCCACGAACACCGTGACCAGCACGGTGGCGGTGAGCTCGCAGCCGAGCCGGAGCAGGAGCAGCAGGTTGATGTGCCGTCGCCGTTCGGCGACGATCGCGGCGAGGTGCCGGGCGCCGGGCAGCCCGAGCCGGGCGAGGCCGTCGGCCCGGGCTTGCGACACGGTGCTGATCGCGGCGTCCGCCGCCGCGAACACGCCCGCCAGCAGGACGAGCGCGATCGCGAAGAAGAGCTGTTCCATGGCTGGCGCCTAGGGCGTTTCCCCGGCGGGTGGTTCGGCGGCCGGGGCGTCGAGCCCGGCGATGCCGAGGACGCGGTCGTCGGTGCTGCGCTGGGCGTCCCGCTTGTCGAGGGCGGCGACGGCGTCCTGGTACTCGCCGAGGATGCGCTTCTGGAGGGCGAACATCTCGCGCTCCTCGGCGGGTTCGGCGTGGTCGTAACCCAGGAGGTGGAGCACGCCGTGCACGGTGAGCAGGTGCAGCTCGTCGATCAGGGCGTGGCCCGCGGTCTTGGCCTGGTCCTTGGCGAACGCCGGGCAGAGCACGATGTCCCCGAGCAGCGCCGGTGACGCGTCGGGCGCGTCGGGGCGGCGGGAGGAGTCGAGCTCGTCCATCGGGAAGGCCATCACGTCGGTGGGGCCCGGGAGGTCCATCCAGCGTTCGTGCAGGTCTTCCATGACGTCGAGGGTGACGAGGAGGATGGACAGCTCGGCGAGCGGGCTGACCTCCATCTTGTCGAGGGCGTAGCGGGCGGCGGAGACGATGGACGTCTCGTCGACGTTGACGCCGGACTCGTTGGCGATCTCGATGCTCAACGCCGGTTGCCCTTCCAGCCGTCGTTCTGCTGGGCGTCCTGCACGGCCTGCCACTTCTCGTAGGCGTCGACGATGTCGCCGACGAGCTTGTGCCGGACGACGTCCTGGCTGGTGAGCTCGGCGAAGTGGAGGTCCTCGACGCCGGTGAGGATGTCGCGCACGACGCGCAGGCCGCTGCGCTGCCCGCTGGGCAGGTCGACCTGGGTGATGTCGCCGGTGACGACGATCTTGGACCCGAAGCCGAGCCGGGTGAGGAACATCTTCATCTGCTCGGGCGTGGTGTTCTGGGCCTCGTCGAGGATGATGAAGGCGTCGTTCAGCGTGCGGCCGCGCATGTACGCCAGCGGTGCGATTTCGATCGTGCCGGCCTGCATCAGCCGCGGGATCGACTCCGGCTCGACCATGTCGTGCAGCGCGTCGTAGAGGGGCCGCAGGTACGGGTCGATCTTCTCGTTCAGGGTGCCGGGCAGGTAGCCGAGGCGCTCGCCGGCCTCGACGGCCGGGCGGGTCAGCACGATCCGGGTGACCTGCTTGGCCTGCAGCGCCTGGACGGCTTTCGCCATGGCGAGGTAGGTCTTGCCGGTGCCGGCCGGGCCGATGCCGAAGACGACGGTGTGCTTGTCGATGGCGTCGACGTACCGCTTCTGGTTCAGCGTCTTGGGCCGGATGGTCTTGCCGCGGCGGGAGACGATGTTGAGGCTGAGCACCTCGGCCGGCGAGGCGTCGCCGGTGGAGAGCATGCCGACGGTGCGCCGGACGGTGTCGGGCCCGACCTGCTGGCCGCCGGTGGCGAGCTGCACGAGCTCGGCGAAGACGCGTTCGGCGAACGCGACGTCGGCGGGTGCGCCGGTCAGGGTGACTTCGTTGCCGCGGACGTGCACGTCGGCGGCGAGGAGTTCCTCGGCGACGCGCAGGTTCTCGTCGCGGGAGCCGAGCAGGCTGAGAGCGGCAGTGTCGGGAATGGGGAACCGGGACTGCGCAGCCTGGGCGGAGGCATCCTCGGTCTTGGCGACGTCCCCGGGGACGTCGGGTCGGGCGGCACCACCCGGTACGGTTCCGGCCACGTGGCCTCAGGCCTGCTTTCTCGGTGAGGGACTACGGACCCCACCGATGCTACTGGCACCCACCGACAAGACGCAGGCCGGTTTCCCTAGTCCTGCTCCGGAGCCCCGAACAGCCCGAGCGGCTCCCCGCCGAGAACGTGGGCGTGCACGTGGAAGACGGTCTGCCCGGCATCCTCATCGGTGTTGAAGACGACGCGGTACCCGCTCTCCAGGATGCCCTCGAGCTCGGCAACCTTACGGGCGGTGGCAATGACATCACTCAGCAGCTGCGGATCCCCGGCAGCCAGCTCCGCAACGTTCCGGTACCGCTTCCGAGGCACAACAAGCACATGAACCCGAGCCTGCGCCCGAATATCCCGGAACGCAAAGGTGGTCTCATCCTGGTACACAACGTCAGCAGGGATCTCCCCACCAATGATCCGTTCGAAGAGAGTCTCAGCCTCACTACCGCTCATGCGAGCACCCTATCCACCCCACCCAACACGAGCGAGAAGGCCGAAGGCCGCCGAGCCCGCAAGACGCCCTCACCAACCGGACAACAGCGCAACTCGCGGGGGGTCCGGGGGCGTGCCCCCGGCTGGGGGTCTGGGGGTTTGACCCCCAGAAGAGACAACGAAACCAAACCGCGGCTCGACCCGCGAGCGAAGCGAGCGAGGGAGATGCCGCGGTGGCGGTGAAGCCTGGGGGTCGCCTCACCGCGACCGCGGCGGCCGCCGGACCGAGGGGGGAGGTGCCCGGCGGAGTCTTCTTCCCAGTGGCGCATCCGGATGTTGCACGGTGCGTTAGTAAATGAGAGTAACCGGTCGGAGCGTGATCGCGCCATAACTGGGCGCAAAATTCGCCCGGTTTTTTGGTGATCTACTGCCAACGGGTGGTGAGTGCGCCGAGCGCTCCCAAGGCCACTGCGGCGGCGGTGGAGGTGCGCAGGACCGTCGTCCCGAGCCGGACGGCTCGTGCGCCGGCTTCCTTCAAGACGGCGAGCTCCTCGTCGGTGACCCCGCCCTCGGGTCCCACGACCAGCAGCACGTCTCCGGCGTCGGGCAGCACCAGGTCGGTCAGCCGCTCGGGGACGTCCGACTCCAGCACGATGGCCAGCGACATCGTCGCCACGAGCCCGGCCAGCTCGCCCGTGGTCACCGGCTCGGTGACGTCGGGCACGTGCGCTCGCCGGGCCTGCTTGGCGGCCGCCCGGGCGGTGGAACGCCACCGGGCGAGGGCCTTGTCGCCGCGTCCGCCGTCTTCCCACTTGGCGACGCTGCGGGCCGCCCGCCAGGGGACGATCGCGTCGACCCCGGCCTCGGTGGCGAGTTCGACGGCGAGTTCGCCGCGGTCCCCCTTCGCCAGCGCCTGCGCGACGAGGACCCGCAGCGCCGGTGGCTCTTCGGTCCACGACGACTCGACGGTCAGCGTCACCGAAGCGTCCCGCCCGGCCTGGACGCCCTCGACGACGCACCGGGCCATCGCGCCGGCGCCGTCGGACAGGACCAGCCGCTCGCCGACGCGCAGGCGGCGGACGGTGGCCGCGTGGCGGGCTTCCTCGCCGTCGAGGACGGCACGGCCCGAGGACGGCACCGACGCGGCGAGGAAGACCGGCAGGGTGGTGTCGGGCACGGTCAGCGGTGGTTCTTGGCGCGGAGCTTGGAGAACAGCCCGCCGTGCTTGGTGCCGTTGGACGCCAGCGTCGGGACCTCTTCGCCGCGCTGCTGGGCCAGCTCCACGAGCAGCTCGCGCTGGGCTTCGTCGAGCTTGGTCGGGACCACGACGTCGATGTGGACGTGCAGGTCGCCGCGGCCGTCGACGCGGCCGGAGGACCGCAGCCGCGGCATGCCCTTGCCGGTGAGGACGAGCTCGGCGTTGGGCTGGGTGCCCGGTTCGATGTCGAGGTCGTAGTCGCCGTCGACCAGGGTCGAGATCGGGACCGTGGCACCGAGGGCGGCCGTGGTCATCGGGATGCGGAAGTTGCAGTGCAGGTCGTGGCCCTGCCGGACGAAGACCTCGTGCGGGGTCTCGTCGATCTCGACGTACAGGTCGCCGGCCGGGCCGCCGCCGGGGCCGACCTCGCCCTGGCCGGACAGCCGGATGCGCATACCGTCGCCGACGCCCGGTGGGATCTTCGCGGTGACGTTGCGGCGGGCGCGGATGCGGCCGTCGCCGCCGCACTGGCGGCAGGGGTCGGGGATGACCTCGCCGAAGCCGCGGCAGACCGGGCACGGGCGGGCGGTGACGACCTGGCCGAGGAACGACCGCTGGACGGACTGGACCTCGCCGGCGCCGCCGCAGGTGTCGCAGGTCTTGACCGAGGTGCCCTCGCTGGTGCCCGCGCCGCGGCAGAGGTCGCAGACGATGGCCGTGTCGACGGCGATTTCCTTGTCGACGCCGGTCGCGCACTCCTCGAGGGTGAGGCCGAGCCGGATCAGCGCGTCGGAGCCGGGCTGGACGCGGCTGCGCGGGCCGCGCCCGCGCCCGCCGCCCCCGCCGGCCGCGCCGAAGAAGGCGTCCATGATGTCGCCGAGGCCGCCGAACCCGGCGAACGGGTCGCCGCCACCGCCGCCGCGGGCGCCGCCGTCCATCGGGTCGCCGCCGAGGTCGACGATCTTGCGCTTCTGCGGGTCCGACAGCACTTCGTAGGCCGTCGTGACCTCGGCGAACTTGTGCTGGGCGTCGTCCGACGGGTTGACGTCGGGGTGCAGCTCCCGGGCCAGCTTCCGGTACGCGCGCTTGATCTCCTGATCGCTCGCGTTCTTGGCCACCCCGAGGATGCCGTAGTAGTCCCTCGCCACCGTCTCTGCTTCTCCTTCTGCTCTGCCCGGCTCAGCGGCCGGCCAGGATCTGCCCCACGTAGTTGGCGACCGCCCGCACCGCGGCGATCGTGCCGGGGTAGTCCATCCGGGTCGGGCCGACCACCCCCATGCCGCCGAGCACCACGTCGTCGCGGCCGTAGCCGATCGAGACGACCGAGGTGCTGCGCATCTGCTCGTCCTCATTTTCCTCACCGATGCGCACGGTGATCGCACCGGGGTTGCGCGCCGCGGCCAGCAGCTTGAGCACGACGACCTGTTCCTCGAGCGCCTCGAGGACCTGGCGCAGCGAACCCGGGAAGTCGGCGACGTTCCGCGTGAGGTTCGCGGTGCCGCCGAGCACCAGGCGTTCTTCGGGGTGCTCGGCCAGCGACTCGACCAGCACGGTGGTGATCCGGATCAGCGCGTCCCGCAGCTCGCCGGGCGACTTGTCCGGCAGCTCGGCGACGCGCGCGGCGGCGTCGTTGAGCCGCCGCCCGGACATGGCCGTGTTGAGCACGGTGCGGAGCCGGGCGACGTCTTCTTCGGTGACGACGTCGCCGAGGTCGACCGTGCGCTGGTCGACGCGCCCGTTGTCGGTGATCAGCACCAGCATCAGCCGCGCCGGGGTGAGCGGCACCACTTCGAGGTGCCGCACCTTGGCGTTGGTCAGCATCGGGTACTGGACGACGGCGACCTGCCGGGTCAGCTGCGCGAGCAGCCGGACTGAGCGCTTGAGGACGTCGTCGAGGTCGGTGCCGCTGTCGAGGAAGGTAGTGATGGCGCGGCGCTCGGCCGCGCTCAGCGGCTTGATCTCCGAGAGCCGGTCGACGAAGAGGCGGTAGCCCTTGTCGGTCGGGACGCGGCCGGCACTGGTGTGCGGCTGGGTGATGTAGCCCTCTTCTTCGAGCGTCGCCATGTCGTTGCGCACCGTGGCGCTCGACACACCCAGGTTGTGCCGCTCGACGATCGCCTTGGACCCGACGGGTTCCTGGTTGGACACGTAGTCGGCCACGATCGCGCGCAGCACGTCGAAGCGGCGTTCCTCCGCGTTGGCCACCGGTTCCTCACCTACCTCGCTCGCTGCTCGATCCGAGTTTACGGAAGCCTGAGCCGGTCGCGCTCAACGCGGGCCGCCCGCGCCGGGTAAAGAGCACGCAAACCGGCGCCCATGCATTGTTCTGGAATCAAATTCCCGCTTGAACGGGGAACCGAAAACCGGTTTGCTCCCTCTGATCCCCGTATCATTCCCCGACTGACGAGGTCGCCGTGAACAATTTTGTCCCGGCTTCGGCCGGAATGCCCGAAATCGCCCGCCGCGCGGCCGAGGCGAAGGAGCGGCTGGCCCGGGTCTCGGCGACCGCCACGAGCTCCGACGGGGCCGTCACGGTCACCGTCAACACCGCCGGTGCGCTGCAGGAACTCAGCTTCGGACCGCGTGCGGACGAGCTGCCGCGGACCCGGCTGGCCCAGGCGGTCCTGGCCGCGGCGCGCCGGGCCCAGCTCGACGCGGCCCAGCAGCTGACCGGCATCATGGCGCCGGTGATCGGCGAGCGCAGCGCGGCGATGGAATTCCTCAAGGAACAGATTCCGGCGCCCGAAGTCCCCGCCGAAGAAGTGCGCCGGAAACCGCCGTCCGACGACGACTTCGGCGGCCCGATCCTGCGCCGGGGGCTCTGATGGCGATGAAGGTCGACTTCGACGTCCTCGGCGGCCACGAGGACGAGATCCGCGAGATCGCCGCCCAGGTCCAGCAGGCGCTCGACGCCGCGGGCACCGCGCAGGCCCTCGACTTCGACGCGTTCGGTCTGGTCGGGCAGGTCTTCGCACTCCCCATCCAGGCGTGGATCGACACGGCCGACAGCTTCCTCGCCGCGGCCGTCGAAGCCGGCCACGAAGTCGCGGACCGGGTGAAGACCGCGCACACGGCGTTCCGCGAGCACGAGGACAGGACAAAGTGCCTGATCGAAGGCATCGGCAAGGAGCTGCCCGCATGACGGAGAATGCGCTGGTCGCCACGGCGGAGTCGCCGGGCGGCTTCTGGAGCGGCATGGGCGACGGTTCGAAGGGCGAGCTGGACAACCTCAATGCGCAGACGGGCGGCGCGGGCATCTTCAGCGACGCCGCGTCGACGCTCACCGATGCTCGCAACGGCGACTGGGGCAACCTCGCCATGGACGTCGGCACCGACGCCCTCGACCTGCTCGGCGCGGCGATGGACCCGCTCGGGACCCTGGCGAGCGCGGGTGTCGGCTGGCTGATCGAGCACATCAGCTTCCTCAAGGACGGCCTCGACAAGCTCGCCGGCAAGCCCGAAGCCATCACCGCCAAGGCCGTGACCTGGACGAACATCGCGAAGCAGCTCACCGAGACGGCCGAGAGCTACGAGCAGACGGCGAAGAAGGTCGGGCAGTCGTTCAGCGACTGCGGCTCCGCGGAGGCCTACCAGCGGACGGCCGAGAGCTACGTCGGCGTCCTGCGCGGCGCGGCTTCGCACGCCCAAGGCGCGTCGACGGCGATGAACGTCGGCGCGGCACTGGTCGGCACCGAGCGCGGGCTGATCAGGGACATGATCTCGTCGTTCGTGGGCGAGCTGATCGTCAAGGCGCTGGCCGCGCTGGCGGCGTCGTGGTGCACCTTCGGCGGGACGATCGCGGCGTTCATCGCGGACACGGTCATCGAGGGCGGCGTGCTGGCGGAGAAGATCAGCACGCGCATCGCGAAGATCGTCGAGAAGCTGGAGGGCCTGGCCAAGGGCGCGGGCAAGTCCAAGGCGGCCCTCGAAGGGGCGGCGAACGCGCTGAAGAAGGCCGGGAAGGCGGCCGACCGGATCGTGGACAAGAGCGTCGAGACGGCGGCGGGCATCGAGCGCCGGGCGAACGAGCTGAAGCAGGCGGGCCGCGAGGCGAAGTCCGCCGAGGAGACGGCGAAGGGCTGGAGCGACGCCGCCAAGGAGCACGTTCCCGGCCGGGAGAAACTCGAAGGACCGGGCAAGTACTCCGAGGAGGGCCGCAGCGTCCTGAACCAGCACAAGGTCCTCGACCCGAACGAGAAGGTGCACTGGAACACCGCCGACACCATCGGCGTGGCGACCGAGGGCCGCCGCCAAGAGAACGAGCAGTACGACCGCTACCACGAGGCCGAGGAGGCCTACGAGAAGGAGCACCCCGAGTGAACGACCGGCCCGAGGTGGAACTGGCCAACCGCAACGGCCGCCTCCACCCCGCGCAGCGCGGCGCGCTGCTCGACCTGACCTTCTGGCTGACGGCGGCGGTCGTCATCGCCGGTCTCGTGGTGACGGTGAGCCTCGCCCTCGTGGCCACGACCGCGGGCGAGGTGCTGGGCACCGTTGTCCCGCTCCTGGCGATCACCGGCTGGTTCGCGTTCGTCTGCTGGCGCCGCCTGGCCGACGCCTTCGGTGGACGGCTGGCCGTGGTCACGGGCTGGACGCACGACTTCGGCACCGCGCGTCTCACCGACGAGTACCCGATCGGCCTGCACCGCAGCCCGGAGGGGTTCAAGAGCCTCGAGTCGTTCAGCCTCCGCGCCGGCGGCCGGACCTACCCGCTGGAGCGCAAGCTCCGCGAGCGGATCCGGCCCGACCGGGTCAACACCGTCCTGATCGCCCCGCGGTCGAAGGTCCTGATCAACGTCCTCCCGGCTTAGGACGGGCACTTTCACGGGAAAGTGCCCCCGTCAGCGGCGCGCTTCGATCACCAGGTCCCCGCGGGTCACCTTGCGGAGGTGGTCGCCGGCGAGCACGTCGTGCGGGTAGCCCAGCTCGATCGCGGAGACCTCCTCCAGGCGAGCCAGGTGCGCGGCGGTGAAGGCGACCTCCAGCGCGCCCAGGTTGTCCTCCAGCTGCGCGGGGGTGCGAGCACCGACGATCGGGGCCGTCACCGCCGGGTTCCGCAGCGTCCAGGCCAGCCCGGCCTGGGCCGGCGTGCAGTCGAGCTCGGCGGCCACCTCCGTCACCACCTCGGCTATCGCGAGGTTCCGCTCGGTCACCATGCCCAGCCCGGCGTTGAAGCCCGCGCGGGTCCCGGGTTCCGGCGCGGCCGGGTCGGCGCGGCGGTACTTGCCGGTGAGCAGGCCGCCGGCCAGCGGCGAGTACGGGATCACGCCCAAGCCGAGCGCCCGGGCCATCGGGATCAGGTCCCGCTCGCCGGCCCGGTTGACGAGGTTGTATTCGATCTGCAGCGCGACCAGCGGCGCCCAGCCGCGCAGGTCGGCGATCGCCTGCATGCGGGAGACCTCCCACGCCGGGGCGTTGGACATCGCCACGTACAGGACCTTGCCCTGGCGCACCAGATCGTCCAGCCCGCGCAGGATCTCCTCGACCGGCGTCGTGAAGTCCCAGACGTGCAGGTAGAGCAGGTCGACGTAGTCCGTGCCCAGCTGCCGCAGGCTGGCCTCCACCGACGCGAACAGGCTCTTGCGGTGCGGGCCCCCGGAATTCGGGTCGCCGGGCCTGCGCAACGTCGAGTACTTCGTCGCCAGCACCAGGCGCTCGCGGCGCCCGCGCGCGAACTCGCCGAGCAGGCGCTCCGAGCTGCCGTCGGTGTAGGTGTTCGCGGTGTCGACGAAGTTGCCGCCGCGCTCGACGTAGGTGTCGAACAGCTTGCGCGCCTCGTCCTTCTCCGCGCCCCAGCCCCACTCGGTGCCGAAGGTCGCCGTGCCCAGGGCCAGCGGGGACACCCGCAGCCCGGACCGGCCCAGCAGCCGGTAGGTGTCGAGGGTGAGGGACATCGGTCCTCCTGTGCTCGTGATCCGTCGGGCACCAGCCTGTGCGCACCGCGGACCGGGGGTAAGGGAGCGGGCTTCCTGGGAACACGAGTCCCACCCGCGGCGGTTGGACCGGACATGATCACCCCGACCGGCGAGCTGGCCGCGTTCCTGCGGACCCGGCGCGAGCGCCTGGACCCGCGCGACCTCGGCCTGCCCGCGCGCCGGCAGGCCCGGCGGACTCCGGGGCTGCGCCGCGAAGAGGTGGCCGAACTGGCCGGCGTCAGCACCGACTACGTCGTGCGGCTGGAGCAGGGGCGCGGCCTGCGGCCCTCGGCGGACGTGGTGGCGGCGCTGTCCCGGGCGCTGCGCCTGAGCCCCGCCGAACGCGCCTACCTCTTCAATCTGACCGGGCAGCGCCCGCGTGCCGCCACCGAGCCCGCCACCGCCGCGGTGCCGTCACTGGCCCGGCTGGTCGCCGACCTGTCGCCGCTGCCGGCCATGCTGATGAACCACCGCTACGACGTCCTGTCCTGGAACGGCGAGATGGCGGCACTGCTGCTGGACTTCGGCACCCTGCCACCGTCGCGGCGCAACGCGATGTGGGTGTGCCTGCGGCACCCGGAGATCCGCGAGTCCTACGTCGACCGCGAGCGCGTGGTGCGCGAGGGCATCGCCCACCTGCGCACCGCGTGGGCCGCCCACCCGGAAGATCCGGCGTTGCTCGGCCTCATCGCCGAATGCCTCCGGGACGAGGACTTCGCGCGGCTGTGGGCCGAGCGGGACGTCGAGGCCACCGGCCGCGGGAGCAAGGTGCTGCGCCATCCCGCGGCCGGCGTCCTCGCGGTGGACTTCGAAGTGCTCCTGCCCATCCAGGACACCGATCAGCGGGTGCTGATCGGCCGTCCCGCGGACGAGGCGAGCCGGGCCGCGCTCAGGAGTTGCGTGGGAAGCCCAGGTTGACCCCGGCGTGCGAGCGGTCCGGCCAGCGCGAGGTGACCACCTTCGTCCGGGTGAAGAAGTGGAACCCCTCCGGCCCGTACGCGTGGCTGTCGCCGAACAGCGAGTCCTTCCAGCCGCCGAAGGAGTAGTACCCGACCGGGACCGGGATCGGGACGTTGACCCCGACCATGCCCACCTCGACCTCGTTCTGGAACCGCCGCGCGGCCGCGCCGTCGCCGGTGAAGATCGCCACTCCGTTGCCGTACGGGTTGGCGTTGACCAGCTCCAAAGCCTCGTCGTACGAAGCCGTCCGCGCGACCGACAGCACCGGGCCGAAGATCTCGTCCGTGTAGATCGACATGTCGGTGCGGACGTGGTCGAACAGCGTCGGGCCGAGCCAGAAGCCGTCGCCGGGCACCTCGATCCCCCGGCCGTCCACCACCAGCGAAGCACCGGCCGTCACCCCGGCGTCCACATAGGACGAAACCCGGCTGTGGTGCGCCGCCGTCACCAGCGGGCCCATCTCCGACTCCGGGTCGCGGCCGTCGCCGACGCGCAGCCGGGACATCCGCTCGGTGATCTTCGCGACGAGAGCGTCGCCGACCGGGTCGACGGCCACCACCACCGACACCGCCATGCACCGCTCCCCCGCCGAGCCGAACCCGGCCGACACCGCGGCGTCGGCAGCGAGGTCGAGGTCGGCGTCCGGCAGCACCACCATGTGGTTCTTCGCCCCGCCGAGGGCCTGGACGCGCTTGCCGTGCCGGGTGCCGGTTTCGTAGACGTACCGCGCGATCGGCGTCGACCCGACGAACGAGATCGCCTTGACGTCCGAGTGGGTCAGCAGCCCGTCGACGGCCACCTTGTCGCCGTGCAGCACGTTGAGCGCGCCCGCGGGCAGCCCGGCCTCGGCGAACAGCTCCGCGATGAACACCGCCGCCGACGGGTCCTTCTCGCTCGGCTTGAGCACGACGGTGTTCCCGCAGGCCAGCGCGTTGGGAACGAACCACAGCGGCACCATGGCCGGGAAGTTGAACGGCGAGATCACGCCGACCACGCCCAGCGGCTGGGCGATCGAATAGACGTCGACGCCGGTGGAGGCGTTCTCGCTGAACCCGCCCTTGAGCAGCTGGGCGGCGCCGCAGGCGAACTCGACGTTCTCGATCGCGCGGGCGATCTCGCCGGCCGCGTCGGACTCGACCTTGCCGTGCTCGCTGGTGATGATCTTCGCCAGCTCGTGCTTGCGGGCGGACAACAGCTCGCGGAAGGCGAACAGCACCCGCGTCCGGCCGGCCAGTGACGTCCCGCGCCAGCCCGGCAGCGCCGCCTTGGCCGCGGCGACGGCCGCTTCGACCTCGGCGTCACCGGCGAAGTCGACGTGCGCCCGGACTTCCCCGGTGGCCGGGTCGAAGACCTCGCCGGACCGCGCGGCGGTCCCGGTGAACGACTTGCCGTCGATCCAGTGGCTGATGCGGTCGGTCACGGCGGGCACTCCTCGCGTTCGGCAACATCCCGACACGAGTCTCCGTGCGAGCGCCACGCCAGGCCATCGGCAACGTGTACGGACTCGCCGTCGCGGCCGTACAGTCTGTCCCTGCCGATCACTCGAGGAGCCATGTACCCGACCGTCGCCGAGGTCCTCGCGCTGCCGGTGCTGCGCCAGGGCCGCCCGCACGTCGTCGCCGGCGCCGCCGGGCTCGACGCGCCGGTGCGCTGGGCGCACGTCGCCGAGGTCGCCGACATCGCGCACCTGCTGCGCGGCGGCGAGCTGGTGCTGACCACCGGCGTCGCGCTGCCCGACGACGGCCGGGCGCTCGCCCGGTACGTCGCCGACCTGGCCGGGGTGGGTGCCGCCGGTGTCGTGGTCGAGCTGGTCCGGCACTGGAGCGACAAGCTGCCCGCCGCGCTGGTCGGCGCGGCCGAGGAGCACAACCTCCCCTTGGTGACGCTCTCGCGCGAGACGCGGTTCGTGAGCGTCACCGAGGCGGTGAACGGCCAGATCGTCGACGCCCAGGTCGCCGAGCTGCGCGCCGCCGAGCGCGTGCACGAGACGTTCACCGCGCTGACGGTCGCGGGCGCCGAACCCGGCGTCGTCCTGGGCGAGGTCGCCCGGCTCACCGAGCAGCCGGTGGTGCTGGAGACGCTGTCGCACGAGGTCCTCGCCTACGACGCGGCCGGCACCGACCCGGCCGAGCTGCTCACCGGCTGGCCGTCCCGCTCACGGGTGGTCCAGGTCGGCGAGCGCACCGGCTACCACCCGGGTTCGGGCTGGCTGGTGACCGTGGTCGGCGCGCGCGGGCACGACTGGGGACGGCTGATCCTGGTCTGCGCCGACCAGCCGCCGCACCGCCACCGGGTGGTCGCCGAGCGCGCCGCGTCCGCGCTGGCCGTGCACCGGCTGGTCGCGAAGGATTCCGACGGTCTCGAGCGCCAGGCCCACCGCGCGGTGCTCGCCGAGCTGCTGGCGTCCCCGGCGCCGACGGCCGAGCTGCTGGCCAGGGCCTCGGCGCTGGCCGTGCCGCTGCCCGGACGGCAGCTGGTCGGGCTGGCGGTCCGGCCGCGGCTGACCGGGACCGCGCGACCGGCGCTGTCGACGCCGCCGGTGCTGCGCGAGCTGGCCGAGGCGACGGTGCTCGCGGCCCGCCGCGCGAAGGTGTCGGCGCTGGTGGCGACGGACGACCTCGGCGTGCGAGCCCTGCTCGCGCTGTCCCCGGAGGCGAACGCCGACGCCGTCCTGCACCGGCTCGCCACCGACGTCCACGAGGCCCGCGCCAGCGCGCCGGGCGTGCTCGCGGTCGGCACGACGGTGACGTCCCCCGCCGACGCCCGCCGGACGTTGCTGGAAGCGGGCCAGGTCGCGGCGGCGGCCCTCGGCACGGGGGCCGAACGGGTGCTGCACCGCCTGTCGGACGTCCGCCTGCGCGGCCTCCTGCACCTGCTGTCCGGCGACGAGCGCGTGACGGCGTTCGCCTTCCGCGAGCTGGGCCCGCTGCTGCAGCGCGACGCCGCGACGGGCAGCCGTCTGCTGCAGGCGTTGCGCCATTACTGCGAGCAGGGCGGCAACAAGTCGGCGGCGGCCGCGGCGGCCCACACCTCCCGGACGGCGTACTACCAGCAGCTCGCCCGGATCGAGCAGGTCCTCGGGGTGCGGCTGGAGGAGCCGGAGTCGATGTTGTCGCTGTACGTCGCCCTGCTGGCGTGGGACCTCACCCGGCCGAGCGAAGAAGACTCACCCGGACGTGCAGCACAGTGATCGGCGCCGGACGGCCGATGACACCGATATGGCCCTGATCCCCTTCGCAGCATGCTTGCTGAGCATCGGCTGTCTGGCGCCGGCGCAACCCCCGGCCTCGACGCTGCAGCTGACCACCCACGACACCGCCGGCCGGATCGGCTCGGTGGTCCTGACGTGCGACCCGGCGGGCGGCACGCACCCCAAGCGCGACAAGGCGTGCGCGGTGCTGTCGGCAGCCGACGGCGACTTTTCGCGGATCACCGCGCGGCACCAGGCGTGCACGCTGATCTACGCCCCGGTGGAGGCGACGGCGATCGGGACGTGGCGCGGGAAACCGGTGTCGTTCAGCACGACGTACGCGAACCGCTGCGAGGCCGATCGCGACTCGGACGAGGTCTTCGCTTTCTGACGCAGCTCTGCGACAGCGGAACGGCATCACCCGATGGGGCACGGCCTGCCGCGGGGCAGGCTGTGCCCCATGTCACCACCGATTGCGACGCCCCGGGCCCGCGCGCTGGGGTTCGGGATGAAGAGAGCCAGGCAGGCGCGGAACCTGAAAGTTCGGGAACTGGGCCGGTTGATCGACGTGCTGCCGCAGAACATCTCGAACTGGGAGAGCGGCAAACGCATCCCGAAGATCGAAGAGGTCGCCACGATCCTCACCGCGCTGCGGGTCGACGCGGGCGAACGCACCCGGCTCCTGGAGCTGGCCCGCAACGCCAACGAGCCCAACTGGCTCGAGCAGCACGCCCCGCCCAAGCTGGCGACCTTCGTCGAGTACGAGCAGACCGCCGCAGCGATGTCGGAATGGGCGACCGGGCTGATGCCGGGACTGCTGCAGACTCCCGCCTACATCAAGGCCCTCTTCACTTCCACGGCGCTGCCCCCGCGGGAGATCGAGACCCGCGTGATGATCAGGATCACTCGCCGCGAAGTGCTGACCGGCTACCCGCCTCTGGAGTACCGCGCCCTGCTCAGCGAATCCGTGCTGCGCCAGAACATCGGCGGGCCGCAGGTGATGGCTGAGCAGCTTCGCCACCTGCTCAGCATCGCCCGCGCCCGCAACGTTTCGGTGCGCATCGTCCCCGGTGGCATCGGCTACCACCCCGGCCTCTACGGGCCTTTCGTCATCTTCGACTTCCACGACCTGCCGCCGATCGTGCATCTCGAGCACTATCGCGGCAGCGGCTATGTCTACGATCAGAACCACCTGGCCGACTACCGCGCGGCCATGCAGGACTTGTCCGCCCTGGCGCTCGGCGAACCCGAATCGCTCCAGCTCGTCCAGGGGGTGATCTCGGAACTGGAGGCCTGAAATGCCGGATGCCACCTGGCGGAAGTCATCTCACAGCGGCGAAGAGACCAACTGCGTCGAGGTGCGGCTCGCGGGGCTGTCGCAGATCCGCGACACGAAAGACCGCGCGGGCGGCACACTCTCCGTTACCACCCGATCGTGGGAAGCGCTGGTCGCCTCGTTGAGCGCGCGGAAGCCGCCGGGCCGCCCCCACGACGGTCCGGTGGCTTCCGCGTAACTCTTAACCACGCGCCCTCGGCCGGTGCGGTTCAGCGGCAGCCGGCCGGTGAGCCGAGTGTCACGTCGCGCGCCGCCGAACGGCTGAGGTTCCACGCCGGCCAGCCGTCCGGGGTGTCGCCGTGCAGCACCTGGCTCAGCACGCACGTGCGCAGCGGTTCCGGCAGGCGGGCCGACACCACCGGGACCACGTCGGCCGAAAACCGGGCCAGGTAGCGGTCGTCGAGGGGCTTGCCGGCGGCCGCGCGGTCGAGGTTGGCGTCGGCGATGAGGCGTTCCGGGTCGAGGACGGCCAGCACCAGCAGCGCCGCCGCGGCCGTGCCGATCGCCGCGCGCGGCAGCCACGCCGGGCGCAGCCGGACCAGGGCCAGCAGGACCAGCACGAACACCGCGCCGAACCACAGTTCGCAGACCTCGACCAGCAGCCGCAGCACGGTGAAGCCGTACGCCTCCTGATACGTCCACATGCGACTCAACGCCGAACCGACGAGCACCAGGGTCAGCGCGCTGAGCGTCCCGAGCAGGACACGCTGGCGGAGCCGGTCGGCCTTCGTCGCGTTCGGCGCCCACCGCAGCGCCGCGGCGACGATCACCAGCGTCAGGACGGTGACGGCGCACAGCTGCCAGAAGCCGCCGCGGGCGTACTCCGCGGAAGTCAGGTTGCCGGTGCGCAGGACGTATTCGGTGCCACCGAACAGCACGACCAGGCGCACCGCGACGAAAACCCCGAAAATTCCCACGAGAACGCCGAGCGGAATCGTCCACTCCAGACCGTATTTAGTCCGATGTGGACGTTCGGCCGACGCGCGGGGCGCCGGTGCCGCGAGGAAGTAGCAGGCCCCGGCCGCGACCGAGGTGACGACGGCGAAGACCGAGCACCACCGCACGAGCGTCGCCACGCTGAGCTCCGGGAGCACGGCGTTGACCACGGCCGCGAAGGCCGCGTCGGCACTGGCGAGCAGCGGCACGAAGACCCCGACGAGCCCGGCGGCGGCGAGCACGGCGAGCGCGATCCGCCGGGCCACCCCGTCCCGGCGGGCGGCGAAGCGCCCGGCCCCGCGCCCGACCCACGGAACGGCCCGGACGGCCTCGATCGGGACGGCCAGCATGTCGTAGAGAACGGAGTGCACGGTCCGCTCCCCGACGACGGCCAGCGACCCGGCCACGACGGCGGCGATGACGCAGAGGACGAACAGCCACTCCGACGCCCGCAGGGCCCCCATGGCGAGCAGCGCGAGGGCGAGCCCCGCCCACCCGGCATTGCGCCAGGTCAACGCCCCCGGCTTCCCGTCCCGAGACCGCCGATCGGCCACCACGACGGCGGCGGCCACGGCCAGCCCGGAGAGAAGCCACCCGATCCCGGGCCGGTCGACGGGCAGCAGGAGAGCGCCCGCCACCCCGGCAAGCCCGGCGGCGGGCAGAACCGCGGACGGCAGCGGAACAACCGCGGACTTGGGCGGCGGCAGCGGCTGAAGGAGAACGGGGGGAGCGGCCACGGCCACCCCACCACCGGCAGCCGAAGCACCGGGCGCGGCTGCCGCACCGGAGCTTTCCCGAAACCTCACCGACGGCCCACCCGCGGCCGCCCGCTTCCCCCGCGGCGTCCGCCCCGGCTCCCCAGTCCGACCCACACTGCTCTTCGGCATCTCCACCACATTCCCGTTCGCAAATCCCATACCCCGCCCAGCACCCGCAGACCCGCCGACACACGCTCTAAGCCGGCAGCGTCACCCGGATCCGGCTCCCCGTCCCCGGCGACGGGTCCACCACCCCGATCGTCCCGCCGTGCAGCTCCACGGCCCACCGGGCGATCGCCAGCCCCAGCCCGGTCCCCCCGCCGGACGGCCGCTCCCCCCGGGTGAACCGCTCGAACACCCGCTCCCGGTCCGCCGGCGCGATCCCCGGCCCCTCGTCGCACACGTCGATGCGCACCTCTCCCGGCCGCACCTGCGCCACGACCCGCACCTGCCCGCCCGCCGGGCCGTGCCGGGCCGCGTTCTCCAGCAGGTTCGCCACCACCTGGAACAGCCGCCCGCGGTCCGCCGTCACCACCGCCCCCTCCGGGGCCACCGACACCTCGAACGTCACCCCGCGGCCCGCGAACGCCGCCTCCCCGACCACCTCGGACAACAGCGACCACAGGGAGAACGACGTCAGGTGGAGCGAAGTGGCCCCCGCGTCCAGCCGGGACAGGTCCAGCAGCTCGTCCACCAGCGTCGCCAGCCGCTCGGTCTGCTGCAGGGCCGTCTTCAGCGTCCCCGGATCGGGTTCCTCGACACCGTCGACGAGGTTCTCCAGCACCCCGCTCAACGCCGTGATCGGCGTCCGCAGCTCGTGGGACACGTTCGCGATCAGCTCGCGGCGCTGCCGGTCCGCGTCCCCGAGGTCGCCCGCCATCTGGTTGAACGCCTGCGCCAGCTCGCCCACCTCATCGCGGGTGGTCGCGCGGATCCGGCGCGTGTAGTCGCCCTTCGCCATCGCCCGCGCCGCCGCCGTCATCTCGCGCAGCGGCCGGGTCATCCCGTGCGCCAGCACCTGCGACAACACCAGCGCGAGCACCATCGCCGTGATCGTCGTCTTCGGCGGCAGCCAGCCGATCTGCCAGTTGAAGAACGCGAACGCGATCCCGCCGGAGGCGACCATCAGGATCGCCAGCTTCAGCTTGATCGACCGGATGCGGTCCAGCGGCCGCGGGATGAAGTTCACGAGCCCGCCTCCAGCGCGTAGCCGACGCCGTGCACGGTCCGGATCAGGTCCGCGCCGAGCTTCCGGCGCAGCGCCTTGATGTGGCTGTCCACCGCCCGGGTGCCCGCGGACGTGCCGTGGACGTCCCAGTCCCACACCTCCGACAGCAGCCGTTCCCGCGGCTGCACCACCCGCGGCCGCCGGGCGAAGTGCACCAGCAGGTCGAACTCGATCGGCGTCAGCTGCGCCGCCACCCCCGCCCGGGCGACGCGCCGCTGGTCGACGTCGATCTCGAGGTCGCCGAGCACGATCCGGGTGCCCGCGACCGACGACGACCGCTCGACCCGCCGCAGCAGCGCGTGCACCCGCGCGGTCAGCACCCGCATCGAAAACGGTTTCGTGAGGTAGTCGTCGGCGCCGACCCCCAGCCCGACCAGCATGTCCGTCTCGTCGGCGCGCGCGGTCAGCATCAGCACCGGCACCGGACGGCGGCCCTGGATCCGGCGGCAGACCTCCAGGCCGTCGAACCCCGGCAGCATCACGTCGAGCACCACCAGATCCGGCTCCCCGGACGCCTCGGCCGAGACGGCGGCCGGTCCGTCGTGCACGACGTCCACCCCGAACCCCTCGGCCCGCAGCCGGGCCGCGATCGACGCGGCGATCGTGACGTCGTCCTCGACGACGAGCACGCGCCGCCCACCCAGTTCCATGACCACGACCCTAAGCACCCCCGGTGGAGACGGTTCGCGTGAAGTGTGAAGATCCTGTGGAGACGTTTCACCCGCTTTGCCGGTTCGTAACGGCCGCAGGTGTGACGCAGGTCATGCACTCCGGGACCAGTTCGCGCAATCGACAGACTGCACTCCTGATCTGCGAAGAGTGAACAGACTGCCGTTGCCCCGGCCCTGACCTGGCGCGCAGGATTCCGCAATGGCGCCGACACCCGCAGACCAGCGCGTGCACGACGACGGCCGGGTCGAGCTCGACCCCGCCGACGTCCGGTCTCTCGAAGGCAGCCGGTTCCTCAACGAGGAGCTGGCCCCCGTCGCGATAGAAAAACGGACCTGGACCACTTACAACTACTTCGCGCTCTGGATGGGGATGGCCCACAACATCCCCAGTTACGCCCTGGCCGCGTCGCTCATCACGCTCGGCATGAACTGGGTGCAGGCGCTGATCACCATCACGATCGGCAACCTGATCGTGCTGGTCCCGATGCTGCTCAACAGCCACGCCGGCACCAAGTACGGCATCCCCTTCCCGGTGTTCGCCCGCGCGTTCTACGGCCTGCGCGGCGCCAACCTCGCCGCGCTGCTGCGCGCGTTCATCGCGTGCGGCTGGTTCGGCATCCAGACGTGGGTCGGCGGCGAGGCCATCTACGTCATCCTCGGCCGGCTGCTCGGCTCGTGGTGGCGCGACTCCGCCGTGGTCGCCGGGCAGCACTGGACGCTCTGGCTGTCGTTCGTGGTCTTCTGGATCGGCCAGATGCTGATCATCTGGCGCGGCATGGAAGCGGTCCGCCGGTTCGAGAACTGGACGGCGCCGCTGGTGTCCGTCGGCTTCCTGATCATGCTCGGGTACGTGCTGGTCAAGGCGGGCGGGCTCGGCCCGATCCTGTCCGACGGCGGCAGGCTCGGCTGGGGCCCGGACTTCTGGAAGGTGTTCGCGCCGGCCCTGATGGCGATGATCGCGTTCTGGTCGACGCTGTCGCTCAACATGCCGGACTTCACCCGCTTCGGCGGCAGCCAGCGCAAGCAGGTCCGCGGCCAGATCCTCGGCCTGCCGACGACGATGACGTTCATCGCGATCGTGGCCATCCTGACCACGTCGGGCGGGCACGTGCTCTACGGCAAGGACATCTGGGACCCGGCGCAGCTGGCCGACAAGTTCGCCAGCCCGGTCGTGGTGGTCGTCGCCCTGGTCGCGCTGGTGCTGGCGACGATCTCGGCGAACCTGGCGGCCAACGTCGTCAGCCCGTCCTACGACTTCTCGAACGCGTTCCCGAAGCGGATCACGTTCGCGGTCGGCGGCGGGATCACCGGCGTCATCGGCATCCTCATCCAGCCGTGGCGGCTGTACTCCGACCCGAACATCTACATCTTCGCGTGGCTCGGCTTCTACGGCGGCCTGCTCGGCGCGGTCGCCGGGGTGCTCGTCGCCGGCTATTGGGTCATCAACCGCACGAAGCTGCGGCTGAAGGACCTCTACACACCCGATGGGGTGTATTGGTTCAGCGGCGGCTGGAACTGGCGGGCGCTGGTCGCCACGCTGGTGGGAGCGCTGCTGGCGGTCGGCGGCGCGTACGGCGGGCCATTCCCCGACGCCGGTCTCATCCCGTTCCTCAAGCCGCTTTACGACTACAACTGGGTGGTCGGCCTGGTCGGCGCGTTCGTCGTCTTCGCCGCCCTCTCCATGCCCCTGTCCACAACGAAGGAGGAAATCAGTGAGCGTGGTTCGAGCCGGCCTGATCCAGCAGCGGTGGACGGGTGACAAGGAGTCCATGATCAAGGCGGCGGTCGACCACATCGGCACCGCCGCATCGCAGGGCGCCCAGGTCGTCTGCCTGCAGGAGCTGTTCTACGGGCCGTACTTCTGCCAGGTGCAGGACGCCGACTACTACTCCTACACCGAGGCCATCCCGGACGGGCCCACCACGAAGCTCATGCAGGAGGTGGCCGAGCGCCACGGCGTCGTGCTGATCGTGCCGATGTACGAGGTCGAGCAGCCCGGCGTCTACTACAACACGGCCGCGGTGATCGACGCCGACGGCACCTACCTCGGCAAGTACCGCAAGAACCACATCCCGCAGGTCAAGGGATTCTGGGAGAAGTTCTACTTCCGCCCCGGCAACCTCGGCTACCCGGTGTTCGACACGGCGGTGGGCCGCATCGGCGTCTACATCTGCTACGAGCGGCACTTCCCGGAGGGCTGGCGCGCGCTCGGCCTGGCCGGGGCGAAGATCGTGTTCAACCCGTCGGCGACCAGCCGCAGCCTGTCGCAGTACCTGTGGCGGCTGGAGCAGCCGGCGGCCGCGGTGGCGAACGAGTACTTCGTCGGCGCGATCAACCGGGTGGGCGTGGAACCGCTGGGCGACAACGACTTCTACGGCCAGACCTACTTCGTCGACCCGCGCGGCCAGCTCGTCGGGGACGCGGCGTCCGACACCGACGATGAGGTGGTGGTGCGCGACCTCGACCTGTCGCTGCTGGAGGAGGTCCGGAACACCTGGGCGTTCTACCGCGACCGCCGTCCGGACACCTACGGCCCGCTCGCGGAGGCCTGATGACCACGCTCATCAGCGGTGGACAGGTCGTCTCGCCGTCGGGCGCCTTTCCTGCGGATGTCCTCGTCGACGGCGAAACCATCGCCGCCGTCGGGGCGCCCGGGACGCTTTCCGGCGACGAGACGATCGACGCCACCGGGAAGTACGTGCTGCCCGGCGGGATCGACGCCCACACCCACATGGAGATGCCGTTCGGCGGCACACATTCGGTCGACACGTTCTCGACCGGGACGACCGCGGCGGCGTGGGGCGGCACGACCACGATCATCGACTTCGCCGTGCAGGCCAAGGGCACGTCGCTGCTGTCCACTTTGGACAAGTGGCACGCCAAGGCCGACGGCAACTGCGCGATCGACTACGGCTTCCACATGATCGTCTCCGACGTCAACGACCAGTCGCTGAAGGAGATGGAAGCCTGCATCGACGGCGGGGTCGGCAGCTTCAAGATGTTCATGGCCTATCCGGGGGTGTTCTACTCCACGGACGGGGAAATCCTGCTGGCCATGCAGAAAGCGCGGGAAATCGGCGCTACGATCATGATGCACGCGGAGAACGGCATCGCGATCGACCAGCTGGCGGCGCAGGCCTTCGCCGCGGGCAACGTGGACCCCGTGCAACACGGCCTGACGCGGCCACCGGAGCTGGAAGGAGAGGCGACATCGCGGGCGATCCAGCTCGCGAAGGTGACGGGCTCGCCGCTGTACATCGTGCACCTGTCGGCGTCGCAAGCGCTGGCGGCGGTCGCGGAGGCGCGCAACGAGGGGCAGAACGTCTTCGCGGAGACGTGCCCGCAGTACCTGTACCTGTCCATTGAGGACTTGGCCAAGCCGGACTTCGAGGGCGCCAAGTACGTCGCTTCGCCGCCGCTGCGGGAGAAGTCGCACCAGGCCGACCTGTGGCGCGGGCTGCGGACGAACGACCTGTCCGTCGTGTCCACCGACCACTGCCCGTTCTGCTTCAAGGACCAGAAGGAAATGGGCCGCGGCGACTTCCGGGCCATCCCCAACGGCATGCCGGGCGTCGAGCACCGGATGGACCTGCTGCACCAGGGCGTCGTCGCCGGTCAGCTGACGCTGGGCCGATGGGTCGAGACGTGCTCGGCGACACCGGCGCGGATGTTCGGGCTGTACCCGAAGAAGGGAGTCATCGCGGCGGGTTCGGACGCGGACATCGTCATCTACGACCCTTCCGCTCGGCAGACCTTGTCGGCTGAGACGCACCACATGAACGTCGACTACTCGGCGTACGAAGGGTTCGAGATCACCGGGCGCGTGCACACGGTGTTGTCGCGTGGACGTGTCGTGGTGTCGCCTTCCGGTTTCTCAGGATCGACGTCACACGGCAAGTTCCTGTCCCGCTCGCTGAACCAGTACCTGAACTAGGAGCGGGCGATGGACTTCGGGATCGTGCTGCAGAGCGACCCGCCCGCGCGGGACGTCGTGCGGCTCATGAAGGACGCCGAGGACTGCGGATTCCGCTACGGCTGGACGTTCGACTCCTGCGTGCTGTGGCAGGAACCGTTCGTCATCTACTCGACGGTGTTGGCCGCGACCTCGTCGCTCGTCGTGGGACCGATGGTGACCAGTCCCGGCACGCGCGACTGGTCGGTCATGGCGTCGACGTTCGCCACGCTCAACGACATGTACGGCAACCGGACCGTGTGCGGCATCGGCCGCGGCGACTCGGCACACCGGGTGGTCGGCAAACCGCCGTCCACGCTGGCCACCGTCCGCGACTGCATGCGCGTGGTCAAGGACCTGGCCGAGGGCCGCGCGGTGACCATGAACGAGAAGACCGTGCAGATCCCGTGGATCTCGAACGGCCGGCTCGAGATGTGGATGGCGGGGTATGGGCCGAAGGCGCTGCAGACGGTCGGTGAGCACGCCGACGGCTTCATCCTGCAGTGCGCGGATCCGGCGATCGCCCGCTGGACGATCGGCGCGGTCCGCGACGCCGCCCGGGCGGCCGGGCGCGACCCCGGCGGCATCACGATCTGCGTGGCGGCCCCGGCGTACGTCGGCGACGACCTGCCCCACCAGCGCGAACAGCTGCGCTGGTTCGGCGGGATGGTCGGCAACCACGTCGCGGACCTGGTGGCGCGGTACGGCTCGTCGGGGGCCGTACCGCGGGAGCTGACGGACTACATCCGCGGGCGGGAAGGGTACGACTACAGCCACCACGGCAAGGCGGGCAACCCGTCGACGGAGTTCGTCCCGGACGAGATCGTCGACCGGTTCTGCCTGCTGGGGCCGGCTTCGGCGCACGTCTCGCGGTTGCAAGAGCTGGCCGAGCTGGGTGTGGACCAGTTCTCGCTGTACCTGATGCACGACGACCGCGAGGCCACGCTGGCGGCGTACGGGTCGGAGGTCATCCCGAAGCTCACCGCGTAGGGCGCGCCCCACCCCGGATCCGGTGGTCCACCCCCCTGTGCCGCCGGGTCCGGGGCGGGACCATCGGCGGATGAATCCTCGGAAACTCCGTGTTGCGCTGGCGCTGGGGGCCACCGCGGGCGCGGTCGCCTTGAGTGCGCCTGTGGCCGCGGCGAGCCCCGCCCGGATCGTCTGGGAAGCCTCCTGCCCGGCCGGCTACGAATGCGGCCACCTCGACGTCCCGCTGTCCTATCAGGACCCATCCGCGGGCGCGGTCCGCATTGCGGTGAGCCGGCTGCCCGCCACGGACCAGGCCAACAAGCTGGGCACGATCTTCTTCAACCCCGGCGGGCCGGGCTCCTCCGGCCGGTTCGCCCCGGCGTTGACACCGGCGTTGCACGCCCGCTTCGACATCGTCGGCTTCGACCCGCGCGGCGTCGGGGCGAGCTCGAAGATCCACTGCTTCACCGATCCGTCGCAACTCGAGGTGCTGCAACGGGCTCTCGGCACGTTCCCGCTGACCCGCGAGGCCGAGCAGCAGCAGATCGCCGACACCCGAACGGTGACGGACCTCTGCGAGCAGAACGCCGGTCCGTTGGCCAACCACCTGTCGACCGCGACGATCGCCCGCGACCTGGACAGGCTACGGGCGGCGTTCGGCGAGCCGAAGCTGCGCTACTACGGAAAGTCGTACGGCACCTACCTCGGCGAGACGTACGCAAACCTCTTCCCGGCCCGCGTCGGCTCACTGGCACTCGACGCGGTCGACGACCCGATCCGGTGGTCCACCGGCGCCGCACCGATGAGCTACCGCCTGCAAGGTTTCTCGGACGCCCCCCGAGCACTCGAATCCTTCTTGGCGGCGTGCGCTTCGCGTTGCACGTTCGCCTACAACGCCATCCTCGACCGGCTCCAAGCCGCCCCGATCACGGTGACCGACACGGCCGGGCGGCAGATCGTCGTGACATACCAGAGCGCAATCGCCCAGATCCACAACTACCTGACCGACGCCCAGTCGGCGCCCGAGCTGGCGGCGTTCCTCCAGGCCCTGGCCAACCCCGCGTCTCCAGCACCGGCCGCACCGGGCGGCGCCCCGGACATCGACTCCTTGCTGGCCGGCGGCGCAACCCTGTGCTCGGACGCGGCCAACCCGCGTGATCCGGCGGTCTGGTGGGACTACGCCGCGCGGGCGGACAGCGTGGCCCTCGGGTTCGGTCGGTACGACGTCTACAAGACGCTGCCGTGCGCGACGTGGAAGGTCACGGACACGGGCCGCTACGCGGGACCATGGAACCGCCCGACGGCACCGATCCTCTTGCTGGCCAACAGTGAGGGCGATTTGGAGACCCCGTACGCCGGAGCGCAACGAACGGAGCACCTGCTCGGCAACGCGCGCCTGCTGACCTTGGACACCTACGGCCACGGCGCCCGGGGCAAGAGCGCGTGCATCGACGGCTGGCTGGATCGGTACTTCGGCGCGGGAGCGGTGCCCGCTCCGGGGACGGTCTGCGCACCGGACCGAGGCCCGTTCGACTGAGGCTGGGCTTCCGGCCACAGCGGGACTCTCTGCCTTGCCGTTATCACTGGCTTCTGCGTGGGCGCTGCGCCGGGCCTGGTTCCTCGTTAGGTATCCCCGAATTCGCCAACTTGACCCACGCGAAATCATTCAGATCCAAACCTTCCGATAGAGTGAAATCCCCACAGAGATCGTCCTTTCTCCTGCGCGGAGTGTTAGAAACGCACCAAGGGTGCTCTGCAAAGGGGAAGGTTTCATGGTCTCATTCGAGGCACTGCGGGGGTACCTGCTCGAAGAAGTGCTCGCCCGGTTGCTGCAAGACAGCGGCTACCGGCTTCTCGTTTCCGTGGAACAAGATCCGGACGCACTGAAGCGGGGAAGGCACGGTCTGCTCGTACGCGGCCGCGGCTCAGACCATCAAGCCGACGTCCTCGGAGAACTGACCCTTCCGACCCCCTTCTCCCTTCCTTTGCGCCTGTTCGTGGAGGCCAAGTACCGCGGCGCCAAGACCGGTCTGCGGGATGCGCGGAACGCACACGGAATCGTCCACGATGTCAACGAACAGTACGCGACTGCGCACGCCGGCTCTCGGAGAGTGCCGGTGCGACGACACTTGTACCGCTACGCTCTTTTCTCCACAAGCGGTTTCAGCCTTCCCGCGCAGCAGTATGCATTGGCACAGCAGATCTTCCTCGTCGACCTGTCCGGCCCCGCATTCCACCACCTGACCGAAGCCACGGACCGGGCGGCGAGGCAGCTGAACCAGATCTTGGCCGAGACCGAAGCACCCTTTCCCCGAGGTCAGATCAGGACAGCGTTGCGGCTTTCCCTGGGCACCTGGACCGACGACGGTTCATCGGACGACGCGCGGAGGCCGGCCGAACCAAGTTCGTCAGCACTCCACACCTTGCCCGGAGGGCGTTTCGACGCAAGCGAATCGATCCGCCGCAACCCGGCTCGCGCCGAGACGCGTGTCTTGCCTCCGGATCGCCTCATGTCCGTAGCGGAAGCACTGGCCGACGAGGTCGCCGACTCACTGCTGCTCGGTTTTCCCGCCAGCCCCTTCATCCTCGTGCTCCGGCCTGACGATCTATCCGCGTTCACCGCGTACATTCGCGACCATCCGAGCGAGGTGCAAGTCGACTTCCGCTTCGCGACGGCACGGGACGCCAGCGGCGACTGGGTCATCGTGCCGGCGGACGGCTCGGACGGCTTCGCGCTGCGGTTCTCCCTTCCCACTCTGCTGGCAGACTGGCTTCTGGCGGAAGAATCAGCTGTGGCCATGTGCGCCCGAGACGTCAAGGCCGGACTGTTGTCTTCGATCTTCGTCTTCCACGACGCTCGCCTCGTACGGCTGACCTTCCGACCGCGTCAGCGCAGTCGGACACGGGGATGATGCTCAGTCCACCAGTGCCTGGTAGACCAGCTGTCGCAGCTGGGGGCGCAGGCGGTAGGTGCTCGAGGGCAACAGTTGCGTGTAGAAGCCCACCGTCAGGTCTTCGTCCGGGTCCACCCAGAATGCCGTTGATGCTGCGCCTCCCCAGGCGAACTCGCCCGCCGAGGACAGGGTTCGGGCCTTGACCGGGTCCTCCAGTACCGAAAAGCCCAAGCCGAAGCCGTGGCCGTCGAACGGCATCTCGGCGAACAGGGGGCGGCCGAAGGCCTCCAGGTCCACGTGGCCCGGGAGGTGGTTGCTGGCCATCAAGGCCACCGTTCGCGGGGACAGCAACCGGACGTTGTCCAGGGTTCCGCCGCGCACGAGCATCTCGGTGAAACGCCAGTAGTCCGGGGCCGAGGACACCAGGCCGCCGCCGCCGGAGAGGCAGTCCGGGCGGGTTGTCCCCAGGCGGCCGAATGCGTCGTTGCGGACCGCTCGGCCTGCTGCCGGTACGTACATCGCCGCCAGGCGGTCCGGCGACGCTGCCACGAAACCCGTGTCCGTCATGCCCAGCGGGGCGAAGATGCGCGTCGCGAAGAACTCGTCCAACGGCAGGCCCGACACCACCTCGACGAGACGGCCGAGGACGTCCGTGGCCACCGAGTAGTTCCACTCCGCGCCCGGCTGGAACAGCAGCGGCAGGGACGCCCACTTCTCCGTGCACGCCGCCAGGTCGAAGCCCGGCGGGGTGCCCCACTCGAACCCCGCCGCGCGGTAGATCGCGTCGACCGGGTGGCCGTGGTGGAAGCCGTACGTCAGGCCCGCCGTGTGCGTCAGCAGGTGCCAGACGCGGATCGGCGAGGTGGCCGGCTGCGTCGACGGCGCCAACGCCGATCCCTTGACGTACACCCGCGGTGAGGCGAACTCCGGCAACCAGCGCGAAATCGGGTCGTCCAGCTCCAGCAAACCTTCTTCGGCGAGCATCATCGCCGCCACCGAGGTGATCGGCTTGGTCATCGAGAAGATCCGCCACAGCGTGTCCGTCTCGACCGGCAGCGACGCTTCGGCGTCGCGGTGGCCGCCGCGGCCGACGTGGACGATCCGGCCGTGCCTGCTCACCACCGCGAGCCAGCCCGGCAACCGTCCGTCCGCGACATACCGGTCGAAATGCGCGTCGATCCGGGAAAGCCGCGCCGCGTCGAAGCCGGCCTCGGCCGGGTCGATGTTCACCTCGAAGTCCGCCATGCGGCGAGGTTACTGTGCGATGAGTTGCTTTGGCCGGCTTGCTACTTCTCCCGCGCCCGCTCTGCCGCCTTCTCCTCGCGCCACGCTTCGTCGTTCTTCCCGTAGCGCCAGTAGCCGGAAATGGACAGCAGCTCACGCCGCACGCCGCGCTCGTCGAGCAGGTACCGCCGCAGCTCGCGCACGAACCCCGCCTCGCCGTGGACGAACGCCTGGACGACGCCCTCGCGCCACGGCAGCTCGCGCACCGCGGCCGCGACGTCGCCCCCGGAGGCCCGGTGCAGCCAGGTGATCTGCGCGTCCGCCTTCGTGACCAGCGGCTGCTCCTCGTCCGCGTTGTCGACCAGGATCACCGCGTGCGCCGGCACGCCGGCAGGCAGCGCTTCGAGCGACGACGCGATGGCTGGCAACGCGCTTTCGTCCCCGGCCAGCAGGTGCCAGTCCGCCTCGGCGCCCGGCGCGTACGCGCCACCCGGCCCCAAGATCAGCAGCTCGTCGCCCGGCTGCGCCGAAGCCGCCCACGGGCCGGCGATGCCTTCGTCGCCGTGGTGGACGAAGTCGAGGACCAGCTCACCGGCCTCCGCGTCGAACGCCCGCACGGTGTAGGACCGCTGCCGCGGCCAGTGCTCGCGCGGCATCGACGCGCGGCACTCCTGGACGTCGAACGGCTCCGGGTACTCGACGCCGGGCACCTTGAACAGCACCTTCACGTAGGCGTCGGTGAACTCGTTCGGGGTGAACTGCGCGATCCCCTCGCCGCCCGCGACGATCCGGATCATGTGCGGGGTCAGCCGCTCGGTCCGGAGCACCCGCAACCGCGTCGCGGGACGCCCGGACCGCCGGGGTGCTTCAGCCATCGACCACTCCAACCGTCACTAAGGCTTACCTAAGTCAGCCTACGCGCCGAAATCGGCACGCGGCTACTCAGGTGTGCCCAGTTCCGCGAGCAACCTCACGAACCCGGCCGTCACCTCCTTCCGGAACCCGATGAAGAACCGGTTCGCCAACGGCACGCCCCACCGGCCCCGTGAAGCCGCGTTGACCACCCGGTGCTCGACCCGCGCCCCGGCCGGATCCGCCGTGACCCGGTACTCGCCGCGGTACCACCAGCCACCCTGCACCGCGACGAACCCCCGCTCCCGCTCCACCTCCATCCGCATCGGGTGGCCGCCACCCAGCTTCACCCGCAACCGTTCGAACACCTCCGCCGGCGGCCGCGCGACCACCCCCGACGCTTCCGCAAGCGTTTTCGCCCGCGCGGATCCGAAACCCGCGTGTTCTGGAACGCCGTGATCAGCCATTCGCCTCCCTCCTGGACGAGCACGAAGGACACGGTCGACTCGCGCCCTTCGTCGGCGACCTCCGCTCCGGTCAGCGACGAGCCACCGCCGACGACGGCCACGGCGACGTCCGGCCGGACGAACCGCACCTTCGCCGCGCCGCCCAGCGAACCGGTGAGCTTCGACCCCCGCAACGGCCCTTCGAACAGCGCCCGGTGCGAGCTCTCGATCGCTTCCCGCCCGGGGAAGTTCATCCCGAAGAACGTCACGTAATCCGCATCTTCGGCGAAGAGCCGCCCGTACGCGGCGGCATCACCCGAGTTCCAGGCATCGGCGAGCCGGCCCAGCACCTCACGCACATCGGCCTCAGCAGTCGCAGTCATCGCATCCCCCTTCGAACGCTGTTCGTCTCACGAACACCGTTCTACTCTCGAACGTCGTTCGCGTCAAGTACAGTGTTCGGGTGACCGTTCCCCCGCCGCCGTGGCGCAGCGCTCCCCGCCGCCGTGCCGCGAAACCCGCCCTCTCCCAGGCCTCGATCGTGCGGGCGGCCTTGATCGTCCTGGACGACGAGGGGTTCGACGCGGTGACCATGCGGCGGGTCGCCCAGGAGCTGGAGACCGGGCCCGCGTCGCTCTACGCGCACGTCTCGAACAAGGACGAACTGGCGGAGCTGATGCTCGACGCCGTGCTCGCCGACATCGAGGTCCCCGAGCCGGACCCGGCGCGCTGGGACGAGCAGGTCAAGGAGCTCGTCCGCGACCAGATCCGGGTGATGGCCGCCCACCGCGGCATCGCGCGCATCGCGTGGGACATCCCCGTGCCGGTCACGCCCCACTCACTGAGGCTGGGCGAGGCGACGCTCGCCCTGCTCCGCGCGGGCGGGCTGACGCTCAAGCAAGCCACCTTCGCGGGCGACGCCCTTGCGCTCTACGCCAAGGCGTACGCGTACGAAGCGAGCGGCTGGACCTGGGGCGATTTCGATCAGGCCGAAGCCGGAGAACGCGGCAAGCAGATGGTGGCGTACATGCGGTCACTGCCGCCCGAGTCGTTCCCCAACATGCTGCAGGTCGGCGAGTTCTTCTCCGCGGAAACGGCGGAGGAACGCCTCGAGTTCGCACTCGAGGCGTTCCTCGCCGGGCTGAAGGCGATGGCGAAGAACTAGGGCCGCAGCACGATCTTGCCGCGGGTGTGCCGCTGCTCCAGCTCCCGATAGGCGTTCCGGACCTCGTCCAGCGGGTAGACACGGGCGACCGGCAGCTCCAGCAACCCCTTGTCCAGCAGCAGGCCCAGCTCACGCAGCACATCGGCCGACGCCGCCGCCGCGTTCCCGTCGGTCTTCACGTTGTACTTCTCCGCCGCCGCGAAGTCGATGATCGTGTTGATCCGTCCGGGGTGGATTCCCAGGTGGAGAGCCAGTTCCACGTACCCGGAGCCGAAGGTGTCGACGAACGCGTCCACCCCGGAGGGCGCGGCGTCGCGAATCCGCGACAGCACACCCTCGCCGTAGCTGATCGGGATGACGCCGAGTTCGCGCAGCCACTCGTGGTTGGCCTCGCCGGCCAGGCCGATCACGGTCGCGCCGGCGAGGCGAGCCAGCTGCACCGCGAGCGAGCCCACCCCGCCCGCCGCCCCGGAGACGACGACCGTCTCCCCTTCGCGCGGGCAGACCGCGCCGACCGCGGCGTACGCGGTGGTGCCGGCGACGAACAGCGAGCCGGCGACCTCCCACGGCACCCCTTCGGGCTTCGGCGTGAGGTTCGCGGCCTCCGCGACGACGAACTCCGCGTGACTCGACCGCGTCTCGACGAACCCGATCACCTCGTCACCGACAGCGATGTCCGAGACCCCTTCGCCGAGCGAAGCGACAACCCCCGCGAAGTCACTGCCCTGTCCGGATGGGAACGTCGCCGGGAACCGCGAGTGCAGCAGTCCTTTGCGGATGGACGCCTCGCCCGGGTTGATCCCGGCGGCCCGCACCTCGACGAGCACCTGCCCCGGTCCCGGGACCGGCCGGGGGACGTCCTCGACCCGCAGAACCTCCACGTCGCCGTACTCGTCGAACCTGATCGCGCGCGCCATGGGGGCCTCCTCGAAAGTCGTTGCTCAATACAAGCAACGACCGGTTCCCCGGTTTTAATCCCTAGCCGGCGAGACGGCGGACCACCCCGTCGGCCAGCAGCCGGCCGCGATCGGTGAGCACCGCGCGGCCACGGGAGTCCAAAGCGGACGGATCGAGCAACCCCTCGGCCGCGGCCGCGCGGGCCTCGGCCAGCCCCGGCTCGTCGAGCACGTCGAGCGGCAGCCCCTCGGCGACGCGCAGTTCGAGCATGATCCGTTCGAGGTGCTGGTCGTCGTCGGTGAGCACTTCCCGCCCGCCCGCGGGCGAGTCGCCGGCGGCGAGCAAAGCGGCGTACCGGGCCGGGTGCTTGACGTTCCACCAGCGCACCCCGCCGACGTGGCTGTGCGCGCCCGGACCGGCGCCCCACCAGTCGTCACCCCGCCAGTAGCCGAGGTTGTGACGGCACCGGGCCGCGTCGGAGGCCGCCCAGTTCGACACCTCGTACCAGCGCAACCCGGCCGAGGACAGCATGGCGTCGATCATCTCGTAGTCCGCCGCCAGCACGTCGTCGTCCGGCGCCGGCAGCTCGCCACGGCGCACGCGACGGGCCAGCGCCGTGCCCTCCTCGACGATCAACGCGTACGCCGAGACGTGATCGACGCCCGCGGCGAGCACGGCGTCGAGCGTCGCGCGCAGGTCGTCGGCACGCTCCCCCGGCGTGCCGTAGATCACGTCGAGGTTCACGTGCTCGAACCCGGCCGCGCGCGCCTCGGCGGCGGCCTTCCCCGGGCGGCCCGGGGTGTGCACGCGGTCGAGGATCTTCAGCACGTGCGGCGCGGCCGATTGCATGCCCAGCGACACGCGCGTGTAGCCGGCTTCGCGGATCCCGGCGAAGAACTCCGGCGAAGTCGACTCGGGGTTCGACTCGGTCGTCACCTCGGCCCCGGGCGCCAGCCCGAAGACGTCCCGGACGGCGTCGAGCACCGAGCGGAGCCCGTCCGCACCCAGCAGCGACGGCGTGCCGCCCCCGACGAACACGGTGTCGGCGGCGGGCGGCACGACGAGCACGCGCGCGGCGAGCTCCAGCTCGCGCCGCAGCCCTTCGAGCCAGGACTGCGGCGACGAACCGCTGTCGAGCTCACCCGCGGTGTAGGTGTTGAAGTCGCAGTACCCGCAGCGCGTGGCGCAGAACGGGACGTGCACGTACACCCCGAACGCTCTGCTGCCGAGCCCCTTCAGCGCGGTTTCCGGCAACGCCGGATCGATCGGCGTGGCGGGGTCGGGACGCAGCTGGGGCACGGTCGAATTGTCCACCCGGTCACGCCCGGTCGCTTCAAGGGGCTGGTCGGGTTAACACCTGTTACGACGCGGGGAGGTTGGCCGCCGCCCACTCCGGGTCGACCGGGATCAGCTCGATGAGGTCGAGCAGCACGCCGTTCGGGTCGGCGACGTAGAAGTGCCGCTGCCCGTAGACCTCGTCGACGACCGGCGTCACCAGCTCGACCCCGGCTTCCTCCAGCCGCTTCGCCTCGGCGCGCACGTCTTCGACGACGAGCCCGAACATCAGCCCCGCCGGCTCCTGCGCGCGGTGAGTCGGCGGCACCGACTCGTGCCCGCGCCGCACGAAGCTGATCTCGTACCCCGGCGCGCCGGCGTTGACGCTGGCGAACCAGTCGAGCTCGACGGTGATCGGCAGGCCGACGACGTCCGCGTAGAAGCGGGTGGTCGCGGCGACGTCGTCGACCAGGTAACCCGCCCCGAAACCCTTGACCTGCATCCCCAGTTCCTCTCGTTCAAATCACTGTGTCCGTAGTACTATAACCATAGTGGTCCGCTGGACGCAAGCAGGCGAATTGGCCGTCACGCCCCGCAGTCGTGTGCCACTATTTCCGGCATGACGGGTCTCGAAGTCGCGGTCGGCTGGCTCATCGCGTGGGCCGTGCGCAAGGCGGGCCGGGTGGGCAAGCGAGTCGACGCCGAGGTCGACCAGGTCATCGACGCGGGACTCGACCGGCTGCACGACCTGATCGCGGCGAAGCTGGGCGACGACCCGGCACTGGACAAGCTGCGGGACGAAGCCGCGAAGACGGGCGAAGTGGGCACCCGGACGCAGGCCCGGGTGCGGCTCGCTCTCGAGGACGCGGTGGAGCAGGATCCGGCCTTCTCCGCTGCGATCGAGAAGTCGGTGGCGGAGCTCGAATCGGCCGGTGGCTCGCACAACGTGGTCGTCCACGGCGACGTCCGCGCCGACCACGGCGGCATTTCGATCGGCGGCGTGACCGGCGGGCAGGTGACGTTCGGGGACCCTCCGCGGCCGGACCGGTCGCAGGGCTGACCGCGTCCGGCGCGCTGCACGCCGCCCACTCCGGCACGGCCATCGGCACGGCCGGGAACGTCTACATCGGCGGCACCGCCGGCTTCGCACCGAGCACGCCGGTCTCGCCGCACATCAACCAGCTCACCCCCATCGTGGGCCGCGACGACGAACTCCGCCGGTTGCGGGCGGCCTTCGCGGGCCGGCCCGACCGGCCGGTCGTGCGGGTGCTCGCCGGGCTGGGCGGCGTCGGCAAAACGAGTCTGGCCCGCGCCTACGCCACCCGGCACCGCGAGGACCACGGAGTCGTGTGGTGGGTGCACGCCGAGGACCCGGCGGCCGTCGACCGCGAGTTCCGCGCGCTGCTGGAGATGCTGAACCCGGACGGCGCCCGCCACATCCAGGACGCGGTGGCCGCGGCGCACGCCGCCCTCGCCCGGCAGCCGAGGCCGTGGCTGCTGGTCCTGGACAACGTCCCCGACCCGGCGGCGGCCGCCCGGCTGATCCCGGCCGCGGGCAGCGGCCTGGTGCTGGTGACCAGCCGGTCGGCGCACTGGCCGGAACCGCTGCTGCTGCGCGTGACCAAGCTCGGCCTCGACGCCGCCGCGGACCTGCTCCTCTCCTTGACCCAGGACGACGACCAAGCCGGCGCGGTCGCCCTCGCCCGGGAAGTGGACCGGCTGCCGCTGGCCCTGGTCCAGGCCGGGTCGTTCGCCCGCGCGAACGCCCTCGACCTGGCGACCTACCTGCGGCTGTACCGGAAGAACCGCGCCGAGCTGCACCGCGAAGGCCGGCTCGGCGACGACTACCCGCACACCGTGGCCACCACCTGGCAGCTGGCCATCGAGCGCCTGCCGGCCACCGCCCGCGCGGTGTTGAACCTCCTGTGCTGCTACGCCCCCGACGCGATTCCCGTCGGCCTGCTGCTCGCTCCGCCGGACCCGGCTTACATCGCGCTGCCCCCGTCACTGGAACCGCGGCTGCGGCCGCTGCTCGAAAACGAGCTGACCCGCCACCGCGCGGTCGGCGAGCTGTTGTCCTACAGCCTCGCCACCACGACCGACGGCCGGAACTCCTCGGCGGTCGACGTGCACCGGCTGCTCCAGGCGGTGAACCGCGAGCAGCTCGTGGCGGAGGGAACGGCAGGCGACTGGGCGCAGGCGGCCCACGAGCTCCTGCTGGAGATCACCCCCGGTGCGCTGAACGACGCCGGCTCGCTGAACCGGTGGAACGCAGTGCACACGCACCTGCGCGCAGTGCTGGAGCACCTCGACGACGATTCGCCCGAAACCCTGGCCACACGTCTCGCCCTCGCCGACCGCACCGGGCAAGCCGGGAACGCCGGCGACGCCCGGGACCAGTTCGCGGCCCTGGTCCCCCGCTGCGAGACGGTCCTGGGCCCCCGGCACCCGATCAGCTTGACCACCCGCAACAACCTGGCGTACTGGACGGCGGTGTCCGGCGACACCGCCGCAGCCCTGGCCGAATGCGCAGCGCTGCTCCCGCTCAGCGAAGAGGTGCTCGGTCCCGAACACCCGCTGACCCTCACCGTTCTGGGCAACCTCGCCAACTGGAGCGGGAACTCGGGCGATCCGGAGGGCGCTCGCGAGAAGTACGCGACGCTGCACGCGACCTACCTCCGGGTGTTCGGACCCCACGATCCCGGCACGCTCGCCAGACGCAGCGACCTCGGCCAGTGGATCGGCCAGACCGGCTCACCGGCGGCCGCCCGGGACGAATTCCGCACGCTCCTCCCGATCACCGAACGGGTGCTCGGTCCGCATCACCTCGACACGTTCACCGTCCGCGGCAGCCTCGCGCACTGGACCGGCGAAGCCGGGGACCCGGCGGGAGCGCGCGACGAGTTCATCCGTCTGCTCGCCACCTGCCGGGCCGTGCTCGGTCCGCTACACCCCTTCACCCTCACCACCCGCCACAACCTGGCGCACTGGACCGGCGAGGCCGGAGACCCGGCCGGCGCGCGCGATCAACTCGCCGACCTGCTCCCCACGTTCGACCACGTCCTCGGCCCCCAACATCCGGAGGTCGAGATCGCCCACTCGAACCTCGCCTTCTGGACGAAGGAGGTCGGGCCCAGCCCGGCGACTGCGCCGCGGGGCCAAAAGTCCAGGTAGACGGCTTGAGTGAGCCCGGTCCCAACATCCGGACAGGGCTCGACCACATTGTGGGCACGTGAGACTCTGGCGACGTGACTCGCGCCGGTATCCGCTTGGTGGCCCGCCGCCACGTCGACCTCCGGCGTGTGGCGAGCGCACTCTGTGCCACGTTCCACTGACTCCCCGCCACCACCACGACGGACCCGGCGCCGGTCGCGCACGGCAACGCTGCCGCGCGGTCACGCCTTCCCACCGCCCCGGAGGACACCCTCATGACCACGCCCCGAACCCCAGCCCGTCCCGCGCGTGCCAAGCAGAAGCGCGGCGAAGGGCAGTGGGCGCTCGGTTACCGGGAGCCGCTGAACCCGAACGAGCGGTCCAAGAAGGACGACCACCCGCTCAACGTGCGGGCGCGCATCGAGAACATCTACGCCCACCGCGGGTTCGACGCGATCGACCCGGGTGACCTGCGCGGCCGGTTCCGCTGGTTCGGCCTCTACACCCAGCGCAAGCCCGGGATCGACGGCGGCCGCACGGCGACGCTGGAGCCCGAAGAGCTCGACGACCGCTACCTGATGATGCGCGTGCGCACCGACGGCGGCGGCCTCACCACCGGGCAGCTGCGCGTGCTCGGCGAGCTGTCGCAGGAGTACGCGCGCGACACCGCCGACATCACCGACCGGCAGAACATCCAGTACCACTGGATCCGCATCGAGGACGTGCCGACGATCTGGTCGCGGCTCGAAGAGGTCGGCCTCACCACGATGGAGGCCTGCGGCGACAGCCCGCGCGGGATGCTCGGCTCGGCGGTCGCCGGCATCGCCGCGGCCGAGGTGCTCGACGCCTCCCCCGCGCTGGCCGAGATCCGCCGCCGTTACATCGGCGACCCGAAGTACGCGAACCTGCCACGCAAGTTCAAGACCGCGATCTCCGGGCTGCCGGACATCGTCCACGAGCTCAACGACGTCTCGTTCGTCGGCGTCGAGCACCCCGAGCACGGCCCCGGGCTGGATCTGTGGGTCGGCGGCGGGCTGTCCACGAACCCGATGCTCGCGCAGCGGCTGGGCGCGTGGATCCCGCTGGAGGAGGTGCCCGACGTCTGGGAGGGCGTCGTCTCGATCTTCCGCGACTACGGCTACCGCCGGCTGCGGTCGCGAGCGCGGCTGAAGTTCCTGGTGAAGGACTGGGGCCCGGAGAAGTTCCGCGAGGTCCTCGAGACCGAGTACCTCAAGCGCAAGCTGATCGACGGCCCGCCGCCGGTGGAGCCGCCGGCCCCGATCGACCACGTCGGCGTGCACCCGCAGAAGGACGGCAAGTTCTACCTCGGCGCCGCGCCGGTCGCGGGCCGCGTCTCCGGCAGCACCCTGGTCGCCGTCGCGGAAGCGGCCGAACGGGTCGGCTCCGGCCGGGTCGCGCTCACCCCGCTGCAGAAGCTGGTGGTGCTGGACGTGGCCGCCGAGCGGGTCGACGCGCTCAAGGCCGAGCTCGCCGAGCTGGGGCTGCAGGTCGACCCGTCGCCGTGGCGGCGCAGTGTGATGGCGTGCACCGGGCTGGAGTTCTGCAAGCTGGCCATCGTCGAGACGAAGGCCCGCGCGCAAGAACTCGTCGCGGACCTGGAGAAGTCGCTCGCCGACATCAACGCCCAGCTCGAAGTGCCGGTCACCGTGCACCTCAACGGCTGCCCGAACTCGTGCGCCCGGGTGCAGACCGCGGACATCGGGCTGAAGGGCCAGATCGTCACCGAAGCCGACGGCCGCCAGGTCGAAGGCTTCCAGGTGCACCTCGGCGGCGGGCTCGGCCTCGACTCCGGCTTCGGTCGGAAGCTGCGCGGGCACAAGGTGACCTCGAGCGAGCTGACCGGGTACGTCGAGCGCGTCGTGCGCAACTACGTGGCCCAGCGGGAACCCGACGAGCGGTTCGCACAGTGGGCGGCGCGGGCCGACGAAAGCGCCTTGCAATGAGCGAGCGGATGACGCCGCTGTACTGCCCCTATTGCGGCGACGAGGATCTCCGGCCGGAAGAGAACGGCGGCTGGCTGTGTTCCGGTTGTCGCCGGGTTTTCTCGGTCAAGTTCCTCGGCCTTTCCCTCCCGGAGGTTTCCCGATGACCGCCACCGCCGACTACAAGACCCTCGCCGAGCGCGCCTCGAAGGAGCTCGCCGACGCGACCGCGGAAGAAGCGTTGCGCTGGACCGTCGAGACGTTCGGCGACGACTTCATCGTCGCGTCCAACATGCAGGACGCCGTGCTCATCGACCTCGCCACCAAGGTGAAGTCCGATGTGGACGTCCTGTTCCTGGAGACCGGGTACCACTTCCCGGAGACGATCGGCACGCGTGACGCCGTCCAGACGGTCTACCCGGACGTGAAGATCGTGAACGCCCAGGCCGAGCAGAGCGTCGCCGAGCAGGACGCGGAGTACGGCCCGAAGCTGCACGACCGCGACGCCACGCTGTGCTGCAACCTGCGCAAGGTCGTGCCGCTGCGCAAGACACTGGCGAACTACTCGGCCTGGGTGACCGGCGTCCGCCGCGTGGACGCCCCGACCCGGGCGAACACCCCGATCGTCACCTGGGACGACCGCAACGGCCTGGTCAAGATCAACCCGATCGCGGCGTGGACCGACGACGAGTTCAACGGCTACATCCGCGAGCACGGGATCCTCGAGAACCCGCTGGTGTCGATCGGGTTCCTGTCGATCGGCTGCGCACCCTGCACGGCTCGCGTGGAGCCCGGGCAGGATCCGCGCAGCGGCCGGTGGGCGGGGCAGAGCAAGACCGAGTGCGGACTGCACGGCTGAGGAAAGGGACGCATGACGACGTTGGAGCCCGCGACCACTGTGCTTTCTGGGGGAGACCCCCAGACCCCCCTGGCACAAGACAACCTGGCGGCCTTGGAGTCCGAGGCCATCCACATCTTCCGGGAGGTGGCGGGCGAGTTCGACCGCCCGGTGATCCTCTTCTCCGGCGGCAAGGACTCGACGCTGCTGCTGCACCTGGCGATCAAGGCGTTCTGGCCGGCGCCGGTGCCGTTCCCGCTGCTGCACGTGGACACCGGGCACAACTTCGACGAGGTCATCGAGTTCCGCGACCGCGTCGTCGAGCGCCACGGGCTGCGCTTGGTCGTCGCGAAGGTGCAGGACTGGATCGACGACGGGCGGCTGGAAGAGCGTGCCGACGGGATGCGCAACCCGCTGCAGACCACGCCGCTGCTCGACACGATCGCCGAGAACAAGTTCGACGCCGTCTTCGGCGGCGGCCGCCGCGACGAGGAACGCGCCCGGGCCAAGGAGCGGATCTTCAGCCTCCGCAACGCCTTCGGCCAGTGGGAGCCGCGGCGGCAGCGGCCCGAGCTGTGGAACCTCTACAACGGGCGGCACCGCCCGGGTGAGCAGGTCCGCGTCTTCCCGCTGTCCAACTGGACCGAGGCCGACGTCTGGAACTACATCGCCCGCGAGAAGGTCGAGCTGCCCTCGATCTATTACGCGCACCGGCGCGAGGTGTACCTGCGCGACGGGATGCTGCTGGCCGAGGGACCGTGGGGCGGCCCGCGGCCGGGCGAGGAGGTGCGTGAGCTGACCGTCCGCTACCGGACCGTCGGCGACGGCTCGTGCACCGGCGCGATCGAATCCACCGCGGCGACCGTCGAAGAGGTCATCGCCGAGGTGTCGGCCTCGCGGCTCACCGAGCGCGGCGCGACCCGGGCCGACGACCGGATGTCCGAGGCGGCCATGGAAGACCGCAAGCGTGAGGGGTACTTCTGATGAGTTCGCTGCTGCGCCTGGCCACCGCCGGGAGCGTCGACGACGGCAAGTCGACCCTGGTCGGCCGGCTGCTGTACGACACGAAGTCGGTGCTGGCCGACCAGCTCGACGCGGTCACCCGCGCGTCCGTCGACAAGGGACTGTCCACCCCGGACCTCTCGCTGCTCGTCGACGGCCTGCGTTCGGAGCGTGAGCAGGGCATCACCATCGACGTCGCGTACCGGTACTTCGCCACGCCGAAGCGGTCGTTCGTGCTGGCCGACACGCCGGGGCACGTGCAGTACACGCGCAACACGGTGACCGGCGCGTCCACCGCGCAGCTGGCCGTGCTGCTCGTCGACGCGCGCAAGGGCGTGATCGAGCAGACCCGGCGGCACGCGGCCGTGCTCGCCCTGCTCGGCGTGCCGCAGCTGGTGCTGGCGGTGAACAAGATCGACCTGGTCGGCTACGACGAGGCGACGTTCACGGTGATCGCCGAGGAGTTCGCTTCGCACGCGGAGTCGCTGGGTTACTCGCGGGGTTCCGTCCTGGCGATCCCGGTTTCGGCGCTGGAAGGCGACAACGTCGCGACGCGCTCCGAGCGGACGCCGTGGTACTCCGGCCCGAGCCTGCTGGAGCACCTGGAGGAAGTGCCGGTCGCGCCCGACCCGCACGACTCGGCGCTGCGGTTCCCGGTGCAGTACGTGATCCGCCCGCGCACGCCCGAGTACCCGGACTACCGCGGCTACGCGGGGCAGATCGCGGCGGGCACGGTCCGCCCCGGCGACGAGATCGTCGTGCTGCCGCAGGGCATCCGCAGCCGCGTCGAGCAGATCGACACCGCGGACGGACCGCTGGCCGAAGCCGGCGCCGGCACGTCGGTGACGCTGCTGCTCGCCGACGACATCGACATCTCCCGCGGCGACCTGATCGCCGCCGCGGACGCGCCGCCGCGCGTCACCGACGAGATCACCGGAACGCTGTGCTGGCTGTCGTCCAAGCCGCTGAAGCCGGGCGCGCGCGTGCTCGTCAAGCACGGCACCCGCACGGTGCAGGCGCTGGTCGACGAGCTGCACGCGCGGTTCGACGAGCAGACGTTGTCCAGCGTGGACTCGCCCGCGTCGCTGGAGCTCAACGACATCGGCCGCGTCACGCTGCGGCTGGCCGAAGAGCTGAGCGTCGACGACTACGGAGTCAGCCCGCGCACCGGCGCGTTCCTGGTGATCGACCCGAAGGACGGCGACACCCTCGCCGCCGGGCTGGTGGGTGAGCGCTTCTCGTGACGCCACCCCTGGTCGCCGTCGCGCACGGCAGTCGCGATCCTCGCTCGGCGGCGACCGTGCGTGCGCTCGTCGACGTCGTGCGCGCCCAGGCACCGGGCGTTCCGGTGCACGAATCCTTTTTGGACTTGTCGGCGCCGTTGGTGACCGATGTCCTGCGGTCGTTGTACGCGGACGGCCACCGGACGGCGGTCGTGGTGCCGCTGCTGCTGGGGAGCGCGTTCCACGCCCGGGTCGACCTCCCGGCGCTGATCGACTCCGTCGTCACCGACTGCCCGGGCTTCACGGTGCGGACATCGGACGTGCTCGGCGCCGACCCGGCACTGGAAGCCGTCGCCCTCGACCGGCTGGCGGCGGCACCGCGCCGCGGGGGCACGGGCGTGATCGTCAGCGCGGTCGGCTCGTCGAACGCGTCCGCGAACGCCGTCGTCGCGTCACTGGCTTCCCGCTGGGAGGAGCGGCTGGGTGTCCCGGTGAGCGAGGCGTTCGCCTCCGCCGCCCAGCCGGACATCCCGGCCGCGGCGGCGGCGTTGCGGACGCGGGGCGCGCGGCACCTGGTCGTCGCGTCGTGGTTCTTGGCGCCGGGCCTGCTGCCGGACCGGATCGCGCGGCTGGCCCGCGAGGCGGACCCGGAGGCCTTCATCGCGGAGCCGTTGGCCGATGACCCGCGCGTGGCCGACGTGGTGGTCAGCCGGTACGCGTCCGCGGTCAGCGGACTGCTCCGCCAGTACGCGTGACACCGCCGGAAGGCGGTTTTTGCCCGTAGGGTGACCGCATGGGGAACTTCGAACTCGCCCAGGTCAACATCAGCCGGATGAAGGCGCCGCTCGACGACGAGTCCTTCCGCGACTTCGTCGACGCGCTGGAGCCGGTGAACGCGATCGCCGACCGCGCGCCGGGGTTCGTCTGGCGGCTGCAGACCGAGGACGGTGACGCCACCTCGATCCGCGCCTTCGAGTGGGACGTGCGGGGCACGTCCGGGATCCTGGTCAACATGTCCGTGTGGACGTCGGTGGAAGCGCTGGCCGACTTCGTCTTCTCCGGCGAGCACCTGGCCGTCCTCAAGCGCCGCCGCGAGTGGTTCCACCGCGTCCAGGACGTGATGACCGCGCTGTGGTGGGTGCCCGCGGGCCACCGGCCGACCACCGCGGAGGCCGAGACGAAGATCAAGCACCTGCGGGTCTACGGACCGACGCCGGAGGCGTTCACGCTGAAGCAGCACTTCTCCCCGGCGGCCGACGCCCGGCAGGGTGAGGCCGATTGGCTGTGCCCCGCGTAACACCGCACCGCGCGGCGGATGTGCAAGGGTGACGGGCATGGCTGACGAACTGGTGCACTACGACGTGGTGGGCGGCACCGCCACGATCACCCTGGACTCCCCGCACAACCGCAACGCGCTCTCGGCGCAGCTGCGCCGCGAACTCTCGGACTCGCTGGCCGAGGCGGCCGCCGACGACGCCGTCCGCGTGATCGTGCTGACCCACACCGGGCCGGTGTTCTGCGCGGGGATGGACCTCAAGGAAGCCCGCGGCGCCGGCGCGGGCGACCAGGGCGTGAACGAGTTCCCTCGCATCCTCGAGCAGCTGTGGACCAGCCCGAAACCGGTGGTCGCCCGCCTCGCGGGCCCGGCCCGGGCGGGCGGCATCGGCATGGTGGCGGCGTGCGACATCGCCGTGGCGGTCCCGGAAGCGACGTTCGCCTTCTCCGAAGTCCGCATCGGCGTGGTCCCGGCGATCATCTCCCTGACGGTCCTGCCGCGGCTCAACCCGCGCGCGGCCCACGAGCTGTTCCTGACCGGCGACACCTTCGACGCCCGCCGCGCGGTGGAGATCGGCCTGCTGAACTCGGCGACCGCCGACCTCGATGCCGAAGTGGCGCGGTTCGTCAAGTCCCTGGCCGCGGGTGGCCCGAAGGCGCTGGCCGCGACGAAGGCGCTGCTGAGCCGTCCCCGCCCGGCCACCCCCTCCGACGGCTTCGAGGAGATGCTCGCCCTGTCGGCGAAGTTCTTCGCCGGTGAGGAAGGCCAGGAAGGCATCCTCGCCTTCGCCCAGAAGCGCAAGCCGAACTGGGTTCCGCAGGACTAAGCCGGGACACGGGCCTGCCGGCGCGGAACCAGCGCGAGCAGGCCCGTCACCCCGCCGCACAGTGCGGCGACCACGTACACCGGAGTCAAACCTCCGGCCTGGTAAGCCATTCCGAGCACCGCGACCCCGAGCGTCTGGCCGAACTGCCGGGTCGTCGTCATGATCGCCGCGGCCATGCCCGCCCGGTCCGGTGGCGCCGCGGACGCGATCGCCGCGCCCATCGCCGGTCCCGCGATGCCGACGCCGATCCCGGTCACCGCCAGCCCGAGCGGGATCGCCAGGACCAGCAGCGACAGGCAGCCGAGCGCGCCCACCAGGACTCCGGCGCCGAGCAGGACCCGCGGCGGGAACCGGTGCAGCACCTTGCCCAGCAGCGTCGACGTCAGGAACGACGCCGCCGCGAGCGGAGCCAGCGCGAGCCCGGCCGCGACCGGCGATCGCGAAAGGCCCAGCCACAGCGAGACGGAGACCAGCGCCGCGAACGTCAACGTCGATGCCGCCACGCAGGCGATGAGCGTGGCGAACCCGCCGTCGCGGAACAGCCGCAGGTCCAGCATCGGCTCGGCCCGGCGCCGCTCCACGACGACGAACCCGGCGAACCCGAGCGCCGAAACCGCCAGGGCCCACCGGTCCACGGTCAGCCCGTGCACCAAGCTCGCGGCGCCGACCGCGAACCACACCGCGCCCGCGACGTCGAACCGGCCCGGGCGCCCCGGCTCGTCCGGCCGCACCGCGCGCAGCGCGAACACCCCCGTCGCCACCGCGAGCGGCACGTTGACGAAGAAGATCGCCGGCCAGCCGAAGTACTCGGTCAGCACGCCGCCCACCACCGGCCCCGCCGCCGCGCCGAGCCCGTTCACCGCGAAGAAGACGCTGATGGCGGTTCCCCGCGAGCGCCCGTCGTAAGAAGCGGCCAGTATCGCGAACCCGGTCACCGCCAGCGCCGCGCCGCCGATCGCCTGGACACCCCGTGCCGCGATCAGCGTCCCGATGTCCGGCGACACCCCGCAGGCCAGCGACGCCAGGCCGAACACGCCGAGCCCGCCGAGGAACACCCGCCGCAGACCGAAGCGATCGGCGAGCGACCCCACCGCGAGCATCAGCACCGCCAGGACCAGCGTGTAGACGTTCGGCACCCACTGCAGCTGCCCCACCGACGCCGTCAGGTCGGCGCCGATCCGGGGCAGCGCCACCGTGACGACGGTGCTGTCCAGCAGGAACAGGAACGAGCCCGCACAGACCACGGCCAACGGCCACCACTTGCGCATCGAAACTCCTTTCGTGTGCCCCGAAAGGTGCCTGCGCAACGTCGATCGCCACCAGAAAAGTCGACGGAACCGCCGGATCCCGTCATCATCTACGCTTGGAACATGGAAACCGTCACCCTCGACGACGTCGACCGCGGGCTGCTCCACGCGCTGCAGCTCGACGGCCGGGCGCCGATGCGCGCACTCGGCCGGGTGCTCGGGGTTTCGGAGAACACCGTCGCCCGCCGCTACCAGCGGCTGCGGACCGCCGGGGTGCTCAAGGTCACCGGCGCGGTCAGCGGCGGCGAAGCCGGCTACACGACGTGGACCCTGCGCCTGCGCACGACACCCGACGCCGGCGCCGCCGTCGCGGACGCGCTGGCCGACCGGTCCGACGTCTCGTGGGTGCACCTGCTCTCGGGCGGCACCGAGATCTCCTGCACCGTCCACGCCCCCGACACGGCGGGGCGCGACGACCTGCTGCTGCACAAGCTGCCGCGCGCCCACCGCGTGACCGCCGTTTCGGCACACGAACTGCTGCACACGTTCGCGCTGCCGGACAGGTGGGGCGGGCTGCACTGCCTGTCCCCCGCCCAGGTCGAGCAGCTGCGCCCGCCGGAACCGGACGGCCCCGGCCTCCCACCGGAATCCGGAGACCAGCCGCTCCTCGACGCGCTGGCCCACGACGGCCGGGCGAGCTACACCGCGCTGGCCCGGGCGACGGGGTGGTCCGACTCGGCGGTGCGGCGCCGGATGGACCTGCTGCGACGGCACGGCACGCTGACCTACCACCTCGACGTTTCCCCGGCCCGCCTCGGGTTCCGCTCCGAAACGCGGCTGTGGCTGGCCGTCGCCCCCGCGCACCTCGCCGAGGCGGGCGAGGCGCTGGCGAGCCACCCCGAGACGTCGTTCGCCGTCGCCACCACCGGCACGACGAACCTCACGGCGATGGTGAACTGCCGCGACGGCCGCGACCTCTACCGCTACCTCACCGATCGCGTCGCCGGGATCCGCGGTGTGCACACCGTCGAGAGCGCGCCGGTGATCCGCACGGTCAAGCGCGCGGGGACGCCGCTCAGGCGTCCGGCAGCACGACCGTGAGCCGCCAGGAGCCGGCGCTGCGGCCGCTCGGGCCGAGTGCCCGCTGCGCGTCCGACAGGACGCTGCGGATGGCCAGGTACGTCTTGGGTTCGGCCTTGCGCAACGCGTCCGAGCCCGGCCAGATCAGCACGTGCTCCCCCGGCGGCAACCACGACAGGTCGGTCAGGCAGTCGTAGAGCGCGTCGAGGTTGTGCCCGAAGTGGTCCGGAAAGGACAGTGCCTCGGCGAAGGCGGCGAGCGTGCCGGCCTTGTCGACGGTCGGCCGCGAGTTCACCAGGTGGGGGTAGGCACCCCGGGCGAACGCCTCTTCCGCGGCGGCCTTCGCCGCGTCGCCGGCGCTCATCGGGCCGGGTCCACGACGACGAACGACGCGTAGTGGTCGCCGGTGTAGTACAGCTCGTGCGCCTGCCCGGTGATCAGCCGCCGGGCGCCGCGGTCGGCGCTGCCCGGGGTCTTCACCGTGAACTCGTGGTAGTAGCCGGACTTCTTGCCGGGCAATCTCTTCTCGCGGTTCTCGAAGACGACGTCGTCGTTGCGCGGGTAGGGGTACGGGCCGCCGGCCTCGATCAGCTTCCACGTGTCCGTGGCCTGCGGCGGCAGCGCGGAAAGCGCCTTCACCGGCAGCCCGGAGTCCGCGCCCGGCACGGCGGCGCCGCCCTTGGCGGGTGTGCTGCTCTTCGCGGGCGCGCTCGCCGACGTGCTCGGCGCAGGGCTCGACGAGCCGCCGCCGAGGTTGTCCTTGACCAGCCAGCCCCCCAGCACCAGCACGAGGAGCCCGATCAGCGCGGCGGTGATCCGCCTTCGGTTGAACATGGTGCGCGAGCCTATGCCGAGGGGTCGGAGTCGTCGTCACGCCCCGGAGCCAGCCGGTGGGCGAAGAGCCCGACGACCTTGTCGAGCACCCACGCGGCGGCCAGGCACAGCGGCACGACGACCACCATGACCAGCACGAACTGCACCGGGAACCAGGCCTGGGCGAGCCACAGCTCGACCCCGTCCCACCAGTCGGCAAGCCCGTTGAACACGGTGTGAGCCTACGCGCGCCCTGCTGCCGCCGCGTGCCAGGGGCGGTACGTTGCAGGACATGTTCGCCGTGTACGCGCAGGAACCCAACGCCGACAGCCCGCTGGACTCGCTCGTCGTGGGCGAGCGTCCCGAACCCGAAGTGCCCGACGGCTGGGTCCGCGTGCACGTCAAGGCGGCCAGCCTCAACATGCACGACCTCTGGACGCTGCGCGGCGTCGGGATCAAGCCGGAGCAGTTCCCGATGATCCTCGGCTGCGACGGCGCGGGCACCCTCGACGACGGCTCCGAGGTGGTCATCCACTCGGTGATCAACGCGCCGGGCTGGCAGGGCGACGACACCCTCGACCCGAAACGCACGCTGCTCACCGAGAAGCACCAGGGCACCTTCGCCGACCAGGTCGTCGTGCCCGCCCGCAACGTCGTCCCGAAGCCCCCGGCGCTCAGCTTCGCCGAAGCCGCCACCATGGGCACGGCCTGGCTGACCGCCTACCGGATGCTCTTCGTGAAGTCCGGCCTGCGCCCGGGGCAGACGATGCTCGTGCAGGGCGCCTCCGGCGGCGTCTCGACGGCGCTGGTCCAGCTCGGCCGCGCGGCCGGGTTCCGGGTCTGGGTCACCGGCCGGACCGAAGAGAAGCGCGCCCTCGCCACCGGCCTCGGCGCCCACCAGGCGTTCGAATCCGGCGCACGGCTGCCCGAGCGCGTCGACGCCGTGTTCGAGACCGTCGGCAAGGCGACCTGGTCACACTCGGTCAAATCGCTCAAACCGGGCGGGATCATCGTGGTCTCGGGCTCGACCAGCGGCCCGGACGCGCACGCGGAGCTGCAGCGCGTCTTCTTCCTCCAGCTGCGCGTCGCCGGCTCGACCATGGGCACCCGCGACGAGCTCGCCGACCTGCTCTCCTACCTCGACCTCACCGGCGTCCGGCCGCAGATCGGCGCGAAACTTTCCTTTTCCGAGGCCCCCAAGGGCTTCCGGGCGATGCTCGAGGGAGACACCGCCGGCAAGATCGTCTTCACCCGCTAGACCACCGCTGAGCTGGGCGGATCGGCTTGTTCCGCCCGGCTCGGCATTCGGTGAATCTCCAACGTACTCAGTTCGAGATCTGGTTGTTAGCCCCGAAAACCGACCAAAACCCAATGGTCGCAAGGTAATCTTGGAGGATGACCGCGACGAAGCGGCCCACTCCGGCTGGACCGGACGGCCGGCCCAGCAGCGACCCGGACCCGATCCGGGTCTCCTTCCGGCGCTACGCCGGCGTCCGCACCCGGGTGCTCGAAGTCGGCGACCCCGAACCGGAGCAGCCGGCGCCGCGCCGCTCGCTGCGCCGCCGGGCGGCGACACCGCACGTCAAGCCGTCCGCACCGAGGCTGGTGCTCCTGCACGGCTACTGCGACAGCGCCGACACCTGGCGCCCCGCCCTGGAGCAGCTCGCGGCCGCCGGAATCCCGGCGGTCGCGGTCGATCTGCCGGGTTTCGGCGACGCGCAGCCGCTGCGGCCGGGCCCGATGCTGCCGCAGCTCGACGCGTTCACCACCGCCGTCGTCCGCGAACAGGCCGTCCTCGGCTCGGTGGTGCTGGCCGGGAACTCCCTCGGCGGCACCATGAGCCTGCGCGCGGCCCAGAACAGCCGCCTGCCGATCTCCGGCGTCGTGTCCATCGCCGCGCCGGGCTTCGTCGACTCGTGGCTGATCCGCGCGGTGGCGCGCTACCCGCTGCCGCTGCGGCTGTACTCGTCCCTGCCCGTCCCGGTGCCGGGGTTCCTGGTGCGCAAGGTCGCCGAGCAGCTCGTCCCGCGGCTGTTGTACGCCGACTCGAGCGTCGCCGACGCCGTGCAGGTGCAGCGCTTCACCGCGCTCTTCCCGGACTACCGCGCCACCAAGAGCCGCCTGGAGCAGGCCCGGCAGCTCGTCGCGGAGCTCGCCGACGCCTACCGCCTCGATTCGGTCGAGGTCCCGCTGCTGGTCGTCGCGTGCGGCAAGGACAAGCTCGTCACCGCGGCGTCCGGGCGGCAGCTGCACACGCTGGTGCCCCACAGCCGGCTGCTCGTGCGCGAGGACTGGGGGCACTGCCCGCAGCTCGACGACCCGGTGGAGGTCGCGGAGCTGCTCACCTACTTCGCGGCGAGCGCGGTCCGGACCACCCAGGCCAAGCGGGCCGCGGCGACGGCGTCGGAGGCCGTGAGCGAAGACACCGCGGCGGGCTGAGCGGCTCACACTGTCTTCACCTCGAGTTGGCGGTAGGTTCCCGCGAGGGCCCGTGATCCGGGCTCTCCACCGACCGTTCGGGAGACGATGATGTCCGCTCCAGCAGGTGCCGGCTCCGGCATCTTCCGGCGCAAGCCGATCGACCAGATCCAGGACACGACCGAAGGCGGCGGCCTGCAACGCACCCTCGGGCTGTGGCAGCTGACCGCCATCGGCATCGGCGGCATCATCGGCGCCGGGATCTTCGCCCTCGCCGGCAGCGTCGCGCACGGCGACGACGCGGCGGGCATCCCCGGCGTCGGGCCGGCCGTGCTCATCTCGTTCCTCATCGCCGGGGTCGCCAGCGCGGCCGCCGCGTTCTCCTACGCGGAGTTCGCCGGCCTCATCCCGAAGGCCGGCTCCGCCTACACCTACGGCTACGCGGTGCTCGGCGAGATCGTCGGCTGGTTCATCGGCTGGGACCTGCTGCTGGAGTACACCGCGATCGTGGCGGTGGTGGCCATCGGCATCTCCGGCTACTTCAACTTCCTGCTCGGCCAGATCGGCCTCGACCTGCCCGCGTGGATGCTCGGCGCGCCCGGCACCGGGCCGGGCCACAAGGTCGACCTGTTCGCCGCGCTGCTGTGCCTGCTGATCGCGTTCCTGCTCAACCGCGGCATCCGCAGCGCCGCCCGGTTCGAGACGGCGATGGTCGGGATCAAGGTCCTGATCGTGCTGGTGGTCATCCTGGTCGGCTTCTTCTACGTCAAGACCGGCAACTACACGCCGTTCGCGCCCGCGGGCTTCGGCGGCGCGGTGACCGGCGCGGCGACGGTGTTCTTCGCCGTCTTCGGCTACGACGCCATGAGCACCGCGGCGGAGGAGTCCAAGGACGCGCAGCGGCACATGCCGAAGGCGATCCTGTACTCGCTGGCCATCTCGATGGTGCTGTACGTGCTGGCCTGCCTGGTGCTGACCGGCATGCAGAAGTACACCGAGATCGACCCGAAGAGCGGGTTCTCGACGGCGTTCAAGTCGGTCGGCCTCGACGGGCTGGCCACGGTGATCGCGATCGGCGCGATCGTCGGCATCCTCACCGTGCTGTTCACGTTCCTGATGGGCGCCACCCGCGTCGGCTACTCGATGAGCCGCGACGGCCTGCTGCCGCCGTGGCTGGGCAAGACGAACCCGACGCGGCAGGTGCCGAGCCGGATGACGTGGATCCTCGGGGGCGCGGCGGCGATCATCGCCGGGGTGCTGCCGATCGGCGAGGCCGCCGAGCTGACGAACATCGGCATCCTGCTCGCGTTCGTCGTCGTCTGCGTCGCGGTGATCGTGCTGCGCTACAAGCAGCCGGACCTGCCGCGGACGTTCAAGACGCCGGGCATGCCGGTGGTGCCCGCGATCGGCGTCGTGTTCTCGATCTGGCTGATCACGTTCCTGCAGCCGGCGACCTGGATCCGGTTCGCGGTCTGGTTCGCGCTCGGCCTGCTCGTCTACTTCCTCTACAGCCGGCGGCACTCGGTGCTGAACCGCACCAACGGCTAGCGGATCCGGTCGAGGCGTGCGGCGGCTTCGCGCGCCTCGACCTTCAGCCGCTCGATGATCACGGCGGCCGAGGCGTCATACGCGAGCGGGTAGGTCTGGCCCGCCCACAGCGAGATCGCCTCGGGGTCGCCCGCCTTCGCCGACGCCTTGCGCACCGGGCCCGCCAGGTTGTTGAGCTGCGGGTACGCGGCCGGCGCACCCTCGGACAGGGCGTCCATGAACTTGTTGACCAGGCCCCGCGCCGGACGGCCGCTGAAGGCGCGGGTGAACGCCGTCTCGCGCTCGGCGAGGGCGAGCGCCTTGCGGTGCGCCTCGGACGTCCCGGCCTCGTCGGCGCGCAGGAAGACGGTGCCCAGCTGGGCGGCCACGGCTCCGGCGGCGAGCACGGCCGCGACGTCGGCCCCGTGCACCAGGCCCCCGGCGGCGATCAGCGGCAGGTCGACCCGGGCGGCGACCAGCCGCAGGAGCGCGAGGACACCGTATTCGGCGCCGCCGCCGGGCCGGCGCGGGTCGTCGGTGAACAGGCTCCGGTGCCCGCCCGCCTCGAAGCCCTGCAGGACGAGCGCGTCGGCGCCGAGGCCGGCGGCCCGGTGGGCGGCCTCGGGCGTGGTCACCGTGATGACGATCTTGCCGCCTGCTTCCTTGAGGCGCAGGACTTCCGACGGGGACGGCGGGCCGAAGGTGAACGACACCACGGGGACGCGCTTCTCGAGCACGACGTCCAGCTTCGCGGGATAGGCGTCATCGTCCCACTTCGGTTCGCCGAGTTCGACGTCGTACTCGCGGGCGAACGCCTCCAGCCGGGTCTTGTGGTCCGAGACGTCGGCACCCGTGTCGGGCTGGGGGACGAAGAGGTTGACGCCGAACTCGCCTCCGGTCAGCTCCCGCGTGCGGTCGATCTGGGCCGCCAGCGCCGCGGGGGTGAGCATGCCGGCGCCGAGGAAGCCGTAGCCGCCGGCCTCGGTCACCGCGGCGACCAGCTCCGGAGTGGTGGGACCGCCCGCCATCGGCGCGGCGACGACCGGGAACGTCAGCTCGTCGAACATGCCACCGAGCGTAGTACTCAGGCGGGGAGCAGCATCGTGTAGAGCTTCTTGATCAGGCCGTCCTCGACGAGCGCGACGTCGATCCCCCGCACGACCGGCGGCCCGCCGTCCGGGCCGAGCGCCCAGGCGAGGTGCCCGAGGTCGTGGTTGACCAGGACCGGGCCCGCGGGCGTGAAGGCGAACCCCGGTGACTGGTCCAGCAGCCCCTTCGCCTTGGCGTTCAGGCTTTCGCGCCCGGTCACGGTGCCTTCGGGATCGGCGAACTCGACGTCCGGCGCGTACGTCTCGGCGATCGCCTTCGCCCGCCGCTCGTCGTCGCGCTCGTTGAACACCCTGAGCAAGTTGGCTTCCATCAGCTCGGCCACTGTCGCCATGCCGCACCCTCCTAGGTCCACGGCCATATTACGTGACATGTCACGTAATACTCAGGGGTGGTCGTCCGGGCGCGGCAGGGTGCCGTGCTCGACCAGGGTGTCGTAGACCCGGTCGAGCAAGGTCGTCAGCTGCGCCAGCTCGGCGGGCTCGAGGGCGTCGAGGAAGGCCCGCCGCACGAACCCGACGTGGTCCGGCGCGGCTTGCCGCAACGCCTCCCAGCCGGCTTCGGACAGCGCGACCGCGGTGGCCCGGCGGTCCTCGGCGGCCGTTCCGGTCTCGACCAGCCCGCGGTCGCGCATCCGCTTCAGGTGGTGCGAAAGCCGGCTGCGCTCCCAGCCGATCCGGATCGCGAGGTCGGTGACCCGCATCCGGCCACCGGCCGCACTGGTCAGCGCGACCAGTACGTGGTAGTCGGCGAGCGACAGCCCGCTGTCCGCGCGCAGCTGCCGGTTCAGCTCGTACTCCAGGCGGAGGTGCACCTTCATGTAGGCGTACCAGGCGGCCGTCTCGGCGCTCGACAGCAGCGCGAACGGCGACCCCGGTGCGAAGTCCCGCGTCACCGCGCGAGCTTAACCACCCAGACTGGTCTAGACCACGGGCGCCGGAAATGCGACGATCCCGGCAGGCGCGACGGCGAGGTCGCGCCCTTCCCGCCAGGAGGTCCCCCGGTGAAGCCTTCCTTCGCGCGGCGGCTCGGCCGCGCGCTCGCCGTGCTGGCCCTGATCGGCGCCAGTACGGCAGCCACCCACCTGACGCCGGCCGCCGCGGCCACGCCGGCGCTGCAGTCGATCGTGCCGGTGCCGGTCTCGGTGACCCCGGCGGCCGGCGTGGCGTTCCCGCTGGTCGCCACCACGAAGATCGTCACCGAAGCGGGTTCGGCACCCGCGCGGCAGGTGGGTGACTACCTGGCCGGCGTGCTGCGGCCCTCGACCGGCTTCGCGCTGCCGGTGTCCGACGCGCCGGCGTCCGTGCCAGCCGACAGCATCGCGCTGCTGCTCGGCGGCGCACCCGCGACCGTCGGCGAGCAGGGGTACCAGCTGGTGTCGACGGCGTCGTCGGTCACCGTGCGGGCCACCACCGCGGACGGGCTGTTCGCCGGGGTCCAGACGTTGCGGCAGCTGCTGCCGGGCCGGGTCGAAAGCGCCTCGGCGCAGCCCGGGCCGTGGAGCATCCCGGGCGCGACGATCCTCGACTACCCGCGCTTCGCCTACCGCGGCGCGATGCTCGACGTCGCGCGGCACTTCCACCCGGTGTCGACGGTCAAGCGGTACCTCGACCAGCTGGCCCAGTACAAGATCAACCATCTCCACCTGCACCTGGCGGACGACCAGGGCTGGCGCATCCAGATCGACAGCTGGCCCCGCCTGACGACCTACGGCGGCAGCACGCAGGTCGGCGGCGGCACGGGCGGCTACTACACGAAGGCGCAGTACACGGACATCGTGAACTACGCGGCTTCCCGCCACATCACGATCATCCCGGAGATCGACATGCCGGGGCACGTGAACGCGGCCCTGGCGTCGTACGCGGAGCTGAACTGCAACGGGGTGGCGCCCGCCCTGCGCACGGACACGGCGGTCGGCTACAGCTCGCTGTGCATCTCGAAGGACATCACGTACACGTTCGTCGCCGACGTCCTGCGAGAACTGGCGGCCCTGACCCCGGGCCCGTACCTCCACATCGGCGGCGACGAAGCTTCGGCGACTTCGCAGGCGGACTACCTGACGTTCATGAACAAGGTGCTGCCCCTGGTCGCGGCGACGGGCAAGTCGGTGATCGGCTGGCACGACATCGCCAAGGCCACCTTGCCGGCTTCGGCGTCGCCGCAGTTCTGGGGCACTTCGACGTCGGACACGGGGGTGTCGACGGCGGTTTCCCGCGGCAGCAAGGTGATCCTCTCGCCGGCGAACAAGGCGTACCTGGACATGAAGTACAACAGCTCGACGCCCATCGGGTTGTCGTGGGCGGGATACATCGAGGTCCAGGACGCGTACAACTGGAACCCGGGAGCGTACCTCTCAGGCGTGGGCGAGGCAGCGGTCCGCGGCGTGGAGTCTCCACTGTGGACGGAAACGGTGGTGACCCCGTCGGACATCGACTACCTGGCCTTCCCGCGCTTGGGCGCGTACGCGGAGCTGGGCTGGTCCCCGTGGTCGGCGCACGACTGGACGGCCTTCCGGACGCGGCTGGGCGCCCAGGCCCCGCGCTGGGTGGCGCAGGGCATCAACTTCTACCGGTCTTCGCAGGTGGCATGGGACACGGGCGGGACGACGAACCCGGGCACGTGCACGGACCCGGCGTGGAGCGCCACGCAGGTGTACACGGGCGGCAACGTGGTGTCCCACAACGGCCACAAGTGGACGGCGAAGTGGTGGACGCAGGGTGAGGAGCCGGGAACGACGGGCCAGTGGGGCGTGTGGACCGACAACGGCACCTGCTGAGCTGAACGGGCAGGCCCGCCCGTGCGGCGGGCCTGCCGGTTAGCCTGGAGCCATGCCGGAAGCGTGCGTGATCTGCGCCAAGCACCGGGGTGCCGGGCCGCTGGTGAGCCCCGTGGTGTGGGCCGGCGATCTGGTCGTCGTCACGCACCGGCCCGGCGACTTTCCCGGCTACCTCTTCGTGGAGACCCGGCGGCACGTCGCGAACATCGACGGGCTCACCGAAGCCGAAGCCATGGCGGTCGCGCGGGCCGCCTGGGCAGGTGCCCGGGCGCTGCGGGCCGAACTGGATCCGGAGTCCGTGCACGCGGCCATCGCCGGGCGGGGCCTGGCCGGGGCGCACTTCCACCAGCACGTTTTCGTGCGGCACCGGGGCACTCCCGCCGAGTTCGGGTGGATGGACGTCGACTGGCCCGGCGCGCCTCGCGAGGACGTCGATCTCCTGTGCGGACGGTTGTCGCCGTATTTCGGCCGGTGAACATCGGACATCCAGGGCGTCAGGCGGGCTAGGTTGGGCCCATGACCGCTGATCTGGAGCAGGTTCGCACGCTGTCGCTGCAGGAGCACGGCCTCGCCACCGTTGCCACGACGCGCGCCGACGGCACCGTGCACGCCTCCGTCGTCAACGCCGGTGTCTTCGACGATCCGGTGACCGGTGCCCCGGGTGTCGCGTACGTCGCCGTCGGCAAGGCGCACAAGCTCGCCTTGCTGCGGCGGGCCGGGCACGCCACCGTGACCTTCCGGCGCGGCTGGAACTGGCTCTCCGTGACCGGTGCCGTGCACCTCGTCGGACCCGACGATCCCGACCCCGCCTTCGACCCCGCCGGCCTGCCGCAGCTGCTGCGTGACGTCTTCATCGCCGCCACCGGCACCCACGACGACTGGGCCGAGTACGACCGCGTGATGGCCGAAGAGCGGCGGGTCGCGGTGTTCATCCGGGCAGACCGGATAATCGGCAATCCCTGACCCCGCCGGCCCCAGGAGTCGTCCCGTTGTCCGAGTCACCGCACCGCGTCACGACGCCGGTCAAGGTCCTCGTCGGCTTGCTCGCCGTCGCCGACGCCGGGTTCGGCGCGGCGCTCGCCACCGGGCTCGTGCGCGGCCTCTCGCCGTGGCTGATCGGCGGCGCCTACGCGGCGACCGTGCTCGCCGCGGTGGTGGCCTACCGCGTCTCCCGTGCGCGCGACCTCAAGCGGGGCTTCGAGGGCCTGCGCGACCTCACCATCGGCGACGAAGGGCTCCGCCTGCCCGCAGGCACGCTGAGCACGCGCCTGGTCCCCTGGCCGGAGATCGCCGAGGTGAGCGTCCGCCGTTCGGCTCGCTTCGGCGACGGCTACCTGCGCGACGCCCTCTGGGTCGACCTAATCACCGGCGGAGGTGTCGAGAGCTCGGTGCAGCGCTACGCGCCGCGCAGCAAGCTCCAGCCGGCGCCACCCGACCGGCGGCAGTTCGAGCAGACCGCAATCCTTTCCCCGGCCCTGTTCGACGCGGTGCTCGACCGGCTCCGGAAGGAACTGCGCCACCGGCAGCTGCACGCCCAGCTCCGCGGCACCCGCTTCCGGCAGGACTGACCGGCGGCCGGGCTCAGCCGAGCCGGCCCAGCAGCTCCCGGGGCACGATCCGCACCGGGAAGGGCCGCTCGAGCTCGACCGGCTCGTCGCCCGCAGCCTTGGCCACCTGCTGGTAGCGACCTTCCTCGTCGAGCTCGAACACCGTCAGCGCCGGCTCGGCCGGTTCGATCACCCAGTAGCTGTGAGTCCCGAGTCGTTCGTAGACCGCCTTCTTGGTGTTGAGATCGTGGATCGCCGTGCTCGGCGACAGCACCTCGACCGCCAGCGCCGGTGCTGCCGGGAGGTCCTTGTCGGTGAAGTCTTCGTCCCGGCCGACCAGGACGTCCGGCTGTAGCTCGATTTTGTCACCGGAGTGCACCGCGAACGGCGCGCCGATCACCTCGAAATCGGGCGGGCACGATGCTTCGAGCACACCGTAGAGCCGGTAAGCGATCTTCTGGTGTCTTCGACCGGGCGCGGGGCTCATGATGAGCACCCCGTCGATGAGTTCGTAGCGTCGGCCATCGTCCGGCATTCCCTCGAGGTCGTGCACCGTCAGGGGGCCCGACCCGGCGGGAAGCTCGATGTCTGCCATGACTGTCATGGTGCTCTCCTTTCGCTCTTCGCACCAGAGCAAAGCAGAGAGCACCGACAGAAACCGCATCGAACGCGAGTTCGGCGCCCATATTCACACCACTGCGTGAATATGGGCGCCGTTGTCACATCAACGGAACAGTTACTTCTTCTTTCCGGAGTCCTCAGTGGACAGTGCGGCGACGAAAGCCTCTTGCGGAACCTCGACCCGGCCGACGGTCTTCATCCGCTTCTTGCCTTCCTTCTGCTTCTCCAGCAGCTTCCGCTTCCGCGAGATGTCACCGCCGTAGCACTTGGCCAGCACGTCCTTGCGGATCGCGCGGATCGTCTCGCGGGCGATGATCCGGGACCCGACCGCCGCCTGGATCGGGACCTCGAACTGCTGGCGCGGGATCAGTTCGCGCAGCCGCGTCGCCATCCGGTTGCCGTAGCCGTAGGCCGCGTCCTTGTGCACGATCGCCGAGAACGCGTCCACGGTTTCGCCCTGCAGCAGGATGTCCACCTTGACCAGGTCCGAAATCTGCTCGCCGGCCTCTTCGTAATCGAGAGACGCGTAGCCGCGCGTACGCGACTTCAGCGTGTCGAAGAAGTCGAAGATGATTTCCGCCAGCGGAATGTTGTAGCGCAGCTCGACGCGGTCCTCGGACAGGTAGTCCATGCCGAGCAGGCTGCCGCGCTTCGTCTGGCACAGTTCCATGATCGTGCCGACGAACTCCGACGGCGCGAGGATGCTGACCTTCGACACCGGCTCGTGCACTTCGGCGATCTTCAGCCCGGACGGCCAGTCCGACGGGTTGGTCACGACCACCTCGCTGCGGTCCTCCAGCACCACGCGGTAGATCACGTTCGGCGCCGTCGAGATCAGGTCGAGGCCGAACTCGCGCTCGAGCCTGTCGCGGGTGATCTCCAGGTGCAGCAGGCCGAGGAAGCCGCAGCGGAAGCCGAAGCCCAGCGCCACCGACGTCTCCGGCTCGTAGTCCAGGGCGGCGTCGTTGAGCTGGAGCTTGTCCAGCGCCTCGCGCAGCTCGGGGTAGTCCGAACCGTCCACCGGGTACAGGCCGGAGTAGACCATCGGCTTCGGCTCGCGGTAGCCCGCCAGCGCCTCCTTGGCGCCGTGACGCTCCGACGTCACGGTGTCGCCGACCTTCGACTGGCGGACGTCCTTCACGCCGGTGATCAGGTAGCCGACCTCGCCGACGCCGAGGCCCTTGCTGGGCTTGGGCTCGGGCGAGATGATCCCGACCTCCAGCAGCTCGTGCGTGGCGCCGGTCGACATCATCTTGATCTTTTCGCGCGGCGTGATCTTGCCGTCGACGACGCGGATGTAGGTGACGACGCCGCGATAGGTGTCGTACACCGAGTCGAAGATCATCGCGCGGGCGGGCGCGTCGGCGTCGCCCTGCGGCGCCGGGACCTGCTTGACGACCTCGTCGAGCAGCTCGCCGACGCCCATGCCCGTCTTGGCCGAGACGCGCAGCACGTCCTCGGGCTCGCAGCCGATGATGTGGGCGAGCTCACCCGCGTACTTGTCGGGGTCGGCCGAGGGCAGGTCGATCTTGTTCAGGACCGGGATGATCTGGAGGTTGTTCTCCAGCGCCAGGTACAGGTTGGCCAGGGTCTGGGCCTCGATCCCCTGCGCGGCGTCGACCAGCAGGATCGCGCCTTCGCACGCCTCCAGGGCCCGGGAGACCTCGTAGGTGAAGTCCACGTGGCCGGGGGTGTCGATCATGTGCAGGACGTGGTTCTGCCCGTCGAGCTTCCAGGGCAGCCGGACGTTCTGCGCCTTGATCGTGATGCCGCGCTCGCGCTCGATGTCCATCCGGTCGAGGTACTGGGCCCGCATGGCGCGCTCTTCGACGACGCCGGTGAGCTGCAGCATGCGGTCGGCCAGGGTCGACTTGCCGTGGTCGATGTGCGCGATGATGCAGAAGTTCCGGATGAGCTCCGGCGGCGTGAAGGTGGTGTCGGCGAACTTGCTGGACGCTGTCACTCGAATGAGTCCTCGGAAAGTCGGGGATGGCCACCTCTATGTTCCCATGGCCCTCCGGGTGCGGGTGGGGGTCATCCCCGATGCGGGGTTCCGCGATCCGTGGTGCCCTCGAAGTATGAGCGATATGCACCAGCCGGCACCTCCTCCCCAGCCGGAGACCAGCGGGTTCGCCCGTGTTCTCGACCGTGCGTTCGGTCACCCCTCCGGCCCCCTCGGCCGCCTCGGCGGCTGGGTCATGGCCCGCGGCAACGCCGCCACCGAACACCGCGTCGTCGACCTCGCGAAGATCGAGCCGGACGAGACCGTCCTGGTCGTCGGGCCCGGTCCCGGCGTCGGCCTCGAGGCGGCCGCGCGCCTGGCCGGGCGCGCCATCGGCGTCGACCCCTCCCCCGAGATGCTCACGCTGTGCCACGAACGCTGCGGCGACCGGGCCGAGCTGCGCGAGGGGTCGGCGGCGCACACCGGCGAGCCCGACGGGTCCGTCGACGTCGTCCTGAGCGTGAACAACGTCATGCTGTGGGAAGACCGCGCGGCCGGGTTCGCCGAGCTGTGCCGGGTGCTGCGCCCGGGAGGACGGCTGCTGCTGTCCGCGCACGAGAAGTGGCTGCCGGTGAGCAGGCACGTCCTGGCCGACGAAGCCGCCGCCGCGGGCTTCGCCGACCTGCAGACCTGGACCTGGGAGCCGCCGGGGTTCGCCGCGCTCGCCGCGCAGCTGCGCGCGGTCAAGCCCGCCTAGCGGGTGTCCGTGCGGATCGGGTGCCCCTCGGGCACCTCGACCAGCACGATGCGCGTGCCGTCCGGATCGGCGATCCAGGCCTCGTCGAGGCCCCACGGCTCGCGCTGCGCGTCACGCACCGGCTCCAGGCCCTTCGCCTTGAGCTCGGCCAGGGTGCCGACGAGGTCGCGGACCTGCAGCCAGAGCACCAGATCGGGCGACGAGCCTGCCTCGCCCGCGCCGGAGACCTCCAGGGAGCCGTGGCCGAGGAAGAACACGGTGCCGCCGGGGAACTCCCGCTCCACGGCCAGGCCGAGGGTGTCGCGGTAGAACGCCGTGGACGCGGCGGCGTCCCGCGGGCGGATCAGCAGCCGGCTCTTCAGGATCTCCATCCGACCATCCCTACCGGACGGGCTCAGGCGGCCGCAATCGCGGCGATGCCGGACAGCACGATCACCGACCCGGCGAGCCGCCGGACGGCGTTCTGCTCGCCCAGGACCAGCCACGCGGCGAGGCCGCCGAGCACGATGCTCAGCTCCCGGGCGGGCGCGACCAGGCTGACCGGCGCCATGGTGAGGGCGAACAGCACGAGGATGTAGGCGATCGGCGAGAGCACCGCGACGAGGAAGACCTCGCGGCGCTGCTCGCGCCAGATCCGCCTCACCTCGGCGCGGTCGGCCAGGGCGCCGGGCACGAGCAGCACGCTCTGCAGGACCGAGCCGAGACCGAAGTAGACGACCGGAGGCACGCCGAGGCCGGTGACCGAGTGCGCGTCCCAGAGCGTGTAGCCGGCGATGACGGCCCCGGTCAGCAGGCCGTAGAGGATCCCCGCTTTCACCGCCCGCGGGTCCTCGGCCGTGCGGCCGGTGCTGATCACCAGCACCCCCATGACGACGAGGAACGCCCCGACCAGGCCGAGCGGGCCGGGCCGTTCGCCGAGCACCAGGACGGCGGCGAGCACCGACAGCAGCGGCCCGGTGCCGCGCGCGACGGGGTAGACGACGGAGAGGTCGCCGACGCGGTATCCCCGCTGCAGCACGACGCCGTAGGCGATGTGCAGCAGCGAGGTCCCCACGGCGGCCAGTAGCCAGCTCCATTGTGGACGGTCGTTTTCAGCGATCAGCAGCACGATCGTGACCGGCAGCAGCAGGACGGCGCCGACGGTGTAGTAGAGCCAGACGAACTGGGTGCCACCGGAGGAAACCCGCTTGGCCGCGAGGTTCCAGGCGGCGTGCACCACGGCGGCGACGAGGACGAGGGACAAGGCGGTGGCGTTCACGGGACCCCTTCGGTTTTCGCGCGCGCGAAAACACCGGTCCTCCAGGCTTTTGCCCCGTCAGATGAACGACCGGCCGTCCGGGCCCGCCGATGGTGCCGCTCGGACCAGCCCCGCCGGCCCTGGTTGTGGGCTGCTGGAACGGGCCGGCGACGGAACCCTAGGCACTACCGCTGCCCACCGTACTCCCGCCGCGGGACCGGCTGTTAGAGTGGACGCTCGCTGCCCGTGCGGCATTCCGTCATGGAGGAAACCCGGGATTTTCCGGGGCCACTTCAGCGCGGCGGCGATCTCACCGAGTGAAACAGGAGTTGCCCTATGGCCAACATCAAGTCGCAGATCAAGCGCATCACGACGAACGAGAAGGCGCGTCAGCGCAACCAGGCGATCCGGTCCTCGGTGAAGACCGCGATCCGCAAGGTCCGCGAAGCCGCCGAGGCCGGCGACAAGGCCAAGGCCGTCGAGCTGCAGCGCGACGCCGCCCAGAAGCTGGACAAGGCCGTCTCGAAGGGCGTCATCCACGCCAACCAGGCCGCCAACAAGAAGTCGGCGCTGGCGAAGCGCGTCAACGCGCTCTGAGCTGCTTGATTTCTGGAAAAGCCCCGGCTTCGGCCGGGGCTTTTCTCGTGTCCGGGGCACGCGGCCGAGCGCGCCGCGGGTTGCTCGGCGGTGATTTCACCGAGCCGGGAGCGTCCGTGAAGGTCGGCGACCACCAGGCGCGCGGCGGCGGAGGTCGGCGAGTGCACAGGGCGCGCGCGACCACCCGCCGGCGAGCCGCTCCCTGTGCATTCCCCGGCCACCTGCCCGCGCGGACCGGCACCCCGGCGTGATGCCTTTCGAGACCGGCAGCGGTCAGCGGTCGCCCTTGGCCGCGGCCACCTCGAGGACCGCTCGCTCCAGCGCGTAGCCCGGGTCCGCCGCCACGCCCTTGACCTCGGCGTTCAGCCGCGCGACCACGCGCATCGCCGTCGCGAGGCCGTCGGGGTTCCAGCCGCGGGACTGGCCCTGCGCCTTGCGGATCTTCCACGGCGGCATGCCCAGCTCGCCCGCCAGCTGGTTCGGGTTGCCCCGGCCCGCGCCGGAGACCCGGGCGATCGTGCGGACCGCGTCGGCCAGCGCGTCGGCCACCAGCACGTGCGGGACACCCAGCTGCATCGCCCACCGCAGCGACTCCAGGGCCGCCGCGCGGTCGCCGCCCACCGCCTTCTCCGCGACCGCGAAACCGGTCACGTCGGCGCGGCCGCGGTGGTAGCGGCGGACCGCGTCGGCGTCGACGGCGCCGTCCGTGTCGGCGACCAGCTGTGTCGCCGCCGAAGAGAGTTCCCGCAGGTCGGAGCCCACGGCGTCGAGGAGGGCGGCGACCCCCGCCGGGTCGATCTTGCCGCCCACCCGGCGCACCTCGTGGCGCACGAACTGCTCCCGCTCGGCCGGCTTGGTCAGCTTCGGGCACTCGGTGACCTCGGCGCCGGCCTTCTTCAGCGCCGCCGGGAGCGTCTTGCCCGCCTTGCTGCGGCCGCCGCCGGTGTGCACGACGACGAGCACGACGCCGTCCGCCGGGTCCTTCAGGTAGGCCGCGACGGCGTCGGCCAGCTCCTGCGAGATGTCCTGCGCCGACTCGAGGACGATCACCCGGCCTTCGCTGAACAGCGACGGGCTGACCAGTTCGGCCAGCTCGGGAGCTGTGAGATCGGACACCCGGACCCGCGTCAGCTCCGCGGTCGGGTCCGTCGCGCGGGCGGCGGCGAGCGTCTCGCGGACGGCCCGCTCGATCAGCAGTTCTTCCTCCCCGAGCACCAGCTGCAGCGGGGCCGGGGCGGTGGCTTGCGCGGTCACCCCGGAATCCTCTCACTTGCGCTCTCGTGCGCCCGCTCCGGTGATGTCGAGCGGCCACCGTGGCACGGGCCGAGCGCGATGTCGTACGGTGTAGCCGAGGCAGCCCGCCCCGGACGATCCGGCGTGCGCGGCACCGACAACCGAATACCGCTCATCCAGAGGGGCAGAGGGAACGGCCCGACGAAGCCCCGGCAACCGGCGTACAGCCCGTCATCCCGCGATCGCGGGGTAGCTGACGACCACGGTGCCAATTCCGGCCCGCTTCGGCGGGGCAGATGAGGAAAGGAACCTCGCGATGACCGCAACCCTCGGCACGACCTCCACCACCAAGACCCCGGATCTCGGTCCCGCCGTCGAACTGGTGTCGAAGGAAGAGGGTCACCGGCAGCCGCTCGCTCCGGAATTCGTCTCCGCCGAAGACTTCTCGCCGCTCGAGGTCGCCTACGACTTCGGCCGCGTCCGCCGCGAAGACATCGAGGCCGGCCCCAAGAACATCTGGCGCTACAAGAAGCTCCTTCCCGTTCCGTCCAACGTCGAAGAGATCCCGAACACCGAGCCGGGCGCGACGCGGCTGGTCCGCGCCGACCGCCTCGCCAAGGAACTCGGCCTCAAGCGCGTGTGGGTCAAGGACGACACCGGCAACCCGACGCACTCGTTCAAGGACCGCGTCGTCGCCGTCGCGCTGGCCGCGGCCCGCGAGTTCGGGTTCGAGGTGCTCGCGTGTCCGTCGACCGGCAACCTGGCCAACGCGACGGCCGCCGCAGCGGCCCGCGCCGGCTGGCGGTCGGTCGTGCTGATCCCCAAGACCCTCGAGCGCGCCAAGATCCTCACCACCGCGGTGTACGACGGCGACCTCCTCGCCATCGACGGCAACTACGACGACGTCAACCGCCTCGCCACCGAGCTCGCCGGCGAACACCCGAAGTGGGCGTTCGTCAACGTGAACGTCCGGCCGTACTACTCGGAGGGCTCGAAGACGCTGGCCTTCGAGGTCGCCGAGCAGCTCGGCTGGCGCATCCCGCCGCAGATCGTCGTCCCGATCGCCTCCGGTTCGCAGCTGACCAAGGTGGACAAGGGTTTCCGCGAGCTGGGCCAGCTCGGCCTGGTGGACGCCAGCCCTTACAAGGTGTTCGGCGCGCAGGCCACGGGTTGCTCGCCGGTGTCGGCGGCGTTCCGCGAAGGCCACGACGTGGTCCAGCCGGTGAAGCCGGACACGATCGCCCGCTCCCTGGCGATCGGCAACCCGGCCGACGGCCCGTACGTGCTCGACATCGTCAACCGCACCGGCGGCGCGATCGAGGACGTCTCCGACGAAGAGGTCGTCGAGGGCATCCGCCTGCTGGCCCGCACCGAAGGCATCTTCACCGAGACAGCGGGCGGGGTGACCGTCGCCACGGCGAAGAAGCTGGTCGAGACGGGCAAGCTCGACCCGGACGCCGAGACGGTGCTCCTCATCACCGGCGACGGCCTCAAGACCCTCGACGCGATCGAGAACCACGTGGGGCCCAAGGCAACCCTGCCGCCCTCGGCCGCGGCCGTGAACGAGGCTCTGGGCTACTGAGCTCCGGCCCGGGGCGGGTTCGGCCCGCCCCGGGCGCTCAGCCGGGGCTCGGCGGTCTGGTGGCCGGGAGGTTTCGGCCCGGAGATCGCCGCGCCGCCTCGGGCGGGACTTCGCTCGCCGCAACGGGGGCCGTCGCCAGCGAACGCTCAGCGGCGGAAGAATGCCGCCCAGCCAGGAAGAACGCCGCACCTCCTCCGGGTCGGGAGTTCGCCCCTCGCGGCAAGCCATCACCGCCAACGCCCAGCCGCCACAAGAACGCCACCCGACCACGGAGACGCCGCCTCCCGGACGGAACCCCGCCCTTCGGGGCGGGGCGTCACCGGTGAGGTGGGCCGCGGGGCTCGCCGCGGCGGGATATTGCTGTTCCGGTCAGCACTGCGGTGTCGCCGTCCAGGTCGGTGCGGGTGACTCGGGCGCCGAGGGCCGTCAAGGTGTCTATTGTGGATTTGCTGGGGTGTCCGTAGGGGTTTCCCGCGCCCACGCTGACCAAGGCCACCCGTGGGGCCACCGCCGCGAGGAACGACGGCAGCGAGTAGCGGCTTCCGTGATGCGGGACCTTCAACACCTCCGCCTTCAGATCTCCGATGTCGGCCAGCAGGTCCGCCTGCGCGGCCAGTTCGACGTCGCCGGTCAGCAGGATGCGGCCCGCTGTGGTCTCCGCTCGCAGCACCACCGAGCTGTTGTTGATCGTCGTGCCGTCCGGTCGTTCGGGCGCGCGGGCCGGTACGTAACGCGGGCCCAGGACGTCGAGCGCCAAGCCTGGCCAGGCCAGCCGTTCGCCCGGGTTCAGCTCCACCAGCGGCACCGCCCGCCGGGTGGCCTCGGCGGCCACCTGGCGCCATGCCCACCCCGGCGAGCGGCCCGGGCCGACGGCGATCGCGCCGACCGTGCGGCCGTCGAAGACCGAGGTGAGGCCGCCGATGTGGTCGGCGTGCAGGTGGCTCAGCACCAGCAGCGGAATCCGGTCGACCGCCAGCCGGTGCAGGCATTCGTCGACCGGCCCCGGCTCGGGGCCGGCGTCCACGACGACCGCGCGTCCCGGCTCGGCGGTCGCCAGCACGACCGCGTCGCCCTGGCCGACGTCGCATTCGACCATCGCCCAGTTCCGCGGCGGCCACGCCGGGGCCAGCACCCGGACCGGCACGAACACCAGTAGCGCGCCGGCGACGAGCACCGCCATCAGCACCCGCACCCGGCGGTGCCGGACCGCGAGCACCAGCACCACGAGGACGGCGGCGGCCAGGAGACCGCCCATCCAGCCGCCGGGCCAGGCGATGACCGCGCCCGGGGCTCGCGCGCCGTGCCGGGCGACGGTGATCAGCCACCGGGCCTCCGGGTCGGCCAGGTGGACCAGGACCTTCCCGGCCCCCGGCCACCACGGGCCGGTGACCGTCGCCAGCACGCCGAGCACCGTCGCCGGGGCCACCACGGGCGCGGCGAGGACGTTGGTCAGCACCGAAACCAGGCTCACCGAGCCCGCCATGCCGGCCAGCACCGGCGCCGTCACGAGGAACGCCGCCAGCGGGATCGCCAGCCCTTCCGCGAAGCCCGGCGGGATCCCCCGCCGGACGAGGGCGTCGGCCCAGCGGGGCGCGAGCAGGACCAGCCCGCCGGTGGCGCACACCGACAGCGCGAAGCCGAAGTCCGTGGCCATCGCCGGATCCGCCACCACCAGCACGCACACCGCGAAGGCCAGCGCGGGCAGCGCCGAACCACGGCGGCCCAGCGCCAGGGCGAGGAGCGCCACGGCCGCCATGACGCCCGCGCGCAGCACGCTCGGCTCCGGACCGACCAGGACGAGGAACCCGGCCAGGCAGGTCCCGGCCGCCGCGGCCGACAGGCGCGGCCCGAGCCGGAGCAGCCGCAACAGGAGCAGGACGGCCCCGCAGACCACCGCCAGGTTGCCGCCGCTGACCGCGGTCAGGTGCGCGAGGCCCGCGGCGACGAACTCCTGCTCGACGCGCGGGGACAACGCGCTCGTGTCGCCCAGCACCAGCCCCGGGAGCAGGCCCGCAGGTTCGTCCGGCAGGACCTGGCACAGGTCGTGGAGACCGGCGCGCAGCCCGGCCGCGGCCCGTTGCCACCACGGTGAGGGGCCCGGTTCCGCCGGCGGGCCGCGCACCGACAGCACCGCCACGGTCAGGTCCGCGCCGCGGGGCGGCATCAGCAGGCCCGTCCCGGTGACCTCCTGGCCGGGCAGCAGGGACGTCCACTGGTCGACCGGGGCCAGCAGCAGGACGCGGCCGGATGACTGAACCGGCCGTCCGTCGACCGATGCCGTGCGGACGTCGGCCGCGAGGACGACCGAGCGCGCGCCCGCTTGCCGGTCGGCGTATCCCGCGCTGCGCACGGGTTTCGGGCGTTCGGCGATGGTGACCCGCAAAGCCCCCGGCAGCCCTTCTGCCGCTGCGATGCGGAGCTCGTCACGCTGGGCGTCGCGGATGCGCCAGGAGATCGGGCCTGCCGCCAGGAGGCCCAGGACCAGCAGGGCCGCCGCCGCGTCGCGTGCCCGGGGATGGCCGCGCGCTCGCCACAGCACGAGCACGGCGACGACCGCCGAAGCGAGGCCGGTGGCGACGGCCGTCCACCAGCCGGCCAGAAGACCGGCCAACGCCGCCAGCCAGCAGACCACTGCCGCCGGGACGAGCCGCATGTCCTGCCGGGTGTCGGCCACGGGGGCGGTGCTCATGCCGCCGCCACCTCCCCCGCCCGACCGAACCCGGCCGCATCACCGGCGCCGACCGCAGCCCGCGGCGTGTCCGCCGTCCGGACGCGCCCTCCCGCCAGGAGCGGGCTCGCCTTCCCCCACTCCGCCGTGGGCCGGACATCAGGTCCGAGGACGGCGATCATCCGACCGTCACCTGCTCCCTCAGTTTCCGGAACCGGCTTTCGCCGATGCCGTCGACGTCCCGCAGCTGCTCCACCTTCGTGAAGCCGCCGTGATCCGTGCGCCACTGGACGATGCGCTTGGCCATCACCTCGCCGACGCCCGGCAGCGTGTCCAGCTGATCTGCCGTCGCCGTGTTCAGGTCGACCTTGGCGCCGGCCGCCGAAGCTCCGGGGTCCGATGGTGCAGCCGGCGCCGGGACACCGACCGCCAGCTGCTCGCCGTCCGCCACCTTGCGGGCCAGGTTCAGTGCGCCCACGTCCACGCCCGGCTCCGGACCACCCGCCGCGCGCAGGACGTCCGCCACGCGGGCACCCTGGGGCACCGTGACCAAGCCCGGTGACCGGACCCGGCCGATCACGCTGATCACCAGCCCCGGTGGCGGCGCCGCGCGCGCCTCCACCACCGGTTTCGCGGTGGGCAGCGCGGGCGGTGGCTCGGGTGGCGGGCCGCCGCCGGCCAGCGCGACCGCACCAAGGATGACGGCCACGACCGCGGCGAGGACACCGGCCACTGCCCACCGGCGGCGGCCGGTACCGGCCGTTCCACCCGGCAGCCAGCGCCGGACCAGCCGGCCTCCCGGGCCGACCGTGCTCGCATCGGGCGAGAGCTGGTCGGCCAGCCAGGAGAGCCGGTCGTTGACGGAAGAGCCCGGATCCCGGGCGGACTGCTCGAACACACGATCGACGTTAGGGGGCGCGGGGCGGGGTCCGACAGGGGTGGCGTTGCGTCCTGTGGACAACCGGGGTGTTGTGGATGGATTGCCGGTGCCGAGCCCGGAACCGGGTGGTTCAGTCGTGCCTGGGTGCCAACCGCGGGACCGTCCGCTGGACGACGACCCCCAGCACCCCGGGACCCGTGTGCGCCCCGATCACCGCCCCCAGCTCGGAAACCACGCAGCCCGCCGAGCGCGGCACGGCCTCTTCGAGCCGGTTCGCCAGCTCCACCGCCCGTTCCGGCGAGGCGAGGTGGTGGACGGCGAGCTCGACGTCGTCGTCGGCCGCCGCCTGGGCCGCGAGTTCGACCAGGCGCGCGATCGCCCGGTTCATCGTGCGGACCTTCTCCAGCGGCAGGATCCGGCCGTCGGACATGTGCAGCACCGGCTTCACCGCCAGTGCCGTGCCCAGCAGCGCCGCCGCCGGGCCGATCCGGCCGCCGCGGCGCAGGTGGTCCAGGGTTTCCACGACGAACAACGTCGACGAACAGCCGGCCGCCGTCACCGCGGCGGCCTCGACCTCCGCCGCCGAAGCACCGGCCGAAGCGGCCGAAGCGGCGTGCAGGGCGGCGAACCCGAGCCCCATCGCGGTCGTCCGCGAGTCGACGACGCGGACCCGGTCCGGCCCGACCTCCTGCGCCGCCAGCACCGCCGCTTCCCAGGTGCCCGACAGTTCGCGCGACAGGTGCACCGACACGATCGCGTCCGCGCCATCGGCGAACGCCGCCTGGTACTCCTTCGCGAATTCGGCAGGAGTCGGCCGTGACGTCGTGACGATCTTCCGCTGCCTCATCGCCTCCGCGACCGCCGCCGGTCCGGTCTCGACGCCGTCGAGGGAAACCACGCCGTCGACCAGCACGTGCAGGGGCACCACCCGGACCGAGTGCCGTTCGGCGAAGCCCTCCGGCAGGTGGGCGGTGGAATCCGTGACTACGGCGACCGACACGCCGTCAGCCTACGTGGCCGGGGGCCAGCTCCGGCGCCATCAACACGGACATCGCCTCGCCCACCGCGGCGTGTCCCGGCCAGCCCCAGTGCATGCCGTCCGGGTTGCCCGCGCCGCTCAGCACGTGCTCCCCCACGACGGCTTCGAGGTCCAGCAACGGAACTCCCGCTCGCGAGCTCCACGCCGCCATCGCCGCCGCCGCGGCCGGGCGCGCGGTGTGCACGCCGCCGTAGGCCGCGGCGCGGTGAACCGACGGCAGCCAGCCGAAGATCGGCAGCTCGGGCCGCAGGACGCGCAGCGCGCCCACGGCGGTGTCGAGGTACTGCACGGTGAGCTTGGCCGGCAGCACCGCGGGCCGGCCGCGCAGCGCCACCGCCAGCCGCGGTTGCGCCGCGAGGTAGGCCTTGCGCACGACGCGCCGCAGCGGGTCGGGCCGCAGGTAGCGCAGGCCGGTGCGCAGGTAGGTGGGTAACGGCGAGGGCAGTGTGTCCATGCTGCCGATCGCGAACACGACCGCGTCGACGTGGTGCAGGTCGGCCCAGACCCGCGGATCACCGGTCAGCGACCACCAGGCGTCGCGGGCGTTCCAGCCGATGCCCGCGACCAGATCGGCGGTGCCACCGAGGGCGGCGGCCGCGACATTGGGCCACAGCCGCGGCTCGTCCGCGGCGCAGGGTCCTTCGGGACCGTGAAAGCTCAGCGAATCGCCGAACACGAGCAGGCGCGGCCCCATCGGCTAGCCGTGCATCCCCGCGTTGTAGGCGTGCAGCCGCCACTTCCCGTCGCGACGGCCCAGCTCGACCCAGTGGCAGTTCGAGATCCCGCCGAGGGACGGCCAGGTCGGCACCGGCAGGTTCAGCAGCCGCGCGGTCAGCGCGATGATCAGCCCGCCGTGCGCGGCCAGCAGCACGGTGTCGCCCGCCGCGGAGTTGGCCTGCTGCAGGTCGGTGACGACTTCGCCCGCGCGGTCGGCGACGTCGACGCGGCTCTCGCCGCCCGGCGGGGCCCAGGTCGCGTCGGTGCGCCAGCGGTCGCGTTCACCGGGGTAGGCCTGGTCGACCTCCTCGCCGGTGAGCCCCTGCCATTCGCCCAGGTGCGTCTCGCGCAGCCGCTTGTCGATGCGCAGCGGGACGCCGATGGCGTCGGTGAGCACGGTGGCGGTGTCGGTGGCCCGGCGCAGGTCGGAGGCGATGACGAGGTCCGGGGAGAAGCGGGCCAGTGCGGGCACCGCGAACCGGGCCTGGTTCCAGCCGCGGGGGGTCAGCGCCGAGTCGAGGTGACCCTGCATCCGCCCGGCGGCGTTGTAGTCCGTCTCGCCGTGACGCCAGAGCACCAGCCGCCGCGGGCTCACGAGAGGTCCGGGTCCTCGTCGGCGGGTGGCTCCTCGAGACCTTCCACCTCGATGCGCGGGCAGTCCTTCCAGAGCCGCTCGAGGCCGTAGAAGGTGCGCTCTTCGACGTGCTGGACGTGCACGACGACGTCGACGTAGTCGAGCAGCACCCAGCGCCCTTCGCGGGCGCCTTCGCGGCGGACCGGCTTGTGGCCGCTCTCCCGCAGTTTTTCCTCGACGTTGTCGACGATCGCGCCGACGAGGCGCTCGTTGGACGCGGAGGCGATGACGAAGGCGTCGGTGATGACGAGCTGTTCGGACACGTCCAGCACGACGACGTCGCTGGCCTTCTTGTCCGCCGCCGCGTGGGCGGCCGCTACGGCCAGCTCTCGAGCCTCGGACGTGGCTGCCACAGTGCTCCTTTTCGGATCGGGTTCGCCCGAGAAGGGTACCCGCAGGCACCGACAGTGGTTCAGTCGCTCTTCCGGTACAGGTCGTTCTTGGCGATGTAGCGGACGACGCCGTCGGGGACGAGGTACCAGACCGGCTCCCCGCGTTCGACCCGATCGCGGCAGCCGGTGGACGAAATGGCCATCGCGGTGACCTCGACGAGGCTCACCTTGCCGCTGGGCAGGTGGTGGGAGTTGAGCCGGTAACCGGGCCGCGTGACGCCGATGAAGTGCGCGAAGTCGAACAGCTCGTCGGCCTTGTGCCAGGTCAGGATCTGTTCGAGGGCGTCGGCGCCGGTGATGAAGAAGAGCTCGTCGTCGGGGTATTGGGCGTGCAGGTCGCGCAGGGTGTCGACGGTGTAGGTCGGGCCGCCGCGGTCGATGTCCACGCGGCTGACCGAGAAGACCGGGTTGGACGCGGTCGCGATCACCGTCATCAGGTAGCGGTCCTCGGCCTTGGTCACCTCGCGGGCGGTCTTCTGCCACGGCTGCCCGGTGGGGACGAAGATCACCTCGTCGAGCTCGAACCGGGACTGGACCTCGCTGGCCGCGACGAGGTGGCCGTGGTGCACGGGGTCGAAGGTGCCGCCCATGACCCCGATCCGCCGTGGTGACATGACCGCAGAGCCTATAAGGCGCGGCGCCGGGAAGCCCGGTGCTCTTCGCCACCTCGCCCGACCGGGCCGCAGACTGTGATTTGGATCACAATACGGCCCGTATGCGTCGCGAACGCTCCGTTCGCGACGCCGCCGATTCCCGATCTGTCGGTGGGATGGGGTAGACGTGGGACGTGGACACGACCAGCACCACCTCAGCACTCCGCGACCGCGCCGAGACCCTCCTCCGGGCACTGGCCGGCGACTCGGCGAAGCTGCGCGAAGACCAATGGACCGCCATCGAGGCCTTGGTCGCGCAGCGGCGCCGCGCGCTGGTCGTGCAGCGCACCGGGTGGGGCAAGTCGGCGGTGTACTTCCTGGCCACGGCGTTGCTGCGGGAGCAGGGCAGCGGGCCGACGGTCATCGTCTCGCCCCTGCTGGCGCTGATGCGCAACCAGATCTCCGCGGCGGCGCGCGCCGGGATCCACGCGGCGACCATGAACTCCGCGAACGCGCAGGAGTGGGACCAGGTCCAGGCGTCGGTCGCGGCCGGCGAGGTCGACGTCCTGCTGGTCAGCCCCGAACGGCTGAACAACCCCGACTTCCGCGACAACGTGCTGCCGAAGCTGACCGCGAGCACCGGGCTGCTGGTGGTCGACGAGGCGCACTGCATTTCGGACTGGGGCCACGACTTCCGGCCGGACTACCGGCGGCTGCGCACCCTGCTGGGTGACCTGCCGGAGGGCGTGCCGGTACTGGCGACGACGGCGACCGCGAACGACCGCGTGGTCACCGACGTCGCCGAGCAGCTGGGCCTCGGCACCGGCGCGGACACGCTGGTGCTGCGCGGCAGCCTCGACCGGGAAAGCCTGCGGCTGTCGGTGTGCCGGCTGCCGACGTCCCAGGCGCGGCTGGCCTGGCTCGCCGAGCACCTGGCCGAGCTGCCGGGTTCCGGGATCATCTACACGCTGACCGTGGCGGCGGCGCACGACGTCGCTTCGCTGCTGAAGGACCGCGGGTACCCGGTGGCGGCCTACACCGGCAAGACCGACCCGGCCGACCGGCAGGCGGCCGAGGACGACCTGCTCGCCAACCGCGTCAAGGCCTTGGTCGCGACGTCCGCGCTGGGCATGGGGTTCGACAAGCCGGACCTCGGGTTCGTCGTGCACCTCGGCGCGCCGTCGTCCCCGATCGCCTACTACCAGCAGGTCGGCCGCGCCGGGCGTGGCGTGGAACGCGCCGAGGTCGTGCTGCTGCCCGGCGAGGAGGACAAGGCGATCTGGGCGTACTTCGGGTCGCTGGCCTTCCCCGACGAGCTGCGGGTGACGCAGGTGCTGAACACCCTCGCGTACGCCGACCGTCCACTGTCGACGGCCGCGCTGGAGCCGTCGGTCGAGCTGTCCCGGTCACGGCTGGAAATGGTGCTCAAGGTGCTGGACGTCGACGGCGCCGTCCGGCGCGTGAAGGGCGGCTGGACGAGCACGGGCGAGGAGTGGCAGTACGACCGCGGGCGGTACCGGCGGGTCGCGGAGGCGCGCGACCGGGAGCAGGAGGCGATGCTCGGCTACCTCGCCACCGGCGGCTGCCGGATGGAGTACCTGCGGCGGCAGCTCGACGACCCCGAGGCGGCGCCGTGCGGGCGGTGTGACAACTGCACCGGGCAGCACTGGGACACGACCGTGGCCGAAGACGTCGCCGAAGCCACCCGCGAGCGGCTCCAGCGGCCTGGTGTCGAGGTCGCGCCGCGGAAGCAGTGGCCCACCGGGATGTCCTCTTTGGACGTTCCGGTCTCCGGCCGGATCTCCGCCGACGACCAGGCCGAGCCGGGCCAGGTGCTCGGGCGGCTCACCGACGTCGGCTGGGGCAACCGGCTGCGGGAGCTCGTCGGCCCCCAGGCGAAGGACGCCGAGGTACCGGACTCCGTGTTCAAGGCGTGCGTGCAGGTGCTCGCCGGCTGGCAGTGGGCGCAACGGCCGGTCGCGGTCGTCGCGGTGCCGTCGTCGACGCGGCCGCAACTGGTGTACAGCCTGGCGACGCGGCTGGCCGAAATCGGCAGGCTCGACTTCCTCGGCGCGCTCGACGCCGAGGGGCCACCGCCGCGTCAGGCGAACAGCGCGCAACGGCTGGCCGACCTGTGGCGGCGGATGAGCATGCCCGCGGATCTCGCGCAGACGCTGCCGGGCGGACCGATCCTGCTGGTGGACGACGTCATCGACACCGGCTGGACGATGACGCTGGCCGCGCGGCTGCTGCGGCGGGCCGGGGCGCCCGCGGTGCTGCCGTTCGCGTTGGCCAGCACGGCCTGAGGGAAGGAGGCAGGCGGTAAACCCTTCGTCATCGGCCGGTCACGCTCGCTACGCTGCGGGCTTTCACGACCGAGCCGAAGGAGGGGACACCGTGCAGCAGACCGCCGACGTTACCGAGGAGCTGGCGCGCCGCGTGGTGGCCGCCGCCGGTCAGGCACTGGACGTCGAACTCACGCCGGAACAGGCGCTGGTCCAGGCGTCCCCGCGGGAAGGCGTCGACTTCCAGGCCAACCTCGCGATGAGCCTGGGCAAGCAGCTCGGCCGTCCGCCGCGCGAGGTCGCCGGGCTCATCGCCGGAGCGCTGGAGCTCGACGGGATCGCCGATCCGCCGGAAGTCGCCGGGCCGGGCTTCCTGAATTTCGTGCTGCGCCGGGACTGGCTCGAAGGGCGCACCGGCGCACTGCTCGGCGATCCTCGCCTCGGTGTGCCGGAAACTCCCGCGCCCCGGCGGATCGCGCTCGACTACAGCAGCCCGAACGTGGCCAAGGAAATGCACGTCGGGCACCTGCGCTCGTCGGTGATCGGCGACGCACTCGCCCGCCTGCTGCGGTTCGCCGGCCACGAAGTGCTGCCGCACAACCACCTCGGCGACTGGGGCACGCCGTTCGGCATGCTCATCGAGCACCTCCTCGACGTCTCCGCCGGGCAACGCGCCATCGCCGACCTCGACGCCTTCTATCGCGAAGCACGCCGGAAGTTCGACAGCGACGAAGAGTTCGCGACTCGGGCGCGGACTCGTGTCGTCAAGCTGCAGGGCGGCGACGAAGACACCCTCGCCGTCTGGCAGGAGCTCGTCGACGAGTCGACCCGGCACTTCAACGAGGTCTACGACCTGCTGGGGATCTCCTTGACCGACAAGGACATCTACGGCGAGAGCTTCTACAACCCGTACCTCGCCGCTGTGGTCGCCGACCTCGAGGCAGCCGGTCTCACCGAAGTCAGCGACGGCGCGATCTGCGTGTTCCCCGAAGGATTCCGCAACCGCGACGGCGACCGGCTGCCGCTGATCGTCCGCAAGCGCGACGGCGGTTACGGGTACGCAGCCACGGACCTGGCGACCGTCCGGTACTGGACCGCCGAACGCGGCGCCACCGACCTGCTCTACGTCGTCGGAACGCCGCAGGCGCAGCACTTCGCGATGGTGTTCGCCGCCTGCCGCGCCGCGGGCTGGCTGACCGGGCACGCCGAGCACGTCGGCTTCGGCACGGTGCTGGGCGCGGACGGCAAGGCCATGCGGACCCGGGCCGGCGAAACCGTCAAGCTGGTGGACCTGCTCACCGAAGCCGTGACGCAGGCCGCCGCGGTCGTCGCCGAACGCAGTGAGCTCGACGCGGCAGGGCAAGCCGAAGTCGCCCGGGCCGTCGGCATCGGCGCCGTCAAGTACGCGGACCTGTCCGGTGACCGCGAGCGCGACTACGTCTTCGCCTGGGACCGGATGCTGGCCAAGGAGGGCAACACCTCGGTGTACCTCCAGTACGCGCACGCGCGGACGCAGTCGATCCTGCGGAAGGCGGGCGGACTGCCCGAAGGCACCGACGTCGTGCTTGAAGCGCCGGCGGAACGGGCGTTGGCCCTGAAGCTGCTCAGGTTCGGCGAAGCATTGAAGGCAGCGACAAGCGCGTACGCGCCGCACAAGCTCTGTACGTACCTGTACGAAACCGCGGTCGCTTTCTCGCGGTTCTTCGAGGAATGCCCCGTGCTGAAGGCGTCTTCGCCGGAGTTACGGGCGTCGCGGCTGAGGCTGACGGCACTGACGTCGCAGGTACTCGTTCTGGGGCTCGAACTGCTCGGCATCGAAACGCCCGAACGGCTTTAGCGAGCGGCGAGGAGCGCCACCAGTTCGTCCGCCAGACCGCGGTCGACCGGTTCGCGCGTCGCGAGGAGCCGGTACCAGAGCGTCCCGAACACGACGTCGATCACCGTGCCGGGGCGCACGCCGGCCGGAAGTTCGCCACGCTCGCCGGCGCGGTCGACGAGCGTGGCGAGCGCGTCGCGGCGGCGGAACAGGAAGTCCTCGCGGAAGCGCTTGCCGAACTCCGGGTCGATCTGCGCCTGGGCCATCAGCGCCCGGAGCGTGTCCGCGACCGGGGACTTCCCGCCCAGCTCGAAAGTGCTGCCCAGGAACCGGGCCAGGTCGGCGCGGAAGGAGCCCTGGTCGGGGACGGGGATCTGCAGGTCGGCCTTCGTCGCGAGCGCGTCGAGCAGGACGTCGGCCTTCGACGGCCACCAGCGGTAGATCGTCTGCTTGCCGACGCCCGAGCGGGCGGCGATGCCTTCGATGGTCAGTGCGCCGTAGCCGGCCTCCGCGACCAGTTCGAGGGTCGCGGCGAGGATCGCCAGCCGGCTCTGCTCACTGCGCTTGCGGCCGGGGCGGGACTGGTCGGTCATGGGCTCCGATGGTAGCGTCAATTTTGAAACGAGACGTACCGGTTCGAAATGGGGAACAAGCATGAGCATCGCTCTCGTGGCCGGCGGCACTTCGGGCATCGGCCTGGCGACCGCGCGACGGCTGCAGCAGCGGGGATACGACGTCCACGTCACCGGGCGGGGCAAGGAGCGCCTCGATGAGGTGGCCGCGAGCGACCCATCGCTGACCGGACACCAGGCCGACGGCGGCGACGCCACGGCGATGGGCGCGCTGGCGTCGTCGCTGGGTACGGTCGACGTGCTGGTCGTGAGCCTGTCCGGCGCGGAAGGCATGGGTCCGGTCGAGACGCTGGACCTCGCGATGCTGCGGCGGGCGTTCGACGCGAAGTTCTGGGCCCACCTGACGACGATCCAGGCCGTGCTGCCGCACCTGGCGGCGGCCGGGTCGATCACCCTGCTCAGCGCGATCACGGCCCGGGCGGCGATGGCCGGCACGGCCGGGATCGGCGCGCTGAACGCGGCAATCGAGGGGCTGGTCAAGCCGCTGGCGGTCGAGCTCGCGCCGAGGCGGGTGAACGCCGTGTCGCCGGGAGTGGTCGACACGGCGTGGTGGAGCGGGTTCCCGGCGGAAATGCGGGAGGGATTCTTCGCGCAGACGGCGGCGGCGATCCCGGTCCGCCGCGTCGCGACGGCGGACGATGTCGCGGAGGTGGTGACGCTCGCGGCCACGAACCCGAACCTGACGGGGACGGTCCTGGAAGCCGACGGCGGGGCCCGGCTGGTCTCGCTGGGGTGAGGGCAGGCGGCACTTTCACGTGAAAGTGCCGCCTGGGGTTGGGTCAGCGGCGGAGAGGGACGAGGTCGTCGGCGTGGACGACCTCGCGGCGCTGCTCAGCCGGGAGTTCTGGGGTCGAGCGGCCAATCAGGTCCGGGAGCTCCGTCGCGTCGAAGGCGACCACTCCGCGGGCCACCGGGCGGTCCTTGGTGTCGACCAGGTCGACCACGTCGCCGGCCTGGAAGTCGCCGTCCACGCCGGTGATGCCCGCCGCCAGAAGAGACCTGCGGCGGCGGACCACCGCGGTCACCGCGCCGTCGTCGAGGCGGAGCTTGCCCGTGGTGTCCGCCGCGTAGCCCAGCCAGAACCGCCGGGCCGACAAGCGCGTGTCCGCCGGGGCGAACGCCGTTCCCGGGGAAGCCGAGGTCAACGCCGCCGAGGCTTCCGAGGCCGCCGCCAGCAGGACCGGAATACCCGCTCCCGCCGCCGTGCGGGCGGCCGCGAGCTTGGACACCATGCCGCCCGTGCCCAGGCCGGAGCTGGACATGCCGACCGAAATACCGTCCACATCGGACTCCGAGAGGACCTCGGTCAGCTTGCGGGTCGCGCCGCCGCGGGGGTCGCCGTCGTACAGGCCGTCCACATCGGACAGGAGGACCAGCGCGTCGGCGCCGATCAGGTGGGCCACCAGGGCGGCCAGGCGGTCGTTGTCGCCGAAGCGGATTTCCTCGGTGGCCACCGTGTCGTTCTCGTTGACCACCGGGACCGCGCCCAGCGCCAGCAGCCGCGAAAACGTCCGCTGCGCGTTGCGGTAGTGCGACCGGCGGACGACGTCGTCCGACGTCAGCAGCACCTGCCCGACCGTCAGCGAGTACCGCCCGAACGACTCGGCGTACGCGTGCGCCAGCGCCAGCTGCCCGACGCTCGCCGCCGCCTGCTGCGTGGCGAGGTCACGCGGGCGCTTGCCCAGGGAAAGCGGGGCCAGGCCGGCCCCGATCGCCCCCGAGGACACCAGGACGATCTGAGTCTCCCGGGCGACGCGCTCGGCGATCGCGTCGACCAGCGCGTCCAGGCGGGCCACGTCGAGCCCGCTGCCCGCCGTGGTCAGCGCCGACGACCCGACCTTGACCACCAGCCGGCGAGCAGAAGCGATCGCCTCGCGAGTGCCGCTCACTCGTCGACGTCCAAGTCGTCCTCGAGCTCGTCCGAACCCTCACGCCGGACCCGGCGGGCTTCCTTGCGCTCAGCCGCGCCGACCCGGTCGCTGCGCTCCAGCCGGACGTCGGTGCCGCGCCCGGACAGGTGCATCGCCACCGAAGGCGTCGACGGCTCCCAGTCGAACTGGACGTCACCGATCGTGACCGGGCTGCCCGGCCTCGCGCCGAGCTTCGCCAGCTCGTCTTCGACGCCGAGGCGGTTGAGGCGGTCGGCGAGGTAGCCGACGGCCTCGTCGTTGCCGAAGTCGGTCTGGCGGATCCACCGTTCCGGACGCGCGCCGCGCACGATGAACGCGCCCTCTTCCTCCGGGTCGACCTCGACGGTGAAGCCGGAGTCGTCGACGGCCAGCGGCCGCAGGACGATCTTCTCCGGCTCCAGCACCGGCTGCGCCTCGCGGTACTTGTCGACGATCGCGGCCAGCGCGAACGTCAGCTCCCGCAGACCCTTGCGCGACGCCGTCGAAACCTCGAACACCTGAAGGCCGCGGGCTTCGAAGTCGGGGCGGACGAACTCGGCGAGCTCGGCCGCCTCCGGGACGTCGATCTTGTTGAGGACGACCACGCGCGGGCGTTCTTCGAGTTTCCCGCCCAGGCTCGGCGTGTACTTGGCGAGCTCCGCCTCCAGCGCGTCCACATCGGACAGCGGGTCGCGGCCCGGCTCCAGCGTCGCGCAGTCGACGACGTGCACCAGCACCGCGCAGCGTTCGATGTGGCGGAGGAAGTCCAGGCCCAGGCCCTTGCCCTCGGACGCGCCGGGGATCAGGCCGGGCACGTCGGCCATCGTGAACACCGTGTCGCCGCCGGTGATCACGCCGAGGTTCGGGACCAGCGTGGTGAACGGGTAGTCGGCGATCTTCGGCTTGGCCGCGGACAGCACCGAGATCAGCGACGACTTGCCGGCGGAGGGGAACCCGAGCAGGCCGACGTCGGCGACCGAGCGCAGCTCCAGCGTCAGGCTGCGGGCCTCCCCCGGCTCGCCCAGCAGCGCGAATCCGGGGGCCTTGCGGGCCTTCGACGACAACGCCGCGTTGCCGAGGCCACCGCGGCCGCCCTGGGCGGCGACGAACGTGGTGCCCGGGCCGATCAGGTCGGCGACCATCTCGCCGTCTTCGGTGAACACGACGGTGCCGGACGGCACCTTCATCACCAGCGACTCCCCCGCCGCGCCGGCCCGGTTGCTGCCCTGGCCCATCTTGCCGTTGCCGGCCTTGGCGTGCGGGCGGAAGTGGAAGTCGAGCAGGGTGTGCACGTTCGGGTCGACGACCAGCAGGACGTCGCCGCCGTTGCCGCCGTTGCCGCCGTCCGGGCCGCCGAGGGGCTTGAACTTCTCGCGGTGCACCGAGGCACAGCCGTTGCCCCCGTCACCGGCGGTCAGGTGGATGACCGCGCGGTCCACGAACCGGGACGCCATGACTTGCCTCTTTCACTCGCGAACAGGGGTACACAAAACAAAACGAGGGGTGGCACCGGATATTCCGGCCCACCCCTCGCTCAGAAAAGCTACGTCGAAGCCGAAACTCAGACTTCGCTCGGCACGATGTTGACCGTCTTGCGGCCACGCTTCTCGCCGAACTGGACCGCACCGGCGGCCAGGGCGAACAGCGTGTCGTCGCCGCCACGGCCGACGTTCACGCCGGGGTGGAACTTGGTGCCGCGCTGACGGATGAGGATCTCGCCCGCGTTGACTTCCTGGCCGCCGAAGCGCTTGACGCCGAGGCGCTGCGCGTTCGAGTCACGACCGTTGCGGGAGCTGGACGCACCCTTCTTGTGAGCCATAGCTCAGTCCTCTTTCTGAAACGAAGATCCGGAAACCCTTACAGGGAGATGGCGGTGACCTCGACGCGGGTCAGCTTCTGCCGGTGACCCTGGCGCTTGTGGTAGCCCGTCTTGTTCTTGAACTTGTGGATCCGGATCTTCGGACCCTTGGTCTGCTCGACGACCTTGCCGGTGACCGAGACCTTCGCCAGCGCGTCGGCGTCCGTGGTGACATCGCCACCGTCGACGTACAAAACGGCGGGGAGGATGTGCTCGGTGCCCGGCTCGCCCTCGAGCTTCTCGACCTCGACGACGTCGCCGACGGCCACCTTGTACTGCTTGCCGCCGGTCTTGACGATCGCGTACGCCGACACGGAAGTCTCCTGCATTACTCGACAATGGGTGGGGGCTCCACGCGATCGGCCCACCTGATGGAACGGCGGTCCTGGACTCGCGCAGGCGACCTGCTCTGGTGGCAGGCCGTACTACAGGTTACGTGGGGTGCCCCGGTGCGTTACCACCGGGGTCCCCCTAGTTGTTCACTTGCTCTGGTCGGAGGCGTGCACCGGCGGGCCCGCCGGCCGCGACGCCGCCCGGCGCGGACGGCGCCGGGTGGAGCGCACCGCCGGTTCGGGCACGCTGACCTCGGCGTCGGTGACCGGCTCCTCGGCCGGCTCCGGCGCCGAAGACTGCTCGACCTCGGGTTCCTCGTCCTGCGGCACCGGCACCTCGTCCGCCTCGGTGGTCACCGGGGTGCCGGCGACCTCCTGGGCGGGCTCGGCGGGCGGCTCGGCCGCCACCGGCGTCTCGTCGGCCTCCGTGGTCGCCGGGACGTCCGCGACCTCCCTGGCCGGCTCCGGGGCGAGCCCGTTGCCGTTCAGCGCGCCGTGGTCGTGCTCCTTGGCGGCCTTCGCGGCGTTGGCCACCGCCGCCACCGCGGACGCGATCGACTCGCGCCGCTCCGGCGGCGGAACCGCGTGGACCTCGGCCTTGGCGGCTTCGGCCTGCTCCTTGGCGGCCTCCTCGCCCTTGCCGCGGCCCCGCGACCGGCGGGAGCTCTTCTCCCCGCCGCCGCTGTTGCCGCCGCCGTTGCCGCCGTTGCCGTTCCCGCCGTGGGACTGCGCCGAGCCGCCGCTCGTGCGCTGGATCTCGGTCGAGACGAGCACGCCCCGGCCCTTGCAGTGCTCACACGGCGTCGAGAACGCCTCCAGCAGGCCCGTGCCGATCTTCTTGCGGGTCATCTGGACCAGGCCGAGCGAGGTGACCTCGGCGACCTGGTGGCGCGTGCGGTCGCGGCCGAGGCACTCGGTGAGACGGCGCAGCACCAGCTCGCGGTTGGACTCGAGCACCATGTCGATGAAGTCGATGACGATGATGCCGCCGATGTCCCGCAGCCGGAGCTGGCGGACGATCTCCTCCGCCGACTCCAGGTTGTTGCGGGTCACCGTCTCCTCGAGGTTGCCACCCGATCCGGTGAACTTGCCGGTGTTGACGTCGATCACCGTCATCGCCTCGGTGCGGTCGATGACCAGGTAACCGCCACTCGGCAGCCAGACCTTGCGGTCGAGGGCCTTGGTGATCTGCTCGTCGATCCGGTGGTCGGCGAACGCGTCGCCGGTGCCGGTGTAGCGCTTGAGGCGCTCGGTGAGCTCCGGGGCGACGTGGCTGACGTACCCGTTGATCGTCTCCCAGGACCGGTTGCCCTGGATCTCCAGCTTGGTGAAGTCCTCGGTGAAGAGGTCACGCACGACCTTGACCAGCAGGTCCGGCTCTTCGTAGAGCATGGTCGGCGCGCCGCCCTTCTTGCCGGAACCGGCGGCGGCCTTTTCCTTGATGACGTCCCACTGGGCCTTCAGGCGGTCGACGTCGCGGCCCAGCTCCTCCTCGCCGATGCCCTCGGAGGCGGTGCGGATGATGACGCCCGCGTCCTCCGGGACGATCCGCTTGAGGATGTCCTTGAGCCGGCGGCGCTCGTTCTCCGGCAGCTTGCGGGAGATGCCGGTGGCGCCGCCCGCGGGCACGTAGACGAGGAAGCGGCCGGGCAGCGAGATCTGCGTGGTCAGCCGGGCACCCTTGTGCCCGACCGGGTCCTTCGTGACCTGGACCAGCACGGAGTCGCCGGTGGACAGCGCCTGCTCGATCTTGCGGGCCTTGCCCTCCAGGCCGGCGGCGTCCCAGTCGACCTCGCCGGCGTACAGCACGGCGTTGCGGCCGCGGCCGATGTCGATGAACGCGGCCTCCATGCTCGGCAGCACGTTCTGGACGCGGCCGAGGTAGACGTTGCCGACGATCGAGCCGGAGCCCGACTGCGTCACGAAGTGCTCGACGAGGACGCCGTCCTCCAGCACCGCGATCTGGGTGGAGTCGCCGTGCTCGGCGACGACCATCGTGCGCTCGACCGACTCGCGCCGGGCCAGGAACTCGGCCTCGGACAGGATCGGGGCGCGGCGGCGGCCCGCCTCGCGGCCGTCACGGCGGCGCTGGCGCTTGGCCTCCAGCCGGGTCGACCCGCGGACGCTGCGCACCTCGTCGCGCGCCGGGCGCTCGGGCTGTTCGGCCTTCGCCTGACGGACGTGCGTGACGGTGTTGGGCGGGTCGTCGGTGGTCTCGGCCTCGTCGCCGTCCGAGCCCTTGCGGCGACGGCGACGGCGGCGACGGCGGCTGCCGCCCTCACCCTCGTCGGCGTCGCTCTCGGTCTCCGAAGAGGACACAGACGACTCGGCGTCCTCGGCCTCTTCGGTGTCCGCTTCGGGCTTTTCGTCGCCGTTGCGGCTCCTGCGGCGCGGCTGCTCCTCGGCCTGGTCGTCCTCGGTTTCGGCGGCCTCGTCACCGCCCTCGGCGCCCTTGCCCCGGCCACGGCCGCGACGGCCCCGGCGGCGGCGACGGCGGCTGCCGCCGTCCTCGTCCTCGTCCACCCCGGAGTCGGCCGACGGCGCGGTGTCCTCGGCCTCTTCCTCGGCGACCTCGCGTTCGGGGCGGGCCGGCGGCTCCGCGAACGGGTCGGCCGGCTTGCGGACCGGCTTGGCGGCGGGCTCGGCCGGCTCCGGCGGCAGGAAGACCGGGGACGGCGCGGCGAACACCGGCAGGTGCGCGCGGGCCTTCTGCCGCGGCCGCGGCTTCTCGGCCTCGGCGACCGGCACCTCGGGCACCGGAACCTCGGGCACCGGCGGGCGGGTCTCCTCGGGCTGGGCCGGCGCGGCGGACTCGGCGGGCTCGGCCGCCGTGTCTTCGGTCTCACCGGGCGCGAAGGCCTCGGCCACCTTGAGCGCCACGTCCCTGGTCACGCTCGACTGCGCGCTGCGCACGCTTTCACCCAGCTCGGCTAGCTTCGCGAGGACGTCCCGGCTGTGCGACTGGAGCAGCTTGGCCAGCGCGTGCACCCGGATCCGGGGCGGCAGGTCGGCCAGCGGGCCGCCCGTGGGTGCGGCGGGATTCCCGCCGGTGTGCTCGGCGGGTGTTTCCGCGTTCGACATAGGACACCTTTCGCCCCCGGGCGCGTCTGCCGGTTCGCACCGGCAGGGACGCGGCCGCGCAGGGGCCCCTTTCTGATCGTTGCCGCCGTGGTGGTCACCAGCGGCGGGAATCCTTGCCCGGCAACCGGGCGCCGCACCACCGCTGCCGATGGGGCGCAACCCGGTCAAAGGTCTGCTCGGCGGCGTGCGAGGCACTTGCGGCCCCCGGGCCGCCCGCCACGTCGTCCAGCCGCCCGGTTCTCGGGCGGCGACGCGCGCCACGGGAGTTCACGCACATCACCGGGCCACAACGCCGCAGGCAGCACCTCTCACGTGCGCCCCACGGCCCAGCGGCCACCCCGAGTATCCCACACCGGGTGACCACTCCGGTGTACTCGGTACCTCACGCAGGCACCCGGGCGCGCCGTACCGCCCCCACCTGCCCCACGGCCGGGGGAACTTCGCCGCAGCGCTTGTCCGCCGGGCACGCGGTGGTTACGGTGCGGCTCGGGGTGACCGGGATCTCGCGCGCCGGCACCCGCGGTTCCTGCATCCGGTGGGAGGTCCGGTGTCCCTGCTGGCGCGGCCGCTGCGAGCGGCCGTGTGCACCGTCCTGGTGCTTTCGGGATGCGTCACCGCCGGTCAGGCGGCGGCCGGCGAGTCCGGCTGCGCCCACGGCCGGGCCCTGCGTTACGTCGTCACCTTCGATCGCGGCACCTCCGAGGCCGCGGCCCGCGCGGAGATCGACGGTGCCTGCGGCGCCACCACCGTCTACTACCCCCAGATCGCCGTCGCGGTCGCCACCTCGGGCGACCCGGGCTTCGGCGGGCGGATCGGGCTCGACCGGGCCTTCAGCGCGCAGGCCGAGCGGCTGGCCGCGCAGCGCGTCGCCGAGGTCAAGCCGCAGCCCGCGCGGGCCGCGCTGCCGGCGACCGACCCCGCGAAGGTGCCCACGGCCGACCTGAGCGGGCAGCAGTGGGACATGCGGATGATCGACGCCCCGGCCGGGACGACCGGTTTGCTCGGGAGCCGGGACGTCGTCGTCGGTGTGCTCGACTCCGGCATCGACCCGGACCACCCCGACCTGAGCGACGCCGTCGACCGCGACGACTCCGCCGGCTGCCTGACCGGCGCCCCCGACCGGTCGCCGTCGGCGTGGGTGCCGACGACGTCGGTGCACGGTACGCACGTGGCGGGGATCATCGCGGCGGCCGACGACGGGCGTGGCGTGACAGGAGTGGCACCCGGGGTGCGGGTGGCGTCGGTGAAGGTGATCGACGACCGCGGCTACGCCGACCCGGAAGCCGCGGTGTGCGGGCTGATGTGGGCGGCCTCCCGGCACATGCGGGTCACGAACAGCAGTTTCTTCGTCAACCCGTGGACGCTGTCGTGCATCCGCGGCAGCGACCGCGGGGTGGTGCACGAGGTGCTGGCCCGCGCGGTCGAGTACAGCACCTCGGCGGGCACGGTGAACGTCGCGGCGGCGACGAACGAGGCCGTGGACCTGACGCCGTCGGCGCGGTCGGGGGCGCGCGGGGCGAGCAGCGGGTGCGAAGCCCTGCCGGCCGGGCTGCGGGACGTCGTCGCGGTGTCGGCCGTCGGCCCGGACCGGGTGAAGGCGGGGTACAGCTCGTACGGCCTCGGCGTGATCGACGTCACGGCGCCGGGCGGGGAGACCGGCGAGTGCGTGCTGTCGACGGTGCCGGGCGGGTACGCACCGCTGTGCGGGACGTCGATGGCGGCGCCGCACGTCACCGGGGTGCTGGCGCTGCTGGCGTCCGCCGCGCCCGAGGCCCGGCCGCGGCAGCTGCGGCGGACGCTCGAGGCGCAGGCGACGCCGATGCCGTGCCCGGCCGACTACGACCTGACCGGAGACGGGCTCCAGGACGCCTACTGCGCCGGGTACGAGGGGTACAACGGGTTCTACGGGCACGGGATGGTGCACGTCCCGGCGCCCGCGGCCCAGCCGGGTGGGGAGCCCGACCAGGCCAGGTGACCCGCCGGCCCTGGTTGCGGTCTGACCGCCCCCGCTGTCCGATCCGGCCCGTGCGCGCAGCCGGATCTCGCGTGATCGAGACCGGATCTCGCGTGATCGAAGGCGGAACTCGCGTGATCCGGGCCGGTTCTCGCGTGACCGGGCGGGCCTCACGCGTGACCGGGCGGGCATCTCGCGTGATTGGGGAGGCATCTCGCGTGATTGGCGGGGCATCTCGTCAGGTCAGGAGGAGCTTGGCGATCCGGCGTGTCGAGGCCCAGAGGCCGAGCGCGCCCAGCAGGACCAGGTACGCGAGGTTGATCAGCATGCCGCCCGACAGCAGGCCGGTCGCCAGGCCGCGCATCAGCTCGATCGCGTGGTAGAGCGGGAGGCAGCGGACCACCCACTGCAGCGCTTCCGGGTACACCGACAGCGGGTAGAAGGTCGTCGCGAAGAGGAACATCGGGGTCAGGATCAGCTGGATGTAGTCGAACTGGGCCGTCGAACGCAGGAACGTCACCAGGGCCATGCCGATCGCCGAGAACGCCAGGCCCACCAGCAACGCCGCCGGCACCATCAGCAGCGCCCACCACGAGCTCAGCAGGCCCATCGCCGCCGCGATCGCGAGGAACGCCACCGCGTAGATGCCGCCGCGGGTGATCGCCCAGCCGATCTCGCCCAGTGCCACGTCCAGCGGGCCGATCGGGGTCGCCAGCATCGCGTCGTACAGCTTCGCGTAGCGGAGCTTGAAGAACAGGTTGTACGTCGATTCGAACACGGCGCCGTTCATCGCCGACGTCGCCAGCAGCGCCGGCGCCACGAACGCCACGTAGCTCATCGGGCGCCCGTCTGGGCCGGCCACCTCGGTGACCAGCTTGCCGAACCCGACCTGGAACGCCAGCAGGTAGAGGAACGGCTCGGTGGCACCGGCCAGGAACAGCAGCCAGTTGGCGCGGGACACCATGACCGAGCGTTCGACGAGCATGCGGGCGCGGCCCGCGTACAACGCCGGCGGGAGGATGCGCAGCAGGAGCCCGGCGCGGGCCTCGACGGTCGTCATCTCAGACCACCAGCCTCCGGTAGAAGGCCCGGTGCGCGAGCACCCACCCGGCCGCGAACAACGCCGCCAGCACCGCGAAGTGGCCGAGCATCGCCCAGCCGCCGACGCCGCCGACGCTCACCCCGCGGGCCAGCTGCGTGCCGTGCCACAGCGGGGAGAGCCAGGCCAGCCAGCGGATCGCCGCCGGCAGCTGGGAGATCGGGAAGAACGTGCCGGAGAACAACGTCATCGGCATCACGACGAACCGGAAGATCAGCCCGAACCGCTGGCCCTCGTCGAAGGTGCTCGCCGCGAACGCGGCCATCGGCGTGGTGCAGGCGAGGCCGGTGACGGTGCCGGCCAGGATGACCAGCAGCACGCCCGGCCCGGTCCACGCGCCGAAGAACAGCGCGACGAAGGCGTAGATCGCGCCCGCCAGCGTCAGGCGCAGCGCCGACCAGATCAGGTGCCCGCCGAACACCTGGCCCGGCGAGACCGGCGTCGCCGTGACAGCCAGGTAGTCCTTCTGCCACTTGAAGCCGGACAGGACGGGGTAGCTCGACTCGCCGACGGCCTGCTGCGCGGCCCCGGCGGCCAGCAGCGCGGGGGCGATGTACTGGAGGTAGGACAGGCCGCCGGTGACCGTGCCGGGCCGCACCTGGGAGCCGAAGCCGAGCCCCATCGCGGCGAGGAACAGCACCGGTTGCAGGCCGGTGGAGTACAAGGTGGACACCCAGTGGCGGCGGTACCAGGTCCAGCGCCCTTCGACCTGCAGCCAGGCGCCCTGCCACTTGCCGACCACCCGGCCGGTCGATTCGACGGTGGTCACGGTCGCCTCCTCGCGCACGCCCAGAGCCGCGGGAGACGGCCGGGGGTCCGGGGTGCGGGGGCCGCGCCCCCGCGGAACACCTTGACGACGGTCATCGGCGAGCGCTTTCCGCGAGCATGGTTCTCCCCCATCCCGAGTCAGTCGACCAGCGTCCGGCCGGTGAGCCGGAGGAAGACGTCCTCCAGCGAGCTGCGGCGCACCAGGCTCGACAGCGGCCGGACCCCGCGGGAATGCGCGTGCTCCAGCGCGTCCTCGCCGTCGTCGCTGTAGAGCAGGACGCGGTCCGGGAGGATCTCCACGCGCTCCGCCAGCCCCTCCACCTGCTGGGCCGCCCCGACCTGCTCCCCCGGCGCGAACCGCAGCTCGACCACCTCGCGCGTCGAATACCGCCGGATCAGCTCCGCCGGCGAGCCCTCCGCCGCGATGCGGCCGTGGTCCATCACCACCAGTCTGTCGCACAGCTGCTCGGCTTCGTCCATGTAGTGGGTCGTGACGATCAGCGTCGTGCCCTGGGCCTTGAGCCGGAACAGCCGGTCCCACAGCAGGTGCCTCGCCTGCGGGTCGAGGCCCGTGGTCGGCTCGTCGAGCAGGAGCAGTTCCGGGTCGTTGACCAGCGAGCGGGCGATGGTCAGCCGCCGTTTCATGCCGCCCGACAGCGGGTCGACCTTGTCGCCGGCCCGGTCGGTGAGCTGGGCGAACTCCAGCAGCTCCTCGGCCTTGCGCCGTGCGGCGGCGCGTGACAGGCCGAAGTAGCGGGCGTAGACCATCAGGTTCTCGCGGACGGTCAGCTCGACGTCCAGGTTGTCCTGCTGCGGCACCACGCCGAGGCGCGCGCGGATCCGCGGCCCGGCGGCCTCCGGATCCAGCCCCAGCACGCGCAGGTCGCCGTCGGTGCGGGGCGAGACGCACGCGATCATCCGCATGGTCGAGGACTTGCCCGCGCCGTTCGGGCCGAGGAACCCGAACGCCTCCCCGCGCCGCACCTCGACGTCGATCCCGCGCACGGCCTCGAACGCGCCGAAGCGCTTCACCAGTGCCTTCGCCTGCACCAGTGCCGGTTCCCGGTCCTCCGCATCGTCCACGCTTCGCACCATAGGACCCACCACCGACAAAAACCGAGCGGATTAGCCGCGGACGGTCACCACCAGCGCGGCTGTCACCCCGTTGACCTGCACCGACAGCCGTGCGACACCCGGTCGCAAAGCGGTCAGCACGCCCGAAGCCGGGTCGAACGAAACGACGCCCCGGCCGACCTGCCAGTCCGCGCTCACCGGGTAGGCCACCGGCACCTCCCGCGTCCCCTGCCGCACCGAAGCCCGGACGACCGCGCGTTCGCCGCGGGCCAGCGACGACGGCCCGGTCAGCGACAGCGCGTCGACGTTCGGCCGGGTCTCGAACCGCACCGGCTGGGCGCGGTCGGCCGGGTCCACCCGCAGCAGCGTCCAGCCGACGAACCCGCCATCGCCCGGCGCCGCCGCGGGTGCCTTGCCCGAGTTGCCGTTGACCAGGTACGGCACCCCGTCGACCCGGGACAGCGAGAACACCCCGGCGTGTGACGCCACCGCGGCGGCGGGCTTGCCGGAGGACTGCTCGAACCCGGTCAGCCACCGGGTCAGCAGGGCCGCTTCCTTCCGGTCGCCGAGCTGCGAGTTCCCGGTCGGGCTCGGGTCCTGCACCGGGTGGTGCATGGCGACGACGACCCCGCGGACCGACCGGTCGGCCGCCGCGGAGTCGAGCGCCGACCGCAGCAGCCGGACCTGGTCGAACCCGCCGGCCCGCAGCGAACCGCGCGAGGAGTCCAGTAACACCAGCCGGATGCCGCGGACGTCGACGACCCGGTGCGTCACCCCGAAGGCGGCCTGGAAGTTCGCGAGGCCGTTGCCGCCTTCCGCCTCGTGGTTGCCCGGCACGTAGTACCAGGGCACCAGCTCGCCGAGCTCTTCGGTGATCACCTGCCGGGCCAGCACGAAGTCGGGTGCCGTGCCGCGGTCGACGAAGTCGCCGTTGATCAGCACGAGGTCCGGTTTCGCCGCGACGGCTTCGCGCAGCGCCCGCCGGGCCTGGGCGACCAGCGGCCCCGCCGGGTCGTCCGCGGTGAACTGGGCGTCGCTGACCACCGCGACCCGCAGGCCGCCGTCCAGGACGCCGTCGGTGACCAGCGCCGGGTCGTGCGGGGCGGGATCGGCGGGCACGGTCGTCGTCGGCGCCACCTCGAAGGTCAGGTCGTCGAACACCAGCCGGCCTTCGTACTGCTGGTCCGGCACGTTCTCGACGGCGTAGAAGCGCGCCAGGCGCTGTCCCGCGGGCAGCCCGGCCGGGATCGTGGCGGTGACGTACTTCCAGCCCGTCCAGTCCACGCTCAGCGAAAGGTCCACAATGGACGCCACGTTCGCGGCGTCGCGCAGTTCCGCCCGCAGCCAGGCACCCTGGCCGTCGCCGTTCACCCACAGTCCGATCTTCTGCGTGCCCGGCGGAACCGGAAGCGGCGAAGAAGGCGTCACGTACGCGGCGCGCGTCGCGGTCGTGCCGGTCAGCCGGTAGTCCAGCGCCAGCCCGGCGCCGCCGTCGTGGCCGGGCACCGCGGAGAGCGCCGCGCCGACGACCGCCGGGAACACCGTGGCCGTCCAGCCCGCCGGGCCGTCCAGCCGCGACGCCACCTGCGCCACGGTGCCGACCGAGGCGGCCAGGTGCGTGGTCAGGCCGGCCGCCGAAGCGGTGATCGCCGAAGCGCCGGACGCGGTCAGCGCGGTCACCGCGTAGCCGTCGCCGGACGGTTCGACCCGCACGACCGAGTGGTCGTAGTCCAGCTTGACGTCGTCGGGTTCCAGCCAGGTGCCGTAGCCGTCGGCGTCGTAGCCGTAGACCTTGAACGTGCTGCGCGCGCCCGCGCCCGACAGCGCGACCTGCTCGGTGCTCGTGCCGAGCCGGACCGGTTCGCCCAGCACGGAAAGCGCCGTCTTCCCGGACGCCCGGCCGGAGCGCGCGACGACGTCGACGCCGCCCGCGTGGTGCCCCGTGACGACCCCGCGCGTCACGGTCGCCCGCCGCGGATCCGAGGTGCTCCAGCGCGGGTCGGCGGCCACCGCGGCGCCGGTCTCGTCGTGACCGTCGGCGACCAGGTGCCGGGTCAGGCCCGAGAGCACGCGGTCCGCGCCGTCCGCCGCCACGGCCGGTGCCGGCGCGAAGCCGGTGAGCTTGCCGCTGCCCGGCACGGTCGCGAAGCCGATCCCGTTGGGCACCAGGCGTTCCCCGCCGTCGGACGGCGAGTTCCGGACGCTCGGCGCGGCTTCGCCCTCGTTGCGTGCCAGGAGCGTCGACGATCCGCCGCCGTCGAGGTTGACGGCGTCGTCCGCACCGAGGCTCTTCATGTGCCGCGCGAGCTCCAGCTCGGTCATCCCGCGGCTGTCGGCCTGCCGTCCGTCCACGGTGGCCAGCCACAGCTTCCGGCCGTCGGCGGAGAAGCCGACCGCGGTCCGCGGGTGCATGGCCACGTCGTCGACCGGCTGCACGACGCCGTCGCGGAGGAGGACTTCGTTGCCGCCCACCGCGACCGCGATCTTCCCGGCGTCCGAGCGCGGCGCGTAGGTGACGCCGACCGCGTCGCCCGGCCGCAGCGCGGCGAGCCCGTCCGCCCCGGCTTCGCGAGCCAACAGCAGTGTGGTGCCCGCCGCGACGGGACCGTCGGCCGGCTGCTCACGCACGGCGGTCACGACGCCGTCGCGCAGCTCGGCCTCGCGCACCCGGGAAGCACCCGCCACCGACGTCCGGCGGCTCGAAGCGCCCCACAGCGGCGTGTAGACGCCGATCGCGTCGGTGCCGAGGACCGGGCTGTTGAAGTTGGTCGCCTGCACGGCGCCGCCGGGCAGCGTCACGGTGGCTTCGAGGAAGATCGACGCGAGCCGGGCCTTGCCCTCGCCGGTGATCGACGCGGTGAGGTTGTGCCCGGCGGCCGGGGCGGTCTGGAGCTGCCCGCGATCGATGCCGACGCCGATCGGCGCGCCGGTGGCGCTGATGTCGAAGAAGTCGCCGTTGACGCCGGCCACCGCGCCCGCCCGCGCAACCTGCTGCGACAGCGGCGTGCGCGCGGAAACCGTCCCTGGACTCAGGTACGTCGGCTTCAGCACCTTGCTGCCCAGGTCGACGGCGAGGGTGTCGCCGCGGATCCAGCCGGCCGGGTCGAACCGGTCGAACTGGGTGAGGTTCAGCCCGGGCGCGACCTCGGTGGTCGCGCTGCCGGTGATCAGGCCGTCGTCCGGGTTCGCGGCGGCGAACGCCGGACCTTCGTGCGCCGACGACCCGGCGGGCGCGGCTTCCACCGGCGGCGTGCCGAGCGGCGCTTTCAAGGGATCGTCGGGAACGGCGAACGCGGTCGCGAACAGGGCGACGAGCGGCAGCGCTATGCGTGACTTCTTCACCAGGTACCCCAGTATCGAGTGAGAGTGAGCCAGGCCAGCACAGCGCAGCGGCACGGCCGGGGGAAGACTTCCCGGTGAACGCCGCCTGAATGGTCTAGAACACCATCACGGGGTAAGAGGTGAGGCGAGCAGCGCCTTCGCGGCTTCGCCGGTGACGCGCGGGTCCGGGCCGGTGCGCTTCCACAGGCGCAGCAGGAGATCGCGCGCGGGCCCTTCGACCTCCGCGCCGTCGGCGGCAGGCCCGAGGGCGGGCGGCTCGCCGGGGTGCACGGTCCAGACGTCACCGGTGTCGGTGGCGCGCAGGGTGACCGGCCCGGGCAGCTGTGGCACGGCGTGCCAGCGCGTCACGCGCGGCAGCATCGCGCCGAGGACCTCGTCGACGCCGTCCGCGGCCACGGCCGGGTCAAGCACGTGGGCGCTCCCCGAATCGGCGAGGTGGACCGCGGTTTCGTGGACCTGGCGGCGGAACCAGAACGCCTTGGTCTTCTCGGTGCCGCCGAAGTGCCAGCACCGGTCTTCGGGATCGGCGGCCTCGAGCGCGCCGAGCAGGAGCTGGGCCCCTTCGGCGTACCAGGACACCAGCTCGGCGTCGGGGAGCTCCTCGAAGTCCTGCGGGTGAACTTCGCCGGTGGTGACGACGGTGGCGGCCCAGCGGTGCACGTTCCCGAGGTGGGTGCCGAGGTCGGCGAGCGTCCAGCCGGCGCAGTCCGGCACCGGCGCGGCCGGGTCGCCGGTGCGCAGCCGCTCGGCGAACGCGCTGGTGAGCTCGCGCAGCACGGGCAGGTACTCGCGGGCCGGGAACGGCATCGTCGTCATGAAATCTCCCCAGGGGTCCGGGGCCACGCAGTGACCCCGGACCACAGCATCACAGCGTCACAGGTCGGGGAACCAGAGCTTCAGCTCGCGCTCGGCCGACTCCGGCGAGTCCGAGCCGTGGACCAGGTTGTACTGGGTCTCCAGCGCGAAGTCACCGCGGATGGTGCCCGGGGTGGCCTTCTCGACCGGGTCCGTGCCGCCGGCCAGCTGGCGGAACGCGGCGATGGCGCGCGGGCCCTCGACGGCGAGCGCGACCAGCGGGCCCGAGGTGATGAACTCGAGCAGGTCGCCGAAGAACGGACGCTCCTTGTGCTCGGCGTAGTGCTCCTCGGCCAGCGCCTGCGGAACGGTCCGCAGCTCGAGCGCGGCGAGCTTGAGGCCCTTGCGCTCGATCCGCGAGACGACTTCGCCGACGAGGCCGCGCGCGACGCCATCGGGCTTGACCAGGACCAGCGTGCGTTCAGTCACGACGGTTTTTCTCCTTAATACTGTTTTCGGTGCGCGCGAGCCTAGCCGACCCTGCTCAGCGGCCTTGCGGGTGCAGTGTCTTCGACCACAGCGACGCCCCGGTCGCGTCCCGCAGGTCCACCGTGAGGTCGCCGCTCGGGCCGTCGACGTTCAGCTCGCCGAAGTGCTGGAAGCCGTCGATCGGAGCCGTGTTCGCCGCCGGCGGCGCGTGCACGAACACCGCCTGCGGGCCGAACGTCGGGTCCAGGGTGTTCGGCCCGAACGCGCCGGCGTTCAGCGGGCCGGACACGAACTCCCAGAAGGGGTCGAAGTCCTGGAAGGCCGCCCGGTCGGGCGAATAGTGGTGCGCGGCGGTGTAGTGCACGTCGGCGGTCAGCCAGACGACGTTGCGGACGCGGCGGCGCTGGATCTCCCGCAGCACCCACGCCAGTTCGGTCTCCCGCCCGCCGGGGGCGCCCGGCAGGTTGTTCGCGACGGCTTCGATGTCGGCGCCGTCCGGGACGACGAGCCCCAGCGGCATGTCGGCCTGGACGATCTTCCACGTCGCCGTGCTGCGGCCGAGCGCGTCGGCCAGCCAGCGGGCCTGGGCGTCGCCGAGGATGTAGCCCGGCTTCGTCTGGTCCGCCGTGTTCGCGTTGCGGTAGGTCCGCATGTCCAGCACGAAGATCTCGACGCGGGAGCCGTAGGTGAAGCTGCGGTAGACGCGGCCGTCGACGGCCCGGCGCGAGTCGATCGGATGCCACTCGTGGAACGCCTGGTACGCCCGCGGTGCTAGGACGTCGACGCGCTTCTCGGTGTAGGCCGGGTTGTCGAGGATCTTGCCCGGGTACCAGTTGTTCAAGACCTCGTGGTCGTCCCACTGGACGTAGGCGGGCACCTGCGCGGCGAAGCGCTTGAAGTTGTCGTCGAGCCGGTTGTAGGCGTGCTGGCCGCGGAACTCGTCGAGGGTCTCGGCCACCTTCGACTTCTCGGGCGTGACGACGTTGCGCCAGGTCCGGCCGCCGGGAAGGGTGACGGTTTCGGTGAGCGGGCCGTCGGAGTACACCGTGTCGCCGCTGTGCAGGAACAGGTCCGGGCAGCGGGCCGCCATCGCGGAGAAGATCGTCATCCCGCCCAGTGCCGGGTTGATGCCCCAGTTCTGGCCGACGACGTCGCCCGACCACAGGATCCGCGCGTCGCGGCGGCCCACCGGTGCGGTGGCGAACCGGCCGGTCAGCGGCTCGCTCGTGGCGCGGCCGTCGAGGGCTTCGGCGGTGACGCGGTAGTGGTACTCGGTGCCGGGTGCCAGCGCGGGGACGCGCACGCGGCCGGTGCCGCCGCTGTCCGGGCCGACGAGCGGGCCGGGGACTCGGCGGGCGTGCCGGAACGACGGGTCCCGCGCGATCTCGACGACCAGGCGCGAGGGCCGGTCCGCGCGGGACCAGACGATCGCCGAGCCCGGGGTGACGTCGCCGGACTGGACGCCGTGGGTGAGCACCGGCCGGTCGCGGCGGACGAGCGGGACCGCGGCGAAGGCCGTGGACGGCACGACGACGCCGGCGGCGACCGCGGAGGCGCCGGTCAGCCCGGCCTTGAGCAGGGTGCGGCGGGAGTGTTCGGTCATGCGCGGTTTCTATCCCGCCGCGGCCAACACCGGCTTGCGCGCGGGTGAACGGATATTGGGGTTTTCCCCCATACCGGGAGCCGGTCGCCGTCGGTAGCTTGGTGATCACGACAAGGGGGTACGAATGGCACTCTTCAGGAAGGCGCTCGCCGTTGCCGCGGCCGTGCTTTCGGTCACCACACTTGGCGCGGGGGTCGCGAACGCGGGTGAGGACGGCGCGAAAGCCGTGCTGCGCTACACCGAACACGGCATCCCGCACATCGTCGCGAAGGACTTCGCGGGCCTCGGCTACGGGTACGGCTACGGGGCGGCGACCGACAACGTCTGCGAGCTCGCGAAGATCTACGTCACGGTGAGCGCGCAGCGGTCGCGGTACTTCGGCCCGGACGGCGAAGGCTACCCGTCGCTGTCCGAGGCGAAGAACAATCTGCACAGCGACCTGTTCTTCCAGCAGCTCAACGATTCCGGCGTGGTCGACAGGCTGGTCTCCCAGCCCGCGCCCCAAGGGCCGCGGCCCGAGGTCCGGCAGGTCGTTTCGGGCTACGTCAAGGGGTTCAACGCCTTCCTGGCCCGCACCGGCCGGTCCGGGATCACCGATCCGGCCTGCCGCGGCGCGGAGTGGGTCCGGCCGATCACCGAGCAGGACTTCTACCGGCACTTCTACTCCATCGCCGTCACCGGAGGCCTGGGCTTCGTCACCGAAGGGCTGTTCGCGGCGCCGCCGTCCGGTGCGCCGTCGCCGGCCCCGGGCACGCCCGCGCAGCTGTCGGCGAGCCTGCGCGACGGGCTCGGCAAGGGCGGGCTGGGCAGCAACGGGATCGCCGTCGGCGCGGACGGGACCGCGGCGGGGCGCGGCAGTGTGCTGCTCGGCAACCCGCACTACCCGTGGCACGACGGACGGCGGTTCTGGCAGAGCCAGCTGACCATTCCCGGCCGGGTCGACGTGGCCGGGGCGAGCCTGCTCGGCATGCCGTTCGTCATGATCGGGCACACCGCGGACGCGGCCTGGACGCACACGGTGTCCACCCCGGTCACGTTCGGCCTGTTCGAAGTGCCGCTGGCGGCCGGTGATCCGACGACGTACGTGGTCGACGGCAAGCCCGAGAAGATGACCTCCCGCGAGGTCACCGTCCACGTGCGGCAAGCCGACGGCTCGCTGAAGCCGGTCCGGCAAACCTTCTGGTCGACGCGCTACGGCCCGGTGCTGAACGACGTCGGCGGGTTCCCGGTGCCGTGGACGGCGAAGTCGGCGTACGCGCTGCGAGACGCCAACGCGACCAACCTGCGCGGGCTGAACACGTGGTTCGAGCTCGACCAGGCCCGCAGCACGGCCGACGTCGTGCGCGCGCTCAGCCGCACCCAGGGTGTGCCGTGGGTGAACACGATCGCCACCGACCGGGCGGGCAACGCGCTCTACGCCGACATCCAGGTCGTTCCGCACGTCACCGACGAGCTGGCTCGCACCTGCAGCACACCGACCGGCCGGCAGACCTTCGACGCCGACGGACTGGCCATTTTGGACGGTTCGCGGACGTCCTGTCAGTGGGGTTCGGACCCGGGCGCGCTCGAGCCGGGGATCTTCGCGCCGGCCCGGCTGCCGCAGCAGCAGCGCCGGGACTACGAGCTGAACGCCAACGACAGCGCCTGGCTCGCGAACGCCCGCGCGCCACTCACGGGATTTCCGCGGATCGTCAGCGAGCAGGACACCGAGCGTTCCCCGCGCACCCGGGAAGCGCTGCTGACGGCCGAGGCGGGCAAGTTCACCACGGACTCGATGAAGAAGATGCTCTTCGCGGACCACAGCCTGTTCGCCGACCTGGCGGCGGCGGACCTGGCGAAGCTGTGCGCGTCGTTCCCGGACGGGCGGGCCCCGTCGTCGTCCGGCCCGGTCCCGGTCGGCCCGGCGTGCACGGCGCTGGCGAGCTGGGACCACACGTACTCCCTCGACAGCCGTGGTTCCCTGCTGTTCCAACGGTTCGCCGCCCGGCTGGCCAACGTCGACCGGTTCTCCGTGCCGTTCGACCCGAAGGCTCCGCTGACCACGCCGAACACGCTCAACGGGGAAAATCCGGACGTCCGGAAGGCGTTCGGCGACGCCCTCGTGGAGCTGCGCGCGGCGGGTCTCGCCCCGGACGCCCGGCTGCGCGACGGCCAAGCCGTCACGCGCAACGGCGAGCGCATCCCGATCCACGGCGGCCAGGGTTTCCTCGGCGTGCTGAACGTGATGACACCGGTGTGGGATCCGGCCCGCGGCAACACCGAAGTCGCGCACGGCTCCAGCTTCATCCAGGTGGTCGGGTTCAGCGGGCGCGGGTGCCCGGACTCCTCGACGTTGCTGACGTATTCACAGTCGGCCAATCCGGCGTCGCCGTACTTCAGTGATCAGACGCGGCTTTACAGCCGTGGTGAGTGGGTGAAGGGCCGATTCTGCGAGGCCGACATCCTGCGCTCCCCCGCCCTGCGGGTGGTGGTGCTGCGCTGACATCCCGGCGGGGGCGGGCACTCAGCCACCCGCCTCCGCCGCCAGCGCACGCAGATCCGCGAAAGCCTCGGCCAGGTGCTCATCCAGGCCGCGCACGGACTCCCGGATCCACACCCCCGCCGCGTGATGGAAGGTGACCCAGCCGACGTGCGCCGCCAAGGAGGCGGCACGCTCACTCACCCCTCGCTCACGCAAAGCCGCCGCCAGGGCATCCGCCATCGCCGCGGCCTTGGCCAGATCGCGCTCCCGCAGCGCCGGCGTTGCGGCGATGACCGCCAGCCGCGGTTCGGCGAACGACCGGTTGCCCTCCAGGATCGCCGCGGCCTTCTGGAAGGCTCGGAGCAGGACTTCCAGCGGCGGCAGGCCTTCGGGCGCGTCGGCCACCGACCGGGTCAGGTCGGCGCGCAGAGCGGCTTCGCCGTCGAACAGCACTTCGCGCTTGTCCGGGAAGTGCCGGAAGAACGTGCGCTCGGTGACGCCGGCCCGGGCGGCGATCTCGGCCGTGGTGGTCCGGTCGAATCCCCGCTCCTGGTACAGCTCCAAGGCCGCCTGCTGGAGGCGGCGGCGCGCTTCTTCCCCGCTGCGTGGCACTCCGTCACCTTACCCGTAGTGACAGTCACTGACATGACGAGGTAGAGTTCGTAGCGTCAGTCACTGTCACTACGTCGGAGAGAACACATGCACGTCTTCGTCACCGGCGGTTCCGGCCTGACCGGACCCACCGTCGTCGCCGAGCTGATCGCGGCCGGCCACACCGTCACCGGCCTGGCGCGTTCCGATGCGGCGGCTGCCCGGCTGGCCTCGCTCGGCGCCACCCCGCACCCCGGCTCACTCGACGATCTCGACAGCCTGCGCACGGGCGCCGAAGCCGCCGACGGCGTCCTGCACATGGCCTTCGGCGGCGATTTCGCCGATCCGGACGACATGATGCGCCGCGACACGGCCGCCATCGATGCCCTCGGCAGCGCGCTGGAGCACACGGGCAAGCCGCTCGTGAGCACGTCCGGCACGCTGGTCATGCCCGCCGGCCGCGAAAGCACCGAGCGGGACGAACCCGACTCGTCCGGGCTCGCCGCGTTCCGGATCGCCGGCGAACGGGCCTGCCTCGGCTTCGCCGGGAACGGCGTGCGCGCGAGCGTGGTCCGGCTCGCGCCGACCGTCCACGGCCCCGGGGACTACGGCTTCATCGGCATGCTGATCGACACCGCCCGCAAGACCGGCAAGTCCGCCTACGTCGGCGACGGCGGCAACCGCTGGCCCGCGGTGCACCGGCTCGACGCGGCGGCGCTCTTCCGCCTGGCCTTGGAGGCCGCGCCGGCCGGCAGTGTGCTGCACGGGGCCGCGGAGAACGTCCCGTTCCGGAGCATCGCCGAGACGATCGGGCGCGGCCTGGGCCTGCCTGTCGTCTCGCTGACCCCGGAGGAGGCCACCGGCCACTACGCGAGCCCGTTCATGGCCACGGTCTACGGCTTCGATGCGCCCGTCAGCAGCGCTCTCACACGGGAACTGCTCGGCTGGTCACCCCGCCACCCGACCCTGCTCGACGACATCGAACACGGCGACTACCTGTAGGAGGTCAGGGCTGGGGCTGCTGGCTCGCCAACGTTCCCGCGGCCATCCGCCGCGCCACATCGCGGCGCAGCCACAGCAGCCACAGCCACACCGCCAGGAAGATCACGCCGAGCACGGCGATCGCCGGCAGCCAGAACACCAGCGCGATGAGCACCACCTGCAGCGTCAGGATCACCGGCACCGCCCACGGACGCTTGACGAACCCGCACGTCACGATCAGCAGGACCGCCACCGCGATGACCGTCCAGCCGGTTCCGGTGGACAGCCCGCCGCCCAGCTTGTTGACCACCGGCAGGGCGAGGGCGACCGTGATCGCCTCCATGATCAGCGTTCCGGACATCACGCCGCGGAAGCCCTTCATGGGGTCCTTGGGCTTGGGCGTCTCCTTGGACGTCACGCCGGCTCCTTCCCGAACAGCGTGCGCGCCTCGCCCGCCGTGACCACCGAGCCCGTGACCAGCACGCCGCCGCCCGCCAGTGGCTCCTCGGGGTCGTCGTTGGTCTCCACCAGCGCGATCGCCGTCTCGATCGCCGTCTCCAGGTCCGTCTCGGCGACGACGCGGTCCTCGCCGAACACCGAGATCGCCAGCTCGTTCAGCTCCTCCAGCGGCATCGAGCGAGGCGAAGAATTGCGCGTCACGACGATGTCGGACACCACCGGCTCGAGGGCGTCGAGGATGCCGTGGGCGTCCTTTTCGGCCATCACGCCGACTACCGCGACCAGGCGGCGGAAGGCGAACTCCTCCGACACCGTCTTCGCGAGGGCGCGGGCGCCGTGCGGGTTGTGCGCCGCGTCGAGCAGGACCGTCGGGGCCGACCGGACGCGCTCGAGCCGTCCCGGGGTCTCGACTTCGGCGAACGCCTCGCGCACCGCCTCCACGACCAGCTGCTTGTCCTTGCCCGCGCCGAAGAACGCCTCGACCGCGGCCAGCGCGAGCGCGGCGTTCGCGGCCTGGTGGGCACCGTGCAGCGGGAGGAAGATCTCGTCGTACACGCCGCCGAGACCCTGCAGCTTCAGCAGCTGCCCGCCGACGGCGACCTCCTTCTCGAGCACGCCGAACTCGCTGCCCGCGCGGGCCACCGCGGCGTCGACCTCGACCGCGCGCTCCAGCAGCACCTTCAGCACTTCCGGGTCCTGCTCGGCGATGACCGCGACCGAGCCGGGCTTGATGATGCCCGCCTTCTCGCGCGCCGCGCTCACCGCGTCGGGCCCCAGGTACTCGACGTGGTCCAGGCCGATCGGCGTGATGACGGCGACGTCGGCGTCGGCGACGTTCGTGGCGTCCCAGGCGCCGCCGAGCCCCGCTTCGAGCACCGCGGCCTCCACCGGGGCGTCGGCGAACGCGGCGAACGCCATCCCGGTCAGGATCTCGAACTTGCTCATCTCGACGCCGTCCGCCGAGGCACCGTCCACCATGGACACGTACGGCGCGATGTCGTTCCACAGCTCCGCGTAGCGTGCGGCGGAGATGGGCCGGCCGTCGAGGGCGATCCGCTCGGTGACCAGCTGCAGGTGCGGGCTCGTGTAGCGGCCGACGCGCAGGCCCATCCGGGTCAGCAGGGCGTCGATCATCCGGGCCGTGGAGCCCTTGCCGTTCGTGCCGGCGACGTGCAGCACCGGGTAGCCGCGGTTCGGCTCGCCCAGCAGCTGCGTCAGCGCCGAGATCCGGGTCAGCGACGGCTCGATCTTCGTCTCCGGCCAGCGCTGGTTCAGCTCGGCCTCGACAACCATCAGCTCGCGCCGCGCCTCGGGCCCGTTCGGGTCGCCGTACTGGACCTGCTCGCCCTGGTCGTCGAGCTCGTGCAGCTCGGTGTCCTCGGGCACGGTCAGATCGGGCACCGGGCCGGTCGCGAGGTTGTCCCCGAGCTGGCCGACCCCGCCGATCCCGCCGCGCGAGCCGCCGCCGGCTTCGAACGCGGTGTCGCGGACGTCCAGTTCCGGGTCGTGGTCGTCGGACTCCTCGTAGCCCGACGTCCCCAGTTCGTCGACGCCCGCGAAGCTGTCCAGATCCGACAGGTCCGGCCTGCGACCTGTCTCATCCTGCGGCACTGAATCTCCTCCGGCCTGGGGTTTCGCACTTGCCTTCCGAGTCTACGTGCGTGACGGGTGGCACTCTCGACGCATGCCGTTCAACCACAACGACCACTACCACCCGCTGCTGCTGGACCTGCTGCCGCCGGGGCCGGGCATCGCGCTGGACGTCGGGTGCGGCACCGGCCGGTTCGCCCGGCGGCTCGCCGCGACGGGCATGGCGGTGGAGGCGGTCGACATCTCGGCGGCGATGGTCGAGGCGGCGTCCGGGCTGGGGTCGCCGGGGCCCGGCGAGATCGTCTACCGGCAGGCCGACGTCACCACCGACCCCCTGCCCGAGGCGCACTACGACTACATCTCGTGCCTGGCGTCACTGCACCACATGCCGTTCGAAACGGTCGCCAAGCTGCGCCGCGCCCTGGTGCCGGGCGGCGTGCTGGTGGTGCTGACCCCGGCGCGGCCGAGCAGCCCGAAAGACTGGGCCCGCGAGGCTGCCGCCGTGCCGCTGAACGCGCTGGCACGGCTCGTCGTGCACGCCGCGGAACGGCTCAACGGCGGCAGCGACGGCGGCCCGCCGGTTCCGACGCTGTTCCGGTTCCCGACGATCGCCGAACTGCGCCGCGAGTCGGCCCGGCTGCTGCCCGGCAGCACGGTCCGGCCGTTGCTCTTCTGGCGCACCTTGATCACTTACCGTGAGCACGGTGACGGTGACCCGACTGGCGGGTGAAGTCCGGCCCTTCGGCGGCTCCGGCTCGCTAGATCTGGTGTCGGCACTTCCACCGCGAGAACGGGGCCTTCATGCGCACCACCCGGCTGCTCGTCGCCGTCTCCTCGGCAGCCATCCTGCTCACGGCCACCGCGGCCGCCGCGTCGGCCGCGGGAATCCACCACTACGTCGCCCTCGGCGACTCCTACACTTCGGGGCCGTTCATCCCGGTCCAGCGGTACGACCCGCTGGGCTGCGGGCGGTCGACGGCGAACTACCCGTCGGTCGTGGCGGCCGCGCTCAAGCCCGGCACGTTCACCGACGTCAGCTGCGGCGGCGCCGACACGGGGTCGATGACCCGGGCGCAGCAGGTCCCGTTCAACGGCACCAACCCGCCGCAGCTGGACGCCCTCCGGATCGACACCGACCTCGTCACCCTCGGCCTCGGCGCCAACGACTACGGCCTGTTCGGCAGCGTGACCACGATGTGCCCCGGACTGCGGGCCGGCGACCCGACGGGCAACCCGTGCGAGCAGCACTTCACGACCAACGGCGTCGACACGGTGACGACGGCGATCACCGCCATCCAGCCGCGGATCGGCGCCGTGCTGTCCGCGATCCGCCAGCGTTCGCCCGGTGCCCGGGTGCTGGTCGTCGGCTACCCGCGGATCGCCCCGGAGAGCGGGTACTGCCCGGACGTCCTGCCGTTCGCCGACGGCGACTACGCCTGGCTGAACCGCGTCGAGAGCGACCTCAACGCAGCCCTCGAAGACGCCGCGGCGAGCGGGGACGCGCAGTACGTCGACACGTTCGGCCCGTCGCGCGGCCACGACGCCTGCGCGCGCGGCGGGTCGGCGTGGATCAACGGCAAGGACCAGAACATCTTCGCGGCCGCCGCCTACCACCCGCTGCGGGCGGGGATGGCCGGCGTGGCGGCCGTGGTGCTCAAGGCGTTGCGCTGAGGAAGTCCAGCACGAGCCGGGCGAACTCGTCCGGAAGCTCGGCCGGGGCGCCGTGCCCCGCGTCGATTTCGGCGGCGCGGGCGTCCGGGATCGCGGCGGCCAGTTCGCGCTGCTGGGCCGCCGTCACGATCCGGTCGTGCGCGCTGCCGAGCACCAGCACCGGTGCGGTGATCCCGCCGAGCACGGGCCGCAGGTCGACGGCGCGGTCGGCGCCGATCTGGCGGTCCGCGCCCGGCTGGATCATCGTTTCCAGGGTCTTGACCAGCTGTTCGTTGCTCTCCGCCGTCGCCTGCTCCCAGTAGCGCGGACCGAAGGCCATCAGCGGGAGCATCCGGGCGAAGGTCCCGGTTTCCAGCAGGTCCAGCCAGTACCGGAACTCGGCGTCCTGCCGCACGTCGGTGGCCGGCCAGGCGGCGTGCAGGACCGCTCTCCGGACGCGGTCCGGGCGGGTGCCGGCCAGGTGGGCCGCCACGACCCCGCCGAGCGAGTGCCCGACGACGTCGGCCTTCTCGGCTCCTGCGTGGTCCAGGACGGCTTCGGCTTGGGCGGCGAGGGCTTCGACGGTGAGCGGGCCGCCGCCGTCACGGGTTCGGCCGGAGCCGGGGAAGTCGGGGGCGAGGACGGTGAACCCGTCCGCTTGCGCGGTCAGCTGGCCCCACTGTTCGCGGGACGCGGCCGTGCCGTGCAGCAGGAGCAGCGCGGGGCCGTCGCCGGTGCGGTCGTAGTGGACGACGGTGTCGCCGAGCGTCACTTCGGGCATTCTCGCTCCTTCAGGCGATCTCGCGGAGGGCGGCGGTGAACGCGCGCGGGTTTTCCTGGTGCGGGATGTGCCCGCACCCGGCGAACACGTGCACCCGGGCACCGGGCGTTTCCGCGGCGCAGCTGCGCGGCACTTCGAGCGGGATTTCGGCGTCGAGCTCGCCGTGCAGGTAGGTGATCGGGGTCTGGAGATCCTTCAGGCGCGGCCGCGGGTCGTAGGTGGTGCACTCGGTGAACAGCTCGTCGATGTACGGGCCGGAGTCGAGCAGCTGCCGGATCGTCCAGTCGACGAGCCCGCGCGGGGCGCCGGGGGCGAACCAGTTCGGCACCCAGTCCTCGAGGGTGCCGACCCGGTCGTCGACGAGCCGTTTCCGCAGGTCCTGGACCTTGTCGAGCATGCCGGTGGCGGGCCAGTACCCGGGGCTGTCGACGGCGACGACGCGTTCGACCAGGTCCGGCCGGGCCAGCGCCAGTTCGGTGGCGAAGACGCCGCCGATGCTCGACCCGACGACGGTGGGCTTGATCCCCAGCGTTTCGATCACCGTCGCGAGGTCGGCCGTGACGCCGTCGATGGTGTTCCCCTCGGCGGGGTGGTCCGAGCGGCCGCACCCCCGCCAGTCGAGGGTGACGACGCGGTGGTCGCGCACGAGGTCGGGCAGGCACGACGTCCAGACGCGGCCGCTGGTCCCCCAGCCGTGCAGGAGCAGCAGGGCCGGGCCGGTGCCGGCGTCTTCGTAGTGGAGGCGGATTCCGTTGACGTCCAAGAAGGGCATGAACCCGAGCTTGGTGCCCGGGGGCCCGCTTTTCGATGGGCAGTCCGTTCGTACACTGATCACGAATCCTGATGAATGGGGGCGGTCGTGGAGCTGCGCCAGCTGAGGTACTTCGTGACGGTCGCCGAGGAGCTCCACTTCGGACGCGCGGCCGAGCGCCTGCACATCGTCCAGCCCGCGGTGAGCCAGCAGATCCGGCGGCTGGAGCGGGCACTGGGCGTGACGCTGTTCGAGCGGACGACGCGTTCGGTGGTGCTGACGGAGGCGGGGCAGCGGTTCCTGCCCGCGGCCCGCGCGGTCCTGGCGGCGGCCGAGCGGGCGGTGGACTCGGTGGCGGACTTCCGTGACGTCCGGCTGCTGCGGCTCGGCACGAGCGAAGGCCTGGGCGACCGGTTGGACGTGCTGCTGGCCGAGTTCACCCGGCGGGCCCCGGAGGCGCAGCTGGAGCTGGTTCACGCGCCGACGGCCCAGCGCCTGCACCGGGTCCGCGACGGTTCCCTGGACGCGACCATCGTCCGCGGCGGCCGGCCCGCGCCGGGGCTCGACTTCAGTCTGCTGTGGACGGACGAGGTGGTGGTGGCCCTGCCGGCCTCGCACCCGCTGGCCGAGTCGGAGGTGGTCCCGTTCGCGGCACTGGCTGCCCTGCCGGCGCGGTTGAGCCCGCCTTCGCGGAACCAGCCGTTGTACGACCTGATCGTTTCGTGTTGCCGGGAGGCGGGCTTCGAGCCGGTGCTCGGCAAGGAGTTCACGACGGCGCAGGACACGTTGGGAACACTGGGTTTCGGGCGTCCGCACTGGACGGTGTTCTACCGGGCGCACGCGAACCTGCTACCGGTGCCGGGCGTGGCGTTCCGGCCGTTGACCGGCCCGGCGCCCCGGATGCCGACGTACCTGGCCACCCCGGCGGACCGGCGGGTGACACCGGAGGTGGTGGCCCTGATCGAGGCGGCGCGGACGACCGAGGCCGGCTGAGCAGCCCCCGTTTTCCACGCTACCCGAGGGGTACGACAAAGCCCGGCGCTCCGCAACCGGAGCACCGGGCTTCGTCCACAACTTCAGGAAGCACCGGGCTTCCTCCACACCATCAGGATGCCGGCAGCGCCGCCAAGCGGGCCGTGATGCGGTCGATGTCCGCCGCCGCCGTCTCCTTGCGGGTTTTGATCTTCGCCACGACCTGCTCCGGGGCCTTCGCGATGAAAGCCTCGTTGCCGAGCTTTGCCTCCGTCTGCGACAGCTCCTTCTCCGCCGCCGCGAGGTCCTTCTGGAGGCGCTTGCGCTCGGCCGCCACGTCGACCGTGCCCGACAGGTCCAGCTCCACCGTCACCACGCCGTCCGCCAGGGCCACTTCCAGCGAGGCGCTCGCCGCGAAGTCGTCCGAAGCCGGGGTCAGGCGCACCAGGGAGCGGACCGCCTCTTCGTGGCCGCCCGCGTAGCCCGCCAGCCGGGCCGCCACCTTCTGGCCCGGCTTCAGGCCCTGGTCCGCGCGGAACCGGCGGATCTCCGTCACCAGCTTCTGGACGTCCGCGATCCGGGCGTCGGCCGCCGGATCCGCGTAACCCTCGAACGGCACCGGCCAGGACGCCACCACCAGCGACTCGCCGCCGGTCAGCGCCGTCCAGAGCTTCTCGGTGATGAACGGGATGAACGGGTGCAGCAGCCGCAGCACCGTGTCCAGCACGTGTCCGAGCACGGCACGGGTGGCGGAGACGCGCGCGGAATCCCCTTGGTACAGCTGGACCTTCGCCAGCTCCAGGTACCAGTCGCACAGCTCGTTCCAGGTGAACTGGTAGAGCGCGCCCGCCACCTTCGCGAACTGGAAGTCCTCGAACAGGCCGTCCACTTCGGACACCAGCGCGGCGAGACGCCCCAGGATCCAGCGGTCCGCCTCGGTCAGCTCCGCAGAGGCAGGCAGCGGAGCGGCGACCGAAGCGCCGTTCATCATCGCGAACTTCGTCGCGTTCCACAGCTTCGTGCAGAAGTTGCGGGAACCCGCCGCCCACTCGTCGGCCAGTGCCATGTCCGCGCCCGGGTTGGCGCCACGGGCCAGCGTGAACCGGGTCGCGTCCGCGCCGTAGGCGTCCATCCACTCCAGCGGGTCGATCACGTTGCCGCGCGACTTCGACATCTTCTTGCCCTGGGCGTCGCGGATGAGCCCGTGCAGGTAGACGTGGTCGAACGGCTGCTTGCCGTCCATCTGGTGCACGCCGAACATCATCATCCGGACGACCCAGAAGAAGAGGATGTCGTAGCCGGTCGACAGCACGCTGGTCGGGTAGAACCGCGCCAGGTCTTCGGTGGACGACGGCCAGCCGAGCGTGGACATCGGCCACAGGCCCGAGGAGAACCACGTGTCCAGCACGTCCGGGTCCTGCGTCCAGCCCTCGCCCGACGGCGGCTGCTCGTCCGGGCCGACGCAGACGACCTCGCCGTCCGGCCCGTAGTACACCGGGATGCGGTGCCCCCACCACAGCTGGCGCGAGATCGTCCAGTCGTGCATGTTGTCGACCCAGTCGAAGTAGCGTTTGCCCAGCTCCGGCGGGTGGATCTTGGTGCGGCCGTCGCGGACCGCGTCGCCGGCCAGCTTGGCCAGCTCCTCGACCTTGACCCACCACTGCAGCGACAGCCGCGGCTCGACCACCGTGTCGCACCGCGAACAGTGGCCGACCGCGTGCACGTACGGCCGCTTCTCCGCGACGATCCGGCCGGCCTCCCGCAGCGCGGCGACGACCGCCGGGCGCGCCTCGAACCGGTCGAGGCCCTCGAACGGCCCCGGCGCGGTGATCTCCGCGCGCTCGTTCATGATCGTCAGCATCGGCAGGTCGTGGCGGCGGCCGATCTCGAAGTCGTTCGGGTCGTGCGCCGGGGTGACCTTCACCGCACCCGTGCCGAACTCCGGGTCGACGTGCTTGTCGGCCACGATCGGGATGCGGCGGCCGGTCAGCGGCAGCTCGACCTCGGTGCCGACCAGGTGCGCGTACCGCTCGTCGTCCGGGTGGACGGCGACCGCGGTGTCGCCCAGCATCGTCTCGGCGCGGGTGGTGGCCACGACGATCGCGGTGTCGCCGTCGCCGTAGCGGATCGAGACGAGTTCGCCGTCGTCGTCGTTGTGGTCGACCTCGATGTCCGACAGCGCCGTCTGGCAGCGCGGGCACCAGTTGATGATCCGCTCGGCGCGGTAGATCAGGCCCTCGTCGTAGAAGTTCTTGAACACCGTCTGGACGGCCTTCGAGAGGTTCTCGTCCATGGTGAAGCGCTCACGCGACCAGTCGACGCCGTCGCCGAGGCGCTTCATCTGGCCGAGGATCTTGCCGCCGTACTCGGCCTTCCACTCCCAGACGCGCTCGACGAACTTCTCGCGGCCCAGGTCGTGGCGCGAAAGGCCCTCGCCGGCCAGCTGGCGCTCGACGACGTTCTGCGTCGCGATGCCCGCGTGGTCCATGCCCGGCAGCCACAGCACCTCGTAGCCCTGCATGCGACGGCGGCGGCTCATCGCGTCCATCAGGGTGTGGTTGAGGGCGTGGCCCATGTGCAGCGAACCGGTGACGTTCGGCGGCGGCAGTACGATCGAGAACGGCGGCTTCCCCGACGAGGCGTCGGCCGTGAAGTACCCGGCCGCTACCCAGCGGTCGTACATCGGTGCTTCCTCGGCGGCCGGGTCCCAGGCACCCGGAAGGTCGGTGGTCTGCTGCGGAGCGTTCTCGGTCACAATGGACAAGTCTACGAACCCGTCACGGCGGGTCACCCAGGGGGAAGGCACTCGGGATGACACAGCCTCAGCAGCCGCAGGATCCGGACGACCGGCGCCTCGAGACGCACCCGGACCTGATGAACCCGGATTGGCAGAAGTACGCCGCCCGGGACGCCTGGCTGGGCGCGAAGAAGGACCTCAAGAAGCGCCGCAAGCAGGAACGCCGCACGGGGGGTTACCGGCAGCCGGGGGCGAGCCGCTGGCCGGGCGTGCTCGCCCTGCTCATCGTGGTCGTGCTGGTCGTCGCGGCGGTCGTCGTGCACCAGCTCCAGGGCATCGGCGTCAACGAATTCGTGTACTTCGGGTAACGCCGGCCGACCTGAGGCAGGCCCGCGAGCAGCCCTCGCCCGCCGCCCGGCCGGATCTTCGTCACAACCAGATACACAGCTCGGACTGCACAGTTAAACTGTGTACATGGGAGAAATACCTCCGCACGTCGCCGAGAGCGCGGGCTGGATCCGCGGGGTCGTCGCGCAGCTGCACCGGCGGCTGCGTCACGTCGACAACGCCGGGATCCTGACGCCGTCCCAGTCCGCCGTGCTCCACCGGCTCCACCGCGAAGGCCCCGCCACGCAGGGTGAGCTGGCCGCCGCCGAGCACGTGCGGCAGCAGTCGATGGCCGCCACCCTCGGCGTCCTCGACGAGCTCGGCTACCTCGACCGCACGCCCGATCCGGCCGACCGGCGGCGGGTGGTGATCAGCCTGTCCGGCGCCGGGCGCGACACCGTGCGCGGGATCCAGCAGCACCGGGACGAGTGGCTGGCCCAGGCGCTGCTGGACGAGCTGTCCCCCGCCGAACTCGACGCCGTCACCCGCGCGCTGCCGCTGCTGCAGCGCGTCGCCGAACACTGAAGGAGCTCCTCACGGCCACCGTCACCGCACCCGCGAAATTCGGCGCCCGCCTGGTCACCCCGCTGGTGGCCGGCGCGGTGCTCAACCCGATCAACTCCACGCTCATCGCCGTCGCGCTCGTGCCGATCGGGCAGAGCTTCGGGGCCGGCCCCGGCCAGACCGCCTGGCTGATCTCCGCCCTCTACCTGGCCACCGCCGTCGGGCAGCCGGTGGTCGGCCTGCTGGTCGACCGCCACGGCGCCCGCCGCGTCCTGCTCGGCGGTGCCAGCTTGGTCATCGTCGCCGGGATCGCGGGCATGATCCCGGTCTCCGTCGAGTGGCTGACCGGCGTGCGGGTCGTCCTGGGCCTGGGCACGTGCGCCGGGTTCCCGGCCGCGATGGCCGTGCTGCGCCACCACGCCGAAGCGCACGGCCAAGGCGTCCCCGCCCGGGTGCTGTCGGTGCTGTCGATGTCCGCCCAGACGGTGATGGTGATCGGCCCGACGCTGGGCGGGCTGCTGATCGGGCTCTTCGGCTGGCCGGCGATCTTCGCGGTGAACATCCCGCTCGCCGGGCTCTCGCTGGTCCTGGCCCTGCTGTGGGTGCCGAAGGACGACCGCGGCGAGCGCACCGCCACCCGGATAGACGTGCTCGGCATCGCGCTGTTCTCCGCGACGCTGCTCGCGCTGCTGTTCTTCCTGATGGACCCCGGCGCCGAGGTCTGGCTGCTCGCCGTGGTCGCCGCCTTCGGGACCGCCTTCACCCTCGTCGAACTGCGGCGCGACGCGCCCTTCCTCGACTTGCGGATGCTCGCCGCCAACGGCGCGATCCTGCGGACCTACCTGCGGCAGGCGCTGAGCTTCATGGCCATCTACGCGATCATGTTCGGGTACGTCCAGTGGCTGGAGACCGCGCGGCAGCTGTCCGAGGAGGCCGCCGGGCTGATGCTGCTGCCGATGTCGGGCACCGCCGTCTGCGCCGCGGCGTTCTCCGGGCGGGCGTCCGGCATCAAGGCGCGGCTGGTCACCGTCGCGGTGGCCCTCGCGGGCGGCTCGGCACTGCTGCTGCTCGTCCACGACGGCACCTGGACCGGCGCCCTGCTCGCCCTGGCCGCGTTGTTCGGCCTCGCGCAGGGGCTGACCAGCGTCGCGAACCAGACGACGCTGTACCGCGAAGCCCCGGCCGAGCAGATGGGCACCGCGAGCGGCCTGTTCCGCACCGCCCAGTACCTCGGGGCGATCGTGGCCTCGACGCTCATCGCGCTCTGCTACGGCCCGCACGCGGACTCGGCCGGCCTGCACCGGCTGGCCCTCGCGCTGGTCGTCATCAGCGGGCTGCTGCTGGTAGTGACCGTCGCCGACCGGGGCCTGCGCGCCGCACGCGCGTGACCCCGGTGGCCGTCGACGATCATCGAGGCGCACGATGGGCACATGACCCGTGAAGCGCCGGCGCAGGACGTGGACGAAACCCGCCTCGAGGTGGGCAAGCCGAAGGGCTGGGCGGCCGGGATCCCCGGTGTCGCGGTGTCGCTCGCCCGGAGCGTCGAGCAGATGGGCACCGGCCGGACCGTCAAGGCGCTGCGGCTGCTGAACCAGCGCGAAGGCTTCGACTGCCCGGGCTGCGCGTGGCCGGAACCCCGCGAGGTCGACGGCGAGAAGCGCAAGCTGGCCGAGTTCTGCGAGAACGGCGCCAAGGCCGTCGCCGAGGAAGCCACGAAACGGCGGGTGGATCGCGCCTTCTTCGCGCAGCACCCGATCGCCGACCTCGAAACCAAGACCGACTACTGGCTCGGCCAACAGGGCCGGATCACCGAGCCGTTCGTGCTGCGCGAAGGCGCGACGCACTACGAACCGATCACGTGGGACGCCGCGTTCGAGCTGGTCGCCGGTGAGCTCAAGGCGCTCACCGACCCCAACGAGGCGATCTTCTACACCTCCGGCCGCATCAGCAACGAGGCCGCGTTCCTCTATCAGCTGCTGGTTCGCTCCTTCGGCACCAACAACCTGCCCGACTGCTCCAACATGTGCCACGAGTCCTCGGGCGCGGCGCTGTCGGCCACCACCGGTGTCGGCAAGGGCTCGGTGAGCCTGGCCGACATCCACCAGGCCGACCTGATCGTCGTCGTGGGGCAGAACCCGGGCACCAACCACCCGCGGATGCTCTCGGCGCTGGAAGAAGCCAAGGGGAACGGCGCGAAGATCATCGCCGTCAACCCGCTGCCCGAAGCGGGGCTGATGCGGTTCAAGAACCCGCAGAACGTCCGCGGCGTCGTCGGCAAGGGCACGCCGCTGGCCGACGAGTTCGCCCAGGTCCGCCTCGGCGGCGACCTCGCGCTCTTCCAGGCCGTCGGGCACCTGCTGCTGGCCTGGGACGCCGAAGCGCCCGGCGCGATCGTCGACCGCGAGTTCGTCGACCGGGTCACCGAGGGCTTCGACGACTACGCCGAGCACCTCCGGGAGGTCGACTGGCCGGAGATCGAACGCGCCACCGGACTCCCGCGAGCGCAGATCGAGCGTGTCGCGCGGATGATCGCCTCCTCCGAGCGCACCATCTACTGCTGGGCGATGGGCCTCACCCAGCACAAGCACGCGGTGCCGACGATCTCCGAGATCGCGAACCTCGCGCTGATGCGCGGCATGATCGGCAAGCCCGGCGCGGGCCTGTGCCCGGTGCGCGGGCACTCGAACGTCCAGGGCGACCGGACGATGGGCATCTGGGAGAAGATGCCGCAGTCCTTCATGGACGCACTCGCGGCCGAATTCGGCATCGAGGTCCCGCGCGAGCACGGCTTCGACACCGTCGACGCGATCCGGGCGATGCGCGACGGCCGCGGCAAGGTGTTCTTCGCCGTCGGCGGCAACTTCGCCTCGGCGACGCCGGACTCCGAGCTGACCGAGAAGGCGCTGCGCTCCTGCTCGCTGACCGTGCACGTGTCCACCAAGCTGAACCGGTCGCACGTCGTGCACGGCCGCACCGCGCTGGTCCTGCCGACGCTCGGCCGCACCGAACGCGACGTCCAGGCGAGCGGTGAGCAGTTCGTCACGGTCGAGGACTCGATGTCGCAGGTCCACCCCTCGCGCGGGCGCCTCAAGCCGGCGAGCGAGCACCTGCTCTCCGAGGTCGCCATCGTCTGCCGGCTCGCGGAGAAGCTGTTCGGCCCGGGCCACGCCGTGCCGTGGCGGACGTTCGAGGCCGACTACGACCTGATCCGCGACCGCATTTCCCGGGTCGTACCGGGCTGCCAGGACTACAACCGCCGGGTCCGCGAGCCGGACGGCTTCGTGCTGCCGCACGCCCCGCGCGACTCCCGCGAGTTCACCGGGACCGCCAACGGCAAGGGCAACTTCACGGTCTCGGAGCTGGAGTACCCCCAGGCACCCGAAGGCCGGCTGCTGCTGCAGACCATGCGCAGCCACGACCAGTACAACACCACGATCTACGGGCTTTCGGACCGCTACCGTGGGATCGAGAACGCCCGGCGCGTGGTGCTGGTCAACCCGGACGACCTCGCGGCGCTCGGCCTGGCCGACGGCGCCCTGGTCGACCTGGTCTCCGAGTGGCGGGACGGCGATCGCCGGGCGCCGGCGTTCCGGATCGTCGCGTACCCGACCGCGCGCGGCTGCGCGGCGGCCTACTTCCCGGAGGCGAACGCGCTGGTGCCGCTGGACTCGGTGGCGGACAAGTCGAACACGCCGGTGTCGAAGGCGATCGTCGTGCGGCTCGAACCGGTCGTGGCGGACCCTCAGCCCTGATAGTCCTTCTGCAGGGTGCCGGTCATGTCCGTGACCACCGCCTGCACGTTGTCCAGCGTCGCGGGCGGGATCATCGCGGCCTCGGTGCCACCGTCGGTGATGGCCACGCCCAGCACCACGTTCCCGGTCCGCACGGCGGCCCACTGCTCGGAGAAGCCGGCCTCGTCACCGACCCCGGTGGCGAGCCGGACCCCGGAGTGGTCACCGAGGGCGTCGGTCATCAGCTGGCTGGCCTTGGCCGCGGCCTCGTCCGCGTCGGACTGCGTGAACCGCACGACGGCGATCGTGACGAGCCGGTAGTCCTGCAGGTTCGGCTTGCCACCGCCGAGGTCGCGCGCGTACAGCTTGCGGCACGTGGTGACCTCGTTGCCCTCGCTGGCGTGGTCCTCCGGGATGACCTTGGCCTCGGCGGCCTTCACCGAGTCGACCGGGATCTCGACGGTTCCCGGTGCGAGCTGCGCCTGCGCGTTCGGCCCGGGCAGCCGGCAGGCGTCGATCGCGCCCGGGTAGTGCACCGAAGCGGACGCCGATTGACACCCGGCACAAAGAACGGCTGAAGCGAGGACGGGCAAGATCCACCCACCCCGGGCGACGCTGCTGCGCATAAATTCCGGACTTCCCGTATTCCCTGAAATCGATTTTCCAAGATCGCCCACCCGATCGGGTGAACTTTCTCCCGCGGCGCGGTCCTGTCCGCGCCGACGGTCATCGCACCCTGCCTCACCAGCGCGTCAGCGTCAAGACCACTGACTCAGGTGGTCCACTGTGGTCCAGTGGGGGGATGCGTGCGGAAATTCCCGCACATTTCAGGGATTCGACGGAAAATCCGGAACTTCGCCGTCGTTCAATTCGCGGTCGGGTCAGTCCACGCAGACGACACCGTTCGAAGTGATCGGATCGTCCGAAACGCCTCCGGGGCCGGTGCCACCGCCGCCCGCCGCGCCGGGGCCGGAGTACACCGTCCCGAGCACCACCTCGATGTGCCCGGCCGGCACCGACGCGGACTGCTGCGTCGTCAGCCCGCCCAGCAGCTTCGCCACCTCGGCGCCGCGTTCGGCCAGTGCGGGGCCGAAGCGGACGAGCGAGGTCCGCCGGGTGTCGGAGTTGCCGGTCGCGCGCGAGGTGAACCCCTTCTCCCGCAGGACACCCGCCACGCGGCCGGCGAGGCCTTCCTTCGGGCCCGCGTTCGAGACGTCGACGGTGACCGCCGCGGCGGGCGCCGAGGTCGACGGCGAGGTGGGCGCGGCCGACGGCGTGCCGCCGATCAGGCTCGCCGCGAAGGCCTTCACCGCGGCCGGGTCCACCTGCACCGCCGTCGCGCGGGGGTTGTTCACCGGGTCGTACCGGTAGTCGACGTTGACGACCGGGATCGTCGCGAACTGGATCCCGCCGCCGCTGACTCCGCGCATCTGCCCGACGAAGTCGAGCAGGTTCCACGAGCCGTCCAGCACCACCGAGCGCTTCACCGCGTCGATCAGGTCCGACAGCTTCCCCGGATCGGCCAGCGTGCCCGCCGACAGCACCTGCCGGGCCAGTCCGGCGAGGAACACCTGCTGGCGCCGGACGCGGGCGAAGTCGGTGCCCGGGAGCCCGTCGCGCTGCCGGACGAAGGCGAGGGCGTCCGCGCCCGAGACGCGCTGGGGGCCGGCCTGGAAGTTCGCGCCCGAGTTCTCGTCCTTGGTGGCCTTCTTCAGGCAGACGTCGACCCCGCCGACGGCCTTGCTGATCTCGTAGAAGCTGAGCAGGTTGACCTCGGCGAAGTGGTCGATCTTCACCCCGGTGAGGTCCTCGACCGCCTGCCGCGTCGCCCGCCGGCCCGCGGTGAGCGCACCCTGGTTGATCTTCGCCTTGTCGGTCTCGCCCGCGGTGCGCAGCCGCCGCGCTTCCGCCGCCTTCGCACGCCCGAACGCGCCGTTGATCTTGCCCTTCCCGCCCGCCATCGAGACGTAGCTGTCGCGCGGGATGGAGAACGCTTTCACCTCCTTGGTGCCGTTCGGGATCCGCAGCACGATCAGCGTGTCGGTGAGGTCGTCGCCGTTGGCGCCGGCTCGCAGCTCACGCAGCATTTCCGGCGGGAGCGGGTTGCCCTGGTTGTCGGAACGGGCGTCCCGGCCGACGAGGAGGATGTCGAGCGAGCCGTCGGCGGGCTGCTCCCCCGGCTTCGCCCCGCCGCCCTCCTCGTCGATCACGTTGTCCCGCGTCACGCCGTCGAGGGCGCGAAGGTTGACGTACCCGTACGCCGTGCCGCCGAGCACGACGAGAGCCAGCCCGGCGACGGCGATCTTCCCCAGCACATGCACGCCACCCAGGACGCCCGGACGCCGGGAACCGCTGCACGAGTGAGAGTTGGGTCACATCCGAAGGTGTGACGCCCCGTTGAGATCGAGGATCGCGCCGGACGCCCAGGCCGCTTCGGCCGAGGCCAGGTAAACGACGGCCGCGGCGACCTCCTCGGGCGTGCCCACCCGGCCGAACGGGCTCTGCGCGCGCACCGCGTCGTCGATCCGGGCGGCCACGCGCTCGGTGGCGGTGAACCCGGGCGCCACCGACGTCACGGCGATCCCGTGGGGCGCGAGGGAAACGGCCAGCGACTGGCCGAACGCGTGCAGAGCGGCTTTGCTCGCGCCGTAGGCGGGGTGGTCCGGCTCGCCCTTGAAGGCCCCGCGTGACCCGACGTTGACGATCCGGCCGGGCGCGCCGCGCCCGATGAGGTGCCGGGCGACGCAGTAGCTGAGGTTCGCGGCCCCGACGATGTTGACGTCGAGGGTGCGCCGCCAGATCCGCTGCCAGTCCGCATAGGACACTTCGGCGATCGCGTGCGCGGTCTCGGCCGACGTCGCGACGGCGGCGTTGTTGACCAGCACGTCGACCCCGCCGAGCCCGGCCTCGGCCGCGTCGGCGATGCGCCGCGCGGCTTCGGGGTCGGCGAGGTCGCCGCCGATCAGCAGGTGCCCGTCGCCGGGGAGCGCTTTCAGCGTCTCTTCGGCGTCCGCGGCGCGGTGTCCGTAGTGGACGGCCACCCGGTCACCCCGCGCCGCGAACGCGGTGGCCACCGCGCGCCCGATACCGCGGGACGCGCCGGTGACGAGCACTCCCCTGCTCATCCGAAAAGCTGGACCAGCTTCAGGAAGAGCTGGTACACCCCGTACCCGAACGGGAGCACCACCCACGCCCAGGCCAGCACGATCAGGGGTGTCCGGTGGGGTTTCGCCGTCGGTTCGGTCATCACGCCTCACTCCTCGCGGCCGCCGGGACCGGCTCGTGGAACTTCTCCTTGACCGGGCGCACCAGCTCGTTGGCCACGAAGCCGACCACGAGCAGGCCGATCATGATGTAGAACGACGTCGTGTACAGGTCCGGGCCGGACTTGCCCGCCGCCTTTTCGCCGTCGGCGATGCGGTTGACGATCAGCGGGCCGAGCACGCCGGCCACCGACCAGGCGGTGAGCAGCCGGCCGTGGATCGCGCCCACCTGGTAGGTGCCGAACAGGTCCTTCAGGTACGCCGGGACCGTCGCGAACCCGCCGCCGTAGAAGGAAAGGATCACCATCGCGCACAGGATGAACACGAGCTTCGACGAGTTCTGCGTCAGCGCGATCACCAGGTACAGCAGCGCGCCGACGCCGAGGTAGGTGCGGTAGATGTTCTTGCGGCCGACGAGGTCCGAAGTGGACGACCAGACGAACCGGCCGAGCATGTTGCACAGCGACAGCAGCGCGACGAACCCGGCCGCCGCGGCCGTGCCGACCGGGGTGGACGTGTTCTTGAAGAAGTCGACGATCATCGGGGACGCCTTCTCCAGGATCCCGATGCCCGCGGTCACGTTGAAGCACAGCACCACCCACAGGCACCAGAACTGCGGCGTCTTGATCGCGTTGGCGGCCGAGACGTTCGCCGTGCTGATCATCGCCTTGCCGTGGTCGGTCTTCGGTTCCCAGCCCGCCGGCTTCCAGTCGTCGGCCGGCACCCGCACGAGCAGCCAGCCCATCGACATGAACACCGCGTAGACGACGCCGTGGATCAGGAACGCCGTCGCGATGGTGCTCGCCGTGGGCGCGGTGCCCAGCATCGACGACGACCACGGCGAGGCGATCAGCGCGCCGCCGCCGAAGCCCATGATCGCGATGCCGGTGGCCATGCCCGGCCGGTCCGGGAACCACTTGATCAGCGTCGACACCGGCGAGATGTAGCCGATGCCGAGCCCGATGCCGCCGATCCCGCCGTAGCCGGCGACGACCAGCCAGAACTGCCCGGTCGCCACGCCGAGCGCGGAGATGAGGAACCCGCTGGCGAAGCAGCACATCGACACGAACATCGCCCAGCGCGGGCCGTTCTTTTCGACGAGGGTGCCGCCGAACGCGGCGGACAGCCCCAGCATGACGATGCCGAGCTGGAACGGCAGGGAACTCTGCGTGCCGTTGAGGTGCAGGGTCTTCTCGAGCGGGGTCTTGAAGACGCTCCACGCGTAGGCCTGCCCGATCGACAGGTGTACCGACAGGGCCGCCGGCGGCACCAGCCAGCGCGTCCAGCTCGGCGGTGCCACGATCCGGGATCGGTCCAGGAAGCCGAGAGCCATCGGTTCCCTCCGTATTCTGAGGATGATGAAGGGAATGTATTACTAAATCACCAGTGTTGCACCATACGAGTGTCGAACTTTCGGGCAGCGAAGGATGTGCTGATGGGCAGGGTGACCGTGCGCAGGCCGGTGCGGCGGATCTCCGCGACCGGGGACCGGCGCCGCCCCGACGCGCTGGCGGCCGAAGAGCCTCTGGAGCTGCGGGTCGGCGGCCGGGCGCTGGCGGTGACCATGCGCACGCCCGGGCACGACGTCGAGCTCGCCCACGGGTTCCTGCTGTCCGAGGGCGTGATCGGCGGGCGCGCGGACGTGGCGGTGGCCCGGTACTGCGACGGCGTCGACGAACAGGGTCGCAACACCTACAACGTGCTGGACATCGCGCTCGCCGACGGCGTCCCGCCGCCGGACACCGGTGTCGAGCGCAACTTCTACACGACGTCGTCGTGCGGGGTCTGCGGCAAGGCCGCGCTCGACGCGGTCAAGCTCCGCACCCGCTTCTCCCCCGCCTCGGCGGCGTTCGCGGTGAAGAGTTCGACCCTGGCGGGCCTGCCGGACGCACTGCGCGCGCGCCAGAAGGTGTTCGCCAGCACCGGCGGCCTCCACGCGGCGGCGCTGTTCACCCCGGACGGATCGCTGGACGTCGTCCGCGAAGACGTCGGCCGGCACAACGCGGTGGACAAGGTGCTGGGCTGGGCGGTCCTCGAGGGCCGGATCCCGGCGCCGGGCCACGGCCTCCTGGTGTCCGGGCGAGCGTCGTTCGAGCTGGTGCAGAAGGCCGCGATGGCGGGCATCGGGCTGCTGGCCGCGGTGTCGGCGCCGTCGTCACTGGCGGTGGAGCTGGCCGAGGAGAACGGCATGACCCTAATCGGCTTCCTGCGCGGCGACTCGATGAACCTCTACACCGGCGACCACCGCATCCTGACCTAGCCGACCGGCACCCAGTTGCCGTGGAAGCCGTGGGGCACGCGGTCCGGCAGGTGGATCGCCGCGACCGTCTCCAGCGTTTCCGCGTCCAGGATCGTCAGGTCGCTGCGCCGGGTCGCCGGGTCGAACACGAAGCCCATCAGGACGCCGTCGTCCTCGGCCGCCTCCTCGTGGCGGGGGACGAACACGAACTCGCCCGGCTGGCGGCCCGCGCCGAACGCGCGCTCGTGCCGCGCTCCCGTGTGGAAGTCGTGCTTGAACAGCGAACCGCCCGGGTCGGCGCCGCCGTCGGCCGACATCGCGTAGCCGTAGCGGTGGCGGTGGCCGACCAGGCGCTCGTCCACGCGCGGGAACTCCTGGCCGCGGTCGTCGAGGCGCTCCTCCAGGACCTTGCCCGCGGCCAGGTCGACCGTCCAGCGGTCCAGGGTGGGGCCGCCCTCGTCCGGGCCGTGCAGCTCGCGGTCGAACATCCGCGGGTGGCGGACGACGTCCAGCACGACGCTGTCGCCGTCGTCGTAGGCGTTGAGCGGGTGGAAGACGTAGCACGGCTCGACCTCGAACCACCGGACGTCCGCGTTGCCGCCTTCGCGGGGCATGATGCCGATCCGCGCCGGGTACTTCGGGTCCCAGCGGTAGGGCAGGCCGCCGTTCGCGCCGATCTTGCGGGCCATCATCGCGGTCACCGGGTCCGGGACGCGCACCTTGCCGACCATGGCCGACACCACCAGCTTCGCCGGCGTGCGCAGCGCGGCCGGCACCCCGGCGGCGACCGCCATCTCCGCGTTGAACGTCACCGGCAGGTCGTAGAACACGACGTGGTTCTCGGTCAGGGAGAAGTCGTGCATCATCGGCGACCCGGTGACCTCGACGTCGACCGTGCGGCGGGCGCGGCCGGCCGTGTCGATCACCGAGTACTGGACCTTGTTGCCCATGCCGAAGAAGTACGAGACGGCGTGCAGCTCGCCGGTGCGCGGGTCGCGCTTCGGGTGGGCGGTGTAGCCGCCGGGCAGCGTGCCGTCGAAGTCGCAGCGGCCGACGGTGTCGAGTTCGTCGGTCAGCTCGTAGATCGGCGCGCCCGCCTCGACCAGGGCGAGGGTCTTGCCCGCGTGGCCGATGACGTTGGTGTTGGCGCCGAGCGCGTCCAGCCCGCAGAACCGGCTCGCGTCCTCGCCGTCGAGCGCCGCCGCGACGGCGGGGTTGCGGACCCACCGGTTGCGGTACCACTCGGCCTTCCCGTCGCGCAGGCGCACGCCGTGGACCATGCCGTCGCCCATGAACCAGTGGTAGGCCGCCGGGTCCACCTCGGACAGCGGGTTCGGGCCGTTGCGCAGGTACCGGCCGTCGAGGAAGTCCGGGATCCGGCCGGTGACGGCGAGCTCGGTGATCGTGTGCTCCCGGCTGACCGGGGCGAAGTTTCCTTCGAGGAACTTGTTGCCCATGGGACCCCTCCATAACTTGGTTATGAAACCAGATATAACAGGGTTATGGGATACTGGCAAGCATGAGTCCCAAACCGCGCGCGACCGACGTCAAGGCCCGGCTCGTCGAGGCCGCCATCCGGCTGCTCGACGAAAACGGACCCGAAGCCCTGCAGGCCCGCAAGCTGGCGGCGGAGGTCGGCGTCTCGACGATGGCGGTCTACACGCACTTCGGCGGCATGGCCGCGCTGGTCGACGAGGTCGCGCGGGCCGGCTTCCTGCGCCTGTCGGAGTGGCTGGCCGGGGTCCCCCTGACCGACGACCCGGTGGCCGACATCTTCAGCCTGGCCCGCACCTACCGGCAGGCGGTCGCCGAGCAGCCGCAGCTGTTCGCGGTGTCCTTCGGCCAGTCCGCCCCCGGAGGCAAGCGGGCGACGCTGTCCGACCTCACCACCGCAGAAGGCCGCGAAGCCGCCCAGGAGGGACTGGAGGCGTTCGCCCACATCGTCCGGGCGACCGAGCGGGCCATCGCGGCCGGCCGGTTCCGGCCCTCCGACGAGTACCAGGCCGCCGCCCAGCTCTGGAGTGCGCTGCACGGATTCGTCACACTGGAGGCGTCGGGGCACTTCGGCCCCGGCGAACAGGGCATAGACCACATTTTGATCCCCCTCGGGATCACCATGGCGGTGGGTCTCGGGGACACTGTGGACGAAGCCGGGCGCTCGGCCGAGGCCGCGCGGGCGGCTTGGCGGACGAGGACCGGAAACGCCGGGCAGGGTGTTGACGAATAACCCGGTGAACGCCGGACGCGAGGGAACGCGGAGCGGGTGCGCGGCGTCCTTATCAGGGGGCAGGGGGATGGAGACAGGGTGAACGAGCAAAACGGGGACGCGGAGCCGGCCGGAGCGGTCGCCGGGGCGGTCCAGGGCGCCCGGCGGTGGATCGGCCGCCGGTCGGTGCTGATCGCGGGCGCGTCCGGGCTGGCCGTGACCGGGCTGGCCGTCGGCACCGCCACCGGCAAGCTGCCGTTCAGCCAGGCCCTGCAGCGCACGCTCGGCGTGACGTCGTCGAACCCGACCACCCAGCTGGGCAGCACGCGCGTCGAGCGCGTCTACTCCGCGGCGCGCGGCCGGATGGTCGACCTGGTGTTCATCCTGCCGTCGAAGACCCCGCCGAAGGGGCTGCCGATGTCGCTGATGCTGCACGGCCTGCACGGCAACGCCCGCAGCGCGGCGCCCACCGGCACGCTCAAGCAGCTCGCCAGCGACGTCGCCCGCAAGGCGGTGCCGGCGTTCGGCTTCGTGGCCGTCGACGGCGGCGACAACTACTGGCACCAGGTCCACCCGGGCGACGACCCGATGGCGATGCTGCTGGAGGAGGTCCCGCAGTGGCTGCGGGCCCGCGGCTTCGCCGGCCCGACCGGTCAGCCGTTCGCCTGCACCGGCGTGTCGATGGGCGGGTTCGGCGCGCTGGTGTACACGCGCCGCCGCGTCGAGCGGCGCCAGCCGCCGTCCGCCGTCGCGACGCTGGCGCCGGCGCTGATCACGTCCTGGCCGGAGATGGCCAAGCGGCACATCTTCACCGGCATCCAGGACTGGACGGCCCTCGACCCGCTGCGGCACATCGACGAGACCAAGGGCGTGGCCAACGGCATCTGGTGCGGCACGGAGGACCCGTTCATCACCGGTGTCCGCCGCTACATCGAGGCGGCGCACCCGGCGGTCGCGCACACCGCCCACGGCAAGCACGGCGACCCGTTCAACCGCACGGTGGTGCCCAGCCTGGTCAGCTTCCTCGGCAAGCACGTCCCCCGCGCCGACTGACCCAGCCCCTGCCCCCATGCAGTTCGGGCGGCGGGTCAGCGCGTGAAGTGGATGCGGGTGGTGGTGCGGCCCGGGACCCAGTACGTGCGGACCAGGTCGGCCACGCGGTTGACCAGCAGCAGGCCGCGGCCGCCCAGGGTGGTCGCCGACGGGGGGATGCGGCCGGCCAGCGGCTCGGCGATCGTGCCGGCGTCGCTCACCTCGCAGACCACCTGCGAGTCCTCCGCCCACAGCCGCAGGACGCCGGTGCCGCCGCCGTAGAGGACGCTGTTCGCCGTCAGCTCGGCGATCGCCAGCGCGAAGTCGTCCCGGCGGGGCCGGCGCAGGCCGTGCCGGGCGGCCCAGATCTCCGCGAAGCCGCGCAACGACGCCAGCTGTCCCAGGTCGAATTCGCGCTCGACCGCGCCCGGTGGCGCCTCGAGCGGCCGCGTGAAGTCCGCGCGCACGCCGTCCGGGTCGAACCGCGGGCTGATGAACGGCCCGGCCAGGCCCCACAGCTCGGGGTGGGTCCGCTCGGCGTCGGCCAGCACCGGCGGCGGCAGCTCCCCGACGTCGTACGGGCAGAGCACCGCCAGGTCACGACCGGCGAAGGCGTTGTTGATGAGAGCTTCGTGCACCACGCACGCCGAGTACTCCGAGTCCGTGCGGCCGGCCCAGATCGGCTCGCCCACGATGCGCACCGGGCCGGCGTGCTCGGCGGCGAAGGCGTGCAGCACCGACGGCAGGATGGCGCCGGGGTTGCGGCCCGCCCGCTGCATGTCGATCAGCCGGACTTCGCTCGCCCGGTCTTCCAGGGCCTTTTCGATCAGCAGCAGGTTGCGGCCGGGGACGGCGACGGCCGCGGGCTCACCCCGGTCGAGACCTTCGAGCAGGAACGGGACGACACCGTCCAGGTACTCGGTGTCGCCGCGATAGAAGAGTGCGGGATGCCGGAACGGTCTGAGGGCATCTACCACGAGGGGGGCTTACCCCGGCGGAGACGAGCTCAAACCCGCCGGACGCCGGAATGTCACTCCACCCAACGGCCGACGACCGCGATCAGCCAGAAGCCGACGATGGTCGCCAGTGCGAACAGGAGCACCCAGTTGAACAGCTGACGCCGCTCGGTCACGCCGCGGGCCTGCCGCAGCCCGTACGCCGCGACGACGAACAGCGGCACGGGGATCAGCGGCAACGGGGACAGCCGCGAGACGACGGCGACGACGCAGGTGCCGGTGAACACGGCCAGCATGCCCATCAGCACCCGGTTCAGCCACGGGTACCGGTCGGCGACGGACGCGATCACGCGCTCGCTCAGCTCGCGGAACCCCAGGACCGGCCCGGCCGGGGTCGTCCCGGCCGGGGTGGTCCCGGCAGGTTCCGGGGCCGGCGGGGCCGGCGCTTGCACGCCGCCGCCCGGAGCAGCCCCGGAACCCGGGAAAGAGTCAGCAGTCATTCAGCTTTCCTGTCGGGTCTCCGGGCCGGGCGGCCCGGAGACGCCCGGCGTCAGGCCGACTTCTCGCCGCGCTCGCTGCGCGCGCGCCGCGTCGGCTGCCGGGCGACGATCGTCGGGTTCACGTTCTCCCGGACGGTCTGCTCGGTGATGACGACCTTCGCCACGTCGTCGCGGCTCGGGATGTCGTACATCACCGGCTGGAGCACTTCTTCCATGATCGCACGCAGCCCGCGGGCACCGGTCCCGCGCAGGACCGCCTGGTCGGCGATGGCCTCGAGCGCGGTCTTGGTGAACTCGAGCTCGACGTTGTCCATTTCGAAGAGCTTCTTGTACTGCTTCACCAGGGCGTTGCGCGGCTGGGTGAGGATGTTGACCAGCGAGTCCTTGTCCAGGTGGTTCACCGTCGCCACGACCGGGAGGCGGCCGATGAACTCCGGGATCAGGCCGAACTTGATCAGGTCCTCGGGCATGGTGTCGGAGAAGACGTCGCTCTCCTCGATCTCGGACTTGGTGCGGATCTCCGCGCCGAAGCCGAGGCCGCGCTTGCCGACCCGCTCGTTGATGATCTTCTCCAGCCCGGCGAACGCGCCGGCCACGATGAACAGCACGTTCGTCGTGTCGATCTGGATGAACTCCTGGTGCGGGTGCTTCCGGCCGCCCTGCGGCGGCACCGAGGCGGTGGTGCCCTCGAGGATCTTCAGCAGCGCCTGCTGGACGCCCTCGCCGGAGACGTCCCGGGTGATCGACGGGTTCTCGCTCTTGCGGGCGATCTTGTCGACCTCGTCGATGTAGATGATCCCGGTCTCGGCCCGCTTGACGTCGTAGTCCGCCGCCTGGATGAGCTTGAGGAGGATGTTTTCGACGTCCTCGCCGACGTAGCCCGCTTCGGTCAGCGCCGTGGCGTCCGCGATGGCGAACGGCACGTTCAGCAGCTTCGCGAGCGTCTGCGCCAGGTAGGTTTTGCCGCACCCGGTGGGGCCGAGCATCAGGATGTTCGACTTGGCGAGCTCGACCGACTCCTCCTTGGAGTCCTTCGGCCCGGCCTTGTCGTCCGCCTGGATCCGCTTGTAGTGGTTGTAGACCGCCACTGCCAGCGTCCGCTTGGCGTCTTCCTGGCCGATGATGTACTGCTCGAGGAATTCGTGGATGTCGGCGGGCTTGGGCAGCTCGTCGAGCTTGACGTCGCCGGCTTCGGCCAGCTCCTCCTCGATGATCTCATTGCAGAGGTCGATGCACTCATCGCAGATGTAGACCCCGGGGCCGGCAATGAGCTTCTTCACCTGCTTCTGGCTCTTCCCGCAGAAAGAACACTTCAGCAGGTCTCCGCCGTCACCGATCCGTGCCATGGCCGTTGACCTCGTCCCCTCCGGCGCGGGTTCGGCGCGCCTGACGTGTGTTGCGACGGTGCGACCCCCCGGTGCGGTGACCGGGTGCGAGCCTCACGCATTGCCACTGACGGTACCCGTCCGATGCCGCGGGCGGGAACACCCACGAGCTCCGGGAGCACGTCAGAGGACGACCCTAAACCAGGATGCCGGTGTGTGTCGTCTTCTCGACACACACCGGCCTGGCGGATCTAAAGAGCCGATGCCTTACGGTACGGCAGCACCTCGTCGATGATGCCGTACGCCTTGGCCTCTTCGGCCGTGAGGATCTTGTCGCGCTCGATGTCGGTCCGGATCTGGTCCGGGTCCTTGTTCGTGTGCTTGGCCAGGATGACCTCCATCTGGCGCCGCACCCGCTGGATCTCGTTGGCCTGGATCTCCAGGTCGGAGACCTGGCCGTAGGTGCCCTCGGTGGCCGGCTGGTGGATCAGCACGCGGGAGTTCGGCAGCGCGTAGCGCTTGCCCGGCGTGCCGGCCGACAGCAGCACCGCGGCGGCCGAGGCGGCCTGGCCGAGGCAGTACGTCTGGATGTCCGGGCGGACGAACTGCATGGTGTCGTAGATCGCCATCAGCGAGGTGAACGAGCCACCCGGCGAGTTGATGTAGACCAGGATGTCGCGGTCCGGGTCCTCGTGCTCGAGGTGCAGCAGCTGGGCCATCACGTCGTTGGCCGACGCGTCGTCCACCTGCACGCCGAGGAAGATGACCCGCTCTTCGTACAGCTTGTTGTACGGGTTCGACTCCTTGACCCCGTAGCTGGTCCGCTCCACGTACGACGGCAGGATGTACCGCGACTGGGGGACGCTCGGGCCCTGGAAGTCACCCGGGAGCCTGAAGTTGCTCATCGAAAGTCTCCTTGGTGCTTCGGGCTCAGCGGGAGCCCGGACGGGCGATGTCGGCGGTGAGGACGTGGTCGACGAACCCGTAGTCCTTCGCCTCCTGCGCGGTGAACCAGCGGTCGCGGTCGCCGTCCTTGATGATCTGCTCGACCGTCTGCCCGGTCTGGTCCGCGGTGATCCGGGCCAGCTCCTGCTTCCACTTGTTGAACAGGTCCGCCTGGATCGCGATGTCCGACGCCGTGCCGCCGACACCGGCCGAGGGCTGGTGCATCAGGATGCGGGCGTGCGGGAGCGCGTAGCGCTTGCCCGGCGTGCCCGAGGAGAGCAGGAACTGCCCCATCGAAGCCGCCATGCCCATCGCGTAGGTCGCGACGTCCGGGCGGATCAGCTGCATGGTGTCGTAGATGGCGAACCCGGCGGTGACCGAGCCACCCGGCGAGTTGATGTAGAAGCGGATGTCGGACTCGGCGTCGTCCGCGTCGAGCAGCAACAGCTGCGCGGTGATCCGGTTGGCGACCTCGTCGTTGACCTCGGAACCGAGGACGACGATGCGCTCCTGGAGCAACCGCTCGAACACCGAGTCGGTGAGGTTGAGCCCTGCGGTGCCGGTCCGCGCCTCGGGCGTGTGCTGCGTCACGTCTGCCTGCCTTTTCGCGCCGGCGGCGGCCCCGTGCTGACGGCCACCGCTGTCGTTTCAGATGCTTGAGATCTTGTATCCGACCCTAACGAACTTGGGCGGTGCAGAATGCCTGACACCGCCCAAGTTCGCTCACAGCTTCACTCCGCCGGAGTCTTCGCCGTTCCGTCGGTGACCTGCGTCTCCTCGGTTGCCGGCTCGTCGCTGCCGAACAGCTCCGAGAGGTCGACCTCGGCGCCGGAACCGTCGGTGACGGTCGTCTTGCGGACCACGGAGGCGAGGGCCTTGCCGCGGCGCACGTCGGCGTAGATCGCGGTCAGCTGGCCCGACTGCTGGGCGCGCTGGACGTACTCGTCCGGGCTGATCCCGAAGCGCTGGGCCTGGTAGATGATCCGCTCGGTGAGCTCGCCGTCGTTGACCGACACCTCTTCCTTGTCGGCGATGGTGTCCAGCAGCAGCTGCGTGCGGACGGCCTTCTCCGACTCGGTGCGGGTCTCCGCGTCGAACTCTTCGAGCGTGCGGCCTTCGGCCTCGAGGGCCTTGGCGAACTGGGCCTCGTCGTGGTCGAACGGGTGGATCGCGTCGTGCTTGCGGTTCTCGATCTCGGCGTCGAGGACCTTCTCCGGGATCGGCACCTCGGTGCGCTCCAGGAGCTCGTCGAGCACCTTGTCGCGGGCCTGGACGCCCTGCTGCATCTTCTTGACGCGGCCGAGCCGCTCGCGCAGGTCGTTCTTGAGCTCGTCGATCGTGTCGAACTCGCTGGCCATCTGGGCGAACTCGTCGTCGGCCTCGGGCAGCTCGCGGGTCTTGACCGACTGGACGGTCACGGTCACTTCGGCGTCCTTGCCGGCGTGCTCACCGGCGACGAGCTGGGTGGTGAACGTCTTGGTCTCGCCGGCGGTCGCGCCGATGATCGCCTCGTCGATGCCGTCGACGAGCTGGCCGGAGCCGATCTCGTAGGACAGCCCGCTGGTGCTCGCCTCCTCGACGGTCTCGCCGTCGACGGTCGCGGACAGGTCGATCGAGACGAAGTCGCCGTTCTCGGCCGGGCGCTCGACGCCGGTCAGCGTGCCGAAGCGGGCGCGCAGCTCGTCGAGCTGCTCGTCGACCTCCGCGTCGGTCAGCTCGACGTCGTCGACGGTGATCGCGAAGCCGTCCAGGTCGGGCAGCTCGATCTCCGGGCGCACGTCGACCTCGGCGGTGAACTCGAGCACGTCGCGGTCCTCGAGCTTGGTCACGTCGAACTCGGGGTTGCCGAGCGTGCGGACCTCGTTGGCGCGGACGGCCTCGATGTACTTGGCCGGGATGGCCTCGTTGACGACCTCGTCGAGCACCGGGCCGCGCCCGATCCGGCTTTCCAGGACGCGAGCGGGCGCCTTGCCGGGCCGGAAGCCCGGGATGCGCACCTGCTGGGCGATCTTGCGGTAGGCGCGGTCGAAGTTCGGCTTGAGCTCGTCGAACGGCACCTCGACATTGATCTTGACTCGCGTCGGGCTGAGCTGCTCGACGGTGCTCTTCAAGGTCTTCTCCTCGAGCGGTAACGATTGTGGTGGACAATCCTGCGGAAATGGCCCCGGCCACGTGCAGGCCGGGACGTCCGAGTCTAGGCCAGTGGCCTCCGCCACCGGGCCGGGGGCCACCTGCGGCGTCAGGCGCCCAGCATCCGGCCGATCACCCAGCGCATCTGACCGGTCGCGTGCGCCACCGACCCGCTGGGCTGGACGAGGTGGGAGAGCAGCAGCCGGACGAACGCCTCGACCGCGACCGTCCACTCCGAGAGGGTCAGCCCGACGTCGGGGTAGCTCCGCGCGAGCAGGGCCGCCACGGAGTCGACCGAGCGCTCGAGCACGCCTTCGGGCCGGGTGGTCAGCAGCGGGAGGAAGTCGTCGCTGCCGCCCTTCGGGCACCCGAGCGCGATCAGGATCAGCGGGTTGACCCTGGCCGCTTCGAGGGTCTGGCGGAACGCGGCGGTGACGCCGTCGACGGCACGGCCCGGGTGGGCGGCGACGACCTCGGTCACCCGCTCGGCGAAGCGCCCGGTTTCGCGCAGCACCAGCGCTTCGGCCAGCTCGGCCTTGGAGCCGAGTTCGTTGTAGACGGTCTGCCTGCTGACGCCGACGTGCGCGGCCAGCTTGCCCATCGTCACCGCGGCCCAGCCGTCCGCGGCGATGAGGACGGCGGCCGCGTCGAGCAGCCGGTCCCGGGTGCGCACCGGGGCGGAACGGGTGACGGCCTTCACAAGGGCAGCTTACCGACCGCTTGCGTTCGGCAGGCCGGGACCTTTTTTCGAAGCGTGGCGCAACGTTTACAAACCCGAGCGGGTTGTCTACGGTGACTCCCGCCTCGCCAGGAGCTTCTCGACCGAGGAGACCGCTCGATGCCCGTCGTCGATACCCCGTCGCTCGGCTCCCGGACGTCCGGGAGCGTGCCGGCGGCCGGCGTGCCGGTCCCGCGCTCGGTGCCCTCGCCCCGCATCCCGTTGCCCCGCCTGTCCGTGCCGACGCTCCTGCTGTTCACCGGCGGTGCCGCGCTGTGGGCGACGGCGACCTGGCTGCTGCTGGCCGGGATCGCGCCGCCGGTGTACACGGTGCCGCTGCACGCGATCGTCACCTTCACGATGTTCACCGTGGCGCACGAATCCGTGCACCACGCCGCAGGAAAGCTGACATGGGTCAACGAGGTGCTGGGCAGGCTGGCGATGCCGTTCGTCGCGGCGTACGCGTCGTTCCCGCTGCTCCGGTTCATCCACAGTGAACACCACCGCAACACGAACGCGGACTCCCACACCGATCCCGACGCCTGGACGTCGCAGGGAGCCTGGTGGTCGCTTCCCTTCCGCTGGCTCACCATCGACTTCTGGTACGCGCGCTTCTACGGCGCCCGCGTGCGCACCCGCCCGGCGCCGGAGCGGGCCGAGACGATCGTGCTGCTGTCGCTGGCGTTCGTCGCCGCCGCGACGCTGATCGCCTGCGGCCACGGCCGGGAACTGGTGCTGGGGTACCTGCTGCCGCAGCGGATCGGGCTGGCCGTGCTGGCGTGGTGGTTCGACTGGCTGCCGCACCACGGCCTCCCCGCCGCGAAGCCGCGCGACAAGTTCGGCACCACGCGGGTGCGCGTGGGGCTGGAGTGGCTGATGACGCCGATGATGCTGTTCCAGAACTACCACCTGGTGCACCACCTCCACCCCGCCGTGCCGTTCTACCGCTACCTGCGGGCGTGGCGCGACAACCGGGACGCCTACCTCGCCCGCGACGTCCCGATCATCACGGCGTGGGGCCGCGAGCTGACGCCGGCGGAGTACCGCGCCTGGCGGCGGCTGGCCGACGACCTCGGCGACCACGAGCCCGGCCCGGAGCCGCCGCCGGGCCCGAGCCGGTTCCACCGGCTGCGGGTGCGGGAGGTCCGGCCGCTGACCGCGGACGCCGTCGCGATCACCTTCGACGTCCCGCCGCACCTGGCGCCGGAGTTCCGGTTCTCGCCCGGCCAGCACGTGGCCGTCCGCGCGGTGGTCGACGGCCAGCCGGTGCGGCGGACGTACTCGATCTGCGCGCCGGCGGACTCGGGCGAGCTGCGGATCGCGGTGAAGCGGCGGCCCGGCGGCGCGTTCTCCGGCTTCGCGACCACGACCCTGGCCGCGGGCGACTTCCTGGAGGTCCTGCCGCCCTCCGGTGCGTTCACGCTCACCCCGGACCCGTCCCGGACCGCGCACTACGTGGCGCTGGCCGCGGGCAGCGGCATCACGCCGGTGCTGTCCATCGTGGTCAGCACGCTCACCGCGGAGCCGCACAGCCGGGCGACGCTGCTGTACGTCAACACCTCGGGGACGACGACCTTGTTCGCCGCGGAGCTGAGCGCGCTCGCCGAAGGGTTCGGCGGCCGGCTGCACGTCGTCCACTACCGCACCGACGAGCGCGACCCGGACCTGCACGCGCACCGGCCGCGGCACTTCGACACGCTCGGCGAGGCCCTCGCCATTTCGCACGAGCGCTACCAGCGCGGGCGGCTCGACGGGACGCGGCTGCGCGCGCTGCTGCAGAACCGGCTGCACCCGGCGAAGGTCGACGAGTGGTTCCTGTGCGGGCCGCGCGGCCTGCTGGAGATGGCCCGCCGCACGCTGGCCGACGCGGACGTCCCGGAGGAGAACGTCCACTTCGAACTCTTCCGCGGCGCGGCGCCCCTGCGCGACCCGGCGGGCACGCCGGCGAAGGTGGCGCTGACGCTGGGCGGCACGACGACGTGCGTCACGGCCGAAGCCGGGGAAACGGTTCTGGACGCGGCGTTGCGGGCCGGGTACGAGGTGCCGTACTCGTGCACGGGCGGCGCGTGCGGCACGTGCCGGGCGACGCTGCTGCACGGGCAGGTGGACATGGACGTCCGGTACGCGCTGACCGAGGACGACGTCGCGGCGAACCGGATCCTGACCTGCCGCTCCCGCGCGACGACCCCGGAGGTCGCGGTCGACTACGACCGCCGCTGACCGGACGCAGTGAATGACTCATTCCTGGCGTCGGACGTCAGGAATGAGTCGTTCACTGCAGGGGGAAGTCCGGGTCAGCCGGTCCGGGCGGGGGCGCCCGAGGGCGGGGTTCCCTGGCCGCCGCCCGGGGCTTGCGGGCCCGCCTCGCCGTCGGTGACCGAGGTCGCCGTCGCCGTGGTGCCCGACTCGGTGGCCACCACCGTGACCGTGTCACCGGTCGCCAGGCCCGTCGCCTGGGCCGACGTGATCGTGTACGTCTTCGAGAAGCCGTCGTCGCTCTTGGCGGTCAGGGACGTCGCGCTCAGCTCCGTGACCTCGCCGGTCTGCATGATCTTCGTGACGTAGCCGCCGTTGCCGTCGGACGCCACGTACTCGCCGTGCAGCGCGCCGCCCAGGCCACCGCCCGGCATGCCGCCCGGGCCGGCCTGGGTGTCGGTGGCCGCGGACGAGGACGCGGCCCAGACCGCCGCTCCCCCGCCGGCCACGATCACCGCCGCGACGGCGCCCGCCGCGATCTTCCTGCCCGGCGACCACGCCTGCTTCGGGGCCGGTGCGGGCGTCGCGCCCCACGTCGGGTCCGGAGTGGACGGTGTGCTCATGAGTCGCTCCTCGCTGTTCGGATGAGTCCACGGTGGAGCCGCGGCCTGTGCACCGACTGTGGCCGCCCTCAGCCGTTCCTGTGACCACGAAACGGACATCGGGCAACGGGCCGGTCACCGCACAGCCGCTTCACAGGCAGCGCACAACCCGCACACACGGCGCGGACGGACGCTGTTCCCATGGCCGCGCGCACCGTCCCGTCCCGTCCCCGCCGGGGACGGCTCTCGCTGCGCGCGAAATTGACCGGCTCAGTGGTCGTGCTGCTCACCGTGGTGTGCCTGATCGTCGGTGTGGTCAGCGAGTTCGCGCTCGACGTGTTCCTCACGCGCCAGATCGACCAGCAGCTCTCGGCCGCGGCGAATCGCTCGCTGGTGTTCGCGAGCAACGCCCGGCCGCCGGACGGCGGACCGCCACCGCAGAACCAGGGCCAGCACCCGCTCGGGCAGAACGTCGGCACGGTCAGCGCCACCTTCTCGGGCCGGGACCTGGTCCGCGACGACAGCATCTCCGAACACGGCGGACGGCTGGCGCTGACCGCGGACCAGCAGGCGCTCATGCTCTCGGTGCCCACCGACGGCAAACCGCACACCCTGTCCTTCGACGACCTCGGCGAGTACCGCCTGATGGCGCTGCCGGTCGCGGGGACGTCCGACGTCGTGGTCACCGGCCTGCCGATGAAACCGGTCGACGACACGCTGCTCACCGTCGGGCTGATCCTGTTCGGCGTGGCCGCCGCGGGCGTGCTCGGCGCGGCCTTCCTCGGCGCGTTCGCGGTCCGCCGCACCCTGCGCCCGCTCGACCGCGTCGCCGCCACGGCCGGGCGCGTCACCGAGCTGCCCCTCGACCGCGGCCAGGTGGCGCTGTCCATCCGCGTCCCGGAGGGCGACACGGACCCGCGGACCGAGGTCGGCCAGGTCGGCTCGGCGCTGAACCTGATGCTCGGCCACGTCGCCCAGGCCCTGGAAGCGCGGCACGACAGCGAGATCCGCGTCCGGCAGTTCGTCGCGGACGCCAGCCACGAGCTGCGCACGCCGCTGGCCGCGATCCGCGGGTACGCCGAGCTGGCCGCCCGCGGCAGCGCACTGGTGCCGCCGGACGTCGCCCACTCGATGAACCGGATCCAGTCCGAAGCCGTCCGGATGACGGCGCTGGTCGAGGACCTGCTGCTGCTCGCCCGGCTCGACGCGGGCCGGCCCCTCGACGTGCGCGACGTCGACCTCACGCGGCTGGTCGCCGACGCCGTCGGGGACGCCCGGGTCGCCGGCCGCCGCCACCGGTGGCTGCTCGAACTGCCGACGGCCCCGGTGCTCGTGTTCGGCGACGTCCAGCGCCTGCACCAGGTGCTGGCCAACCTCCTGGCCAACGCGCGCACGCACACACCGCCGGGCACCACGGTGGTCACGGCACTGGCCCGCTCGGCTGACGGCAGCGCCGTGCTCACGGTGACCGACGACGGCCCCGGCATCGCGCCGGACCTGCTGCCGGACGTCTTCGAGCGGTTCGCCCGCGGCGACTCGTCCCGCTCCCGCCACGCCGGCAGCACCGGGCTCGGGATGGCGATCGCCTCGGCCGTCGTCGTCGCCCACCACGGCTCGATCGAGGTGCACAGCCGGCCCGGCCGGACGGAGTTCGCGGTGCGCCTGCCCGTGGCCGTGCCCGCACAGCGGGTGCACAGCATCGGCACAACCCGGCCCCAGCTGGAGACCGGAAGCTGAGTTCATGACCGTTCTCGCGGCACGCGAACCCGTCGTGACCTCTCCAGTTCCTTTCCGCCGTTCGTGGCACCGGCCGCTCCTGGCCGTCCTCCTGCTCGGCACCGCCGTGCTCTACCTGTGGGGCCTCGGGGCTTCCGGCTGGGCCAACGCGTTCTACTCGGCGGCCGCGCAGGCGGGGTCACAGAGCTGGAAGGCGCTGCTCTTCGGCTCCAGCGACGCGGCGAACGCGATCACCGTCGACAAGACCCCGGCCGCGCTGTGGGTGATGGGCCTGTCGGCGCGGCTGTTCGGCGTCAACGCGTGGAGCATCCTGGTGCCGCAGGCGCTGATGGGCGTGGGTTCGGTCTGGCTGCTGCACGCGACGGTCCGCCGCACGTCCGGCCCGGCGGCCGGGCTGGTCGCGGGCCTGGTGCTGGCCCTGACGCCCGCCGCGGCGCTGATGTTCCGCTTCAACAACCCGGACGCGCTGCTGGTGCTGCTGCTGGTGGCGGGCGCGTACTGCGTGGTGCGTGCGTGCGAGAAGGCGAGCCCGCGCTGGCTCGCGCTGGCCGGCGTCGCGGTCGGCTTCGGCTTCCTGGCGAAGATGCTGCAGGCGTTCCTGGTCCTGCCCGCGTTCGCGCTCGCATACCTGGTCGCTGCCCCTGTGCCGCTCGGCAAGCGGCTCCTGCACCTGCTCGGCGCGCTCGTCTCGATCCTCGTGGCGGCGGGCTGGTACCTGGTGGTGGTCGCGCTGTGGCCGGCGGCTTCCCGGCCGTACATCGGCGGCTCCCAGACGAACTCGCTCTGGGAGCTGGTGTTCGGCTACAACGGCTTCGGCCGCCTCACCGGCGACGAAGTGGGCAGCGTCGGCGGCGGCGCGGGCCGCGGCTGGGGTTCGACGGGCTTGACCCGGCTGTTCGGCAGCGAGATGGCGGGCGGGATCGCCTGGCTCCTGCCGGCGGCGCTGCTGGCGCTGGGAGCGGGTCTGTGGTTCACCCGCCGGGCCCCGCGCACGGACGCCTCCCGCGCGGCCCTGCTGCTGTGGGGCGGCTGGCTGCTGGTGACGGCGCTGGTGTTCAGCTACATGAGCGGGATCATCCACCCGTACTACACGGTGGCCCTGGCCCCGGCGATCGCCGCGCTGACCGGGACGGCGGCGGTCCAGCTGTGGCGCCTGCGCGCCAATCCGGTGGCCTCGGGGCTGCTCAGCGGCGGTGTCGCGGTGACGGCGCTGACGGCGTACCTGCTCCTCGACTCGTCGTGGCAGCCGTGGCTGGCGCCGACGGTCCTGGTCGGCGGCCTCCTGGCAGCGGTGGCGCTGTTCTTCGCCACGCACCTGACCCGCGGGGCAGCGGCGGCCGTGGCCACCTTTTCGCTGGTCGTGACGCTGCTGGGCACGGGAGCGTACACGCTGGCGACGGCGGCGACGCCCCACAGCGGCGCGATCCCCTCGGCCGGGCCGTCGTCCGGCTTCGGCGGCCGGGGCCCCGGCGGCTTCGGTGGGCCGGGCGGCTTCGGCGGCGGTCGCGGCGGCGGCCCGGCCGCACTCCTGACCACGACGACGCCGGGCGCCTCGCTGACAGCGTTGCTCCAGAAGGACTCAGCGAAGTACACCTGGACGGCGGCCACCGTGCTGTCGAACGCGGCGGCGGGCTACCAGCTGGCTTCAGGGGCACCGGTGATGGCCGTGGGTGGCTTCAACGGGACGGACCCGTACCCGACGCTGGCGCAGTTCCAGCAGTACGTGGCCGACGGGCGGATCCACTACTTCCTCGGCGAGGGCTTGTCGATGCCGGGCAACAGCGGCTCGGACGCGGCCCAGGAAATCGCCGAGTGGGTGGCGTCCCACTACGAGTCCTCCACTGTGGACGGCGTAACGGTGTTCGACCTGACTGCGACCGTGTGAGACACGACGAAAGCAGGGTGTGACGCCGGTCCGGGCCCGGGCAACCTGGTCAAGAACCGGCTCACTCCGGCACACTGGTGGTGCCCAGGCGAACAGGAGTTCCTGCTGATGACCGAGCCCTGCGTACGGCCGGCCGTTTCGGCAGACCTGGAATCGTTCGCCACCGCCCTCGGTGACCGCGAATTCTTCGACGACCGCTACGAACGACAGCTGAAAAAGGTCGGCGTGCTGTTTCTGGCCTGGCTGGACCTCCGGCCCGCCGGGGCCGTCTACCTGTGGCTCGAGAAAGCCGAGGAAGAGCCCATCGCCACGCACCTCCCCGAGGTCCCGCTGATCACGCACCTGGAAGTCCACCGGGACCTGCGCAGGAAGGGGGTGGGCACAGCACTGGTCGAGGCAGCCGAGCGTCGCCTCGCCGAGCTGGGTTTCGATCGGGTCGCGCTCGCGGTACGCACGGACAACGATGACGCCGCCCGCCTGTACAAGAAACTCGGTTATCGCGACTGGGGGCACGAAAAGGTCATCTGCTACGCGCAGAAGACCTTGCCCGACGGTTCGACGCTGAGCGAGCCCGAGGAGTGCTTCGTGCTGGTCAACGACCTGACGCCGGTCACACCCGCGCCGCGGGCCGCAGAGGATCCCTTCGCCGCTTCGCCCTTGTGCTGACCGGGACGTCGACCCCCGCCTGGGCTTCCAGCGGGATGCCCAGGGCCGCGACGGCGTGCGCGACACCCGAGCCGCCGTGGTGGTCGCGGCGGAGGTCGGTGATCCGCTGCCGCCAGCACACGCAGTCCTGCTGCCAGGCCCGCAGGTAACGCACGCACAGCGCCGGCGTGATCAATTCGCTCCGGCCGAGCGCCGCGCGGAGCGAATCGGCCATCCGGCCCTGCTCACCCGCCTCGATCGGTGACGCCTTGACCAGCTCGATGGTCTCCCGGATGATCCGGCGGCGGTCGGCGAGGAATCCTTCCCAGTACGGCTCGGTGGCGTGCGCCAGGCCGAGGTGGCTGTCGAACAGGCCGAACACGCCTTCGGCCAGTGTGTCGCCCAGTTCCTCGCCCCGGGCGCGGCGGGGGTCCCGGTAGGGGTCGTAGGGCTTCTGGACCGCCGTGCCGGTGATCGCGGACGGCCGCAGTTTCATGCCGTCCAGCAGGAAGAACCAGTCTTCGTTGTAGATGTTGGGGAAGAACGAGCTGAAGGCCGCTTCCCCCACCGCCAGTGCGCCGCCGCCGATGAAGGTGTCCTGCTTGCGGCCGGCGTCCCGGATCGCGTGGCACACGACGGAGTTGTCCGGCATGCCGGCGTTGGCCAGGCCGACCACCGCGTATTCGCCGAGCAGGCCGGCCGCGACGCCGAGGTCCGCGGGGTGCGGCAGTTCGATGTCGTCGTCGAGGAAGAGGATCCGCTTCCAGCCGGCGAGCACCGCGATGAGCAGCCCCAGGTTGCGCTTGAAGCTCGTGTCGGTCTGCCGCCGGAAGCGGGTGAAGCGCAGCACCTGATCGGTGGCGAACTCCGGCACCAGCCCGGGGTTCAGCAGGTCGACGTCGATGGCGAGCGCGCGGACCCCGGCGTTCTTCGCTTCCAGGATCGCGCCCGAGATCGTCGACAGCTTGCTGCACAGGAAGAGCAGGAAGGCATCGCCTTCCTTGGCCGCGGCGATGGCCTGCCGCAGGTAGGGGGCCGGGCGCGCGGTGGGCACGATGATCGCGTCCATCGCCGCGCCGGAGACGTCCTCGGTGTCGAAGTGCGCCAGGAGGTCCTGGTGCGACTCGTGCTGCCGGGGGTTCACTCGGCAGCCTCGGGCCACTCGTGCAACCGGTTCTCCTCGAGGGTCCAGTCGGGGGTCAGCCCCTGTCCCCCGACGACAGGCACGCGGCTGATGATGCTGAAGGATTCCACATCGCCGAACCGCTCGTGCACGTACGCGGTGTTACGGTCCCGGAAGCGCGCGTCCGTCAGCGCGCGGACCGCTCCGAGGGTGCCACGACCGTACATACCATTGCACACGGTCACGGTGCGCTTTCGGTTGAACGGACTTTCGTCGCGGTAGAAGTGGGCGACGTCCTCCAACAGGTGCTCCTGGCTGTCGAGCTTGGGTTCGAACAGCTTCGAATCGCCGTTTTCCTCCACCAGAAACCCGCCGTGCTCGGCGTCCGCCTTCCGGGGGACCTGCTTCACCGGAAGCTTCACCCGTTCGATGACCGTCCGGGTCACCGAGTTGAAGTCGACGCCGCCGAGCAGGACCAGGTGGCTCGTGTAGTCGTCCGCCGCCAGCTCGTCGCTCGTGCAGAACTTGACGTTGTTCTCCGGGTTGCGCGAGCGGATGTGGCCGAACAGCTCGATCAGCGCGTCCGGGTCGGCGTAGGTGTACAGCGAGACGAAGTCGGCGCTGTCGGGGTCCGCATAGGACAAGTGCGCGCGGTACTTCTCCGGCAGCCGGGCGCAGACGATGGTGATGTTCTGGTCCGCCTCGAAGGTCCAGATGTCCGCGGCCGGCCTCGGCCCGGCGGACCGGCGGCCTTCGCGTAGCTCGAGCAGCTCTTCCAGCAGCTCCTTGCGCTGGGTCCGCTCCCCGTCCGTCAGTTCGCCGACGGGGAGGATGCGCAGCGTTCCGCCGTCCAGGGACCGGCGGGTCGCGAACAGCGTCGCGTAGGCCTCGAGCCATTTGACCGGCGGCGCGACGGGCTTGTCCGGCTTTTCCCAGGAGGAGATCAGCGAGACGCTGAGGGGCTTGTTCCCGCCGAAGGCCTGGGCGAGCTGGCCCTGGGTGATGCCGGCATCGGGCCACAGCGTCTCACGCAGGGCGCGCAGGCGGCGGGCGAGCGCAGGCCGTGGCTGCTGGACTGGGGACACGACTCGGGCCGCCCTTCAGGAAATTTCAGTACTCCCGATGAGGGCGCCAATATTACTCCCCGTCACTGGAGCCTTTGTCGGCGACCCGGCGAAGCTGGGACTGAAACGTTACGCTGGGCGGAACTTCCTGGCACCGAACAGATAACACCGGTTCATCTCAGTTGATCCGGGGTAGTTCACGCCTTACAGTCTCCTTGACTGAACTTCAGTTTTCAATCTGAAGGCAGGAGCAGGCCATGAGTACCCCAGCACAACACGTCCCCCTCCACCGGGCCATGGTGGCGGTCGACATCGAAGGCTCGACGACGCGGACGAACCCGGCGAGGGCCCGGCTCCGCACCGTCCTGTTCGAGCTGCTGGACGAGGCCTTCCTGGCCGGCGGGATCACCAAGAAGTTCCGCGACGGGTTCGTCGACCGGGGCGACGGCGCGCTGTGCCTGGTCCGGCCGGTCGACCAGGCACCGAAGCCGGTGCTGCTCACCACCGTCGTCCCGACCCTCGCCGAACTGCTGGACAAGCACGCCGAGAGCCATCCCGAGCTCGCCTTCCGGCTCCGGGTCGCCGTGCACGCCGGCGAAGTGCACTACGACAGCCGGGGCCCGTACGGCGAGGACGTCGACATCGTCTGCCGCTTCGTCGACGCGCGGGAACTGCGGCGGCAGCTGAGCATCACGACCGCCCCGCTCGTGCTCGTCATCTCCCCGGCGATGCACCGCTCGGTCGTCCGGCACGGCTACCCGGGGATCGATCACACCGCGTACTCCCAGGCGGTGCCGATCAAGGTCGGCACCCAGCGGCTCCGCGGGTGGCTGTACACCCCCGAAGGCGACGGGGGCCAGGAGGGCATGACCGCGTAGCACGAAAAGAGGTGGGGACCGTGGAACCGACGGGCTTCTGGGCCGACCTGGCCCCGGCCGATCGCCGCAAGGTGGCGGAATCCGCCACGCGGCGCTCCTACCGGCGCGGGCAGACCGTGTGCCGGGAAGGCGACCTCTCCAGTGTCGTGCTGGTGCTGCTGTCCGGGCACGTGCGGATCGTCCACGCCACCCCGGACGGGCGCGAGGTCGTCGCGGGGGTCCGGGGCGCCGGTGACGTCATCGGGGAGCTCGCCGCGATCGACGACCTGCCGCGCTCGGCGACCGTCGAGGCGCTGGACGAGCTCGACGTGCTCGAGATCCCGGGCGACCGGTTCGCCGCCCTGTGCCGGACGCGGTCGCGGATCTCCTGGGCGCTGCTGCTCGTGCTTTCGGCCCGGCTGCGGTCTGTCGGCAGGCAGTGGCTGGACGTCGGCGGCGGGGCCGCGGCGCGGCGGGTGGCGGCGCAGCTCATGCAGCTGGCCGTCCAGCACGGGGTGCCGCGCGGGGACGACATCCGGATCGCCGTCCCGGCCACCCAGGCCGAACTGGCGATGACCGCGGCGATCTCGCGGGAGTCCTGGGCGCGCGCGACGCGCGACCTGCGCCGCCAAGGGGTGATCAGCACCGGCAGAAGACAGGTGACGATCCACCGCATGGCCGAACTCCGACGACTGGCGAGCTGAATCCTGCGCTGTGTGTCAGCTGACACACAGGACTCGGCGAGCCGGAGGTTTCCTGGATCCACGGCAGAGGAGGGCTTTCATGGACCCCTACACCACCGCACCGGACCGGAGCCGTTGGCGCCGGGGCGTCTACGCGGCCGGTCTCGTCATCCCCTTCACCGCGTCCCAGCTCTGGGCGCTGCTGGTGCTGTTGCGGCTCGCCCCGCTCGGCGGGCTGGTCGGGCAGGCCTTCGTGCTCGTCCTGCTGGGCTCCGCCGTCGCGATCTGGGCCGGCTGGCGCTGGACCTGGCAGCTCGGCCGCGACCGCAAACCGGAGCCCGCCCCGAAGACGCGGATCCCGACATGACGTCCGGGCCGGTCATCGTCGCCGCCCTCGTGCTGGCCGCCGGTGCCGGACGTCTCCTGCGCCACCTCGGCGGCCTCCTGCGCCGCCGTCCGACCGAAAGGAGCACGGAAATGACCAGCTCGCCCCCGACCTTCCCGTTGCGGATCTACCACTGGCGGTGGGAAATCCTGGCCGTGACGCTGCTCCCCTACGGCCTGGTGACCTTCGCACTGTGGGCGGGCCCGCTGTGGGCGTCGGCCGTCCTCGCCACCGCGCTCGGGCTGGCGGTGCTGCGACGCCGCCAGGTGCGCGCCCGGATCCACGCGATCCGCCTGCAGCACCGGCTGCGGGCGGTGTTCCCCCGGCTGCGCCTGCCCGGCGGCCGCCTCCCGGTGATCCTGTGGAGCCGCCCCCGCGGCGGCGACATCGTGGTGTCGCTGTTCGGCCGCGAGGCGTTCGAGCACCTGCACCGCAACCGCACGGTGCTGGCCGCCGCCTGCGGGGTCCCGGAGGTGTACGTCGACCGCCACCCGACGTACGCGAGCCTGGTGACGCTGACGATCAGCCCGACGGCCCCGAAGCGGGAACCGGGTCGTGGTTCCCTGCCGAGCAACGTGGTTCCGCTGCGCGCGCACAGCTGAGCACGTCCGCACAGGAACCGCACAGAGAGAACACACGATCACCAAAGCGGCGGCCGCGATCGTGGGGGCATGACAGCCACCGCCCCCGCATCGCGGCCCGGGACCGGCCCAGTCGACCTGGCCGGCCCGCAGCCCGTTCTCGACGTCGTCATCCCGGTCTACAACGAAGAGGCCGACCTCGAACCGTGCATCCGGCGGCTGCACGCGCACCTGGCCGAACACGTCTCCTACCCGTACCGGATCACCGTCGCTGACAACGCCAGCACCGACGCGACCCTGCAGGTGGCCGAAAGACTGGCCCGGGAGTTCCCCGAAGTGGCGGTCCGCCACCTCGCCGAGAAGGGCCGCGGCCGCGCGCTCAACGCCGTGTGGCAGGCCTCCGACGCCGCCGTGCTCGCCTACATGGACGTCGACCTCTCCACCGATCTCGCCGCGCTCGGGCCGCTGATCGCGCCGCTGCTGTCCGGGCACTCCGATCTCGCCATCGGCAGCAGGCTCGCCCGGGGGGCGCGAGTGGTGCGCGGCCCGAAGCGCGAGTTCATTTCCCGCTGCTACAACCTGATCCTCCGCTCGACGCTGGCCGCGAAGTTCAGCGACGCGCAGTGCGGCTTCAAGGCCATCCGCGCCGACGTCGCCCGTGAACTGCTGCCGCACGTCGTGGACACCGGGTGGTTCTTCGACACCGAGCTGCTCGTCCTGGCCCAGCGCGCCGGGCTGCGGATCCACGAGGTCCCGGTCGACTGGGTCGACGACCCCGACTCGTCGGTCCACATCGTCCGGACGGCCACCGAGGACCTCAAGGGCATCGCCCGCGTCACCAAGGCCACCTTCACCGGGGAAATCCCGATCAGCCGGCTGCGCGAACAGCTCGGCAGGCAGCCGATCGGCGTCGACGCGCCGGGCGTGCCGCCGCGGCTGGTGACGCAGCTGGTGCGGTTCGCCGCGATCGGCGTCAGCAGCACGCTCGCCTACCTCGTGCTCTTCCTGCTGCTGCGCACGGTCGTCGGCGCGCAGCCGGCGAACTTCGCCGCGCTGCTGGTGACGGCGATCGGGAACACCGCGCTGAACCGGCGGCTCACGTTCGGCATCCGCGGCCGCGCCGGCGCCGGGCGGCACCAGTTCGAAGGGCTGCTCGTGTTCGGCCTCGGGCTCGCGCTCACCAGCGGCTCGCTGGCTCTGCTCAACGGATCCACCACCCCCGGCCTCGTCCTGGAGCTCACCGTGCTGGTGCTGGCGAACCTCGCCGCCACGGTGCTCCGGTTCCTGCTCCTGCGCGGCTGGGTGTTCCACCCGCGGCGTCAGGCCATCACCCAGAAGGAGTCCTGATGACCACCGTCCTGCCCGCCCCGGTTTCCGAACCCCGGCACCGCAAGGAATCCGCCGCGCACGCGCCGCCGCGCTGGGTCCGCCCGGCCGCGTTCGGGCTGCTGGCCGCGACCGCCGTGCTGTACTTCTGGAACCTCACCGCGTCCGGCTACGGGAACTCCTTCTACGCCGCCGCCGTCCAGTCGGGGACGCAGAGCTGGAAGGCGTGGCTGTTCGGGTCGCTGGACTCGGGGAACGTGCTGACGGTCGACAAGCCGCCCGCGGCCCTGTGGGTCGGCACGGCGTTCGCCCGGATCTTCGGCTTCTCGAGTTTCACCGTGCTGGCCCCGCAGGCGCTGATGGGGGTCGCGTCCGTCGGGATCCTCTACCTGACGGTGAAGCGGGTTTCCGGTCCGGCCGCCGGGCTGCTGGCCGGGGCGGTGCTGGCGGTGACGCCGGTCGCGGCGCTGATGTTCCGCTTCAACAACCCGGACGCGCTGCTGGTGCTGCTGATGGTCGCGGGCGCCTACTTCGTCGTGCGCGCCACGGAAAAGGCGAGCCCGCGGTGGCTGGCGCTGGCCGGCGCCGCGATCGGGTTCGGCTTCCTGACGAAGATGCTGCAGGCGTTCCTGGTGCTGCCCGCGTTCGGCCTGGTGTACCTGATCGCGGCGCCGACCTCGCTGGGCAAGCGGCTGCTGCACCTCGGCGGCGCTGTGGTGGCGCTGGTCGTCTCGGCGGGCTGGTTCATCGCTCTGGTGGACCTGTGGCCGACGTCTTCGCGGCCGTACATCGGTGGGTCCGAAGGGGACAGTCTGCTCGAACTGGCGTTGGGCTACAACGGGTTGGGCCGTATCTTCGGCGGCGAGGGCAACGGCGGCGGCATGGGCGGCGGCGGCATGGGCGGCAACACCGGCTTCGGCGGGTCCACGGGCCTGTTCCGGATGTTCGGCGCCAGTTTCGGCACGGAGATCTCCTGGCTGCTCCCGGCCGCGTTGATCGGGCTGGTCGCCGGGCTGTGGTTCACCCGCCGCGCGCCGCGCACGGACAAGACGCGGGCGGCGCTGGTGCTGTGGGGCGGCTGGCTGGTCGTGACGGCGCTGGTGTTCAGCTTCATGAGCGGCACCGTGCACCCGTACTACGCGGTGGCGCTGGCCCCGGCGATCGCCGCGCTGGTCGCGATTTCGGGCCGCGCGCTGTGGCAGGGCCGGGCCCACCCGGCGCCGCGGGCCGTGCTGGCCGGGATGGTGGTGGCGACGGCGGTGTGGTCGTTCATCCTGCTGGACCGGACGCCCGAGTGGTTCCCGGCGCTGCGCTGGATCGTCGCGGTGCTCGGGGTGCTGGTGGGCACGGTGCTGGTGATGGGCGTGCCCGCCTCGCGCCGTGCGGTGGCCGTCGTGGCGACGGCGGTGGCCCTGACGATCGGCGTGTCATCCGCGGCTTACGGCGTCGAGACGGCGTCGGTGGCGCACAGCGGGTCCATCCCGACTTCCGGGCCGACGTCGAGCGCCATGGGCGGCTTCGGCGGCGGGTTCGACGAGTCGTCGAGCGCGATCGGCGCCCTGCTGGCCAAGACGACGACGAAGTGGGCGGCGGCGACCACCGGTTCGCAAAGCGCGGCTTCGCTGGAATTGGCCAGCGGCAAGGCGGTGATCGGCATCGGCGGCTGGAGCGGCTCGGACCCGGCACCGACGTTGGACGAGTTCAAGGCGTACGTGGCCGCGGGTGAAGTCAAGTACTACATCGAAGGCGGCCGGGGAGGTGGGCCGGGCGGTGGGTCGTCGGAGATCACGGAGTGGGTGACGGCGAACTTCACCGCCACCACGGTCGACGGCCAGACGGTGTACGACCTGCAGAGCTGAAGATCGCGAAGGGGCCGTGAGCGGACTCACGGCCTCTTCGCGCGCAGGTGGTGGCTGACGTCGCCGACGAGGTCGACGGTGGCTCGGCGTTCGGTGAACCGCCATCCGTGATCGGCGCGGGTGAACCTGTAGCATCCGCTCGATCTCCGCGGCAGACCACCACTGCCGACGAAGGCCCCCTTCGCGAACAACCCTCCGACGCCGGCGAAGTCCCCCGCGGCGACCAGCGACGCGTACGAAAAGACCAAGTTCTCCAACGCGCGGTAGTCGTCCACGGAAACGATCTTACAGAGAAAGTATAGAAATCTTCCGTACCTTGGCGGCGACGGCGGCAGGGGGCCGCCGACCCAGGGGGTACACCATGGATCGCCGTAGCCTGCTCAAAGCCGGGGCTGTCGCCGTGGCCGGGGTTGCGCTCACCGGAGCCGCAACGGGGACCGCCGCCGCTGCTGCCGGGTTGCCGCCCGTGCCCGGGATGCTCGGGGACCGCCGGGCCAACGAACTCTGGTACCAGCTCGACGAAATCGCGTTGTACCAGCTTTCCCCGGAAGTCAAGGCGGCCTACGACGTGTTCTGGCCCTTCATCCAGCAGAACGCTCCGGAAGGCCTGTACGCCAAGTGGCTGGAGCTGAGCGGGGAACCGGCGTATCCCGGGAACTACGCCGAGTTCGCCAAGCCCGTCGAACAGCCGCTGCGTGTCCTTTCGAAGCTGCAGCTCGACAACTTCGACCACTTCTACCGCGGTGACGAAGCCGGCCTGGTCAAGGCCTTCGCCGCGTTCGGGCAGGGCATCCTCTTCGACCCGCGGCGGGAGCCGCAGCAGTCGGAGGTGCACACCATGAACGGGAACCCGCCGAGCGGCTACCACTTCTGGCACTCCGTCCTGCGGGCGCAGATGTTCCTCGGCATCGACCGGCACCGGTGGGCGCGGCTCCACCCGATGATCGGCTTCGCCTGGGCGCTGCAGTCCATCGCGAAACCCGACCACCGCCACGTCAACCCGGGCCTGCCGCCCGAACAGGTCCGCGCGCTGGCCCGGTACTGGCTGCCGCGGTCGCCCGTCCAGCTCGACGACGACTTCCGATCGGCGCCCTACCCGGGCTGAGCGTCCAGCGCCCGCTGGTAGGCCGCCCGCAGGGCCGGACCCGGCGCGATCCCGAGCCGCTCGTCGAGGAGGCGGCGGCCGCGGTGGTACACCGCCACCGCGTCCGCCGTCCGCCCGCTCGCGCAGAGCGCGGCCATGAGCAGGGCCCGCGCGCGTTCCCGCATCGGGTGCTCGAGGACGAACGCCGTCGCGTCGGGCACCGCGCGCAGGTGTTCACCCGACGTGATTTCGGCTTCGAGCCGGCCCTCCAGCGCCGTCAACCGCAGCTCGTCGAACCGCGCCGCCTCGCCCGCGCGGAGCGGTTCGGCGACGCCGGCGAGCACCGGACCGCGCCACAGCTCCAGCGCGGCGCGGAACAGCCCCGCCGCGCGGGCCGGGCGGTCCGCGCGCAGCTCGTCGTGCCCCGAGGCGGTCAACCGCTCGAACTCCTCGGCGTCGACGGTTCCGCCCGGCGCCAGCAGGTAGCCGCCGCCGGAACGGACGAGCCGCGCCGGACACCCGAGGGCCTTGCGCAGGCGGGAAACGTACGTGCACACCTGCGCGTCGACCGTCGAGGGCCGTTCGCCGTCCCACAGCAGCGAAATCAGCCGTTCGTCCGGGACCACGCGCCCGCGGGCCAGCAGCAACGCCGCCAGCAGCGTCCTCGGCTTGCACCCGCCGAGCGCGGCCGGGCGGCCGTCGGCGCGCGACACCGCCAGCGGACCGAGAATCCGGAACTCCATCCCCACCCCCTTCCCACGGTACGCGGAAAATCTCAGCCGGGCCTCAGATTGGGCGCGGATCATGGAGGCAGAGGGGACGAGGAGGCCGCGATGATCACCACACGTCCGGGTTACCCACGCTGGCACACCGCGAGCGCGCAGGGGCCGCGCTCACTCAACGCCGACGCCGTCGGGGCGTATGCCGCCGCCGGCGGGCCCGGCATCGCGTTCGCCCTCGCCGACGGCGTCGGGGACGATCCCGCCGCCGCGCGCGCCGCCCGGATCGCCGCCGCGGCCGCCGCCCGTACGCCAGTCCACAAAGGACCGATCGAGGCGGTGCTGGCCGCGCAGCGCGCGGTGCGCGAGCAGACACTCGGGGACGCCGTGCTCGTGGTCGCCATGCCGGCCGGGCACGGCGGGTACCGCATCGCCTGGGTGGGTGACGCCCGCGCGTACTCCTGGGACGGCACCACGCTCGGCCGCCTGACCACCGACCACACGCTCGCCGAGGTCTTCCGCGCCCGCCACCAGCCGGTGACGCCGCGGATGGAGCACGTCGTGACCACCAGCGTCCGCACCGCGCAGGCGCACGAGATCGGCACGGCGGAGACGACGAGCCCGGGCCTGCTCCTGACCAGCGACGGCGTCCACAAGCCGCTGACGGGCAGCGGCATCCGCGCGGTGCTGGCGCAGCCCGGCACGGGCGCCGCCGAGCTGGTCGAAGCCGCGCTCGCCCGCGGTGGCTCGGACAACGCGACCGCCCTCTACGTCGAGCCCCTGGAGGTCGACAGCACCACGGTGCGATTTCCCGTCGCCGCGTGAACCTTGAAGGCTGTCTCGTAACCCGCCTGAGCAGCGGTATCGCCGGTAGAGTTGACCGGTGATCCGCAACCTCGAGACGTTCCAGGACGAGCTGGCCGCCAGCGGCTTTCCGCCGCTGGTCAACAAGCTGGCCGGGGCCGACTTCCGGGGCCGGATCGCCACCCGCGACCTCGGGCCGCTGCGGCTGGTCTCCCTCGACACGCCGGAGAGCGCCTGCATCCTTCGGGAGCGCGACGACTCCGACGGCGAGCACTTGGCGGTCAAGGTGATGACCCGGGGCCGGACGCGGCTCGAGCAAGGGCGGGGCGAGGCCGAACTCGGGCCGGCCGACCTGGTCCTGCTCGATCCCACGCGGACGCTCCGGTTCGAGAGCACCGCCGCGGCGCACGTCACCATCCTCATACCGCGGCGGGAGCTCCGGATCCGGCCCGCGCAGATCGACCGGCTCATCGGCGTGCGCATCGACGGCAGCCACGGCCCGGGCGCGCTCGTCTCCGTGCTGGCCCGGGAGTCGGCGCGGTCGGCGACCGGGTTCCGCGAGGCGGAGGCGCTGCGGTCGGCGGCGGCCGTCGTCGAGCTGATCGCCGTCGCGCTGGAAGCCCGGCTCGGCGATGGGCAACCGGCCCCGGACGAGCGGCTGCGGGCCCGGATCACCGGCTACATCGAGGCCCGGCTGGCCGATCCCGACCTGTCCCCGCCCGGCATCGCCGCCGCCCACCACATCTCGGTGCGCCGGCTGCACAAGCTGTTCGAGGACCAGCCGCTCACCGTCGCGGCCCTGATCCGCCGTCGCCGCCTGGAGCGCTGCCGAGCCGAGCTGACCGGAAGCGGACGTACGGTCACCGCCGTCGCCGCCCGGTGGGGCTTCTCCGATCCCACCCATTTCAGCAAGCTGTTCAAGGCGACGTACGGCTACACCGCCCGCGCGCTGGTGACCAGCAACCGTGCACCGACGACCAAGACGCGCACAGCCGGCCCGGGAAAGGATGGTGGTGACCAAGGCAGGCAACAGTGACAGGAGCAGTCATGGCGAAGGTGAACATCGTTCGCCCCGGTGAGGGCGAAATCCTCGGCAGCGGGGCACAGCAGATCCGCATCCTGGAGAACGGCGAGCACACCGAACACCGGCTGGGATTCGCCGAGGTCACCATTCCGCCGGGCACCCCGAGCCCGTTGCAGCATCGCCACGCCCAGCACGACGAGGGCTTCTACGTGCTGGCGGGCACGTTCCGGTTCACCGTCGGCGAGGACCACTACGACGCCGGGCCGGGCACCTGGGTCATCGTGCCGACCGGGGCGCCGCACACGTTCGCCAACATCGGCGACGAGAACGCGGTCATGCTGAACACCTTCACGCCGGACCTGTACGTGCAGTACTTCCGCGACTTCAAGGCCATGATCGATTCCGGGCAGCCGGTCAACGCCGAGACCATGGAACCGCTGTGGAAGAAGTACGCCACGGAGATCTCGGACGAATACGCCTCGTGAAGCGCCGTCTCAGGCCGCGCGTTTGAGCTGCCGGTACTCCCGCAGCACCAGCACGATGATCACGACGTCGAGCGCGGCGAAGAACGGCAGCGCGATCGAGTGCGTGTGCACCGCGCGGACGATCTCGTAGACGACGAACGCGGCGAGGATGACCGCCGCCACGGGGTAGGCGCGGACGATCTTGCGGGCCAGCGCCCAGACCAGCCCGAGCTTGATCAGCCCGTGGGCGAGCAGGTACGCGACGGCGAACGTCTTGGTGTCGCCGTGCAGGAAGTTCTCCGTCGCCGATTCGAGGTGGCGCGCGAGCGTGCCCGACGGGTCGCCGAGCAGGTCGCGGGTGATCACGGCGTGGGAGAACCCGCTGACCGTCGAGGCCGGGACGAACGCGAGGATCAGCGCCCCGACGACCTGCAGCGCGCCGTCGAGGCCCTTGAGCGCGATCGCGATCCGGAAGAACCGCTCGGTCGCCGTCGTTTTCTGCTCGGACATGCCTCCAGCTCAGCAGAAACGGCGGATCAGCGCACGTGGAGGCACTTTTCGCACCGTTCGTGGCGCGCTGTCCGGCCCGTCGGGTCCGTCCCGTAAAAGGGGAAACAGGCCGCGCCGCAGACGGCGAGGAAGATCGGCCCGCACCGGAGGGGGTGCGGGCCGACCTGGTGGGCGACGGCCAGCGCGCGCCGCCGTGCGCCCGCTTCGGGGAGCCAGCCGTGGTCCGGGAGGCTCGCCCGGACCTGGGCGTCCAGCTCGTCGGCGCGGCTGATCAGGTCCGCGCCGAGGTCGGCGAGCCGCTCCCCCAGATCCCGGAGGATGTCCGGCCGCGGCGGCTCCTCCCCGACGGTCCTCGCCAGCCACGCCAGATCGGGAACGAGCGAAGCGTGCAGGTCGCGGATGCGCTCCAGCAGCCGCCGGTCCTCCTCGGCATCGATCAGCACCGCGCCAGCCACGCCGACTCGCACCCGGTGCACGTCGGGTCGAACCAATTCCCCCCGAGCTGCGGAACGTCCTTCACCGCCACGGTCACTTCTTCCCCGCACAGAGCCACGAACCGTTCCTCCGGACGCGGAGGGAACGGCCCGTCGAGCGCGTGGCGCTTTCCCTCCGCCTGCTGCCACCTCAACATGATGTCCATTGAAACTGTCGCGTTCGGTTGACACCAACACACTGAGGGTGTGACGAACGAGGTTTCCTATAATCGAGCGATGAAACCGACTTCTTCGACTCCACGAGCCCGCGCATTGGCCGCAGGGCTGCGCGAGCTGCGCGAAGCACATGGAATGGGACTGCGGAAGCTGGCCCGGATACTCGGCTTCGCACCACAGGCGCTTTCACTGTGGGAGAAGGGATTGAGGCTGCCGACAGTCGCGGACGTGGCACTCATCCTGGGCTTCTTCAAGGTGAACGGGGAGAAGCAGAAGCACCTCCTCGAACTGGCGAGGACCGCTCGCGAGCGCGACTGGGTCACACCGGGCTCACCCGAGATCACCCCCGAATTGTCCGGCCTCCTCGAATGCGAGCGATCTGCCACGAAGATCACCGCATGGGCCTTCACCATCATTCCCGGAATCCTGCAGACCCCCGACTACGCGCGGGCCATTCTCAGCAATTCCGACCTGACCCCAATCCAGGCCGATACCCATCTCACCACGCGACTCGATCGCCAGCGGATCCTTTCCCGACCGGAACCGGTCCGGTACCAGGCGATCATCAACGAGCGCGCTCTCCACGAGCCGGTCGCGAGCGAGGACATCATGTCCGACCAGATGGATCACCTGCTCGAAGTGGCGAAGCGGCCCAACGTATCGCTGCGGGTCCTGACGGCCGAAGGCTCCTACCACCCCGGTATGCTCGGATCATTCTTCCTTTACGAATATGGTGACACCCCACCGATCGCCCTGCTCGAACATGCCTACTCGAGCGCCTTTCTCTACGAAGAAGACCACATCCGTGCTTACTTCGGGCTTGCTAAGGTGCTCTCCGGAAGAGCTTTGAGCGAAGATGCCTCGCGCGACCTGATCGCCGAGGCGGCAAGATAGCCGGAGGGCCACATGGAAACCACCTGGCGCAAGTCCAGCCACAGCGGCGGGAACTCCGAGTGCGTCGAGGTGGCGGTCGAGCGCACCGTGGGCGTCCGGGACAGCAAAGCACCCGCCGCCGGCCAGCTCACCGTCTCGCGGCAGGCCTGGTCAGCGGCTCTCGACCGGCTCCGCTGAGGTCTCCGTCCGCACCACGTCTTCGGCGAAAGCCACCGCCACCTTCGCGCCTTCGCCGCCGAAGATCGGGCCGTTCGTGTACAGGCCGTCGATGATGAACATGATCCGGTCCGCCAGGCGCTCCGGGTCCGCGGCCGCCGTCTCCTCCGCCAGCTCGCGCAGCTGTGCCCGGACCCGCATGAAGTGGTCCAGCGACACGCGGTGGGCCGGGTGCTCGCGGTCCGGGAACTCCGCGAACGTCGTGCGCAGCGGGCACCCCCGCGTGCCCGGCTCGTTGACCCGCGTCCCCACCTCGCGCACCAGCTCCACCAGGTGCCCCTCCGGGCTGCCCGCGGCCGCCGCGGCGGCGGCCACGATGTCGTCCCAGTCGCCACTGCAGCGCCTCAGGTACGCCACGACCAGGTCGTCCTTGCTCGGGAACTGGCTGTAGAGCAGGTTCTTGCCGCACCCGCACTCGTCGATGATCTGCTGCATCCCGACCGCGTGCACGCCGGAGGAGTTGAACAGCCGGGTGGCGGTTTCGAGGATGCGCTCACGGGCGTCCGGCGACGGTTTGCGGGGCATGGAGGAATCGTACCGGACCGAATGGTCCACATCGCGAAATCGCGGTTGACAAGGCCGGACACGCCCCAGCATGATTCGGACCGTTCGGTCCCGGACCGATCGGTCCGACTTGTCTGGGGGTTATGCATGACCGTCTCCACAGCACCAGCGGTCCACGACCGCCTCACGCCGCGGGCGCGCGGCCTGCTGCTCGTGCTCTGCGGAGCGCTGTTCCTCGACGCGCTCGACGTCTCGATGAAGGGCGTCGCGCTGCCCTCCATCGGCGCCGAGCTCGGGATGTCCACCGGCTCGCTGCAGTGGGTGGTCAGCGGCTACGTCCTCGGCTTCGGCGGCTTCCTGCTGCTCGGCGGGCGTGCCGCCGACCTGCTCGGCCGCCGCCGGATGCTGATCGCGGCGCTCGCCGTGTTCGCCGTCGCGACTGCGCTCGGCGGCTTCGCCACCAGTGGCCCGCTGCTCGTCGCCGCGCGGTTCGTCACCGGGATCAGCGCCGCGTTCAGCGCGCCCGCCGGGTTCTCGATCATCACGACCAGCTTCGCCGAGGGCCAGGTGCGCAACAAGGCGCTGTCGATCTACACCGCCACCGGTGCGACCGGCTTCTCGCTCGGGCTCGTCGCCGGCGGCCTGCTCACCGAGGTCAGCTGGCGGTGGGTGTTCCACGCGCCCGTGCTCGTCGCGCTGGCGACACTGGCCGGCGCGCTCGCCGTCGTCCCGCGCACGGCCGCCGCACCGGGCCGCGGGTTCGACGTCGCCGGTTCCGCGACCATCACCGCGGCGATGCTCCTGCTCGTGTTCACGCTGGTCGAGGCGCCGAACGCGGGCTGGGCGGCGGTGCGGACACTGGGGTCGCTGGTGGCCGTAGCGGTGCTGCTCGCGGTGTTCGCCGTGCTCGAACGCCGGGTGACGAACCCGTTGCTGCGGCTGGGGATCCTGCGGTCCGGCCCGCTCGTGCGCGCGAACGTCGCGGCGATGTCGCTGCTCGGCGGCTGGGTCGGCGCGCTGTTCATCGTCACGCTGTACCTGCAGGACGGCCGCGGCTGGTCGGCACTGGAAACCGGCCTGGCGGTGTGCCCGAGCGGCATCGTCGTGGCTCTTCTCGCGCCGCGGATCGCCGCACCCCTCGTCGGCCGGTACGGCTCGGGCCGGGTCGCGCTGGCGGGTCTCGTGGCATCGCTGGCGGCGTACGCGCTGCTCCAGTTCCTGGACGCCTCCAGCGGCTACGCGACCCTGATGCTGCCGGCGTTCCTGCTGGTGGGGGTGGCCTTCACGCTCACCTACGGGCCGCTGACGATGGCCGCGGCGGACAGCGTCCCGGCGGCCGACCAGGGCCTGGCCGGCGGGCTGGTGAACACGGCGTTCCAGGTGGGACCGGCCCTCACGCTCGGCGTGGTCTCGGCGGTGGCCGCGAGCGGCGGCCTCCGGGCCGCCCTGGTGGTTCCGCTCATCGTGGCCGCGCTGGGGGTGGCCGCGATGCTCCCGGCGCTGCGCCGCGCCTGAAAGTGTGACGGCCTCCCCGGCGCCGGGGAGGCCGTCACCGCGTCACAGGGCGGGCGGTGCCGCCTTCGTGCCCCACGCCGTGGGGGTGTCACTCAGGGAGAAGCGGATCTTGCCTGCCCGCAGCAGGTCCGCGTGGGAGATCCAGCTGCGGTCGTAGTCCCGGTGTCCGATTCGGACGTCCTTTGTGTACTGCAGCTGCGCCGCGCTCGCGCCCGGCGCCTCGATCTCGATCTTGCGGCCGCCGTCCGGGCGGATCTCGACCTTCTCGAACATCGGCGTGCTGAGCAGGTACGTCCCCGATCCCGGCTGGGCCTCGAAGACGCCGGCCATGCCGAAGACGAGCCACGACGAGATGGTGCCGAGGTCGTCGTTGCCGGGCATGCCGTACGGCGTGTCCGTGAACAGCGTCCGCGCCGCGCGCAGCACGGCCGAGGTCTTCCACGGCGCGCCCGTCCAGCTGTACATCCAGGGCGCGTGCAGGTCGGGTTCGTTGTTCGGGTTGAAGGCGAAGTTGTTGTGGTAGTCGTAGGCGCCGTGGACCCAGCTATCCTTGGCCGCCTTCGCCGGATCGGTGAGCAGCAGCGGGATGTCGAAGAAGGTGTCGAGCCGCTTCTCCGCCTGCGCCGGGCCGCCCATCAGGCCGAACAGCTTCGCGGTGTCCTGCTGGGCGAGCCACTGGTACTGCCACGGCGTGCCCTCGTGGAAGCCGGTCGACTTCGCCGGGTCGGGGTCGCCGACGCCGGTGCCGTCGGCGGCCTTCGTACGCGGGAACCCGGTGAAGCCGCGGGATTCGACGCTGCCGTCCCACAGTTTCGCGAAGTTGCCGCAGCGCGCTCGCAGGGTCGCGGCCTTGTCCCGGTAACCCAGCCCGGACGCCATTGTGGACAGTGCGCAGTCGGCGAGGGCGTATTCGAGGGTCGCCGAACCGGCCTGGCGGGTGTCGCCGTAGGTGTAGCCCGGCAGGTCCTGGTAGCCGATCCAGCCGTTCTGAACGTAGGTCGGGTTGCCGTCGCGGCCGCGGAAGATCGACTGGTCCTGCGGCACCTCGTTGGCGTTGCGCCACAACGCGTCGAACAGCTGCCGGGCGGTCCGGTCGTCGAGGATCCCGCGGCGGTAGTTGTCGACCACCCAGGGCGTGACGGGGTCGCCGCTCATCACGTTCGTCTCGCCGCCGGCGAGGGCCCAGCGCGGGACCCAGCCGCCGTCCTGGTAGATCCTGAGGACGGACTTGGTCATGTCCGCGGCCTTGTCCGGGTGCAGGAGCGCGACCAGCTGGTTCTGCGAGCGGTAGGTGTCCCACAGCGAGAACATCTGGTAGTAGGTGTCGCGGCTGCGGTGGATCCGGTCGTCGAAGCCGCGGTAGGAACCATCCACATCGGACCCGACGGACGGGTGCAGCAGCGACCGGTACAGCGCGCTGTAGTAGGTGCGCTGGTCGGCGGTCGTCCCGCCGGCGACGCGCATCCGGTTCAGCTCGTCTTCCCAGGTGTCGTGCGCGGCCTTGCGCGCCTTGTCGAACGACTTCGGCTGCTCGGCCGTGCGGTTGAGCCGGGCGCCGTCGATCGAGGTGTAGGACAGCCCGACCGAGGCGCCGACCTGCTTCTTGTCGGCGCCGAAGGTGAGCCAGGCGCCGGCGCGCCGGCTGCCGAGCTTCGCGTCACGCTGGTTCGGCGTGAGCTTGTCGTCGGTCCAGGTGCCGAAGCCGGTGAACGTGCGGTCGAACTTGGCGCTGAAGAAGACCTTGTAGCGCTCCTTCTGCGTCTCCCAGCAGAAGTTGCCGCCCTGCAGCCAGCCCTCGACGGTGTCGTCGCCGACGACGTGGACGTCCCCGGCGTAGGTGTAGCCGTTGCTCTCACCGACTTCAATGAGGACGTTTTCGCTGGTGGCGTCGCCGGGGAAGGTGTAGCGGTGCTGGCCGGTGCGCTGGGTCGCGGTCAGCTCGGCGTCGATGCCGGTGGCGAGCTTGACGCCGTAGTAGCCGGGCTGCCGGGTCTCGTCGGCGTGACTGAACTTCGCCCCGTACTTCGCGGGATCGCTCGTGGTGACGGCGCCGGTGGTGGGCATGAACCGGAAGTTGCCCATCGTCTGGCAGCCGACGCCGGAGAGGTGGGTGTGGCTGAAGCCGAGGGTGGTGTCCTGCGCGTAGTCGTAGGACGCGTACTTCTTGAGCTGGGTGTCCGGGCTGAGCTGGACCATTCCGAAGGGCGTGGTGGCGCCGGGGAACGTCGTGCCGTCGCCGTTGTTGCCGATCGAGGTGTCGACCAGCGTGGTGGGATCGCCGGCGAATCTCGGTGCTGCTTGGGCGGGGGTCGCGAGGGCCACGGTGGTGGCGCCGGCGAGCAGGGTGGCCAGGACGCGCGTCCGCGTTCTCATCCGTGTCCTCCTGACAACGTTGTCACATCCACGGTGGGATCTTTTCCGTTGTCCGGTGGACAAATCAAGCCCTGAACGACTTCGATCCGGCGTCACCCGCCGCGTTCACCGGTTGGCCGCGCCGCACCGGCAGACCGTCGGCTTGCCGCCGAGCACCGGGATCAGGGGCATGACGTCGAGGAGGCGGCCCGCCAGCCGTTCCAGCTCGTTTTCCCGCAGTCCCGGCAGGTCGCTGAAGCTCACTGCCACCTGATTCGTGATCTCGCCGCACGCTCGACAGAACCGGTCGACCCGCTCTCCCTTGTCGAGGTTGAACACCAGCTTGACGATCCGGTCGGGGATGTCGGGCAGATCGGGCAGGAGTGCCATGAAGATCACCCCGTCACTTCGCGCGGGCCGGTTTGCGCAGCAGCTCGAGGACCCGCCGTGAGTAGAAGACGAAGTAGAGCAGGATCCCGCCCAACGACCCCGCAGCGAAGAGCACCGCGAAGTTGCGCATCGGCGAGTCGAAGAAGTAGCCGAAGAGCGCGATCGAGCTGGTGGCGGTGAGGAACAACGTGATCAGGCCCTGGATACCGCCGTGCAACCGGGTTGCCTTCTGCACTCCCCACAGCACGGTGAAGCCGAGGAGCAGGCCGGCCATGATCGGCAGCCACGCGCCGTCCACGCTGGTCAAGCCCGCCTTCGTGGCCACTCCGGTGTCTTCCGACATCAGGAAGTAGATCACGAAGGCGATGATGCCGAACCCGAATCCGGCGATCGCCGAAATCCGGTGGGCCGACTCGGCTCTGACGGCGATGACGACCCCGGCGAAGAGCATCGCGGCCATGACGCCCGGGACGATGGCGTAGGTGAGGAGCCCGCGAACGAGTTCGAGCATGTCTAGTCTCCGTTCTCGATATGGGTGAAGGAAAGTCCACCGAGGATGAGGGACCCACCGCGGCGAAGACGGCCGGCGACGGGCGGTCTGAGATCGGGAGCGTTCGAGTAAGAGACCTTCAGGTCTCCGGTCCGGGCGCCCCAGACCAGCCGCCCCGGCGTGACCGTTCCCCGGCCCGGTAGTCCCTCGCCGTCGAGCACCGACCGGCTGCCGCTCAACGCGAACCTCGCCAGTTCGGCGGAATCCGTTCCGTTGACGACGAGCATGCCGGTCAGCAGGTCTTGGCGCCGTCGTAGCAGCACCACCGCCAGTCCGAGCAAGGCGAGCCCGAGGACGATCACGACCGGCAGGAACCAGGACGAGCCCACCGTGCGAGTGAGCAGAACCGGCTCCGAGCCGTTCACGAACTCGCGGTCCACGCCGAGGTCGATGTCCGGCTTCAGCGGTGTGGTCCAGCTTGACCGCACGGTCGCGTGCACCTGGAAACCGGTCCGCGCCTCGGCGGTGCGCCGGACGAAGAAGTCGTCGCCGGGCCGGAAGCTGACCGCCCCGGTGATGTCGACGGATTTGCCCGGGTCGATCCGGTACCGCTGCGACGGAACGGTGACCTGCGTCGCGTCGTCGTCGGCCTCGAGCCGGACGTTCTCGATCTCGAGCGGCACGTGTTCGGCCGTCGAAGTCAGCTTCACCGAGACCTGCGTCTGCCCGTCGCTGACCGGCCCGGTCGTCCACTTGGCCGTGAGTGACGAACCGAAGTCCCCACCCAGGAGGGAGCGTGCCTTCTCGATCTCCACTCGCTCCTTGGACCGGTTGAGGTACTCGCGGAGGTTCTGCACCTCCGCTGGTTTGAGGACCACGGTCCCGTCGAACACCGACTTGACCACGGCCGCCCCGGAGGTGCCGTCGCCGAGCGGCACCGCGTAGACGGACCGCGCCGGACCGCCCTCCTGCTTCGCCCGCTGCCGCAGCGCGGTCCACGCGGGAGAGGCCGGGTCGAGGTACGGGGAGCCGGCCGCGGGCTCGTGCGCGCCGTCGGTGACGAGCACGACGTTCGCCACCGGCGCGGCGCCGTCACGCTGCAGTTCATCCAGCACCACGGCCATCGCCCGGCCGAGGTCGGTCGAGCCGGTCGGATTCGGCGATGGCGGCAGTTTCCCGGTGAGCTCCGCGGCCGGGCGGCTCGGACCCAGGTACTGCGGGTAGACCGCGTCGTCGAACGTGTAGAGCGCGATCCGGTCGTCGGGCGAAAGCGCCTCGAACAAGCCGCCGAGAGACTGAACTGCGTCGGCGTACCGGTTTTCCGCTCTCATCGAGCCGGACGTGTCAAGCAACACCACGTAGTCGGCGGGTACCTTGTCGGCACCGAGCGCGGCGAAGATCTGCGCTCGGGTGGGCGTTTCCGGTTCCGCGGCGGCCGGGGACGGTGTCAAAGCCACCAGCAGAGCGACGGCCAGCGCAGCCGCGAAGCGCGTCACCCGGTGGACGGACATGGTCATCGGGTTTTCTCCTGCTCGGCTCGGCCTTGGAGAAGCCATTGGGAATATTCATTCAGTTGGTCGACGTGACGGGCGAAACCGCTGAGGCCTGCTTCGAAGGCGTGATCGCGCACCAGGGAAGCGGCGTATCTGCCAGTCGCACCGGAGCGATACAGACGCCGCAGGAGGGTTTCCGCATCGGCGGTCTCCACCCGGTCGGCAAAAGCGTTCAGGACCCGTGCGACTTCTTCAGCCGACGCGGGGTTGCGCAGAGCGTCAGCAGCCTTATGGAACACCGCATCCACGCCTATGTCCGCGGCAACCAACGACTCCAGCTCGCACAGCGCGCGGAACCATGCGAGTTCGGGGAACGCTTTCAATTCGTTCCGCCACGCGACGGGGAGATCCAGCTCACGCACCTCGCGAATCCGTCCTTCGGCGAGCCACGAGGCGAGTCGCGCGATGTACTGGCGCGTGACGTCGACCCCAAGTGCCTTGTCCAGCCGCTGCACTGCCTCCGGCGACACGGATCCGAAACTGCGGTGCAAGTGGCCGACCAGATTTTCGGCGACCTTCGCCCGCAAGCTCGCGTCCGTCCCGTCGAGGATCTGCCGGAAGGCGTCGAGGTAGGCGTCGGACGCCGATTCCACGAGATCCGGATACCGGGGTGTCCGGTCGGCCGTCAGGCAGAGGAAGTCGATCCTCGCCCGGTGGTCCACGGTGGGTACGCGGCGCTTCTCGAATTCGAGGTATACCAGGCTGAGCGCCAGATCGCCGATCTCGTCGCCCGCTCCGGGAAGGCTGAGCAGCCGGGCCACCGCCGGCCAGCAGAGGTCGACGGTGGCGGTCGGACCGGCCTTCGGGGCGAGCAGGTCGACGAAACAGGAGACTGCGGCCGGGCCCAGATCCGCCAGTGCTTCGAGGTCACCACATTCGAAGTGCGCCTCTTGTCCCCGTGGCGCCAGCAAGACCGGTCGGAGCCAGGCAGGCTCGCCGGCTGCGGAGAACCGCCTGAGGGCGTGGAGCGATCGGTTGATGGCGGACTTGAACCGGAAGACGAACTCCGCGGTCTTGCGCCGCAACCCGCCGCTCCCGCCCGGCAACAAGATCTCCGACAACGCCCGGAGAACGACGTGCGGCTGCGCGACCAGAACCCGGTAAGCCGCCGCATCCACGGGCTCCCGCAGGGAGAGGTAGCGGACGGTCAGGTTGACCAATCCCGCGAAGACCGGATCGTCGGCCGGGACGACGGGCGGTCGCAGGGCACTCGCCAGGTAGGCCACCGACGCTCCCTGGTGAGACACCTCCGCTTCCTGACAGACTCCGAGCCAGGTAGTTTCCGCGCCCGGCACCCGCTTCCGCGCACTCCGGGTCAGGTCGCCGAACACCGCGGGAAAGGCCGGGGACCATTCGGAGACCAGGACTTCGCCCGCTCGCTTGGCTTCCTTCCCGTCCGGGGAGCAAGCTGCTTTCGCCAGAAAGCCGGCGAAGGCACTCAGATACGGTTCGGGAAGATTCCCTTCACGGAAAGCCCGGGCGACCCGTTCGACCGACCCGGCGCCACTCGTCACCTCCTCGTGCACGACCGAAGCGAACCGGATGTCGCGGAGCACTTCGAGGGAGAACTCGTCCACCCGCTGAAGTGGTTCCGTCCGAGCCGCCAAGTGATTGACGATGGCCGGGACGGTGAAGCCCTGGTCGGTGATGGCCGCGAGTTCACGAAGGTAACTCTCCCCTCGCTGGCCGTACCGGATCGGCTCGGGGAAACCGGTCAACGACACGCCGATCTGGTCGGCCTGAACGCCGTCGGAGAAGGTCAGGGCGGCGGCCTGGCCTGCGTGGTAGCTCGCCCACGTGGCCACGGTGAGGCAGTTCCGCGCTCCGAAAGGCAGCAATGCCAGCACTGCGTCCAGCAAACACAGCCGGTCGGCTAGTGGGACGACCTCGTCCGGGCGGAGCACGATCGCGACGCGCCGGCCATCGACCAGCAGCGCGGCGATCCGGGCGACGTAGTCGAGGCTCCGCCGGCTGATCTCGCCGACGACCCGGCGAGCATCCGGTGGAGGCACGCAGACCTGTGTTTCGTGGCCGGTCGCGTTCTCCGGGCCGGCGTCCACCTTCGGCCAGCGCAGCCGATCAACTCCCTGCCGCAGCGCGAAGCAGTCCGGCCGGCTGCGTGCGACCTCCGCCCACGGCAGCCAGACCGCCCGGGCCGGAGTGATGGGCTGCCCGGTTCCATCCCGTTCGTGCGACCACGCGATCGTCGTGACGGCGAGCATCGGCGGAGCCGACGAACCACCGCCCGCGAAAGTCACCCACGGCAACTCGTCACTGCTCCCGGCCCGCAAGCCCCGTGGGGTGCCCATCTTTTCGGCCAGCACGACCAGCCGACCTGCCGTTTCGCTGTGCTCGGGTGCGCAGGCCGTTTCGTAGCCTTGCGAGTTCCCGGGCCGCTTGCTGGAGATCGCCCAGGCCGCGGTGACGAAGGGAGCCGAGTTCATGCGAGACCCGCCTGGCCCCGAACCCGGCGGTGGAGCGAGATGATCGGTTCCAACACGTTGATCGGCATCGCCGCGCCGAGGAAGTGTTGTCCGTCCGGCGCCACGTTCGAGAAGTTCCGGAGGTTGAACTTGCCGTCGCTCAGGTGGAAGCCGACCGCGGAGGTCGCGAAGTAGCTGACTCGTTCCGGCAGGAACTCCGACTCCAGCGTGTCACACACCCAGCGCGAGCCTTCGTCGCGACAGAGGCCGCGGAGGAACTCGGGAGCGATGGAGGACGGCACCACGGGCATCGCGCCTTCGTGCTCCTGGTAGATGATCCCGGCCTTCATGGCGGCGTTGAAGATCGCCGGGTGATCGAACTTCGTGACGCAGACCGACAGGAAATGTGGCAGTTTGCCACCTACGAGCAGCCCTTGCTCGCGCATTCCGGTCTTCAGCCGCTCGAGCGTTTCGAAGTAGAAGTCGAAGCTCTTGGTCGCCTTCTCCTCGTTGCCGATCGGATCGAACACGTAGACGATCCCGTCGGCATTCATGAGGTGACTCCGGACGCCGTCGTAGTGCTTGGCGGCTTCACCTTCGCCGAACGTTTCCCCCGCGGCGTCCTGCATCTGGACGATGAACTCGATGTCCACTTCCTGTGGGCTGCCGACGGACAGCTTCTTGCGCAGCTTGGCGAACCGGCCGTTTTCCGGGTGGTGTCGCGTTCCTTCGAATCGCCACGAGAGGGTGCGATAGCCTCGCGTCGGCGCGGGAAAGTCCTTGTCGCGGACGAACCGCTTGACGCTTTCGTTGAGGAAGTCCGCCGACGCGGTGTCGCACCCGGAGAGGCTCCAGCGGTAGCCCATGACCGGTTTCTGCGCGGCGATCCGCAGCGCGCTGAGGTAGGTCGTTTTGCCCGCCCGCGGTGCGCCCCAGAGCCCGATGCGCACGTCGGCTTCGCTGGCACTCGGCTGCAGCACCGGCCTCGGAGCCGTCGGACGCGACCCGGAGGCCGCCGGCCGTGGCGCGACCATTCGTGGACCTTCGCGGCCCTCCTCGACATCTCCCGATGCGGGCCAAACAATTTCCGGCGGCGGATCCGCGACCTCGAGCTTCGGGGAATTGTCGTCGTCGGAAAAGCCGACCACCGGAGTCAGGTCGGCGAGGTAGTCGAAGTCGTCGTCGGGTACGGCTGCTTCGGACATCAACTGGCCTCCATGCCTTTCGAATCGGAAATCCGCATCACTTCTCGACGTCATTCGTCCGAAGGTGCGTTCCGGAGGACCGGACACCTGATCTTCGAATGGTGCCTACGCCCCACAGAGTCGACGTCCGGCGAAGAGACGTTACGCAGCGGTGCAGGTTTGGGCCACCCGAGTGACAACTACTCCGCACTCGAATGAACCTTGCGAGGTTTCCCTGCCGAACGGCCGCGAATGGTTAATTGCGGCGAGTCAGATGTGGTGGGTTACTCGTCCACCGACGATGGTCGCCGTCACCGGGAGGGTGCGGAGGTCCGCCGGGGACAGGGTTGACGGGTCCGCCGCCGTCACCGTCAGGTCCGCGATGTCTCCCACCGCCACGCCTCGGCGGCCGCCGGAGGAGGCGGCCAGGGCGTCCGGGAGGGAGATGGCCTGCTCCGGGTGCCACGGTGGGCGGTCGTCGTCCGTGCGGGACACCGCCGAGGCTATTCCGTCCCACGGGTCCAGCGGGGCCACCGGGGCGTCCGAACCGAACTCCAGGCGGGCTCCCGACTCCAGCAGCGAGCGGTACGGGAACGCCCGCTCGGTCCGGCCGTGCCAGTGGCGGTCGGCGACGTCGCGGTCGTCCGGCTGGTGCGACGGCTGGACCGCCGCGATCACCCCGAGAGCAGCGAACCTCGGCACGTCGGCCGGGGACAGCAGCTGCGCGTGCTCGATGCGGCCCGGGCAGCCGACCTCCTCGAACGCGTCCAGCGCGATCGTGTTCGCCCGGTCGCCGATCGCGTGGACCGCCGGGATCAGCCCGTGGTCGAACGCCCGCCGCATCAACGGGACGAGCTCCTCCGGCGGCAGTTCCAGCGATCCCGGCGAATCCACGCCCGGGTACGGGTCGTGGCAGTAGGCCGTGCGCGTGTTGAGGGAGCCGTCCACGAAGAGCTTGTACGGCCCGACCGTCAGCAGCCCGCCGGAGTCCGGCAGGACGTCGCCGGTGCGGTGGCCGCGCTCGATGGTCTGGTCCAGCAGGTGCCTGGCGACGACGCACGAGATCCGGGCCGCCGGTGCGCCCCGCCGCGCCCAGTCCGCCACCGTGTCCGCGTACTCGTAGTCGACGATCTGCGTCACGCCCCGCGCGGCCGCCGCGGCCACCGCCTCCGCGACCCACCGGTCCTGGACGTCGATCGCCGCCGTCGGGAGCTGGGCCGTCGCCGTCATGCAGTCGCCCTCCAGCAGGACGCCGGTCGGGTGGTCGCGGCCGATCAGCTTCAGCGCCGCCGGGCTCAGCCACAGCGTGTGGAGGTCCGCGCTGAACAACGCGACCGCGCGCCCGGGCAGCGCCCGCTGCAGCAGGTCCTTGTGCGGCTTGTCCGGCCACAGCGCGTCGCGGAACCCGGCGCCCACGACGAGTTCCGTCTGCGGCGCCGGCGTCGCCAGCAGGTGCGCGAGCAGCAGCTCGATCGCCTCGCCCGCCGAACGGGCCGCGTCCAACGGGATGCGACGCCGGAACGTCGCCCACTGCACCACGTGGACGTGCGCGTCGACCAGCCCGGGCAGCAGCGTCCCGCCGTGCCCGTCGACCACCCGCGCGGCGAACCCCGAGGAGCCCGGTTCGGTGATCGACGTGACCCGGCCGTCGTTCACCCGGACGTCGGCGAGGTCGCCGCCGAGACCCGGCCGGACGCGGCGCAGCAGGAGATCATCCATGCGGACCACCTTGCCAGCCGGACCCATCCGGGTGAAGCCGCGCTTGGAAGTGAAATGGCGGGGGTATCAGGAGCGTTGTAAACATCGGCAGCCGTCGCCCGCCGAAGGGTCAGGGCCGGTCAGGAGCGCCGCCTTCACAAGCCGCGCAGGGTTCGACTCCCTCGGTTGCCACCGCGTCCGCCGAAGTCCGGACAAGCGGGCAGAGCTCGCGAGATCAGCATTCGGGTGAAACCGGTTCGCAGGCCACAACCTGGCCATCGAGGTGCGCGTGTTGCGCTGCGAGCCCGGAACTCCCGGGCGCCGAATCGACCACCGGGGGGACCCTCTTGTTCACCATGCTGAAGTCCACGGCGGCCGGCGTAGCCGCAGCCGGGCTCATCTTCGCCACCGCGCCCGCCGCGACGGCCGCGCAGGTGTCTGTCGTCCGGAACTTCTACGTCCCTTACGGAGCCAGCTACGCCACCGGGACCGCCACCTTCACCAACCGGTGGGTGACCCTCGATGGCACGCTGCACGCCGTCGGATGTGGCCGGGTTGTCTACGGAGACTCCTACGCGGCGGGGAAGGGTATCGACGGTGGCAGCGCGAGTTCGACTCCGCGCTGCGACGGGAACTGGCCGATCCACATCCCGGTCCCGGCCGACGTGGTGGGCGGTGCCGACAGTGTTCTGATCACCCTGGCCGCCCCGGACGGCGCCGCCGCGAGGTGGGCTTACCGGGATATCAGCCTCTCGCGGTAGCACCGCCGAACAGCGAGGCCCGTGCGTGGAAAGCGCGCACAGGCCTCGCCTCGCGGTGTCTCCTCAGACCCCTGCCGTGGTTCCGTTGCGTTGTCAACCCACCGGCATGTCCCGGCGCCGCAGCGCGAACACCCCGCTCGCGCCCGCGACCAGGGCGATCAGCACCAGCCAGAGCGCCGGTCCCGCCGAGAACGTCCCGCCCGGCAGGCGCGGCAAGTGCTGGAACGGCGAAAGGCCCAGCACAACCGCACTCCACTGCAACGCCGTCCCCACCAGGGACAGCAGCAAGAACCCCGCCAGCAGCCCCCAAGCCGCCGCCGAACACCGCGGCAGAAAGCCGATCAGCGACGCCGCCAGGCCCGTCAGGACCCACACCGCCGGCAGCTGGGCCAGTGCCGCCGGGACGAGCCCGAACCCGCTTCCGTAGGCCAGTCCGGTCGTCCAGCCCGTCACCGCCAAAACGACCGCCGGTCCGAAGAACGCGAACATCAGGTGGGCCAGCGCCCAGCCGACGCGCCCGACCGCCGTCGCCAGGACCGGTTCCGCGCGGCCCGCCGTCTCTTCCGCACGCAGCTCCAGCGTCGCCTGCACCGCGTAACCCGCCGCTGCCAGGCCGAACAACGTCATCGTCCCCGCCAGGTACGCGTCCAGCACCGCACCGCCGCCGCCCATGCGGGACACCACGTCCGCGACCGCGCGGTTGTCCCGCATCGTGTCCGCGACGTTCTGCGCGACCCCGCCCATCAGCAGCCCGACCAGCCCCAGGCACCCGGTCCAGACCAGCAGCGTCCCCCGCTGCAGCCGCCAGGCCAGCGCCAGCGGCGAGCGCAGGGACGCCTTCGCCTCGGAACGCCCGAGCCGGGCCGGCAGCACCGCCGCGCCGAGGTCCCGGCGCGCCGCCAGCGCAACGGCCACGAGCACCGAAGCACCGGTCGCGACGACGCCCAATGCGAGCACCCACCACTGCTCCCCCGCGAACGGCCGCAGCCGGTGCGCCCAGCCGATCGGCGACAGCCACGCGAGCCAGCCCGCCGCGTCACTGCTGTCGCCGGCCGACCGCAGCAGGAACGCGAACACCAGCACGCCGATCCCGATGCCCCGCGCGCCGCTCGCGCCCCACGTCAGCTGGGCCGCGACCGCGCCGACGCCGGCGAACACCCAGCCCGCCAAAGCGAATCCGGCTCCGAGCGCCAACGCACCCGCCCACGGCTCGCCCTGCGCGGCCACGCCCAGCGCGGTCACCAGGCCGAACACCAGGCACGCACCGCAGGCGGCGAGCACCGCGGCGGCCAGCCCCGCGTGCCGTCCGACGACCGTGGCGCCGGTGAGCTCGCGGCGGCCGGCTTCCTCCTCGGTCCGGGTGTGCCGGACCACGGTGAGCAGCGCGATCAGCCCCACGACGACCGGGACGAACCCGCACTGCCAGGCCAGGAGGTTGCCCGGCGAAGAGCCGTACAGCGGGCCGTTGCGCACGACGAAGGTCGCGCTCGAAGCGTTGAGGTCGAAGAAGTGCTGCCGTGCCGCGGCATCCGGGTACGCGGCCTTGATCGACGACAGGTAGCCGACCGGCGCGAGCGCGAGGCCGAGGACCCAGACCGGCAGGAGCAGGCGGTCGCGGCGCAGCGCCAGCCGCAGCAGCGCCCACGTCCCCGTCATCGGGCCGCTCCGACCGGCTCGTCGCGGCGGTAGTGGCGCAGGAACAGCTCTTCGAGCGTGGGCGGGCGGCTCACCAGGCTCCGCAGCCCGGCCCCGGCGAGGTGCCGCATCACGTCGTCGAGCGCCATCGGGTCGACGGACAGGTGGACGTGCGAGCCGTACGAGCTCACGTCGTGCACCCCGGGCAGCCCGGCCAGGTTCGCGGGCACGTGCGCGAGCGAGGCGTCGATCGTGATCCGGCCCAGGTGCCGCAGCTCGTCCAGGGTGCCGGACTCGACCGTGCGGCCGGCCCGGATGATCGTGACGCGGTCGCACAGCGCCTCGACCTCGGAGAGGATGTGCGAGGACAGGAGCACCGTCCGGTCGCCGCGTTCGCGTTCCTCGGCGACGACCTCCCGGAACACCTCTTCCATCAGCGGGTCGAGCCCGGACGTCGGCTCGTCGAGCACCAGCAGCTCCACATCGGACGCCAGCGCGGCGACGAGCGCGACCTTCTGCCGGTTGCCCTTCGAGTACGTCCGGCCCTTCTTGCGCGGGTCGAGGTCGAAGCGCTCGATCAGCTCGGCCCGGCGAGCGCGGTCGAGGCCGCCGCGCAGGCGGCCGAGCAGGTCGATGACCTCGCCGCCGCTCAGGGTGGGCCAGAGCGTGACGTCGCCGGGGACGTACGCGAGCCGCCGGTGCAGTTCGGTGGCGTCGGCCCAGGGGTCGCCGCCGAGCAGGGTGGCGCGGCCGCCGTCGGCGCGCATCAGCCCCAGCAGGACGCGGATGGTGGTGGTCTTACCGGCGCCGTTGGGCCCGAGGAAGCCGTGCACCTCGCCGGTGTGGACGGTCAGGTCGAGCCCGTCGAGGGCTTTCGTCCGGCCGAACGCCTTGGTGAGGCCGTCGGCGGTGATCGCGTCGGCCATCGTCATTCCTTCCGTTGGTACGCGGCCAGCGATTCACTGGCCTTCTTCAGGGTTTCGGGCGTGGCGAGCGGATGGGTGAACAGGAACCCGGCGGCGAGCGACATGCGCAGCATCGCTTCGTGGGTGCCGGGCTCCTCGCCGAGCGCGCGGGCGACGTGGTCCTGCAGGATCATCAGTCCGCCGGTCATGGCGGCCAGCGCGGCCGCGCAGGCCCGCGGGTCCGGCATGCCGAGGTCCTGCTCGCGGAAGTAGCGCTCGGTGCCGTCGACGATCTCGGTGAACTGCGCGGCCGCGGCCGCGGAGCCGTCGATCATCGCGCGGCCCATGTAGCGGCGGAACAGCAGCTGGCGCGTGTCGAACGTCGGAACGAACCCCGGGTCCGCCTCCCCCTTGGCGAGTGCCTCTTCCTTGAACTTCATCAGCTCGTCGAAGACGTATGTGTCGCAGGCCTCGCGCAGGCCGTCCTTGGAGCCGAAGTGGTGCCGGATCAGGCCACCGGAGACGCCGGCTTCCCTGGCGATGTCGAGGATCGACGTCTTCTCCATGCCGCGCTCGGTGAAGAGCTTGATGGCGGCGTCGCGGATCCGGGCCCGGGCGGTGAGGTCTTCGGTGTTCATCAGCGATCCTATACGTGCGTGCAGTTGACTACACGTGAATATAGCCCTCTATACGCAGGTATAGCAAGGCGGCACTTTCACGTGAAAGTGCCGCTTCCCGTCACGGACCAACCAATTAGGCCATTTGGCTCGCAACCAATTGCGGACTTTGGGCTAACTGTCTGATTGCTGCCGAAGATCTCGCCCTGTGTACTGCTCGGTACGCATTTCTCCACGAAGGGTCGTTTCAGTGACACAGCACAGATCGCGCTGGAGACGGCGGGCCGGGATCACCGTCCTCGCCACCGCACTCGGCGCCTCCGTCCTCGGGGTGGCTGTCCCGGTGGCCTCCGCCCAGCAGGCCCCGCCGACCACCGGCGCGGCCGACGGCAAGACCCTCGACGAGCACGACCGCGCGCTCGTCGCCGAAGCCGAGAAGGCCGGGAAGCCCGACGTCACGCTGCTGATCGCCGCGGAAAAGGGCCAGACCGGCACCGCCGTGAACGAGCTCAAGGCCCTCGGCGGCGTCGTGCAGTCCACCGACACGAAGCTCGACTACGTCAAGGTCAGCGTTCCGACCGACAAGGCCGAGAAGGCCGCGAAGCTCAAGTCGGTCAACGCCGTCGACGTCGACGGGCTCATCGTGCGCGACGACCCGAAGCCCGACGGCGCGATGACTCCGCTGCCCCAGCCGGCCCCGGGCAAGAACACCCCGCGCGTCAACCCGTACCTGCCGACCGGCGACACCTACGCCGCGCAGTTCGGCCAGGTCCTGCCCAACTGGGACGGCAAGGACACCACGGTCGCGGTGCTCGACTCCGGCGTCGACCTCGACTCCCCCGCGCTGGCCACCACCAGCCACGGCGAACGCAAGATCGTCGACTGGTACAACGCCAACGCCACCAACTCCGGCGACGGCACCTGGGTCAAGCAGTCGACCCAGACCTACACCGGCACCTTCACCGCGAACGGCAAGACGTGGACGGCCCCGGCGACCGGCGGCCCGTACACCTTCGGCGTGTTCGGCGAGACCGCGGGCGACCTGGGCGCCGCGGACAGCGAGACCGGCGGTGACATCAACCGCGACGGCGACCGCGCCGACTCCTGGGGCGTGCTGCTCGACCCGGCGACAAAGGAGGTCCGGGTCGACCTCAACGGCAACGGTGACTTCACCGACGAGAAGCCGATGACCGACTACAACAAGAAGTACGACGTCGGCTTCTTCGGCACCGACAACCCGGCGACCGACATCGCCGAGCGGATGGCCTTCGTGGTCCAGACCGACAAGCCGGGTTACGTCGGCATCGGCATCGCCGGTGCCGAGCACGGCTCGCACGTCGCCGGCATCGCCGCGGGCAACGACCTGTTCGGCGGCAAGATGGACGGCGCGGCCCCGGGCGCGAAGGTGCTGGCCGTCAAGGTCTGCCTCACCAGCTCCGGCTGCACCTCCTCCGGCCTCATCGACGGTGTCGTCTACGCCGCCAGCCACGGCGCCGACGTCATCAACATCTCGATCGGCGGCCTGCCGGCTCTCAACGACGGCAACAACGCCCGCGCGGAGCTCTACAACCGCACGATCGCCGAGTACAACGTCCAGATCTTCATCTCGGCCGGCAACAGCGGCGCCGGGGCGAACACCGTCGGCGACCCGTCGGTGGCCACGGACGCGATCTCGGTCGGCTCGTACATCACCAAGGAGACCTGGCTGTCGAACTACGGCTCGGTCACCAAGAACCCCGAGTCGATGCACCCGTTCTCCTCGCGCGGCCCGCGTGAGGACGGCGGCTTCAAGCCGGACATCATCGCGCCCGGCGCGGCCATCGCCACCGTCCCGCGGTGGGAGCAGCCGAGCCCGGTGGCCGGCACGTACACCCTGCCTGCCGGGTACGCGATGCTGCAGGGCACGTCGATGGCGGCGCCGCAGGCGACCGGCGCGGCGGCCCTGCTGGTGAGCGCGTACAAGGCGACCCACAACGGCCAGCGGCCGCCGGTGGCGCAGCTGCGTGCGGCGATCAAGTCGACCGCGCGGTTCGTGCCGGGCATCGGCGCGTACGCCCAGGGCGCGGGCCTGTTCAACGTCCCCGCCGCGTTCGTCGCGCTTTCGCTCAACCCGAAGCCGGACGCGGTTTCGACGTCGGTCGAGGTGCACACCGTGCAGTCGGGCCTGCTGGCCAAGCCGAACACGGGTGTGGGCATCCACGACCGCGAGGGCGTGACCACGGGCAAGGCCTACACCCGGACGTACACGATCACCCGGACCACGGGCTCGGCGCACCCGGTGCCGTACTTCGTGCGGTGGGTCGGCAACGACGGCACGTTCTCCTCCGCCGGCACGGTGGCCCTGCCGCTGAACACGCCGGTGACGTTCGACGTCAAGGTCAACCCGAAGAGCGCCGGGGTCCACTCGGCCCTGCTCTACCTGGACAACCCGCTGACCATCGGCATCGACGTGCAGACCCTGAACACGGTCTTCGCGCCGCAGGAGTTCGCCGCGGGCAAGGGTTTCCAGGTCGACAACTCGGGCAAGGCCGCCCGCAACCAGGCGACCAGCTACTTCGTGCGGGTGCCGCAGGGCGCCAGCGCGCTGAAGGTGGACCTGGACGCCGGCGGCGGCGCGCCGGGCAAGGGCCAGGTGCGGTTCCTGCGGTACGACCCGACCGGTGTCCCGGCCGAGGCCAGCACCGCGACGACCGCGTGCTACCTGCCCGACGCGGGTGCCGGCTGCGCCGGCGGCACGCCGACCAGCCGGACCATCGCCAACCCGATCCCGGGCGTGTGGGAGATCGTCGTCGAAGCGCGGCGGACGTCCGATGTGGACGAAGCGCCGTACAAGCTGTCGGCTTCGGTGCTGGGCACGGCGATCTCGCCGAACCCGGACACGATCGCCTCGGCCACGCTGAACACGCCGATCGCGCGGTCCTACACCGTGCAGAACACGCTCGGCGCGTTCACCGGCAAGCTGACCGGCGCCACGCTGGGCAGCGCGAAGACGCAGCGGCCGACGATCGCCGAAGGCACGCAGCAGCAGTACCAGATCGCGGTGACGCCGGGTTCGACGTCGCTGACGGCCACGATCGGCAACCCCGCCGTGGTGGGCACGGACCTCGACCTGGTGCTCTACAACTGCACGACCGGTTCCTGCGTGCAGGCGGGCGTCAGCGCGGACGGTGACTCCGAGGAGTCGGTGACCGTGCCCAACCCGGCCCCGGGTGTGTGGGTCGCGCTCGTCGACGGGTACGCGGTGCCGGGCGGCACCACGGCCTACGACTACCTCGACGTGTTCACCAACCCGGCGTTCGGTTCGGTCGCGGTGACCGACGCGAACGCGCTGCGGGCGTCGGGCAGCTCGTGGACCGTGCCGGCGACGGTGACGGCCACCGCGGCTCCGGCCGCGGGCCGGATCCTGCGCGGTCAGCTGACCGTGCAGACCGACACCGGCGTCACGGTCGGTTCGTCGCTAGTGCAGATCACCGCGGTGAGCTAGCAGGTCTGCCGCGGCTTGTCGTGAGTGGTAAGGCGGGTTCTAACCCGCCTTACCACTCACGACGCCCGGGTGAGGAAGGGCGCGGGATCGGCCAGGACGCGGTGGACGACCCGGCCGGCGGCGCCGAGCGTGGCCGCGTCCCCGCCGAGGCGGGAGGCGCTCAGGAACGGGGGCGTGCCGCGCAGGCCGCCCAGGCGCTTCGCCAGCACCTCCGACACCGGCCCGGACAACCACGGGTACAGCTGCGTGAACACCCCGCCCAGCACGATGCGGTCGAGGTCCAGCAGGTTCACCGCCGACGTCAGGGCGACGCCGAGAGCCCGGCCGGCCGCCACGCAGGCCGCCAGCGCCGTCTCGTCACCGCGCTCGAGAGCCGCCAGCAACGCCCGCACCGAAACGGCGTTTCCCGCCGCCAGCAGGGCTTCCTGCCCGGCGTAGGTCTCCAGGCAGCCCGTGCCACCGCAGCGGCAGGGCGCCCCTTCCGGCGCCACGACCACGTGCCCGAGCTCGCCGGCCAGGCCCGTCGCGCCCGAATACAGCACGCCGTTCACGACCAGGCCGGCGCCGATGCCGATTTCGCCGGACACGTAGAGGAAGTCACGTTCGCCGCCGCCGTACCAGAGCTCGCCGAGCGCCGCGAGGTTCGCCTCGTTGTCCAGCTCGACCGGGACCGGCAGCCGCAGCAGGTCGGCCGGGCGGACGTCCTGCCAGCCGAGGTTGGGGGCGCTGAACAGCACGCCGTCGCCGACCGGGCCGGACACCGCCAGCACCGCGCCCGCCGCCTCGAGCCCCAGCCGGTGGGCCTCGGCGAGCGCGTCGGTGGCCAGCTCCTGCAGTTCCCCGAGCACTTTCTTCGGCCGCGAGCCGCGGTTGTCGCGTTCGCGGCGGGCGGCGAAGCGGACCTCGCCGGTAAGGTCGAGCACGCGCACCGCGAGGTAGTCGACGTTGACCTCCAGGCCCAGTGACGCCACGCGGGCCCCGCTCAGCACGACCTCCACCCCCGGCCGGCCGCGTTCGCCGACCCGCGCCGGGCCGGTTTCCGCCAGCAGGCCGGCCTCCACGAGGTCGCCGACGAGCTTGCTCACGGTCGACTTCGTCAGCCCGGTGACTTCGGCCAGCGCGGCCCGGGTGAGCGGGCCGCCGCGGCTGACCGCGCCCAGCACGACCTCGAGGTTGCGGGCGCGCATCTCTTCGTGCCGCACGGCCTGCGTCATCGTGTCCCTCCTCCGAAGCACTCTAACCGGGCACTTGACGCCGGGGACCCCCGCGGCGCATATTTAGTCTACAACGTGAACTAAATGAAGGGACAGTCATGAGCGACTACGCTCCCCAGCCGGCCGACAAGTTCACCTTCGGCCTCTGGACCGTGGGCTGGCCCGCCAACGACCCGTTCGGCGTCGCCACGCGGGCGGCGCTGGACCCGGTCGAGAGCGTGCACCGGCTCGCCGAGCTGGGCGCCTACGGCGTGACCTTCCACGACGACGACCTGCTGGCCACCGAGCCGGACCGCGAAAAGGCGATCGAGCGCTTCCGCAAGGCGCTCGCCGAGACCGGCCTCAAGGTCCCGATGGCCACGACGAACCTGTTCACCCACCCGGTGTTCAAGGACGGCGGCCTGACCAGCAACGACCGTGACGTCCGCCGGTACGCCCTGCGGAAGGTACGCCGGAACATCGACCTGGCGGCCGAGCTCGGCGCGGAGACCTACGTCGTCTGGGGCGGCCGCGAAGGCGCCGAGTCCGACGCCGCGAAGGACGTCCGCGCGGCGCTGGACCGCTACAAGGAGGGCCTGGACCTGCTCGCCGACTACGTCGTCGAGAAGGGCTACAACCTGCGGTTCGCCCTGGAGCCCAAGCCGAACGAGCCGCGCGGCGACATCCTGCTGCCGACGATCGGGCACGCGCTGGGCTTCATCTCGCAGCTCGCGCGGCCGGAGCTGTTCGGGCTCAACCCGGAGGTCGGGCACGAGCAGATGGCCGGGCTCAACTTCGTGCACGGCATCTCGCAGGCGCTGTGGCAGGGCAAGCTGTTCCACATCGACCTCAACGGCCAGCACGGCCCGAAGTACGACCAGGACCTGATCTTCGGCCACGGCGACCTGAAGAGCGCGTTCTTCCTGGTCGACCTGCTGGAGAACGGCGGCTACGAGGGCCCCCGGCACTTCGACTACAAGCCGCTGCGCACCGAAGACGCTTCGGACGTATGGGTGTCCGCGGCGGCGAACATGCGGACGTACCTGATCCTCAAGGAGAAGTCGGCCGCGTTCCGGGCCGACCCGGAGGTCGTCGAGGCGCTCGCGGCGTCGCGGGTCCCGGACCTGTCGACGCCGACCCTGGCCCCGGGCGAGACGTTCGACGACGTGCTGAACGACGAGTTCGACCTCGACGCCGCGGCCGCGCGCGGGTACCACTTCACCCGGCTCAACCAGCTGGCCCTGGAGCACCTGCTCGGCGTGCGCTGACCGGCCGCTACGCCGCGGGAAGCCCTCCCGCGGCGTAGCGGATCGCGCCCAGCAGGAGCGCGCGGAACGCCGGATCGGCGTACGACTCGGCCGTGTGCCCGAGCCCGGTGTAGAACGCCCGGCCCCGGCCCTGCGGGTGGCACCACGTGATCGGGTGGTCCGCTCCCATCCGGCCACCGGTGTAGCTGGACTCGTCGAGCGTCTGCAGCACCCGCACGCGGCCACGCGGGTTGGTGCGGAAGTCGTACAGCTCGTCGGTCCGGGTCCACACCGGCGGCAGGTGGGCCGTCGCCGGGTGGGTGCCGTCCTCGGTGACGAACCGGGCCCGCTGGATCTCCGGGTGGCGGTCGAACCAGGCGCCCACCAGCTCGCCGTACCACGGCCAGCCGTACCCCGTGTCGGCCGCCGCGTGGACGCCGACGTAACCGCCCCCGTTCTCCACGTAGGACTCGAACGCCGCCCGCTGCGCCGCGTCCAGCACCTCGCCGCTGGTCGACAGGAACACGACGACGTCGTACGAGGACGCCGTGAACGCCTCCTCGGTCGCCGTGACGGCGAACCCGTGCGCCGACCCCAGTTCCCGGATCGCCTCGATCCCCGCCGGGATCGAGGCGTGCCGGTACCCGGCCGTCTTGGAGAACACCAGCACCCGCACGGGAGTTCCCTTCACTCGGTGGCCGCCAGCAGGAGGTCCTTGACCTCGGTGGCGTGGATCTTCTCGCGCGCGAACGCCGGATCCGAGCACAGCAGCACGGGTCCGTCCTCGGGCGAGTCGGGCAGGCGGCCGTGGCTGCCGCGCACCGGGGCCGGGTCGAGCGGGACGACCTGCATCGAATACCGCAGGCCGAGCTTCTTGCGGGCCAGCGCCGACGCCGCCTTGAGCTTCACCATCGGGTCGTCCGGGTCGAAGAACAGCTCGGCCGGGTCGTAGCCCGGCTTGCGGTGGATCTCCACCGTCCTCGCGAAATCCGGTGCGCGGTCGTCGCTCAGCCAGTAGTAGTAGGTGAACCAGGCGTCCGGCTCGGCGATCGCGACCAGCTCGCCCGCCCGCTCGTGATCGACGCCGAGCCCGGCCTGTCCGGCGCGGTCGAGGACCACGTCCACACCGGACAGCCCGGCCACGATGTCCCGCACCCGCGGGAGGTCCGCCGGATCGGCGACGTAGACGTGCGCGACCTGGTGGTCGGCCACCGCGAACGCCCGGGACGTCCACGGGTCCAGGTACTCCATGCCCGCCTGGACGTACACGTTCAGCAGGCCTTCGCGGCGCAGCGCCCGGTTGACGTCGACCGGCCGGCTCGCGTTCGTGATGCCGTACTCCGACAGGGCGACGACGGTGTGTCCGCCCGCGGCCGCGAAGTCCAGCAGGGGCCGCAAAGCCGTGTCGAGCTCGCGCGCGGCCTCCGCGGCCTGCGGCGCATCCGGGCCGAAGCGCTGCAGGTCGTAGTCCAGGTGCGGGAGGTAGACGAGTGTCGTGTCCGGCTTGTCCTCGGCCATGATCTTCTGCGCCGCGGCGGCGATCCACTGCGACGAGGCGATCGACGCCGTCGGGCCCCAGTAGGTGAACAGCGGGAACTCGCCGAGGGCGCCGACCAGCCGGTCGTGCAGCTGCGGTGGGTACGTGTAGCAGTCCGGGGACTTCTTGCCGTCGGCGTGGTAAATCGGGCGCGGGGTCACCGTGAGGTCGGTGTCCGCGCCCATCGCGTACCACCAGCAGACGTTGGCGACCCGGTGGCCGGGCTGCGCGCGGCGGGCCGCGTCCCAGAACTTGTCCCCCTGCACCAGCTTGTTGTGCTGGCGCCACAGGAACACCTCGCCGAGTTCGCGGAAGTACCAGCCGTTGCCGACGATCCCGTGCCCGGCGGGCTGCAGGCCGGTGAGGAACGTCGACTGCACCGGGCACGTGACCGCCGGGAACACCGTGTCGAGCTGAGCGGTGAAGCCCGGTTCGGCCATCTTGCGCAGGTTCGGCAGGTGCGGGAGGAGCCGCGGGGTGAGCCCGACGACGTCCAGGACGAGCAAACTCATGCGGACACCTCTTCCAGGCCGAGGGCGATCAGTTCCCGCCGGGTCCAGGCCAGCTCGGCCGCGATGCCCGCGACCAGCCCGGCGTCGTCGGCGGGTGCGTCCGGGAGCACCTGCCAGGTGTAGGTCTCGACTTCGACGTGGTCGGTCCGCGCGGCCGCCCCGCCGAACAGTCCGGCCAGGGTGGCGGTCAGCACCGGCCGGGTCGACGTCAGCGGCGGCGCCGGGTCGGCGTGCAACGGCACGTGGAAGTGCACCCGCCACGGTTCCCGCCCCGGGAGGCCACCGGCCAGCGCGAGGTCGAGGTCGTCGGCCCCCGGTGGACCTCCTTCGGTGCTCTGGTGCAGGAACCGTGGCTCCACGAAGGACTCCAAAGCCGCCCGCGTCACCGGGTCCGCGGGATCGGCGGCTTCCAGGGCCGCCGACGCCTGGAGCTTGACGACGGCCAGTCCGGCGGCCTCGAGCCGGTCCAGCGCGGCGGCCGGGTCTTCGAAGCCCACCGCGAGGTGGCAGGTGTCCAGGCAAATGCCCAGCCATTCGTTGTCCACTTCGGACAAGAGCGACGCGGCCTGCGCTGTCGTCTCGATGACGCAACCGGGTTCCGGCTCGAACGCCACCCGCACCGGACGGTCCTGCGCGGCCAGCCCCTCGGCGAGGACGGCCAGCTGCCCGTCGTCGCCCCGCCATTCCGTCCGCCAGCCCAGCGGCAGGGTCGAGACGCTGCCGCGCACGGCGTCGTCCGGCATCAGCTCGGCGAGCAGCCGCGCCAGGTCCAGGGTGTACCGCGTGCGCTCGGGCGCCGCCCAGTCCGGCCGGTACACCCGGTGCTTGACGACCGGGTCGTGGAACCCCTGGTACGGGAACCCGTTGAAGGTGACGACCTCCAGGCCGCGCACGGCCAGTTCGCGGCGCAGCCGGGCCACCGCCGCCGGGTCCCCGGCCAGCTCGGAGGCCACCGGCCGGGCCAGCCACAGGCCGAGCCCGAGCCGGTCCACGCCCAGGCGTTCGCGGACCGGCTCGCCGAAGCGGGCCAGCTGGGCGAGCACGCCGTCGAGGTCTTCGGCCTGGTGGACGTTGGTGCAGTAGGCGAGGTGGACGCACGTGCCGTCGCGGTGCCGGAACCTCACTTGCGCGCCCCCCGCAGGATCGAGTTGCCCGCGAACTCGGCGGCCGGCGGCTCGCCGTCCAGGGCGAGCCGGCCGCTCTGCCCGTAGAACTCGACCGGATTGCGCCACAGCACCCGGTCGACGTCGTCCTCGGTGAACCCGGCGGCCAGCATGGCGTCGCCGGTGCGCCGGGTCTTGAGCGGATCGCTCTTGCCCCAGTCGGCGGCCGAGTTCACCAGCACGCGCTCGGTGCCGTACTCGCGCAGGATCGCGACCATCCGGTCCTCGTCCATCTTCGTGTCCGGGTAGATGGAGAAGCCCAGCCAGCAGCCGGACTCCTTGGCCATCGCCACGGTCAGCTCGTTGAGATGGTCGAGCGCCACCCGGTCCGGCGCGATCCCCGACTCGCGGACGACGGCGATGCTCCGCTCGGTCCCGGCCGCCTTGTCGCGGTGCGGGGTGTGGACGAGCGCCGGCAGGTCGTGGGCGATCGCCAGCGCGAGCTGGGCGGCGAACGCCTTGTCCTCGTCGGCGGTCATCGAGTCGTAGCCGATTTCGCCGACGGCGACCACGCCGTCCTTCTCCAGGTACCGCGGCAGCAACTCGAGCACCGGGACGCAGCGCGGGTCGTTGGCCTCCTTGGGGTTGAGCGCGATCGTGCAGTGGTGGGCGATGCCGAACTGGCTCGCGCGGAACGGCTCCCAGCCGACGAGGGCGTCGAAGTAGTCGGTGAAGCTGCCGACGTTCGTGCGCGGCTGGCCCAGCCAGAACGCCGGTTCGACCAGCGCCCGGACGCCGGCCGCGTGCATGGCCGCGTAGTCGTCGGTGGTCCGGGAGCTCATGTGGATGTGGGGATCGAAGATGCGCATCAGCCGTCCTGTTCGTTCAGCAGGGTGCGGAGATCGGCGGGGACTTCGCGGCCCGCCGCGGTGCGTTCGGCGGCGAAGTCCCGCAGCATGCGGAGCAGTTCTTCGTCGGTCCGGCGGTCGAGGCCGGCCACGGCGGCCAGGGGGATGCCCATGAAGACGCACTTGAGGACGCCGTGGCGGTACGCGGGCGCGTCGAGGTGCGTGGCGGCGTACTCGCCCATCGCCGCGGCGACCAGACGGGTGTCGTTGGTGCGGAGCGCGTCCGCGACCAGCTCGACCCCGGTGTCGCCGATGTCCACAACGGACAGTGCGTGCAGGACTGCCCGCTTCTCGGCCGCGTCGCCGTAGCGGTAGAGCCCGGGCATCTCCGCCGCGGCGCCGGGGGCCGCCTTGAGCAGCTCCACGCGAGCCGTGTCGGCCACCGTACGGCCGACCCGGCGGCCGACGGCGGGGAACACCGTGCGCAGGGCCGTCGCGTCGGCGGCCACGTCGCACAGGGCCTTTTCCAGCCAGGCGTTCACGCGGCCACCGCCTTCCGCAGGAACTCCAGGGACTCGCGAGCGATGCGCGGGGCGGCGTGGCTGTCCCGCGGGAGCTCGACGGCGACCAGCCCGGGGTACGGCTCGAGTGCGGCCAGCACCGGCGGGAAGTCGATCTCGCCCTTCCCGAACTCCAGGTGTTCGTGGGTGCCGCGGCGCATGTCGTCGATCTGCACGTTCACCAGCCGCGGCAGGGCGCGGCGGACGCAGTCGGGGACGGGCTCGGACTCGTTGCAGCGGCAGTGCCCGATGTCCAGTGTGAGCCCGAACCGGGCCGGGTCGCCGAGCCTCCTCGACAATTCGAAGTACCCGTCGAGGTCCTCGACGAGCATGCCGGGCTCGGGTTCGAACCCGAGCCGGACGTCGTGCTCGTCGGCGGCTTCGAGCACCTCGGCACACCCGTCGACCAGATGCGCCCAGGCGCTCTCGGGTTCTAGGTCCGCGGGTTTGTTGCCGCTCCAGAAGGACACCGCTTCGGCGTTCAGGTCGGCGGCGATCGCCACCGCCCGCGTCAGGAACTCGACGCGGCGCGCGCGGTCCGGGTCGAGAAACGTCGGCGAGTGCTTGCGCCACGGGTCCAGCAGGAACCGGGCCCCCGTTTCGACCACGACGGCCAGGCCGAGCCGATCCAGGTCGGCGGCCAGTGCAGCAACGCGCCGGGCGAGGTCCGGCCCGAACGGGTCGAGGTGCTGGTGGTCGAGGGTGAGCGCGACGCCGTCGTACCCGAGGTCGGCGAGCACCCGCAGGGCGTCGCCGAGCCGGTGGTTGGCGAAGCCGTTGGTGCCGTACCCGAACCTCATGTCGGCGACACCTTCCGGCCCAGTGCCCGCGCGAGCGGGAACGCGGCAGCCACGGCGAGCGCCGCGCGCCATGCGCCTGCCCGGGCGATCAGCCCGGCCTGCAGCGGGATCATGCCGTGGATCCCGGCCCCGACCGCCCGCCGGATCTTCGGCGCGGCCGGGTCGCGGACGGCGTCGTACTGCGCCCCGCCGGTGGTGACGGCATACGTTCCGAGCAGCGCCGACGACAGCAGGCCACCCCGTCCGGCGAAGACCCCCACACCCGCCGTCGCGGCCAGCGTGGCCGCGGGCAGCACGGGCTTCGCACCGTCCACTTCGGACCTTGACAGCGTTGTCACCGCGTAGGTGTGCGCTCCGACGGCCAGCGCCGCGGGCAGCGCGGCTCTCCGCCCGCCCGCGCCGAGCAGGACGTCGAGGGTGCGGGCCGCGGCCATCGTGGCCGGGCCGAGCACGGTGTTCTTGAGCGCGAAGTCGTAGGCCCACACGGTCGCCGCCAGCGGCACGGCGATGCGCAGGGCCCGCCGTCCCCCGGCGGCCGCGGCGATGCCCAGCCCGCCGGCCGTCAGCCCGGTGGCGACGCCGAGCGCCGTCTCCGGCCGGACCCGGCCCGACGGGATCGGCCGTTCGGGACGTTCGACGGCGTCGAGGTCACGGTCCGCGAAGTCGTTGAGCGCCATGCCCGCCCAGTAGAGGCAGACCGAGGCGCCGGTCAGGGCGAGGGTGCGGCGGCCGAACGGCCAGCCCGCGGCGGCGGCCCCGGCGACGGCGTCCCCGGGCACGGTCAGCGCGGCGGGCGCGCGGACGAGCTCGGCCAGGGCCTTCACCGGTGCGCCCACTCGCGCAGGGCCGCGTACTGGGAGGCCAGGTCGTGCGGGCCCTCGCCGACGGGGTCCTTGAAGAAGAACCCGAACTCGGCGACCGGCCCGGTCACGCCGTCGCGGCACGCCTTGCCGGTCAGCCGGGCGAGGTCGAGCACGAGCGGTGCGGCGAGCGCGGAGTCGCAGCCCTGCCAGGTGAGCTGCAGCGTCATCCGCGTGCCGAGGAACCCTTCGAACAGCACGTGGTCCCAGGCGGTCTTCCAGTCGCCGAGCGCCGGCACGTAGTCGATGTGCACCTCGCCGTCGACCGGCCGGCCGAGGTTCCGGTCCAGCACCTGCTGCTTGGACGCGTTCTTGCTCGACGCGGCCCCGGGGTCGGCCAGCGTGGCGCCGTCACCGCCGCCGAGCAGGTTCGTGCCCGACCAGGCCAGGACGTTCAGCCCGCGCTGGGCGAACATCGGCGCGAGCACCGAGCGCAGCAACGTCTCGCCGGTCTTGCCGTCGCGGCCCGCGTACGGCTGCCCGGTGGCGCGGGCGAGTTCGTCGAGCGCGGGCAGGCGCGCGCCCGTGGACGGGGTGAAGTCGACAAAGCCACAACCCGCGCGGAAGGCAGCGTAGGCGTAGAGCGCACTCGGCGGCAGCACGTCGAGGTCGTCTTCGAGGGCGGACAGGGAAGCGTGCGCCGGGTGCGGCGGACACGGCGGTTCGGTGGAAGCGACGTTGAGGACGACGACGTGGTCCAGTCCCTGCCGGAACTCGGTCAGATCGGCGATCACCTGCTCGACCGCCGCGCGGCCGCTTCCGGTCGGCGCCGGCCGCAGCCGGGCCTCGGCGGCGTCCAGCTCGGCCGCGACCGCCTCGGGCAACGCGGGCGGCAGCACCCCGGCGGCGCTCAGCTGCTCGGCCCGCTTCACCAGCGGCGTGCCGGCGATGTCGTGGCCGCCGAAGACGAGCTCCCCCAAGCCGGGCAGCGCGGCCCCGGCGAAGTCCGGCAGGTCGGTCACGCAGCCGGTGCGCGCGGCGAGCCCCGCCCGCAAGGCGGCGGCCCCGGCGACGGCGGTGGTGGCCACCGAGCCGCGTGCCCCGATCAGCCAGACACCGATTTTCCCCATGGCTCCTCCAGTTCCCCGGTCCAGCCCGCACCGGTCCTGGCGCGGGTCCACAGCGAGATCACGCGCCGGCCATGGTTCCGGCCGGCGCGGCGGTACTGGGTTTCCTTGAGCGACAAGAACTTCACGGCCGACGCCGTCAGCCCCCATTTGCACGATACCGGGAGAAACGCCCATACCGGCCCGGCCGCGCGGACAACCTGGCGGACAGAGCGCCGCCGTCCGGGGGAATCGTCGTGCGTCGACCCCTCATCCGCGAACCACCGAACCCGGAATTGTCGGTGGTCCCCGGTAACGTGAAAACCGGGGGACCCCCAGGCCGGGGACCTCTTCGTGGCGAGCCCGGGCCCCGTCAGGCCGAGGCGGTCCCGCGGAAGCTGAGCGCACCGAGCGCCCCGACCAGCGGCGCCAGCTCCGGCCGCGTCTCGGCCTCCGTCAGCGCCTCCGCCAGCGCCGCGTCGTGCGTCGGCCGGGCCGCCGTCAGCAGCGCCTGGCCGGCCGGCGTCACCTCCGTGTAGATCCCGCGGCGGTCGTCCGCGCACAGGTACCGCGCCAGCAGCCCCCGGCCTTCCAGCCGGGCCACCAGGCGGGTCGTCGCGGACTGGCTGAGCACCACCGCGTTCGCGAGCTGGTTCATCCGCAGGTGGAAGCCGTCCTGGCGGGCCAGCACGTCCAGCACCGTGTATTCGCTCACCGACAGCTCGTGGTCGCGCTCGAGGGCGCGCTGCAGCCTGTCCTCGATCCGCGCGTGGAGGGCCGCCAGCGTGCGCCAGCCCTGTGCGCGGGCTTCGACGGCGTCGTCGTCCAGTGACACGGTTCACCCCTTCCCGGCTTGCGCACGCAGCCCGAAGAACTGCAAGCTTGTGCAATATCCCGCGTGTGCAACTATCTCGGACGCTTGTAGTTGTCCACGCACGCAGTCTACCCCGGAAGAAGGAAGTTCCATGCCCGCCGCTCTGCTCGCACTGGCGATCAGCGCTTTCGGGATCGGCACCACCGAGTTCGTGATCATGGGCCTGCTGCCCGAGGTCGCGGCCGATTTCGGTGTCTCCATCCCGTCCGCAGGCCTGCTCATCTCGGGCTACGCGCTCGGCGTCGTCGTCGGTGCTCCCCTGCTCACCGCACTGGCCTCGCGGGTGCCGCGCAAGACCGTGCTCGTCGCCCTGATGGGCCTGTTCATCGCGGGCAACGTGCTGTCGGCCCTCGCGCCGGGCTACGGTCTGCTGATGACCGGCCGGGTCGTCGCCGCCCTGGCCCACGGCGCGTTCTTCGGCGTCGGCTCGGTCGTCGCCGCGTCGCTGGTCGCCCCGGCCAAGCAGGCCGGCGCCATCGCCCTGATGTTCACCGGGCTGACCGTGGCGAACGTGCTCGGCGTGCCGGCCGGCACCGCGCTCGGCCAGGCCTTCGGCTGGCGCTCGACGTTCTGGGTGGTCAGCGCACTCGGCGTCGTGGGCGCGATCGGCATCCTCACGCTGGTGCCGCACCAGGAACCGTCGCCCGGCGCCGGCCTGCGCGGCGAGCTCGCCGTGTTCCGCCGCCCGCAGGTGTGGCTCGCGCTGGTGATGACCGCGCTCGGCTTCGCCGGGGTGTTCGCGTCGTTCACCTACATCGCGCCGATGATGACCGAGGTCGCGGGCTTCTCCAGCGGCGCCGTCACCTGGCTGCTCGTGCTCTTCGGCGCCGGCCTGTTCGCCGGGAACCTGCTCGGCGGCAAGGCGGCGGACCGCAAGCTGATGCCCAGCCTGTACGTCATCCTCGCCGCCTTGGCGCTCGTGCTGGTGGCCTTCGTGTTCACCGCGCACGCGAAGGTGCCCGCGGCGATCACGATCGCGTTGTTCGGTGCGGCCGGCTTCGCCACCGTGCCGCCGCTGCAGGCCCGCGTGCTGGCCAAGGCCGAGGGCGCCCCGGCGCTGGCGTCGGCGGCGAACATCGCCGCGTTCAACCTCGGCAACGCCGGTGGCGCGTGGCTCGGCGGCCAGGCCATCGACGCCGGCCTCGGCTACACCGCCCCCAACTGGATCGGCGCCGCGCTGGCCGCGGCCGGCCTCGCCGTGGCGCTCGTCTCCGGACTGCTCGACCGGCGTTCCGCGGCTAGTTTCTCAGCCGGGGAACGGGTACTCGTCCCATGAACCAGCCACCGAAAGGACCCCTCGTGACCAGCGTGCCCGACATCGAACTCAACAACGGCGTGCGGATGCCGCAACTCGGCTACGGCGTGTTCCAGGTCCCGGACGACGAGACCGCGACCGCCGTGAAGGCCGCCCTCGACGCGGGCTACCGCAGCATCGACACCGCCGCCGTCTACGGCAACGAAAAGGGTGTCGGCCAGGCGCTTGCCGAGTCCGGCATCGCCCGCGACGAGCTGTTCGTCACCACGAAGCTGTGGAACTCGGCCCAGGGCTACGACTCGACGCTCAAGGCGTTCGACGAGAGCATGACCAAGCTCGGCCTCGAACAGCTGGACCTCTACCTGATCCACTGGCCGACCCCGGCCCGCGACAAGTTCCTCGACACCTGGAAGGCGTTCGAGAAGCTGTACAACGACGGCCGGGTCCGCGCGATCGGCGTCTCCAACTTCCAGCCCGCGCACCTCGAGCGCCTGCTCGACGCGGCCGAGGTCGCCCCCGCGGTGAACCAGGTCGAGCTGCACCCCTACCTGCAGCAGCGCGAACTGCGCGAGTTCGACGCCAAGAACGGCATCGCGACCGAGGCGTGGAGCCCGCTCGCCAAGGGCGGCAGCCTGCTCGGCGACCCGGTGATCGCGGAACTCGCGGTGAAGCACAGCCGCACGCCCGCGCAGATCGTGCTGCGCTGGCACCTGCAGCTGGACAACGTCGTGATCCCGAAGTCGGTGACGCCGTCCCGGATCGAGGAGAACTTCGACCTGTTCGGGTTCACCCTCACGGAGGAGGAGATGGAGTCGCTGACCCCGCTGGACCGCGGCGAGCGCACCGGCCCGGACCCCGACACCTTCAACGCCGCCTGACGGCAACGGCCGTGCTGCGGCGTCATGAATGACTCATTCCTGGCCTCCAACGCCAGGAATGAGTCATTCACTGCGTTCGCAGCCGGGGCGGGGCGCCGCCTGACCCAAGCGCCTCAAGGCGGCCTTGGGTGCGCTTAGGGCTGGGTCACGGCTTGCGGGCGACCCCGCCCAGCGTCAGGAAGTTGAGCTCGCCCAGCGGGTGCAGGCGCGGGCCGTCCGGCCACCATTCGTGCAGGTAGACGAGCCCCGGGCGGAGCAGCTCGGTGCCCTCGAAGAAGCCCGCGATCTGCTCGCGGGTGCGGTAGACGCTGCCCAGGCCGGTGCCCTGGAAACTGGTCTCCAGCAGCCGCGCGAGCTCCTGGCGCGGGGAGTCCTCTTCCGGGTCGAAGTGGTGCGTGAGCAGCAGGAACGACCCGGGCGCGAGCGCGTCGACGTACGCGGAGACGATCGACTTCGCGCGGTCGTAGTCGTCGATGTGGTGCACGATCGAGGTCAGGATCAGTGCCACCGGCCGGGTGAAGTCGAGGTATTCCTTGACGACCTCGTCGGCGAGGGTTTCGGCCGGCCGCGTCAGGTCGGCGCCGGTGACGTGGGTCAGGTAGTTCTCCTCGAGCAGCGCCCGCCCGTGCACCTGCACCACCGGGTCGTTGTCGACGTACACGACCTGCGCGTCCGGGTTGTACCGCTGCGCGACCTCGTGGGTGTTTTCCGCGGTGGGCATGCCCGAGCCGAGGTCGAGGAACTGGTCGATGCCGCGTTTGCCGGCGAGGAACCGGACCGCGCGCACCAGCCAGTCGCGGTGCTCCTTGGCCATCGCGCGGGCGCCGGGCGCGATGGCCAGGAGCCGCCGCATCGCTTCACGGTCCACTTCGTAGTGGTCGTGCCCCCCGAGGAGCGCGTCGGACAACCGGGCCAGGCTCGCCTTGCTGAAATCGAGGGCGGCCGCCCCGCCCTCGGTTCCGGACCGCAGGTCGCCAGGCGTCATCGGCTGCTCTCCCACTCTGCGCGTGGTGGCGAACCCCTGCCCGGCTTCGCTCACCGTGTCCGGCGACGGACAGTGCTCAGATTACGACATGGGGTGCACCAAGTGAACCGGGCACAAGGGCCTTGCCTGCCAGCGAGAACTACCCGAAACGGAGTTCAAGCCAGGACTTTCCCCCATCCGTGGACCGATACACCGCAGACCCACCATCCGCACCCGGCTGACCGTCCACGACCACCCCCGTCCTCCGGCCCGGGAAGTCGAGATCGGTCAGCGCGAAGCCGCGCTCCGGCAGCTCGGTCGTCGTCCAGGTGTGGCCGGCGTCGGCCGTGTGGTGCAGGAAGCCGACTCCGCCGCCCACGGCCGCGACCGTCGCCGACGTCGGCGAGGCCGCCGCGAAGCCCTGGTTGATCCCGGCGAACGGTGCCGTGCCGTCCTCGCTGAACCGGGCGCCGAGCTGGGGTGCGTGCCGGAGCCGGCGCTCGGTCGAGCCCGGCTGCGGCGAGCCGGGGCTGCCGCTGCACAACGCCACGACCTGGCGTTCGCGGACCGCGGCGAGCGAGGCGACCTCCCCGTCCGGGCACGGCGGCTCGGCCGGCGTGAACCGGGCGCCGTCGCGGGAGGTCCAGTACTGCTCGGTGCCGTAGTCCGCGCCGAGCGCGACCTGCAGGCCGCCGCCGACGGCCAGGTCGCCGTAGGTGAGTCCGCCGGTGACCGCGAACCCGGGCGCGGCGGCCAGTACCGGCGAGCCGGCCGTCGCCGAGTACAGCCGGGTCGTGCCGCGGCCCTCGCCGTAGGTGGTCAGCACGGCGTAGACGCGCCCGCCGGTTTCGGCGATCTTCGACAGGTAGTACGGCTCCTGCGCCCCGGCCAGGACGATCGGCTGCCAGGTGGCACCGCCGTCGCGGGTCGTGCGCACGCGGACGCCGTCGCTGACGTAGGCGACGCGGTCGCCGAAGAACCTCAGCGCCACGTGGTTGTGGTTGTCCGGCAGCGCGACCGGCGGCGCGCCCAGCCGCCGCCAGTGCCGTCCGGCGTCGGTGGTGCCCAGCAGCGTGGGGCACCACGCTTTCGCGCACGGCGAATATCCCAGGACGTACCCGGTGTCCGGGCCGGTCCAGCTCGTCGACGCGGGCTGGAACCCCGGTGGGATCACGGGTTCCGCTGTCGCGGGTGCGGCGAACGCGGCCAGGAGGACGAGGACGGAGAACAGCAGCGCACAGCGCCGGGAGATTCTCATGATCACCTGACGCCCCGCGCGGCGCGGCGGTTGCCCACCCGCGCGCGAGTTGCGCCGCCCGGCTCAGCGCCGTGCGGCCGGCCGGGCGTCGGGCTCGGCGCGGTCGGTCGCGAACCAGACGTCCTTGCCACGGTTCGATTCCCGCACGACGTCGTGGAATGCGGTCTTCGAGAAGAAGGGCCCGATGAGCACCCCCGCCGTCGATCATGCCCGGTTTCCGGCCAGGAATTCCGCCGCCACGGCCGCCCAGCCGGGCAGGAAATGCCCGGCGTCCTCGGCCAGCCGGACGTCGGCGGCCGGCAGGGCTTCCGCCAGCTTCGCCGCCGCGTCCCGCTGGTCGAGGAGGACGTCACGGGCGCCGAACTGCGCCTGCACCGGCATCACCAGGGCACGCAGGCGCTCGACCGGGAACACCGGGATCGGCTCCAGGCGCGGCTTGAAGTGCTCGAACGTCGCGAGGGTGAACTCGCCGACCGCGCGCCGGGCGGGATCGGCGGGACTGCCCCGGGCGACCATGGCCAGCGACCGGCGCCGTCCCCAGTCGCCGAGGAAGCCGTAGACGGCGAATTTCAGCAGCGGCGCGGTCCGGCGCCGGCCGATTCCGGACGGGTTGACCAGTGCCAGCGCCGTGACCCGCTCGGGACGGCGCAGCGCGTGGTCCAGCGCCCACCAGCCACCCAGTGAGGTGCCCAGGAACGCCGCACGCGGCAGCTCGAGCCCGTCGAGGACGTCGTCGAGCCACTCGGCGTAGGCCGGCGACCCGAGCGGGGGCCGGGCCTCGACGGTGCGGCCCGGTTCGCCGGGCGCGTCCACCGCGTGCACCCGCAGCCGGCCGGCCAGGGTGGCGATGTCCGGCAGCCAGTGCGCGGCGGTACCGCCGGATCCCTGCAACGCGACCACGGGCGGCGCGTTCTCCGGGCCGGACACCACGGCGAACGTGTCCCCCAGGCGGGTGGCGAGCGTGCGGTGCCCGGACGGCACGGGCCAGCGGTCCAGCAGCGCGTCGTAGCGTTCGCGGACCGCGGCCGCCCCGGACGCCGTCCGGTAGATCGCGGTCACGTCAGGTTCTCCGCGACCGAGGCGACCCACCGCAGCAGGTCGGCCCCCGCGGCCAGGTCGCCGAGCACGATGATCTTCAGGGTGGCGCGCTCCCCGTCGTGGATGGTTTCGACGCGCAGGGGCCGCTCGCCCGCATCCCGCGGCCCGTTCACCGAGGCCATGACCATGGTCGCGATCCGGTCGGCCGCCGCCCGGTCGACCCCGGCGATCTCGACGACCCCGGACAGCTCCGCGACCGGGGCCGGGGCCCGCTCGGCCACCGGCAGCCCGGTGAAGGCCGCCAGGTCCTCGGCCGTGATCCGGTACTGCTTGCCGATCCGGACGGCTTTCAGCCGCCCGTCGCGCACGTAGTTCCGGACCGTCCGCACGTGCAGGCCGAGCTTCGCGGCGACCTGCTCGACGGAGAAGACGTCCTGCGCCATGACCCTCCTTGCGTTCCTCAAACTACCCTATCACGCCGACGATAGGGAAGTTTGCAGAACATGCGGTTCGCTCACCCGGGTGACGGGTATTCCCCGGTGTTGTTCCTGTTCGCCCAGATACGTCCACATCGGACAGTCGAAAGGACGGCGCCGACGATGCCGTATCCCCCGCCCTCGGAGCCGTACGGAACGCCGTACGAGCCCGCACCCACCGAAGAGATCGTGGAGCGCACCCACCCCCGCATCCGGGTCGTGCGCACGGTCAACGCGCTCATCCACCTCGTCTGCGCGGTGTTCGCGCTGGTCCTGGCCGTGCACATCGTGCTGGTGCTGGGCGGGGCGAACTCGGCGAACGGGTTCGCGCACCTGATCTCCGAGTGGTCGGCGGGCGTCTCGCTCGGCCTGCGGAACCTCTTCACGCCGGATTCGGAGGGGCTGCGGACGTTCCTCAACGACGGCCTCGCCGCCGTCCTCTGGCTGATCATCGGCGCCATCCTGACCGACGTCATCGCCCGGATCGGCATCCCCGGCCCGCGGCGCGTCTGGTACCGGCGCAGCTACCGCTGACCCGGACACGAAGAAGGCCTCCCCGAACCCGGGGAGGCCTTCTTCGTGGTCATCAGCGTTGCGGCTGGTCGGCCACCGGTTGAACCGGCTCCGGCTCGGGTTGCGGCAGCGCCTGGTCGGCGGGCTCGCCGCCCCGGGGTGCGGGAACGCCCTCGGCGGCGATCGCGTCGAAGTGTTCACGGCACCAGCGGCCGTAGCGCCTTGCGTGCACAGTCATCGCGTCCACCTCCTCTCCACGGGCGATCCTCGTCACACCCTCAGCGTCCTCCGCGACCGCGCCGAACGCCAACAGATTTAAGCGGGACTTAACACACACGAACGGGTGAATGTCCACAGTGGAAATCGAGTCAGGACGCGAACTCCTGCACGACCGTCCGGCAGAAGGCCGGCAGGTCGTCCGGGTTCCGGCTGGAGACCAGTCCGTTGTCCACGACAACCTCTTCGTCGACCACGGTGGCACCGGCGTTACGCAGGTCCGTCCGGATGCTCGGGTACGACGTCAGCGTGCGGCCACGCACGACATCCGCTTCGACCAGCGTCCACGGACCGTGGCAGATCACCCCGACCGGCTTGCCGGCACGCACGAAGTCGCCCACGAACTTGACCGCGGCGGGGTCCGTGCGCAGGTTGTCGGGGTTCATCGTGCCGCCGGGCAGCAGCAGGGCGTCGAAGTCGCCGATTTCGACGTCGGCGACCTTCCGATCCACCGGGAACCGGTCGCCCTTGTCGATGTCACCGTTCATCGCCTGGATTTCGCCGGTGTCCAGCGAAACCAGCTCGACCGTCGCACCCTCGTCGAGAACGGCCTGGCGCGGCTTTTCCAGCTCGACCTGTTCGACGCCGTCCGCGGCCAGGATCGCGACCCGGCGTCCTTGCAATGCGTTCGCCATGGGGCTCCTCCGTCGGAAAACTGAGTGCACCGGGGTAATTACCCCCTCGTCCAGGCGTCAAACCAAGTCCATAGTGGACAGTGAAATCAGTCCGCACATTCGATGGCGAGCACAGCGATGTCGTCGTGTGCCGAGCTGCCGAGCCAGTCTCGAACGGACTGACGCAGCCGTCGCACGACCTCCCGGGCCGGCTCGCCCGCCGCCGCGGTGAGCACGGCGCGCAACCGGTCGTCTCCGAAGAGTTCCGTCTGGTCGTGCCGGTTGCGGGCCTCGGTGATGCCGTCGGTGTACAGCAGACAGACGTCGCCGCGCTCCAGCCGCGCCTCCGCCTCGGCGAACCGGGCCTGCGGCGAAATGCCGACCAGCGTGCCCGGCACCGTGACCTCCTCGACGACGCCCGAGCGCCGGACGATGAGCGGCGCCGGGTGGCCGCCGGAGGCCAGCGTGAGGCCGACCCCGCCGTCGGACGGCCGGGCCGTGCCCAGCACGAGCGTGGCGAACCGGCTGCTGCCGCCGGCGATGAGCAGCTCGTTGAGCAGCCGCAGCAGCGTGCGGCCGTCGCGTTCGACCATGGCGAGCGCGGTCAGGGCGTGCCGGACCCGGCCGGTCAGGGCCGCGGCCTCGGGCCCCTTGCCGCAGACGTCGCCGAGCACCAGGAACGCGCTGCCGTCGTCGTGCGGCTGGACCTCGAAGAAGTCGCCGCCGACGGTGAGGACCCCGCCCGCCGGTTCGTACCAGGTCTCGAACCGGGCGCCGTCGAGCTCCGGCGGGTCGGCCGGGCGCAGCGTCGTCTCCAGGCCGCGGGTCGCCTCCTCCTGCCGGGCGTAGCGCTGGGCGTTGGCCAGTGCCGTCCCCGCCGCCACCGCGAACTCGGCCACCGCACGGGACTGCTCGGCGCCGAACCCGGCGTCGCCGCGGCGGCCCAGCAGCAGGGCCCCGGTCACGCCGGCGTTCGCGCTCGGCCCGAGCGACACGACCGAAACCTCGGCGTGCCCTTCGAACCGGTCGGCGACCACCGACGGCAGGGTGGCGACCTCGGGTGCGGGCACGGGGGCCTGCCGGGGTGGCCCGGTGGCCCCGAACGTCGCCGCCAGCACCGGCGCGACCTGGGCCGGCACCCGCCGGATCCGGCCGTGGCCCTGCGCGGCGGACCGCTCGCAGCTCCACCACTCCCACCGGCCGCGGGTGGTCGGCAGCAGCACGAAGACGGTTTCGGCCAGCGCGGACGCGGCCACCTCGGCGATCACCCGGGCGGTGCCGTGCCGCCCGCGCGCGGCGGCCAGCCGGGGGCCGGCCTCGGCCAGGAAGTCGCCCACGTGCCGCTGCGGGACGTCGGCCGCGGACACGGTCCAGGCGTGCCAGCCGCCCGGCAGCGCCCGGATGCGGGCGGGACGGCGGTGCCCGGCCACTTCGACGTGCCCGACCCCCGGTTCGGCGGGGGTCCGGGTGGCGGAGCCCCCGGCCTGGGGCGACACGGTCTCCGAGCGGGAGTGCAGCTGCGGCTCGGCGTCGCCGGCCAGCGCCCGCGCCGCCGGGTTCGCCCAGCCCACCGCACCGGCGGCGTCCTGCAGGAACACCGCGTCCCGGACGTCTTCGAGGGCCGCCCGCGTGAAGGCGTCGATGCCCGGCGGCCCGGTGTCACCGGTCACCGGCGGCGGGGCCGCCGAGGCCGGGGCCGGACGTGACACCATGCACGGACCTCCTGCCTCCGGACTGCTGTCGTGCGGCTACCGCGTGAGCGGGCGGGCTGGCTCGAAGTGTAGGGCGAAGCATGGCACGCTGGGTCGACGACCATGGCTGGCGCATGCGTGGTGGAGAGGGTCGGCACACATGACAACGGAATCCCAGAGCGAAGCGGCCGCGCTGGAGCGGGTGCTCGCGGCGGTGCGGGATCTCGGGGACGGCAACTTCCGCCGGCGGCTCGTCCCGCACGGCGACGGCATCTCGGCGCAGCTCGCCGTCGCGTTCAACGACATCGCCGAGCGCAACCAGCGGCTGGTCAGCGAGCTGTTGCGGGTCCGCGCGGCCGTCGGGCAGGAAGGCAGGCTCAGCGAGCGGCTCGAAGGCGAGGTCGGTCCCGGGGGCTGGACCACCGCCGTCGACGCCGTCAACGGCCTGGTCGAGGACCTCACCCGCCCGGCGATCGAGCTGGAACGCGTGCTCGGCGGGGTCGCCGACGGCGACCTGTCCCAGCCGATGACGCTCACCCTCGACGGGCGCCCGCTGCAGGGCGCGTACGCCACGCTCGCCAAGACGGTCAACGGCCTCATCGCGCAGCTGTCGCGCTTCGCCGCCGAAGTGACGAGGCTCTCCCGCGAGATCGCGGGTGAGGGACGTCTCGGTGGCCAGGCGGTCGTCCCGGGCGTGTCGGGCACTTGGCGCGACCTGACCGACTCGGTCAACTTCATGGCCGACAACCTCACCGAGCAGGTCCGCAACATCGCCCAGGTCACCACCGCCGTCGCGCGCGGCGACCTGACCCAGAAGATCAACGTCGACGCCCGCGGCGAGATCCTCGAGCTCAAGAACACCATCAACACGATGGTCGACCAGCTCTCGGCGTTCGCCGACGAGGTCACCCGCGTCTCCCGCGAGGTCGGCTCGGACGGCAAGCTCGGCGGCCAGGCCCAGGTGCCGGGCGTCGCCGGGACGTGGCGCGACCTCACCGACTCGGTCAACCTGATGGCCGACAACCTCACCGACCAGGTCCGCGGGATCTCGCAGGTGGCGACCGCGGTGGCCAACGGCGACCTGACGAAGAAGATCGACGTCGACGCCCGCGGCGAGATCCTGCAGCTGAAGAACACGCTGAACACGATGGTCGACCAGCTCTCGGCGTTCGCCGGCGAAGTCACCCGGGTGGCGCGCGAGGTCGGCAGCGAGGGCAAGCTCGGCGGGCAGGCCGAGGTGCCGGGCGCGGCCGGGACGTGGCGCAGCCTCACCGACTCGGTCAACCAGATGGCCGACAACCTGACCGACCAGGTCCGCAACATCTCGCACGTCACCACGGCGGTGGCGAAGGGCGACCTGACCCAGAAGATCACCGTCGACGCCCGCGGCGAGTTCTTCGAGCTCAAGACGACGATGAACACGATGGTGGACCAGCTGTCCGCCTTCGCCGACGAAGTCACCCGAGTGGCGCGCGAGGTCGGCACCGAGGGTCAGCTGGGTGGGCAGGCGCAGGTCCCCGGCGTCGCGGGCACCTGGCGCGACCTGACCGGGTCCGTGAACTTCATGGCCAACAACCTGACCACCCAGGTCCGCAACATCGCCCAGGTCGCGACGGCCGTCGCGCGCGGCGACCTGACCCAGAAGATCGCGGTCGACGCCCGCGGCGAGATCCTCGAACTCAAGACCACGCTCAACACGATGGTGGACCAGCTGTCCGCCTTCGCCGACGAAGTCACCCGCGTGGCCCGCGAAGTCGGTACCGAGGGCAAGCTCGGCGGCCAGGCCGCCGTGCCCGGCGTCGCGGGGACCTGGAAGGACCTCACCGACAACGTCAACTCGATGGCGAACAACCTGACCGACCAGGTCCGGAACATCGCCACGGTGACCGCGGCGGTGGCGAAGGGCGACCTGACGCAGAAGATCACCGTCGACGCCCGCGGCGAGATCCTCGAACTCAAGACCACGCTCAACACGATGGTGGACCAGCTGTCCGCCTTCGCCGACGAAGTCACCCGCGTGGCCCGCGAGGTCGGTACCGAAGGCATCCTCGGCGGCCAGGCGCGCGTGCGCGGCGTCGCGGGCACGTGGAAGGACCTCACCGACAACGTCAACGTCATGGCCGACAACCTGACCGACCAGGTGCGCAACATCGCCACGGTGGCGAGCGCGGTGGCCAACGGCGACCTGTCGAAGAAGATCCGGATCGAGGCCCAGGGCGAGGTCGCGGCGCTGGCCGAGACGCTGAACGGGATGGTCGAGACGCTGCGCGCGTTCGCCGATGAGGTCACCCGCGTCGCCCGCGAAGTCGGTACCGAGGGCATCCTCGGCGGTCAGGCCCGCGTCCCCGGCGTCGCCGGGACCTGGAAGGACCTGACCGAGAACGTCAACTTCATGGCGCACAACCTGACCAGCCAGGTGCGCAACATTTCGCAGGTCACCACCGCCGTCGCGAAGGGCGATCTGACCAAGAAGATCGACGTCGACGCCCGGGGCGAGATCCTCGAGCTCAAGACCACGATGAACACGATGGTCGACCAGCTCTCGGCGTTCGCCTCCGAGGTCACGCGCGTGGCGCGCGAGGTCGGCACCGAGGGCAAGCTGGGCGGCCAGGCCGAGGTCGACGGCGTGTCGGGCACCTGGCAGCGGCTCACCGAGAGCGTGAACCAGCTGGCCGGGAACCTGACCACCCAGGTGCGCGCGATCGCCCAGGTGGCGACGGCGGTGACGGCGGGCGACCTGACCCGGCACATCACGGTCGACGCGTCCGGCGAGGTCGCCGACCTCAAGGACAACATCAACCAGATGATCGCGAACCTCAAGGAGACGACGAGGACCAACCGCGAGCAGGACTGGCTGAAGACGAACCTCGCGCAGCTGTCGGGGCGGATGCAGGGCCACCGCGACCTGGCCTCGGTCGCGGCGCTCATCCTGTCCGAGCTGGCCCCGCTGGTCCGCGCCCAGCAGGGTGCGTTCTTCCTGGCCCGCGACGACGACCGCGACGGCACGGTGCTGGAGTGCATCGCCGCGTACGGGCTCGCGCAGTCCCGTGCCGGCCTGCGGTTCACGATGGGCGAGTCGCTGATCGGCCAGGCCGCCGTCGACCAGCGCACGATCCTGGTGCACAACGCGCCGCCGGAGTACGCGCAGATTTCGTCCGGGCTCGGCTCGGCCGCGCCGGTGAACCTGATCGTGCTGCCGGTGCTGTTCCAGGGCGAGGTGCTCGGGGTGCTGGAGCTGGCCTCGGTGAACGAGTTCAGCACGGTCCACCAGGACCTGCTGGAGCAGCTGCGGCACACGATCGGCGTCAACGTGAACACGATCCTGTCGAACTCGCGGACCGAGGCGCTGCTGACGGAGTCCCAGCGGCTCGCGCAGGAGCTGCGCGCGCGGTCCGAGCAGCTGCAGGCCCAGCAGGGCGAGCTGCGGCGGTCCAACACCGAGCTGGCCGAGAAGGCGGCGCTGCTGGCGCAGCAGAACCGCGACATCGAGGTCAAGAACAGCGAGATCGAGCAGGCGCGGCAGGAGCTCGAGGAACGTGCCGGGCAGCTGACGGTGGCGTCGCAGTACAAGACCGAGTTCATGGCGAACATGTCCCACGAGCTGCGCACGCCGCTGAACAGCGCGCTGATCCTGGCCAAGCTGCTGTCGGAGAACCCGGAAGGGAACCTGACGGAGAAGCAGATCCAGTTCGCGAAGACGATCTACGCGGCCGGCTCGGACCTCCAGCAGCTGATCAACGACATCCTCGACCTGGCGAAGGTCGAAGCGGGCCGGCTGGACATGCAGATGTCCGACATCACGCTCCCGGAACTGGTGGACTACGTCGAGTCGCTGTGCCGGCCGCTGACCGCGGACAAGGGCCTCGAGTTCGCCGTCCACATCGACCCGCCGGTGCCCGGCAGCGTCCACACCGACGAGCACCGCCTCCAGCAGATCCTGCGCAACCTCCTGTCGAACGCGGCCAAGTTCACCGACGAAGGCAGCGTCCGGCTCCACATCCGCGCGGCCGACCCGGCGGAGGTGGAGCAGGAGTCGCTGCGCAACGCGCCGGGAATCATCGCCTTCGCGGTCGAGGACACCGGGATCGGCATCCCGGAGGAGAAACTGGCGGTGATCTTCGAAGCGTTCCGCCAAGCGGACGGCACGACCAGCCGCAAGTACGGCGGAACGGGCCTCGGGCTCAACATCAGCCAGCAGCTCACCGAACTGCTCGGGGGCGAGCTTCGGGTGGTCAGCGAACCGGGCGTCGGCTCGACGTTCACCCTGTACCTCCCGGTGGCCGCGGCCAACCTGGTCGACCCGGCCCTGACGGCGCTGTCGTCACCCCGCCTGCCTGCCGTGCCCAGCACCGTCCTGGTGGCGGCCCCGGACGTGACCCCCAAGCGCTTCCACGGCGAAAAAGTCCTCATCGTCGACGACGACCTCCGCAACGTGTTCGCCCTGGCCGCCGTCCTGGAACAGGCCGGCCTGGAGGTGATCTACGCGGAGACGGGCGTCGACGGCATCCGCGCCCTGGAACGCAACGAGGACACCGCGCTGGTCCTGATGGACGTGATGATGCCGGAACTCGACGGCAACGCCACCATCGCGGCAATCCGAGGCGAGGCGGCCAACGCGGACCTGCCGGTGATCGCCGTCACAGCCAAGGCGACCGCCGAGGACCGCGCCCGCACCCTGGCCAGCGGCGCAGACGACTACATCACCAAACCGGTGGACACCGACAAACTGCTCGACGTGATCGCGGCCTCGCTGGAGGCGGACGCCGCCTCCACCCGCGACGCCGCCTCACCGGCCTGAACTCTCTGAGCGGGTGACGGGAATCGAACCCGCGTAGCTAGTTTGGAAGACTAGGGCTCTACCATTGAGCTACACCCGCGTGCCCCCGAGGTACCCGGGTGCGAGGCCAGCTTAGCGTGACCCGCTAGGCTGATCACACACCCCCCTGGGGGTGCACCGGGATGTGGCGCAGCTTGGTAGCGCATCCGCTTTGGGAGCGGAGGGTCGCAGGTTCAAATCCTGTCATCCCGACTGGGTGAGGTGTGTTCGCGGAACGCGCGAACCCTCGCCGGGATGTTGTTGTACCCGGGGGGCCGAGCCCCCCGGACCCCCCACGGTGCCTCATGTCACGTTGGCAGCGTGGTTGCGTGGGCGAACCTCTATCTCACGTCGGCAGTGGGGTTGCGTGAGCGAGCCGTGGTCATTGCTGCGTGGTGCCCTTGGGTGGTCCGTACTACTTCGCGGTTTTGTGTAGCAACTGGCGTCGTCCGCGCGATCAAGTGTGGACGGGCTCTGGGGTGCGCAGCCGATGGTGCTTCCGGAGGGGATGAACCGGAAGCACGGAACGGAGCGGGACATGACAGGTGTCGAAGTCGCGGTTGCGGCCCTCATCGGGTGGTTCCTCCGCAAAGCGGGCCGAGCCGTCAAGCGGGTCGACGGCATTGCCGACGACGCCGTCGACGTGACCATGGATCGCGTCCACGACGCCGTTCTGGCCAAGCTGGGAAGCGACCCGGCCGTGGCGAAAATGGCCCAGGAAGCCGAGAGCGGCGAAATCAGCTCGCGGACGCGGGACCGGGTACGCATGGCGATCGAGGAAGCCGCCGACGAGGACTCCGCCTTCGCTGCTCAGCTTGCCACCTTAACCCCGGCACCGTCGCAGGTCGGACCCGGCGGCGTGACCATCAAGGGTTCGGTGGAAGCCAAGGACCACGGTATCTCCATCGGCGGCATCACCGGCGGCACGGTCCAGTTCCCTCAGGGGCCGGCGCGGACATAGGGCACTCCGCGACCGGCACCGACCTCGCCCTCGCCACTGGCCCGATCACCGGCGGCACCGCCGTCGGCGGAGTGGGTCGCGACCTGACCGTCACCAACAACTACGCGCCGGTCGCGCCGGTGTTCGCGCAAGTGGTGTCGCCGCAGGTGGCGGGGGTCGCCGAGGTCATCGGGCGCGACCACGAACTCGCCGAACTGCGCGCGGGTTTCGCGGCTCCGCGCAAGAAGCGGGCACCCATGGTCCAGGTCATCACCGGCATGGGCGGAGTGGGGAAGACGAGTCTCGCGCGTGCCTACGCTCAGCAGCACCTCGACGACTACGGCGTCGTCTGGTGGGTCCGCGCCGAGGATTCGACGGCCGTCGACGGCGAGTACCGCGGTCTCCTCGAACTGGTTTACTCCACCGCCGAAGCCAAGCTCGTCCGCAACGCCGTGCAGATCGCCACCGCATGGCTGGCCGAGAGCCGGCAGCCGTGGCTGCTGGTCCTGGACAACGTTCCCGACTCAGCCGCCCTGCGGGGGCTCATCCCGGCTCGGGGTAACGGCCACGTCCTGGTCACCAGCCAAGCCCACCACTGGCCCAACGCCCACGCCGTCCACCACGTGACCCCGCTCGCCGCCGACGCCGCCGTCGAACTGCTCACGACGATGTCCCAGGACACCGACACCACGGCCGCGGCCGAACTCGCCGAAGAACTCGGCGGTCTTCCCCTGGCCCTTGCGCAGGCCGCCTCCTTTACCGCGGTCAACGGCATCGACCTGGCCACCTACCTGCGCTTCTATCGCGAACGCAGCGCCGATCTCCATGCCGACGGCCAGCCCGACGACTACCCTCACACCCTGGCCACGACCTGGCTGCTGGCCATCGGCAAGTTGTCCCCCACCGCCCGGCAGGTCCTCGACACCATCGCCTACTTCGCCCCGGACTCGATCCCGACCTCGGTGCTCCAGCCGCTCGCGTCCGACGAGTTCACCCTCACCAAGGCCGTCGGTGAACTCCTCTCCCACAGCCTGGTCAACCGCGGCGCAGAAGGCTCGATCACCGTCCATCGCCTCATCCAGGCCGTCACCCGGCACCGCATCGGCGACGGCTCCAAGCAAGCCGCCCGGGCTTGCGACCTGGTCAACACGGCGCTGCCGCAACGGCCACTCACCCTGCAAACCATGGAGGAGTTCAACCGCCTCAACAGCCACGCCCTCACAGTCGTCGGCCACATCCCGAAGGATCCGTCGACGTTTGATTTGAGGTACAACCTGGCCTTTCTCCACGGGGACCTGGGTAACGCACGCACGGCTGTCGCGCAGCTGGAAACCCTGGTCGACGACATCTCCCCGGCGCTCGGTATTGAGGACGAGCGTGTGCTCCGTGCACGCCACGGGGTAGCGTTCTGGGTGGAAACCTCCGACACACCGCGCGCCCAGTCACTGCTGCTGGACCTGCTCGAGGTGCAGACCAGGGTACTGGGTGCCGAGCACCCCGACACCTTGATCACGCGGCACGACCTGGCCACTGCTTATATTATCCTGGGCGAGACCGACCTGGCCCACCGGATGCTCGAGGAACTGCTGCCGGTGCGTGCCCGCGTCATCGGACCAAAGCATGTGTACACGCTAGCCACTCGCAGCCGCGTAGCCAATTGCCTGGCGCAGATCGAGCGGTTCGATGAGGCGATCACCATTTCCAAAGAACTGCTGGTCGACGCCATCGACACACTGGGCGCCCTGCACCTTGACACCATTGAGCTCCGAAAAAGTTACGCCAACGTCATCGGCGAGGCAGGCGACCCGACCACCGCCAGAGACCTCTATCTCGAGGTAGTCGATCAGTTCACCGATCAGCGAGGGCCGTATCACCGGAGCACGCTTATTGCCCAACTCGAACTGGCGATTTGGACGGCGCAGGCAGGAAACGCCCAGCGGGCCATGAGCCTTGTGCTACGACTACTCATACGTCTCAGGATCAGCCTCGGGAAAAGCAATGCGCTGGTCAAACAATTCGAGGACGCACTCAACACCATCCAGGGCGGGCCACCGCATCGAGCAGCCGGCAAGCAAGTCAACAAACGGAAGAGCTAACTTCTCCGGTCCTACGCTGGCACGCGGTGCAGCCACTCCGCCAACGTGTCCGCCAGGGCTTGGGGCTGGTCTTCTGGGGTGTGGTGGCCCGCCCTCTCCGGGCGGTGCACCACCTGCAGGGATGCGAAGTTCGCCGCCATCCAGTTCACCATTGGTGGGGTCAGCATCGTGTCGAAGGCCGGGTCGAATGTCACCAGGAGCTTGGGGACTTCCGTCGAAGACGCCAGCCAGCCGTTGAATGCCTCGATTCGGGCCACCACCTCGGGGGGCTCGCCGCCCAATGGCAACGAGCGGGCCCACTGCAGCAGCGGGCGGTGGAACGAGGTCGCGTACTCCGGCGGCAGCCCGGACAGGAAGTTGCCGATCAGGGACTCACCCACGCCCGGGGTCTTGATCGCGCGGAACACCTCCGCTCCCGCCGGTGGGAACTCCTCCCACGACATCGGCTTCAAGACCGCTTCGGTGAACGCCAAGGCCCGGACTCGCGACGGGTGGCGGGACGCCCAGTCCGCCACCAGCGCGCCACCCCAGTCGTGGCCGACCAGGACCACGTCCGTCAACGACAACGAATTGAACCACTCGTCCAGATAGCTTGCGTGCTCCTCGAACGTGTACGCGATGTCCGGCCTCGGGGACTCGCCCATGCCGATCAGGTCCGGGGCCAGGCGCCGGCCCGGCAGGGACGGCATCACGTTGCGCCACAAGTGCGACGACGTCGGATTGCCGTGCAGGAACACCACGGGCGCTCCCGACCCCGACGAACGGTAAGCCAGCTTCGTCACTTGAACGCCCCCGCGAAACGTGCCGCCCACTCCGCGAACGAGCGCGGTTGGCGGCCCAGGACGCGCGAGACGTCCGGGCTCACCAGCTGTTCCTCAGGCGTCGGCGAGCCGAGGATGTCCAGCGTCGAGTCCGCCACCTCCGGCGGCATGAACTCCAGCAACACCGCGCGCACTTCGTCCCGCGACCGCTCGACGAACCGCACCGGCTCCCCCACCGCTTCTCCCAGAGCCGCCGCCTGGTCGCGCGGGGACACCGGCGACGGACCGGTCAGGACATAGGTCCGTCCCTCGTGCGATGCGGAAAGCAGCGCCGCCGCCGCCACCGCGGCGATGTCCTCCGGGTCGATCACCGGTAGCGCCACATCCCCGAACGGCGCGGCCACCTCGCGTGCGGCCCGCACGCTTTCCGCCCACTGGAACGCGTTCGACGCGAACCCGGCCGGGCGCAGCACTGTCCACTTCAGACCCGAGGCCCGTACCGCCTCCTCGAACGCCGCCGGGTGCCGGCCCGTTCCCACCCCCTGCGAGGACAGCAGCACCACCCGTTCGACGCCGGCCTCGCGCGCTCGCTCCAGCACCGGCTCCAACGGCCCACGGAATCCCGGCGGCGCCATCAAGAACAGCGCCGACACCCCCGCGAAGTCCAGCGAGGCCAGCTCACCCTGCCGCACCACGACTCCCGCGGGTGCCTCCGTGATCCGGCGGGACACCGCCGTCACCTCTTCGCCCGCCTCGGCCAGCATCCGCACCAGCGGTGCTCCGACATTTCCCGTCGCTCCCACCACCATGATCATGGGAAGGACGCTACAACCCTCGGTATAGTAGGTACCTAGAGGAAAGTATTGGCTGGAGGCCCGCAAAGTGACCGAGACCACTCCCGAGCAGGCCTGCCCGATCGCCCCGGTGGTCGACATCGTCTTCAGCCGGTGGACCACGCCGATCCTGTGGGCGCTCCACGAGTACGGCCGGCAGCGGTTCGTCGAACTGCAGCGCCGGATCACCACGATCACCCCGAAGGTGCTCACCCAGCGGCTGCGGCAGCTGGAACGGGACGGCCTGATCACCCGGACCTACCACGCCGAGGTGCCGCCACGCGTCGAGTACGAGATCAGCGAACTCGGCCGCAGCCTCGGCCCGCTGTTCGCGTCGCTCTCCGAGTGGTCGGGCAACCTCGGCAAGGTCGAAGCGGCCCGGGAGACCTACGACGCCCGCACCTCCGGGGAGAGGTCCAGGTAGTCGAGGTTCGCCGGGCCGTCGGCCGTCGTCGCCGTCACGCGGACCGTGTGCGAGCCCGACGGCAACGCCACGGAGCGGGCCACCGTGCTCCACGTCGTCCAGGCGCCGGTCGCCGGGAACGGCACCGCGGCGGCGACCACCGTGCCGTCCACCGAGATGTCCACCGGGCGCGCCGCCGCCGTGCCGTTCGCGTAGCCGAACGTCAGCGCCGAGGCCGGTCCCGTCACCTGCCATTCGACGTAGCTGCCGACGGCGTTGGCGCCGTTCGCGAAGCCGGTTCCGGAGAAGCCCGCGTGGTTCGCGTCGATTGTGCCGCCCTCCGAGACGACCGCCGACTCGGCTTCGTAGCGCGTCGGGCCACCGGCACGGGACACGCGGTAGAGCACCGTCGCGTGCGAGGGCACCGACGCGCTGATCGTGCCGGTGGTCGTCCGGGTGGCCTTGCTCCACAGGTCCTTCAGCGTGTACGAGGACGCGCTGCCGATCCCCGTGGCGGACGCGGTCGTGCTGATCGTCGCCGTCGCGGCCGTTTCGTTGGACAGCGCCACCGCGCGGTCACCGTTCGCCAGCACCTTGCTGTAGACGACCAGCCCGCCGTCGGCGCCGAGCACGGTCGCCTGCTTGCCCAGCGGGTCCTGGTCGAGCGCGATGACGTCGGTGTTCTTGAGGATCGCGAAGTTGTCGTCGGACACCTTGCGCAGGTCGCTGCCGATCAGCAGCGGCGCCGCCATCATCGCCCACAGGCTGAAGTGCGTGCGGTACTCCGCCGCGGTCATCCCGCCGTTGCCGACCTCCAGCATGTCCGGGTCGTTCCAGTGGCCGGGACCGGCGTACTGCGCGAGACCGCGGTTGGCCTGCGCCTTGCCGATCATGCTCGACCACTTGTCGGAGATGTCACCGGTGGTGCGCCACAGGTTCCCGACCGGCGCGGCCCACGTCCACGGCTGGTTCTGGCCCCACTCGCAGATGGAGTACGCGATGGCGCGGCCGGACTTCGCGAGCGCGTCCCGCATCGCCTTGTACCGCTGCTGCGCGTCGACGCCCTGGTTGTTGCAGTTGTCGTACTTCAGGTAGTCGACACCCCAGGAGGCGAACAGGTTCGCGTCCTGCTGCTCGTGGTTCAGCGCGCCGGGGAATCCGGCCTTGTTGCAGGTCTTCGTGCCGGCGCTGGTGTAGATGCCGAACTTCAGCCCCTTGGCGTGCACGTAGTCGGCCAGTGCCTTGATGCCGCCGGGGAACCGCGCCGGGTCGGGCACCAGATCGCCCGCCGAGTTGCGGGACGGCAGGGCCCAGCAGTCGTCGATGTTGACGTAGGTGTAACCGGCGTCCTTCAGGCCCTTGCTGACGAAGATGTCCGCGATGCCCTTGATCATCGTCTCGGTGAACTCGGCGCGGCACTGCGTCGAATTCCAGTTGTTGAAGCCCATCGGTGGCGTGCGCAGCAACCCGTTTTCGAGGGCGAGCGCTTCGGGCGGGCTCACCACGAGACCGCTTGCCGCGATCGCGAACGCGGAGACCGCGGTCGCGACACGTCGGAATGAGGACATGCGTACTCCCGGAGGTGGAGACATCAGAGGTCTGCACCAGTTAGTAAAGAGTCCTGCTTATCCGGGAGTCAAGGGATCATGTATCAGATATGAAATCCGGTTTCCGCTGGCCGGGACGTCATTCGGTCACCTGCCGGGCCGTCGCCATCGCGCGCTCGGTCTCCCAGAACGCCCGCACGGACCGGATCAGGCCGTCGTCGCCGACGCGGTAGACGAACACCCCGTCGGTGTCGACGCGGTAGCCGCCCGGGAGGAACGTCGTGATCGTGCCGACGTTGGCCACTTCGTCGCCGCCCGCGTGGGAGTCGCGGATGGTGAACTCGAAGCGCTCGACGTTGGCGATCGTCTTGTCCCAGAACGCGGCGATCCCCTCGCGGCCGTGGTGGCCCTTGCCGTCGGAGTCGAAGAACGACGGGCCGACGGGGTCCTCGACCACCGCGTCCGGGGCGAACAGGGCCAGCCAGCCCTCCTTGTCGCCCGCTGTCACCGCGGTCATCGACGCGAACGCCGCGCGCCGCGCGGGTGGTTGCTCCTCGCCGGTGTCCCAGCTGACCTGCACGCCCATGGGAGTCACTCCTCGAACTTCGCGATGATCTCGGCCCCGAACTTGCGGATCGCTTCGAGCTTCGGCTCGACGGGGGCGTCGAAGCCGACACCGTCGAACACCCACGGCATGGTGATGACGTCCGTGACGCCGGCTTCGGCCTGCGCGCGGTAGCCGTCCAGGCCGAACGCGTCGATGCAGACCGCCTGGTACTCGAACGGGTCGTCCGCGCGGCTCTGCTCGGCCAGCAGCTCCTTCAGCCGGGCGATGGTGGAGCGCAGGTCCTCGAGCTTCATCATCGCCGACGACCAGCCGTCGGAGACCCGCGCGGCGCGCTTCAGCGCGACTTCGGTGTGGCCGCCGATGTAGAACGGCACCCGGCTCGGCGGCGCCGGGCTCATCTGGATCTTGTCGAAGTCGTAGAACTCGCCGTGGTACTCGACCATGCCGCCGTCGAGGATCAGCCGCAGCACGTCGATGGCTTCGTCGACGCGCTTGCCGCGCCGCTCGAACGGGACGCCGCAGTACTCGAACTCCTGCGGCAGCCAGCCGACGCCGAGCCCGAGGCCGAACCGGCCGCCGGTGAGCACCGCGGCCGAGCCGACCTGGCGGGCCAGCAGCACCGGGTTGCGCGAGCCGAGCTTGAGCACCGACGTGTAGAAGCGGATCCGGCTGGTCACCGCGCCCATCGACGCGGTGGCCACCAGCGGGTCCACCCAGGGCGTCTCCCCGGTCCAGAACCGGCTGCCGTCGGGGGTGTACGGGTAGTCCGTGTCCACCGTCTCGGCGTAGAAGAGCGAGTCGGGCAGGGCAATGGAGGCGAAGCCGGCCTCTTCGGCGGCCCGGGCGAGCTCGCCCAGCTGATCGAGGGGGTTCATCGCGATCGACAGGGTGAACTTCATGGCTGAACTATAACGTGTTCTAGTTTTTTCGGCCAGGCCTCGCGGTGGGCCGGATCACTCGGCGGGAACCCTCCGCGTAGCGTCCGCGTTGTCCGTTTCAAAGGTGACCAGCAGTCACCGAGCCCCGAACTTCTGGGAGTGGTCCATGGGCACCGCGATCTTCCTGATCGTGCTCGTCGTCGTGATCGTCGGTGGCGGCCTCTATTTCTCGCGGCAGCGCGCCGCGGCCCGGCAGCGGGAGCTGGACGACGCCAAGGCCGACGCCCGCCGCCTGGTCGAGCGGCTCGGCGGCCAGGTCCTCAACCTCAACGGCAACGACACCGCCTCCATGCAGGCGATGGCCGACGCGAGCGAGCGCTACAACGCGGCCGGCTCCCAGCTGGAGCAGGCTCGCACGATCGAGCAGGCCCGGCTGGTCAAGGACACCGCCGTCGAGGGTCTCTACTACGTCCGCGCCGCGCGCGTCGCGATGGGCATGGACCCCGGCCCGCAGCTGCCGGAGGAGGCCGAGCGCGAGCGCGCCGGAAAGGTCACCGAGCGTCGCGAGGTCGACGTCGAGGGCCAGCACTACGCCGCCTCCCCCGAGGCCGGCCAGGACACGCCGTACTACTACCCCGGCGGCCGAGTCGCGGGCCGTCCGGTGCCGCAGGGCTGGTACAGCGAGCCGTGGTGGAAGCCCGCGCTGGTCGCCGGCGCCTGGGGTCTCGGGTCGATGTTCCTGTTCAGCGCGATGTTCTCCGGCATGAGCGGCATCGCGAGCGCCTCGGCCTGGGAGTCCGGCTACGACGCGGGCCAGCAGGACGCCCTCGAGTCGGGCGACATGGGCGGAGACGGCGGCGGCGACTTCGACGGCGGGGGCGACGGCGGGGGCGATTGGGGCGGAGACGGCGGCGGCGACTGGGGCGGCGGCGGTTTCGACGGCGGCGGCTTCGATGGTGGTGGCTTCGACGGCGGCGGCTTCGACTTCTGAGGCCCGGCCTCGCTTGCAGTGAATGACTCATTCCTGGCGTCGGACGCCAGGAATGAGTCATTCACTGCGTCAGTTCTGGCAGCGGGGGCACCAGTAGAGGTTGCGGCCCACCAGCTCCGAGTTCGCCACCGGCGTGCCGCAGATCAGGCACGGCTCGCCCGCGCGGCGGTAGACGTAGACCTCGCCGCCGTGGCGATCGACCCGGGCCGCGCGGCCCATCGCCTCCGGCAGATGCTCCGGGCGGACCGTGTCGATGCGGCCGACGCGGACGCCGTCGCGCATCAAGGTCACCAGGTCGGCCCACATGGCGTCCCACAGGGCCCGATCGAGGGCACGTCCCGGTGTCAGGGGCGCGACGCCGTGGCGGAACAGCACCTCGGCGCGGTAGACGTTCCCGACCCCCGCGAGCACCGCCTGGTCCATCAGCAGGGCCGCGATCGACGTCCTGGACCGCGAGATCTTCGCCCAGGCCAGCTCCGGTTTCGCGTCCCGGCGCAGCGGGTCCGGGCCGAGCCGGGCCTTGATCGCGTCGGCCTGCTCCGGGGCCAGCAGCTCGCACTTCGTCGGCCCGCGCAGGTCCGTCCAATGTGTCCGGCCGGCCAGCCGCAGCCGGACCTGGCCGACCGGCTCGGGCGCGGGCAGCGGCGACTCGCCGAACGTGCCGTAGAGGCCCAGGTGGATGTGCACGATTCCGTGCGGGCCGTAGTCGTGGAAGAGGTGCTTGCCGTGCGCCTCGGCGCCGGCGAACACCTGACCGTCCAAACGGGACGCTTCGGCGGCGAACCGGCCCTGCGGGCTGCTCACCGCGACCGGGGCGCCGGCGAACCGGCGCTTGTGCAGCCGCGCGAGCCGGTGGAGCGTGTGCCCTTCGGGCATCAGGCCTCCGGCAACGCCGGCGGGGTCCCGGTGCGCTCGTAGTCGAGCAGCTGCTGGACGCGGCGGGCGTGCCGCTCCTCCGGCGAGACCTCCGTCGCCAGGAACGCCTCGACGATCTCGACGGCCTCCTCGGCGGTGTGCATCCGGGCGCCGACGCCGATCAGCTGGGCGTGGTTGTGCTCCCGGCACAGCTTGGCGGTCTCGACGCTCCAGGCCAGGCCGGCGCGGGCGCCGGGGACCTTGTTGGCGGCGATCTGCTCGCCGTTGCCCGAGCCGCCGACGACGATGCCGCGGCTGCCCTCGTCGGCCACCACCCGCAACGCCGTCTCGACGCAGAACGCCGGGTAGTCGTCGTCCGCGTCGTAGACGTGCGGACCGATGTCGGTGACCTCGTGGCCCTGCTTCTCCAGGTGAGCCACCAGGTGGTTCTTCAGCTCGAAACCGGCATGGTCGGATCCCAAGTAGACACGCACGCCTGCGAGTCTGCCACCAGGGCCGATCTCGGGCATGCTCCGGGGGTGGGGATCTGGGAGCAGACCGGCAGCGACGTGCGGCTCGACTGGGGCGCCGAAGGGGTCGCCGCCCTCGGCCGTGAATGCGCGGTGCTGGTGGTCGTCGACGTGCTCTCCTTCAGCACCACCACGGATCTCGTGGTCGCCCGCGGCGGCCGGGTGCTGCCGGTCCGGTGGCGCGACGAGCGCGGCGTGGCCCAGGCTCGCGCGGCCGGGGCGGTCATCGCCGGCGAGGGCCGCTTCACCCTGCGGCCGTCGTCTGTGACGGACATCCCTCCGGGGACCCTGCTCGCGCTCCCCTCACCCAACGGCGCGACGCTGTGCGACGCGGCCGCGGCGACCGGCGCGCACGTGCTGGCGGGCTGCCTGCGCAACGCCTCCGCCGTCGCCGCGAAGGCCGTCTCGCTGGGTGGCCCGGTCGGGCTGATCGCGGCCGGGGAACGCTGGGGGGTGAACATTTTCGGCCACGGCGAAACGTTCGGACCGCTGCGGCCCTGCGTGGAGGACCAGGTGGGGGCCGGAGCGATCGCGGCCGCACTGGCCGGGCACGGGCTCTCGCTGTCCGCCGAAGCCGCGCTCGCCGCGCGGTCCGCCGACGTCACGGCCCTGGCAAGCTGCGTGTCGGGGCGCGAGCTGAGCGAAGCCGGTCACGGCGGCGACGTCGCGCTGGCCGCCCGACTCGACGTGAGCGACACCGCTCCCGTCCTGACCGAAGGAGTACTGGCATGACCGGCCGCTGGATCGAGGTCGCCGAGGGCGTCCACGCCCGCCGCTACGAGGAGCTGGACCTGACCGTCGGGCTGGTGGTGGGCGCCGAGCGCTGCCTGGTCGTCGACACCCGCGGCGACGTCGAGCAGGGCGCCGAGCTGGCCGCCGCGGTCCGCGAGATCACGCCGCTGCCGTGGACCGTCGTCTACACGCACGCGCACTTCGACCACGCCTGGGGCACCGAGGCGTTCCTGCCCTGCGAGGTCTGGGCGCACGAGCGCTGCGCGGCCGAGCTCACCGCGGACCCCGGCGCCCGCCGCGCCACCTGGGAGGCCTACTACCGCAAAGAGGGCAAGCCGGACATCGCGGACGCGATCTCCCGCACGACCATTATCGCTCCGGACCACACCTTCACCGGCCGCGTCGAGCTGGACCTGGGCGGCCGGACCGCGGCCCTGCTGCACCCCGGCCCGGCGCACACGGACCACGACGTGGTGGTGCACGTCCCGGACGCGGCGGTCGTCTTCGCCGGGGACGTGGTCGAGAACGCCGAGGCCGGGTTCAGCGCGTTCTCGTTCAGCTCCGAAACCGACCTGACCGCCTGGCCGGACGCGTTCGACGCGATCCTCGCGCTGGAGCCGCGCGCCGTCGTGCCCGGCCACGGCGACCCGGTGGACGCGGGCTTCCTGCGCTACCACCGGGACGGCCTGCACGAGCTGATCTCGCTCAAGGCGGGCGTGGGCCGCGGCGAAACGACCGAGGTCGCCGCCGTCGCCGCGTCCCGCTACCCCAGCGACGTCACCCTGGCCGCCCTGGAAACGCCCTAGTCGAAGTTCAGGTCGCCGGTCCGGGTGCGCTTGAGCTCGAAGAAGTCCGGGTAGCTCGCCAGCGCCACCGCGCCGTCGAACACCTTCAGGGCGTCTTCGCCACGCGGGATCGAGGTCAGGACCGGCCCGAAGAACGCCACGCCGTCGATGTGGATCGTCGGGGTGCCGACGTCCTGGCCGACCGGGTCCATGCCCTCGTGGTGGCTCTTCTTCAGCGCCTCGTCGTACTCGGTCGAGTGGGCGGCGTCGGCCAGCTCGGCCGGCGCGCCGATCGCGGCCAGTGCCTCCTTGATGACCGTGTCGTAGTCCTTGTTGCCCTGGTTGTGGAAGCGGGTGCCGAACTCGGTGTAGTACTCGCGCAGCATTTCCTCGCCCTTGGCCTGCGACAGCGCCACCGCCACGCGCACCGGGCCCCAGCCCTTCGCCAAGAGCTCCTTGTACTGCTCGGGCAGCTCGTCCCGGCCCTCGTTCAGCACCGACAGGCTCATGATCCGGAAGCGCAGGTCCAGGGTGCGGTGCTTCTCCACCTCGAGGATCCAGCGGGAGGTGATCCACGCGAACGGGCAGATCGGGTCGAAGTAGAAATCGACCTTCGTGGGCTGCTCGGCAGCGGTCATGCGGGCACTCCTGAGTCATGTCTCGATGTGGGCGGACCCCCACACGAGGAGGCCAACACCGGGAAACGCGGGGTTGTTCCCTTATCGCCCGCCACCCCGTCCCCATGATTGGATGCGGGGAGTTGAAAACCGATACCAACGACCAGAGGTGCCTGTGCCCGCCCCCAACCTGACCCGCGACCAAGCCAAGCTGCGCGCGGATCTGCTCGACGTCACCGGTTACGACATCGAGCTCGATCTGACCGACGGCCACGGCGGACCCGGGGAGAAGACCTTCGCGTCGACGACGACCGTCCGGTTCTCCAGCGCCCGGGCCGGCGAATCGACGTGGGTCGACATCGTCGCCGACCGCGTGCACTCGGCCACCCTGAACGGCGCGGACGTCGACGTCAGCGCGTACGTCGAAGACAAGGGCATCACCCTGACCGGGCTGGCCGAGGCCAACGAGCTCACGGTGTCCGCCGACTGCCGGTACATGAACACCGGCGAGGGCCTGCACCGGTTCGTCGACCCGGTCGACGACAGCGTCTACCTGTACACGCAGTTCGAGACGGCGGACGCCAAGCGCATGTTCGCCTGCTTCGACCAGCCTGACCTGAAGTCGGTCTACCGGCTCACGGTGGTCGCGCCGAAGGACTGGAAGGTCGTCTCCAACGCGATCGTGGAGTCCGCCGAGGAGACGCCGGAAGGCGCCGTCCGGACGGTGTTCAAGGAGTCCGAGCGGATCTCGACGTACCTGGTCGCGCTGGTCGCCGGCCCGTACGCCGAATGGCGTGACGAGTACACCGACGACCACAAGACCATCCCGCTCGGCATCTACTGCCGCGCGTCGCTGGCCGAGCACATGGACGCCGATCGCCTCTTCACCGAGACGAAGCAGGGCTTCGGCTTCTACCACGAGAAGTTCGGCACGCCGTACCCGTTCTCCAAGTACGACCAGCTGTTCGTGCCGGAGTTCAACGCGGGCGCGATGGAGAACGCCGGCGCGGTGACGTTCCTGGAGGACTACGTCTTCCGCAGCCGCGTCACCCGCTACGCCTACGAGCGGCGCGCCGAGACGCTGCTGCACGAGATGGCGCACATGTGGTTCGGCGACCTGGTCACCATGCGCTGGTGGGACGACCTGTGGCTGAACGAGTCGTTCGCGACCTTCGCGAGCGTCCTGGCCCAGGCCGAGGCGACCGAGTACAAGAACGCGTGGACCAGCTTCGCGAACATCGAGAAGTCGTGGGCCTACCGCCAGGACCAGCTGCCTTCGACGCACCCGATCGCGGCCGACATCGTCGACCTGCACGCGGTCGAGGTCAACTTCGACGGCATCACCTACGCCAAGGGCGCGAGCGTTCTCAAGCAGCTCGTCGCCTACGTCGGGCTCGACCACTTCCTCGACGGCCTGAAGGTGTACTTCGGCAAGCACGCCTGGGGCAACGCCACGCTGGCGGACCTGCTGGGCGCGCTGGAGGAGGCGTCCGGCCGCGACCTGTCGTGGTGGAGCGCGCAGTGGCTGGAGACCACCGGCCTGAACTCGCTCAGCCCGCGCTACGAGGTCGGCGCGGACGGCAAGTTCACGTCGTTCGCCGTCGTCCAGTCCGGCGCGAAGCCGGGCGCCGGTGAGCTGCGCACGCACCGCGTCGCCGTCGGGGTCTACGACGAGGACGGCTCGGGCAAGATCGTCCGGACCCAGCGCGTCGAGCTGGACGTCGACGGCGAGCGCACCGAGGTGCCGGACCTGGTCGGCCTGCCCGCGGGCAAGCTCGTGCTGGTCAACGACGACGACCTGACGTACTGCACGATGCGCCTCGACCCGGCGTCGCTGACGACGTTGATCGACCGCATCGCCGACATCACCGAGCCGCTCCCGCGCACGCTCTGCTGGTCGGCGGCGTGGGAGATGACCCGCGAAGCCGAACTGAAGGCGCGAGACTTCGTCACGCTGGTGCAGCGCGGCATCCACACGGAGACCGAGGTCGGCGTGGTCCAGCGCCTGCTGCTGCAGGCCCAGACGGCGCTGAACTCGTACGCGGAGCAGGAGTGGGCGGCCTCGACGGGCTGGCCGGCGTTCACCGCGCGGCTGCTGGAGCTGGTCCGGGAGGCGGAGCCGGGTTCGGACCACCAGCTGGCGTTCGTGAACTCCCTGGCGGGCTCGGTGCTCGACGACGCCACCTTGTCGGTGCTGTCCGGCTGGCTGGACGAGTCGGCGCCGCTTCCGGGGCTCACGGTCGACACGGACCTCCGCTGGCGCCTGTTGCACGCGCTGGTGGCCCACGGCAAGGCGGCCGCGACGGAGATCGACGCCGAGCTGGCCCGCGACAACACGGCAACGGGCCGCCGCCAGGCAGAGCGCGCGCGAGCGTTGCGCCCGACGGCGGAGGCCAAGGCCGACGCGTGGCAGCGGGCGGTGTACGACGACGAGCTGCCGAACGCGGTCAGCGACTCGCTGATCTCGGGCTTCTCGCACCCGGGCCAGAAGGCCCTGCTGGGGTCGTACGTGGCTCGCTACTTCGAGGTGATCGACGAGGTCTGGCAGCGCCGCTCGAGCGAGCGGGCCCAGCCGATCGCCATCGGCCTGTACCCGTCCTGGGCGGTGGACCCCGAGACGGTGACGGCCTCGGACGAGTGGCTGAAGGGCGACCACCCGCAGGCGCTCCGCCGGCTGGTTTCGGAGGGCCGGGCAGGAATCGTGCGAGCGCTGGCGGCGCGGGACTTCGACGCGCAGGCTTGATTTCGCGTGGCGGGCCGTGCGAAAGCACGGCCCGCCACCAGCACCGCCCAACCGGGCACGGCACGGCACGGAACCGCCCGGCAGGGCAGAATCCGGCAGCGCAAATCCGGCAGGGCAGCCCGAACCCCTTGTTAAGCTGACCGAGCGGGTGCAGCGTCGGAACGCCCGCCGGCTGACTGTCCTTGGCGCACTCTACGAGCAGAGAGAGCCGCCGTGATCACGTTCGCCGGAATGAGCCTCCCGGTCACCAGTCTCGACCGATCCATCCCCTTCTACACCGCACTCGGCTTCACCCTCGAGGTCCACACAGACCGGTTCGCACTCCTGCGCCTGGACCGGGGCACCCTCGGACTGCTGGAACTGGGAACAGTCGTCGAGCAGGAGGACGAGCGAGTCCAGCGGTTGCGGAAGTTCGTCCAGGTCGAGCTGCTGGCCGACGACCTCGACGAGCTCTACGCAGATCTCGTCGCGCGAGGTGTCCGGGTGCCGGGCCCGCCGCGCGATCGCGGTTTCGAGCGGCAGCTGCAGCTGCGGGATCCGGACGGGTTCACCGTCGAGTTCGCCGACCAAAGCCCGCGCTGACACCGAACGCGAAACGGCCCCGCACCCAACAGGTGCGGGGCCGCAATGCCAAAAGCGTCAGCGAGGCGCCGGACCAGCCTGGTCCGACAGCATCCGCAGGGCGTTCACCAAACCGTTGACCAGCCCGCGAACCAGGTCGCCCTCCTTGAAGGACGCCACCATGCTCGCCACCGCCAGCTTCGCGCCCCGGTCCGGCAGGCGCAGGTGCGCCACCTTGCCCGTGACGATCTCGATCTTCCGCTCGCCCGGCGAGACCGCGATCAGCACCGAGTTCGCCGGGTCCGCCGTCGTCGCGTGCAGGTTCTCCGCCGTCTCCCGGCTCTCCGCCCCGAGCTCGCCGAGGTACAGGCTGAAGTCCAAGCCGGTCTCCCGCGAAGCGAACGTCAGCGCTTCGTCGAGGCGGGCCAGTTGGCGGGTGTTGAACGGCCCGGCGGGCGCCGCCGGCTCGTACATCTTGGCCGCGGACACGCGTCCGGTCGCCGTCAGCGCCTCGCCGTAGCCCAGCTCGGACTCGTCGACGCGCTTGGTCAGCTCACCAGTTGCCACGAGCGCCTCCCGCCGCGGTCGGGGCGCCCTCGGGCGCCGCATTCTCAGTGCCGGCGTGCCGGTGTCCCGCGCCCTCGGGGTTGGCGCTCCACCACATGGCCGGGTACTCCCAGGCCTGGCCGGACCGGTGCCGCGGGGCACCGCCGGACCTGCGTCGGAGCGTCAGCAGCCCGGCGAGGCCGTAGATGGCCAGCGGGATCACGGCGAAGACCACGATCGTCTCGACAACGTTCACGGCGCTGAGCGTATCGGATGACCTCCGCACCCACCGCGCGCGGCGCACTCGACCGTTCGTCGTAAGCCGACTGCCGTCCGCCGCTTGGCTCGCGGCGACTGGAACGTTGGGGCGAAGCCCGTCGGGCCGAAAGGTTGCAACTCAACGTACAGGCGGCCGCACCCGCCGCTGTCGTCTTGTCGGGACCTTGAAATCCTCGTAGCTTTTTCACCTGTACGGGCCTTGCGCCCCGCTCTTCAGCCCCAGCAGGTAACGCACCGGTCCCAGGAGGCCTTGCCATGAACAGCGTCCAGACGTCCGCACAGGCGATCACCGAGACCTCTTCGTCACTGAGCGAGATCGAATCCGTGCCCGGAACGCGTGTGACGGCGGGCACAAGGGTTACCCGGGGTACACGCGTCACTCGCGGTACACGAGTCACCGCGCAAACGCCCGGCACCCGGGTGACGGCGGGCACGCGAGTCACCCGAGGGACCCGGGTCACGCGTGGCACTCGCGTCACGATGGGCACGCGTGTGACGGCCGGCACACGAGTCACCTGCGGCACCCGCGTCACGCGAGGCACCCGGGTCACCCGCGGCACGCGCGTCACCATGGGCACCCGCGTCACCTGCCAGAGCGACTTCGCGCTCGCTGCCTGACCCGTACTCCAGGGCCGCGCGTACTACCTGAGCACATCGCGCAAGCACCCGGCTCGCCCCGGCCGCCGCACAGGCAGCCGGGGCGCCGGCTTGTCAGGGGGCTCCGCCCCCGGTGGAACCTAGGCGGCGGAGCCGAGATACGGCCGCCAGAGCGGATCGGCCTCCTTGGAGTGCGCGAGCAGCCGCCAGTGCGGGCCGTGGGGCGCCCGCGGGACGATCCGCAGCCGCCAGCCGATCTCCGAGAGCAGCCGGTCCGCCTTGCGGTGGTTGCACTTGGCGCAGCAGGCGACGCAGTTGGTCCAGCTGTGGGGGCCGCCCCGGCTGCGCGGGACGACGTGGTCGATCGTCTCGGCCCGCCCTCCGCAGTAGGCGCAGCGGTACCGGTCGCGGTGCATGAGGCCCGCACGGGTCAGCGGTACCTGCGCGCGATACGGTACGCGCACGTACGTGCTGAGGCGGATCACCGAGGGCACCGGCAGCGAAACCTTCGCCGAATGCAGCTCGGTCCCGCCGGGGTCACCGTGGACCACTTCGGCCTTGCCGCACATCACGAGCACGACAGCGCGCCGCAGCGGCAACGCGGTCAGCGGCTCGAACGTGGCGTTGAGCAGGAGCACCCGGCGCCGGCCCCAGGCCGGGGCGGCCGGATCCCGGCCTCTACTACGCTGTCCGGGCGGGCGGGTCACTCCCCCTGGGCGGGTCCCCGGCCCGGCCGGGACGGCTCCGCCGGATGCGGAACCCCCCGGATAGGCACGCAGAACCACCTCTGGCGCCTCGTCGGCCGTGGCTTGGCCGGAGACGCCGCGGGGGCTGGGTTGTCGGTCTGGCACTCGACCACCTCCAGGGGCGTAGGCATAGTCGACCACAGAACAGGCCCCCAGCGCACGTGTGTTACAAGACGTGTCACATCCGCGCGACCCAACATCCACTTGCCGTTGGGGCGGCCGACCCGATCGGAAGGATGAACGAACCGCCGTGCTCTCCCTGCTCCCCTCCGCCGATCCGCCGTGCGTGAAGGACCCCAGCACGTTCTGCTACACGGTGTACGACGTCACGCACAACCTGTGGCTGGCGGGTTCGGCGAACTGGCTGATCACCAAGCCGGTCAAGATCCTGATGATCATCGTGATCGCGTTCCTGGTCCGCATGCTGGTGAGACGGCTGATCAACCGCATCACCACGCTGCCGAAGACCGGCGGCAAGCTCCCGTCGCTGCTGCGCCCGCTGCGCGAGCGCGCGCCGGAGGTGCTCGGCTCCGCCGTCATCGAACGCCGCCGCCAGCGCGCGATGACCATCGGCTCGGTGCTGAAGTCGCTGGCGACGTTCCTGATCTACGGCCTGGCGTTCATCCTCGTGCTGGGTGAACTCGGCATCAACCTCGGCCCGATCATCGCGTCGGCCGGCATCATCGGGGTCGCGATCGGGTTCGGTGCGCAGAACCTGGTCAAGGACTTCCTGTCCGGGATCTTCATGATGGTCGAGGACCAGTACGGCGTCGGTGACGTCGTGGACGTCGGCGAAGCGTCCGGCACGGTCGAGTCCGTGGGCTTGCGGATCACCACCCTGCGTGACGTCAAGGGCACGGTCTGGTACGTCCGCAACGGCGAGGTGCTGCGCGTCGGCAACTCCAGTCAGGGCTTCGCGGTGGCCGTCGTCGACGTGCCCCTCGGCTACACCGCCGACGTCGAACGCGCGACGACGGTGCTCGCGGCCGCGGCGTCCGCGGCCACCGAAGGTGACGCGCTGAAGGACAACGTCCTCGAGCCGCCGGAGATGCTGGGTGTGGAAGCCGTCACACCGGAGGGGCTCTCGCTGCGCCTGACGGTCAAGGTGCGGCCGGGCAAGCAGTGGGCGGTGCAGCGGGCGCTGCGGGCCCAGCTGCTGGCGGCCCTGGAGGAAGCCGGCTTCGAGCCGCCGCTCGGCCGGCTGTTCCCGCCCGCGGCTCCGGCGGCCGGGAAGTAGCGGACGCGGACGCCATTACGCTGGGGAGCGGGTTCACGACGAACCGGTACCGAGCGGACCGGGCGTCGGGAACCCGCACCCCAAGGGCAAAATGGAAGGCGTGTCTGCAGTGAGCGAACCGGCGAACCTCTACGAAGCGATCGGCGGCGAACCGACGTTCCGCCGGATCGTCGGGCGGTTCTACGAGGAGGTCGCGCGCGACGAGATCCTCCGCCCCCTGTACCCCGAAGAGGACCTCGGGCCCGCCGAAGAGCGGTTCCGGCTGTTCCTCATCCAGTACTGGGGCGGCCCGCACACCTACTCCGACCAGCGCGGGCACCCGCGGCTGCGGATGCGGCACGCGCCGTTCAAGATCGGGCCGCTCGAGCGGGACGCGTGGCTGCGGTGCATCCGGATCGCCGTCGACGAAGAGAACCTGGAAGAGCCGTACCGCGGGCAGCTCTGGGCCTACCTGGAGATGGCTGCGCACAGCATGATGAACAGCTTCGTATGAGAGAGCCAGCCTGGTGGCGCGATGCCGTCTTCTACCAGGTCTACGTACGCTCGTTCGCCGATTCGGACGGTGACGGCGTCGGAGACCTGGAAGGCATCCACTCCCGGCTCGGTTACCTGGAGCTGCTGGGCGTCGACGCGCTGTGGCTGACGCCGTTCTACCGCTCCCCCATGGCCGACCACGGCTACGACATCGCCGACCCGCGCGACGTCGACCCGATGTTCGGCACCCTCGGCGACTTCGACGTGCTGCTCACCGAGGCGCACAAGCGGAACATCAAGGTCACCGTCGACGTGGTCCCCAACCACACCAGCAACCAGCACGCCTGGTTCAAGTCGGCGATGGCGGCGGCCCCGGGCAGCCCGGAACGCGACCGCTACATCTTCCGGGACGGCGTCGGGCCCAAGGGCGAAGACCCGCCGAACAACTGGATCAGCGCCTTCGGCGGCCCGGCGTGGACGCGGGTGCCGGACGGGCAGTGGTACCTGCACCTGTTCGCGCCGCAGCAGCCGGACCTCAACTGGGCCAACCCGGAGGTCGCCGCCGACCTCGAACGCACCTTGCGGTTCTGGCTCGAACGCGGTGTCGACGGCTTCCGCATCGACGTCGCGCACGGCATGGCCAAGCCGCCGGGCCTGCCGGACATGGACCCCCGCGCGGACCCGCTGGGGCCGAGCCACTACTACGACCCGCGGTGGGACCACGACAGCGTCCACGAGATCCACCAGATGATCCGCAAGGTGCTCGACGAGTTCCCGGACGCGATGGCGGTCGGCGAGGTCTGGGTGACCGACGAGGAGCGCCTGTCCCGCTACCTGCGGCCCGACGAGCTCCACCTGGCGTTCAACTTCCGCCTGGTGCTGACCCACTTCGACGCCGACGCCATGCGCACGGCCATCGAGCGTTCCCTGGCCGTCCCGGCCCGCACGGGCGCGCCGGCGACCTGGACGCTCGGCAACCACGACGTCTGGCGGCAGGTCAGCCGCTACGGGGGCGGCGCTTCGGGGGTACGCCGGGCGCGGGCGATGGCCTTGGTCGAGCTGGCGCTGCCGGGCGCGGTGTACCTGTACAACGGCGAAGAGCTGGGGCTGGCGAACGTTTCGCTGTCGCCCTCGGACATGGCCGATCCGCGGGCCAAGACCAGCGGGGCGGAGTTCGGGCGGGACGTCTCGCGGGTACCGCTGCCGTGGGAGGGCGGCCTGCCGCCGTTCGGGTTTTCGCGGAACCCGCGCACGTGGCTGCCGATGCCGGCTTCGTGGGCCGGGTTGACGGTGGAGAAGCAGATCGAGGACGCGGACTCGACGCTGTCGCTGTACCGCGCCGCGATCGAGCTCCGGAAGACGCATCCGGCGTTCAGCGGCGACGAGCTGGAGTGGTACGGGGCTCCGGCCGGGTGTTTCGCGTTCCGGCGGCGTGGGGGCGGGCTGGTGTGTGCGTTGAACACGTCGGCGTCGCCGATTGCGCTGCCGCCGGGTGAGGTGCTGTTGTCGAGCAGTCCGCTGGTGGAGGGGAAGCTGCCCGCGGACTCGGCCGCCTGGCTGGTCTGAGGCTTTCCAAGCGCAAGCACCCCAAGGCGGCCTTGGGTGTGTCTGACGCACCCAATGTGGCCTTCGGTGCGTCTGACGCACCGAAGGCCACATTGGGGCGCTTTCAGTCGGACTGGAGGTAGGGCGCCCCCTCGGGACCGCCGGCGCTCAGGTTGTGCACAAGCCTGCGGCGATGTGGACAAGCCGACCGCTGGTGTAGCTGAATGGCGGGTTTCGGTCGTACCCCGCCGATACGCTGGAAGCGGGGGCAGCCCCCAGGGAGGGCGGGCCGTGCGCCGGCGTGGGTCTCAGCCCGGCTGGTCCCCCGAACCCGAGCCGTCGTCGAAGGCGCCGCTCGCCAGCCAAGCCACCAGCGCCGCGGCCTGGAGGTAGGGCGCCGCCTGGGCGGCCGCCCGGCCCGCCGCACGCGTGCGGCCCCACCTCTCAGGTCTTTCCGCGGGCGCCGGCGCCCGCGAGCCCTCCGGGCGGTCGCGCCGCCACTCCGCCTCCGGAACGCGGACCTCGGCGAGGAAGTCCGCGGTCGGGTCTTCGTCCCGGGTCATGCCTCCAGCGTGCCACCGCCCGGCGAGGGACGGTGGCCGCCGTAAGGACTTCGTCAGAACAGCAGCGGCAACAACGCGTGGCGGCGCCGCACGATCGCGCCGTAGCGCGCGTCCAGGCGCAGCCACGAGTCCGTGGCCGTCACGCGGACGACGTCACCTTCCACGTCCGAGTCCACGAACCCCATGCCGGACATCGCGAACAGGCAGCGCATCTGCACCTTGACCTCGACGGACTCCCCCGTCACCGTCAGCACCGCCTGGTCCATCAGGGACGCCGGCGGCGTGCCGTGCGGGCCCACGTTGTCCCTGGCCAGGGTCACGCCGCGGTCGGCCAGCTCCGACACCACCCGCGCCGGGAGCTCGTCGACCAGCGGCCAGCGCCCCGATGGCGGCAGCTCGCCGTGCCACAGCAGGTCGCGAGCCGGGCCCGGGTCCATCCGGGGCCCGCCCGCCACGGTCAGCGCCGCCAGCAGCTCGTTGCCGGACACCGTGACGTCGCCGGGTGTCACGTCTCCGGCCACCGCGCGGGTGGCCAGGCACTCGAACGGCGTCGCCGTCCAGGCCTCGACCACGCCGTCGCCGCGCTGCCGCAGCCGGACGGCCGTCTGGCCGTCCAGCCGGACCGCGCGGGCGACGAACGCGCCGAGGGTCTCCCGGTCGGCCGCGTCCGGCACGAACAACTCAGGCATCCGCGAACCCCTGCTTCAGAAACTCCGACTCGGCCGGGGTGAGCCTACGCGGCCGCAGCGCGACCGTGTCGTACGGCGCCAGCACCGTCTCCGCGGTCACCGCCACCGGGTCCTCCGCGGAGGGTCCGCCGCGGACGCGGTAGGCCAGCGTGAAGCTCGCCGCGCGCAGCTCGGTCAGGTCGATGTCGACGCGCAGCTGCTGCCCGGACACCACGATCGGTGCCTTGTAGGCCACTTCGAGGCGCACCACGACGATGCCCTTCGGCAGCTGGTCCAGCCCGGCCTCGACGGCCCCCTCGAACAGCAGCGGGATGCGGGCCTCTTCGAGCAGCGTCACCATTTTCGCGTGGTTGATGTGGCCGTAGACGTCCATGTCCGTCCAACGCGGACGAACGTACGATACGTAGGTCACCGAACCGTGCTCCGAATCTGGCGGGCCGCCACCGACAGCGTCGCCAGGTCGAGCCGGCCGGACTTGGTGATCTCGTCGAGCGCGACGCGCGCCCGCTGCAGCCGGGACGCGTTCGTCTTCTCCCACTGCGCGATCTTGGCGTCGCCGGACGAGCCGGGATCGCTGTGCCGCAACGCGTCCAGCGTGATCGCCCGCAGCGAGCCGTAGACGTCGTCGCGCAGCGACAGCCGGGCGAGGGCGTGCCAGCGGTTGCCGCGTTCGAGCTTGCTGATCTCGGTGAGCATCGAGTCGATGTCCAGGTGCGCCGACAGCGCGTAGTACAGCTCCGCCGTCTCGGCCGGGCTGTGCACGGCGTCCACGCCGATCTGCTGCTCAGCGAGCTCGGCCACCTCGGTGACGTCGAGCAGGCCGTAGGTGTGCAGCAGCAGCGACACCCGGCGGGCCAGCTCCTCGGGCACGTTCGCGGCCATCAGCTCGTCGATGTGCTTTTGCACCGACTCCGCTTCGCGGCCGCGCAGTAGGTCGCCGATCTTCGGGACGAGCTTGCCCAGCACCCGGCCGAAGCGCTTGATCTCCGACAGCGGGGCCAGCGGCTGCGGCCGGTTGGTGAGGAACCAGCGCGCCGCCCGGTCGAGCAGCCGCCGCGTCTCCAGCACCATCGCGTCGGCGACGTCGGTGTGCACGACGTTGTCGAGCGCGTCGATTTCCTGCCACAGCGCGGGGAGGTCGAACACCTGCGTCACCACGGCGTACGCGCGCACGGCGTCCGTGGCCGTGGCGTTCATCTCCTCCATCAGCCGGTAGACGAACGAGATGCCGCCGCCGTCGACCACTTCGTTGGCGATCAGCGTGGTGATGATCTGCCGGCGCAGCGGGTGTTCGCCGATCGCGGGGCCGAACCGCTCGCGCAACGGCTTCGGGAAGTACTCGGGCAGCCGCGCGGCGAACACCTTCGAGTCGGGCAGGTCGCTGGCCAGCAGCTGGTCCTTCAGCTCCAGCTTGACGTGCGCGAGCAGCGTCGCCAGCTCCGGCGAGGTGAGGCCCTTGCCCGCCTTCTCCAGCTCCCGGAACTCCGAGTTGCTCGGCAGCGCCTCGAGCTTGCGGTCGAACGCACCCGCGGAGACCAGCGCCTGCACCTGGCGCGCGTGCACCGACAGCATCGGCGCGGCGTGCGCGCGGCTGACGCCGAGCACGGCGTTCTGCCGGTAGTTGTCCTTGAGGACCAGCGCGCCGACCTCGTCGGTCATCTCTTCCAGCAGCTCGTTGCGCTGCTCGCGCTCCAGCTTGCCGGTCTGCACGAGGTGGTCGAGCAGGATCTTGATGTTGACCTCGTGGTCGGAGCAGTCGACGCCGGCCGAGTTGTCGAGCGCGTCGGTGTTGATCTTTCCGCCGCCCCGCGCGAACTCGATCCGGCCCAGCTGGGTGAGGCCCAGGTTGCCGCCTTCGCCGAACACCTTGACCCGCAGCTGCTTGCCGTCGACGCGGATGGCGTCGTTGGCCTTGTCGCCCGCGGCCGCGTGGCTTTCGGTCTCCGCCTTGACGTAGGTGCCGATGCCGCCGTTCCACAGCAGCTCGACCGGCGCCAGCAGGATCGCCTGGATCAGGTCCATCGGCGCCAGCGCGGTGACGCCCTCTTCGAGCCCGAGTGCCACGCGGACCTGCGGGCTGATCGGGATCGACTTCGCGGTGCGCGGGTAGATCCCGCCGCCTTCGCTGATCAGCGAACGGTCGTAGTCGTCCCAGGAGCTGCGCGGCAGGTCGAACAGGCGGCGGCGCTCGGCGTACGACGTCGCCGCGTCGGGGTTCGGGTCGAGGAAGACGTGCATGTGGTTGAACGCCGCGACCAGCCGGATGTGCTCGGACAGCAGCATGCCGTTGCCGAAGACGTCACCCATCATGTCGCCGATGCCGACCACGGTGAAGTCCTCGGTCTGGGTGTCCTTGCCCAGCTCGCGGAAGTGCCGCTTGACGCTCTCCCAGGCCCCCTTCGCCGTGATGCCCATGGCCTTGTGGTCGTAGCCGACCGAACCACCGGAGGCGAAGGCGTCACCCAGCCAGAAGCCGTACTGCGCCGAGACTTCGTTCGCGATGTCGGAGAACTTCGCGGTGCCCTTGTCGGCCGCGACGACCAGGTACGAATCGTCGGCGTCGTGCCGGACCACGCCCGGCGCGGGCACGGTCTTGCCCTCGATGCGGTTGTCGGTCAGGTCGAGCAGGCCGGAGATGAACATGCGGTAGCAGGCGATGCCCTCGGTGAGCTGGGCGTCGCGGTCGATGCTCGCGTCGCCGCTCGGAGCGGGCGGCCGCTTGACGACGAAGCCGCCCTTCGCGCCGACCGGCACGATCACCGCGTTCTTCACCGCCTGCGCCTTGACCAGGCCGAGGATCTCGGTGCGGAAGTCCTCGCGCCGGTCCGACCAGCGCAGGCCACCGCGCGCGACCTCGCCGAAGCGCAGGTGCACGCCCTCGACGCGCGGCGAGTACACGAAGATCTCGAACTTCGGCCGCGGCTCGGGCAGGTCGGGCACGCCCGCCGGGTCGAGCTTGATCGACAGGTATTCGCGGGGCGTCCCGTCGGGCGCGGTGACGTGGTAGTTCGTCCGCAGGGTGGCCCGGATGACGGCCATCAGGCGCCGCAGGATCCGGTCCTCGTCGAGGCTGGTGACCTCGTCGATCATCGCGTTCAGCTCGCCGGAGAGGGCGTCGGTGGCGGCCTCGCGGTCGGCGTCGGACAGCTCGGGCGCGAACCGGGCCTCGAACAGCCGCAGCAGCTTGGTCGCGACCGGGGTGTGGTTCAGCAGCGTGTTCTGGATGTAGTCCTGGGAGAAGGCGCTGCCGGCCTGGCGCAGGTACCGCGAGTACGCGCGCAGCACGGCGGCCTGGCGCCAGGTGAGCCCGGCGCGCAGGACGAGCCCGTTGAGACCGTCGACCTCGGCGTCCCCGCGCCAGGCGGCCTCGAAGGCGTCCTGGAAGCGGCCGCGCAGCTCCTCGACGGCGTCCTGGTCGGACTCGTCGAGCATCTTCTGGTCGACGCGCAGGCCGAAGTCGTAGATCCAGCACGCGCCGCCGTCTTCGCGGTGCAGCTCGTACGGCCGCTCGTCGACCACCTCGACGCCCATGGCCTGCAGCACCGGGAGCACCTTCGAGAGCGTGACGCCCTCGCCGCGCAGGTAGAGCTTGAAGCGCCGCTCGCCCGGCCCGGCTTCGGCGGGCTGGTAGAACGACAGCGCGAGATCGCCTTCATCGGTGAGCGAGTCCAGCGCGCGGAGGTCGGCCAGCGCCTCTTCGGCGGTGAAGTCCTCCTTGTAGCCCTCGGGGAAGGTGCTCGCGAAGCGCTGGCCCTGCTCGGTGGCCGATTCCTCGCCGACGATCCCGACCGCGACACCGCCGTCGGCGCGCTCACGGCGTTCGTCGAGAACCGCCTCGACCATCCGGTCGTCCCAGGTGCGGACGGCGTCGTTCAGCCGGTCCTGGATCTTGAGGGTGTCCGGCTCGAGGCGGCGCGCCGGGTCGGTGTGCACGACGAAGTGCACCTGCGCCAGGACGGTTTCGCCGATCCGCGCGCTGTATTCGAGCTGGGTGCCTTCGAGCTCTTCGAGCAGGACTTCCTGCATCGCCAGCCGGGAGCGCGTCGTGTAGCGGTCGCGCGGGAGGTAGACGAGGCAGGAGTAGAAGCGGCCGTACGGGTCGCGGCGCAGGAACAGCCGCAGCCGGCGGCGGTCGGAGAGGGTGATCGCACCGGTCGTCGTCGAGTACAGCGAGTCGGTGTCGGCGGAGAACAGGTCGGCACGCGGCCAGTTCTGCAGGATCTCGAGCATCCGCTGGCCGGAGAACGACTCGATCGGGAAGCCGGCGCGGTGGATGACCTCGCGGACCCGCTTGCAGACGACCGGGATGTCGAGGACGTTCTCGTGCAGCGCGGTGGTGGTGAACATGCCGAGGAAGCGGTGCTCGCCGGTGACCTTGCCCTCGGCGTCGAAGGTCTTCACGCCGACGTAGTACGGGTAGACCGGGCGGTGCACGGTCGAGGGGGCGCTCGCCTGGGTCAGCACCAGCAGCGTCGGCGCGAGGGCGGTGGCGGCGGTGTCCGGGCCGGCGGTGAGGCCGCGGGCGGCGAGGCTGTCCTGGCGCAGCACGCCGAGGCCGGAGGCGAGGACCGCGCGCAGGGCCGGCTCGTCGGTGCCCGGGTGCGGGTTGTCGATGAGTTCGTAGCGGCGGTAGCCGAGGAAGGTGAAGTGGCCGTCGGCCAGCCAGCGGAGCAGGCGGGCGCCCTCGGCGACCTCGTCCTGGGGCAGCTGCGGCGGGGCCGTCTCGAGTTCGCTCGCCAGCTGGCAGGCCGTCTGGGCCATCTTGTCGGCGTCCTCGACGACCTCGCGGACGTCGCCCAGCACGCTGGAGAGCCGGTTGTCGAGCTCGCGGGCCCGGTTGCGGTCGGTGACGAAGTCGATCTCGATGTACATCCACGACTCGGCGGCCGAGTTCGCGGGCGGCTCGGCCGGGTCGGCTTCGGGGTGGACCTCGAGGAGCTCGCCGGTGAGGTCGCGGCTGACCACCACGATCGGGTGAACGATCCGCTGCACCTGGACACCGTCGCGCGCGAACTCCGCGGCGATCGAGTCGACCAGGTACGGCATGTCGTCGGTGACGACCTGCACGACGGTGGCTTCGCGGGCCCAGCCGTCCTCGGCGACGGTCGGGTTCAGCAGCCGCACTGCGGGGCGGCCGGGCATCCGGTGCTTGGCCAGCTGCAGGTGCGAGCGGACGGCGCCGACCAGGTTGACGGGCTCGTCGCCGACGATCTCTTCGGGCGGGATGTGCCGGTAGTAGAGCCGGATGAGCTCACCGATCTCCGGCGCCAGCCCGGCGGCGGAGTCGATCAGGTCGTCCCTGATCTGCTCCGGGCTGGCCGGGGAGCGCCGGCCGAATTCGGGTTCGGCTTCGGCTCCTGTTCCGGTTCCGGGTAGGGACGAGACTCCGGTCGAGCTCATTTGAGGCAACTCTCCAGTTTGCGTGAGGTGGCACCGTGCCGGTTCGGCGTTGAGCCGGCCACCCCACACTAATGCGCCGCGATCGCGGATCACACGAAGACCCGAAGGTTCCCGGAGGCCCGAAAACCCTTCCGGGGCACGGGATTCGCGTGATCGGTAAAGCTACTGACGGGTTGTCTTCGGCCCTCCTGCGCCGCGCTGACCAGCCGTGCTCCGGGGCCGTTACCCGGCGCGGAGCCAACGTGATCGGTTCAGTTGATCGGGCCCGCAGCCGCTCGGCGAACGCTGTCGGCCAGTCGGCGACGGCGGGGTGCGACGGATCCCACTGGGTTCGGGGCGGGGCAGGTCGGCGACGATTCGGGACGTCTCAGCGACTGGGCGGCGGTGGGGGTGAACTCTCTGTTGTGGTTCGGGGGACGCTTCCGGGCCTTCGGGAGGACGGCGAAACTGTCGGTGGTCTCCGGTAGTGTGGAAAACGGGGGGCGCCCCCGCGGGTCGAGGGTTCGCAGGTCAGGGCTTCGCGGCCTCGGGCTTCACGGCCTCGGAGTTTGCGGCCCAGGACTCCGTGGGCCGAAAGCGACCCGAGCCTCGCCACCCGGAACCCGCAGACCCGAAAGCTCCGCGACCCGAGACTTCACGGCTCGGAGCTTCGCGGCCCGAGTTCGGCGGCTCAGTCGCGGGAGCCGTGGCCGCGGGAGTCCGGTACTTCGGCGCCGTGGCCGTTGCGGCCGTGGCCGTTGCGGCGGCCCGTGTTCTGGGAGTCGAGCTGCTTGACCAGGGCTGCCGCGCTGGCCGTGCCCGCCTGGTGCTCGGCCAGCGCGCGGGCGAGCAGGTCGGCGAGGCCTGCGTCCGGCGGCGGCTCGTCCTCCGCGATCGCGCGGGCATAGCTCTCGGGGAATGGAGCCGTCGCCGGCGTCCAGTGGCCGAAATCCTCCATCGGCTCGAGCGACGGAGGCATCCGCAGCCGCGGCAGCCACGGCTCCGCTTCGTCGCGGTAGTCCGGCACCGACGGCGGTTCGTCCTCCGGCCGCGGCGGCGGTGCGAGCTCCGGCCGCGCCGGTTCCTCCGCGCGGGGGCTGTCGGCGTCTTCCGCCCGGCGGCGGCCGCCCGCACCTCCGGACGCGGAGATGCCCAGCCGGTCCAGCACGGAACGTGCGGCGACCGAGCCGTGCTCGGCATCGTGGCGGGTCGACGGCTGCGGCTCCGGACGCGCCTCTTCCGACGCCCACGGCTCGCGCTCGGCGGCGGGCTCGGGCGCGAGCGGCAGCGTCGGCGTGACCCGGGTGGGCGCCGATTCCCGTTCGGCCGCGGTCTCCCGCAGCCGCGCTTCGGCCAGCGCGGCCCAGGAGAACTTGGTCTTGCCCGGTTCGGCGGCCTCCGGCGCGGTGCGCACCTCGCCCGGCTCACGCCCACGCTCGGACGCCTCCGACCGGATCTCGGGCTGAGGGTCCGGCGGCGGTTTCTCGCCCGTGCGCGGCTCGGCGGAATCGGGCCGGTGGTCCGCGCCGCGCGCCGATCGCCCGTCGCCGGGCTCCAGCCGGAAGTCCGGCTCCCGACCACGCTCAGCCGACCGCGACAAGCCGAACTCGGCTCCCCGCGCCGACCGCACCTCGGGCTCTCGACCACGCTCAGTCGACCGCGGCTCGGCAAACTCCGAGCCCCGCCCCGACCGCACCTCAGGCGACTCAGACCGGAACTCCGGCTCCCGACCACGCTCAGCCAGCCGCGGCTCGCTGAACTCGGAGCCCCGCCCCGACCGCACCTCGGCCGACTCAGACCGCACCTCGGGCTCTCGACCACGCTCGGTCGCCAGCGGCTCGGCAAACTCTGAGCCCCGCCGCGACCGCATCTCAGCCGATTCCGAGCGGAACTCCTGCTCCGCTCCCCGACCCGACCGAGACTCCGGCCCCCGCCCCGACCGCACCTCGACCGACTCCGACCGGAAGTCCGGCTCCCGCCCACGCTCGGCCAGCCGCGACTCACCGAACTCGGGCCCCCGCACCTTGGCCGACTCCGACCGGAACTCAGGCTCCCGCCCACGCTCAGCCAACCGCGGCTCGGCAAACTCGGAACCCCGCACCCGGTCCGACTCCGACCGGAAACCAGACTCCCGCCCACGCTCGGCCAGCCGCGACTCACCGAACTCGGGCCCCCGCACCCCGGCCGACTCCGACCGCGGCTCGACCGGCTCCGGCCGCACCGGCTGGGGCTCGTCCCGCACCGCGGGCATCAACATCGTCTCAGCGGCATCCGCAGTCACCCGCGGCCGCTCGAACGACCAGACCGGCTGCCGCGGTTCAGGCCGCGACGGTGTCTCTTCCCGGCCGAACGACCAAGCCGGGGTCCGTGGCTCCGGGTCCGGGACCGGGGCCGGCTCGGGGCCGATGGTCGGGACCGGCCGGGACGGCACCGCCTTCAGCACCTCGTCCAAGTCGATCGAAGCCGGCTCGCCCGTTCCGAACTCTCCGGCCAGTACGCTGCACGCCTGCCGCCGGGCCCTCGCGTGCAGCTGCTCCGCCGCCCGCGAGCGGTACAGGCACGCGATGGCCTCCTCCGCCTGCCCGAACCGCTCCTCCAGCTGCGCCAGCTCCAGCCACAACCGGGCGGTGATCGCGGACAGCCCGTGCCGGTCCGTGCTCGCCACGGCTTCGCGGACCAGCTCGATCGCCGCCTCGCCCGAACCCGCGGGCAGGTGGACGCGCGTCGCGACGGCCAGTCGCAGCCAGCCCATCGGCGCGACGCCCGCGGCCCGCACCGGCTCGGCCAGCATCGGCTCCGCGATTTCGTACGCCATTTCGGTGTCACCGCGGTCGAGGAGCGTGCTGACCAGCAGGAGCACCAGGCGGATGCGGACGAGGCCGCCGTCGTCGGCCGGGTTGTCGAGCTTCTCCAGGAAGCCGAGCCCCGTCCGGGCGGCGTCGGCCGCCGCCGTCAGGTCGCCGTGGCGGCGCCGGTGGGCAGCCGTGCCGACGCGCAGCAGGGCCCGCACCAGCAGCTGGGTGTCCGCGCCCAGCGAGTCGTCGCCGACGACGAGCTTGTCCGCTTCCACCAGTACGCGGTCCAGCTCCGACTTGCGGCCGAGCTGGCCCAGGCAGCCCACGAGGTGGCACAACGCCGCCGCGCGGTGGACCGGCGAGACCACCGGGTCCGTCAGCACCGGCCGCAATGCGGCGAGGCCGGTCAGCGGCACGCCCAGGCTGCGGGCGCAGACGGCGAGGTCGATGCGCAGCCGCGCGGCGATGTCGCCGTAGCCCGCGTGCTCGGCCGCGCGCAACGCCGCGACCGCACGCCCGGCCGTGCCTGGCCGCATCCCGAGCCGGACGCGTGCGGACACGACCAGGCTTTCGGCCCGGATCCACTGCTCGTCGGCACTCGCGGCCTCGGCCAGCGCGGCCGCGCGCTCGCCGAGGACCAGCGCGAGTTCGGGCGCGCGCAGGTGCAGCGCGTCCGCGCGTTCGATCAGCCTGCCGACTGCGGAGAGGGTTCCCCCGGCATTGGCGGAGCGCCCGCTCTCCGAGTGCGAGAGCGGGGCCGTCCGGTGCTGTTTGCTGGCTTCCACGGGGAAACCCGCCCCCTCAGTCGCGGGTCAGCTTGCGATGGGTGACACGGTGCGGGCGGGCAGCCTCGGCGCCCATCCGCTCCACCTTGTTCTTCTCGTACCCTTCGAAGTTGCCCTCGAACCAGAACCACTTGGCCGGGTCTTCGTCCGTGCCTTCCCAGGCCAGGATGTGCGTCGCGACCCGGTCCAGGAACCACCGGTCGTGCGAAATCACCACGGCGCAGCCGGGGAACTGCTCCAGCGCGTTCTCCAGCGAGCCCAGCGTCTCGACGTCCAGGTCGTTCGTCGGCTCGTCGAGCAGGATCAGGTTCCCGCCCTGCTTGAGCGTCAGCGCCAGGTTGAGCCGGTTGCGCTCACCACCGGAGAGCACGCCCGCCGGCTTCTGCTGGTCCGGGCCCTTGAAGCCGAACGCGCTGACGTACGCCCGCGACGGCATTTCGGTCTGCCCGACGTGGATGTAGTCCAGCTCGTCGGAGACGACCTGCCACACGGTCTTCTTCGGGTCGATCCCGCCGCGGTTCTGGTCCACATAGGACAGCTTGACCGTCTCGCCGATCTTGACCTCGCCGGCGTCCGGCTCCTCGAGCCCGACGATGGTCTTGAACAGCGTGGTCTTGCCCACACCGTTCGGACCGATCACGCCCACGATGCCGTTGCGCGGCAGGTTGAACGACAGCCCGTCGATGAGCACGCGGCCGTCGAAGCCCTTCTGCAGCTTCTCGACCTCGACGACGACGTTGCCCAGCCGCGGACCCGGCGGGATCTGGATCTCTTCGAAGTCGAGCTTGCGGTGCTTGTCCGCCTCCGCCGCCATCTCCTCGTAGCGGTCGAGCCGCGAGCGCGACTTCGTCTGGCGCGCCTTGGCGTTGGACCGGACCCACTCGAGCTCGGTCTTCAGCCGCTTGGCGAGCTTCGCGTCCTTCTTGCCCTGGACCTCGAGGCGCTCGCGCTTCTTCTCCAGGTACGTCGAGTAGTTGCCCTCGTAGCCGACGACGCGGCCGCGGTCCAGCTCCATGATCCACTGGGCCACGTTGTCGAGGAAGTACCGGTCGTGGGTGACGGCGAGGACAGCGCCGGCGTAGCGGGCCAGGAACTGCTCCAGCCACAGGACACTTTCGGCGTCCAGGTGGTTGGTGGGCTCGTCGAGCAGCAGCAGGTCGGGCGCGGACAGCAGCAGCTTGCACAGCGCGACCCGGCGGCGCTCACCACCGGAGAGGTGGGTGACGCCTTCGTCCGGCGGCGGGCAGCGCAGCGCGTCCATGGCCTGCTCGACGGTCGAGTCGAGCTCCCAGGCGTCGGCGTGGTCCAGGTCCTCCTGGAGCTTGCCCATCTCCTCCATCAGCTCGTCGCTGTAGTCGGTCGCCATCAGCTCGGCGATCTCGTTGTAGCGGTCGAGCTTGGTCTTGATGTCGCCGAGGCCCTCCTCGACGTTCTGCCGGACCGTCTTCTCCTCGTTGAGCTCCGGCTCCTGCATGAGGATGCCCACGCTGGCACCCGGCTGGAGGAACGCCTCGCCGTTGCTGGCCTGCTCGATCCCCGCCATGATCTTGAGAACGGTGGACTTACCGGCACCGTTCGGCCCGACCACGCCGATCTTGGCGCCGGGGTAGAACGCGGTGCTGACGTCGTCGAGGATGACCTTGTCCCCGACGGTCTTGCGCACCTTCTTCATGGTGTAGATGAACTCGGCCATACCCACGATCGTAGAGCGCGCTTGATCGCGCCTCGACGCCGGTCACCGTCGGACTACCGAAAGTCAGCCCGAGATCACGCCGAGAGTAGCAAAACGGCCGTTTTCCCGGCATCCGGACGGCGGCTCAACCTCAACTGGAACCCGAGGGTCGCTTGCCCTCGGCGAGGTTCTTCAACATCGCGTTGTAGGCGTTCAGCTCTTCGTCGCCCGTCGCCGCTTCGCGCCGGTCACGCCGCTTCGCCTCGCGCTCGTCCTGACGCGACCACTGCACCAGCAGCGCGATCAGCACCAGCAGGACCGGGACCTCGCCGGCCGCCCAGGCGATGCCGCCGCCGAGCCGCTGGTCGGCGAGCAGGTCGGTGACCCACGGCAGGTGCAGCTGGCTGTAGAAGACCTGCCCGATGACCGTCTGCTTGCTCATCAGGATCACGCCGAAGAACGCGTGGAACGGCATCGCGGCGAACATCATGCCGAGCCGGCCGAGGTACGGGATCCGCCGCGGCGACGGGTCGACGCCGATCACCGGCCAGTAGAAGACGTACCCGGCGAGCAGGAAGTGCCCGTTCATCAGCAGGTGCGCCCAGTGGTACTGCAGCGCGTTGTCGAACAGGCCGGAGAAGTACAGCGCGTAGAACGAGCCGACGAACAGCAGCAGCGCGACCACCGGGTGGGTCAGGAACCGCGACACCGGGGAGTGCACGAAGGCGACGAGCCACTCGCGCGGCCCGGGCGGTGCGTCCTTGCCCGAGGCCGGCAGCGCGCGCAGCGCGAGCGTCACCGGCCCGCCGAGCACGAACAGCACCGGTGCCACCATCGACAGCAGCATGTGGTTGCCCATGTGGACGCTGAACATCGCGGGCGCGTACCGGCCGATGCCCGACGACGTCGCGATCAGCAGCACCACGCAGCCGGCGATCCAGGCGACGGTGCGGCCGACCGGCCAGGTGTCGCCCCGGCGCAGCAGACGGCGGACGCCGGCGAGGTAGAGGCCGCCGAGCACCAGCGCCAACGTGCCGTAGACCAGGTCGAAGCGGGTGTCGAAGAGCAGCCGCCAGACCGTCGGCGCGCCGTCGAGGTCGTAGCCGATCAGCAGCTCGGTGGTCGACGGCTGGGTGATCGCGTCCGCCGGTGGCGGCGTCCTGGCCAGGCCGGACGCGATGCCGATGGTGACGAACATGATCAGGATCTCGACCGAGGCCAGGCGCAGCAGCTGGGCGCCGCCCTTGCCGTCCACCAGGTTCGCGACGCCCTTTTCGCGCTGCTGGTGGCCGAACACCCCGAGCAGCAGCAGCGCGACCGTCTTGGCCACGACGAGCAGGCCGTAGTCGGTGGTGAACAGGTCGTTCAGGCCGATCCGGACGAGCGCGTTGACCGCGCCGGAGAGCGCCATCACGATCCAGCAGACCAGGGCCAGTTTGGAGAACCGCTGCGCGGCCAGGCTCAGGTGTGCCCCGCGCCGGTACCCCAGCGCCAGCAGGGCGACCAGGCCGCCGACCCACAGCGCCGCGGCGACCAGGTGGAACAGCAGGCTGTTGGTGGCGACGTCGTGCGAGCCGCCGCTGGCGGAGTGCCCGGTGACGGCGACCGGGACCAGCCCGCCGACGGCGAGGAAGAAGAGCACCGCCGTCCAGCCCCAGGACAGCGCGAGCCGGCAGCCGAGCGCGATGAGGACGGCGATCAGCGCCGTCCACAGCCACGCCTTGGGCTGTTCGATGGCGCCGACGAGGTCGAGCAGCGTCTGCGGGTCCAGGACGTCGCCGAACGGCTTGCCGGCGGTGTCGGCGGCGGTGAAGGCGACCGAGAGCAGGGCCGCGGCGAACCACACCCAGGCGGCGATCCCGGCCGCGCGCAGGGCGCCGTAGCCCTCGGGCCCGAGCGTCCCGGACTTCTGCGGCGGCACCAGGAAGGCGGCCAGCAGCAGCGACCCGACGCAGATCACCGACGCGCACTCGGACAGCACGCGCATGACGGTGATGCCGTACTTGGTGACCAGGCCGGGGTCGGGCAGGCCGGCGATGACGTAGCCGGCCCCGCCGGTGAGCGCGATCAGGCCGATCGCGACCACGGCGGCCAGCAGGAAGCCGACCACGAGCAGGGGCAGCACACTGGCCCGGCGCTGGGTGGGGACGTCGGATTTCGTCGCGGACACGCCACTGAGGGTATGCCCCGCCCCGGTCAGGCCCGTGTGACGGGCAGGATGGGAGCCGTGAAGATGATCCTGCTGCGGCACGCCGAGTCGCTCGGCAACGTCGACGAGCTCGCCTACACGCGGATCCCCGACCACGCCCTGCCGCTGACCGCCAAGGGCGAGCAGCAGGCCCGCGCGGCCGCGCCGGAGATCGCGCGGCTGCTCGACGGGTCGCGGCCCGCGGTGTACGTGAGCCCGTACCTGCGCACCCGGGAGACGTTGCGGCTGCTGGACATCCGGACCTCGTGCGAGCGGTTGGTGCCGGAGCCGCGGCTGCGCGAACAGGACTGGGGCAACCTGCAGGACCCGGCCGACCAGGAGGTCCAGAAAGCGCGGCGGCACGAGTTCGGGCACTTCTTCTACCGGCTGCCATACGGGGAGTCGGGCGCGGACGTCGACGACCGCGTCGCGGCGTTCCTCTCGGACCTGCGGATGCGCGAGGAAGGTCACCCCGAGACGGTGCTGATCGTCTCCCACGGGCTCACGCTGCGGCTGCTGTGCCGGCGCCTCTTCGGCTGGAGCATCGAGCTGTTCGAGTCCCTCTCCAACCCGGCGACCTGCGAATACCGCGTCCTCGAGGAACAGGACGGCAAGTGGGCGCTGGACCGCCCGTTCGCCCAGTGGCGGGACTCACCCGACGGGGAAACCCAGCTTTAGCGGCGCGGTCAGCACGACGCGGGTGCCGTGGCCGGGTGCCGAGTCGATGCGCGCGGCACCGTCGATTTCGGCCATCCGCGCGTGGATCGAGTTCTCGATGCCGAACCCGGCGCGGTGCGCGCCGAGGTCGAAGCCGGCGCCGTGGTCGCGGACGGACACCGTGACAACGCCTTCGCGTTCTTCCAGGCACACCACGGCCTTCGCCGTCTTCGCGTGCTTCAAGGTGTTTCGCAGTGCTTCGCGGGTTGCGTCGTGAAGGGCGTTGACCACGGCTTCGGGGACGTCGGTGGGTTTCGCGAGCACGACGAGATCGACGCGGAGCCCGTCCGCCGTCATCTCGACCGCCAGGGCGCCGAGGCGGTGTTCGAGCCCGCCCGGCTCGGCGGGCGCGTCGCCGTCGAGGCTCAGCCGCAGGCGCAGGGCGTGCGCGCGGGCGGTGCGGCGGACCTCGTCGAGGCTGCCTCGCGGGTCGAGCGCGTCCCCGGGTGCGGGCAGCGCGAGGGACTCCATGACCTGCAGGACGGTGTCGTGGACGTGGCGGCGGTGCCGTTCCCGCTCGGCGGCCCGGCCGCGCTGCTCGCCCAGCCCGAGCGCGAACCGCACGGACCCGGCCACGAGCAGCACGATGGCCAGCGCCGTCACCACGGCCGCAACCAGGGCCAGCAGGATCCACGTCGCGGGCGCCGACGTGCCCGACACCGCGGCCATGCCGTACCGCAGGAGCAGCGCGCCGGCGATCGCGACGGTCCCGGCGGGCGCGCCGCGCAGCAGGGTCCAGACCATGACCGTGCCCATGATGTTCGGCCAGGCCAAGGTGAGCAGCTCAGGTGAATGCGTCGCGAAGACAGCCGCGGCGAAGCTCGTCACGAGCGTGTACGCGGTATCGGCGGTGAGAACCGGCCGGATTCCCGTGGCGCGGCGGAAAACCCAGGCCACCTCCAGGAGGTTCGGCACCAGGTAGAGGGCGATCGCGATCCAGAGCACCGGCGCGTCGAACGGACCGCCGGACCAGACGACCTGCAGGAACAGCGCCAGCCGGAACGCGACCGGCACCAGCACCAGCCGCGGCACGGCATCCCGCACGAGCGTCAGCCCCATCCCGCCGAACCGCCCGCTCCGGCCGGCGAGCGCCCCCGCGCCGCCGAGCAGCACAACCCTCACGACGTCCTCCCCGGATCAAGGCCCCTACCTTGATCAGCCGACCTGAAATGACAGCGTCAGCTCATTCATTTCAGTTTACGACGCACTCAGCTTGCCCGCTGCGCTTCGGCACTGTCAACGGCTTCGGCCGTGCGCGGCGCAATCGAGAAGGCGTGCCCGGCTCCCGGGCGCCGCCATGCTTTTTGCACGGGCCGGGGATGAACAACCGCAGGGTGGGGGAAGGGGGCCGCGGGTGACGATCACGACGGAACCGCGTCGAAGTCCTCGTGACCTTCCGCCGGTGTTCTGGTGGATCTGGGTCAGCATCCTGGTCAACTGGGCCGGGGCCTTCACCCGGCCGGTGCTCGCCCTGTCGCTCACCGCGGGGCACGGCTACCCGGTGTCCTACGCCGGGTTCGTCATCGCGCTGATCGGGCTCGGCGGCCTGCTCGGCACGGTCGCCGGCGGAGTGCTCGCCGACCGGCTCGGCCGGCGGCCGACCCTCGTGCTGGCGCACCTGATCACGGCCGTCGCCATGGTGGCGCTGGGCACCGCCGGCGGGCACTGGCAGATCGAGGTGGCCGCCTTCGCGGTCGGGGCCGGCTCGACCGCCGCCCGGCCGGCGATGAACGCCGCGCTGGCCGACGTCGTGCCGCAGGCCCACCGGCAGCGGGCGTTCTCCTTGAACTACTGGGCGGTCAACGTCGGCGTCGCGGCCTCCTCGGCCCTCGCCGGGGTGATGGTGACCTACGGCTACACGCTGGTGTTCGTCGCCGACGCGGCGGCCACCGCGCTGTGCGCGCTGATCGTGCTGCTGAAGGTGCCGGAAACCCGGCCCGCCGCCGCACCGCGGGCGCATCGCGAAGCCCGGACACGGCTGCGGCTCGACCGCCGTTTCGTGGTCTTCCTGCTCGCCACCCTCGCGATCGCGTCGGTGTACGAGCAGAGTGCGACGACCCTGCCGATCGTCATGGTCGGCGCCGGCCTCGGCGCCTGGACGTTCGGACTCGTGCAGTCCTTGAACGGGCTGCTCATCGCGCTCCTGCAGATCCCGCTGACGCGGTGGGGACGGCGGCACTCGCGCCGGGCGATCCTCGTGGGCAGCGCGTTGCTCATCGGGTGGGGGTTCGGGCTCAACGCGTTCGCCGGTGGCTTGCCCGGCTACGCGGTCGTCGCCCTCGTGTGGACCGTCGGCGAAATCCTGCAGATGCCGACCGGCAGCGCCGTCGCCGCCGACCGGGCACCCGGCAGCCTGCGGGGCCGGTACGCGGCGCTCTACACGGGAGCGTGGGCGGCCGCGGCCCTGCTCGGCCCGCTCGGAGGCGGGTGGCTGCTCGACAGCGGTGGTCCGGCGTCCGTCTGGCTCGCCTGCGCCGTGCTCGGCGCGCTGGCCGCCGCCGGTTTCGCGTTCGCGACCGGCACCAAGACTCCCGCGCGAGGTTGGCGCCTCTCGCGCGCGGAACCGGGGGACACCCCGCAACCCGCCACCAAGACCGGTGGCGGGACCGCATTGGAAAGGACAGCACCATGAAGCAGGAGCAGTTCATCGTCAAGACCGGCCGCACCGCCGCGCCGGCCAGCCTCCGGGTGAACACCTGTGTCGCAGCCAGCCTCACGGTGAACACGTGTGTCGCCGCCCGCCTCGCGGTGAACACCTGTGTCGCTGCCCGCCTCACGGTGAACACCTGCGTCGCCGCCAGCCTGGTGGACAAGACCGGCCGGTCGGCGTCGATCGCCTGATGACCGCCGTTCACGAAGGGCTGCCCGGCCGGAGTGGCGTACGCCGCTCCGCGCCGGGCCCCGGCCCGATCGTCACGCAGCTGCAGTCCTTCGCCGGCCTGCCCGGCACTCCGGAGGCGCTGCACCTGGCCGTGGCCGACATCCGGGACGTCCGCGCGGAAGTCCCGTGGCAGGGCGACCTGCAGGGCTTCGGCACCTCCTGGGACGACCCCGGCCACGCCCGCCTGGCGGCGTGGGGCGAGGCGATCGAGCGCTACTGCGGGATCTGGCCACCCCAGGACCTGGTCCACGGCACCCACGCCGACCTGGTCTCCCGCGGCCTGACCGCGCTTTCCCCCGACCGGCTCGTCGGCTACTCGCCGCGCCAGTACGCCACGCCGGGCTTCCCCTTCACGCCGTTCACCGACGCCTCCCCGGTGCACTGGATCCGCGCGACGTCCCTCGGCGACGGCAGCGAGATCCTCGTTCCCGCCTTCGCGGTCCACACGGGCTGGCCGCACACGGCGAAACCGGCCGAAGAGCCGCTGCACGCGTTCCCGGTGATCGGCGGCACGGCCGCCGGCGAAACCCTCGAAGACGCGATCCGGTCCGGGCTGCAGGAAATCGTCGAACACGACGCCACGGCGGTCTGGTGGCTCAACGGAGCGCCCCAGCCCACCCTGGCTCCTCCCCCGCGCCTGGCCGAGCTCTCCGCCGGCCACGGCGAGGTTCACCTCTGGTCGATCGGCAACGAGTTCGGCGTCCCGGTGCTGGCCGCGGCCGTCCGGTCGCCCGAAGGCTGGCTGACGGTGGGCACGGCGATGCGGGCCGATCCCGAGCAGGCCGCGCTGAAGGCGCTGGCCGAGGCCTACATGCTCCAGATCACGTGCCGGACCTTGGACAACCGCGAGGCCGTCTCGGCGATGATCGAAGGCTACGGCGACCACAGTCCGCTGCAGTCGTGGCGGGCTGGACGTGACTACGCCGACCGGTACCGCCAAGATTCCGCCGACATGGTCGAACTGCTCTGCCACCAGCAGCTGCACCTCGATCCGCGGGTGGGCGACGCCGCGCTGGCGTGGGCCGCACCGGGTCCGGCCGGTGACTGGGCGGCGATCCCGCGTCCGGCCGACGACTCCCTCGACGCACTGCACGCGTGCGTCGCGGCGGCCGGGCACGAAGTCCTCTACGTCGACCTGACCACGCCGGAGGCAGCCGAGGACGGCGTCACCGTCGTCCAGGTCCTCGTGCCCGGGACAGTGGGTACCGCGCCGGCCGCGTACCCGCCGCTCGGAGCGCGGCGGGTCCAGGACCTCGGGGCCCGGCTCGGCTGGTACCCGGAACCGCTCGGCGAGGAGGAACTGAACCGCCGTCCGCTGCCGCACGGCTGATGTTCAGCGGCTGGCCAGCGCTTCCGCCTCCTCCCGCCGCCGCGACCGCCGGGCGGCGACGGCGGCGGGCAGGATCAACGCCGCGACGAGCGCGACGAAGACGAACGCCACGTCGTAATCCGTCGCCTGCGCGATTCCGCCGACGATCGGCGGGCCGCCCAGGAAGCCGGTGTACGCGACGGCGGTGACGAAGCCGATCTCGCGTTCACCGCCGGTGCCGTCCCCGCGTTTGCCGGCGTCCCCGGCGAGGCTGAGGGCCATCGGGAAGGACGCGGCGAGACCCGCGCCGGCCAGCGCGAACCCGGCGTAACCCACGGCGGCGACCGGGATCGCGGCCGCGGCGACCAGCCCGGCGGCGGCGAGGGTGGCGCCCGCGGCGAGGCAGCGCGTCGGGCCGAACCGGCGTTGCGCCCACGGGCCCGCCAGCCGGGTCAGCGCCATGACCAGCTGGAACCCGGCGAAGGCGAGAGCGGCGGCGCCCTGGCCGACGCCGCGCTCGACCGTCATCAGCAGCGCCGACCAGTCCGACGACGCCCCTTCGGCGATGGCCGAGCACAGCGCGACCGCGGCGAGCAGCCACAGCACCGGCCGCCGGATCGGCGCGCGGGCCGGCGTGACCACGGGTTCTTCGGCGTGCTGCGGGCGGATGCCCGGAACGTCGCGGATCACGAGGGCCAGCACCAGGACCGCGACGACGGCGGCGACGGTGAGGTGGCGCGCCGGGGACCAGCCGTGGCCGGCGGCGAGGCCCGCGGCCAGCGAACCGGCGAGCGCGCCGAAGCTGAACCCCGCGTGGAAGACGGACATCACGGGCTTGCCCAGGCGACGTTCGACCGCGACACCGGCGACGTTCATCGCGACGTCGAGCATCCCGACGCTCGCGCCGATCACCAGCAGCGCCCCGGCCAGCAGCGGAACGGTGGGCGCGAAACCGATCAGCACCAGCGAACCGGCGGCCATCGCGGTGCTCCCGGCGACGACCGCCCTGGCACCGGACCGTTCGATCAGCCGTCCGGACACCGAGGCGGCGGCGAGCATGCCGACGCTGGCCCCGAGCAGCGCCAGGCCGAAGACGCCGGGTGAGGCGTGCACCTGCGCGGTCAGTGCGGGCGTGCGTGACGCCCATGACCCCAGCGCGAGCCCGTTGAGGGCGAAGACGGTGAACACCGCGATCCGGTCTCGCATGCCCTCAGCGTGACTTAAGCGCTTCAGAAAGTCCACCGCGTGGTGACTAGACTGCGCGGATGACCCGGCGGCGCCGTCCCACGCTCGACGACGTCGCCGACGCCGTCGGCGTCTCGCGCGCGACGGTCTCGAACGCCTACAACCGGCCCGACCAGCTGTCCGCCCGGCTGCGGGACGAGGTGCTGCGGGTGGCGGCCGAGCTGGGCTACCCCGGTCCGGACCCGACCGCGCGGAGCCTCGCGACCAGTCGCACGGGCGCGATCGCGGTCCTGCTGGACACGTCGCTGTCGATGGCGTTTTCGGACCCGGCGTTGTACCTGACGCTGGACGCGCTGGCGCGCGTGATCGACCCGGGCGGCCACGCGTTGCTGCTCCTGCCCGGCGGCGCTTTCGGCGGGCCGCCCGCCGAACGCGTGCTCGCGGCGCAGGCCGACATCGCGATCGTGTATTCGCTGCCCGACGGCGCTCCTTCGCTGGAGGCGGTACGCACGCGCGGGTTGCCGCTCGTGGTAATCGACCAGCCACGGCTGCCCGGCACGGCTCGAGTCGGCTGTGCGGACCGGGCCGGGGCGGCTTCGGCCGCGCGGCACCTGCTAGGCCTGGGGCACCGGCGGTTCGGGATCTTCGCCGCGTACAGCCATATTCGGTCCGGCGGGGGTGCGCTGACCGTGGCGGAGGCGGCGGCCGCGCCGTTCCACGACGTGCGTGAGCGGCTGGGCGGCTACCTGGACGAGCTGGGATCGTGCTCGGTCGTGGTGGAGGAGGCGGCCGGGCTCAGCGCGGAGAGTGCGATGGCCGGGGCGTTCGCGCTGCTCGGGGCGTCGCCGCGGCCGACGGCGGTGCTGTGCATGTCCGACCAGCTGGCGCTGGCGGTGCTCGCCGCGGCCCGTGAGCTGGGGATCAGCGTGCCGGGTGAGCTGTCGGTGGCCGGTTTCGACGACAGTCCGCCGGCGTCGTGGTCGTCGCCGCCGCTGACCACGGTCCGGCAGGACCTCGCGGCCAAGGGGCGGATCGCCGGGGAATTGGCGCTGGGGCTGCTGGACGACGGGTCGGTGCCGGCGCCGGTCGAGGTGCCGGTTTCGCTGGTGGTGCGCGGGAGCACGGGCCCCGCGTAGCACCGCCGCTGTTTTTACGCAAGACCTTCCTCGGCGGCTGTGGACAACCTTTTCATTGCCGGACACTTGTCCACAGATTCGAAATCGCGGGCTGACAAATCCCCCACCGCCCGCCAATCTGGAATCACACGTTCACCGCGGCCCCGCAAGAGCCGCGATTCCGGAGGGGAAATCCACCATGTCTTCACGTCGTCTTCGTTCCCGCCTGCCGCACATCGTGGTCCTGGCCATGGTCGGCCTGCTGACCAGCGTCGGAGCCGCACACGCGGGCACGGATCCGGGCTGCCGCAAGGGCGAGTTCTGCCTGTGGCCGTCCGACGGTTACGCCGGCGAAATCCAGCGTTTCGACCTGCGCTCGGCCAATACCGAGGAATGCCTGCCACTACCGGAAGGATTCGACGGATCGTCGTTCGCGAATTTGATGACCCGCGACGTCACGGTGTACCAGGACGCGGAATGCTCGACGGAAGGAGATTTCGTCACCTATCCGGGTGGCGGCACGTACGTCCCGAACGCGCCATTCCTGGTCCGGGGCATCCAGATCTGGGAGTGACCCCCTGACCCGGGCCCCGCAAAGCCGCCCGCTCCGTGGCAGGAGCCGGCTCGCGGCGGCGGCCGGGCCCGACCGGGGCCGCTCCCCCGAAGCGGCCCCACCCGTGGGCGCGCCCCCTGCGGCAGGGCGCGCCCACGGGCTCCCCGCAACCTGTCCCGGGGCCCCTGGCCCCTCAGGAGCCCTCCGAGGCCTACGGGAGCACTTCCGGGGCTTCACGCAGCGATCTGGGGCGCAACGAGCCCATCCGGGGCGCGCCGAGCCCCATCCGGGCTTCACGCGGCCTGATCCGAAACCTCACGCTCCCCATCCGAGGCCCCAGGCAGCCCTTCCAGGGGGCTCACGCACCCCATCCGGGCCTCACGCGGCCCGTCCGGGGCTCACACGGGGCCCATCCGGGGCTCATACGGCCCGTCCCGGGCTCACACGGGCCCATCCGGGGCGCACGGAGCCTGGTTCCGGGCGGGCGGGAGGTCTTCTGGAGTTCTCGGGTGGCGCTTTCAGCCGACCGGGGGGCGAACTCCAGCAGGCCGCCCGCCGGGGACCGGGCAGCCGCCCGGCGCCCGCACCGTGGCACCACTCACCGTCCGCACCCAGCGACCCGACGAGCCACCGCTCACCACAGCCCCAACAGCCGGACCCGCGGCAGCCACAAAACCGACCACCCCAGCGGCCGGGCACCCATCCGGCACGCACCCGCCAACGACGCCCGAGACCGAACCACCATTCGCCAAGACCCCGACGGCCCCCAACCGCTCGGCAACCCCCAGGTCGACCGCACCCAGCGGCCGAACGCCAGGCGGCCGAGGTGGTCGCCCCCGACGTTCCTGCAGGCAGGAGCCTCCTGCACACGATTTCCCAGCAGAAAGGGGGCCGGCAACCGGGCTCGCCGCCCGCTGCGCCGGGCAAGCAGCGGTGCGCAGAAGCCCACGGCGCTGCCTGCCCGGCCGCGGGTCGAGCGGGCGAGCAGGGTTCTGGCTGGACACAGCAAGAGCCTTCTGATGGCCAGATTACAGGTTCCGGCCGCGCGGAAAAGCCCGCTCGGTCACGCTCAGCACTTCCCCGGACACAGAAGGAGGGGTCACATCGCTTCAAGCAGGGGACCAGGCGTCCGGTCACGGCTGTGCGCGCAGAAACTCCCGAATTACGTCGAACGAGACCTGAAACGATTCGCCGGTGTCGAACGATCGACTGGGTGGCGACGACTAAGCTGCCAGTGCCGGGTCACCGGTAGCGGCCGTCGGCGCGGGCCCTCGTAGCTCAGCTGGATAGAGCAAGAGCCTTCTAATCTCTAGGTCGCAGGTTCGAGTCCTGCCGGGGGCGCCACCAGGGAAGACGCCGTGCGCAGCAGCGCACGGCGTGCCCCGGGCCAGTGATCGGGCCCACACTCGTCGCCTCGGCCGTACTCCCACTGTGGACGGTCCCGCGTCTCGTCCCCTCTCGCGTGCAGGACTCCGGAAGGCGCACCGTGTAAGCGCCCAGGTAGCCCAGTGGGTCCCGAATGAGTTCTTCCCGAAACAACCTTGTTACCTGACCGATCGACCGCGGCCTCGGTGCGCGCACGCACCCCACGATCGAGTGAGGCGCCGAACGGAAAGGAGACCCGTAGTGCACCAGGAAGCACCCGGCGGGCGTCACCGCCGACGACGGCAGAACACCATCACCCGGACAGCGCTCGACGAAGCCCGCCGCGCCGGGCTGGTCCAACGCCACTTGACCAAACTCAGCCACCTCGCCGACCGTGCCCGCCCCACTCCGGAACCACCGCCCCGAACGCCCGAAGAGCCAACGGAGCACCCGCCCTCCACATCGGACGCGGCTTGACGCCGGCGAGCGGGCAGGGCGGGCAGAGGACCGGACCACCGGAGCCCGGCGGTCTTGTCTCCACAAGGACAGCGGTCCGGTGACACCGCGCGCGAAGCGCCACCCGCCATCGCCCGGCGGCGAACAGCATGGCTGAAGACGTCGGCCCGGTTGTGCCGGTGCCACGCTTGCTGCGGTGAATCCAGGCGCAATCCGAACATCGTGGGAGTCACTCTTGAGCGGGGACAGCGATGCAGATACGTGAGCTTTCCGTCGAAGGTGCCCTGGAAATCACGCCGAACCCGACTTCAGACGATCGCGGCCTCTTCGTCTCGCCGTTCCAGGAGACGCCGTTCCGGCTGGCCACCGGTCGGCGGCTCTTCAGCGTGGCCGAGACCAGTCACAGCCGGTCGCGCCGGGGCGTGGTCCGGGTGTGCACTTCACGGCGACGCCCGGCTGTGCCAAATACGTCTACTGCCCCCGGGGATCGGCGATCGATGTCGTCGTGGACATCCGCGTCGATTCACCGACCTTCGGCAACTGGGACGCCGTGGTGGTCGATCAGGAGCACTTCCGTGCGGTCTACTTCCCGGTCGGCGTCGGCCACGCGTTCATCGCGTTGCAGGACGACACCGTGATGGCCTACCTGTTTTCCGGGGAGTACGTGCCGGAGAACGAGCTCGCGCTCTCGGTGACGGACCCCGAGCTCGGACTTCCGCTGCCGCAGGACCTCACACCGATCCTGTCCGCGCGCGACCGAGTCGCGCCGACGCTCGCCGAAGCCCGGGAACGCGGGTTGCTTCCGCCATACGACAAGTGCAAAGCCGCCGAAGTGGCCTTGGGGCACTGACCGGGCCTGCCGGTTACCGAGATCGGAGCCAATCATTCGGATCCTGTTCACCACCGAGCCGCTGCTCGGGCACTTCTTCCCGCTGGTGCCACTCGCCTGGGCCTGCCGGGCGGCGGGGCACGAGGTGCTGGTCGCCGTCCCGGAAAACCTCGTCGACACGGTTCTGCGGTCCGGGCTGCCCGCGGTGTCGAGCGGGCCGCCGATGGACTTCGTCGAGCTGGGCCCGGAACTGTCCACGCACCCGATCGAACAGCGGCGGCACGTGCACGGCCGGGTGTTCGGGCGGATCGCTGCCGCCACGCTGCCGCGGATGATGTCCATTGTGGACGCTTGGCGGCCCGATGTCGTGCTGAGCGAGCGCGCCGAGTTCGCCGGCCCGCTCGCCGCGGCCGCGCACGGAACACCGTTGGCCGACGTGCGGTGGGGCGTGGCCGAACTGCCGGAGTACCGTGCGGGCGCGGTCGAGGTGCTCGCCGGCTCGCCGGTCGCGGCGGGACTCACCCTTCCGCAGCCCGCTCTGTCGCTGAGCCCGTGGCCCCCCAGCCTGCGCCTGCCGCACGCGACGGGCCACCTGAGCTTCCGGCACGTGTCCTACAACGGCACCGCGGACGTTCCCGACTGGGTGCTGGCGCCGCGCACGAAACCCAGGATCTGCCTGACGCTCGGCACACTGGTTCCGCGTTTCGGAATTCCCGACCTGCACGGGAAAATGCTGGCCGCCGTGCGGGAGCTCGGGCGGCTGGACGTCGACGTGGTGATCGCGGTCGACGAGCGGGCCATAGCCTCCTGGGGTCCCTTGCCGGAGAACGTCAGCCAGGCCGGCCGGATGCCGCTGCACCAGGTGCTCGGCGCCTGCGATGTGCTGATCCAGCACGGCGGCCAGGGCACCACGCTGACCGCCTTCTCCGCCGGTGTGCCACAACTGGCGCTGCCGCAGTTCGACGACCAGTTCGAGAACGCGGACGCGGTCGCCAAGGCCGGGGCGGGGATCAGGATGCTGCCCGACGAAGTCACCCCGAGAGCCGTGGCCGCGCATTGCGAAGAACTGCTCGGCACGCCCGCGTTCGCCACGGCTGCCGCGGCCGTCGCCTGCGAGATGGCGGCACAGCTCTCACCTCTCGATGTCGTCGCCGATCTCGAGGCGCTGGGCGGATGAATACCCGCCGGAACAGAGCACGGCGAAGGTGCCTTCCGGAGGGGGACGGTGTCAAGGTCGGCTGAGAGGCACCACGAGCGCACGGGGAGGACTTTCATGAGCGAGGCCACGGTGGGTCCGGCGGCGGTTCCGGAGTGGATCGCCGGCACGTGGACCGTCGACCACTTCCACTCTGCGGTGGGGTTCTCCGTCCGGCACCTGATGAGCAAGGTGCGCGGCAGTTTCACCGAATTCACCGCGCAGATCGTGACCGCCGACGACCCGGCCCGGTCGACCGTCACCGCCGACATCGACCTGGCTTCGGTCGACACCGGCCTCAAGATGCGTGACGACCACCTGCGCTCGGCCGACTGGTTCCGGACCGACCAGAACACGAAGATGCGGTTCGTCAGCACCGGACTGCGTCCGGACGGGGAGCACTGGGTGCTCACCGGCGACCTCACGATCGTGGACACCACCCGGCCGGTCGACATCCGGCTCGAGCTGCTCGGCATCGACCCGACCGGTCTCGAGGGCGAAACCCGCATCGGCTTCGAAGGGCGGGCCACGATCAAGCGCTCCGACTTCGGGCTCACCTTCGGCCTCGCGGTCGACGGCAGCAAGGTCGTCATCGGCGACAAGGTCGACATCACGCTGGACATCGAAGCCGTTCTCAACACCTGACGAGCGGGCGGGCCGGGCTCGTGAGCCCGGCCCGCGCCCGGTCAGGCCGGTGCGTCGAGCAACTCCGCCAGACCCGCGTAGCCCGCGTTCTTCAGCCTCTCGCCCGAGGTCGTCGTGTAGCCCTCGGCGGCGCGGATGCCGAGTCCCTCGACCATCCGGTTCATGAAGTTGAACAGGGCGCAGACCAGGACGGCGTCGTGGAGCGCGCGCTCGTCCCAGCCGGCCGCGAAGACGGCTTCGGCGTCCGCGTCGGTCATTTTCGCCGGCGTCCGCGTCAGCTTGCCGACGTAGGCGAGCACCGGCTTGAGCCGGGCGTCCACGTTCGCGGACTCGAGGTCGGCCAGCGCCGCCGCCAGCGTGCCCTCCGGGATGCCGAACGCCTCGGCGGTGACGGTGTGGATCCCGTGGCAGTAGTCGCAGCTGTTCAGGCCGGACACGTAGGCCGCGATCAGCTCACGCTCGCCCGGCGTGAACGGCGACTCGCCGCGCAGCACCAGCTCGTGGAAGGCCAGCAGGTGCCGCGCCGGGCCCGGGTAGGCCTGGAACACCTGGAGGAGCGTCGTCTCGGACGGCAGGGATTTCAGGTAGGACATCGGAGGCCCTCTCCGTTCGGTGGTGCGTCGGCGCAGGCATCGACGTCCGCTCGGCGCAGCACGCACGCGGTCAGGTAGGCGATCGAGGCGTGGCCCGCACCGGGCGCGGCCGCGGCGACGCGCGCGGCGGTCTTGACCCACTCCTGGCGGAGCGAGCCCGGGGTGTCCGCCGCCGGCTCGTCGAGGGCGGAGCGCACCGAACGCCAATGAGCCCGGCCGAGGGCGACCAGGCCCGGCAGGTCGAAACTGCTGCCCCCGTGGCGCACCTGGTCGACCAGCTGGGTGACCAGCGCCGGATCGTCGGCGATCCGCGCCAGGCCCAGCCCGCCGAGCAGGCGGTCGGGGTCGAGGCCGAGCAGGATGATGCCGACCTCGACGTCGGCGGGCGCGTCGACGTCGGGCAGGGCGAACCGGCTGTCGGCGGGCTCAGACACCGACGGCCTCCCGGAGCGTCCGGACGGGGCTTTCCTCGCGGACGGCGGCCGCGATGGCCGCGGCCGCCCGGGTCGTCGCCACGCGGTGCCCGTCGATGTTCCGGGCCGCCGGGCCGAGGACCATCGCCGTGGCGGCGCCGACCGCCGAAACGCGGGGGGCGCGCTCGAAGACCAGGGTGCGCTCGTCCAGGGCCGGCCATCCGTCGCGCTCGCCGACCAGTTCGGCGGGCAGCAGGCCGTCGCCGATCGACGGTGCCGTGCCCAGCGCCAGGACGGCGTGGTCGGCGGCGATCCGGCGGCCGCTCGCGAGGCGCACCGTCACCGTCCCGCCGACGCCGGTCGCGATCCGGGCCACGGTTTCGCCGCGGTAGACGACCAGCCGGCCGTCCGCTTCGGCTTGCCGGAGCAACGGCTGGAACTCGAACATGATCGACGCCCGGCGGAACTGGTTCATCAGGGCGAGCCGGTCGGCCCAGCCGACGCTGTCGAACCGCTTGCGGCCCTCCGGGCGGAAGAACGTCGAGTTGACGTCGGCGCACTGGTACCGCTCGCCGGGGTCGCGCAGCACCCAGTGCACCTCCCGCCCGGCCGAAAGCGCGTTGGTGATCAGGTGCGCGGCCGTCAGCCCGGCCCCGACGACGATCTGCCGCCCGCCGTCCGGCGCGGGCTCGTCCCAGTACGAGGTCCCGGGGGGTGTCGGGCCGCCGCCCCACCACGAATCCGGCGCCGGGCGCCGTTCCTCGCCGAGGCAGAGCACGACGTGGCGGGCGGTGACGGTGAAGGCGCCGGCGTGCACCGTGACCGCGTCGGCGGCGGGCAGCACCTCGCGGACCTCGCCCCGCCACGTCTTCTCGCCGACGTGGTGGCTCGCCGCCAGATGCGCGCAGTAGGCCTCGAAGACGTCCACCGGCACGACGGACCGGTGGCCGGCCTGCGACATCCGGATCTCCCGGCGCTCGACCGGGGTCAGCCGCGCCCAGTGCAGCCGGGCGAAGTCGACCAGCTCGCAGTCGCGGTAGCCCTCGACACCGGGGTGGTGCTCGTAGGGTGAACGGAGAACGCGCTGGCCGAGCCGGTCGATCCGGTCGAAGAACCGCCCGCACGGCCGGCCGTCGCGGTCGATCACCACGACGTCGCGGACGCCGTGGTGCCACAGCGCCGACGTCACGGCGAGCCCGGCCGGCCCCGCGCCGACGACGACCACCTCCGCGGTCGCGGGCGGCCGAGTCTCGCGGCCCGCAACCGGCGGGGCGGGCAGCCGCGGCCAGTCACGGCCACGGGGTGAGTCCAGCAGGTGCGGTTCCGGGACGAACTTGATCACGAATTCCCCTCACGCCCGAGACCGGGACCGGGCGCCGGTTCAGCCGATCACCGTGATGGGCACGATCAGCTCGACCACCGGCCGCTGCCGCATCCCGTTGGTGACCAGCTCCTCGAGCGTCTGCTGGGACTGCTCGGCGCTGTCGGTGGCGAGCGGGCTGTACCGGGAGGAGAAGTACGTCGGCTTGCTGCCGCCGGTTTCCATCGAGTACGTCTTGAGCACGGCCTCGCCCGGCCGGACCTCACCGTCGTAGAAGGTCAGCCGCCGCTGGTCGGGCGTCATGAAGCTCTTCGCGAACTGGGGCGACATCAGTGCGGCGTCGTCGATGAACACCGAGTCCTCGTCCAGCACCGCCTGCATGGCGACCCACGTCCGGTCGGTCAGGTTGGTCTCGGCCTTGATGACCTGCCAGCGCCCCGGCTCCGGAAGGCTGACACTCACCGAAACGTCGTGATCGGCGGTGTCGATCGCGCCGGTGATCATGAGTACCCGGCGGCCGACATCGGCCACGCCGGTCAGCTGGATGTCCCGGGCGCGGACCCGGCTGGAAACATCGAGTCCTGGCAATTCGGGCGACGACATGACGAAGCCTCCTCGTTATTCACCCCAGAAAATAACGGCCGCAACGGCGAACACGACGAGGTTTTCATACCACAAGAGACATTGTCAAGATGAGGAATACCCCGTTCCGCGGCATGCATTGCGCCCACCGGGAACATACGCCATCCGGGCGACGTCTTACCCCGTTCGGCGCAGTACCGCTCATTCAGCCGTCGGCCGTCGCCCGACCATCCCGGTCACAAACCGTCACGGGGCCGAGCCGCGGCAGCCTGGCCGGAGTAAGCCTCAGCGTCATCTCGCGGCCAGTGCTCACTGCCCCGGCGAGCCCGGGCGGGCCGGAGCGTCGACACCGTCCTGCAGACGGCCGACATAACGGATCTCGAATGCGGATTCCGCCCGCTGCACCATTATTATCAGCACCAGACCCGGTTTCACCATAATCATGAAATTACCGGGATCGTGCGGGTCGCCGAAAATGTCGTAGACCAGGAAAGCCGACCCGTCGCCCACAGCGAACAATGCCTCGTAGACGACATTCCGTTCGGCCTGTGTCGCCGACTCGGCCCAGTCCTCGAGCACCTGCACTCCCGCGGTGAGCTGGAGGCGCATCGCCATCCACCGGCCTCCCAACCGAACTTCGGCCGGGCGCCGGGCGCGCACGGCGAGTCCCGCCCCGCACTCCGGCCCCGGTGAGGTTCCAGTGTCCCGCCCTCGCGGTGACCGCGTCATCTCTGTGCGTGCGCCGGACCGGCAGGCGCGCGCCCGTGACGCGGCACCCACCCGGCCGCCGGACGTTCAGTTGTAACCGAGAACGATGTGCTCACGCAGGTACTCCCGCTCGGCCGGCGCGGCCGCTTCCCGCGGCGAGTCCGCGCGCGGGCGGCCGCTCGGTTCGGCCGGCTTTCCGTCGGCCCGGCCCTTCCCGGCCGGCAACGCTGGAGCTGTCATGGCGTTTCCTCCGTTCTCCCTCCCCGGCCCGGAAAGCTCACGCATCGGACGAATCTCGCCGCATTCCGGGATACCGGCCGTCGAGTGGCCGAGGCGGTTCGACGGCAGCGGTTCAGCGCGAGGGCGAGTGCCTCACCGCGGCGTCCGCGCGGTGACTTCCGCTCACGCGGCATCCCGCAACCGGACCTCGTAGTCGTCCTCGATCTCGGCGACGATGTCGGACCAGACGATGCCCCGCCCCAACCGGGGCATCGGCCGGGCCTGCCGGCCGTCCGGCACGTCCGTCAAGGCCGTCGGGGCCGTGTCGGAGCCGGGCCGGATGGGCTCGATGGCGTCGCTGGCGGTCATGGCAGGACCCTCCTCGGTCGGGACGGTCCCGGCTCGGCCGGGACCGCTGTCGTCGTCATGGGCACAGTGGGCAGGGCGGCCGCGCCGGCCTGCCGGTCGGTGAGGCGTCCGGTCGCGTGCAACCAGGCGACCGTGTCGCGCACGGTGCGGGCCACCGGCCGCGCCGGGACGCCGGCCCCGGGTGCGTCCGCGGCGACGGGCAGGGCGGAGGCGCAGACGTAGAGCGCGCCGTACTCGGCCGGGATGTGCCACGGCCAGCCGCGCTGCAGCAGGTCGGCACCCCGGCCGACCGGGAACATCGCCCGCGCCGGGAGGAACGCCGCCGGCAGGCGCCGCCCGGTCGCGGCCCGGACCACGGCGAGGTACTCGCGGGTGGTCAGGAAGTGGCCCGGCCCGAAGTACCCGTCGCCGGGCACGCCGTCGAACAGCCGCGCGTGCAGTTCCGCCGAGTCGCGGACGTCGCCGATCGGCAGCCCCCCCGACGGCCAGATCGGCATCAGCCCGCGCAGCAGGTCCCGCAGCCGCGCGTTCTGGTCGCCCAGGTGCGGGTCGTGCGGTCCGAGCAGCGCCGGCGGGTGGGTGACGGTGACCGGGACGCCGTCGGCGCGGTGCGCGCGGGCGATCCGCTCGGCCTCGGCCTTCGAGGCGAGGTAGGCCTCCCGCGGGGTGCCGACCGGGCTCGCCGCCCCGATCGTCGGCCCGGCCGCCGGGTACAGCGCCCCGACGGTGGAGACGTGCACGATCCGCCCGGTGCCCGCCCGGCGTGCGGCGGCGAGCACGACTTCGGTGCCGCCCGCGTTCACCCGCCACAGCTCGGCCCGGCGCCTGCTGTCGAAGGTGTAGACGCCCGCCGCGTGCAGCAGCGCGTCCGCACCGTCGACCAGCCGGGCGACGGAAGCGGGGTCCGTGACGTCGCCGGTCACGACGTCCACAGTGGACGGCACGGTCCGGCCGGGGTCGCGGGCGAGCAGCCGCACCCGGTGCCCGCGCCGCAGCAGGGCCGCGACCGTGTGGGTCCCGAGGAAGCCGGTGCCGCCGGTGACCGCGATCAGCATGACGTTCGCCTCCCTCAGGCCGCGCGGGCCCGCCCGTCGATCCGGTGGTAGCCGCCGCCGTAGAAGACGAGCGCGTGTTCGCCTTCGCCGCGGCTGGTGGCGACCACCCGGCCGAGGAAGATCGAGTGGTCACCACCCGACACCACCTGGGCGAGCTCGCATTCCAGCCACGCCAGCGCGCCGGTGAGCAGCGGTGCGCCGGTCAGGTCGCCCGCCGTGTAGCCGACCGCGTCGAACTGGGCGATCCCGTCGGGACGGCGCCAATCGGCGAAGTACTTCGACAGCTCCTGCTGCTCGGCCGCGAGGATGTTGACCCCGAACGAGCCCGCGGTGACGATCGCGGTGTGCATCCGGGCCGCCTTGGACACGCAGCACAGCACCATCGGCGGTTCCAGCGACACCGACGAGAACGCGTTGGCGGTCATGCCGTGCGCGGCCTCCCCGCCCGCCGTCAGCACCGTCACCCCGGTCGCGAACTGGGCCATCACCTGCCGCAGGCCCGGCTGGACGGAGAGGCCACTGCGGGCGCGTGACGTCCGCAGCCGTTTGAGCACGGGAGCCCCCTCGGAAGGCTCTGCGTCGTAGCCCACGTCAGACTCCCTTGCCGTTGACCGCGGCCGTCGCGTAGGGCGCCAGCGCTTCGCGCAGCTGCTCGGGGACCCGTGACGGCACGGTGGCCGTGTTCGGCCCGCGCATGCAGGCGATCCGCTGCCGACCCCGCGCCACGAGCCGCTCCTTGCCGTCGGTGGTGAGGTGGACGTAGTCGAAGGCGAACTGCACCTGCGTCGAGGTGAGTTCCTCCAGCCGCATCCGGATGGACAGCTCGTCGAACGCGGTGATCTCGGCGAAGAACTCGCACTCCACCTTGAGGGTGAACAGCTTGAGGTCGTGGCGGACCTCTTCGAGCACCGCCGGCGCCTTTTCCTTCAGGAACATCTCGCGGCACCGGCCCTGCCAGCGCACGTAGTTCACGTAGTAGACGTTGCCCACCAGGTTGGTCTCTTCGAAGCCGACCGTGTGGCGGATCTCGTAGTAGTCGGACATCTCAGTTCCCCTCTGCCTGGAGCACGGCGAAGACGATCGGGGCGGTCCGGTCGTTGACGGTGGTCGACCAGGTGGCGATCCGGGCGTTGCCGGAGGCCAGCAGCGCCCACCCGTCGGCGTCGACCTGGCGCACGGTCAGCGCCTGGGTCATCGACCCGGTCTTGCGCACGCACTCCAGCGCGCTCCACACCCGGGTGTTGGCCACGCTGACCGGCTCGCCGGTGTCCGCGGCCAGCAGGCGGCCGAGGGCGAGGAGCTCTTCGCCGAGCAGGCCGGTCCAGTCCTCCTCGCTGCGTTCGATCGCCGTCTCGATGTCGCACGCCACCGGGCTGGTGCCGGCGACCGCGAGGGTCAGCTGTGCGGTGTGCGACGCGGTGATGTGGACCCCGCCGTCGCACTCCGGCTTGCCGTCGGGGCGGTACCGGATCTCGACCGGCCGGTCGAGCGCCCGGCCCGCGGCGAGCGCCGTCTGCGCCCTCCGCTCGGCGGTGCCCTCGGCCGGGCGCCCGGCCGGGTCCGGCTCGAGCACCACCGACCGCGTCCCGCCGAGCAGCCGCTCACAGGAGCGCTCCAGATAGGACCCCAGCATCGAGGGGACCCACGGCCCGGCACCGTCGCGCTTGCGGACCGCGCGCAGCTTCAGGCCTTCCCAGCGCTCGACCAGCGTCCCGTCGGGGTTGCGCACGTCGAGGTCGTAGACGTAGCTGTCGCCGTCCTGGGAACGTTCCTTCGCGTCCAGCAGGACGTACTCGTCGTGCTGACGCCCCGGCTCGGCCAGGTACAGCTTCTCGATGCCCTGCGGCAGCAGCGTCGCGTCGGGGACGCAGCACTGGATCGCGTGCATCATCGCGTCCCGCGTGCCGGGATCGGCCAGCAGCCGCTCCTGGGGCAGGAAGGGCGCGAACCACGAGAAGTCCGCGCTGGTCGCGATCTCGGCGACCGCGTGCCGGGCGCTCGCCCGCCGGTAGCCGAGCACGCGCTGGAACCGCTTGCCCTGGAACAGGACCGAGCCGTACAGCTCGCTGATCGGCTCCACCGGGACCGGCGGCAGCGCGACGTCGCGGGCGGCCTTCTCCCCCAGCTCGGCCGGCCGGGCGAAGCTCAGCCGGGCCCGGAAGTGGTCGGCGCTGAACCCGGTCTCGTCACTGCGGATGACGACGTCCACGGTGTCGGCGTCACGCGCCAGCGTGGCCAGCCGGATCGTGGTCGACCCGCCGGGCGAGACGATGATCGGCCGGAGGAACTCGACGTCGGAGAGCACCGGGGTGCCGGTGCGGTCCAGCGTCGCCGCCGCGGCCTGCGTCATCGCCTCCATGCCGAGCACCGCCGGGAACAGCAGCTGCCCGTCGAGCAGGTGGTCGGTCAGGTACGGGTCGGCCCCGTCGGACAGGTCCGCCTCGGTGATCAGCTCGACGCCCGGGTAGTGCACGATCGCGCGGTCGACGAACCGGGTCAGCGGCAGCTCCCGCTTCCGGATCGGCAGCGTGGGCAGGCCCGACGTGCGGCCGCAGACCACCAGCACCGGCGGCGCGGCCGGGTCGGCCAGCACCCGGCGGAGGATGGTGATGCCCTCCTCGGTCGGGATCGGCGTGATGCCGTCGCGCATCAGGGCGCTGACCACGCCGAGCTTCTCGCCCATGCCGGTGCCCGACCAGACCGACCACTCCAGCGCGATCGCCCGTGCCTTCGGGTGGTCCTGGCCGAAGCGCAGGGTCAGCTCGGTCATCCAGTCGTTCGCCGTGGCGTAGTGCGCTTCACCGCGCAGGCCGGCCCGGCCGATGATGCTGCCGAAGGTGACCAGGAGCTTGATCCGGTCCTGGTCGACCGCGGCGAGCACCGCGTTGAGGCCGCCGATCTTCGGGGCGAGGGTCTTGCGGAAGCTGTCCTCGGTCAGGCTGAAGAGGGCAGCCGGCTCGTTGCGGCCCGCGCCGTGCAGGATCGCGGTGACCGGGCCGAGTTCGGCCTCCACCCGGGCGATCGCCTCGGCGACCTGCGGGGCGCTGGTGACGTCGGCCCGCTCGTAGCGGTAGCGGATGCCCACCGCCTCCATGCGGTCGAGGTTCTCCGCCAGCTCGCTGTCGGACTCCGGGTCGCTGCGGCCGAGCAGGGCCAGCCGCGCCCCGGAATCCTTGGCGAGCGCCAGCGCGCTCTCCGCCGTGATGCCCTTGCCGCCGCCGGTGACGAGCAGGACGTCGGTCGCGTCCAGCGAGTGGCGCAGCGGGCCGGGCTTCGGGGCGGGCAGCGCGGACAGCCGCGGCACCGTGCGCCCGCCGTCGGCGCCGTAGCGCGCTTCGGTGAAGTCCGTGGTCGCGGCCACCTCGGCCACCACCGTGGTCACGGCCCATGCGATCGCGTCCACATCGGACGGTGCCGGGTCGGCGAGGTCGACGATCGTCGTCTTCGCCGACGGGTCCTCCAGGCGCAGGGTCCTGGCCAGGCCGGCGGCCCCGTAGCCGTGGTGGACGACCACGAACCGCGTGCCGTTGGGGGCGGCCATGACCGCACGGCCGGCTTCGAGGAACAGGCCGACGTGGCTGGCGTCGCAGTCCGCCGGCAGGCAGAGCAGCACGCCGTCCCCGGCGCCGGACCGCGCGAGCGCGGCCTTCAGCGGTTCGGCCAGCGGGTGCCGCGGCGTCGCGAAGACCTGCCAGTCGGCGTTCCCCGCCCCCGCGGTGAGGTCCGCGGCGGGCCGCGGCGCGGGCACGTACTCGACCGCGAACGGCCGGACCCACGGACCCACGCCGGGGGCCTCACCGGCGGCGGTGTCGGCCGGCTTGGCCGTCTGCGCGAGCTCGTCGATCATCTCGGCGAGGTCGCCGAGGCACACCGTCGCGAAGTTCGGCATGCCCTCCAGCGCGGGGCGGCCCAGCGCCCGGGTGACGTCGTTGACCAGCTGCCCGACCGTGATCGACGACAGGTGCAGGTCGTCGAGCGGGTGCGTGTCCGCGGTGACCGCCTCCAGGGGCAGCTCGACGCGCTCGGCGGCGAACCGGCACAGCAGGTCCAGCGTCGAACCGGCGTCCCCGCCGGACTCCTCGGCCTCGGCCGCGGCGGCCTCCGCCTTCTCCGCGGCCAGCTCGGCGGCCAGCTCGCTGTCGATCGACGCCCCCGCCTCGCACGGGCTGGCCAGGAAGGTGAACTGGCCGTCGGCGGGCAGGGCGCGGACGATCCGGCCTTCGAACAGCGCGTCCACCGAGATCTGCGCGCCGAGCGCGAACGCCGCGCCCACGACCCGCAGCAGGCCCTGCAGCGACGCGTTGTCCGTGTCGATCGCGAGCACCGGGGTCTCCGGCGCGATCTCTTCGAACAGCCCGGTCAGCACCCGGCCGGGCCCGACCTCGACCACCAGGTCGCTGCGCTCGGCCACCTTGGCGGCGGCCTCGCGGAAGCGGACCGGCAGCACGATCTGGTCGCGCAGCAGCCCGGGCAGGTCCTCCGCGGCGTGCAGCATGTCCCCGCTGACCGTCGAGACGACCGGCCGCTCCAGCCGCGCGAAGCCGAACTCGGCGAGCCGCTCGGTCATGGCGTTCGCGGCCGGCTCGACGGCGGGCGAGTGGAAGGCGTGCGAGACCTTGACGCGGGTCGCGGTGACCCCCTGGGCCTTCGTCCGGGCGACGATCCGGTCGATCGCCCCGGCCGGCCCGGAGATCACCGTCTGCTCGGGCGCGTTGTACCCGGCGATGACGACGTCGTCGCCCAGGCCCAGCTCCTCGACCCGGCCGGGCGAAGCGGCGATGCTCGCCATCGCGCCGGTGCCGTCGCCCACGGTCGTGGCCATCACCTTGCCGCGGATCGTGGCGAGCTTCAGCAGCGCCCGCTCGTCGAGCGCGCCGCCCCAGTGCAGTGCGGTCAGCTCGCCGAGGCTGTGGCCGGTGGCCGTCGACGCCTCGATGCCGAACGAGCGCAGCACCCGCAGCGCGGCCAGCGAACCGGTGACGATCCGGGGCTGCGCCACCTCGGTGGCGACCTGGTCACCGGTGGTGGGCAGCGCGGCGGCCCGGTGGATCTCGTCCGCCACGGCGAACCGGCGGCGCAGCGCCCCGTCGCCACCGCGGCCGGAACCCTGGCCGGGGAACAGGTAGCCGATCTTCGGCGCGGAGCCGCGGCTGCTCGCGAAGATGCCGTCGGCGCTGTCGAAGACCGAGTCACCGGAGTCGAGCTGCTCGAGGAGCTTGGTCAGCTTCCGCTCGGCGTGCTCGGGGTTGGCCGCGACGACCGCGGCGCGCACCGGCTTGCCCGACAGGTCCTTCGCCAGCGTGCCGGCGAGGTCGGTCAGCTCCGCGAACGACAGCTTCGGCACGGTTTCCAGCACCGCGGCGATGTTCCCGCGCAGGGTGGCGAGGTCGTCGGCGTCGAACAGCAGCAGCTCGGCGTCCTGGCGGCCGGCGACCAGCGAGCGGGCCCGCTCGTCGAGCTCCCGGCGCCGGGGTGCGGTCGGCGCCTCGGTGACCGTGACGTGGGAGTTGATGCCGCCGAAGCCCATCGCGGAGACACCGGCGCGGACCGGCTGGTCCTCCGGCCACAGCGTCGCCTCGCGCGGGACGTACATCCGCGCCGAGGAGCCGGTGAGCGACTCGTGCGGGTTGTGGTGGCCGGTCGCGGGCGGGATGACCTGGTGGTACACCGCCAGCGTCGCCTTGATCAGGCCGGCGACCCCGGCCGCCGCCTTGGTGTGGCCGATGTTGCCCTTGATCGTCGACAGCGCGGCCTGCTTGGCCAGCGGGTCGGCGTCGCGGCGGGCCGTGGACAGCGCCTCGATCTCGGTTTCGTCGCCCAGCGCGGTGCCGGTGCCGTGGCCCTCGAAGTAGGAGACGGTCTCGACGCCGTAGCCGGCGCGGTCGTAGGCGCGCTTGAGGGCCAGCCGGTGCCCGGACGCCTTGGGCCGGGTGATGCCGCCCTTGCCGTCGGACGACACGCCCCAGCCGCCGATCGACGCGTAGATCCGCTTGCCCTGCTCCAGCGCGTCGCTCTCGCGCATCAGGACCAGCATGCCCGAGCCCTCGCCGGGCCAGAAGCCGTTCGAATCGGCGTCGTAGACCTTCATCTCGCGCTTGGCCAGCGCGCCGGTCTTCGCGAAGCCGATCACCTCGAACGGGTCGATCGACAGGTCGACCCCACCGGCGATGGCGAGGTCGAGGTCGCCCTGGACGAGCGCGTTGGCCGCGGTCACCACCGACAGCAGCGAGGACGAGCAGGCGCCGTCGACGGTGTAGCCGCCGCCGGCGAAGTCGAAGTGGTTGCAGACGCGCCCGGCGATCGTGTTGGCCAGGCCGCCGGCGAGCGTGTCCTCGTTGATCTCGGGGAACGGCTCCTTGTACTGGACTTCGAGCTCCCGCAGGAAGTTCGCGGTCTCCTCGTCCTCCCAGCCGCGGGCGGTCAGCGCCGCCGCGACCGTGCGGCGCACGTACGGCCAGCGCAGCCGCATGATGTTGGCGCGGGAGAACTCACCGGTGAGGCTGTTGCCGATGACGACGCCGGTGCTCTGCTTCGGGGCGCCTTCGCCGTCACCGAACCCGGCGTCCGCGAGGGCCTCCGCGGCGACCTCGAGGGCGAGCCAGTGCGTCGTGTCGGTCGCCCGGAAGGTGCTGCCGGCGACCTTGTGCGCCACCCGGTCGAACTCGTAACCCCGCAGCACGGCCGCCTTCTGCGAGTAGAAGCGGTCCGGTGCCTTCGGGTCGGGCGAGTAGTAGTCCGCCCGGTTCATCCGCTCGTCCGGCAGCCTGCGGAACGCCCGCCGCCCGGCCAGCACGTTTTCCCAGAGCTCCTCCGGAGAACTCGCGTCGGGGTACCGGAGACCGATACCGACGATCGAAATCCGCTCTACGCTCATGCCACCGCACTCCCACTGGCTCTCGAGCCCCATACCATCGGAACCGTCCGGTCCCGGCTGTCCACCGGTGCGGGACCCGGGGTCCAGCCGCTGGCCTGTCTCCGTCTGGCGGCGCCGCCGCTGCCCGGTGCTCCGGGTCGCCGGGCCATCCGGTCCAGCATCTCCGGGCGATGCGGACCGGCTTCTCCTCTTGCTGCCCGTGCCCGGGTCGTCAGCACGACCGGACAACGACCCGTACTGTCCACAAAGGATTCAAGCGTCGAACTGGCCGGGGCGGCGCCCCGCCCCGGCCGGCCCGCGATAGGCCTGGGCGATGTCGAGCCACTGGTCGGCCAGCGTGCCCGTCGCCCGCACGTCGAGGTCGAAGCGGTGCCGCCGCCGGGTGACGAGCAGGCAGAAGTCCTCGGCACTGCCGGTGACCCGCTGGGCCGCGTCCTCGGGCCCGAACGCCCAGAGCCCCCCGGAGGGCGCGGTGAGCTCGAACCGGAACTCTTCCGCGGGCGGCGTCAGGTTCCGCGCCTCGTAGCCGAAGTCCCGGACCCGAACGGAAAACCCGGCGATGTGCCGGATCCGGTCGGTGCGCTCGCGGCGCACGCCGAGCGCGTCGGCGACGTCCTGGCCGTGGGCGAACACCTCCATCATCCCCGCGCACGCCAGCACGTACGGCGGCAGCGGGTTCACCAGCCACGGCACCAGCTGGTTCCCGGGCACGGCCGCGAGGGCCTTGAGCCCCGCGTCCCGCTCGGCCCGCCAGCGCGTCAGGAGCACCTCGGCCGGGTCGTGGACGTAGTCCTCCAGCGCGGCGTTGACCGCGGCCTCGAACCCACCGGACAGCGACTTCGTCATGGCGACGAACGCCTCCGGCTGCGCCGCCGACAGCCCTGCGATGCGGAAGATGAACGCGAGGTGCGCGATCTGGTGGCGGACGGTCCAACCCGGCGCGGGCGTGGGGGTGTCCCACTCCGCCTCGGTGAGCCCCGCGACGAGCGCGTCCACCTCGGCGGCCTCGGCGGTCAGGTCGGCGATCACGCCCGTGGTGTCAGTCACCTGTCAGTCCTTTCCCCGATGCGACGTCTTCTCCTGATCGATCATCACCGTTGCGACCTGGGAAGTCTTCTCTTCGCGGGCGGAGCCGGTCACCCGCCGCCACGGCCGCGGTGAGCGCCGCCCACGACACCAGCTCGACCACCCCGCGGTCGTCCGTCCTCTCCGGGCTCAACGCGGCGATGTCGGCGGCCGTCACCTGATAGGCGGACTTGGCCGTCAGCAAGGCGATCCGCCCCGGTGCGCGCTCCTCCGCGGGGAGTTCGGCGAGGACCGGCTCCACCCACGCGCGGCTCAGCCCGGGCGGTTTCCCGTCCCACGCCTTGAGTTCCCGGCGGACGAGCTCCCGCACGCGGGAGGGCACCGAGCGTTCCCCGGCGGCCTCGATCGCCGCCGCAGCCCGCGAGAAAGCGTCGGACAGCGTGTCGCCCGGCTTCGGCCCCGGCGCGGCGGGCAGCAGGTCCAGCGCCTGCCCGGCCGGCGGCGCGGCACCCGGCTTGAGCAGGAAGCCCAGGACAGCCTTGGCCTTCGCCCGCGCCGTCGGCGGAACGGCCTCGGGCAGCGGCGACGGCCCGAGGAACACGCTCACCACCCGGTTGAGGTAGTGGAACGCGACGGCCACCGCCGTGAACTCCGCCGCGGCGTCCTCGGGCACGTCCGCGGGCAGCCTGCCTGCACCGCCCGCCCACGCCGTCAGCGCGCGCAGGCCGCGGTCCGGGATGGCCGCGGTGTCCCCGGCCTCGATGGCCGCGGCGGCGGCCGGCTCCCCCAGCGTCCCGAGCGCCATCGCGTGCACTTCGACGCAGTACGGGCACGAGTTCGCCGCGGACACGGCGGCCGCGACGGCCTCCTTGCCGGCCCGGCTCGCCGCCCCGCCCGCGACCAGCGACTCCCGCAGCATCAGCCACGCCGCGGCCAGCACCTCCGGCGACGCCGAGTGCAGCGCGATCGGCGGGGCGAGCATCCCGAAGTCCCGCTCGACCTGCCGGTAGACCTCCCGCACCAGCCCGCGCGCCCGCCGCGGCCGCACGGCCTCGACGTGCTTGACGTCCCGCACCGTCCGCCGCAGCGCCAGCCGCACCAGTCCCGGGGTCATGGTTCTCCCTTCCACGGAGAACTCGCGCTCCCACATCCCGAGGAGCGCGAGTTCGAAGTACCCGTGCATCAGCTGCCGGCGACCAGATCGAGCTTGGAGACCGCGCGGCGGCCGGTGATCGAGCCGTCGGGGGCCGGGGCGCCGTACTTGACGTCGACGCCGCGGGCCTGCAGCTCCCGGACGATGCCCGGGACCGAGCGCTCGGCGAGCGCGGCGATGGTCATCGCCGGGTTGACCGTCAGCGCGCCCGGCACCGACGCGCTGTCGGTGACGAAGATGCCCGGGTGGTTGCGCAGCTCGTGGTTCGGGTGCAGCGCGGACGTCGCCGGGTCGTCCCCGATCCGGCAGGACGCCAGCGGGTGCACCGTGTACGCCCCGACGACGTCGTTGGTCCACGGCGCCACCTTCGCCAGGCCGTCCTTCTCGATGATGGCCTTGCAGTCGGCGTCCGCGAGCGCCCAGCCGCGCCGCGTGTTCTCCGTCGGGTCGTAGCGCAGCGAACCGCGGCCGAGCATCTGCTGCGAGATCCGGTAGGCGTTCCCGGTCGGCGGCGGCGTGCCGAAGACGCCTTCGTTGTCGTCCTCGGTCATCAGGAAGATCGTGAGCCAGTTGGCCCACTGCTTGAGCATCTCCTTCTTCTCCGCCCCGAACCAGCGCGGCTCCGCCCCGCCGGGCACCTGGGCGAGGATGGTGCCCAGGCCCGGCGGGAAGTACAGCTGCTCCAGCGAGTACCGCTCGTACTCCGGCAGCGAGCCGTCGAGCTTGTCCCAGTTCGCCACGGTCGGGCCCTTGCCGATGTGGTTGGCCGAGTACACCGGACCGTCCTCACGGGACAGCCCGAGCACCTCGCGGACGCGGTCCTCGTCGATGATCGCGGTGTTGAGCCGCTCGCCGTTGCCGGAGAAGTACCGGCCGACGCCGTGCGGCATCTCGCCGAGCGCCGCCTCCGAGCGCTGCAGGATGACAGGGGTCGCGCCGGCGCCGGCGGCGATGATGACGACCTTCGCCTCGATCACGCCGCTGCCGGTGTGGATCCGGTAGTCCTCTTCGTCGATCAGGTCGAAGTGGACGCGGTAGCCGCCGTCCTCGGTCCGCTCGAGCCGCTGGACCTCGTGCAGCGGCCGGATCTGCGCGCCGTGGGCCAGCGCGGCGGGCAGGTAGTTCGTCAGCATCGACCGCTTGGCGTCGAACTTGCAGCCCGCCATCATGAAGTTGCAGTTGACGCAGGTGGCGTTGTCGACGGCGACCGGTGCCGGGTTGGCCGTCCGCCCGGAGTGGTTGCAGGCCGCAGCCCACAGGCCACCGGCGTAGGAGACGTCACTCCAGTCCTGTTTGGACACCGGGATCGACTCGTCGACGCGGTCGTACCACGGCTCCAGCGTGTCCCGCGAAATGACCGAAGGCCACATCCGGCGCCCGATGCTGCCGTGACGCTCGAACACGAACCGCGGCGCGCGCGGCATCGCGGCGAAGTACACCACGCTGCCGCCGCCGACGCAGTTGCCGCCGAGCACGCTCATCCCGTCGCCGACGACGAAGTCGAACGCCCGCGTGTAGGACGAGCCGAGCAGGTAGTCGTGCTCGAAGTCGGCCGCGGCCAGCCACGGCCCGCGCTCCAGCACGGTGACCTTGGCCCCGCCGGCGGCGAGGTGGTAGGCGGGGATGGACCCGCCGAAGCCGCTGCCGACGATGACGACGTCGGTCTTGTCGATGGCGTTCATGCGGGGCTCCCCGATGGGGTCGTGTCCGGGTGGAGTTCGGCCAGCTTGCGGCCGTAGCCGTACTTCGGGAACCGCCAGAACCCGTCGGCGTCGGGGGCCTGGTAGCCCAGCGCCAGCAGTCCGGGGTGCCCTTCGCGGATGGCGTCGGCGGTGTGCATGTGCGCGGCGCTGTCGAAGGCCATGTTGCAGAACAGCGCGAGGCTGACCCAGCCGTCCTTCTCCGGGTGGCCGGGTGCGGTCAGCCGCCGCACCAGCTCGCGGCGGTGCTCGTAGGGCAGCGCGACGAACGGCGGGACGTCGTGGTCGAGCGCGAGTTCCACTTCGCCCGCGTAGGTCTTCGCGTGATCGTTGAGCGATTGCGCGAGGTAGGGCAGGCCGACGGTGACGCCGGTCGCGTCGAAGTTCAGCAGCTCGAGCGCGCCCGCCGCCACCGCACCGGGGCCGGGCGCGGCCCCGGCGATCGCCCGGTCGTCCTCGTTCCGCTTCTCCCCCGGCACGATCGTGTCCGCGTAGGCCTCGAGGGTCAGGTTCTTGACGCGTTCTTCTTCGGTGGCTTCGGGTTGCACCGGCCTACCTCCTCATCGAATGTCCACAGTGAACTCAGGCGGCCTCGGCCCGGCGCACCCGTTCCCGGCGGTGCACGGTCATCGGCAGCCCGCCGCGCACCCGCAGCGAGAGCATCGCTTCGGGGTCGACGACCTTGCCCGGCACCTTCCGCAGCACCAGGTCCCGCGCCGCCATGGCGAGCACGAACACCGCCTCCATCACGCCGAGGCTGTTGCCGATGCAGAACCTCGGCCCGGCGCCGAACGGGATATAGGCGTAGCGCGGCGGCCGTCCGGCCGGGTTCGCCGGGTCGAACCGGCCGGGGTCGAACCGCTCCGGGTCGGTCCAGAACCCCGGGTGCCGGTGCAGCGTGTAGGGCACCACGACGACGTCGGAGCCGGCCGGCACGTGGTACCCGCCGATCTCGTCGTCGGCCTGGGCGACCCGCGGCAGCAGCCACACCGGCGGGTACAGCCGCATGACTTCCTCGACCACGGCCGCGGTGTAGGTGAGCCGGCGCAGGTCCTCGTGCTCGGGCAGGCGGTCACCCAGCACCTCGACGGCTTCGGCGTGCAGCCGCTCGCCGACGTCGGGGTGCTCGTCGATCAGGTGGAAGGCCCAGCCGAGCGTGCTCGCCGTCGTCTCGTGCCCGGCCAGCAGCAGGGTGATCAGCTCGTCCCGCATGCGTTCGCGCGACGCACCTTGCCCGGACCCGGACGCGATCAGCCGCGACAGCACGTCTTCGCCGTTCTCGACCGGGTTCGCCAGCCGCTGCTCGACGAGCTCGTCGGCGATCCGGCGCAGGTCGTCGCGCGCGGTGCGGAACTCCAGCTGCTTCTTCAAGGGCACCCACTGCGGGACCGCGCTCAGCGTGACCGCCTCGAACATGGCCTGGTCCTGCACGGCCTCGAACGAGTGGCCGAGCGTTTCGTACCCGCCGAGCTCGGCGTCGAGCAGCGTCTTGCCGAGCACGCCGAGGGTCAGCCCGGTCATCTCGTGCAGGATCTCGACCGGCCCGTCGTGCGCGCCGAGCCGCTTGATCAGCGCGTCCACTTCGGCCGCGACGACGGCGGCCTGCCGCGCGATCCGCTTGGGCTGGAACACCGGCTGGATGGTCCGCCGCTGCTCGCGCCACGTCTCGCCGTCGCTGGTGAGCAGGCCGTCGCCGAGGGCCCGGCGCGCCTCCTGCAGGCCGATGCCCTTGTGGTAGTTCGCGGCGTTGTCCGCGAGGACGTGCTTCGCGAGGTCCGGGTGGTTCACCAGGTACATCGCCTTCGGGCCGATGGCGATGCGGACGACGTCACCGTAGACCTCGGCGTTGTCGCCCATGAGCGCGAGCCGGTCGGTGAAGAGCTGCTTCAGCAACCGGAGGGTCGCCCGGCGCGGCGGCCCGGGCGGCGCGGGGTGCGCCGCCCGGGCTCGGTGCTGGCGGCCGGTCATGCCGCGACGGCTCCCGGCTTCTCGCCGCCCGCTTCCGCCGGCGCGGGCGCGAGCTCCAGGTTCGCCTTCTGCTCGGCCTGCTCGGCCTCGAACTTGATCCGCGCCTTGTTCGAGAAGTGCAGCGCCCACAGGAACATGCCGCGGATCAGGCAGACGGTCGCGGTGGCCAGGAAGAGCCCGTAGGCCACGTGCACGGCGGTGAAGAAGCCGTACGCGAGCGCCACCCCGGCCCCGAAGGCGAACTGCGAACCCGGCTTCGACGGCGACGTGCCCGGGTCGGTCACCATGTAGTTGGTGTAGAGCACGAACGCGACACCGGTGGCCATCGCCAGCGCGCCGGGGATCGACGTGCCGAAGAGCCAGCCGCGGACGACGGCCTGGATGACGAAGAAGCTCAGCCAGCCCGCGATGAGGAACATCCGGCCGGTCAGCAGCGCGTTGAGCACCGTGCCCGACACGAGGATGATGCCGACGATCAGCCAGCCACCCCAGGTGGGGATCTGCTCCGTGAAGTGGTACGGCGGGGCGATGCTCGCCCACGGGAACACGAGCAGGATGATCGTGATGCCGAAGTTCGACGGGTTCATGTAGTGCCGCATCCGGCCGTACACCGGCGCCTGCAGGATCCACTTCGCGCCGACCGCGACGACCACACCGAAGATCATCACGAGGATCCGGTCGTTGACGTAGGTCAGCATGTTCAGCGCGAGCCCGGTGATGTGCGCCGGGAGCAGGAACTCCATGAGCCCCTTGAACCCGTTGCCCTTGAAGCGGACCGCGCGCGAGGTGACGCGGGCGTTGATGATTTCGAGCAGGATCTCCGTGGTGTACGCGGTCGCCAGCGCGACGAACGGGTACAGCCACGGCTGCTCGAAGCCGAGCACGGTGTAGCCGACGATGTTGAAGATCGTGATCGAGATCGCGAAGCGGCGCAAGGCGGTGACGACCTTGTCGGTGCGCTTCGGTGGCGCGGTGTCCACTTTGGTCAGAGTCGGGGTCGCCATCACGTCACATCGCTTCCTTCGCCGTGGTGCCGAGCTGGTACATGTGGCAACCGGGTTTGAGCTTCAGGTTCTGGGTCCGCAGCTGCCCGGTCCGGTCCCGCCACTGCAGGTGCACGTCGAGCGGGCCGCTGACGTCGTGCCCGAGGCCGATCTGGACGTCGAAACTGCGCCGGCCGGCCTCACCGCTGCTGCCGTCGACCCGGCCGAGGTACTTCTTGCCGTCCGCCGTCGTTACGGTGGCCTGGGCGCCGATCGCGGGCGGGCCGGCCGCGGGCAGCGGGCCGGGCGCCACCGGGGCGTCGGTGGTCAGCTTCAACTGCAGGTACTTGCCGGGGTTCGGGCTGTCGTTGTGGTAGAAGATCGGCGCCTCCCACTGCCGCGCCACCGCGAACTCGGGTAGGCCGTCGCCGTCGGTGTCGCCGACGGCGATACCGCGGGTGGGCACCGGGACCGCCAGGCCCAGCTGCGGCGCGAGGTCGGTGTACCGGCCGTCCGCGCTCTTCACGAAGAAGTGCAGGGTGTGGTCGCCGCCGATGTCGTCACCGGCACGGGCGTTCGGCCACCAGAGCGGGTTGGACAGCATGCCGTCGTGCGCCGTGGCCAGCTCCTGCAGGTTCGGCCAGCGGTTGACCTGCCCCTTGACGAACCCGGTCGCCTGCGCGATCTGGTTCTCGCCGCCGTTGTTGAAGTCCTGGATCTTGACGTCCCAGCCCCAGCCGGACCAGGCGGTCCCTTGGCTGCCGCTCACGTCGTCGAACGGCGCGACCCCGTCCTGCAGCTGCTTGCGCAGGTCCATGGTGTTCTTCGCGGTGTTCATGAACTGGAAGTTCGACTCTTCGATGCCCCACGACGTGGTGATGTTGCTGACGAACAGGTCGTAGAGCCCGTCGTGGTTCAGGTCGCCGAAGTCGACGCCCATGCCCTTGAAGGAGTCGTTGCCCAGCACCTTCGACTTCGGGTCGGTGATCCCGCGGACGCCGGTGACCTCGGCGAGCTCGATGTGGCCCGGCGTGGACTTGTTGTAGAGCAGCCGGTCGTGCCCGAAGTCGTTGGCGATGTAGAGCTCCGGCAGGCTGTCGCCGTCGATGTCGGTCGCGCTGGAGGCCAGCGTCCAGCCGTAGCGGGCGACTTCCGGGATGCCCTGCGAAGCGTCGACGTACTGCGCGCTCGGGTTTGCGCCGGACGCGGCGCTGGTCCAGCGGTAGATGTACTTCGCGCCCGAGTTCAGCGCGTGCGACATCGACTGGTTCATCGTGATGCCGCCGTCGGCGTTCGGGTCGAGGACCCGGCTGTCCGGGAAGTAGTTCCCGATGAAGATGTCGACGTGCCCGTCACCGTCGAAGTCGCCGATGGTGACGGAGTCGGTGTTCCACATCGGGCCGTTGTACTTCCCGTCCGGGCCGCGGTGGTTGCCCGCCACGAGCTCGACCGGCTGGAACGCGGCCGCGTCGAACTTCGCCGCGGTGGCCTTCTGCAGGAACAGCACCGGCGTGCGGCCCCAGTAGTAGGCCAGCACGTCGGTCCGGCCGTCTTCGTTGTAGTCACCGGGAACGCAGCCCATCGGCGCCATGTAGTCCCACGTCGGCAGGGCCGGCGCGGGGTCGAGCGCGAAGGGCGCGTAGCGCGGGCCCGAGTCCGGCGACGGCGTGATGACGACCTGGTCGCTGCGGGTGTCGACCAGGCAAAGGTCGTTCGCCTTGCCGCTGCCGCTGATGTCGTTGAGCGCGATCGCGGCGCCGACCGAGGAGATCCACGCGGCGATGTCCTTGTACTGCTTGTTCACCGTCCGGATCGACTGCGACTTCTTGGCCGCGGGCAAGGCGATCGTCATCGGGGTGAAGTGGAACTTGCTCGCCATCGAGTCTTGCTCGGCGGCGGAGACGCTGGGCAGGCGCGCGACCAGGAACAGGGTGAAGATCAGCGCCAGCGCCACGATGCCCGCCAGCTGCTTGCGCAGCCGGCCCAAGGTCGCGGTCATTCGTGCACACCTCCGTGCGTCAGGACTTCGTCGGCGATCCGCCGCCGCCAGGTTTCGAACGCCGGGACGTCGTCGCCGTCGACGACCACCTCCGGCCGGACCTCTTGGGTGATGGCCGCCGCGCGCTCGGCCGGGAGCCCGCAGATCGCCCGGGCCGCCATCTCGGTCTCCGGGATCATCAGGCCCGAGCGCACCCGGCACTCGGCCGCGAACGCGCTTCCCTGCGCCAGCGGCCCGTGGTGGATGCCGGCCCGGTCGACCAGTTCCCGCAGCTCGTCGGCCGTAACGCCGCACGCGTAGGTCGAGGCCAGCCCGACCCCGGCGTACAGGTCGCCGTGGCGCGACTCGGGGAACTCCTCGATCGTCTTCGTCACCAGCTCGACGTCGGTACCGCAGATGAACCACAGCGCCCGGCCGATGCCCTGGTCGATGGCGCGCAACGCGTACCCGTCGTAGCGCTTGTCCGGCCACGAGAAACCCGGCTCCTGGTACTGCTGCCGGATGTACTGGTCGGTCTTGAAGTACGCCTGGTGGAAGCCGTAGCCGTCGAGCACGAGCCAGCGCAGCAGCGGGTCGAACGCCGAGGCCTTCGGCCACGCGAACCGCGGAAGCCGGCACATGGCCCAGCCGACCCCGACGTAGATGATGTAGTCGTGCTTCTCACCGGGGCCGGCCAGGAATTCGGCGATGTTCGTGCTCTTGCCGAACGGCAGCCCGTCGAGGACGCCGTACCCCATTCCCGCGCCTTCGTAGGCGAAGCCGCGGAACTGCGGCGGAATGCGCTCGAGCCATTCTTCGGCTTGCTCGACCGAACGCGCCTCGACCGCGTGTGCGTACCCGAGGAGGAATTTCTCCCCGATCGTCTCGAGCCGTTCTTGAGCGGCTGGGCTCTTGCGGTGGAAGCCACGCTTTTCCAGCGAGGTCTCCGAAACGTTCGGTGTCAGGATGCGGCGTCTGAGCGCACGCCAGCCATTGCCCAACGCACTCTCCCCCTCACGGGTCGAATGAGACTTGGTTCTGCTCGTCGATTCCACGGTCACAGATCCGCTGGTCGGCGGTCTACTCCACGGTTGCGTGGGATCACCGCTCAGCTCGCCCGGCGCGCGGCGGCCGGGCGGAGCTCCTGCCGGATCCGCTCCCGCCACAGCTCGTAGGGCGGTTCCGGCCCGTCGTCGCCGTCGGCGCGCTCGGTGCGGTCGGCCAGGTTCTGCGCCTCCTGCACGGTCAGGTCGACCAGGGCACCGCACGCGAGGGAGGTGTGCGCCGGCACGTACCCGGAGTAGGTCCGCGCCTTCACCGCGAACACGACGCCCAGGCCGAGCTCGTCGTGGTACCCGCCGGCCGCCCGGCGCAGCCGCGCCAGCCCGAGCTGGTCACTGCCGCCCGCGAACGTCGCGGCGAGCCCGATCCCGCTCCACAGGTCGGCCCGCCGGTGCTCGGCGAACCGGCCGGCCGCGGCGGCCACCGCGTCCGGGTTCCCGCCGTGGATGAACCACAGCGCGCGGCCGACCCCCTGGTCGAACGCGCGGGGGAAGTACTCCGGGCGGCCGGCCCACGGGTAGGGCTCCGGGGCGGCCTGCCGCTCCACCCACTTCCCGGTGTCGAAGTAGGCGCGGTCGAAGCCGTAGCCGTCGACGGCGAGCCAGCTCATCACCGGGTGGTAGGCCACCCCGGTCAGCTCGGGCAGCATCTTCTTCCACAGTGGACGCGGCAGCCGCGCCATCGCGAACCCGATCCCGATGTAGGCCAGGAAGATGTGCGGGCGGCCCGGTCCTTCGAGCAGCTCGCGGGTCCGGTCCGAGCCGCCGCCGGGCATGGCGTCGAGGACGGAGTAGCCCATCGTCGCGCCCTCGTAGGCGAACCCGCGCTGTTCGGGCTCGATCAGCGCGAGGCGCCGCTCGATCTCCCACAGCGACGCGCCTTCGATGGCCCATTCGAACCCGCACACGACCGCCTGGGGCACCGCTTCCAGGCGGGCCGTGGCGTCGGTGTGCACCACCGGGAACCCGCGCTCGGCGAAGCCGACGGACGCGAGGGAGGGAGCGAGCACGCGCTTGCGCAGCACGCCGAGCAGAGTCGACATCCGGATCTTCCTGTCGGTCGGGGGAACGGGGCTCAGGCGACGGCGCGCAGGTGCGGCCGTTGCGTGGCGAACTGCTGCCGGCTCGACGGCGTCGGCCGGGACGCCAGGGTGATCGCGATCGGCGGGTCGGTCAGCGCGGGCCGCCGCAGCCGGACGGTGACGCCCGGCGAGTCGAACGGCGACACGGCGGCCGAGGCGGTCCCGACCGTGAAAGCGGGGCCGCTCTTGGCGTGCACGCTGTGGTCGGCGATCGCAATCACGGTCCAGTTGCCCTCCGGCACGCCGTGCACGGTCAACCGCCCGGACCGGGTGTTGGCCGAGCCGCCGAAGGCGACCGGGCCGCGCTGCGGCACGTTGTCGGCGAACACGCCGACGAGAACGGTGGCCGGGGCCGCGTCGTCCGGCAGCACCAGGTCGACGTCCAGGTGGCCGGTGCCCATCGGCTGCGAAGCGCAGCCGGCTTCGCGCAGCGACTGCTGCGACGGCAGCCGCTGGAAGTACGCCGAGTGCGCGACGAGCAGCTCGCCGACGTCCGGTTCGCGGTACTCGGTCGGCGTCATGCCGACGGCCCGGACGAACCGGCTGGTGAAGGTGCCGACGCTGCTGTAGCCGACGCTGCAGACGATGTCCGACACGGTCAGGGAAGTGGTCAGCAGCAGCCGTTTCGCCTCGAACAGGCGCACGGCCGTCAGGAACCGGCCCGGGGTGACCCCGGTCGCCTTCGCGAAGATGCGCGAGAAGTGGAAGGGGCTCACGTACACCTCGGCGGCCAGCGCCGACAGGGTGATGGGCTCGAAGTAGCGTTCGAGCAGCAGCTCGATCGCCCGCAGGATCGCCGGCTGGACGGCTTGTTCGCGTCTGAGCCGGTCCGCGTCCTCCGGTGGCTCGCCGGCCTCCCGCTGCGCTCCCGTGGACGCAACCGATCGCAAGATCATCAGTCCAACCTCGAATTCCTCCGCTTGGATTTCCCTCGCCGCCAGGTAAGACGCCGGATGTCGCGGGTCGGTGGACGACCGATCGAGCCTCGACGGAGACCGGAGAAGGCGCTGTCGGCGGGGAACGCCGAACCCGTGCGAAGGGCACGGCTCCCCTCGTGCACTTCGCACGGATCCGTTGTGAAAGCTGCCCCGACACGGCGAGTGAGCACCGGCTTCCGCCGTTCGCCCGGCCGGACGGCATGATCCGGACGGCCAATCCGGCCGGGTCGGGAGTCCGCGGCACGCGGCCGCGAAAAGTGCGGAACGCACGGGTCCGGGCGGAGAAACACAGTTCGACTCTGGTGGGCGGCTCACTGGCCGCACCCCGGCCGCTCTGTCACATTCGAGTGTGGACAGCCGGGGGATCGACGGTACATCGGGAGTACATCGGTCCTGACGCGGCACTACTGGGGAGCCGGCACACGGCTGCACACTGGAGGCGTTCGGCAATGTACTCCGAAACTAGGCTAGCGGCCGGGGCAACCCCGCGGCCACGGGAACCATCCGAAAGTGTCGTCCGCTTCACGGTCCTCGGCCCGCTCGGCCTCCTGCGTGACGGCGTCGACTACGCGCCGACGACACCGAAGGTCCTGCAGCTGCTGGCCTTGCTGGTGGTCCGGCCGGGCCGGCTGGTCCACGCCGACTCGATCATGCAGGAGCTGTGGGCCAGCGACCCGATCCGCACGGTGCGGACCACCCTGCACACCTACGTCTACCATCTGCGGCGGTGCATCCAGCAGAACGGGCTCGCGGAGAACGCCGACGACCTGCTCGTCACCAAGAACCCGGGCTACGTCTTCCGCATCGACCCCGCGCAGGTGGACGTCTTCCGCTTCGACCGGCTGCAGCACGAAGGACAGGTCCTGCAACGGAACGGGCGGCACGACGACGCGGCGGGCCGGTTCCGCGAGGCGCTGGACCTGTGGTCGGGGCCGCCGCTGGCGAACGTCTCTTGTGGACCGGTGCTGCAGTCGTACGTGACCCAGCTGGCCGAGCAGCACCGCACCACGCTGCACCTGCTGGTCGAGGCGGAGATCGCCAGCGGACGGCACCGCGAGCTGATCGGCGAGCTGCGGTCGCTGACCGGGGGCAACCCGCTGGACGAAGCACTGCACGGGCAGCTGATGCGGGTGCTGGGCCGCAGTGGCCGCCGGTCCGACGCGATGGCCGTGTACCGCGACCTGCGCCGCCGGCTCGCCGAGGAGCTGGGCGTCGAGCCGTGCGACGACCTGCAGCTGCTGCACCGCGAGCTCATCTCCGAGGGCGACCACAACCAGTTCCACCCCACCGCACGAAGTGAGGACCGATGACCGCACAAACCCGTACCTATGGCCAGTTCTGCGGAGTGGCCCGCGATGGAGCTCGTCGGTGAGCGGTGGGCACTGCTCACCGTGCGGGACCTCGTGCTCGGCTCGAAGCGGTACACGGAGCTGCAGGCCGGGCTCCCGAAGATCCCGCCGAGCATCCTGCCGGCCCGGCTCAACGAGCTGGAGAAGTCCGGGGTCGTCCGCCGGCGCGTGCGACCCGACCTGGACGCGAGCGTGGTGTACGAGCTCACCGAGTACGGCAGCGAGCTGGACCACGTCCTGCGACGCCGCCGACGGCGTGCAAGCGACGTTCGAGATCCGTTACCACGACACGATGACGTTGCACGCGATGGTCGACGACGGCGCGCTGAAGGTGACGGAGGGCCGCCTCCCGGACGCGGACCTGGTCATCCACGCCGACCGCGGCCGGGTCCTCCTCGACGTGATCGGCGGCCAGACGAGCGCCGCGGAGGCGGTCCGCACGGGCCGCATCGCGATCGACGGCAGGCTGGCCGACCTGGAGCTGTTCGCCCGGCTCTTCCGCATCACCGCGGCACCTTCGCCGCAGGAGGGCATCGTCGTCCACTGAGGACAGTGCCGTGGGCGGCCACCCCCGCGGTGGCCACCCATTAGCCCGTGCCGGGCCGCGGCAACCGCTCGGCCCGGCCACGCGCGCGAGTCACCCCAGCCGATCAGCCCGCCCCAGCAGATAACGCTGCTCGGGCCGGCTCGCGGTCGCCTCCGCCGCGCGGCGGTAGTGGGTTCGGGCGGCTTCGTGGTCGCCGGCCAGTTCCAGCAGGTGGGCCCGGGTCGCGTCGAGGCGGTGGCTCTGCTTCATCCGGCTGTCGTCCGCCAGGGTGGCCAGCAGCTCCAACCCCCGTTCCGGCCCCTCCGCCATCGCGATCGCGATCGCCTGGTTCAGCGTGACCACCGGGCTCGGCGCGAGCTCCTGGAGCACCGCGTAGAGCTGGACGATCTGCGGCCAGTCCGTGGTCTCCGCGCTGGGCGCTTCGTCGTGCAGCGCGGCGATGGCCGCCTGCACCTGGTACGGGCCGACCGGGTGGCGGCCCAGCGTACGGCGGACCAGGCCGGCGCCCTCGGCGATCATCGCCCGATCCCACCGCCCGCGGTCCTGCTCGGCGAGCGGGACCAATTCGCCTTCGGGACCGACCCGCGCAGGCCGGCGTGCGTCCGTCAGGAGCATCAGTGCGAGCAGGCCCGCCACCTCGCCGTCGTCCGGCAGCAGCGCGTGCACCCCGCGGGTCAGGCGGATCGCTTCGCGCGCCAGCTCGGGTGCCTGGAGGTCCGTCCCGGACGTGGCCGCGTAGCCCTCGTTGAAGATCAGGTACAGCACCTGCAGCACGACCCGGAGCCGCTCCGCGCGGTCGGCCGGGTCCGGTTCGCCGAACGTCGAGCCTGCCGCCGCGATGCTCTCCTTCGCCCGCGTGATGCGCCGGGTCATGGTGGCTTCGGGCACGAGGAAGGCCTTGGCGATCTGCGCCGTGGTCAGCCCGCCGACCGCGCGCAGCGTCAGCGCGACCTGCGAGGGCGGGGAGACCGCCGGGTGGCAGCAGAGGAAGAGCAGGGTGAGCGAGTCGTCCTCGTCGGACGGCCGGTCGTCGTCCGGCCCGGGCGCCACCACCGGCTCGCGGACTGCGACGGACTCCTCCCGCCGCCGCCGCGCGCTTTCGCTGCGCCAGTGGTCGGTGAGCCGCCGGGTCGCGACGGCGACGAGCCAGCCATACGGGTTGTCCGGCACGCCGTCGGCGGGCCACTGCTGCGACGCGGCGAGCAGTGCCTCCTGGACGGCGTCTTCGCACGCGTCGAACTGGCCGTACCGACGCACGAGCGCACCGAGCACCTGGGGCACCAGCGGCCGCAGGCGCTCCCCGACGGACGCGCTCACCCGCCGGTGAACCCGGATTCGGTTTCGGCGTCGGCGAAGAACACCACCGGCCGGACCTCGATGCCGAGCCCCTTGATCCCGGCGTCCGGGATCATCGCGGCCACCTCGTAGGCGCGCTCGGGCGAGGCGCACTCGACCAGGTAGAACCCGGCCAGGAACTCCTTCGACTCGATGAACGGCCCGTCGGTCACCGCCGGGACCCCGTCGGTCACCCGGACGACGGCGCTGCGGGCCGGGGCGTCGAGGGCCTGAGTGCTGATCATCTCCCCTGACTCCCGGATCCGGCGGATGAACTCGCCGTGGCCGCTCATCACCTCGTCCCTGTCCTGCTCGGACAGCGCCTCCCAGACGTCGGGGTTCATGTACATCGCCAGCAGGTACTTCACGTGCCCTCCCCGGATCCGGCCTTGCCGGTCCCGAACATAGCCGATCCGGGACCGCAACCCACGAGTCGCCCGCGGCGGCGGCCCGGGAGCAGCATCGACACCTCAGCGCCGATCAGCCACGGAGGCCGCAACCATGTCCGACGTGTACGCCGATCTGGAGGCCGGGGCGGACGCCCTCGCGGACCTGGTGCACGCCCACGCGGGAGCCTTGCCGCTGCCGTCCGCCCGCGCGGTCGCCGCCCACCTCGCCGAACTCACGGTCGTCGCGCGGCGGGTCGTCCTGGCCGTGGAGGGCACCGGGACCGGGACCGCTCCCCGGATCACCGACGCCGGCCTGCTCGGCGACGCCGTGCTCGCCTGGCGTTCGGAACACCGCAAGGCCGTCGAGCTGCTGGCCACCGTGGCCGGGGACGTTCCGTGGCCCGGTGGCCCGCTGCGGCCGTCCCTGCTGGCGGCGGCGCTGCTGACGGTCCTGTTCGCCCGCGGCCAGGACATCGCCGACGTCCTCGGCGCCCGGCTCCCGCGCGACGACGCCATCGGCCACGTCGCCTACTACGGCGTCCGCACCAGCGGCGACGTCTACGCCGGGCACGGCGGGCCGCCCGCCGGGCTGCTCCGGTTCGAGCTGACCGCGCCGTCGGGGACGCTCTGGGAATTCGGCCCCGCCGACGCGGCGGACCGGATCTCCGGCCGTGCCGAAGACTTCTGCCTGCTGTTCACCGGCCGTCGCCCGGCCGCCGGGCTGGCCGTCGAAGCCACCGGGCCGCGCGCCCGCCGATGGCTGGAACTGGTGCAGCAGCACAGAAATCCACTGTGGACGTCCGAATCGGACTGATCAGGCGAAGCGGTCCGGGTCGCCCGCGCCGCGGCGGACGATCTCCGCCTCCCCCGAGGAGAAGTCGACCACCGTGGTCGGCTCGACCCCGCAGTCACCGGAGTCCACGACCGCGTCGAGCACGTGGTCGAGCTCGTCCTTGATCTCCCAGCCCTGCGTCAGCGGTTCCGGCACGTCCGGCAGGAGCAGCGTGCTGGACACCAGCGGTTCGCCCAGTTCGGCCAGCAGCGCCTGGGTGACCACGTGTGCCGGGATGCGGACGCCGACGGTCTTCTTCTTGTCGTGCATCAGCCGCCGCGGCACTTCTTTGGTGGCCGGCAGGATGAACGTGTAGCTGCCCGGCGTCGCCGCCTTGATCGCCCGGAAGACCGCGTTGTCCACGTGCACGAACTGGCCCAGCTGCCCGAAGTCCTGGCAGACCAGCGTGAAGTGGTGCCGCCGGTCGAGCTTGCGGATCGCCCGGATGCGGTCGAGGCCCTCGGGGTTGTCGAGCCGGCACCCGAGCGCGTAACACGAGTCGGTCGGGTAGGCGATCAGCCCGTCGCGCCGCACCAGGTCCGCGATCTGGCCGATGGCGCGCCGCTGGGGGTTGTCCGGGTGCACGTCGAAGTACTTGGCCATGGCCGCGAGCCTAGGGCCCGGCCCGCGGCCGCGCCCGGCGGCCCGCGTCTCCCACCTTGCTCTGCCCGCTCGCGAACCGGTGACCTGGCCGGCGTCCGGGCGCACAATGCGCGGTGGGCACCGGCACACCGTACCCAGGAGGCGATCATGACCGAACTGGCGCTGCCCGGCCTGACCCGGCAGGCCCCACCCCGGGCCACGCCCCGTGCCGGCCGGGGCGTACCGGTTCGCCGGGCCCGCAGGCACGGTCACCCTGGCCGAGTTGTTCGACGGGCATCGACGGCTCGTGGTGCACCACACCGTCCCCGATCGCAGCCGGCCCGCCGCCGTCGCCTCCGCCGAAGAGCTTTCGGCCGCGCTGCAGACCCGGGACACCCGCCTGGTAATCGTTTCCCACGCCCCCTACACGAAGATCGAGCAGTACCGCAGGCACTTCGGGTGGGACCTGCCGGTGTATTAGGCGCTGGACACCGGGTTCGCCGCGGACTTCCCGGCGACGCGCCGCCTCGAGGGCGCCGGCCCCGGCGAGCACGACGACGACGGTCCCGGCCTGAGCTTCTTCCGCCAGGACGGGCGATCCGTGCTGCACACCGGCTCGATCGCGGTGCCGTACCTGGATTTCCTCGCGCTGGCCGGTGTCGCGCGGGGCCGGGGCCGCGGCTGACGAAGTGGACCGGACGTTCGGCCGGAGCCGGACGCACGGCGGCACGGCCACCCTTCGCCGACTGTGCCGATCGTCGCCGATCCGGCCACAGTCACGGCCGAATGGCTTGGTAACAACGGTTACGTGCAGTACAGGGGCGGCCTACTTCGGGCCGGATTGGTAATACGAGCCGACGGGATGAGATAGGATTGGCCGGAAGCATGCAGACCGAGCTCAGCCCGGGTCACCGAACCCACTCCGTGCGACGCCACGACACCGGAGGATCGTTGCGCATGTCTCCGGTCGTCGACTCGAACCGCTCGGGCGCCCTTTCCGTGCCCTGGGGCACGAGCGCGGTCGACCGGCGGCCCAAGCTGGCGACCTACCTCGCCGGCTCGATCATCACCGTGGTCGTCGCCGGCTTCGGGGCCGTGCTGCTCGCCGGCCTCATCCCCCAGTCGGTGAGCCCGGTCGCGGCCGGTTACGCCATCCTCGCGGTCGCGCTGCTCCTCGCCATCCAGCTGCTCCACTTCAGCAGGCCGTCGGTCCGCCTCGACACGAGGACCAGCCGGGTCCTGCTGGTCGTGCTGGCCCTGCTGGGCTACGTGCCGGTCCTCACCTTCGACGCCATGTGGGCGGCGATGCCGGTCTTCTTCGGCGGCGCGGTGGTGCTGGTGCTGCCCGCCCGGTTCGCGTGGCCCCTCTTCGGCCTCAATCTCGCCGCGGTGCTGTGGATCGAGCTGCGCTACGACACTCCGCTGGAGTCGGTTTACACCGTCCTCGGCGTCGCCGTCTACAGCCTGGTCTTCGCCCAGCTTCCTCTGATCGCCCGGATGATCCGCGAGCTGAACCTCGCCCGGACCGAGCTCGCCCGCCGCGCGGTCGCCGAGCAGCGCCTGGCCTTCGCCAGGGACCTGCACGACCTGCTCGGCATAAGCCTCTCGGCCATCGCCCTCAAGGGTGAGCTGGTGCACCGCCTGATGCGCAAGTCGAGCGAGCAGGCGCAGGCCGAGCTGGCCGAGATCACCGCCATCGCGCAGCGCACGCTCTCCGACGTCCGCGCGATGTCCCACGGCTACCGCGTGTCGCTCGAGAAGGAGTTCCGCACCGCCCAGTCGCTGCTGACCGCCTCCGACATCGCCGTGCGGATCCACCTGGACCAGGGCGACCTGCCGGTCCAGGCGCGCACCCTGCTCGCCAAGGTGCTGCAGGAGGGCGTCACCGACGTCCTGCGCCACAGCGACGTCGAACACTGCGAAATCGCAGTCCAGCAGCGGCACGGCCGGGTGTCGCTGGAGATCGTCAACGACGGCGTGGGCCCCGACGACCTGCCCGCGGAGTCCGAGCTGCTCGCCCGGCTGCCGGACGAGGTGGCCGCGCTGGGCGGCACCGTGCGCAGCGGTATCGGCGAGGACGGCCGGTTCCGGCTGCTCGTCGAGCTGCCGCTGCCGGACCGGATCGAGCCGCCGTCCACCGACGACGGCACCCAGCCGGCCGACGCGGAGTCGAGGCGGGTCCGGGTGCTCCTGCCGGTCATCTTCACCCTGTTCGGCCTCATGGCCGTCGTGCACGCGCTCCTGCTGACCACGAACGGCTGGCACATCGCGCTCGTCGCCGGGTCGCTGGCGGCGCTGCTGACCCTGCAGTTCGCCTACTTCAACCGCCCCTCCACCCGGCTGCGCTCGGGCCAGAGCATCGCGATGCTCTTCGTCCAGGCCTGCCTGATCTACCTCCCGATGCTGCCGCTGCAAGGGGACTGGGTGAGCTGGCCGTCGCTGCTCATGGGCTGCGCGCTGCTGGTCCTGCCCCCGGTCGCCGGCTGGCTGGTCTTCGCCGCGAACGCCGGCTTCTACCTCTGGCTCCAGTACGTCGCAGGGCAGGCCGGCGATGACGCCCTCTACGCGGTGGCGTTCTCCGCCGGCACGGTGATGGTCGGGCTCATCGTGTTCGGCATGCTGTGGCTGGTCCGGCTGGTCGCCGAGCTCAACCACAGCCGGCGGCGGCTGGCCGAGACCGCGGTCGCCGAGGAGCGCCTGCGCTTCGGCCGCGACCTGCACGACCTGCTCGGCATGAGCCTCTCGGCGATCGCGCTCAAGAGCGAGCTGACGGCCAGGGTGCTGCCACTGGACCGCGACCGGGCGGCCGAGGAGCTGGTCGAGATCCTGGGCCTGACCAGGCAGGCTCTCTCCGACGTGCGCTCGGTGGCCAGCGGCTACCGAGAGCTGTCCCTGGACAGCGAGTCCCGCTCGGCCCGCTCCGTGCTCGCCGCCGCCGACGTCCGGGTCCGGATGGAGATGCTCCAGGACGAGCTGCCCGCGCCGGTCCGCACGGTACTGGCGGTGGTGCTGCGGGAGGGCATCACGAACGTGCTCCGGCACAGCCGGGTGGAGACCTGCGAGATCGCCCTGCACCGGGTCGACGGCGGAGTCAGCCTCGAGATCGTCAACGACGGCGTCGAGCGGTCCGGCCCGCGCCCGGTCACCCCGGCCGATGCGGCGGAAGACGGAGCCGCGCGGCCCGGCACCGCGTCGGGCAGCGGCATCGGCAACCTGTCCCACCGGGTGGCCGACCTCGGCGGCGAGCTCACCGCCGGTGTGGTGGACGACGGCCGGTTCCGGTTGCGCGCCGTGGTACCCGTCTGAGAGCCGGTTTCCCGGGCGACCGGCGCTTCAGATCCAGCCGGACTCCTGGGCCAGCCGGATCGCGTCCACCCGGTTGCGGGCCCCCAGCTTCGACACCACCGTCGTCAGGTAGTTCCGCACCGTGCCCGCCGACAGGTACAGCCGGGCCGCCACCTCGACCGTCCCGTACCCCTGCGAGGTCAGCCGCAGCACGTCGAGCTCGCGGCCGGTCAGCGGGCAGTCGTCGCTGTCCCAGGCCGCCAGGGCCAGGTCGCCGTCCACCATCCGCCGTCCGGCCGCGACGCCGCGGACCGCGTGGGCCAGCTCGCCCGGCGGCGCGTCCTTCAGCAGGAACCCGCTCACCCGCGCGTCCAGCGCGCGCCTGAGCGTGCCCGGACGGCCCAGGCCGGTGAGGATGAGGGTGCGGCAGCACGGCAGCTGCTCGCGCAGCTCACCGGCCGCGGTGAGGCCGTCCTTGCCCGGCAGGTCGATGTCGATGATGGCGACGTGCGCTTCGCTGGCCCGGGCCGCGGCAAGGATCTCGGTCCCGGAAGCGACTTCGGCCACCACCTCGATGTCGGGCTCCAGCCGCAGCAGCGCCACGAGCGCGCTCCGGACTATGTGCATGTCTTCAGCCACGAGCACTTTGATCACGAGGCGCCTCCGCCTTCACAACTCCCCAGGGCCTCAGTTAAACATTTCCGCGGGACTCCCGGTTGGGCCAAGAGGGTTCACCTCGGAAAATGCACGTAAACCTCGAAGCAATTCGATCCGACCACAACAGGACGCGCTCGGACGACTACCGAAGGTAGAAAAGCCATAGCAAGACGCGCTCGGACGACTACCGAAGGTAGAAAAGCAATAGGTGCATGGTGGGAAATTTTCCCATCGACTGTCGCCAGTGGATGTCAGGCGCACGCCGAGGGAGCCGGCCTCCGGGGCGAATGCACCCGGGAGACCGGCTCCCTCAGGCCCGGACCAGTGCGGACGGCAGCCGGAACGGGCTCACGCGGCGAGTTCCACCTCGCGCAGCGCTTCGATGTTCGTCCCGCAAGTGGAGAAGCACACCCTCGAGTCGACGCGGCTCCCCCATTGTTCGAAACAGTCGATCACGAGACCGGTCTCGATCGAATCGGCGTTTTCGACCTCGACCCCCAGATCGACGAAAAGCGCGCGGACGTCAGCGGAAATACGTGCGGACATTGAGGTCTCCCAGTGGCGAAGTAGAAAGCTTCACGTGCCATAAATAGTCCGCTCGCGTACCGCCGGGAACCAGTGCCCACATCACCGGGCATATGTGTTTTATGCCTGCTCCGTGCAGTGCGGCGACTGCCCCGAATGGAGTATCAGAGGGCAGCAAACGATTGGATAACGCCGTTTCGCTCACTTTTCGCGTTCGCGCCGCCGCGATACGCGACGGGAATGCACGGCCATCCATCGGAGGACATACCCGGCCGGGGCCGCCGGAAACCGCGGTAGGCGGGCCATATGCAAAACGCATGTCCGGCCCGTGCGAAACCCATCCGGAATGGTGCACTGAGCACTTAAGAAGTAGACAGCGTCCGACCTAGAGTTCCTGTCGACAAGCATTCCGCCAGCGGCCACGCGTTTCACAGGGGAACGCGGCCACCGACGCCAGGCGAGGGGAGGAGGGCCACCATGGACGAGGTCGTACGACAGGCCATGGCGCGCGCCATCACGACCATGCGGGACCACCTGGGCGACCGGCTCACCGTCGACGACCTCGCCCGGGCCGCCCTGTTCAGCAAGTTCCACTTCACCCGTGTGTTCCTGCGGGCGACCGGGCTTTCCCCCGGCCGGTTCCTGTCGGCGCTGCGGCTGGCCGAGGCCAAACGGCTGCTCGCGACGACGAGCATCTCCGTGGCCGACATCAGCCACCAGGTCGGCTACAGCAGCGTCGGCACCTTCAGCGCCCGCTTCAGCGGCAGCGTGGGGCTGTCGCCGAGCGGCTACCGGCAGACCAGGGGCCTGCCGCCGCGGATCCCCGAACGCGCTGACCAGGCCCCCTCGGGCAGCACGCTGCGCGGGAACGTCCGCTGCCCGTACGGGACCGCCGGCACCGTATTCGTCGGCTTGTTCCCGGCGAAGATCACCGAAGGCCGTCCCGCGCGGTACGCGATCCTGTCCGGGCCGGGACCGTACGCGCTGGCCGACGTGCCGCCCGGCGCCTGGTACGTCATCGCCCACACCTTCGCCGCCGGCTACGACGACGACCGCGGGCCACGGCCCTACACCGGGCTCGCCGGCCCGGTGCCGGTGCACCGCGGGGTCACCGCCGTGCTGGCCGACGTACGGCTGCGGCCGCGCCACAGCTTCGACCCGCCGGTGCTGCTGGCGCTGCCGGACCTGCGGCCGTCGGCCGTCCGGCGGCCCGTGGCGGTCTGACCGCGTCCGCCGAACCGGGAAGGCGGTCACGCCGGGCTTCCGGCCGGCGATCGCGCGTCGTGGGGACGGCGCCGATCGCCGGCATTCCGGGCGGCGGAAATTGCCTTCCGGCGGGATCCGGTGGCGTACCATTCTCACGGGGAGACGTCCCGCTGGGGGAAGTGAGGTCACACCGTGATCAGAGTTTTGCTGGCCGAGGACATGGATATGGTCCGCGGCGCGCTTGTCGCCTTGCTCAACCTCGAATCCGACATCGAAGTGGTCGCGGAAGTCGATTCCGGCGACGAGATCCTCCCCGCGGCGAAGGCGGCCCATCCGGACGTCGCCGTCATCGACATCGATCTGCCGGGGAAGGACGGTCTGACGGCGGCCACCGAGATCCACGAAAGCCTGCCGGAATGCCACACCCTGATCCTCACCAGCCTCGGCCGGCCGGGCACCGTCCGCCGCGCCCTGGACGCCAAGGTGAACGGCTTCCTGCTGAAGGACGCGCCTTCGGACAAGCTGGCGAACGCGGTCCGCTCGGTGGCCGTCGGCCGCCGCGTCATCGACAGCGAGCTCGCCCTGTCCGCCTGGGAAGCCGACGACTGCCCGCTCACCCCCCGTGAGCTGGAGATCCTTTCGCTGGCCGCCCGCGGCCGCAACGTGGCCGACATCGCCGCGGACCTGTTCCTGTCGCCCGGAACGGTCCGCAACTACCTGGCCGCGTCCGTGACGAAGCTGAACGCGCGCAACCGGGTCCACGCGATCCGGATCGCCACCGAAGCCGAATGGCTGTAACGGCTCCGGACGCCGTTCACCAGGCCGGTGCCCGCAGCGGGACGACCGCGCACAGCCGGTGCGTCCCGTCCGGCCGCACCCCCACCGACAGCTCGCCGCCGAGGGCTTCCACGCGGTAGGCGAGGTTCCGCAGCCCGGAGCCGCGGCTCTCGCCCGCGGGCGGGTCTTCGCCGGCGGGCGGGACCCCGTCGTTGGCCACCTGCAGCCGCACCGCGCCCGCCACCGCCACGACCGAGAAGTCGCACCAGGCGGCCTTGCTGTGCCGGATGACGTTCGTGACGCTCTCGCGCAGGACCGCCGCCAAGGTCGTCGCCACCGGCGACGGCAGGTCGGCGGGCAGCTGCCCGTCGAAGCCGACCGTGATGCCCGCCGCCCGCAGCACCGAGGCGGCGGACCGGCACTCCTCCGCCAGCGACATCTCCCGGGACCCCGCCGCGATCGCCCGGACGTCCGCCAGCGCCTTGCGGGAGATCGTGAGCAGTTCGGCCAGCTCGGCCTGCGCGGCCTGCGGGCGGTCGTCGACCAGGCGCCGGATCAGCTCCGCCCTGAGCGTGATCGCCGAGAGGCTCAGGCCGAGCAGGTCGTGGGTGTCCCGGGAGAACCGGCGGCGTTCCTCGGCGACCACCTGGGCGGCCACCTGGGCGGCGAACTCCCGCCTGCCGTCCTCGTCCGGGGCGGCCGCCCCGGCGAGCCACGCCAGCCCGAAAACCGCGAAGGCCGTCACCGCGGTGAGCAACGCGGCTCGCAGGCCGTCCGCGACGGCCGCCGGCCCGGCGGCCCGCACGGCCAGTGCCCCGGCCCCGGCCGTCACGAGCACCAGCACCGGGACGGCGACGCGCGGCCGGGCCACCAGCGGCAGGCTGCCCAGGAAGAAACAGCTGAACACGGCCCATGCCGCGCCGAACTCCAGCACCGGGGCCAGGCCCAGCAAGGCCTGCAGCGCCAGCGCGGTGCCACGGAACTGGGTCCGCCCGCGCCCGAACGCGGCCAGGTGGACCAGGACCAGCGTCCCGCCGCACCCGCAGGCGGCCAGGACCACCGCCTCCTGCAGCGCGGTGAGGAGACAGAGCAGCCCGATGGCGACGCAGCCGCCGGCGTGCGCGAACCGGCCCGGCCGCGGCGGGAACGGGCGGCCCGCCGGACCGTCCACGGCCCCGGGCCGCGCGGGTCCCGCCCGCGGGACGAAGCCACGACGGACCCGGCGCTTTCCGGGCCCGGCCGGACCGGCCGGTTTCGCTGCCGAAACCACCGCTGCGCCTCCCCAGTACCCCAGTTGCCCCCTCGCGGAATCTCCCCAGACGTCCGCCCGGCAAATCTAACAGCCGGAACCGCGATCCGGGCGTTCCCGCCGCAGGCTCACCCGGGCAAGTTCAGGACACATTCGCCGACGCTGACCTCGGCGGGCCACCTCAGCTTCAGCGCCCGGTCGACGCGGTCGCCGGCGTCCACGGGCACGGCGTGCGCGGTCAGCCCCATGGCCTTCGCGGCGAGGGAGAACACCTGCTGCAGCGCCCCGACGTGGAGCAGGGTCGTGGCGTACGCCGCCCCGCCGAGGACCCAGGCGATCCGCGACATGCGGGCCGTCATCGTCAGCAGGACCGACGGCCGGGCGTGGCCGCCCGCGGCGACCATCGCCATGTCCAGCAGGCTGTCCAGGACCGGGAGGTCGTCGTTGATCAGGGTGAGCGTGTGCCACAGCGGGTCGTAGTGGTAGATCCCGCGGGTCAGGTCGTCGCAGCGGTTGATGCCGACGTAGATCTCGAGCTCGTACAGGCAGGCGACGCTGAAGTACGGCCGTTGCGACGCCTCGTGCGCCGGGCCGCCGGGCAGGTGCGCCGGGCCGACCGAGCGGACCCGGGCCGCCCGGAACAGGAACTCGCCGATCTGCCGCGCCGGCAGGGCGCGCTCGCTGAGCTCCGGGCCGATGTGGTCGCGCTCAAGCAGGCTGGTCAGCGTCGGGTCCCTGGCCGCCAGCACGGCCGGGTCCGGCCGGTACAGCGGGAACGTCGGCCCCGCGGTGACCTGCTTGACCACGGGCGGCTCGCGCATCTCGCGAGCCGCGTCCGGATCCGGCGCCGCCCCCTTCTGCCAGGTTCGGCTGCGGGTGTGGAACAGCAGGTCGCCCGGCGACCAGACACTGAGGTCGGGCCCGCCGGACTCGGCGAACCCGCCGTCGGGCCGGGCGAGCAGTACCACCCCGGCGGCGACCAGGAAGGACAGGACGTCGGCCACGACGGCCGAGGGCACCCCGGCCGTCCCGGCCAGCTCGTCGACCGTTCTCGGCGCGGCCAGCGACGACGCGATCACCACGGCGGGCGAGCTGGACAAGGCGACCTTGTACCGCGCTCCCGCCGACTCGGCGAGCAGCGTGCCACCGTCGGCGCGCAGCGAGGTGAACCGCGAGAGCCGGACGCGCCGCGCCGCCGGCAGCGGGCCGACCGGGAACGCGGGGTTCTGCGTCACCGGGATCGCCGACAGCAGCGGCCCCTGGCCGTCGTTGAGCGCGAGGGAGTGCACCACCGAACCGGAGAGCCGGGTGAGCACCTTCCGCAGCGACACCCGCGACTCGTCCTGGCCGTCCACGGCCAGGTTGGCCATGGTCACCGGGCCGAGCGCCATCCGGTCGAGCGACGCGCGGACTTCCTCGGGCGTGCCGGGGAACTCGTACTCCCCCCACCACGTGACGGCGACGAGCGTCCCGTCGTCCGCGGCTTCGAGCAGGGTGTCCTCGGTCAGGGACAGCAACCGGATCGTTTCGGCGCGTCCCTCCGGGCTGTCGGGGGTCAACGGGTGCTCCTACGCGAGGGGTGAAGTGCTCTTCCGGGACACTCCAGGGTGCTAGAGGAAGATGGGGAACGGATTGAGCCGCTCGTACGGCGTCGGCTCGGCGAGCCTGCCCAGCCGCACCGGAACATCGAACAGTCGTCCGGGCGCGTAGCGGGCCCAGAACGGCCGCAGCTCCGGCGCGAGCACCTTGACCACCGGGATCCCCACGTCGGGCCGGGTCTGGTCGAGCACGAGCAGTTCCGTGCCGGCCGCCGCCAGCGTCCGGCCCAGCGCCACCACGTCGTCGCGCACGTCCGGGCGGTGGACGAACCGGAAGTCCGCCGGGACGCGCATCCGCACACCCGCGGCGGGCCGGAGGTACGGCTGGTTGGCGACCGTCGCGTACCGGAGCCAGCGGGCCGCGTCCGGGTCGTCGAGCTCGTGTCCGAAGTGGAGCACGTCGGGGATCATCTGGTTCAGCTCGGTGACCGCGCGGCGGAGGGCGATCCGCGGGTCGAGGTGGGCCCCGAAGCCGAAGATGACGTGCTCGTGCGGCCCGTCGGTGCGCCGCGAGAGCGCCACGACCACCGGGACGCCGAGGTCCGACGTCACGTCGAGCGCCCACAGCTCGCGGCCGATGCCCGCGTAGCCGCCGATCATCTCCTCCAGCCACGGGTCGCCGAAGGACGCGAGATCCACCCCCGGCACCGGCGTCCGGTTGTACCACCACAACGCGACGGCGTCCCGTTCGACGAGCTCCAGGGTGCCTTGCAGGATGGCGTCCTCGAGGCTGCTGCCGGCCGCCGCGCCGTTGGAGTCCGGGCGCAGGCCGCGGATCCCGCAGCCGATGGGCGCGCCGTAGTACAGGAACCCGGTCGGCAGGAGGCGGCGCCGGCCCGCCAGCGTCCACACCGGGGTCCAGTCGATCACGGCCGAGGTGTCGAAGGGCGCGCCGACGTGCTGGAACAGTCCGTGCGCCGCGTTCCAGGCCGCGCGCTCCCGGTACTGCCGCTCGGCGAACAGCATGCAGTCGTTGGGGTGGACCGCCTCCGCGCCGAGGTCGTCGAACGAGGCCCGGATCCGCAGTTCGTCACCCTGGAAGTTGCCGGAGAAGCGCTCCGCCGCTTCGCAGAGCGCGCCGACCTCGGCGTCGAGGGGACTGACGCCCTTGCCGCCGTTCTCCCCGCGCAGCCCGGCCTGCAGCCCGACGACGCCGGTGAGGGCGCGGGCGACGTTCGTCCCCGACCGGTAGGCGTTGACGAACGGCGGCGCCGCCGGGTCGGGCCGGATCGCCTTCACGATCCCGGTGACCGGGCTGACGAGGTGCCGGTACCGCTCGAGCATCTGGGCCGGCGTCGCGGTGCGGTGCCCCCCGCCGGCCGAGGTGGCCTTCCGGGCCTCCCGCAGCTCGATCGGCCGGGCGGACCGCTGGGTCACGAGCGTGGCGTCCCCGCAGCCGGGGCACTGCGGGCGGCGGCGCAGCTCGTGCAGCTCGCCCTGCAGGCTGAGGGTGTCGAGCACCCAGACGCTCTCCTGGCCGCGGTGGCGGTAGCCGGCCAGCCACTTGCTGGCCTCCAGCGCCACCAGGTGGGCCGCCGCCGCGGTGAGCGGCGGCAGCGCGGCGGCGGGGTGGCGCGCGGGGCCGACGTGACCGAGGACCTCCTGGGCGCACGCTTCGGCGTGCCGGTGGGCCCACAGCCGGTTGGTCAGGCACAGCCAGCACGCCGACTCGTGCGGCCGCAGCACCGGCCCGATCCAGACCTGGGCGCCGAACGGGCGCGCCAGCAGCCACGGCCGTCCGGTGCGGCGGTGCTCGGCGTCGACCTCGCCCAGCCGCGGGTCGAGGTAGTCGGTGCACAGCACCACGCTCAGGTCGGGCTCGCCGGTCCCGCCGACGACGTCGAGGGCCGCGCCCGCCAGCGCCTGCTCGACGGGCCGCGTGTCGACGTCCTCGCCGACCGCGATCAGCCGGACGCTACCGCGGGTGTCGCCGGCCGCGACCTCGCCGGCGTCGATGCCGCACGCGTCCCAGTAGGCGAGCTCCCGTTCGTCGGCCCCGGGCCCGGCCGCCTCGCGCACGGCCACCAGGCCCGCCTCGACGAGCTGGGCAACCAGCGCCGCGACCTCCTCGGGCGCCATCCCGTCCGGCCGCGCACCGAGCACGTCGGCCAGTTCCCACGTCCCGTCCAGCAGCGGCGCGAGCGATTCGATGCGGGCGCCCCGCATCGCGATGACCCCGCGTTCGGAGAACAGGTAGGCGCCGTTGCCGTTGCTGACCTCGGCGCGCAGGTGCCGTTTGAAGCCGAGCACGCGGCCGCGCGCGTGCGACGTCGACGGGTGGAAGGCGGGCTGCACGGCCGATCCGCTCATTTCAACTCCCTGCCGCCGGTGCGCACAATCCGAGAAACCGGATTCTTCTCCGGCGGCGGACCTGCGGCCAGTGCGCGGCACACCTGCCCGGGATGCGAAACACACGGCACTTCCCGTGGAATCCACAGCGAAGGCATGCACACCGCACTGGCCCGGCGGCCGAGCGGGTCGTCAACCTGGATCCCGAGCGTCCGATGCGACCCACAGTGAGGACCGAGTATGACGACCACACGCACCTACGGACAGTTCTGCGGCCTGGCGCGTGCTCTCGAAATCATCGGCGAGCGGTGGTCCATGCTCGTCATCCGCGACCTGATCCTCGGCCCGAAGCGCTTCACGGACCTGCAGCGAGGCCTGCCCCGCATCCCGGCGAGCATCCTGTCGTCCCGGCTCAACGAGCTGGAGCAGGGCGGCGTCGTCCGCCGCCGCGTCCTGCCGCAGCTCGACGCCGGCCTGGTCTACGAGCTCACCGAGTACGGCAGCGAACTGGACCACATCCTGCTGGACCTCGGGCTGTGGGGCGCGCGCTCGCTCGGCTACCCGAAGGGCGACGACGTCTTCACCACCGACGCCGCCATCCTCTCGCTCTACACGACGTTCCAGGAGGAAGCCGCGCGCGGCGTGCACGTGGCGTACGTGCTGCGCCACAGCGACTCGCTGATCATCCACGCCATGATCGACGACGGAACGCTGAAGGTGAGCAGCGGCGACCACCCCTCGGCGGACATCGTCATCGAGCCGCAGGGGCCGGTGCTGATCGACCTGGTCAACGGCAACCTGACCGCGGCCGAGGCGATGGCGTCCGGCCGGGTGAAGATCGAAGGCGCGTTCGCGCACCTGGAGCTGTTCACCAAGCTGTTCCGGATCCCCCCGAAGCCGGAACTCTCCGACGGCCTCACCCTGCACTGAGCCGCCCCGGGGTGCGGCCGGCCGACCCGGCGAAATGGGCAATCCGGAGTAACGGAGCGGGCCGCCGGGAGGTTTATCGTCGGAAAGCCGAGATTCGGTCCTTCGAGAAGGGGCACTTGCATGTCGACCTCCGAGTTCGTTCGGCCGGCCGGCTTCCTGGGGACGCTCAACGGGAAGTACCACAACCGCGCCCTCGCCGTGTTCATGGTGATCGTGGTGGCCCACTGGGCCGAGCACATCGTCCAAGCCGTGCAGATCTACGGGCTCGGGTGGCCCACCTCGCGGGCGCGGGGAGTGCTCGGGATGCCGTTCCCGTGGCTCATTTCGCAGGAGTGGCTGCACTACGGCTACGCGCTCGTGATGCTGGTGTTCCTGTGGATCCTGCGGTACGGCTTCGCCGGCCGGTCGCGGCAGTGGTGGAACCTCGCGCTCGCCATCCAGTTCTGGCACCACATCGAGCACCTGCTGCTGTTCATCCAGGCGCAGTCGGGCTGGCGGCTGGCCGGGCAGAAGGTGCCCACGAGCATCATCCAGCTGCTCGTGCCGCGGGTGGAGCTGCACCTGTTCTACAACACGATCGTCACCATCCCGATGATCGTCGCGGTCGTCCTGCACCGGCGTGCCTCGGTCGCCGAGCACGAGCTGAGCGGCTGTGTATGCGGGCTGCCGAAGGCCGCCCTCGCCGCGTCGTGAAGCGAGCGCTGGCCCTGCTGGCCTTCCTCACCGGCTGGCTGGTGCTCGGCGCCGTTCCGGCTTCGGCCCACGTCGAGATCGTCTCGTCGGCCCCGGGGGACGGCGCCCGCCTGAGCGCGGCGCCGCCCCTGGTGTCGGTCACCCTTTCGGAGAACCTCGGGATCCAGCCCGGGTCGATCAAGGTCGTCGACCTCGCGGGCACGCGGGCCGACACCGGGCCGGTGTTCCAGCCCGGCGACGTCGCCGAGCAGCTCGCGGTGCGGCTGAAGCCGGGCCTGCCGGACGGCAGCTACCTGGTCGAATACGCCTTCGTCTCGGCCGACTCCCACCCGGTGCGCGGCACCTTCGCGTTCGTGGTGGGCACCGGGCCGCTGGTGACGTCGGCCGGCGCGGTGTCGGCGGCGACCGGCACCGACGCGGCCGTCGACGCCGTGTCGACGGGCGCGCGCTGGCTGGCCTACCTCGGAGTCGTGCTGCTCGGCGGGCTGGCGTTCGTGGTGCTGTGCCGTCCGGCGGCCCGCGCCGACCCCCGTGCCCGGCGGCTGCTGCGCTGGGGCGCCGGCCTCGTCGCGGCGACGACCGTCGCGGCGTTCGTGCTGCAGGGCCCGTACGCGGCCGGGCGGAACCTCGAAGCGGTGTTCGACACCCGGCTGCTGGCGGACACCCTGCGCGTCGCCTACGGGAAGCTGCTGCTGCTCCGGCTGGCCGCGGTGGCCGTGCTGGCGCTCCTGCTGCCCCGGCTGCTGCGGCCGGACCTGCCGGAGCGGCTGCGCTCCCGCTACGAGAACCTGGCCGTGGTGACCGGCTTCCTCGTGCTGCTGACGTTCTCGGCCACCGGCCACCCGGTCACCGACCCGATCATGTTCGTCTCGGTCTCGGCGGACCTGGTGCACTTCGGCGCGATCGCCGTCTGGGCGGGCGGCCTGACCCAGCTGGCCCTGTGCCTCCACCGCCCGGCAGCCGACGAGGACCTGGTTCCCGTGGCGACGCGCTTTTCCCGCATCGCGAGCGGAGCGGTGACGGCCATCGCGCTCAGCGGCGCCGTGCTGGCGCTGCGCATCATGCCGTCGCTGCCGTCCCTCTGGACGACCCGGTTCGGCCTGCTGGTCCTGCTGAAGATCGCGGGCTTCGCGGTGCTGCTGGCGGTGGCGAGCCGCTCCCGCCGGGCGGTGCGCCGGAGCCTGACCCCGGCGGCACCGTCGGAAGGCGCGACGAAGACGGTGACGGCGGACCTGCGCCGCCTGCGCCAGGCAGTGGTGGTGGAGGTGCTGCTCAGCATCGTGGTGCTGGCCCTGGCCGCCCTCCTGACGGTCACCCCGCCGTCCGGCTGAGCCCCCGCCGCCCGTCAGACACCCGGCTGGGCGGGCGGCGCGAACGGCCCCCAGCCGAACGCGGGCAGCCACGGCTCGGGCGCCGTGCTCCAGGCCAGGGCCGCGAGCTGGGCAAGGGACCGTCGTCCGGCCAGGGAGCGGTAGAGGTCGTGGGTGGGCGCGGTCACCGTCGCCGCCGGACGGCCATCACCTGCCGTCCACTCCGCACCCGACGTCGTGCACAGCCGCAGCGACGGCAACCGGCGTGCCGTGATCGAGCCGGACAGTCCGCTGACCAGCACTTCGAAGCTCGGCGCCTCGGCCGCGTGGTCCTCCGGCGGCGCGACGCCGAGGGCCGCGCACAGGTCCAGCTCGTGGGTGTAGGCGTCCATCACCATCACCGCGCCACTGCGCCCGCCCGCGTCCTCGAGCCGCCGGTCGAGCTCCTCGCCGACGTCGTCCCAGTGGTCGAGCAGCTCCGGCACCGCCACGGCCCCGGCCGGCGACACCGGGCCGCCGCCGTGGCGCGCCAGGACCCGCCCGGCGATCGCCGTGAGGTGGCCGAGCAGGTCCGTGACAGTCCACTCCGGACACGCCGGGACCCGGTGGAACCACGCGCCGGGCCGTCCCCTGAGCAGGTCGCGGACGCCGCGGCGCACGGCGCGGTAGGCCACGAAGTCCGGAACCGGCAGGCTCGCTGTCACGAGTCCTCCTCGCCTGGCACGATCGGGGGCGTCCGGCCCAGTATGCCCAGGTGACGGCGCCGCGGTTCTCCCCGCTTGCCGGCCACCGGAAACCCTGGAGGTCACGAACTTGCCCACCCTGTGGTCCACGCCGGCGCAGTGGAGCCTGCTGCCGCCGGTCCTGCTCGCACTCGTGCTGAGCGTCGCCATCGGGCTCGAACGCGAGGCCGGCATGAAGGCCGCCGGGCTGCGGACGCACAGCCTGGTCGGCGTCGGCTCGGCCGTGTTCATGCTGGTGTCGAAGTACGGCTTCGCCGATCTGCTCGGCTTCGAGCACGTCTCGCTCGACCCGTCGCGGATCGCCGCCCAGATCGTTTCCGGCATCGGCTTCATCGGCGGCGGGCTGATCTTCGTCCGCCGGGACGCGGTGCGCGGGCTGACCACGGCGGCGACGATCTGGCTGACCGCCGCGGTCGGCACGGCGTGCGGGGCCGGGCTGCCGGTGCTCGCGGCCGGCACGACGATCGGGCATTTCGTGGTGACCCGGGGCTTCCCGCCGCTGCAGCGGTTCGTGGCCCGGCACCGCCGGGAACCACCGGTGGTCCGGCTGAGCTACCTCGACGGCCACGGCGTGCTGCGCGCGGCGCTGGCCGTGTGCACCGGGCGCGGGTGGGTGGTGCACCACGTCGAGGTCGACCACGAATCCGTTTCCGAAGAGGGGCAACGGATCGCGGTCGTGACGCTGCGCCTGGACGGCCGCGGTGATCTCTACGACCTGGCCGCCGAACTGGCCGAGCTGCCCGCCGTCCGGAGCACGTCCACCGGTCTCGGAGAACCGCTCGACGAATGATCGGCCGCCCGGGCAGCGCGCGGAGGCGGGTTTGCGGCACACTGGGGTGCACACGGAAATCCCCGGTGCCGCAAGGAAAACGTGCGGCCCAGGAGAAACCATCCAATTCGGAGGTGAGGCATGGCCCCCGGCGGCGGCGAGGACGTGGCCAACACGCAGCCCGGATTCGACCTGGCGTGGCGCGGTTTTCACCGCGCCCAGGTCGCGGAGTACGTCGCGTGGGCCGAGGCCGAGATCCGCAGACTCACCGCGGAGCGGGACTCCGCGCGGCGCCGCGGGACCGCGCTCGCCGAGGAGAACCACGAGCTGCGTGTCAAGATCGACCGGATCAGCATGACCCCGATCCCCGCGGACGCCCTGCAGGAGCGCTCCCGCCGGATGATCGAGCTGACCCGCGAGGAAGCGGCCGAAATCACCGCGGCGGCAACGGAAACCGCGGAGCGGATCCGCCGGGAGGCCGAGGCGGAGGCCGTCCGGCTCACGGAGAAGGAACGCCGGCTGGTCGCCGAGGCGGAGGCCGAACGCGAGCGGCAGCGCGCCGAGCACGAGGAACTCCTGCGCGCGGCCGAGCAGCGTCGCAAGGAACTCGACGAGGCCGCGGCACACCGCCGTGCCCAGCTGGAAGAGGACCACACCCGCGCGATGACGGTGCGCCGCGCCGACGCGATGCGCGAGCTGGCCGAGCAGTCTGCGGCCGCCCGAGCGAAGGCCGACCAGCTGGTCGCCGAAGCGCGGCAACACGGCGAAACCCTGGTCACGACCGCGGAAACCGAGCTGGCCGCGGCCCGGGAGAAGGCCGAGAAGCTGGTCACCGACGCGACCAAGCACGGCGAATCCCTGGTCGAGGCGGCGCAACGCGAGGTCACGGCCCTCGCGGAGGTCCGCGACAAGCTCAAGGCGAGCCTGACGGGCTGCCGGGCGTTGCTGGCCGACGCGGCCGTCGCCCTCGACGACCGTCCCGCGTCGTTCGACCCGGAAGCCACCCTGCCGATGTCGAAAAGAGTGCCGATCCAGCGCCGGTCACCGGCGGACGACCTCACTGACGCGGTAGGTTGACCTGCGCCGCGGCATCGGCGCAGGTCAGGACGTCGTGACGGTCGGCAGTCCCCACGGTGGCTTCACCGGGACCGCGGGAGCCGGTCCTTGACCGAAGCCGCGCCGTTCCCCCCGCGGCGGGTGTTCGCGCTGGTCGCCGCGGTCATGACGCTCGCCGCGTCGACCACGCTGGCCAACCGCGTGCTGCCCGGCTGGGCGTACCCGGTGTGCGGGCTGGTGGCGGCGCTCGTGCTGGTCGCGCTGGGCCGGGCAGCCGGCTGCTCGTGGACGGACCTGGGGCTGAGCCGGCTCCGGCGTCCCGCGCTCGCCGGCCTGGCCGGCGCGGCTTCGGTGGCGGTCGTCTTCGGGATCGCGCTGGCCGTGCCGTCGCTGCGCACGGTCTACCAGGACGGCCGCGTCGGCGACCCCGATTTCGCGCAGCTGCTGTGGCTGACCTGCGGCCGGATCCTGTTCGGCACGGTACTGATCGAGGAGGTCGCGTTCCGCGGTGTGCTGCCCGGTCTGTTCGGCGCGGACGACGACCGGTGGCGCTGGCCGCCGATCCTGTGCTCGGCCGCGCTGTTCGGGCTCTGGCACGCGCTGCCGGCCCTCGCCATCGGCCGCAACGCCGCCGTGCACGCCGTGTTCGGCTCGACGCCGGTGGTGGTGCTGCAGGTGCTGGCGATGGCCGCGGCGGGCGTCGCCGGGATCTTCCTGCACTGGTGGCGCCACCTCGGCCGGGGCGTGCTCGCGTCGGTGATCGTGCACTTCACGACGAACGCGGGCGGCCTCACCCTGGCCGTGCTGGTCCGCTAGGACCGCACCAGCCGCGCGATGGCGTCCGAAGCTTCCCGGACCTTCAGATCGGCTTCCTCGCCGCCCGCCGCGGCCGCCTGGACGACGCAGGTGGCCAGGTGCTCGTCGAGCAGTTCGAGCGAGAACGACTGCAGCGCCTTCGTCGCCGCGGAGACCTGGGTCAGGATGTCGATGCAGTACTTGTCCTGCTCGACCATGCGCTGCAGCCCGCGGATCTGACCCTCGATCCGGCGCAGGCGCTTCAGATAGGCTTCCCGCTCGGTGCCGTAACCCGTCATCGCCCACCTGTCCCCGTCGTCGGCATTCCTCACCCCGACTATACCCTCCCGGGGTGTCAGCGGAACCGGCGCAACCGCAGGCTGTTGCTCACCACGAAGGCCGACGAGCAGGCCATCGCCGCCCCCGCGATCATCGGGTCGAGCAGGCCGAGCGCCGCGAGCGGCAGCGCCGCCACGTTGTAGGCGAACGCCCAGAACAGGTTCCCCTTGATCGTGGCGAGGGTGCGGCGGGCCAGCCGGATCGCGTCGGCCGCGGCCCGCAGGTCTCCTCGCACCAGCGTCAGGTCGCCGGCTTCGATGGCCGCGTCGGCGCCCGTGCCCATCGCCAGGCCCAGGTCGGCCTGCGCGAGCGCGGCCGCGTCGTTGACGCCGTCACCGACCATCGCCACCACGCGGCCCTCCGCCTGCAGCCGCTTGACGACGTCGACCTTGCCCTCGGGCAGCACCTCGGCGACGATCTCGCCGATCCCGGCTTCGGCGGCGATCGCCCGCGCCACGCCCGCGTTGTCACCGGTCAGCAGGATCGGCTCCAGGCCGAGTTGCCGCAATTCGGCGACGGCCTGCGCGGACGTCGGCTTGATCGTGTCGGCGACGGCCAGCGTCCCGTGCAGCTCGCCGTCCCAGGTCACCCCGACCGTGGTCACGTCGCCACCCGGCGCCCGCCCGACGCTGACGACGCGTCCTTCGACCACCCCTGCCACGCCGACACCCGGCGTGCTGCGGAATTCGGTGACGGCGGGCAATGCGCCGAAGCGCTCGCGGGCGGCGTCGGCGATGGCGCGGCCGATCGGGTGTTCGGAAGCGGCCTCGACGGCGCCCGCGAGCCGGAGCACCTCGCCGTCGCCCTCGACGAGCGTCATCCGGCCGGTGGTGACGGTGCCGGTCTTGTCGAGCACGACGGTGTCGACGCGCCGGGTCGACTCGAGCACCTCGGGCCCCTTGATCAGGATGCCCAGCTGCGCACCGCGGCCGGTGCCGACGAGCAGTGCCGTCGGCGTCGCGAGGCCGAGCGCGCACGGGCAGGCGATGATCAGCACGGCCACGGCCGCGGTGAACGCCGCGTCCGCCGAGCCGCCGGTCGCCAGCCAGCCGACGAGGGTCGCCAGCGCGGCGAAGACGACCGCCGGGACGAACACCGCCGAGACCCGATCGGCCAGGCGCTGGACCTCGGCCTTGCCGTTTTGCGCCGACTCGACGAGCCGCGCCATCTGCGCCAGCCGGGTGTCCGCGCCGATGCGCGTGGCGCGCACGAGCACCCGCCCGCCGACGTTGACGGTGGCACCGGTGACCGCGTCGCCCGGACCGACCTCGACCGGGACCGACTCGCCGGTCAGCATGCTGGTGTCGACCGCCGACCCGCCTTCGGTGACCACGCCGTCGGTGGCGATCTTCTCGCCGGGCCGGGCCACGAAGACGTCACCGACCTGCAAGTCCTTGATCGGGACGAGGTGCTCTTCGCCGTCGAGGAGCACGGTGACGTCCTTCGCCCCGAGGTCCATGAGGGCGCGGAGGGCGGCGCCGGCCCGGCGCTTCGACCGCGTCTCGAAGTGGCGGCCGGCCAGGATGAACGTGGTGACCGCGGCGGCCACCTCGAAGTACAGGTGGTGGTGGCCGTCGCCGAAAACGAGCGCGTACAGCGACCAGGCCACGGAAGCGACGACGCCGAGTGAGATCAGCGTGTCCATCGTGGCCGTGGCGTGCCGCAGGTTGACCGCGGCGGCGCGATGGAACGGCCACGCGCCCCAGGTCACGACCGGGGCGGCGAGGACGAGCGACACCCACGGCCAGGCCGCGGACTGCCAGGCGGGGACCATCGCGACGACGACCAGCGGGACAGTGAGCGAGGCAGACACCAGCAAACGTTTGCGCAGCTCGCGTGTGTCATCCGGCGCCTCGGGCTCGGGCAGCCGTGCCGAGTAGCCGGCGGCTTCGACGACGGCCTTGAGGTCGTCGACTGACAGCCCGCTCGGGTAGCTGACCTGGGCTTTCTCGGTGGCGTAGTTGACCGTCGCCGTCACGCCGTCGACCTTGTTGAGCTTCCGCTCGACGCGAGCCGCGCAGGACGCGCACGTCATCCCGCCGATGGCGAGCTCGACGCGGGCCGCGGCCGACACCTCGGTGGAGTTCACGCGACCAGGCGGTAGCCGGCCTCGGTGACGGCGGCGGCGACCGCGTCAGTGGTCAGCGGCGCGTCGCTGGTCACGGTCACGCGGCCGCTCTCGACGTCCACGTCCACGCTTTGGACGCCGTCGATCTCGGAGACCTCCTCGCGGACCGAGGTGGCGCAGTGCCCGCAGGTCATGCCCTCGACGGTGTAGGTCGCTTCGGCCATCTCCCGCTCCTTTCGCTCTTCTTCCTTTATACCCATCGGGGGTAGGGGTTCACCGATCGCCCCCGGCACACTCCCGGCATGCGGAAGATTTACGCGATCGGGATCGGCGCCGGCGACCCGGAGCACCTGACGGTGCAGGCCATCGACCGGCTCAACCGCGTCGACGTGTTCTTCGTGCTCGACAAGGGGGCGGAGAAGAGCGACCTGGTCCGGTTGCGGCAGGAGATCCTCGACCGGTTCGTGACGCGCCCGGGCTACCGCGTGGTGCTGGCGGAGGACGCGCCCCGCGACCGGACCGCGGCGGACTACCGGGCCGCGGTCGCCGACTGGCACGCAGCCCGCGTGGCCGTGTACGAGGACCTGATCCGCTCGGAACTGGGACCCGCCGAATCCGGCGCCTTCCTGGTGTGGGGCGACCCGTCGCTGTACGACAGCACGATCGCGCTGATCGAGGCGGTGCTGGCCCGGGGGAACGTGGAGTTCGAGTACGAGGTCGTCCCGGGCATCAGCAGCATCTCGGCGCTGGTGGCCCGGCACCGGACGACGATGAACCAGATCGGCCGCGCGGTCCAGCTGACGACTGGCCGCCGATTGGCGACGGGCTGGCCGGAGGGCGTCGACGACGTGTTCGTGCTGCTGGACGCCCACACGACGTTCGACCGCTTCACGTCGGAGGGCCTGCACATCTTCTGGGGCGCTTACATCGGCACGCCGGACGAGATCCTGCTGTCCGGTCCGCTCACCCCGGCGCTGGCGGCGCACATCCGTGAGGTGCGGGCGGAGGCGCGGGAGCGGCGCGGCTGGATCATGGACACGTACCTGCTCCGGCGGCCGGCCCGGGAATAGCGGAAGGCCCCGGGAGAACCGTGGGTTCTCGACCGGGGCCTTTCCTTGGTTAAGTTCGGCGGTGTCCTACTCTCCCACAACCCTTCGGTTGCAGTACCATCGGCGCTGTCAGGCTTAGCTTCCGGGTTCGGAATGGGACCGGGCGTTTCCCTGACGCTATAACCACCGAAACATCTCTGAAACAACACACCTGAGGTGGTGTTTCAGAACCGTAGAGTGGATGCGTAACATCTTCGTAGGCAAGTCCTCGGCCTATTAGTACCAGTCAACTCGACAACACATTACTGTGCTTCCATTTCTGGCCTATCAACCCAATGGTCTGTTGGGGGCCTTAACCCACAAGGGGTGGGATACCTCATCTTGGAACAGGCTTCCCGCTTAGATGCCTTCAGCGGTTATCCCTTCCGAACGTGGCCAACCAGCCATGCCCTTGGCAGAACAACTGGCACACCAGAGGTTCGTCCGTCCCGGTCCTCTCGTACTAGGGACAGCCTTCCTCAAGTATCCTACGCGCGCGGCGGATAGGGACCGAACTGTCTCACGACGTTCTAAACCCAGCTCGCGTGCCGCTTTAATGGGCGAACAGCCCAACCCTTGGGACCTACTCCGGCCCCAGGATGCGACGAGCCGACATCGAGGTGCCAAACCATGCCGTCGATATGGACTCTTGGGCAAGATCAGCCTGTTATCCCCGGGGTACCTTTTATCCGTTGAGCGACACCCCTTCCACCAGGAGGTGCCGGATCACTAGTCCCGACTTTCGTCCCTGCTCGACATGTCTGTCTCACAGTCAAGCTCCCTTGTGCACTTGCACTCAACACCTGATTGCCAACCAGGCTGAGGGAACCTTTGGGCGCCTCCGTTACTCTTTAGGAGGCAACCGCCCCAGTTAAACTACCCATCAGGCACTGTCCCTGAACCAGATCATGGCCCGAGGTTCAGATTCCCAATTCGACCAGAGTGGTATTTCAACAACGACTCCACCACAACTAGCGTTGCAGCTTCACAGTCTCCCACCTATCCTACACAAGCCGAACCGAAAACCAATACCAAACTATAGTAAAGGTCCCGGGGTCTTTCCGTCCTGCCGCGCGTAACGAGCATCTTTACTCGTAGTGCAATTTCGCCGGGCCTGTGGTTGAGACAGCCGGAAAGTCGTTACGCCATTCGTGCAGGTCGGAACTTACCCGACAAGGAATTTCGCTACCTTAGGATGGTTATAGTTACCACCGCCGTTTACTGGCGCTTAAATTCTCAGCTTCGCCATTGCTGGCTAACCGGTCCTCTTAACGTTCCAGCACCGGGCAGGCGTCAGTCCATATACATCGTCTTGCGACTTCGCATGGACCTGTGTTTTTAGTAAACAGTCGCTTTCCGCTGGTCTCTGCGGCCACCCACCCCTAGCCTGTAAAAAGCTTCAGGATGTTTGGCCCCCCTTCTCCCGAAGTTACGGGGGCATTTTGCCGAGTTCCTTAACCACAGTTCACCCGATCGCCTTGGTATTCTCTACCTGACCACCTGTGTTGGTTTGGGGTACGGGCCGTGCATGCACTCACTAGAGGCTTTTCTCGGCAGCATAGGATCACTCTACTTCGCCTCAAACGGCTACACATCACGTCTCAGCCTACGTGAGTGGCGGATTTGCCTACCACTCGGCCTACACGCTTATACCAGGACAACCATCGCCTGGCGGAGCTACCTTCCTGCGTCACCCCATCGCTTGACTACTACGAAATCAGGTCCCACGCTCCACACACAGTCATTCACCCGAAGGCTTCAAACCGTGGCTTTGGGTGGTTAGTATCAAACGCCTCGTCATGGGCGCACATGCTCGGGTACGGGAATATCAACCCGTTGTCCATCGACTACGCCTGTCGGCCTCGCCTTAGGTCCCGACTTACCCTGGGCGGATTAGCCTGGCCCAGGAACCCTTGGTCATCCGGCGGCAGAGTTTCTCACTCTGCATTCGCTACTCATGCCTGCATTCTCACTCCCACACCCTCCACGACTGGCTTCCGCCGCCGCTTCCCTGGATGCAGGACGCTCCCCTACCCATCCACACCACTAGACAAGAGCCACGAAGACTCAAGCCGATG
>NZ_BNAW01000005.1 GCF_014654205.1 Amycolatopsis bullii
CGGGTGTCGACTGGGCGCTCGGCCGCGGCGGCCGGATCACGGCGGAACCGGTCGCCGGCGACCTGGGCTGGTGCTCGGGCCTGGCCGGCCGGGTCCTCGCCGCGGCCGCCGGTCCGGGGTTCGCCGCACGGACGGCGGACGCGTTCTCGGCCGCGGTGGCCGCCCGGCCGCCGTCGGCCGACCAATCGCTCTGCCACGGCGAGCTCGGCACCCTCGAAGCACTCGTGGTGCTGGCCGGACAGGGCCACGAACCGTCGGTCTCCGCGCTGCGGAGAGCGACTTCGCGCCTCGTGGGCGCCATCGAAGGACACGGGCTCCAGTGCGGTACTCCGCACGGAGTAGCGAGCCCGGGCCTGCTGACCGGAACCGGGGGTATCGGTTTCGGGTTGTTGCGGGTCGGTTTTGCCGAACAGGTTCCGTCGGTTCTGCTGCTCGAACCGTCGGGACGGCTCCGGAAATAACCCCGAAACACACCTCATCACAGGAGTGAAGATGCGCAACGACACCAACGCCGGCGAATTCGACGCGACCCCCGCCGGCTCGGAGGCGGACAGCCCGCTCGGCGACGCCACCCCTGGTGCCAGAACGAAGATCGGTGTCCGGGCGGGGATTCTGGCCGGACTCACCCTCGGCGTGGCCAGTGCCGCGGTCGTCACGGTGGACATCAGCACCGTGGTGAGCAACCACACGCACGCGTGACGTACTCGGCACGGCACAAAGCGTGACAACAACCCCAATCCTGCCGTCCGAACAGTGGAATCTCCACCGGAAGACCACCGAATTCGTGACTCCGGTCTCTAAGGTTGGCGCATGCGCACCCGTGCCCCCGCTCTCGTCGGCCGAGGACCGGAGATCGAGGAGATCGAGCGGGTGTTGCGGGACGCTCGCCGCTCTTCGGGATCGGCCGTGTTCGTCACGGGGGAACCCGGCATCGGCAAGACCCGGCTGGCCGCCGAGGCGGTCGGCCACGCCCTCGACGCGGGATTGGTGGTGCTGCGCGGCCGCGGCAGCACCACCGGGCCCGCGGTCCCGTTCCGGGCCCTCACCGAAGCGCTGCTGTCCCTCGCCCGCACCGGCGGCCGCGAGCTGGTCGAACAGCTCGGGCCGTACCGGTCGGTGCTGGGCAGGCTGATCCCGGACTGGGCCGCCGGCACCGACACCGCGGGCGACTCCTCGCTGGTCGTCCTCGCCGAGGCGACGCTGCGGCTCACCGGGCTGGCCGGGGCGGGCCGCGGCTGCCTCTTCGTCGTCGACGACCTCCAGGACGCCGACGTGGAAACCCTCGCCGTGGTGGAGTACCTGGCCGCCAACGTCCGCACGCAGCCGGTGGTCGTGCTGGCCACCCTGCGCGCCGAACCCTCGCCCGCGCTCGAGGCGGCCCACGCCGTCGCCCGGCGCGGCGAGGGGCTCCTCATGCCGCTCGACAGCCTCGGGCCCGCCGAAGTGCGGGACGTCGTGGCGTCCTCGCTCGGCGCCGAGCCGGACCAGGTGTCGGCCGACGTGGCCGAGCGCTTGTTCGCCGACAGCGCGGGCAACCCGCTGGTCGTCGAGGAACTGCTGCACAGCATGGTGGCGGCGGGCGAGCTGGTGAACGGCGCGGCGGGCTGGCGGTTCACCGGCCACGGCCGCAGCGCCGTGCCCTCGACGCTCGTCACGATCATCACCCGCCGCGCCGACCGCCTCGGCGAACGCGGCAAGCAGCTGCTCGCCATCGCCGCGGTGCTCGGCCGCCGGTTCCCCCTGTCAGTGGTGCAGCGGGTGAGCGAGCTGGACGACCACAGCCTGTTCGGCCACCTGCAGTCCGCCGTCGCCGCCCAGCTGCTCATCGCCGACGAGCGCGGCGAAGACTGGTACGCCTTCCGCCACCCGCTCACCGCCGAAGCCCTGCTGACCCTGCTCAACCCGGCCGAACGCGTGGCGCTGTCGGCGAAAGCGGCCGACGCCGTGGTGGAACTGCACCCCGACCTGCCGGGTGAGCTGTGCAGCCTGGCCGCGTCGCTGCGGCTGGGCGCCGGGGACCGCTGGGCCGCCGCCGACCTCTACCGCGAAGCCGCCCAGCGCGCGCTGGGCGAAGGCGCGCCCGGGTCGGCGATCGCCGTGCTGGAGCACGCGGTGAACCTGCTCGGCGACGACGCCGATCGCGGTGACGACCGGTCCGGCCGGTACCGGGACCTGCTCGAGCTGCTGCTGTTCGCGCTGGCGGAGGCCGGGCGGTTCGACCGGGCGGTGAAGGTCGCGCGCTCGCTGCGGCCCGCCGACGGCCGCGACCCCGCGCGCCAGATCCGCGTCCACGTCCGCCTGGCCTGGGCGGCGCAGGTCGCCGGCCGCTGGGCGGAGGGCTTCGAGCAGGTCGCCGCCGCGCGGGCGCTGCTGCCCGGGACAGGACTGGACGAGGAGGCCGTGGCGGTCGACGCCGTGGACGCGTACCTCTCGATGTCCGGCCCGGCCCCCGACCGGGTGCGCCGCAGCGAAGAGCTGGGCCGCCGCGCGGTCGAGGGCGCCGAGCGGATCGGCTCGCCGTCGACGGCGTGCCAGGCGCTCTACGCGGTCGGGTTCGTGGTGCGCGAGCGGGACATGGCCGAGTCCGACGAGTGCTTCCGGCGCATGCTCGACCGCGCCGCCGAGCACCGGCTGACGAACTGGCGCAACTACGCGCTGGTCGGTCTCGGCGGCAACGCCTGGCTGGCCGAGGCGGACCCCTCCGGGCTGGAGACCGCGCGGGCCGAGGCCCTGCGCACCGGCGGGATCAGCCTGGCCTACAACGCCGAGGCCGTGCTGGGCCTGCATTCCGTGCTGTGCGGCCGGTTCACCGAGGCCGGGCAGCGGCTCGACGCCTGCTACGCGGAGGCGTCGCGGATCAAGCTGTACGCCGTCACCCGGTACGTCCAGATGGCGCAGGCGGTGCTGGCGGGACACCGCGGCGACCGCCGGGCGATGGAGGCCGCGCTCGGCGACTTCCGGCGCGGCGGCGGTGACGCCGGTCCCGAGGCCCCGCTCGCGCGCGGCCTGGCCCACGTCTTCTGCTCGCTGCTGGAGGAGGACCGCGACACCGCACGCGCCGAACTGGACACGCTCGCCGCCGACCAGGCGCGCCAGCAGAGCACCTTCCACCTCGCCGGCACCCACGGCCTCAAGCTGCTGCTCGACGTCATCGCCGGCGACGCGGCCTGGGACGACCACCGGCGCGTCGCCGGCGGGGCCACCGGCGGGATGCGCTGGAACCGCCAGTTCGTGCTGCTGGCCGAGGCGGTGCTGCACGGCCGCGACCACGCGCACGAGGCCGCGGCCACGGCGATGCGGCGCGCGGCACAGGCGGCCGCCCCGTTCGGCGTCGCCCGGCCGCTGGGCCTGCGCCTGACCGCGGAACCCGCCGTCGACGACGGCTGGGGCGAGCCCGCGGAATGGCTGCGCGAAGCCGAAAGCCACTTCCACGGCGCGGATGTGATCCCGGTGGCCAGCGCGTGCCGCGCGCTGCTGCGGCGGGCCGGCGCGTCGGTGCAGCAACGCCGCACGGGCACCGAGCGGGTGCCCGAGAGCCTGCGCGCGATCGGCGTCACCCTGCGCGAGTACGAGGTCTTCGAGCTGCTGGCGTTCCGGCTCAGCAACAAGGCACTGGCGGCGCGGCTGCACATCTCCCCGCGCACGGTGGAGAAGCACGTGGCGGCGCTGCTGATGAAGACCTCGGTCCGCGACCGCGCCGAGCTGGCCCGGTTCGCGGCCGAGCATTCATCGGCCTCGGAGGTGTGACGGCGGTGCCTGGGCGCGGGTCATAACCGTCCTGTGTAGACGGTCTGGCAATCGTGGCCGCAGCCCTCCTCCGGATGCCACCGACGCTACGAACTCCGCTCCCGCTTCCGCACCCTGGCCAGGGTCGAAGCCGGCGCCGTGCGGACGCGGCGCACGATTCCGCGTCCGCACGGCCGGCCCGCCGGTCGCGTCCGCAGTGGCTCGGGCGCGCGGCGAGCTCAGGGGGCCAGTGCCGAGGCCGCGCACAGCGTCGCCCAGGTGGCCGCGAACGCCGCCACCTTCGTGCGCGCCGCCCGGTCCGGCAGGTTCGTGCCGAACACCACCGCGTCCGCCGCGTCGGACGCCACCCGCGCCGCGAGCGCGACCTGCAGCGGCTTGCCCGCGGGGGCGAGGAGCATCGCCAGGCCGATGGCCGCGTCGCGGGCGCCGATACCGGCGATCAAGGTGCGGACGCCCGCGGTGACCCCGCCGTCCCGGGTCGTCAGGCCGCACGGTTTCGCCAGTACGCGCGGCGCGGCGATGATCGTGGCACTGTAGGCGGCGGTCACCGCTCCGAGAACGCGGGTCAAGGCGGGCATCCGTCACTTCTTTCAGTCGGCGCGGCCGGAAGACTTCCGCTTACCCGCGTCCGCCGGTGCCAAACCGCCGCCACCGACGCCGGACTCGATCGCGGCCGTCACGATGCGGTTGCGGTCGCCCGTCGACAGCACCCCGTCGGCCACCAGTTCCTGGGTCACCGCCTTCACGTGTTTGACGAACCGGTCGTGCGACGCGTACTCCGCGTTCTCGTCGATGACGTCGTTGATCGTGCAGCCGTTGCCGGTGTCGACGTTCTCCACCTGGCTGTCGATCCCGCCGATCACCACCGTCTCCCGGGTGTCCGAGGACGGGCAGGCGTCCGGCGGCGGCGCGGCCGCGACCACCGTGAACGCCCCCGCCAGCTCCGCCGAGACGTTGCCGGCGGCGTCGGTGGCCCGGGCCCGCACGGTGTGCGCCCCGAGCGCGGACACGACCACGCCTGTCGTGTACCGGGTCCACGCCGAAGCGTCCACTTTGTACTCGATGAAGCCCACACCCGACTCCGCGTCGGTGGCCGTCACCGTCACCGTGGCCGAGCCCACGTAGTTCCAGCCGCCGTCTTGGTTCCCGGTGACCTGGAGCGCGACCGAAGGCGCGGTGGTGTCCCCGCCGGCGACCACGGTGAACGAAACCGAACCCTCCGCGGACGCATTGCCGGCGACGTCGCGAGCGCGGTAGCCCACCGTGTGCGCACCGGCCGCGGACACCGGAACCGGCCCCGCGTACGCAGTCCACGCCCCACTGTCCACCTTGTACTCGACCGCCGCGACCCCGGAACCCGCGTCGGAAGCGGTCACCGTGACCGTCGCCTTGCCGACGTAGTTGCCGTCGGAGTCCCGCGTGCCGGCGACCGAGGCCGACACGGTCGGTGCCGTCGTGTCACGCTTCACCACCGTGAAGCCCACCATGCCCTCCGGTGACGTGTTTCCCGCCGCGTCGGTCGCCCGGAAGTGGACCATGTGCGCGCCCGCCCCGGTCACCGAGACCGGCGCCGAGTACGGTGTCCAGGCGCCGCCGTCCAGCTGGTACTCGACCGACCGGACGGCGGAGTCCGCGTCGGTCGCCGTCAGCGAAACCGTGGCCACGTCGAGGTAGTTGCCCGCCGGATCCTTCTCGCCCGCGATCGAGGCGGTCACCGTCGGCGGGGTGGTGTCGCCCTGCCCTTCGACGATCGTGAAGTGCGCCATGCCTTCTTCGGACGTGTTCCCGGCGACGTCGGTGGCCCGGTGGTGCAGCATGTGCATGCCCACCGCGGTCACCACCACCGGCGCGGTGTACGTGGTCCACGTGCCGCCGTCGAGCTGGTACTCGACCGACGCCACGCCGGAGCCCGCATCGGTCGCGGTCAGCGAAACCGTGGCCGATCCGACGTAGTTGCCGGACGGATCGCGGTCCCCCGCCACCGCCGCGGTGACGGTCGGCGCGGTCGTGTCGCCGGTGCCGTCGGAGACGACGAACTCCCCCACCATCGCGGTGTGCCCGGGGATGGTGCAGAAGTAGCGGTACTTGCCGGGTGTCAGCGTCACGACGGCCTCGTGCCGCCCGTTCTGCGGGTCGAACGGGTTGGCCAGGATGTTCAGCGAGACGTCGTGGTTGTAGCCCGGCGTCGTCGTGTCGAACGTCAGGGTGTGCGACATCCCGGTCGTGTTGCCGGTCGCTTCGCTGTTCTCGAAGACGATGGTGGTCTCGCCGGGCCGGGCGCCGGTCGGCGCGGACGCGTATTCGGTGGTGCTGTTGTTCCCGGTCCAGGTCAGCGTCTGGACCGGCGCCGCCGCCGCGGGCGTCGCCAGCCCGAGCACCGCCAGGAAAGCGGTCAGCAGCAGGGCGATCAGTCGTGGGGACATCGCGGGGACCCTTCCTGAAGTGAGGGGTCGTGAGTGCGTAACAGTGTTAGAGCACTGTTACGCACTCACGACCAGCCGCGGCAGGGTTACAGCTGCCGCACCCGGATGTTGCGGAACTCGATCAGGTCGTTGTCGCTGTGGTTCTGCAGCCCGATGAACCCGCTGACGAACTGCCGCAGGTCGGTCGGCGGGTCACCCGCGCGCGACGACTGCTGCCCGGGCGTGTTGTCGAACTCGTTGATCACCACGCCGTTGCGGATCATCGTGTAGTGCTGCCCGACGACCTTGATCTCGTACTCGTTCCACGTGCCCTTCGGCCGGGCACCCGCCTGGTCGAGCGGCCGCGGGTCGAAGTTGTAGACCGACCCGGTCTTCTGCGGCTCACCGGTGTCGCCGTCGTAGATCTGGATTTCGTGGCCGCAGTAGATCGCGACCCACGCCTGCGACGTCCGCGCCGACCCGACCGTCCCGCAGCTGCCCGGCGGCCGCTGGTCCAGGGGTGTCCGCGGATCCGGGAACCGGACGAACACACCGCTGTTGGCCCGGTTCGGGTCGGGGGCGATGTCCTTGAACTGCACCTTCACCGAGAAGTCGCCGAACTGCCGCTGGGCGTACCAGAGCATGCCCAGCCCACCGGCCGAGCGGATCGACCCGTCGGGCTGCAGGGTGAACTGCCCCGAAGGTGCCTGCTCCCATGCCCTCAGCGACTCGGCTGTGCCGTCGAAAAGCGCCTGGTAGCCGGTGGTTCCCGGTTTCCCGATCGGTGACGCCTCGGCGGCCGCGTTCAGCTCCGCCACCTCGGCGTCGTTGAGCACCCCGAGGTCGGACAGCGTCTCGGTGGCCTGCTCGACGTGGTTGACGAACGCTGCGTGCGTGCTCCACGTGCTTTCGTCGTCGAGGAAGTCGTCCACCGTGCAGCCACCGCCGGCGTTGCGGTTGACCACCTTCGTGATCGTGTCGCCCAAGGTCACCACCGGGCTCGGATCGGCCACCGCGCACCCGACGTTGACCGCGGTCCGGGTCGTCACCGCTTCGCCGTCGGCGTAGGTCACGGTGAGCTTGGCGGTGAAGAGGCCGGTGCGCGGGTAGGTGTGCCGCGGATCGGCCTGGGTGGACACCGAGCCGTCGCCGAACTCCCACCGGTAGGACACGCCACCGGACTTCGACCCGGTGAACGCCGCCGTCAGCGCCTTGTTCTGCACCATGGTCGACGACGCCGCGGGAGCCGGGGTCGGCGCGCCACCGGTGTAGCTGATCTTCAGCAGCTTCTGGTTGGCGTCCAGGGAGAAGAACCCGTTGCCGTAGTCGAGCACGTACAGCGCGCCGTCCGGCCCGAACTTGGCGTCCATCCAGCTCTGCACCCGCGTGTCACCGGACCCGCCGGGGATGATCTGCCGGAACGTCTCGGCGAACACCGGCGGCTGGTGCGTCGGCACGCCCGCCGGATCCACGGCCACCGCGACCCGGTTCTGCGAGTTGGCTTCGTCGGCGATGAACCACTTGTTGTCCCAGTACTCCGGCCACGCGACACCGCTGTTCGTGTTGACCAGCGAGCGGTGGTACGTCGGCCCGGACATGATCGCCTGGCCGCCGCCCCGCAGGTAGGGCTGGGTGTAGGTGGCGTCCGCCGCGTTGTACGTGGGGATCGACGAGCCCGGCCGCTTCGGGAAGACCGGCCCGCCGCCGTCCGGCGAGTACCAGATCATGTTGTCCTTGATCGGCGGCAGCGTCACCAGGCCGGTGTTGCGCGGCGAGGTGTTCACCGGGTGGTCGCAGTCGTACCAGCCGGTGAGCTCCGCGGCGTTGGTGCTGCTGCGGTCGCGGTAGGGCTGCCGGTTGCCCATGCAGTACGGCCAGCCGTGGTTGCCCGCCTCGGTGATGATCGTGGCCGTCTCGTACTTCGCCGGCCCGAGCTCGGGACTCGGCGACGGCGCGTCCGGGCCGACCCAGCCCGCGGTCATCCAGTTGTGCACCGGGTCGATCTGCAGCCGCGAGATGTTCCGGACACCCATGACGTAGATCTCCGGGCGCGTCTTGTCCGCCGGCCCGTTCGGGAACAGGTTCCCCTGCGGGATCGTGTACGTCCCGTTCGCCTCCGGGTGGATGCGCAGGATCTTGCCGCCGAGGTCGTTCGTGTTGCCCGCCGTGCGGCGCGCGTCCTGGAACGAAAGGCCCTTGTAGTCGAGCGTCCAGTTGTTGCCCGAGTAGCCGTTCGAGCCGCCCGAGGAGTTGTTGTCCCCGGACCCGATGTAGAGGTTGCCGTCCTTGTCGAACGCCATCCCGCCGCCGGCGTGGCAGCAGCTGTGGATCTGCACGTCCCAGGACAGCAGGTCCTTGCGGGTGGCCTGGTCGATCGTCTGCGCGGCCGCGTTGTAGGTGAACCGCGAGACCGTCCGCTTGCCGATCCGCTTGTCGCGGTCGATCGACTCGTGCGGCATCCAGTAGGCGTACATCCAGCCGTTCTCGGCGAACTTCGGGTCCAGCGTCAGCCCGAGCAGGCCCTCTTCGTTCTTGACGAGCTCGTCGCCGCTGCCCCGGTTGCCCATCACCCGCAACGTCGTGAGCAGCTTGGGCTTCTTGGTGACCGGGTCCCACTGGTGGATCGTGCCGCAGCCGAGGCCGACGTTCGGGTCGTCCCAGCTGACCACCGGCCCGGTCGGGCAGGCCGCCTTGCCGATGTAGAACACCTTGCCGTCGGGGGCGATGGTCAGCCCGTGCGGCTCGCCGATCTGGTCGAGCTGGCCGGCCGCGTTCTTGCCGGTCAGCTTTTCGATCTTGTAGTTGGCGGCGATCCCAGCCTGGCAGTCGCCGCGGACCATGCCGGTGGTCCAGCGCAGGGCGCCGAGCAGGTGGTCGCGGAACTGCCCTTCGCCGTAGGAGGCCTCGGTGCGGCCCATCCCGGTGTAGAAGGAGCGGCCGCCGTCGTAGTCACGGCACCACGAGATCGGGTGGAACGCGCCGTTCGCGCCGACTCCCGGCTGGTAGCCCTTCTCCTCGACCTGCGCCACGGTGTGCACGGTGCCGACCGGGTTGGTTTCCCAGTTCAGCCAGCGGTCGGTGCGCGTCCAGTTCTGCGGCAGCCCCTTGGTGGCCGGGTGCTGGGCGTCGAGGACGTCGACGACGGCCTGCTGCGGCGGCGACTCCGGCGGCGGCGGGGTCGCCGAGGTGTCCTTGAACAGCTTGAGGTCTGCCAGCTGGATAATCGGCTCCCCGGCGTTGGCGGTGATGTTCAGCCGGTAGTTCGGGTAGACCGTGGTGTTGGCGAAGGTGAACGTCCGGGTCTGGAAGGGCTCGGTGAACGTCTCGTTCGCCCGCGTGTCCAGGTCGGTCCAGGTGCTGCCGTCCGCGGAGCCCTGCAGCGTCCAGTTCTTCGGGTTCCGGCCCGGGTAGTCGTTCGCCGACGTCAGCGAGTAGCTGCTGACGGCGACCGGCGTGGCCAGCTTGTAGGCCGCCCAGCCGGTCGTCGCGAACGTCAGCCACTTCGTGTTCTCGTTGTTGTCGGCCAGTTTCTCCTTGGTTTCGTTGGGCGGGTTCTCCCCGCTCGCGGTCACCGCCGCCACCGCCTCGGGCGTGAGCCGCGCCCCGACCGGGCGAGCCCCGATCAGGCCGGTGAACCACTGGGACTCCGCCTGTGCTCGGGCGGCGTCGGAGATGCCGAGGAACCCGCCGCCTGCCTTCATGTACGCCTGCAGCGCGCCTTCCTGCTCCCGGCTGAGCGTGACGCCCTGCGCGGACAGGAACACGACACCGCGGTAGCGGGCCAGGTTGGCGGCGCTGAAGACGCCCGGGTCGGAGGACGCCGTCACCGTGATGCCGTTGTCCCCGCCCAGCCGCGCGATCGCGTCCGCCGCCCGGAGCACCGGGTCCTTCTGATCGGCGGCGGCGCCGTGGAAGACCAGCACGTTCACCGGCACGTTCGCCGCAGGGGCCGCTGCGGCCACGGGCATCGCGATCAGTGGAGCTCCGGCCGCCAGGACCGATCCGATGGCGAGCACGACCGCAGCGCGCTTGCCGAACCATCGCCGTGTCTTCTGGGGCCGAGCCCCAGACCCCGCCAGGTGGGCAAGCCCCCCTGGACCCCCCAAAAGCTGCTTCATAGCTCCCCTCCTTGGTGCGTCTGAGCGTCCGGGTTCATGTCGTGCCCGGTGTGGCCGTGCTCCTTGAACCGGTCGATCGCGTCCTGCGCGCCGTCGGGCAGGCTGCCGTCGGGGTTGCGGACCAGGAAGAGCCCCACCATGCCGCCGTCGGAGTGGGTCTGGACGTGGCAGTGGTACATCCACGCGCCCGGCCCGGCGCCTTCCCCGGCGAGCACCTGGAAACCGAACGAGCTGCCGGGGTCGAGGTTCTTGTTGTCGACGATGGCAGCGTTGTCATCGGCGCCGCGAAGCATCCCGGTGCGCGTGTCGGCCCAGCGGTGCCCGTGCAGGTGGAACGTGTGCGGCAGGCTGCCGTACCCGATGCAGACCCACTCGACGCGCTCGCCGAGGCGTGCCTCCAGGATCGGCGTGTCGGGTGCCATCTTGTGGTTGATCATCATCTCGTTGAACACGACGGTGTACTGCCTGCTCGGCAGCAGGTCGCCGCGCTTGCGCACGATCAGCCCGCCGTAGAGCCCGCGCGCGAGGCCCGCGGTGCCGTGGTCGGTGCCCATCGCGTGGTCGTGGTAGTGCCAGTAGCCGGCGCTGCCGGGCATCCAGAACCCGCCGCCGGCGTCGTAGCGGGTCCGGGTGCGCCAGGTGTAGGTCCGCGTCTCGCCCGGCTTGTTGAACGACGCGTTGAGCGGGGCGCCGTCCGACGCGGTGTCGTAAACGACGCCGTGCGGGTGGATCGACAGCCGCTGGTCGGTCCGGTTGACCAGTTCGATCTCGAGGGTGTCGCCCTCGTAGATCTCCAGCAGCGGCCCCGGGATCGTGGCCTTGCCCGGTTCGAGGCCGTAGCCGTAGAGGCCGCCGGGCAGGGCTTCGGCGTAGAGGGTGAGCTGGCGGGTCAGGCCCGCGGCCGACGCCGTACCGGCCACCCCGACCGCGTGCGCGAGCACGCCCGCGGCGGTTCCGGCCAGCATCGACCGACGTGATACTCGCATGTCGAGTCCCCCGGGGCTCTCAGAACCGGACGGTGCGGAGGTATTCGAAGCCGACCTTCGCCGTGTTCAGCGGGTCGGCGGGCTGGTCGTGCTCGACGATGAATTCGCGGATGGTGTGGCAGGACGCGGCGAAGATGCGCGGGAAATCGATGGCCCCCGCGCCCGGGTCGACCATCTGCCCGTCCGCGGTCCGGTCCTTCACGTGGTACTGCGTGACGCGCGGGTAGTTGCGCCGGAACAGCTCGACCGGGTCCGCGCCGCCGTTCACCGCCCAGAACAGATCGATCTCGAGGTGGACGAGCCGCTTGTCCGTCTTCGCGGTGAGGACGTCGTAGGGCACGACGCCGCCGATCGGGGCGAACTCGTGGTCGTGGTTGTGGTAGCCGAGCTTCAGCCCCGCCTTCTTGAAGGCGGTCGCGGCGGTGTTCATGCGGCCCGCGAAGGCTTCCCACTCGGCGATGGTGCCGAAATTCGCGTACGGCACGACGATCGAGCGGTTGCCGAGGACCTTGGCGTCGGCGATCGCCTGGTTCAGATCGCCGTCGATGCCGACGTGCGTCGAAGACGCCTCGAGGTGGCAGCGGTCGAGGATGGCGCGGAACTCGGTCGCGGTGCGGCCGTAGGTGCCGGCGAGCTCGACCTTGCGGTAGCCGATGTCGGCCAGCGCCGACAGCGTGCCTTCCGGGTCGTTCTGGAGGAGGGACCGCAGGGAGTAGAGCTGGATGCTGATCTTCTCGAGCGGCACGCGGCGGCGGGCCGGGGATGCGCTCGCGGTGCCGGGCAGGGCCACCGCCGCGGCCCCCACCGTGAGGGCCGCTGTCGCCACGTTCAGGAATGTCCGTCGGGAGTGCTGTCCATCCATGCCCCCACCGCCACCCTCAATGGAGGCGCTCCGCGCCACTGTGTTGCCTCCAAGGTCACCGCACATGGAACTCCCTCATTTCTGGTTGTTGAAAGCCGCGTCGAAAGCCGCCGACGGCTTGTCGAACAGGTGCTCGCGCAGGTACTTCACCGCCTCCGCCGCGCCCCGGAGCCGGTCCATCCCGGCGTCCTCCCACTCCACCGAGATCGGGCCGGAGTAGCCGATCGAGTTCAGCGCCCGGAAGCAGTCCTCCCACGGGACGTCGCCGTGGCCGACGGACACGAAGTCCCAGCCCCGCCGCGGGTCCGCCCAGGCCAGGTGCGAGCCCAGCCGTCCGTTGCGGCCGTCGAAGCGCTTGCGGGTGTCCTTGCAGTCGACGTGGTAGATCCGGTCGGCGAAGTCGAGGATGAACCCGACCGGGTCGAGGTCCTGCCAGACGAAGTGCGACGGGTCCCAGTTCAGCCCGAACGCCGGCCGGTGGTCGACGGCTTCGAGGGCGCGCTGGGTCGTCCAGTAGTCGTAGGCGATCTCGGACGGGTGGACCTCGTGCGCGAACCGGACGCCGACCTCGTCGAAGACGTCCAGGATCGGGTGCCACCGGCGGGCGAAGTCCGCGTAACCGTCATCGATGTCATCGCGCGTGACCGGCGGGAACATGGCCACGTACTTCCAGATCTTGGACCCGGTGAAGCCGATGACGGTGTCCACGCCGAGCTTCGCCGCCGCCCGTGCGGTGTCGGCCATTTCGGCCGCCGCCCGCTGCCGGACGCCCTCGGGTTCGCCGTCGCCCCAGATGCGGGCCGGCAGGATCGCCTGGTGCCGGTGGTCGATCGGGTCGTCGCAGACGGCCTGCCCGACGAGGTGGTTCGAGATCGCCCACACCTTGAGGCCGTGCTCGGCGAGCAGGCGCAGCCGCCCGGGCACGTAGTCCTCTTCGGACAGTGCCCGGTCGACCTCGAAGTGGTCGCCCGAGCAGGCGATCTCCAGCCCGTCGTAACCCCATTCCGAGGCCAGCTTGCACACCTCGGTGAACGGCAGGTCGGCCCACTGGCCGGTGAACAACGTGACGGGACGGCTCATCTCTCCTCCACCGGTGTCCAGTTCGCTTCTGCGGCAGCGCTCTTTTCGACGGCGTCGAGCACGCGCTGGACGCGCAGGCCGTCGTCGAAGCTCGGCGCGGGGTCCGTGCCCGCGCCGATGGCGTCCAGGAAGTCGGCGACCTCGTGGGTGAACGTGTGCTCGTAGCCGAGCAGGTGCCCCGGCGGCCACCACGCGCCGACGTACGGGTGCTGCGGCTCGGTGACGAGGATGCGCCGGAACCCGGCCTCGGTGCCGGTGCCCTCGTACCACTGCAGTTCGTTCATGGACTCGAAGTCGAACGCCAGACTCGCCTTGGAGCCGTTGATCTCCAGGCGCATGGCGTTCTTGCGGCCGAGCGCGAACCGGGTCGCCTCGAAGGTCGCCACCGCTCCCCCGGACAGCCGCGCGAGGAACAACGCGGTGTCGTCGACCGTCACCTCGTCCGTGCCGCCGGTTTCGGACGGCCGCTGCTTCACGAAGGTGTTCGTCAGCGCCGAGACGCCGGTGATCACCTCACCGGTGACGAACTGGGCGGCGTCGACGATGTGCGCACCCAAGTCGCCCAGCGCGCCCGAACCGGCACTTTCGCGACGCAGCCGCCAGGTCATCGGCGCCTGCGGGTCGGACAGCCAGTCCTGCAGGTACACCGACCGCACGTGCCGGATCTCGCCGAGTGCCCCGCTCTCGACCAGCTTTCTGGCGTGGGCGAGCGCGGGCACCCGGCGGTAGTTGAACGCGACCATGGCCCGCACCCCGCGGTCACGGGCCCGCCGCGCCGCTTCGGCCATCGCCTCGGCCTCCGCGACCGAGTTGGCCAGCGGCTTTTCGCACAGCACGTGCTTCCCGGCGTCCAGCGCGGCGATCGCGATCTCCGCGTGGCTGTCGCCCGGGGTGCAGACGTCGACCAGGCCGACGTCGTCCCGGGCGACGAGCTTCCGCCAGTCGGTCTCGACGTCCTCCCAGCCGAACTTCTCCGCAGCCGCCTTGGCCCGGGTCTCGTCGCGGCCGCCGAGCACGGCGAGCCGCGGCACCAGCGGCGGGTCGAAGAACCGGTGCACGCTGCGCCAGGCGTGCGAATGCACCGCACCCATGAACGCGTGGCCGACCATGCCGATCCCGATGGTTTCCCGTCCCGGGCTCATACCCCTCCTTCGGTCTGGCGAAAAAGTCCGGTCAGGAGTCGAAGCCGACGTCGAGGTACTGGTCGACGTTCTCCTTGGTGACCACCGCCGAGTACGTGGTGATCTCGGCCGGGATGTCGTGCTCGGCCAGGTCGCCGATGCCCTTGCCCTGACCGAGCAGGCGGGCGAGCGCGACCGCCGTCGAGGCCATCGACGGGCTGTAGAGCACGGTCGCCTTGATCGGCGACGAGTCCGCCTTGATCAGGTTCATCATGTTCTTCGAGCCGGCGCCGCCGACCATGATGAACTCCTTGCGGCCCGCGGTGTCGATCGCGGCGTTGACGCCGATGCCCTGGTCGTCGTCGTGGTTCCACAGCGCGTCCAGCTTGGGCGCGCCCTGGAGCAGGTTCGCCGTCTGCTGCTCGCCCGACTCCGACGTGAACTGCGCCGAAACGCGCGGGCCGACCTTGAACCCGGCGCGGCCCAGCGCGTCGGAGAAGCCCTTGCTGCGTTCCTGGGTCAGCGGCAGCGAGTCGATCCCGGCGACCTCGCCGATGATCGGGTTCGCGACGTTCTTCTTCTTGAGCTCCGCGGCGATGTAGTTGCCCGCATTGACGCCCATCCGGTAGTTGTCGCCGCCGATCCACGTTCTGTACGCCAGCGGCGTGTCGAAGACGCGGTCGAGGTTGATCACCGGGATGCCCGCGTCCATCGCCTGCTGGCCGACCGCGGTGAGCGCCTTGCCGTCGAAGGGCAGGATCACCAGGACGTCGACCTTCGCGTTGATCAGCGTCTCCACCTGCGAGATCTGCTGGTTGACGTCGTTGGTGCCCTCGGTGGCGTTGAACTTCACTTCGCTGAACTTCTGCGCCTGGGCCTTGGCGTTCTTGGTGATCGCCGCGATCCAGCCGTGGTCGGCGGCCGGTGCGGAGAAGCCGATGGTGATCGGCTTGCCCGGCTGCGTGTTGTTGCCCGCGTTGGCGACCGGCGCGCCTCCCTCCGAGTTCGCGGGCGTGTTCGACGTGCAGCCGGCCAGCAGCGCCCCGGCGCCGACGGCGGCCCCGCCCAGCAGGAATCCCCGGCGGCCGAGGAAGGGTTGTTCGGCCATGATGACCTCCATCGGTGTGACTACGGACCGGTCCTGGCTTTCCTGGCCCGGAACTGCAAGAGCACGGCGAGCACGATGATCACGCCCTTGGCGATGTTCTGGATGTCGGTGTCCAGGTTGTTCAGCGTGAAGATGTTCGACAGCACCGTGAAGATCAGCACGCCGACGAGCGTGCCGATGAGCGAGCCGCGGCCACCGGTCAGCAGCGTGCCGCCGATGACCACCGCCGCGATCGCGTCGAGTTCGTAGAACATGCCGTTGGTCGACGCGCCCGCGGTCGTCCGCGCGACGACCATGAGCGCGGCGATCCCGCAGCACAGCCCGGCCACGCCGTAGACGAGCGCGAGGTGGCGCTTGACGTTGATCCCGGCCAGCCGCGACGCCTCGGCGTTGCCGCCCACCGCGTACGTCCGCCGGCCGAAGGTGGTGCGGTTGAGCACGACCCAGCCGATCGCGAAGACCAGCGCGAACAGCCAGATCAGCGTCGGGATGCCGAGGAAGCTGCCGCGGAAGAAGGCCAGGAAGTCCTGGTCGGCGACGACCTGGGTGCGGCGGCCGCTGATCCGCTCGGCGAGCCCGCGGGCGGAGACGTACATCGCCAGGGTCGCGATGAACGGCACGACCTTGCCGTAGGCGACGAGCACGCCGTTGATCAGCCCGCAGCCCAGCCCGACCGCGAGCCCGCAGAGGACCATCACGAACGGCCCGTACGACTGCGTGGCCAGGGTCGTCAGCCAGACGCCGGCCAGGCCGACCATCGAGCCGACCGACAGGTCGATACCGCCGCTGATGATCACGAACGTCATCCCGACGCTGACCACGCCGATCGCCGCGGCCAGCCGCAGGATCGTCGAGATGTTGCTTTCGGTGAAGAACAGCTCGGGCCGGGTGAACTGGCCGACCAGGCACAGCACGACGAGCACGGCCGCCAGGCCGAGCAGCCGCGGGTCGGCGGAGACGGCGAACCGCCGCTTCCGTTCGGCGGGCAGCGCTTCCTGGGGCGGTGCCTGGGTCTCGGTCATGCCGCGCTCCCCTCGAGAATCACGTCGAGCACCTCGGCCTCGGTGAGCCCGGCGGAGCGCCGGTCGGCGAGGACACGGCCCTCGCGCAGCACCAGCACCCGGTCGGACAGCCCGAGCACCTCGGGGATTTCGCTGGACACGAGCACGATCGCGACCCCGGTCGCGGCCAGCTCGTCGATCAGCCGGTACAGCTCGGCGCGGGCGCCGACGTCGACGCCGCGCGTCGGCTCGTCGAGCAGCAGCACCCGGCACCCGCGGACCAGCCACCGCGCGAGCACGGCCTTCTGCTGGTTGCCGCCGGACAGCGTGCGGACGATCCGCCGGGGATCGGCGGGCCGCAGGTCGAGGCGTCGCAGGCTCGCGCCGGCGTCGTCCAGTTCCTTGGCGCGCTCGGTGAAGCCGAGCTTCGCGTACCGGCCGAGGCTGGCCAAGGTCACGTTGTGCACCACCGGCAGGTCCAGCAGCAGGCCCTGGCTCTTGCGTTCCTCGGGCGCGAGACCGATGCCGGCCTTGACGGCCGCGCGGACACCGGGTCCGAGCGGTTTCCCCCGCACGGTCACGGTTCCGCGGTCGGCCTTGCGGGCGCCGAAGATTGTCTCCAGCAGCTCGCTGCGCCCGGAGCCGACCAGGCCGGCGATGCCGACGACCTCGCCGGCGTGGACGGTGAAGCTCACGTCCTCGAACTCGCCGTGCCGGGTGAGGTGCTCGACGGCGAGCGCGGTCTCCGGCCGGGCGTGCCCGTCGTGACGCGGGCCGAAGACCGTCTCCACCTTGCGCCCGGCCATCAGGGCGACCAGGTCGGCGGTCGGCGTCGCAGCCGCGTCGAGGCCGGTGCCGACGGTCCGGCCGTCCTTGAGCACGGTCACCCGGTGCCCGATCCGGCGCAGTTCTTCCAGGCGGTGCGAGATGTAGACGACCGCGACGCCGTCGGCGGTCAGCTCGCCGACGATGCGGAAGAGGTTGTCGACCTCCTCGCCGGCCAGCGCGGCGGTGGGTTCGTCCATCACGAGCAGCCGGGCGTCGTGGGCCAGTGCGCGGGCCATCGAGACGAGCTGCTGGCCGGCGGCCGACAGCTTGCCGACCTCGGTCGACGGCCGGATGTCCGGGTGGCCGAGCCGGGCCATCAGGCGGGCGGCCTCGGCGCGGGCCTGGGAGATCCGCGTGAACCCGAATCGGGCGCGTTCGTGGCCGAGGAAGATGTTGTCCGCCACCGAAAGCCCGGGCACGAGGTCGAGTTCCTGGTACATGGTGGCGATACCCAGGCGCAGGGCGTCGACCGGCGAACCGAGCGTCACCGGTTCGCCTTGCCAGGTGATTTCCCCGGTGTCGGGCTGGTGCGCGCCGGCGAGGACCTTGATCAGCGTCGACTTCCCGGCGCCGTTCTGGCCGAGCAGGCAGTGCACCTCGCCGGGTTCGACGTCGAGGTCGACGCCGTCGAGGGCGCGGACGCCGGGGAACGTCTTCACGATGCCCCGGACGGAAAGCAGGCTCATACCGTCGCCTCCTCGGCGAGCGTCGGGTTCGCGAACAGCCGCTCGGCCGCCAGGTGCGCGGCGCCCCGCAGCGGGGCACGCAGGCCGAGCCGGGACGCCACCACCCGCGCCTGGCCCAGCGGCCGGGCGGCGAGCTCGACGCGGACCGGTTCGACCAGCCACTCCCCCAGCTCGGCGAAGTAGCCGCCGAGCACGACGACGTCCGGGTCGAGCACGTCGACCACAGTGGACAGTGCGATGCCGAGCGCGACGCCGAGTTCGTGGACCGCCGTCACCGCGCGCTGGTCGCCGCGCCGGATGCGGTCCTTGAGCAGGGTGACGCGGGCTTCGACGCCGGGCGCGGGATCGTGCAGCGGGTCACCCGGCGCCGCGGCCGCGCGCAGGACGGCGGCCAGGTTCGCCTTCGTCTCCAGGCAGCCCGTCCGGCCGCAGGAACACCGCTCGCCGGACGGGTCGACGGCGATGTGCCCGACCTCGCCCGCGAAGCCGCGCGCGCCGCGCAGGATCGTGCCGCCGGAGACGAACCCGCCGCCGACGGTCGTTCCGCCGCCGAGGTAGCAGACCTCGGTCCCGGTGCCCGCGGCCGATTCCGCGAGGGCACCGAGGTTGGCGTCGTTGTCCACGGCGATGGCGTCGACCGGGAGACCGAGCCGGGCCGCCATGAGACCGGCGATTTCCGCGTCCCGCCAGCGCAGCGCCGGTGCGAACCGCAGCACGGCGGCGGCCGAATCGACCAGCCCGGGTACCGAGATCGCCACCCCGACCGGCGGACCGGGCAGCACCCGGTGGGCCAGCCGGGCGAGTTCGTCCATGCCTCTGGGGAGACCGAGCGCGGCGACGTCGACGGCCTCGGTCCACTCGGCCAGAACGCGGCCGGAGAGATCGGTGACCAGGGCCGACAGCCGGTCGGCTTCGATGCCCAGCGCCAGCGCGTAGGCGTCTTCGCCGTGCAGCTCGACCAGCCGGCTGGGCCGCCCGTGACCGGAGAGGACCCCGGCGGGGCGGACGAGACCCCGCTCGGCGAGTTCGGTGAGCAGGCCGGGAACCGCGGACTTGGCGATCCCGCAGCGGGCCGCCAGCTGCGTCCGCGAGAGCGGACCGGTGCGCAGCGCCCGCAGGACCGCGGCCAGGTTCGCCGTACGCGGGCTCGCCGAGCCGGCTTGCCTCGTTCCGGTGACGGCCACGGTGCCCCCATCTTGCGCTGGCTACTGAACGCACTTTGTCGCTCAGGCAGCGAAAGTAGGGTGACTGGCATCACTCGTCAAGGTGATACCCGTGCGTTTAGTCGGCTTTTCACCCGGATAGACGTGCGAAACCAGACATACTTTCGCTCAGTGGATGCAAAAGTCTGTCCGGTTCGAGCGTTACACAGTGGACGCGTTCAGCAACACGCAGTCACCACACGGCCGCCCCTGGATGCAGTGAATGACTCATTCACTGCGGTCGTGCCGGGGCGGATCAGCTGCTGAGCGTGAACGCCCGATCGGTGGCCGACCAGGCGGCCCCGATCACGCCCGCCGTCTCGCCCAGCTCGGACAGCACGATCGGCAGGTTCCCGGTGGCCAGCGGCAGCGAGCGCCGATACACCGCGCTGCGCACCTCGGCGAGCAGCTGGTGCCCGAGCTGGGCCACGCCGCCGCCGATCACGACCATGCCCGGGTTGATGAAGCAGACCAGCGAGGCGATGACCTGGCCGAGCCGCCGTCCGCCGTCGCGGATGAGGTTGACCGCGCCGGAGTCGCCGGCCGCCGCGGCCCGGCCGACGTCACGGGCGGTGACCACCCCGCGTTCGGCGGCTGCTTCGGCCAGGTGCGCCGACCGGCCGCTGCGAGCCAGCGCCAGCCCGTCGCGGGCCAGCGCGGCCCCGCCGAAGTAGGCCTCCAGGCAGCCGACCTCGCCGCACGCGCAGGTCGGGCCGAAGTCGTCGAGCCGGATGTGCCCGATGTCGCCCGCCGTGCCCGCGACGCCGCGGTAGACCTTGCCGCCGAGCACGATCCCGCAGCCGATCCCGGTGCCGATCTTGACGAACATCAGGTCGTCGGTCGAGCGCGCGACCCCGGCGTGCCGCTCGCCGAGCGCCATCGCGTTGACGTCGTTGTCCACCGCGACCGGGCAGCCCCAGAGCCCGCCGAGGTGGTCGCGCACGTTGAACCGGTCCCAGCCGGGCATGATCGGCGGCGCGACGGCCATGCCCTCGGCGAAACTGACCGGCCCGGGCAGCCCGATGCCGGCCGCGACCAGCCTGCCGGGTGCCTCGTCGCGGACCTTCGCCGCCAGCTCGGCCACCCGCCGCAGCACCGGGTGCGGCCCCTGCCGCACATCGCAGTCCTCGACGGCGTGCGCGAGCACTTCGCACGAAGCGTCGGTGACCGCCACGCCGACCGACGTGGCACCGACGTCCACGGCGAGCACCCGCAGCTCCCCCGCGAGCCGGACGAGCGTCGAGCGCCGCCCGCCCCGGCTGGCCGACGGCCCCGCGGCCTCGACCAGGCCGACCTCGGCGAGCCGCGCCACCTCGGCACCCACCCGGGCGCGCGGCAGCTCGAGGCGCTCGCCCAGCTCTACCCGCGACATCGGGCCGTCGTCGCGGAGCAGGGTCAGCAGCCGGGTCTGGTGCCGGGTTTCGACCATCGACTGCTCCGGGGTGGATACCGTGCTCATTCGCCTCAGCGTACTGGTGCTCCACGCCCGGACGGGGTCCGTGTGGGGGTCACCCGAGCCGGTGCGATCCGCGGCGATCCCGTTCATCCGCCGGGCTTCGGGGCAGCCTCCCGGCATCGCAAACCGGCTCTACGACAGGAGGATCACCATGCGACGGATCACGGCCGCGCTGGGTGCGTTGGCGTTGACGACCGGAGTCCTCATCGGCACCGCAGGGCCCGTCTCGGCCCAGGCGGAGACCATCCCGGTGGGGAGCTGCATCGGGAGCTCACTGGAGATGTTCGCGGTGACGGGCCTGTGCGTCCTCCCCCGGAACTTCCCGGTCCTCACCTATCCCGGCAGCTGACGAGCCCGGCGGCGGCGGCCGCGGCGATCCGGCCCGGCCGCCTCACCGCACCGGCACGGGGAAGTCCGGCAGCGTCAGCGCCGAATGCTCGGGCCGGGGCTCACTCCGCGGCACCGCGGTGAGCTGCCGGAGCGCGGCGTTGCGGCGTTCGAGCGCTTCCGCCGTCGCCGGGAAGAGCGTGGCCTGCCCCGCGGTCACCAGCGCCTGGTTGGCTTCGACGAAGCCCCGGAACCGGTTCTCGTAGGCGGCGAAGGCCGCCGCGTGGTCCGGGATGGTGGCCAAGGCGTGGCCGAGCAGGTACGCGCCCACCAGGGCGAGGCTGGCGCCCTGGCCGGTGAGGAACGACGGCGCGTGGGCGGCGTCGCCGGCGAGCGCGACGCGGCCGGACGACCAGGCCGGCATGCGGATCTGGCTGATCACGTCGAAGAACAGGTCGTCGGCCTGCCGCATCGCCGCCACCATGCGCGGGACTTCCCAGCCGTCGCCCGCGAAAGTGCCGGCGATGAGGTCGCGCTGCGCCTCGGGGTCGCGGAACGCCTCCAGCGGCGGTTCCGGCCGGGCGGAGACCAGGAAGCCGTGCACTTCTTCGCTGTCCAGGACCGCGTACAGCGCCGCGCCCTTGCCCGGCGTGCTCCACGCGAGCCCCTCGCGGAAGAGCCCGAAGTCGTTGGGCATGGTGAACCCGGCGAAGCAGTAGCCGAGGTAGTGGTGGAACGGTGCCTCGTCGCCGAAGACCAGCTCCCGGGTCCGGGAATGCAGGCCGTCGGCGCCGATCACCAGGTCGTAGCGCTCTTCGCGGCCGCCGCGGAAGGTCACGTCGACCCCGCCCGCGTGGTCCGCGAGGGTTTCGATCGTGTCGCCGAACCGGAATTCGACGTCGTCGCGCACCAGGTCGTACAGCGTCCGGATCAGGTCGCCGCGGCGGATCTCGAGGTCTCCGCCTTCGGTGGCGCCGATGATCGCCTCCGGGGCCAGCGACGCGATCACGCCGCCGTCGGCGTCGAGGAACGTCAGCCGCCGCGTCGAGATGTGCAGGTCCCGCAGGCGCGGCAGGATCCCCATCCGGCCGACCGCGTCCAGCGCCGTGCCGCGGACGTCGATGGGATAGCCGCCGACCCGGAGTCCGGCTGCCTTCTCCACGACGGTGACCGCGAAGCCGGCCTGCCGCAGCCAGAACGCCAATGCCGGTCCGGCGATGCTGGCCCCCGAGATCAGAACTCGCTTCATGACATCTCCTATAGCTAAGTTAGGTATCTATGTTCGAGGTGCGACAATGCGCGTGATCAACCCCCGACTCGACCGACTATATACCTAAGTTAGCTATCTAAGAGGTGTGATGGGCGACACAGACGCCACCGATCTGCGGACCGTGCTGCCCCGGATCCTGCAGCTGGGCACCCTGATGAACCGCAGCGGCCTCGGCGAACGGGCGCTGAAGCAGATCGGGGCCGAGCTCGACCGGCCCGGACTGTCGATCATCCTCGCCCTGCACATGACCGGGAAGGCGATGCGCGTCGGCGAGATCGCGGACCGGATGCAGGTCGCCGGGCCGCACGTCACGCGGCACCTGCACGTGCTCGAACGGCGGCGGCTCGTGCGCGGCCTGGCCGACCCCGACGACCGGCGCGCCCGGCTGGTCGAGCTGACCCCCGACGGCGCCGAGATCGCCGACCGGTACGTCACCACCCTGCTCGGCTGGTTCGGCGACGCGCTGTCCGGCTGGACGCCGGCGGACCGCCGCACCTTCTACGACCTGCTCCTGCGGTTCACCGACGACCTCGCGGCCTTCCTGTCGGCGACCGCCGAACAGGAGTGAGGGTTCAGTGCCGCGCGAACTGCCGTGACGTCGGCTGGCTGACGCCGGGCTTGACCGGCAGCGGATCGATGACCAGCCGTTCGCCGTAGATGTCGGTGACCGCGACGGAACCGCCGCACCCGGCGCCGTTCTCCGACAGGAAGTAGTTGTAGTCCGTGCGCTGCAGCCGTTTCCAGCTGCCGCCCACGCGAACTTCCAGCCGGGCCACCGGGTTGCGGTGGCCGATCACCTGGATCCCGCACCAGTACTGGGACGAGCCGTCCTTGTAGTGCAGGGAAATGTCCGGCACCGACGGCGGGTCCACCAGCTTCCAGGTGACCGGGAGCTCGCCGAGGTTGCGCGCCCCGAGCCGGTCGAACGCCTTCGGGTTCAGGTCCACCTGGCCCACCCGGCACGGCGCCGGGCACAGGTTGGTGATCCGCACGGTCACGTTCGCGCCGTTGGCCGCCTGCACCCGGATGTAGGCCCCGCACGCCAGGGAACCCTCGAAGTCGGCGACGTTCATGGCCGCGTTCAGCGGATCCGCGCTCGCGTCGTACCCGCAGGCACCGGTGCCGTCGGTGTCGTAGAACGTGGCGACGCCGGAGTGGGGCACGCCCGGCTTGATCCGTCCGGCGAGCGGCGCGTCCCCGGAGGCGGCGGCCGAGGTGGTGGCGGTGGTGGTGGACGTCGGAGGCGGAGTGCTGGACGGCGCCGAGGTCGTGGTCCTGGGTGCAGGCGGCGCCGAGGAGGTGGTGGCGATCGCCGGCGTGGCGTCCGACCTGCCTGCCGCAGCGGCCGGGGTCGGGCGGTCGGCGCGGGCCGCCACCAGGACGACGACCGTCGCGGCCACCACGAGCACCGCCACGAGCGACCCGAGCACCGCGCGCCTGCGGCCGGTCACCGGGCGGCCAGCCGGTCGTATTCGGCCCGGGTCACCGGCAGGACGGTGCCGTGCCGGGGTTTGCCGGGCAGCTGGGCACCCGCCACCGGGCGCCAGTCGCCGGAGTCCAGGTCCGTGGTTTCGAACGGCCGGTACCCGGCGCCGCCGTACTCGTCGATGAACAGGTACCACTTCTTTTCGGTGTTCGACCGGAACACCAGCGGGCCCTCGCCGCCGACGATCGCGTCCTTGCCGAGGCACTCGCGCACCAGGTGGTAGCTGCGGCTCAGGAGCACCTCGGCCTTCTCCTCGGTGACGTACCGGCCGCACGGGGTCGAGCCACCGCCGCCGGGGCCGCGGTCGTCCTGGGAGAACCGGTAGTACTTGCCGCCGTCGCGGATCACCGTGGAATCGATCACCGAATGCCCCGGGTCGAACCACGTCTTCGGCTCGCTGAACGTGCGGAAGTCCCGGGTGGTCGCGAACATGATCCGGTTGTGGGAGGTCGTCACGTGGCCCGGGTCGTCGGCCGGGTAGATGTTCGACGCCCAGAACACCACGTACTCGCTCCGCGCCGGGTCGTAGACCGCCTCCGGCGCCCACACGTTGCCCGCGGTTTCCGGCGCGACCGGCACCAGCCGCGGCGCGCTCCACCGCACCAGGTCCGCCGACTCCCACACCACGATCGAGCGACTGCCGTGCCGCCACGACTGCTCCCAGTCGTCCCGCCCGTACATCCGCAGGTCCGTCGCGATCAGGAAGAACCGGTCGCCGCGCGGCGACCGGATGACGAACGGATCGCGGACACCCTTCGTCCCGACATCGGACCGCAACACCGGACCACCACCGGCCGGTTGCCGCCACCGCAGCGGGTCGTTGCCCCGGCTCAACGAGAAGTACACCTGCTCCCCGTCGGGCGTGCCCTCGCCGGTGAAGTAGGCGAACAGGTATCCGGCGTACCCCGGGCGGGCACTCGCCGGACCCGCCGGAGCCAGCAGCCCGGCTGCGATCAGCAGCATCGAAGCCAGGATCCGGAACCCCCGCATGCCTGTTTTCCTCCCTCGAGCCGCCGCGTCGCCGAATGTTAGCGTTCACATCCAGGCGGCGGAAGAGGAAACCGGCTCTCGCGAGCGGCTCAGGAAATCGTCCACACCTGGTTCGCGGCGCCCGTCCCGCCGAGCTGGGCGACGGGCGCGCCGCTCGCGGTCGACGACACCCCGATCGCCAGGCCGCTGCCGACGTTCTGCAGGATGTACTGGTTCCCGGTCAGGCTGCCCACCAGGTCCGCGGTCCACTGCTGGCCGGCGCCGCCGGTGCAGGTCCACTGCTGCAGCTGGACGCCGGTCGCCGTCGATCCCCCCGGGACGTCGAGGCACAGGCCGCTGTTGACGTTCACCGCCGTGAAGACGTTGTCGGCGATCTTGGTCATCCGCCACTGCTGGTTGGTGCCACCGTGCGCGGGCCACTGGATGATCTTGCCGCCGGTCGCGGTGGAAGCACCCGAGGCGTCCACGACCATCCCGCTGTCGGCGTTCTTCAGCACGCGCGGGCCGGCGGCGGGCAGGCCCGCGTTCGCCGACCACGTTCCCGCGTCGGTGTCGAGGGTCCAGGTCGGGTACTGGCCCAGGTTGACCGTCGTGCCGCGGATCGTGAGCGGGAGCCAGATCAGCGGCGAATCGCCCATGGCGTTGCCCGTCCACCGGTCACCCGCGTAGACGTAGGTGGTCGCCGAACTGCCCTGGACCGTGATGATGTTCGCGGTCTGGCTGTTGTAGGTGTTCGTGCCCGGCGCGGCGAAAGTGCGGAACGGCGACCACGGTCCGGCGAGCGATGTTGCCGTCGCGTACACGTTGTCGTTGGTGGCCCACCCGGTGAGGTGAGAGGCCAGCAGGTAGTACGTCCCGGCGACCTTGATCACGGCCGGGGACTCGTAGTTCGGCAGCGTCGCCACCGCATCCGCCACCGACAGGTAGTCCGCGGACAGCCGGTAGATGCGCAGGCTGCGGCCGGCGTTCTCGCTCAGCAGGTAGGCGGTCCCGTCGGTGTCCTGGAACAGGCCGATGTCGCGGCTCTGGTTGCCCAGCGGCTGGAAGCTCCCCCGGTAGCTGTACGGACCGCACGGCGTGGGACTGGTCGCCACCCCGACCCGCTGGTCGGAGTAGCTCGTGTTGTCGATGTGCAGGTACATCACGTACGTCCGGGTGGTCGCGTTGTAGATGACCTTGGGCCGTTCGACGATGCGGTTCGGGCCGAGGTCGCCGCTGCCCTGCTTCGCCAGCGCGATCCCCTGGTGGGTCCAGTTCGCCAGGTCGTCGGAGGTGTAGCACGGGATGTCCTGGAAGGCGGTGTTCGCCGTCGTCTGGGCGGTCTTGTCTTCCCCGAAGCCGTACCAGGTGGTCCCGGCCCGGACGAATGCCCAGGCCGTGCAGCTGCAGCGCGCGGCCGGCGGTGTCCGTGCGCCGGGCGCCGAGGGTGAACGTGTTCACCGCCGCCTGCGCCCGGTCCGCGGGCACCAGAACGCCGGCCAGGACGGCGATCAGGACGACGAGGAAAGCGAGCGGCCGGCTCGGGCTCTGGTGCGGTGAGCTGGACATCGGGTGTCCTCTCCCTCGGGGTATCGAACCGGTTCGGCGGATCGAATCGCCAGGATGGTAACCGAGCCAAGGCCAGGACCGGGAAACTTACACCGGCACGGAAGAGCCAGTCGAATCGGTTCGAGCACGCCCGATCACAAGTGGCGCAGCACGATCTCCAGGTTGTGCGCCACTTCCTGGGTCAGCGGGTCGCCGCCGCCGAACGCCTTCATCGCCGCGTGGTACGCCGCCTGCAGCGTGGTCGCGGCGGCCTGCTTGTCCCCGGTCAGGTACAGCGCCGCGCCCAGGGTCTTGGCGGTGTCGATCGTGTCGGGGTGCTGCTCCCCCAGCTTCCGCGTCCGGCGGCTCAGCACGTCCCGCAGGACGGGCAGGCCTTCGTCCCACGCCCGCAGCATGGAGAGGGTGCAGCCGAGGTTGTGGCCGTACTTCAGGGTTTCCGGGTGGTCCGGCCCCAGCACCGCCACCGCCCGGCGGCGGGCCTCCCGGTGGCTGACCGCCGACTCGGGGAGCCGCTCCCGCTGGAACTGCGTGGAGCCGAGGAGATCGAGGACGGCGAGGGTGCCCGGGTGCTCCGGGCCGGCCGTGGTCTCGCAGTCGGCGACCAGGGAGCTCAGGCTGAGCTCCGCCGCGGCGAACTGCCCGGCGTCGAACATCGCGCCCGCGGCACGGGCCCGGCGGTCGAGGTCGGCGGGCAAGGCCTTGGGGCGCTTGGAGAACAGTCCCATTCGTGAGTCCTTTGCAAACGTCTCAGCCGGCTTTGCCGAGGAGGTCGTCGAGGGTCCGGCCCTCGGCCGGGCCGACCTCGGTGCCGAGGGTGAGGCCGAGCTTCGCGGCGAGATCGCGCAGCCGCAGGTCGATCGCGGCCTCGGCCAGTTCGGCGAACTCCGCCATGGTCGCCCGCAGCCGGCTCCACGCCGTGAGCAGCACCCCCGCGGCGATCAGCAGCGCCGGCCACCACAGCACACCCGGGACCAGGTACAGCAGGCCCCAGCCGGCCAGCGTGCCGGCCTCGGCGTACCGGGTGCGGACGTCGGTGATCGGGCGTCGCGCGTCCTCCTCCAGCAGCAGCCACAGCCGGGGCCACACCAGGCTCGCGCTGACGTAGTACTGCGCCCGGACCCGGACCTCGATCAGCCGGGCCCGATCGCCCAGCCACGTCGGCCGCTGCGGCAGGTAGGCCGGCACGACCGTGGTGCCGGCGCGCTCCGCGGCGGCCACCGCCCGGCTCCGCCGCGACCACCGTGACCGCTGGAGCAGGCCGCCCGTGACGAACCGGTCGCGCAGGCACCAGCGTTGCACCAGGCCGCCCAGTCCGCCCGCGGCGGTGCCCGCCAGGCCCGCGGCGGCGAGCACCACGGCGGCGAAGACGGCCGGTCGCGCGGGCCGGGTGGTGAACTCGCGGCCCGCCCGGTCGGCCGCGGCCGACAGCCGGGCGTAGCCGAACGCGTGCTCGTGCCCCAGCACGGAGGCGGCGACCACGACGGCGACGAGGAGCAGGCCCGGCAGCAGGATGGCGGTGACCCAGCGGGTGCCGAGCCGCTTGCCCACCTCGGTCAGGAAGCCGGTCACTTCGGCCGCATCGAGGCGTCGAAGGCCGCGCAGCGGGGCGGATGGCCGTTCTCGTCCCGGGACGCCACCCGAGCGCACCGGTCGAGCGGGCAGCCGTACTCCCCCGCCCCGACGCCGGGTGCGCGGCCCCGGCCCGGCAGCGCCGCGATGCCGAGCGCCGGCCGGTCCGCCCAGCTGCGCGGCGCGCCGTCGGGCCCGACCGGACCCCACTTCTTCAGCGCGGTCTTCGCCGGGCCGCCCTGTTTCACCCGGTCGGCGTCGCGGTCGAGCCGGTCGAGCACCCCGCCCTGGCGCGCCGCCGCCCGCAGCTCGGGCAGCAGCAGGCACCACAGCGCCAGGTGATCGGCTTCGGAGTCCACCCCGCCCCCTTCCGACGTCGGACGATCACGGAGTCTAGCCATCCGCACTACGATCGGTGGTCAACCGGTCGCGAGGGGGCGCAGTGTTCGGGCGGCAGAGACGTCAGGCGGACGACGATTTCGTCAGCGGCGCACTGTGGGAGGGCAAGGCGTGGCTCGACGCCTTCGAAAGCTCCGGTGACCTCGCCGCCCTCGAGCAGGCGATCGCCGCGGGCACGGCCGCCTTCGAGCGGGGCGATCCGGCCGCGCCGGAGCGGTCCGCCACCCTGATGTTCCTCGGTGACGCACGGCTGCGGCGGCACCAGGCCACCGGCTCGGTGCCGGATCTCGACCAGGCACTGGCGCACTACCGCGAGCTGCTGCCGCTCGTGCGGGCGGAGCAGCCCGACCTGGTCCCGTTCTCGCTGGCGGCGATCGCCGAAAGCGCGCTCCGGCTGGGCGTGCTCACCGGCGACCGGTCGCGCGCCGAGGAGTCGGTGCTCGCCACCAGGGAACTGCACCTGCTGGCCGGGTCGACCGGCGCGGTCCACCTCTTCGCCCTGGTGATCGAGCTGCTGGAACGGGCGCTGGTGGCGCTTCCCGGCGATCACCCCGACCGGGCGGCGATCGGCGCGCTGCGCTGCACGGCCCTGGTCCACCACATCGAGGGCACCGGTGACCCCGCCCTCCTCGGCGAGGCCGAGGAGGAGATCGACCGCGCCCTGCGGCTGTGCCCGCCGGACGACGGCAACCGCCGTCCCTTCCTCACCGTGGCGGCCGACGTCCGCCGCCTCCGGCACGACCTCGAGGGCACCCGGGCCACCCTCGACGCCTTCCTGGACGCGGAACGCCACGTCCTCGACGTGCACCCGCCGGGCCACCCGGTGTGGACGATCACCGTGCACAACCTCGGCCGGCTCTACCGCGAGCGCCACGAGTCCACCGGCGACGTCGCCGACCTCGACACGGCGGCGCACTACCTCCGGCAGGCCATCGAGCACGCGCCGGACGCGGATCTGCGGGCCGCGGCCGAGCGCGGGCTGGCCGATGTGCTGGAGGCCCGCGGCCCGGTGCAGGAGTACGAACCGCCGCCCGGCGTCACCCTCGAGTACGTCGCCGGCCCCGAAGATCCGCGGCGCCCGCTCGCCGAGGCGGCCGGCGACCCGGCCGAGCTGGTGCGGCACGGGAACCGGCTCTCCCGGCTGCTCGGGCAGTACCAACAGTCGCGCGACCACACCTTCTTGGACCGGATCTGCGCCGACGGCGAAGCCCTGTTGGCCGCGTTGCCGGCGAAGCACCCGCGCCGGTGGCTGATCGAGATCCGGCTGGGTCCCGCGCTCATGCTCCGGTACGAGCTCACCGGCGACCGCGCCGATCTGGACGCCGCGATCGACCTGCAGCGCGCCGCGATCGGGCGGCCGGTGGACGGCCCGGCCGACCTCCTCGACGAGTTCGGCAACCTCGCCGCCGCGCTGGTCAACCGGTTCCTGCGGGACCGCGACAGCGCCGACCTCGACGAGGCGATCGCGCTCGCCCGCCGGGGTGTGGAACTCGACGAAGCCCACGCGACCACCAGCTCGGCCATCCTGGGCAGCGCCCTGTTCTACCGCTACAGCCACCTCGGGCGCCGCCACGACCTCGACGAGGCGATCGCGGTCGGCGAGCGGACCGTGGCCACCGCCGGGCCGCTCCGGATCGCCAACGCCCGCGCCGGCCTCGGCAACCGGCTCCGGCAGCGCTTCCTCGCCACCGGGGACCCGGCGGACATCGACGCGGCCGTCGAGCACCTCGAGGCCGCACTGCGCCGCGAAGAAGACGTCCACACCCGCCTCAACCTCGGCCTGGCCCTGAGCGACCGCGGGCAGACACGCGCCGAGCGGCAGGACCTGCTCGACGCCGTCACCGCCTTCACCACGGTCCGCGCGGCGACCGGCGAACAGGCGCCGCTGCACACGATCGCGGTCCAGGGCCTCGGTGAGGCCTACCTCGCGCTCGGCCGTCCGGACGACGCCATCGCGGTCCTCTCGGCGCTGCCCGAGGGCCGGTCGTTCGACCGGATGCGCGTCCTGGTGACGCTCGCGGGCCTGCGCGCCGACCGCGGTGACGACGCCGGTGCGGTCGCCGACCTCTACGAGCAGGCCGTGGCGCTGCTGCCCGTGCTGGTGTGGCGGGGGCTCTCCGCGACCGACCGCGGACGGCTCGTCTCGCAGTGGCCGGGGCTCGCCGGTGACGCGGCCGCGGCGGCGCTGGCCGCGGGCCGTCCGGAGCGCGCCGTCGAACTGCTGGAGCACGGCCGTTCCCTGTGGTGGAGCCAGGTGCTCGACCGGCGGACCGACCTGACCGGGTTGCGGGCGGCGCACCCCGAGCTCGCCGCCCGGCTGAGCGCGGTGGACCTGGACGCGCCGGACCGGCGGGCCGCGGCGGCCGAGTGGGACGCCGCCGTCGCGGAGGTCCGGACCCGGCCCGGTTTCGAGAACTTCCTGCGGCCGACGCCGTTCGCGGAGCTCGCGAAGGTCGCGGCGGCCGGCCCGGTCGTGCTGGTCAACGTCAGCCGGATCCGCTGTGACGCCATCGTGCTGGCCCCGGACCGCGGCCACGTGATCCCGCTGGCGGGCCTGACCCACGCCGAGGCGCAGGACCGCACCCGGGCGTACCTCGCCGCGACCGCGAAGAAGGGCACCGGCGGGCTTTCCTCCGGGCCGCGGGAGCAACTGCTGCTCGGGTACCTGGAGTGGCTGTGGGACACCGTGGCCCGGCCGGTGCTCGACGAGGCCGCAGTTCCGCCCGGGTCGCGCTTGTGGTGGTGTCCCACCGGTCCCCTCGCGCCGAGCCCGCTGCACGCCGCCGGCTACCACGACCCGGACGACCCGCCCGGCCGGTCGGTGCTCGACCGCGTGATCTCCTCCAGCACCCCGACGATCCGGGCGCTGTCGCACGCCCGCCGCCCGGCGCGGCCGGTGCGGCACCGGCCGCTCGCCGTCGTGTGCGAGCAGCGTCCCGCCTACGTCACCGGCCTGCCCGACCTGCCCGCCGCCGTCCGCGAAGCCGAGGTCCTCGCCGGGCTCTTCCCGGGCGGCACGACCCTGGCCGGTGCGGCCGCCACCACCTCGGCCGTGACGGACCTGCTGACCGGTCACTCGTGTGCCCACTTCGCGTGCCACGGCGGCACGGCCCCGGACGGCGAAGCCGCGCTCTTCCTCGTCGACGGCCCGCTCACCACCACCGACCTCAGCCGGCTCGACCTGCCCGACGCCCACCTGGCGGTGTTGTCGGCGTGCCACACCGCGATGCCCGACGCGGCCACGCCGGACGAAGCCGGCCACCTCGCCGCGGCCCTCCAGGTCGCCGGGTTCCGCCAGGTCGTCTCGACGTTGTGGGCCATCGGCGAAGAAACGGCGGCCGCCGTCACGGCGAGCCTCTACGGGTCCCTCGCCGCGCCGGACGGCACCCTCGACCCGGCGGGTGCGGCCGCCGCTCTGCGGACCGCGGTCAAGGAATTGCGCGACCGGTCGCCCTACGAGCCGAGCAAGTGGGCCCAGTTCGTCCATTTCGGACAGTGAGCTGCGCGTTCCCCGCCCCTTCCGAGCCGATTCGTCGGTGATTGACTTTCCGGGAACACCGGCGACCGGCGAAATTCGTGCCGGAGAAGATTGACTCTTACGGACGGGAAAGATCGGCGCTAGGGTCGTCCTCGCCCTGGCGACGCTCCCGCTCGCCCATGCCGTGAAATCCGCTGAAACCCCGGCGCAGCCCGAGATCCGGGTGCCGCGCGCCGTTCGTCCTGTCTCCGACCGCCCCCGAGGACCCGATCGATGTCAGTGCACTTACCCGCCCGCTACGTTCTGCCGGTCGCCGTCGTCGTCACCGGTGCGGTGTGGTGGTGGATGACTTCCCAGGCGGCCGGGGCGGACCGGACGTTCGTGGCCTGGTACGGCGGGGCGGCCGCGGCTGCGGTGTGCGCGGCGGTCACGCTCGCCGCGCACTGCGCGCAGGCGGCGCGCCGCCACCGCGGCCGGATCGAAGCACTGGACGCGGAAGCCGCCCGGCTGGCCGACGACACGGTGCCGGCCCTGGTCGAGCGGATGCGCGACGGAGCGTCGGCGGACACCGCGCTCGCCGAAGTGGCGGGTTCGGCCGAGGGCGCCCACCGGCGGCTGCTGGCGACGATCGCGCACGAGATCAGCCGGGGCGAGCGGATGCGCGCGGCCACCACGGCGGCCTGCGCGAACGCCGCGGGTCGCGTGCAGGCGCTGGCCATCAGCATGCTGGCCCACCTGCGGGAGATGGAAGGCCGCTACGACGAGAACGTCCTGGGCGACCTGCTCGAACTGGACCACAGCACCGCGCAGGCGGGCCGCCTGGCGGACAGCATCGCGGTGCTGACCGGAGCGCGGTCCGGCCGCCGCTGGACCAAGCCGATCGTGATGGAGAGCATCCTGCGCGGCGCGATGGGACGCATCAGCGCCTACCAGCGGATCCGGACGCACTCGACCAGCACGGTCGCCGTCGCCGGGTACGCCGCCGAAGGGGTCATGCACGCGCTGGCCGAACTGATGGACAACGCCACCAGCTTCTCCCCTCCCTCGGAGGACGTGCACGTGTACGTCGAAGAGGTGCAGGCGGGGGTCGTGGTCACGATCGAGGACAGCGGCCTGGTCATGGGCCCCGCCGCGCTGGAGCGTGCCGTGCGGGCGGTTTCCGCCGAACCGCTCGACCTGACGACGCTGTCCGGGACCCGGCTGGGCCTGGCGGTGGTGGGGTGCCTGGCGCGCAAGCACGGCTTGAGCGTGCACTTCCGGCCGTCCGCGCGGGGCGGCACCGGCGTGGTGGTCATGATCCCCCGGCTGCTGATCACCCGGTCCGAACCGGACACGCCGCCGGTCCCGCCGTCCGCCCCGGAACCCGCGGAAAAGCCCGAACCCGTACCCGCCGTCGCTGCTGTGTCCACAGTGGAGAGTGCGGCGTCCGGGTTGCCGCAGCGGCGTCGCGGGCAGACGCTGGCGGCCGCGCCCAAACCGCCACCGCCGCCGCCGAATCCCGCACCGGCCCGGGCCGACGCCGGCGCGAAGTTCAGCGCGTTCCACGCGGCCGGCCGGGGAACCCGCCCGTCCGCTTCCTCGGAGGACAGCCGATGAACACCGCAGAGCACGATCTCGACTGGCTGCTGGAAAACCTCCTGGCCAAGACGCCGGGCACCCGGCACGCCCTGGTGCTGTCCAAGGACGGCCTCAAGCTCTGCCACACCCGCGGGCTCACCACCGACCAGGCCGACCAGCTGGCCGCCATCGCCTCGGGCATCCAGAGCCTGGCCTACGGCACGTCCATCGAGTTCGGCGACGGCACCGGCGGCGTCCGCCAGTCCATGACGGAGTTCCACGGCGGCATGCTGTTCATCGTGGAAGCCGGCGCCGGGGCCCACCTCGCCGTGATCGCCGGCGACGACGCGGACGTGGGCCTCATCGGCCACAACATGAACGAGCTCGTCGAGCAGCTCGGCGAGTACCTGACCGCGCCGGCGCGTTCGCAGCAGCCCACCGCGGCCGGGTGACATGAGCCGGCGAGACCTCCACCGCGAGGACCCCGACCGGTTGTACACCGTCACCGGCGGGCGCAGCCGCGCGAACGAGAGCGCGCTGGACCTGGTGACGCTGATCGTGAGCGAAGGCGATCCGGTCCCGGGCATGCAGTCCGAGCACGTCAAGATCCTGCGCCTGTGCCGTCACCCGACGGCGATGGTGGAGGTCGCCTCGGAGCTGGGTCTTCCGGTGAGCGTCGTGAAGATCCTCCTGTGCGACCTGCTCGACACCGGCCGGGTCACCGCCCGCCACCCGTCCTCGGCTCCCGCCGACGCCGATCTGCCCGATCTCGAAACCCTGAAGCAGGTACTCGTTGGACTGCAGAAGCTCTGACCAGGACGTCCGTACTCCGCTGCCGAGCACCGCCAGGGACGCGCTGAAGATCGTGATCGTCGGCGGGTTCGGCGTCGGCAAGACGACCATGGTCGGTTCCGTCAGCGAAATCCGCCCGCTGAGCACCGAGGAAACCATGACGCAGGCGGGCGTCGGGATCGACGAGGGTGCCTCGCCCGGCAAGACCACCACCACGGTCGCGTTCGACTTCGGGCGGATCAGCCTGAACGAGCAGATGGTGCTCTACCTGTTCGGCGCGCCCGGCCAGGAACGGTTCTGGTTCCTCTGGGACCGCCTGTTCGCCGGGACGCTGGGCGCGGTCGTGCTGGTGGACACCCACCGGCTGGCCGACTCCTGGTACTCCATCGACCGCCTCGAACACCACGGGACGCCGTTCATCGTCGCGCGCAACAACTTCGGCGAGCCGGAGCACTCCCTCGACCAGGTGCGGCAGGCCCTCGACCTGCCGGCCGAGGTGCCGCTGATCGACTGCGACGCCCGGCGGCGCGACTCCAGCAAGACCGTCCTGCTGGCCCTCGTCAACCACCTCTTCGCCCTGTCCTCCGCCCGGGAGACCACTTCATGAGCACCCTCCGGCCCGACCTCGCCACGCCGCTGTCCGGGCCGCGCTTCCAGCGGAATTCCGCGGACCTCTACGCGGAGATGCGGCGCGCGCACGGGCCGGTGGCCCCGGTCCTGCTCGACGGGGACGTGCCGGCGTGGCTGGTCCTCGGCTACCGCGAGGTGCAGTACGTCGTGAGCAACCCGGAGGCCTTCGGGCGCGACTCGCGGCGGTGGAACGCCTGGGACCGCGTCCCGCCCGACTGGCCGTTGCTCCCGCTGCTGGGCCACCAGCCCACGATGATGTTCGCCGAGGGCGCCGAGCACCGGCGGCGGGCCGAGGCGCTCGACGAAGCACTCGGCGCCGTCGACCAGCTCGACCTCGGCGCGCGGGCACAGCAGGTGGCCGACCAGCTCATCGACGCCTTCGCCGGGAGCGGCGAAGCCGACCTGATCACCCAGTACGCCGACGGTGTCCCGCTGCCCGTCGTCGCCCGGATGATCGGCGTGCCGGACGCGGAGACCGCCGAGCTGGTCCGGGACGTCTACCGGACGCACGCCGCCGGCGAGGGCGCGAACGAGGCCTACGCGCACGTCCGGGAGAAGGTACGGCTGCTGGTCGAGGCCCGGCGACGCGAGCCAGGGCCGGACGTCACCTCGCGGCTGCTGGCCCACCCGGCCGCGCTGGCCGACGAGGAGATCACCGAGGACCTGCTCCACCTGATGAACGCGGGCCAGCTGCCGACCGCCTACTGGATCGGCAACACCCTGCGGCTGATGCTCACCGACGACCGCTTCGCGATGACGCTGTCCGGCGGCCGCCGGAGCGTCGGGCAGGCGCTGAACGAAGTGCTCTGGGAGGACACGCCGACGCAGAACTTCCCGGGCCGGTTCGCCGTGCACGACCTGCGGCTGGGCGGCAAGCAGATCCGCAAGGGCGACCTGCTCATCCTCGGCCTCGCCGCGGCCAACCAGGACCCGCTCGTCCGGCCGGTCCCGCAGAGCTCGACCGGCAACCAGGCGTACCTGTCGTTCAGCCACGGCGAACACCGGTGCCCGTACGCGGCCCAGGAGATCGCGAAGGTCATCGCCGAGGCGGCGATCGAGGTGCTGCTCGACCGGCTCCCGGACGTGGCGCTGGCGGTGCCGGCCGGCACGCTGGCCTGGCGGCCGTCGCCGCTGTTCCGCGGGCTGGCGGCGCTGCCGGTGCGGTTCACGCCGGCCTGGTGATTCCCCCGGCCGCGGGTACCCCGGCCGCCCGGACCGTGGGATTCTGGCGGCTCACCAGGCGGGGAGCCGGAAATGGGCGGGTTGCGGCGGTATCGCACAGTGGTGTCCGACAGCGCGTTGTGGGACCGCTTCCGGTTCCGCAGCGGGGACATCGTGATCAGCACGCCGCCGAAGTGCGGCACGACGTGGCTGCAGATGCTGTGCGCGTTGCTGGTCTTCGACACCGCGGACCTGCCTCGCCCGCTCACGGAGATATCCCCGTGGCTGGACGCGACCACGTACGACACCACGGCGATCCTCGCCGGCCTCGAGCGCCAGTCCCACCGGCGGTTCGTCAAGACGCACACCCCGCTCGACGGCCTGCCGTCCGAGGCGGGGGTGACCTACGTCTGCGTCGGGCGTGACCCGCGGGACGCCGTGCTGTCGTTCGAGCACGCGGTGGCCAACATCCACCCCGACGCCGTCCCCGCGGGCGGCCTCGGCCCGCAGGCCGCCGCGCCGCCCCCGGCGGATCCGGTCGAGCGGTTCCGGGTGTGGGCGGACGCGGACCCCACCCCGGAGTCGGCCTCGTTCGGGGTGAGCCTGGCCAACCTGGTCCACCACGTGCGGACGTTCTGGGATCGGCGCGGAGAGCCGCAGATCGCGCTGTTCCACTACGCCGACCTCAAGGCCGACCTGCCCGGCCAGCTGCGGCGCCTGGCTCGCGTGCTTTCGATCGACCGGTCTTCCGAACGGCTGGAGCAGCTCGCCGCGGCGGCGACGTTCGACCGCATGCGCAACCGCGCCGACGAGCTGGCTCCCGGCGTGGACGCGAAACTGTGGCGCAGCAACACGGACTTCTTCCGCTCCGGCCGCAGCGGGCGGTGGCGCGAGCTGCTCGATCCCGCCGCCCTCGACCACTACCACCGGCGCGTGGCCGAGCTGGCGCCACCCGACCTGGTCCAGTGGCTCCATCCGGACGAAGCGCGCTGACGTTCGCGGCCCGCGGAGTTCCGGACGTGCCGCCGATCGGGTGATATCCGCGGCCGGCACTCAACCGGCGCACAGCTCCGGAGTGGACGGTGCGCACCGCCGTCGACACCAGGAGGAACCGTGCGCAACCACCGCCTGCCCACCCTCGCCGGAGCGGCGCTGCTGGCCGCCTTCGGCACCGTCGCCGTGGCCCCGGCCGCGTCGGCGCACGACGCCTACGCCGAGGTCGTCAACTGCAGCTACCAGGGCGCGATCCGCTGCGGTTACGGCGGCGTGACCAACGGCCACACCCGGGTGTACGCGTGCGACACCTTCAGCGACGGCTACGGGTTCCGCACCGAGTGGCGGACCCGCAGCGGCGGCGGTGGCGGCGTGGACGACGCCAACGGCAGCAGCTCCGGGTGCAGCGCCAAGGTCCCGGGCACCTCGGCCAACCCGGTGACCATCTTCCGCGTCTGCCAGAAGACACCCACCTGGCTCTGCTCGCCCTGGCAGAACGCCTGAGCGATCAGGTGGCTTGACCGTCCACAACGGACTCCGCAGCGAGGTGCCAAACCTCCGCCATGGGCGTCCACCAGGAGCCGCCTTCGCGAGCGGAGAGCGATTCCTGGCAGGGGTCGGTCAACGCCCACCAGCGCTGCGTCTCGGGATCCGCGGCGATGCGCGCCTGGTCGGCGTCGTGGTCTTCGCCGACGTACTCGTAGTACCCGAAGAGCAGGTCGTCGTGCAGGAAGATGGAAAAGTTGCGGATGTTGGCCTCCCGCAGCATCCGCTCGACGCCGGGCCAGACCGCGGCGTGCAACCGCAGGTACTCCTCGCGCTTTTCCGGGCGCAGGCGGATCAGCATGCCGTAACGCTGGACCATGGAACTCCTTCCGGACGGGATGGCGATCACCGCTCCAGGCGGGCGGGATCACCGGACTCGGGACGGCGCGCGAGCCACGCTTCGGTGATGTGGTCGAACATCGCCTTCGCCGCGCCGCCCGAGTCGCCGGCCGCGATCCGCTCGTAGACGCGGCGGTGCCCCTTGTTCGATTCCACGCACAGGGCACGCTCGCTCGGCCCCACGTAACGGGCGGTGTTGACCACCTGGCTCTCCAGCGCGCGCACCACGCCGCGGGCGAGGCGGTTGCCCGAGACCTGCATGATCGTGTCGTGGAACGCGAGGTCCTGCTCGCGGTAGGCGTCCGGCTCGTCGACCAGCTCGTCCATGAGGTCCACCAGCGCGCCCAGCCGGTCGACGACGGCCCGGCTCGCGGTCCGGGCGGCGACCAGCGCCATGTCCGATTCGAGCAGCCGGCGCGTCACCACCAGGTCGTCGAGGACGGCCGAGGTCTCGTCCTCGGCGATCACCGCGGCCAGCACGAGCTCGTCGAGCATGTTCCACATCGACGCCGGGTTCACCACCGTGCCCGCGCCCTGCCTCACCTGGACCAGGCCCTTCGCCTGCAGCAGCTTGACGGCCTCGCGCACGACGGTCCGGCTGACCGAAAAGCTCTCGCACAGCACCGGTTCCGCGGGCAGCGACGTCCCCGGCGGGTGGACCCCGCGCACGACGCGTTCCACCAGTTCGGCTGTGACCGCGCTCGCCAGGTTCGCGGGGCGGCGCACCCATTCGGGGGCCACGGGTGGCCGGTCTGATGCCGTCATCGTTCCTCCGGTCGCGCTCGCGCCGACGTCCGTCGAGCGCAGGGGAAGTTTACACAGCCGCAGCGTTGACGTCATACGTCATACGAGTTACGTTTCTGCGCACTGCGCCGGGCCACTCCCGTCCGGCCACCGTCTGGAGAAGTGAGCAGCAATGAAGCAGCGCACACTATTCTCGGCCGCCCTCCTCGCGGCGCTGGCGTTGACCGCGGGCTGCGGAAGCGCCGCCGGCCCGGCCACCCCGACCGGTGACGCGAGCGGCAAGCTCGTCGTCTGGGACTGGAAGTCCGGTGACGCCAAGGCCGCGGGGTACGTGGCGAAGGCCAAGGCCGAGTTCGCCAAACAGCACCCCGGCGTCACCGTCGAGTTCGTGGCCCAGCCCTTCGACCAGTACTACACACTGCTGGGCGCGGCGATCCAGGCCAAGAGAGGCCCGGACGTCATGCTCTTCAACGGCGGCGGCCAGATCCGCGACCGGGTCGCCGACCTCGTGCCGCTGGACCCCTACGTCGCCGACGACCGGTCGCGGCTGTCCGGCTGGGACGCGTTCGCCAAGGACGGCAAGGTCTACGCCGAGCCGGTCACCCTACAGGGCCACCCGGTCTACTACAACAAGGAGCTCTACCAGAAGGCCGGGCTGAACCCCGACGCCCCGCCGCGCACCTGGGACGACTTCGTCCGCGACTGCGGCACCATCTCCGCCAAGACCGGCGCCAAGTGCCTCGCGCTGGGCAACAAGGAAGGCGCCGGGATCCAGTTCTTCCTGTCGGCGCTGGGTTCGGCGAGCCTGACGCCGCAGGAGTACACCGACTGGATCGCCGGCAAGCGCGACTGGACCGCACCGGACGTCAAGCGGATCTTCGAGCTCTGGAAGCAGGCCGGCGACGCCGGGCTGAACACCGACGGCCCCAACTCCACGGCGATGTTCAACGACGCGTTCGCGCTGTTCCAGTCCGGCAAGGCCGCGAACGTCATCGGCCTGATGTCCGACGTCGGGCACTGGAAGGACTTCGCGGAGTTCCTCGGCGCGGACAAGGTCGGCGTGATGACCGCGCCGCAGGTCAACCCGGCCGCCACGCCGAGCCTGCCGTACGACGGCGGCATCGGCTACGCGGTCGCGAAGGGGACCAAGGACCCGAAGCTGGCCGCGGACCTGGTGCGGTCGCTGAGTTCCACCGACGCCCTGAAGTCCTTCTACGCCGACAGCGGCGCGATCGCCGCGGACACCTCGATCGACGTCTCGGCGGGCGGACCGGCCGTCGCGAAGATCGTCTCGGAGGTCAAGGGCGGCAAGCCGGCCCTGCACGTCGCCCTCTCCTCCAAGACGCTCGACCTGATGGGGCGGCTCTCGCAGCAGCTGCTCAGCGGCTCGGCCGGCGTCGACGACGTGCTGCAGCAGCTCGCCGCGTCGGACAAGGGCTGAGGAGCGTGACCGGGTACTCCCCCGCTCGGGTGGACCGGGCTCCGGCCCGGCCCGCCGGAGAGCCCGCGCCGGCCCGGCGTGCTCCGCGCGGAACGCGACTCGAACGCTTCGCGCCGCTCGTCCTCGTCGCCCCGGCCGTGCTGGTCGTCCTCCTGCTCCGGCTGTGGCCGCTGCTGCTCGGCGTCAACTTCTCGTTCACCGGCGACGGCGATCGCAACGGCACGGCCGTCGGCTTCGACAACTACGTGACGCTGTTCGGCGATCCGCTGTTCCGCACCGCGCTGCGCAACGTCGGGCTCCTCGTGCTGCTGCTCCCGGTCGCCGTCGCCATCCCCGGTCTGCTCGCCACCTTCATCCACCTGAAGGTGCCGGGCCACCGGGTCTACCGCGGCGTCTACTTCTTCCCGGCCGTGCTGTCCCCGGTGATCGTCGGGGCGATCTTCAACCTGCTGCTGGCCTTCGACGGGCCGGTCAACGCCGTTCTCGGCCTCGTCGGCCTCGGCCCGGTGGACTGGCTCGGGAACCCGGGGGTGGCGATCTTCGCCGTCGTCGGGGTGCAGGTCTGGGCGACCTTCGGCATGGCACTGGTCGTCTTCCTCGCCGGATTCTCCACTTTGGACGCTTCCTTGCTGGACGCGGCCAAAGTGGACGGTGCGTCGCTGCCGCAGACCATCCGGCACGTGATCGTCCCCGGGCTGTCGCGGACCATCCAGTTCGTCTTCGTCACCACCATGATCGGGCTGCTGACCTCGATGTTCGGCCTGCTGTACGTGATGACCAGCGGCGGCCCGGCCGGCTCCACCTACTTACCCGAGTACTACATCTGGATCCAGCAGGGGCAGCTGAACCAGCCCGCGCTCGCCTCCGCGGCGTCGACCGTGCTGTTCCTGATCATGCTCGTGGTCGGCCTGGCCGAGATCGGCATCCTGCGCCGCTCCGGAAGGGAGGACTGATGACGGGGTCCCGGCTCACGAAGTGGCTCGCCGCCGTCCCCATGGCCGCGCTGGCCCTGGCGACGATCTACCCCCTGGTGTTCACCGCGAACGTCGCCATGAAGGACCGCCGCGAATACACCCTCGACCGGTTCTCCCCCGCCGGGTCGCTGCACTGGGACAACATCGCCCGCGCGTGGACGAGCGTGGGGACGTCGCGGTACTTCCTCAACTCGGTCGTCGTGGTGGCCTGCTCGGTGGTGGTGCTGCTGCTGCTCGGGTCGATGGCCGGGTTCGCGCTGGGGCGCCTGCGCTTCCGCGGGTCGTCGGTGGTCTTCCTGGGCATCCTGACCGCGTTGTTCGTGCCGTTCCAGGTGATCATGGTCCCGCTCGCGCGGATCATGGCGGGCACCGGGCTCATCGACACCTATCCGGGGCTGGTGCTCGCCTACGTGGCGCAGTTCCTGCCGTTCACGGTGTTCCTGATGACCACCTTCTACGCGTCCGTGCCGCCGGAGATCGTCGACGCCGCCCGCATCGACGGCTCCACCTTCTACGGCGTCTACTGGCGGATCATGCTGCCGCTGGGTGCCCCGGCGCTGCTGTCGGTCGGTGTGCTCAACGCGCTGTTCTGCTGGAACGACGTCCTGATCTCGCTGCTGCTGATGCCGTCCGCGGAGCACCGGACGCTGATGGTCGGGGTGACCGCGCTGCGCGGGCAGTACTCCGCCGACATCCCGACGTTCGCCGCGGGCGTGCTGATCGCCGCGGTGCCGGTGCTGCTCGTCTACCTGTTCCTGCAACGCCAGATCGCCGACGGGGTCACCGCCGGGTCCACGAAGGGTTGACATGCGCATCACTGGTTTCCGGGCCCTCACGACCGTCCAGGACTGGGGCCGCCCGATCGGCGACGCCAACGGCGTCCACGCCGGCGGTGTCGTCCCGATGCCGCTCGTCGTCGTCGAAACCGACGAAGGCGTCACCGGCGTCGGGCTCGGTTCACACGTGCAGGCGGAGACGGTCTTCGCCGCGCTCGAGGGCGAAGACCCGCGCGGCGTGAGCGCCCTCTACGACCGGATGCTGCGGCGGACGTTCAAGGCGGGGCACGCCGGCGCGGTGTTCGGCACCATCGGCGCCTTCGACACGGCGTTGTGGGACATCAAGGCGCAGCTGGCCGGGGAACCGCTCTGGCGGCTGCTCGGCGGGCGGGACCGCCGCGTGCCCGCCTACGCTTCGGGCCTCGACATCGCCCTCGGCGACGAGGAGCTCGCCGAGCTGTACCGGACCTACGCCGGCCACGGGCTGCGGGCGGCGAAGCTCAAGGGCGGGCTGGACATCGACCGCGACCGGCGTCGCCTCGGCCTGGTCCGCGACGTCCTCGCCGAGACCGGTGGCGGCCGCCCGGGGCTGATGCTGGACGTCAACGAGAACTGGACGCGCAAGCAGGCCGTCCGGCACGTCGCCGAGCTCGAACGGACCCTCGACCTGACCTGGATCGAGGAACCGGTGCGGCGCTGGGACGTCGACGGCCACGCGACCGTCGGCCGCGGCGTCCGCGCCTCGGTCGCCACCGGGGAGAACCTCACCGGGCTGGAACAGCACCGGCCGCTGATCGCGGCGGGCGCGGTCGACGTCGTCCAGACGGCCGCGGGCTGGGGCGTCACCCACTTCCTGCGGGTCGCCGCCCTGGCGCACGCGCACGACCTGCCGATCAGCCCGATCGGCACCACCCCGATCGGCCTGGTGCACGCGGCGACCGCGGTGCCCAACCACCTGGTCGCGGAGTTGCAGGACCTCCACCCCCCGGTCGGCATCACCCTGGACCACGAGCTCGGCGACGGCGCGTTCATCCTCGCCGACACCCCCGGCCTGGGCATCCACCTCGACGAAGCAGCCATCGCGGCGGCCGGCCACCGCCTCCCCGACCCGGCGGCCGGCGGAACCCACATCCGGCCGGACCGCGCGGGCTACCACCTCCTCCCCGCCTCCGGCAACGGCCACCTCCCCGGCCTCGTGAGTGAGAAACAGGGTTAGAACCGGCCTTACCACTCACGACGAGCCGCGGCAGACTCCCCTCGCACGTCCGGGCGCTCAGCCGACCGGGAACTTCACCGCGGTCAGCTCCTCCGAAACCGCCCACAGCCGCCGCTGGATCGCCCCGTCGTAGGACTGCGGGCTGGACGCCACCACCTGCGGGCGGCCGCGGTACCCACCCGGGCCCGCCGGGCCGTAGTACTGGCCGCCGAGGGCGGTGGGGTCGGTCGCCGCGCGCAGGATCGGGAGGGCGCCACGCTCCGAGCTCTGCGTGAACAGGGGCGCCACCAGCGGGAAGACCGCGCGCATCGCCGCCGGGGAGTTGCGCATCAGCTCCGTGCGGGCCACGCCCGGGTGCGCGGCGATGGAAGCCGTCGTGCCGTGCGGGGCGAGGCGGCGCTGCAGTTCGTAGGCGAACATCAGGTTGGCGAGCTTGGCCTGCCCGTAGGCCGCCACGCGGTCGTAGGAGTCCTCCCACTGCAGGTCGTCGAAGTGGATGCCCGCGCGGATGCGGTGGGCGATGCTGGCCACCGTCACCACCCGGGAGCCCTCGACCGGCAGCAGCAGGTCCAGCAGCAGGCCGGTCAGCGCGAAGTGCCCGAGGTGGTTCGTGCCGAACTGCAGCTCGAAGCCGTCCCGGGTGGTCTGCCGCGGCGGGTACATGACGCCGGCGTTGTTGATCAGCAGGTCGATCTTCGGGAGCGTGGTGTGCAGGTCGGCCGCGGCGGCGCGGACCGACTCCAGCGACGCCAGGTCGAGCTCCTGCACGGTGACGTCGGCGTCCGCGCCGAGCCGCGCGGCCGACTGCTTGCCCTTCTCGACGTCGCGGACGGCGAGCACCACCGTCGCGCCGCGCTCGGCCAGCACCTTCGCCGTGTCGAAGCCGAGGCCGGTGTTGGCGCCGGTGATCACGGCCACGCGGCCGCGCTGGCTCGGGACCTCGCGCTCGGTCCAGTTCTCGCTCATGGCAGTCCTCCGGGGTCGCGGCCCTTTCGGACCGTCGGTCTGTTATGCCTCCGACGCTAAGGAACCGTCGGTCTATTGTCAAGAGACTGCCGGTCTTCAAACCTCCGGCGCGGGCGTTAGGCTGGTCTCATGACGTTCCAGCGGGCGCGCAGCGCGGAGCAGCGGGAGGAGCGGCGCCGCACGATTCTCGACACGGCGCTGAAGATGCTCGACGAGATGCCGGTGGCCGAGGTCAGCCTCAACGAGCTCAGCCGCCGGGTCGGCCTGGCCAAGTCGAACGTCCTGCGCTACTTCGAGTCCCGCGAGGCCGTGCTGCTCGAACTGCTGGACCGCGCCCTGCGCGACTGGCTGGCCGAGGTGGCCGGCGAAGTGGCCCAAGGCGTCGACCCGGACCGCCCGGCGGCCGAGCGGGCGGAGGCGTTCGCGGCGGTGGTCGCCCACTCGCTGGCCCGCCGGACGGTGTTGTGCGACCTCATCGGCGCGCAGGCGGGCGTGCTGGAGCACAACGTGTCCACCGACGTGGTGGTGCGGTTCAAGCGGTCCGCGCTCGGCGGGCTGGACACGATGGCCGAGCTGCTCCGCCGGTCCGTCCCCGAGGTCGGCGGCGAAGCGGTGTCGGTGTGCCTGCTCGCCATGATCCTCACCGGCGGCCTGTGGACGCACTGCCGCCCGGCCCCCAGCGCCCTCGCGGCTTACGAAGCCGATCCGGCCCTGGCCGCGCTCCACCTCGACCTGGCGCCCGCCCTCGAGCAGGGGCTGACCTTGCTGATCACGGGAGCCATGGCCCGCACCGGCCGGTCGTCCCGCTGACCGACGCTGCCGCGCGTTGATCCACCTCTGACGGTCACATCCGCCGGGCGAGCTCCCGCGCGACCTCGACGGCGATCTCCCGCGTCCGGACCGCGAGGGGCGATTCCGTGCGCCCGGCCGGCCAGTACAGCGCCAGCTCGCGAACCGGCGCCGGCTTCAGCGGGCGGATGCTCAGCCGGCCGTCGGACCAGGCGTCCTGGCCGTGCAGCGCGAGCCACGGCAGCACCGCCCAGCCGATGCCCGCCCGCACCATCGACAGGATGGTTTCGTGGCCCGTCGTGCGGAAGACGAACCGCGGCTGCGCGCCGGCGCGGGCGAACGTCCGCTCCAGCCAGCGCTGGTGGTACGTGGGCGGCCAGGCGACCATCGGCACGTCGTCGAGCGCCTTCACCCGCACGGGACCGTCCGGCACCGCGCCGGCGGCCGTCACCAGGAGGTACGGCTCGTCGAACAGCTTGACGTGCTCGACTTCGCCCTCGACCGGGCCGTCGTGGAACAGCAGGTCGAGCTCGCCGATGCGAGGGTCTTCCGGCGCCACGTCGGACAACCTGATGTCGCAGCCGGGGTGCTCGTCGAGCAGCCGGCGGATCACCGCGGGCAGGATCAGGTTCGACACGCTCTGGAAGGTGCCGATGTCGATGCGGCCGTGGCCGGCCCGGAACCGGTCCACGGCGTCGGTCAGCGCCGCGCCCTTCGCCAGCAGCTCACGGCCGTGCGTCAGGACCACCTCGCCCAGCCGCGTGATCCGGACCGGCCGCGGGCCGCCGGGCCGGTCGAACACCGCACCGCCGACGGCTTTCTCCAGCGCGGCGATCTGCTGGCTCACCGAGGACTGCGTGTAGCCCAGCCGCGCCGCCGCCTGGCCGAACGTGCCTTCCTCGGCGATGGCGGCCATGGTCCTCAGGTGACGCAGTTCGAAGTCGGCCATACCACCCAACATAGCCGTTGGCGATTGGTTCGATCGGAATTCATCGCTTTTCGCGATGTCTTTGCCACCTTAACGTCGCTCCCATGACGACGACTTCGGCTCCGCCCGCCCCGACCTCCCGGCTCGTCCGGGCCCTCGCGGCCACGCACTTCGTCGGCCGTGCGGGTGGCGTGGTGCGGTCGTTCCTGGTGCTGTACCTGACCCAGGCACAGCACCTTTCCCCGGCGACGGCCGGCGGGGTGGTCGCCGCGGTCGGCCTCGGCGACATCGGCTCGCAGGTGCTCGGCGGCTGGCTCGGCGACCGGATCGGCAGGCGCAACACCATGCTGGCCGGGTTCCTGGGGTCGGCCGCGGCGCTCATCGCGCTCGGCTCGGCGGATTCGCTGCCCGGGATCGGGGTGGCCGCCGTCGCCGCCGGGCTGACGCTCGAGCTGTTCCGCCCGGCCGGGTCGGCCGCGGTGGCCGATCTGCCCGCGCCACAACGACTCCGCGCGTTCGGCGTGCTCTACTGGGCGGCGAACCTCGGCTTCTCGGTCGCCACGGTCACCGCCGGGTTCCTCGCCCGGTACGGCTACGGGCTGCTGTTCTGGATCAACGTGGCGGCATCGCTGGCCGCGGCGCTGCTCGTCTGGCTCCAGGTGCCGGAAACCCGTCCCGCGGGGTCGGTGCGGACCCGGCAGGCCCTGCTGCCCGTCGTGCTGCGCGACCGGTTGATGCTCGCGATGCTGGCGCTGCACGCCGCCTACTTCACGCTGTTCCTGCAGACGTTCACGACGTTGCCCCTGCTGATGGCGGCCGGCGGTCTCGGCCCGGCGGCCTACGGCGGAGTGCTGGCCCTGAACGGGATCGCCGTCGTGGCCCTCCAGCCCCTGGCCGTCCGGCTGCTCGCCGGTCGCCACGGCCCCACCGTGTCGGCTGTCTCGATGCTCTTCGTCGGGCTCGGCGCCGGACTCGGCGCCCTGAGCCACGGCACCGCGGCCTTCGCGGGTTCGGTCCTGCTCTGGACGCTCGGCCAGATCGGGATCGCCGTCCGGTTCGGCGACACGTTCGCCGCCCTCGCCCCGGCCGGGCTGCGCGGCGGGTACCTGGGCCTGGCCTCGGCCACCTGGAGCGTCGGCGCGGTCCTCGGTCCGCTGGCCGGAACCGCCCTGCTCGAACTGACCGGCGCACCCGGCCTCGCGACCGGGTGCGCGCTCGGCGGGATCGTCCTGTTCACCGCCCAGCGGGCCCTCGGCCCCGCCCTGCACCGCCGGAAGCACTGACCAGCAGCGGGGGCGGCCGTCTTGAATGACTCATTCCTGGCGTCAGACGCCAGGAATGAGTCATTCACTGCACCCCCGCTGACTCAGAAGCCGGGGAACACGCGGCGCAGGTCGTCGAGCGTGACGCTGCCTTCGACGGTCACCTCCTTGTCGTACGGCGCCTTCAGCCGGCCGGTGACCAGCCGGATGAAGGCCTCCGCCGGCCCGGTGAACGTCGCGGACGGCGCCTCGAGGTGGTCCACCACGGTGACCGCGTCGTCGATCACCAGCCCGGCACCGGGAACCGCGACGGACACCGGGTCCGCGAGCTCGGCCGGCTTCGCGAGGAAGCTCAGCATGAACCCGACGGGTCCGGTCAGCAGCTCGACCAGCACCGCGGCCGAGTCCGCGTCGACGCCGGCACCGGAGTCGAACGCGACCCGCACGTCCCACGAGTGGTTGGCCACCTCGCTCAGCCGCATGCCCAGGGCGGTCACGAGCGGCACCGGCTCCGGCAGGAAGCCGAGGTCGACGGTCAGCGACGCACGCTGCTCGGGCGTGAGCGCCTCGACGGTCTCGAGCCAGCGGCCGTTGTGCTCCAGGAAGCCTTCGGCCTGCGCCCGCGGGGTGGCGGCGTCCCAGCGAGCCCAGATCGCCTGGTTCTCTTCGGCCGCCACGGTCTCACCGGTGGCGCGGGCGATGGGCGCGCGGCCGATTTCGGCACCGCTGCCGAGGTGGGACAGGGCCTGGGCGACGGTCCACTCCGCCGCGCCGCTGGGGGCGGCGAGCTGGTCGTCGGTGAGGCCGCGGACGAGGCCGGCGAGCGTGTCGTGCTCGGAACGGAGGGCGGTGATCGTGCGGTCCACGAGTTGCGTCATGCCACCCTCAACTCGCGGGAGGACGCCGGTGTTCCGCCGATCACCGGGCGGTGGACCCGCGGCCGTCGCCGTGCTAGAAGTAGAACGTGTTTCAATTCTGACCACCGAGGCCGGGAGGTGCGCGGATGAGCGTCCCGACGGTGACCGAGCTGCTGCTGACCCGCGCCGGCGACGAGCGCCCGGGCCTGCGGTTCGAGGACGAAACGTGGTCGTGGGCCGAGCACGTCCGGGCGTCCGCGCGCTGGGCGGGCGGCCTCCGCGCGGCGTTGCGCCCGGGCGAACCGCCGCACGTCGGCATCCTGGCCGACAACGTGCCCGCGTTCTCCGTCCTCCTGGGTGCCTGCGCGTTCGCCGGGGCGGTCCTGGTCGGGCTCAACCCCACCCGGCGCGGTGCCGCCCTCGCCCGGGACGTCCGGCTCGCCGACTGCCGGTTCGTGCTCGCCGAGCGGAAGTACCGGCCCCTGCTGGCCGGCCTGGACCTCGGCGGGATCGCCGTGCGGGAGCTGGAGTCCTGGCCGCCGGCCGCCGACCCGATCGACCCGGTCCCCGCCTCCGCCGACGACCTGCTGATGCTGATCTTCACCTCCGGCACCAGCGGCGACCCGAAGGCCGTGCGCTGCACGCACGGCAAGATCGCGTTCCCCGGCGCGATGCTCGCCGAGCGCTTCGGTCTGTCCTCATCGGACACCGTGTACGTGACGATGCCGATGTTCCACTCCAACGCCATCATGGCCGGCTGGGCGGTCGGGCTCGCGGCGGGCGCGAGCATCGCGCTGCGCCGCCGGTTCTCGGCCTCCGGCTTCCTGCCCGACGTGCGGAAGTTCGGCGCGACCTACGCCAATTACGTCGGCAAGCCACTGTCCTATGTGGTCGCGACGCCGCCGCGTCCGGACGACGCGGACAACCCGCTGCGCCTGGTCTACGGCAACGAAGGGGCGAGCGCCGACCTGACCGCGTTCGAGAAGCGCTTCGGGTGCAAGGTCGTCGACGCGTTCGGCTCCACCGAGGGCGGGGTGGGGTTCGCCCGCACCGACGACACCCCACCCGGCTCACTGGGCCGCCCGGCCGGCGACGTGGCCATCCTGCACCCGGACACCGGGCTCCCGTGTCCCCCGGCCGAGTTCGACGCCGACGGCCACCTGCTCAACGCCGGCGAGGCCGTCGGCGAGCTGGTCAACACCGCGGGGGCCGGTTGGTTCGCCGGCTACTACCGCGATCCCGCCGCCGACGCCGAACGGGTGCGTGACGGCCGGTTCCACACCGGCGACCTCGCCTACGCCGACGCCGCCGGCTTCTGCTACTTCGCCGGCCGGCTCGGCGACTGGCTGCGCGTCGACGGGGAAAACCTCGGCACGGCCCCGATCGAGCGCATCCTGCTGCGGCACCCGGCGATCACCGACGCCGCCGTCTACGCGGTGCCCGACCCGGTGACCGGGGACCAGGTGATGGCCGCCGTCGTCACCGGCGGCACGCCCCTGGACCCCACCGGCTTCGGCCGGTTCCTGGCCGATCAGCCCGATCTCGGGCCCAAACAGGTGCCCCGGTACGTGCGGACGGTCCGGGAACTCCCGCGGACCTCGACGTTCAAGGTCCTCAAGCGGCAGCTGTCCGCCGAAGGCCTGGACTGCACCGACGTGGTCTGGGAACGGAAGGGCAAGGACCTCGCCTACACCGACCTGGGGTCACGCCCGCGCGCCACGAGCGCCACGACGACGTGACCCCGCCGCGGGTCAGCCGGTGGTGCAGGCCGCGCCGTTGAGGGTGAACGCGGTGGCCGGAGCCGGGTTCCCGGTGTGGTTGGCCTGGAAGCCGATGGTGGTGGACGCTCCGGCGGCGAGCTCGGCGTTGTAGGCGACGTTGGTGGCGGTCACCTGCCCCGACGACGGCGCGTACGCGGCACTCCAGCCGGAGGTGATGGTCTGGCCGTCGGGCAGGGTGAACCCGAGCGACCAGCCACTGATCGCGGCCGAACCGGTGTTCGTGATCGTGATGCTTTCGGTCAGGCCGGTGTTCCACGGGCTGACCGTGGCCGCGACCCGGCAGGCCCCGGTGGCCGGCGGCGGGTCGTCGGGCGGCGGCGTGGTGGTGCCGAACTGCGAGAAGAACTGCCACACCAACGCCGGCACCCACGTCCGGGAACCGCTGTCACCGGTCGCGCCGTCCTGCGGGGCGGCGATGTGGCCCTCGTCGAAGGCGGCCCACTGCACCGGGTACCCGGCCCGGCAGCCCGCATAGCTCGTGACCCGGTGCGTCAGGCTGCCCTGCGCCGGCTCGGGCGGGTTCTGGGCGGTGCAGCCGTTGTTGCGCACGAACCGGTCCCGCATCGACCGGCCGCCCGCGATGTTCAGCACGGTGTCCCGCAGCCCGTGCACGCCGAGGTAGGCGATGGGTTGCGTGCCCCCGCTGCACCCGCTGAGCACCCCACCGGACTGCACCGCCACCGCGCGGAACACCGTCGCCCGCGAACACGCGAGCGAGTAGCTCATGGCGGCGCCGTAGCTGAAGCCCACGGAGAACAGCTGGGTCGTGTCGACGCAGAGGTCGCCCTCGACCTGCCGGATGATGTCGTCGGTGAAGGTCACGTCCTCGCCGCCGGAATTGGCCCAGCCGTTGTTGAACCCTTGCGGGGCCACGAAGATGGCGCTGTTGTTCGCGAGCCGCTGCAGGCCGTAGTACGCCCAGGCCCCGGTCTGCACGGTCCGGCCCGTGTCGACGTCGGTGGCCGTGCCGCCCAGCCAGTGGAAGCCGAAGATCAGCCGGTACGGGTGGTTCCGGTCGTAGCCGTCGGGGATCCGCAAGATGTAGTTGCGGCTCTTCCCGCTGGTCTGGATCGTCCGGGTGCCGCTGGTCAACGTCGGCGCCTTGCCACAGCCGGCCGTCGAGGCGGCCGGCTGCAGCGGTGCCCCGGCGGCCACCGCTGCCGAACCGAGCACGAGCAGCGCGGCGGCCACGGCCACCACGACCCTTCTCACCATCACGGAACTCCTCCCGGTGCGGCCGGCGCTCAGGAGGCGATGCTGGAACCGGCGGGAGCGCACTGTCAACCGGCGGAAGGGCGCGGCGGCCGATGCCGTGTTCAGGTGTGGTGCAACGGTTTTCGCCCGGTGAAACTTTCAGGTTCCCGGTGGCCTACTGTCTCGTCAGCGCCCAGGGCATGAACTTTTCCCCGAGCGCCCGGCTGAACGGCCGCACCAGGGTTTGCAGTTCGGTGCAGGCGGCCTCGCCGATGTGCGCGTAGGGAGTCACGCTGTTCTCGTCGGTCACCTTCTCGATTTCCGCGCGGCGGGCCGCACCCGCGGGCGTGAACGCCGGTTCGGCGTCATCGGTGAGCCAGTCCCGCTCGCGCAGCCCGGCGACGGCCCGGTTCCAGTCCTCTTCGGACCACGACCGGGAGGTGCGCAGGGTTTCCGCGGGGACCGCGCCGGAAGCGGCGTGGGTGATCAGCGCTTCGATGCCGCTCAGCCCGGCCGTCAGCAGGGCCGCGACGTGCGCGTCGCCGCGGTACTCCCGGAGCAGGGTCTGCGCGTGCCACAGCACCAGGTGCGGCTCGGTGGGCCACGGCAGCGCCGCGTGGGCGGCGAAGAGGGGCCGGCCGGTGACGTCACCGGTGACCGCCTCCGCGGCTTCGCGCAGGAGCGCGGCGGCCCGGCGTGTTTCCGGCGCGGTCACCGCGTCGCCCAGGACGCCGCGCAACGCCTGATCGGCCGCGGCGAACCGCGCGGCCAAGACGGCGGCCGGGTCGGTGACGGACCAGGCGGCGGCGATCGAGTCCCGGACGAGAGCCGGGTTGAAGTTGTAGAAGGTCGCGATGACGACCGGGGCCGGGACCGCGCCGAGTGCCGCCGACCTCGACGCGAAATAGCCGGCGCGGCCGGTGAGCCCGAGCTCCGCGTAGGCGGCCGCGGCTTCCGGGGCGAAGTAGATCATGCCGTGGTAGGGCTCGAGAGTTCGCCAGGTCCGGCGCGCCGCTTCGATCACGCGGGCCAACATACCATCCGGTCGGTACGGCGCGGCCCGGGTTTCGCGGCCGGCTTCCGATTTCCGTGGGGTACCGCCATCCGGCGTACCGCAACGGCGGATTCCTCGATAGCGAACGGATAGCGAGCCTGGGTCACGATCTTCCCGTCGATTCCCGCTGATGAGAGGAGTGATCATGGCTCGCATGATCAACGCCCTGGGTGACCGGCTGCTGGGGCTGTTCCTGCGCGAGGTCAAGGCCGGCGCTTGCATCCCCGAGCACGGCCAGGTCTGCAAGACGCTCCACTACGACTGCTACGGCAACTGCAAGTAACCGGTGTCCACGCCTTTCCCGCCGCGCCCGTCGCGGCGGGAAAGGCTCGCCAGAGGGGGTGCACCGATGCTCGGCGCTCAGTTCGTGCTCGCCGCCCGTGTCCTCGTCGGGCTGGTGTTCGCGGTCGCGGCCGTCGGCAAGCTCGCCGGCCGGACGCGGCTGACGGAGTTCGCCGATTCGCTCGCCCCGCTCGGCCGGTCGCCGGTCGGCTGGCTGCCGGTCGCCGCCGGGACCGCCGTTGTCGAGCTGGCCACCGCCGTGCTCGTCGCCTTCCCCGCCACCTCCCGGCTCGGTCTCGGGCTGGGAGCGGTGGTTCTGCTCGTGTTCTGCGCCGCGATCGTCCGTTCCCTTCGGCTGGGCCGCCGCGTCACCTGCCGCTGCTTCGGCCGCTCCGGGGCGGTGCTCGGCCGGGCCCACCTCGTCCGCAACGGGCTGCTCGCCGGGGTGGCCGCCGGCGCGCTCGCCGTTCCGCCGGGCCCCGCACCCGGGTTCGACGGTGTCGCGGCCGCCGCGCTCGTCGGCGCGTTCGCCGCCCTCGTCGCGATCAACTCCGACAGCCTGGCCGGCCTGGTCGGCAAGGCGGACCCCGCCAACCGCTGAGAGAGGTATCCCATGTCGTTCCTGGTGGCCGTGGTCGCGGTGCTGGCCGTGCTGACGGTGCTCAACCTCCTGCTGTCCTCGGCGATCATCCGGCTGCTGAACGAGCAGCGCCGGCCGGTGACCCCCGACCTGCCCGCCGTGGGCACCGAGATCGGGACGTTCGAAGTCACCGACACCGACGGCGTGACCGTCACCGATCGCGACCTCGATGACGCGCTCGTCGCGTTCCTGTCGCCCACCTGCGGGCCGTGCCGCCGGATCGCCGGGAAGCTCACCGAGCCGACCATCGCGTTCGTGATCGACGGCGGGGACCGGGCCAAAGCCGTCGAGTACGCGGCCGGGCTGGGGCCCGCGGTGCGCGTGGCCTTCGTCGGCGACCGCAGCCCGGCGTCGGCCGCGTTCAACGCCGGTGACGTGACCCCGACCCTGGTCCGCGTGCGGGACCGGCGGATCGCCGCCGCCGGCCACGACCTCGACGCCGTGCGTCCGCAGCACGTCTGATGAACCTCGTGCGTGCGGCGGGTCCCGCGTTCGCCATCGCCTGGCGCGCGTCCCGGGTGGCCACCGCCGGCGCGGTCGCGCTGGCGGTGCTCGCCTCGGCCGTGCCCGCGGCCTCGGCCTGGCTGGGGAAGCTGCTGTTCGACGAGCTGGCCGCCGGCCGGGACACCGGGCGGATCGTGCTGCTGGCCGTCGGCTCGGCGGCCGGGCTCGCCGTCACGGCCGCGATCACCGCGGTCGCCTCCTACTGCACCTCGCTCGTGCGGGCCAAGTCCGCGATCGAGGCCGAGGATCGCCTGGTCGGCGCGGTCGGTGCGCTGCCGGGATTGCGCCGGCTCGAAGACCCGGCGTTCCTCGACCGGGTGCGGCTGGCCGAGCAGGGCGCGCAGGAGGCCGCGCCCGCGGTGCTGGGGCTGACCGTCGACGCCGTGCGCACGCTGATCGCCGTGCTCGGCTTCGGCGGCGCGGTGGTGCTCGTGTGGCCGCCGATGGCCGGGCTGCTGGCCGCGTCACTGGCGGCGACGGCGGTCTCCCAGCTGACGCTGTCCCGCCTGCGCACGCGGGAGACCGAGGCGATGATGGCCACCCAGCGCCAGCGGTTCCTGTTCCGCTCGCTGTGCTCGGACATCCGGGCGGCCAAGGAGATCCGGCTGTTCGGCCTCGCGGACCTGTTCCGCTCGCGGATGGTGGCCGCGGTCCGCACGGCGACGGCGAGCGAGTGCGCGATGCAGCGCCGGATCGCCGTCGCCGGGATCGCCGCCGCGGTCGTCTCGGCGGTGGTGGCCGGGATCGCGCTCGTGGTCGCCGCGACCGGCGCCGCCCGGGGCTCGCTGTCCATCGGCGACGTCACCCTCTTCACCGCCGCGGTGGCCGGGATCCAGTCGCCGGTGAGCACGCTGCTGAACCAGCTCGGCCGGGCCGGCGGCTCGCTCGGGGTGTTCCAGCACTACCTCGACGTCGTCACGACCGAGCCCGACCTGGCGCCCGGGACCGCTCCCGTGCCGCCGCTGACCACCGGCATCGAACTGCGGGACGTGTGGTTCCGGTACGACGAGACCGGCCCGTGGGTGCTGCGCGGGGTCGACCTGGTGCTCCCCCAGGGCGCGGCGGTCGGGCTGGTCGGGGTGAACGGTGCGGGCAAGTCGACGCTGGTGAAGCTGCTCTGCCGCTTCTACGACCCCGATCGCGGCCGGATCCTCTGGGACGGCGTGGACATCCGCGGCTACGACCCCGCCTCGCTGCGGGCGCGCCTCGGCGCCACCTTCCAGGATTTCACCAGCTACGACCTGACCGCGGCCGACAACATCGGCATCGGCGACGTCGCCCGCCTCGGCGATCTCGACCGCATCCGCGCGGCGGCCCGCCTGGCCGGGATCGACCCCGCGCTGTCGGCCTTGCCGCGCGGCTACGAAACCCTGCTGTCCCGGGCGTTCCTGGACGTCGACGACAAGGCCGGGGCGGCGCTGTCCGGCGGCCAGTGGCAGCGGGTGGCGCTCGCCCGGTCCCTCATGCGCGCCGAGGCCGACCTGCTCATCCTCGACGAACCCAGCTCGGGCATGGACGCCGACGCCGAGACCCGCACGCACGAGGCCCTGCGCGCCCACCGGGCCGGCCGGACGAGCGTGCTGATTTCGCACCGCCTGTCCGCCCTGCGCGGCGCGGACCGGATCGTCGTGCTCGGCGGCGGCCGGGTGGTCGAGGAAGGCACGCACGACGAGCTGCTCACCGCCGGCGGCGAGTACGCCCGGCTGTTCTCGTTGCAGGCCAAGGGATACGCGATGGTGGAGGCGTGATGGTCGCCCTCGTGGTGGTGGTGGTGGTGGTGGTCGTGGTGCTGACGGCGCTGGTCGTGCTGCGCCGCCGGTACGTGGTCGCCCGCGTCTGGGGGCACAGCATGTCCCCCACGTTCCACGACGGCGAGCGCGTGGTCGCGACCCGGCGGCGGGTGTACCGGGCCGGCGACGTGATCGTCTTCCGGCCGCGGTCCACTTCTTCCGACGTCGCGTGGCGCATCAAGCGGATCGTCGCGGTCGCCGGTGACCCGGTCCCCGCCTGGCTGGAGACCGGCCACCGGGTCGTCCCGGCCGGCCGGGTGGTGGTCGTGGGCGACAACACCGGTCACAGCGAGGATTCCCGCCAGCTCGGCTACATCGACCTCGCCAGCGTGGCCGGCGCGGTCCCTCACCGGCCGGCGCCGGAGGGCAGCTGACGGTCGATCTCCGCCACCACCCCGCTCCACCCCCGACTCGCTCGACCGGGCTGCCGAACCGGCCCTGCAAGAGCAGAGCCGCGCGAGCGATGCGGCGAGCGGCGGACCGGTCGCCAACAGGCCAGCTCCACACCAGCGTGGCCAGCGCGGCCCCTCCCCCACCCGCTCGACCGGGCTGTCGACCCAGACCTGCAGCCGGGCCGCGCAGGCAAGGCGGCTGCCAGCGCGATACCAGCGTGACCCCTCACCGCCCCGCGCCCGACGGCAACTGGCACTCGATCTCCGCCAGCACCCGCTCCACCCCGACCCGCTCGACCGGGCTGTCGAACCGGTCCTGCAAGAGCAGAGCCGCGCGGGCGATGCGGCGGGCAGCGGCCCGGTCGCCGGCGGCCAGCTCGATCGAGGCCAGTGCGAGCAGCGCGGCCGACTCGGCGTCCGGACGGCGGGTGCGGCGGGCCAGGCCCAGCGCGCGGTCCGCGGATCTCCGGGCCGCGGACAGGTCGCCGTGCGCGCGGAGGGCGTCGGCTTCGGCGGTCAGGCACCAGGTCTGGCCGACCAGGTCGCCGTTCCGCTCGGCCAGGGCTCGGGCCTGCCCGGCGAGGCGGACCGCGGCCGCCGTGTCACCGCAGGCCAGTGCGGTGCGCACGATCACGAGCCGCACCTGGGCGCAGGTCTTCCACTCGCCGGCGGCGTCGGCCAGCCGCAGGGCCTTCCGGCCGTGCGCCCGCGCCGCGCCGAGATCGCCGAGGTGGTCGCGGTACAGGGCGGCGAGCGTGCCGTGGCAGCCCGACTCCCCCGCCCGGTTGCCGGACTTCCGGAAGCACACGACCGCCTCGCCCACCGCGGTGACCGCCCGGTGCCAGTCGCCGCAGCGCTCGTACGCGTAGCCCAGACTGGTCAGCACCTCCGCCCGCAGCGCGGGGTCGACGTCCCGCACCGGCACCTCGCCGAGGATGGCGATCACGTCGGCGTACCGGCTCCGGTGCATCCGCGCCGTCGCCGTGACCAGCGCCGCGGTCACCCGCACCACCGGGTCCGCGCCGGCGACGGGCCGCAGCCGCGCGGCCGCCCGGGCGCCGTGGTCGTAGAGCTCGAGCCGCACGAGCGGCGCCCGCAGCACCAGCAGCAGCGCCGCCGCGGGACGGGGCAGGCCGCCGCGCACGGCCAGTGCGAACACGGCGAGCAGGACGTCGGCGTCCGCGGCCACCCACGACAGCGGCTCCCGCACCACCTGCTCCGCCACGTCCGGGCCGAGCGGCGCGGCCGCCTCGGCGAGCACCGCGTAGCCGACCGGCGTGCCCAGGATGCCCGCGTAGGCGTGCCGGGCCAGCGCGACCGCCCAGCCGGTCAGCCGGTCCAGGGCACCCGGGTCGAGTGCCGGGCCGACGGTGCGGCAGTAGGCCCGCACGAGGTCGTGCATCCGGTAGCGGGGCACCCCGTCGCGCCCCGGGCCGGCCTGGTCGAGCAGGTTCATCGCGCACAGGTGCGCCAGCACCTCGCCGGTGCGGTGCAGCGGCACGCCGAGCACGGGCGCGAGCGGCCAGCCGGTGAACGTCGGCGCCCCGATCGCCGCCAGCGCGAGCATCGCGGCGCGCGCGTCGCGGTCCAGCAGCCGGAAACTGGCGTCGAGGCTGTCGCGCACGCTGCGCTGCCCGGCCACCAGCTCCCGCATCCGCCGCGACTCGTCGGACAGCCGCGCGGCCAGCTCCGCCACGCTGAGCTTCGGGTACGCCGCGAGCTGCGCCCCGGCGATCCGCAACGCGAGCGGCACGCCCCCGCACGCCTCGATCACCGCGGCGATCGTGCCGTCGCCTCCGGCCAGCCGGGCCGCGCCCGCCACGTTCGCCAGCACCGTCCCGGCCACCTCGTCGCACAGCGGCGCGAGCGGCACCCGGACCACCGGCTCGACCTCGGGCAGCACGGACCTGCTCGTCACGATCGTGGCGCAGCCCGGATCGGCGGCCAGGAGCGGCTCGATCTGCCGGGCGGTGGCGGCGTTGTCGAGCAACACGAGCACGCGCTTGCCCGCCGTGCGGCTGCGGAACTCGGCCGTGCGGTCCTCGACGGTGGCCGGCATCGACCACGCCGGCACGCCCAGCGCGCGCAGGAAGCCGGCGAGGACGTCGTGCGGGGCGGCCGGCCGGGCATCGGCACCCCGCAGGTCGGCGTAGAGCTGCCCGTCGGGATAGGCGTGCACCGCGGCCGCGGCCGCGTGCACGGCCAGCGCCGTCTTGCCGATCCCGGGCATCCCGGTGACCAGCACCAGCGGAGGCGCGTCGGCCCGGCGCACCACCACGGCCCTGATCGCGGCCGACTCCGCTTCGCGTCCGGCGAACCCGGAGGTCCGGGGCGGCAGCTGGGCGGGCACCACGGTCGCCGACGGCGGCGTCCCGACGGCGAGGATTTCCGCCTCCAGCGCGAGCAGCTCCCGGGACGGGTCCACGCCGAGCTCGTCCCGCAGCACGCGCCGGGCCTCGTGGAACGCGGCCAGCGCGTCGGCCCGCCGTCCGGCGCGGTGCAGCGCCAGCATCCGCCGGTGGTGCAGGCCCTCGCGCAGGGGGTGCGCCTGCACCAGCGCGCTCAGCTCGGGCAGCAGCCGCGCGGCCCGCCCACACGCGATCTCGGCGTCGATCCACTCCTCGGCCAGGCACATCCGCAGCTCGTCCAGCCGGAGCAGCTCCGCGCCGGCCAGGTGCGGGGTGACCCCGCCCAGCGGCGTCCCGGCCCACCGGTCGAGCGCGGACCGCAGCAGCGCGGCGGTGTCCGCGGGGTCCCCGGCCGCTCGCGCGGTCAGCAGCAGCCGCCGCACCTCGTCGACGTCGGCGACGCAGTCCAGCAGGTACCCGCTCGGCACGGTGACCACGGCCCCGCCGGCGCCCGCCCGGTCGAGCGAGGCACGCAGCTTGGAGACCTGGATGTGCACCTGGGTCCGCGCGGTGGCCGGCGGCCGCTCGCCCCACAGCGCATCGATCAGCCGCTCCACGGAAACCGGCTGCCGGCAGGCGAGCGCCAGCGCGGCGAGCACCGTGCGCCCCAGCCGTCCCTTGATCGGCACCGGTGTCCCGTGGACCGTCGCCCCGACGGGGCCGAGGACGGTGGCTTCGAGCAATCCCCTGCCCTTCGAGATCGGGTGGCGGGCACGTGGGCATGCCGAGGACCGGCGGCACCGCCGCGACCGGCTCGGGCCGGCGTGTAATAGCTGTCGGACGACGCGAAAGCGTCAGCCCGCGCCTCCGCCGAAGCGGAGCGGGAAGAGGGTGCGCCGACGGTCACCGGCGCGCCCGGGCCCGCGGCGGGCCGGGCGCGTCAGTCCACTGTGGTTGGTCATGCGGGCGTCCGCCTTCCCCAGAAAAGTTCAGCCCGAAGCCGGAAGTGCCCCACCCCTCACCTTCCCCAGCCGGGTGCGCACTTCTCGCCGTGCGCGACGTTGCCAGCGGTACTTGATCACCGTCAACGGGCCCGCACACGTTTCGAGCACACCCGAAACGTCAGGCGGCCGGCTCAAGCGGGCGGCCTGCTCGCTCCGGGCGGCGGAATTCCAGGATGGCGTGGTAACTCACGGCGATGAGCATGGCGAGTTCGAGCGCCGCGAGGACGCGGAAGTCGACCGGGCCGACGGCGCGTTCGCCGCCCGGCGTTTCGAAGATCCCCGGGATGGAGCTGAGGAGGGAAACGAACTGCACGCCGATGGGCACGTACCACAGGCGCCGGGGCAGGTGGAAGGCCAGGACGACGGTGAGCAGGTCGGCGAGATAGAAGTACCGCTCGTGCATCGAAGGCAGCACGTAGGGCACCAGGATGACGGAAACGGTGGCCACCAGCAGGATCCGCGGGGTCGTCAGTTCGGCCCGGGCGAGCAGGAGCAGCAGACAGAGCGTCAGGACGAGCAGCACGGTGACCAGGACCCCGGCGTTGTGCATGACATTGGTGTCGCGAACGCCGCGGAAGAACTGCCAGACCGACGGTGCGTTGAGCGTCATCTCGGGGTAGAGGCCGGACTGACGCGGGTAGATGGTCAGCAACCGGATCGGGTCGGCGCCGAGCAGGATCGCCGGGAGGTCGAGGGCCAGGTAGACCGCGGGGATGACCAGCAGGGCGCGCCAGGGCACCCGGCCGAGCAGGACCATCGCCAGCAGCAGCGGCAGGATGAAGATCGCCTGCAGCTTGAAGGACAGCGCGAGCCCGATGAACGCGCACGCCCACCACGGCTGCCTCCGGAGGAGGTGGTACACACCGCCGAGCACGAACGAGGCGTAGATCGAATCGCACTGCGCCCACATGGCGCCGTTGAGCACCACGGTCGGCAGCATGAACACCACGAACGCGGCCACCGCCGGCGTCCAGCGCGACGGGTACTTCAGGGCGACGATCCGGTAGGTGAAATACGCGGCCACCGCGTCGAACAACACCGACAGCGCCTTGATCCCGCCCTGAGGCGGCGGCGGCAGGTAGTGCAGCACCACCAGCAGATAGCGGTACGGGACGTTGTAATCGGTGAAATCCTCCCGTAAAGCGCGGAAACCGCCGTGCTGGCCGATGAATTCGTACCAAGGGCGGAGGAAATAACGGTAATCGGCAGTGTCGTACCGGATCAGCGACCACCGCACCGCGAACGCGAGCAGCACGAGCGCCACGGCGAGGCCGCCCAGGTACAGCCGCCGGACCCGGTCGTGCAGGACCGGTTCCGTCTCCGCGCGCTCGGATATCTCAGCCGTCTCCGCCATCTCCCCCACCGATTACTTTTGTCGCGTCAAATGTTTCAACAGCCGCACTGCTGCCGATCGGATGAATCCCCCGCTACGCCGGATGGATCAACACTGCGCGTCATCGAAGCGCTTTCCGGCGAATCTGCAGGTTTATCGCGAAACCGGCGCAGGCTTTTACGCCGAAGGCGTGTGACCTGTGCCACACAAACCGACAGAGGCGAGCCGACGAAGCGGACGACCCGCGGCGATCACTCCGCCGAGTCGGGTTTCTTGGCGTTGAAACGCGCTTTCTTCTGCCGATTCCCGCACGTGTTCATGTCGCACCACCGGCGGGTGCGGCTCTGGCTCGTGTCGAAGAACGTGGCCCGGCAGGTCGGCGACGCGCACAGGGCCAGCTTCCCGTCTCGTTCGCCCGCGATGATGCTGATCGCGTCGGCGGCGATCACGCCGAGAGCGTCTTCCACGGAGGAAGGCGAACTGAGCCGCCACCGCCGCTTGCCGTCGGGCGTCAGGACGGCCGCGGCACGCCCCTGCGCGCTGCGGTCGTTGATGACCCGGACCGCGGCCTCGGGCAGTGCCTCCTGGACCGCGGCCGCCGTCGCGGCCGCGTGGATCGACTCCCTCAGCTCCCGGGCGAGGTCGAACTGGGCGGTCGTGCAGGACTCGACGGCGAGGCCGCTCACGGCCAGCCAGTCGACCAGCCGCTGCGGCGTCGGGATGCGCTCCACCGCGTCGCCACGACGCTCGGTCAGCGTCGCCGTGAAGCTGGTCGCCAGCACGGAACCGAGGCGGAAGTCGGGGAACCCAGCACGCATGGAACCACCTTAGCCGGTTGCGACCGGCCTCGGGCCCTGTTAGAACCGTCTTAGCCGGTTCTAACGACGACCGAGGAGGTCTCATGTCCCATCCGACCAGCGATGTCCGGGCATTCAGCGCGCACGCAACGGACGCCGACCTCGACGACCTGCGCGCGCGGCTGACCGTGGCGAGGCTGCCGGAAGCCGAGACGGTGCGCCCCGCCGCGGCCGGCCGGGAGCGGTGGGACCAGGGCGTTCCGCTCGCCGACCTGGTCGGGGTCGTGGACCACTGGCGCACCGCGTACGACTGGCGGGCGTTCGAAGACCGCCTCGACCGGATCGGCCAGTTCCGCACGACCATCGACGGGCTGGGCATCCACTTCCTGCACCGCCGGTCCCCGCGCGCGGACGCCACGCCGCTGGTCCTCACGCACGGCTGGCCGGGCAGCATCGCCGAGTTCACCGGCGTGGTGGACGAGCTGGCCGAGCCGGACGACGCGGACACGCCGGCGTTCCACGTCGTCGTTCCCTCGCTGCCGGGCTTCGGCTACAGCGACCGGCCGGCCACCACCGGGTGGGGCACCGAAAAGATCGCGGCCGCCTGGGTGGAATTGATGGGCCGGCTGGGCTACCCCGAGTTCCTCGCCCACGGAGGCGACTGGGGCGGCAACATCACCACGGTGCTCGCCGGCCGGTTCCCGGCGCGCGTCCTCGGCATCCACACGACGTTCGCCGCGGGGCCACCCGGGATGACCACGGACGGGCTGACGGCGGAGGAACGCCGGTGGACCGAGGAAACCCACCACTTCTGGCACCACCGCGCGGCCTACGCGAAGCAGCAGGCCACCCGGCCGCAGACCATCGGCTACTCGCTCGTCGACTCGCCGGTCGGCCTGCTCGCCTGGATCCTCGACAAGTTCGCCGAGTGGTCGGACACCGACGACAGCCCGTTCGAGACGATCCCCCTCGACACGGTCCTGGACGACGTCACCCTGTACTGGCTGACGCGCACCGGCGCGTCGGCGGCCCGCATCTACCACGAGAGCCACAACTCACTGGACCCCGAGCTCCGGGTCGACGTCCCGGCGGCGATCACGACCTACCCCCGGGACATCGAGAAGTACCCGCGCGCGTGGGCGCAGGAGCGGTACCGGCGGATCGTCCGGTGGAACTCGCCCGAGCGCGGGGGACACTTCCCGTCGCTGGAAATGCCCGGATATTTCGTCGAGGACCTGCGGAAGGGCCTCGCGGCGGTGCTCGCCGCTCACCGCACGTGATCGATTCAGAAAATCCTGCTAGCCTGCCCCCGGAAACGGCGTCGCGGCACCCGCCGCCGGCGCGCTGGGGACGAGCTTCGAGGAGCCCAGATGACGGCAATCGCCCGTGTTCGTGGTCGTGAGGTGCTCGACAGCCGGGGGAACCCGACCGTCGAAGTCGACGTGCTGCTCGAGGACGGCTCGCTCGGCCGGGCGGCCGTTCCGTCGGGCGCTTCGACCGGGACGCGGGAAGCGGTCGAACTGCGGGACGGGGACGCGTCGCGGTACCACGGCAAAGGCGTCCGCAAGGCGGTCGCCGCGGTCAACTCCGAGCTCGCCGACGCGGTCGTCGGGCTCGCCGCCGAAGCGCAGGCCGAGGTCGATGCCGCCCTGATCGCCGTGGACGGCACCGCGAACAAGGCGCGCGTGGGCGCCAACGCGACGCTGGGCATTTCCCTCGCCGTCGCCAAGGCCGCCGCCGCGGCGAACACCCTGCCGCTCTACCGCTACGTCGGTGGGGTGTTCGCCCACCAGCTGCCGATGCCGATGATGAACATCGTCAACGGCGGCGCGCACGCCGACAACCCGATCGACTTCCAGGAGTTCATGATCGGCCCGGTGGGCGCCGAGACCTTCGCCGAGGCCGTGCGGATGGGCTCCGAGGTCTTCCACACCCTGCGTGCCGCGCTGCGGAAAGCCGGGCACAGCACCAACGTCGGCGACGAGGGCGGGTTCGCGCCGAACCTCGCTTCGGCCGACGAAGCGCTCGAGTTCGTGGTCCGCGCGATCGAGGAGACCGGGTACACCCCGGGCGAGGACATCGCGCTGCTGCTCGACCCGGCCGCGTCGGAGTTCTACACCGACGGCGTCTACGACTACACCGGCGAAGGCCGCAAGCGCAGCGTCGAAGAGCACGTGGCCTACCTCGACGAGCTGACCCGCCGGTTCCCGATCGTGTCCATCGAGGACGGTCTCGCCCAGGACGACTTCGACGGCTGGAAGCAGCTCACCGACCGCATCGGCGACCGGGTCCAGCTCGTCGGCGACGACGTCTTCTGCACCAACGTCACGCTGCTGCGGGACGGCATCGAGCGCGGGATCGCCAACTCGATCCTGGTCAAGGTCAACCAGATCGGCACCCTCACCGAGACCCTCACGACGGTCGACACCGCGCACAAGGCCGGCTACTCGGTCGTGATGTCCCACCGGTCCGGGGAAACCGAGGACACCACGATCGCCGACCTCGCCGTCGCGACCGGCTGCGGCCAGATCAAGACGGGTTCGCTGTCCCGCTCGGACCGCACCGCGAAGTACAACCAGCTCATCCGCATCGAAGAGGAACTCGGCGCCGAGGCGCGCTACGCCGGGCGGACCACCCTGCGCGGCAGCCGCTGACGCACGTTCTCCCTGACGTCCCCGTCCGCAGCCGCGGGCGGGGACGCTTCCTTTGCCGGGAGAAGTTGCGTGTGGGTTACGCATCTCACCCCGAATGCACCCGGATCACCCCTCCCCCGTCTTTCTCCGTGACGGTACGTAGCAGGGGGAGGCACTACCATGAGTTCCCGTTCATCCCGATGGGCGCGGTGGCCGGGCACCTGGTTCACCGTCGCCCTCGCCCTCGTGCTGGCCGGCGTCCTGCTCCTGACGCCCGGCCGCGGTCAGACCCGGCCCGGCCCACCGGACGGCGGTCCGCCTCCCGCCGCCTCGACCACCGCCCCGCCGGTCGTCAAGGACGCGGAGTGGATGCGCCCGCTGCGCCCGGGCGAAAAGCCGCCGCAGTTCGTGCTCTTCTCCTTCGACGGCGCCGGCTCGCACGAGCACTGGAGCCGCTACCTGGCCCTCGCCAAATCCGTCAACGCGCACTTCAGCGGCTTCCTCTCCGGCATCTACCTGCTGACCGACGAGCAGCGGCCGCACTACACCGGGCCCGGCCACAAACCCGGCGCGGCCTCGATCGGCTTCGGCGGCAGCGCCGCGGAAGTCGCCACCCGCGTCCAGGACCTCAACGCCGCCGTCGCCGCGGGGCACCAGATCGGCACCCACTACAACGGCCACTTCTGCACCGGCGCCGAGCCGAGCGTCGGCCGCTGGACCGCGAAGGGCTGGACCGACGAAATCGGCCAGTTCAGCCGGTTCGTCGACGACGCCCGCGACCACCTGGGCCTGCACCTGTCCGCCCACGACGTCACCGGCGGCCGGACCCCGTGCCTCGAAGGCAACTGGGCCGAGGCGTTCCCGGCCATGCGCGACGCGGGCTACACCTTCGACTCCAGCCAGCCGTCCGACGGCGTCAAGTGGCCCACCCGGCTCGACGGCATCTGGGAGTTCTGGATGCCGTACGTCAAGGTGCCGGCGCTGCACAAGAAGGTCATCATGATGGACTACAACCTCTGGTACCAGTTCAACCACGCCAGGAACGACCCGTCCCACGCCGAGCAGTACACCCAGGCCACCCTCGAGACCTACCGCACCGCCTACCGCGCAGCCTTCGACGGCAACCGCGCACCGCTCGTCATCGGCAACCACTTCAACGACTGGGCCGGCGGGGCGTTCTCCCGGGCTGCGGAAGGCTTCATGGGCGAGGTCTGCGCCCGGCCGGAGACGGTCTGCGCCACCTACGCGGAAGTCACGAAGTGGATGTCGCTGCAGGACCCGGCGGTGCTGGAGAAGTACCGGTCGATGCCACCGGCCCAGGCGGGCTGACGACACGCACGACGACCCCGGTCCACCAAGCCTGATCCGCCGACGCCGGTTGCGATTTCCGGAGTGGCGGCCGGCCGGGCCCCGCTCCGGGCGGCCGGGCTCTCAGAGTTCTCCCAGAACCTCGCAGGATCCGGCCAGGCGGGCGGGCCACGCTCGCCGCATGACGATCGAAATACGGGGCCTGACCAAGCGGTACGGGCCCGAGACCGTGGTGGACGACCTGTCGTTCACCGTCGAACCGGGACAGGTGACCGGGTTCCTCGGCCCCAACGGCGCCGGCAAGTCCACGACCATGAAGATGATCGTGGGCCTCGCCGCGCCGACGCGGGGCTCGGTCACCATCGGCGGGCGCCGCTACCAGGACCTCCCCGTGCCGCTGACCGAGGTGGGCGCGTTGCTCGACGCCGGTGCCGTCCACGGCGGCCGGAAGGCGCACGACCACCTGCTCGCCCTCGCGGTGAGCAACGGCCTCCCCCGCCGACGGGTCGGCGAGGTGCTCGCCCGCACCGGGCTGACCGGCGTGGCCGGCAAGCGGGCGGGCGGGTTTTCGCTCGGGATGCGGCAGCGGCTCGGCCTCGCGGCGGCGTTGCTCGGCGACCCGCGGGTGCTGATCTTCGACGAGCCGGTGAACGGCCTCGATCCCGAGGGGATCCGCTGGATCCGGGAGTTCATGCGCTCCCTCGCGGCCGAGGGCCGGGCGGTGCTGGTGTCCAGCCACCTGATGAGCGAAATGGCCCAGACCGCCGACCACCTGGTCGTCATCGGCCGGGGACGGCTCGTCGCCGACACCCCGGTGAGCGAACTCGTGCGCGGCGAAGGCACCGTGCTCGTCCGCACGCCCGAACCGGGCTTCGCGCGGCTGCTGGCCACCGCCGGGGCGGCGGTGCGGGAGGGGGCCGAGGCCGCCCTCGTCGTGTCCGGCATGACCAGCGCGGAGATCGGGAAACTCGCGGCCTACCACGGCGTCGCGCTCGCCGAGCTCACCCCGCAGCGCGTCTCGCTGGAAGACGCCTTCATGGAGCTGACCCGCGACAGCCTCGACTACCGGGGGGCCGCCGCATGAGCGTGCCCTTCACCCGGACCGTCCACGCGGAGTGGATCAAGTTCCGCAGCCTGCGCTCCACCTGGTACACCTTGGCGTGCCTGTTCGCGGTCGGGCTCGGCATCACCGGGCTCGCCATGAACGCCGCCGCGAAGGACTACCCCGGCGAGGGGCCCTGGGATCCGACCAACCGCAGCCTGACGTCGTACATCGTCGCGCAGCTCGTCATCGGGGTGCTCGGCATCCTGGTCGTCACCGCCGAGCACGCGACCGGCCTGATGCAGACGTCGCTGATCGCCACGCCGCGACGGCACCGGCTGCTGGCGGCCAAGGTGGTCGTGGCGGTGGGGGTCGCCGTGGTGGCGGGCCAGGCGCTGATGTTCGCCGCCTTCTTCGTCGGACAGGCCGTCCTCGCCGCCCACGGCGTGCCGCACGCCGGTCTCGGCGATCCGGGGGTGCTCTCCGCCGTGACGGGCGGCGGGCTCTACCTCGCGGCGATCGCGCTGCTGGCGGCCGGGCTCGGCACGCTCATGCGGGCCACCGCGGGCGCGCTCGCCACCCTGGTCGGGATCGTCTTCCTGGTCCCCGCCCTCGCGGCTCTCTTCCCCGCCTGGCTCCAGCGGCTGTTCTTCTACTGGCCGACGCTCGGCGCGTCCGCGGTCCTCAAGACGGTGCCCGATCCGGACTTCCCGCACCCGTGGCTGAACCTGGCCGGGATGTGCGCCGGGGTGGCCGCTGTGCTGGCCGTGGCGTTCGTGGTCTTCCGGCGCCGGGACGTGTGATGCGGGAGGCTGCCCGGGGCCTGGTGGCGGCGGCCGCCGCGCTGCTCGCCATGACCGTGGTCGCCGCCGCCGGTCTGGCCCTCGTGGGTGCCGGCGGCTTCAGCGCGCTGACGGCTGCGGCCGTCGCGCTGGCGACGGGCGGCACCGCGGAGATCGGCGCCGTCCCGGCGGCCGGGTTCCCGGTCGCCGTGCGGGGCAGCCTCCACGTGCTGCCCCTGGGGATTTCCCTGGCGGGCGCGGTGGTGCTGGGCTCGTTGCTGCTGCGCGGCCGTCCGGACGGCCTCCTGGTCCGCGGCGCCGCGGCAGCGGTGGCCCTTCCGCTCGCGGTGGGCGCTTTCGCCGCGGTCGCACGGGGAAAGCTGCCGCTGCCGGAGGGGGCCGCGACCGGCGGCTGCGCCCGGAGCGGCGGTTCGCCGCGCCTGCCCCTCGCGGGCGCGCTGGAGGCCGGATTCTCCGTGGCGGTCGGGCCGGCCGTGGTGGGCGCCCTGGCCGGGACGCTCGCGGTGGTCGGGACGTGCTGGGCCGGCCGGCGATTCCCCGCCCGCGCCGGGAGCCTGCGCACGGTGGCGTGGCTCGCGGGCGGGAGCACCGCCCTGTGCCTGACCCTCACGTGGGCGTTCGGCGGCCCGGCCGCGGCCGGGGCGGTGCTGCTCTTCCTGCCTCAGCTGGTGTCCGGCGTCCTGCTGCTGGGGCTGGGTGTGCCGTGGACGGTCGGCACCACCGGCCTGCTGCCCTGCGCACCCCACCTCCCGCCGGGCGGCCCGGCGTCCGGGGTGGCGGTGGTGCTGCTGCTCGCCTTCGGCGTCGCGCTCCGGCGACGCCGGCCCGGTACCCCCTGGCGCCGGGCCGTCGCGAGCGCCGGGTGGTTCGCTCCCGCGACCGGGGCCGTGCTCGCCGTCGTGACGCTGCTGTCGCGGGTCTCCGTCGACGTCACCGTCGGCGCGTTCGGATTCTCGTTGCCCGTCTTCGCCGCGCGGTTGACGGCGAATCCTCTGCTCGCGCTGGTGGCCGGGCTCGCGGGCGGCGCGGTGGCCGGCTTCGCGGGCTCCCTGCTCGCCGACGGAGTCTCCGTATCCTCGCGGGTATGGAAGCGATGACGTCCCGGCTGCTGGTGGTCGACGACGAAGCCACCGTCCGGGAGCTGCTCTCCGCCGCGCTGCGGTTCGCCGGCTTCCGGGTGACATCGGCGGCGACCGCGCGGGAAGCCGTCGCCGCGGCCACCGCGGAGCCGCCCGACCTGGTGCTGCTGGACGTCATGCTGCCCGACATGGACGGCTTCGAGGTGGTCCGGCGGCTGCGCGAACGGCACCCCGGCAGTGGCGCGCCGGTGCCCGTCCTGTTCCTCACCGCGCGCGACCGCCAGTCCGACAAGGTCACCGGCCTGTCCCTCGGCGCCGACGACTACGTGACCAAGCCCTTCGACCTGGCGGAGCTGATCGCGCGGATCCGCGCGATCCTCCGCCGGACGGCCGGCCACCCGGCGGACGTGTACACGGTGGACACGCTCGCGCTCGACGCCGAGGGCCACCAGGTGACGCGCGCGGGGCAGGCGATCCGCTTGTCCGCCACGGAGTTCCGGTTGCTGCACTACCTGATGGAGAACGCCGGGCGGGTGGTGTCGAAGGCGCAGATCCTCGACCGGGTGTGGCGTGAGGACTTCGGCGGCGACGCCGGCATCGTCGACACCTACATCTCCTACCTCCGGCGCAAGGTCGACACCGGGGAGCCGAAGCTCATCCACACCGTGCACGGCGTGGGTTACGTGCTGCGCGAGCCCCGCCGGTGAGGCGGCTTTCCCTGCGGGCCCGGCTGCTGCTGCTCACCGCGGGGCTGCTGCTCGCCGGCCTGACCCTGATCGGTGCCCTCGTTTCCGCTCAGCTGGAGCGTTTCCAGCTCGACCGGCTCGACAGCCAGCTGCGTTCGCTGACCGAGCTCATCTCCCGGGCCGCGGGACCCCCGGCCGCGAACCCCGCCGTGCGGCCCGAGCTCGTCGATCCCGCGCTCGAACTGTTCGGCACGCCGTACGTCGTGTACCTCGACGCCGGCGGCGCGGTGGCGGGCGGCCTCCATTCGTCGCGTGTGGACGGTGCGACGCTGCCCCCGGTCGGCGCCCTGCGCACGGTGCCGGCCGACGGGACGGCCGTCGACCTGGACGCCGCCGACGGCTCGCAGCGCTGGCGAGCCGTCGCGCGGCCGGCCGTGCGCTGGGGCGGGACGGTCGTCTCGGCCGCCCCGCTCGCCGAAGCCGACGCCACGATCACCCAGCTGCGGACGAGCAGCCTGGTCACCGGCGCCGGGCTGCTCGTCGTGCTGACCGCGGCCGGCTGGCTCGCCCTCGGCCGCGGCCTGCGTCCGCTGCGCCGGATCGAGCACACGGCCGCGGCGATCGCCGGCGGCGACCTCACCCGGCGCGTCCCGGACCTCGCCTCACCCGGCACGGAGGTCGGGCACCTCGCGGCGTCGCTCAACACCATGCTCGGCCAGCTGGAACGGGCCTTCGCCGACCGGGCCGCGTCCGAGGCGCGGATGCGCACGTTCGTCTCGGACGTCAGCCACGAGCTGCGCACGCCGTTGTTCGGCATCAAGGGTTCCACCGAGCTCTACCGGATGGGTGCCCTGCCGGAACCGTCCGATGTGGACGAGGCCATGCGCCGCATCGATCGCGAAGCGACCCGGCTCACCGCGCTGACCGAGGACCTGCTGCTGCTCGCCCAGCTCGACGAGGCACCCGAAGAGCAGCTCGACCGGGCGCCGATGGACCTGCGCACCCTCGCCGGCGACGCCCGGCACGACCTGCGGGCCCTCGACCCGGCCCGCACCGTCTCCCTGACCGGGCCGGGCGGCACCGGGCCACCCGGCCCGGCCCCGGTCGACGCCGACGAGGCCCGGCTGCGGCAGGTCGTCACCAACCTGGTGGGCAACGCCGCCGCCCACACGCCACCGGGCACCGGCGTCCGCATCGGCGTCGGCAGAGTGGCCGGCCGGGCGGTGCTCGAGGTGGCGGACGAGGGCCCGGGCATGACGGCCGAGCAGGCAAGCCGCGTCTTCAACCGTTTCTACCGGGCCGACCGCTCCCGGACCCGCAAGCCCGGTGCCGACGCCGGCCTGGGCCTCGCCATCGCCCGTTCCCTGGCCCGCGCCCACGGCGGCGACGTCGAACTCGAGACCGCGGTCGGGGCGGGCGCCTGCTTCCGGCTCGTGTTGCCGGTGCACGGGTTCCCGGATTGACCTCGCCCGTTCCGTTGCGCGAAAAGAAGTTTTATGGCTCCACCCGGGTGCGGTTACGGTCGGATCCATGGAGTGGAACCACGCATCTGCCGAAGAAATGTTGGCCGCCCTGCGCGCCGGTGAAGTGACGTCGGTGGAGCTGACCGAGGACGCGATCGCCCGGATCGAACGGGACGACGAAGGGATCAACGCAATCTGCGTACGGGACTTCGACCGGGCGCGTGCGGCCGCGCGCGGTGCCGACCGGGCGCGGGCGCGCGGAGAGGACGGGCCGCTGCTCGGTCTCCCGGTGACGGTCAAGGAGTGCTACGACATCGCCGGGCTGCCCACGACCTGGGGCATGCCGCCGCACCGCGACCACGTGCCTGCCGAAGACGCGGTCCAGGTGTCGCGGGTCCGGGCCGCCGGCGCGGTGGTGCTCGGCAAGACCAATGTCCCGTTGGGACTGCAGGACATCCAGAGCTTCAACGAGATCTACGGCACCACCGGCAACCCGTGGGACCTCGAGCGCACGGCGGGCGGGTCGTCCGGCGGGTCGGCGGCGGCGCTGGCGGCCGGGTTCGGCGCGCTGTCCCTCGGTTCCGACATCGCCGGCTCGCTGCGCACCCCCGCGCACTTCTGCGGTGTGTACGCGCACAAGCCGACACTCGGGCTGGTGGCGAGCCGCGGCATGGTTCCGCCGTCCGAACCGGCCCTGCCGGTCGACCTGGACCTCGCCGTGGTCGGTCCGATGGCGCGCACCGCCCGCGACCTCACGCTGCTGTTCGACGTCATGGCCGGGCCGGACCCGCTGACGCACGGCGTGGCGTACCAGCTGGCGTTGCCGCCCGCACGCCACGAGCGGCTCGGCGACTTCCGGGTCCTGGTCCTCGAAGACCACCCGTGCCTTCCGACCGGATCGGCCGTGCGGGCGGCCGTGAACCGGGTGGCGGACGCGCTCGCCGACGACGGCGCCCGCGTCGAACGGCACAGCCCGCTGCTGCCGGACCTCACCGAAGCCGCGCAGCTCTACATGCAGCTGTTGATTTCCGGCTCCACGGCCCGGTTTCCCATCGAAACGGACGAGCAGCTCAGGATCCGCGTCGCCGGGCTGGACGCGGACGACCGGAGCCTGGACGCCGTGCGGCTGCGGGCCCTGGTGTCCAGCCACCGCGACTGGATGGCGGCGAACCACCGCCGCGAGGTCCACCGCCACGGCTGGCGGCAGCTGTTCGCCGAGTTCGACGTCGTGGTGTGCCCGATCACGCCGACACCCGCGTTCCCGCACGACCACCAGGCCACCCCGCTGGACCGGCGCATCGACATCGACGGCGTCGAGCACCCCTATTTCGACCAGCTCGTCTGGGCCGGCCTGGCCACCATGCCCGGCCTGCCCGCCACCGCCGTCCCGGCCGGCCGATCGCCCGAGGGCCTGCCGGTCGGCGTGCAGCTCGTCGGCCCGATGTTCGAGGACCGCACCCCGTTGCGGCTGGCCGAACTGCTCGAGCGGAAGATCGGCGGTTTCCGGGCGCCGGCGCGGTAGAATGCTTGCCACAGCGCCGATCCGAGGGAGCTTGCCGACGTGGTCGAGACGCCCGACATCGTTCGCCCGCCCGCCGAGTTGAGTGCGGCCCTCGCGGCCATCGGCAGTGCCACGGCCAGCGCCGAGCTCAGCCGCATGGGCATCCGCAGCGCGTTCATCCGCGGCCCGGTTTCGGTGACCCCCGGCGTGCGCGTGGCCGGCCCGGCGCTGACCCTGCAGTTCCTGCCGAAGCGCGAAGACCGGTATCCGGTCGACGAATACGAAGAACCGGAGAAGCAGCTGCACCGGCACGTCATGTACCACGCGCAGGCCGGCGACATGATCGTCGTCGACGCGCGGGGGAACATGAGCAGCGGCGTGTTCGGCGAGATGATGCTGACCTACTTCAAGGGCCGCGGCGGTGCGGGTGTGGTGGTCGACGGGTGCCTGCGTGACATCGGCGAGGCCAAGAAGCTCGGCCTCGGGCTGTGGGTCCGGGGCGCCACCCCGAACTTCCACGCCCAGACCGACATCGTCCCGGCCGCGGTCAACGTGCCGGTGGCCTGCGGGGGCACGCTCGTCGAGCCGGGAGACATCGTCGTCGCCGACGACGACGGGGCGGTCGTGGTGCCGGTCAAGCTCGCCCCCGCCCTGCTGGCGGTCGCGCAGGAGCACGCGGAATGGGAGGAGTTCTCCCGCATCCGGCTCGCCGAGGGCGGCGATCTGCGCCGGTACTACCCGCTGTCGGACGAGGCCCGGCCCGAGTACGAGCGGTGGCGCGCCGAACAGGGCCGGGCCTGACCGGCGCGCTCACCCCTTCACCGCTCCCGCGGTGAGGCCCTCGGTCAGGAACCGCTGCCCGAACCCGTACATGAGCACGACCGGGATGCTGACCAGCAGGGAGGCCGCGGCCAGCTGGCCCTGCGGCACGACGTCCCCGAAGATCATCGACTGCATGCCGACGGGCAGTGTCTTGTACTCGTCCTTGGTGATGAACACGAAGGCGAACAGGAATTCGTTCCACGCGTTGGTGAGCGTGAACAGCGCGACCGCCAGCAGGCCCGGCTTGGCCAGCGGCAGCACGATCCGCAGGAACGCCCCGAACCGCGTGCAGCCGTCAACCAGTGCGGCCTCCTCGAGGTCGGCCGGGATCGACTTGAAGTAGCCGACGAGCAGCCAGGTCGCGAACGGCAGGGTGAACGTGGGGTAGGCGAGCACGAGCGACCACAGCGAGTCGTTGAGCCCGATCCCGCTCACCAGCTGGTAGAGCGGGATGAACAGCAGCGCACCCGGCATCACGTAGGTGAGCAGGATGGTCACCGTGAAGCTCTCCGAACCCCGGAACTTCAGCCGCGCCAGCGCATACCCGGCGAGCGCCGCGCAGACCAGGGCGATCGCGGTGGACGCCACCGACACCAGGATCGTGTTGACGTACCAGGTGCCGAACGCCCGGCCGGTGAACAGGTTGGTGAACTGCTCGGTGCTCCACGGGGTCGGCCACAGGTCGTCGGTGCGCGCGACGATCTGGTCGTCGGACTTGAAGGCCGTGACCGTCATCCAGTAGAGCGGGGCGAGGACGAAACCCAGCAGCGCCACCAGCGCGACGCCCGTGCCGGTGCCGCCGACCACCCGCGCGGCCACCCGTTTGCTCCGTGCGGCGAGCGCGGAAACGGCCCGGCCGACGGCGGCCGCGAGCACCACGAACACGCCCAGCACGAGCGCGGCCTTCCAGACGATCTGCGGCGACGCCCAGACCAGCACGAGCACCGAGACCGCGACGATCACCCACGGCAGCGCCCGGCGCTGACCGGAAGTCAGCCGCCGTCGTCCGCGGTCGGCCGCGCCGGGCCGGTCGCCGCGTCGCATCAGCCGCACGAGGATCACCACGAGGATGCCGATGATCGGCAGCATCACCAGCGTGGCCGCGGCACCCGCGCCGAGCTGCAGCTGCTGGATGGCTTTCGAGTAGGCCACCATCACGTACGGGGCGGTGGCGTCGCCCGGGCCGCCCTGGGTCATCAGCCAGATCAGGTCGAAGTTGTTGAACGTCCAGATCGACGACAGCAGCACCGTCACGATCATGACCGGACGCAGCCCGGGCAGCGTGATGTGCACGAAGCGCTGCCACGGCGAGGCGCCGTCCACCATCGCCGCTTCGTGGAGGTTGCCGTCGATGGCCTTGAGTCCCGCGAGGAACGTCACCGTGAAGAACGGGATGCCCTTCCAGACGTTGACCAGGATGACCGCCGGCATCGCCAGCGCGGGGTCGGACAGCCACTCCGCGGGCCACTTGTCGACGAGCCCGATCGCGGCGAGGCCGGGCCCGATCCCGGACTCGGTGAGCAGGACGTTGACGCTGCCGAAGATCGGGTCGAGCAACGACCGCCAGGTGAAGGCCGTGACGACCGTCGGGATCACCCACGGCAGCAGGATCACCCCGGCGACGATCGCCCGGCCGCGGCGCAGGTGGTGCAGCATCAGCGCCGCGATGAGGCCGAAGGTCACCTTGAAGATCTCGGCGTAGGCGGTGAAGACGAACGAGTTCAGCACGCCCTTGTGGAACAACGCGTCGCCGAGGAGGGCGGTGTAGTTGTCCAGCCCGACGAACACCGTCTCCGCGCCGTGGCGCTCCGTGGCGCTGGTGAGGACCGAGCCGATGATCGGGACCAGGATCAGGCCGGCGACCAGCACCAGCGTCGGCCCGATGAACACCGCGGCGAGGCGCCAGTCGCGCCCGAGCAGCCGCTGCGTCCGGGTGAGCGAGGACGACGCACCCGGCGCCGGGACGACCGGCGCCGCCGGTGTCCTCTTCGGACGCAGGATGGTCACTGCCGATAACCCTGCTGTTCGAAGATCTGCACGATCCGGGCGTGGGTCGCGGCGACGGCGTCGGCCGGCCGGGTACCCTGGATGACCGACTGCATCATGTCGGTCAGCAGGTACGCGGCGGTGGCGGCCTGCTCGCCGGGGCTCGGGGCCTGGGGGAACGCGTAGCCGGTCTTGGTGGTCACCGGGAGCTTCGCGCGGGTCTGCTCCCGCAACGCGGGGAAGGCCGGGTCACCGCTGGTGTAGTACGGGTCGGAGTCCCACACCTTGTCCCACGACGGGTTGACCAGGCACGGTGCTTCCTTGGCGACGCCGAGCAGCGCACTCCCACCGGCCATGAACTTCGCCACCACCTTGGCGAGGCCGGGGTTCTTCGCCCCCTTGAACACGACGAACGAATTGGACTCGCCGAACGCGAGCGGCCGGTCGAGTGCCGGTCCGGTGGCGCCGTTGAACACGTGCGTGTTGGCGTACACCGGGTTCTTCTTGGTCTTCGAGTCGGCGTAGACGCTGAACTGGTTGAGCGTCAGCCCCAGGATCTGGGCGAGCCAGTTTTCGTTGTTGCTCGAGTCGGTCCAGCTCCCGATCCCGGGCGGCAGCATCGGCTGGTACTTCGGGTTCGTGTAGATGTCGCCGATGAACGAGACGGCCTCGACGGTTTCCGGCGAGTTGAACACCACCTTCGTGCCGGTGTTGTCCGCGATCGCGCCGCCGTAGGTGTTGATGACGTTGGCGATGAAGCCGTTGGCGTCGCCGGAGCGGTTCACCGTGAGCCCCCAGCCGAAGCGCCGCTTGGCCGGGTCGGACACCGCCAAGGCGTTGTCGCGCAGCTCTTCCCACGTGTAGTGGGGCTTGAGCGGCAGGCCCTTCTCCTGGTACCAGTCCTTGCGCAGGTACATCCCGGTCGCGATGAAGTGGTACGGGATCGCGAACCAGCGTCCGTCGAACACGCAGTAGTCGGCCGCCTCCGTCGCGGGTTCCCCGTAGAGCGCGCGCATTTCCTCGACCACGTCGGTGACGTCGGTGAGGGCGCCCAGGTTGTGCAGCTGGCCGACGAACCGCCGGTCGCTCACGAAGGCCAGATCGCGGCTGGTGCCCGCCTTCACCTCGGCGTCCATCTTCGCGACCATGTCACCGGCGTCCCCGGACACCAGGTCGTTGCGGATGGTGGTGCCGGTGGCCTGCGCGAAGACCTGCAGCGACTTGTCCAGCGCCTTGTTGGCGGCCTCCGAATACAGCTTCTGAGAGAGTATCCCCACCGAGCCGCCGCGAAGGGCGGCAGCCTGGTCGAGCAGCGCCTTGGGCACCTGGACGTCGACCTGCGGTGCGGGTGCGGGGCCGCCACCGCACCCGGCGAGACCGAGCACGCCCAGCGCGCTCATCCCCAGGAACGAGCGTCTCGACCAGTCCGTTTTCTCTGCCATGACCACTCCTTTTCGCGTCCGATCGCTGCGGACGCGGACCGACGGGGCGACGGTGCAACCGGCGGGACAGCGGGGCGAACGCCGCGCTGCGGGTCGTTCATGCGGTGAGTGATGCCGAACGCTGGTGTGTGGGTCGAGCGCCGTCCGGATCGGCGGCTAGCGCCGCCGGGCGGCCCGTTTGCTTCGGTGCTCCTTCTCCGCGAGGAGCGTGGAGTAGTTGTTGCTCAGGTGCCTGCGCATCGCCGCGCGGGCCCCTTCCGGATCGCGCGCGACGAGCGCCTCGTAGATCTCGGTGTGCTGGACGGTGGCGCGGCGCAGCCCGGCCGGCGCCTCGTTGGTGAGGCGCCGGCTGGCCGTGCCGAGCCAGCGGGCGGAGTACATGATCCGGTCGAGGATGCGGTTGTCGGCCGCCCGGCAGATCTCCATGTGGAATTCGTGGTCGACCTCGAGGTAGGCCTCGGGGTCCGTTTCGAGCGCCGCCATGCGGCCGATCTCGTCCCCGAGCCGGGCCAGCGTCTCGTCGGTGATGCTCGCCGCGGCCATGGCGGCCAGTTCGGGCTCGAGCAGCGCGCGCATCTGGTGCAGTTCCTGCAGCAGCTCGTCGACGATCTCCGTGGGCAGCCACTCGATCAGCAGCGGGCTCAGGTAGTCCCATTCCGCGCGGGGGCGCACGACCACGCGGCGGCCCTGCGCGACGTCGACGATGTCGAGCGAGGCGAGGATCTTGAGCGTCTCCCGCGCGACCACGCGGGAAACTCCGAACTCACTCGAGATCTCGAGTTCCGACGGCGCTCGTCCCTCGTCGATTTCGCCCTGGACGATCCGCCGGGTCAGGTGGGCCGCCACCTGCACCGGAAGGGTCCGGACCTTGACAGCGTCCGGAGACTCTTGTCTCCTTGGCATGTGAGCAGCTTATAGGACAAGTTGGACGTCGCGTTAGTCCGTTCGTACGCACCACCCGGCGGCGGGAGAGCAATGCGGATCGTGAACGTCACGACGGCGGTGGTCGCCTACCACGGTCAGGCCACGCTGGTACGGATCGACACCGACGAAGGCCTCAGCGGGTTCGGCGAGGCCAATCCCGACGCCGGCGCGGCCGCCGTCGTGGGCATGATCGCGACCCTGACTCCCCTGCTGATCGGCGAAGACCCGCGCAACGTCGAGCGCTGCTGGGAAAAACTCCGCCGCAGCAACGTCTTCGCGGGCTCCCAGGGCGGGGTGTTCGTGATCGCGCTGTCCGGGATCGAGCTCGCGCTGTGGGACCTCGCGGGCAAGGCCGCGGGCCAGCCGGTCCACCGGCTGCTCGGCGGCAAGTTCCGCGACCGGATCCGGCTGTACGCCGACTGCGGCGACGGCGACGACCCGGCCGGCTCGATCGCCGGGTGCGTCGACCGGGCCCAGCGGATGGTCGCCGAGGGCTTCACCGCCCTCAAGTTCGACGTCGACAACCTGTACCACCCGGCCAAGTACGACGCCTTCAACCACACGATCAACGCCGCCGAGCTGCACTCGATGGTTTCGCGCGTGGCGGCGGTCCGGGAAGCGATCGGGCCGGACATCGACCTGGCCATCGACCTGCACGCCCGCTACGACGTGCCGAGCGCGTGCCGGATCTCGTGGGAGCTCGAGCCGTTCCACCTGATGTGGCTCGAGGAGCCGCTGCCGGCGGAGAACGTCGACGCGCTGGCCCGGGTGCGGGCGCAGACCCGCACGCCGATCTGCGCGGGAGAAAACCTGTACCTGCGCTGGGGATTCCGCGAACTGCTCGAACGCGGCGCCGTGGACGTCATCGAGCCGGACGTGCCGAAGTGCGGCGGCCTGGCCGAGGCCAAGAAGATCGCGAACCTCGCGGAGCTGCATTACGTTCCGTTCGCCCCGCACCTGGTGTCGACCCCGCTGGGCACGATGGCCACGTCACACCAGTGCGCGGCGATCCCCAACTTCTTCGTCCAGGAATGGCACGCGCTCGAGGAGCGCGCGGTGTGGGACAGCTACGTCCACGCCCCGGACGGGAGCGGCTCGATCGTCAAGGACGGGTACATCACGCTGCCGGACACCCCGGGCATCGGCGTGGAGCTGGACATGGACGGCGTCCGGGCCCACGCCGTCGCGGGCTACGGCGTGTTCGAGTAGCCGGGCTGCCACGTCCCGCCGTAGGTTCGACATCGAACGAGGAGGTCCGGCTTGAGCCACCTGGTGCGATTCGCCGACGGAACCGGCGACATCCGAGTCGGCCTGCTCGCCGGGGAGCGGCTGCGGCCGCTCGCGGTGGCGTCGATGAGCGACCTGCTGCGCCGGCCCGTGGCGCAGATCCGTGAGCTGGCCGAGAACGCCGGTGAGCCGGTGCCCATGGCCGGGACCCGCCTGCTGCCGCCGCTGGACGGGCGGATGGAGGTGTGGGCCGCGGGGGTGACCTACCTGCGGTCCGAGGAGGCCCGCCGCGAGGAGAGCGCCGACCAGGACGTCTACGCGCGGGTGTACCGCGCGAAGCGACCCGAGTTGTTCTTCAAGTCGGCTGCGTGGCGCGTGGTCACCGACGGCGAGCCGATCGCCGTCCGCGCCGATTCCGCCAACAACGTGCCCGAGCCGGAACTCGGCCTGCTGCTGACGGCCGCCGGGGAGATCGCCGGGTACCTGGTGGTCGACGACGTCAGCTCCCGCAGCATCGAAGGCGAGAACCCGCTCTACCTCCCGCAGGCCAAGATCTACACCGGTTCCTGCGCGGTGGCGGCGCGGGTGCGGCCGGCGTGGGAGGTGCCGGACCCGCTGGCGCTCGACCTCCGCATGCGCATCCTGCGCGACGGTCACGAGGTGTTCGCCGGCGAAGCGAACACCGCCCAGCTCAACCGCAAGCCGGCCGAACTGGTCGAATACCTCTGGCGGGACAACGACTTCCCCGACGGTGCCGTGCTCTCCACGGGCACGTCCGTCGTCCCGGGGCTCGATTCCGGGCTGCAGCCGGGAGACGTGGTCGAGATCGAGATCGGCGAGGTCGGGGCGCTGCGCTCCCCCGTGGTGCTGGGCGCCGGCGCAGTGCGCCGGGTGCTCGCCGCGCGCTGACGGCCTCCGAGAGCGACCACAAGCTCACGCGGCCGCGAGCTCCGGGCCGGTCAGCGCATCGCGGCCTGGAGCCGGGCCGCGTGCGCCTCGGCGCCGGGCACGCTGGGGGTGCAGAACTCCGTCGCCATCGCCAGGACGCGGCGGGCCGCGGCGGCGGGCGGAACGGTCAAGTCGGGGCTGGACGCGACCGTGATCCCCCGGGTGGCCGTCTCGTCGGTCATGCTCCACGTGCTGTAGCCGGGCACGTCCCCGGCGTGGCCCCAGATGTCGGGGGCTCCGGGACCGCAGATCCCGGTCAGGGAGATGTGCATCAGCCCGAGCCCGTAGTCGACCAGCCCGCCCTCGCCCGGCCACGGAACCGTGGTCTTCATCTGCGCGAGCAGGCCGGCCGGCAGCAGGTCGCCGCCGAGCAGCGCGTCGAAGAAGCGGTTCAGGTCGGCCGCGCTGGAAATGATGTTCCCGGCCCCGAAGTAGCGGCTGAGGTTGTACACGGTGACGTCGGTCAGCCCCTGCGGCGCCGGGTAGAGCTGCTCGTAGCCGCGGATGGCCGGGCGCGGCACCAGCGGGAAGTCACGCGGCAGGAAGGTGTCGGCCAGGTGCAGCGGACCGGTGATCCAGTCGGCGAGCACCTGCTCGAACCGGCGGCCGGTGAGCTTTTCCACCAGCAGCGCGAGGACGTTGTAGCCGGTGTTGGAGTACGACCAGCTCGTCCCGGGCGGGAACAGCAGCGGCTGCACCGTGCTGTCGTGGATCGCCTCCACCTCGCCGAAGTGCACGAAGCGTTCGGTGTCCAGCTCCTCCGGAGTCGTCCAGGTGTACTGCGGCGCCAGATCCCGCGGCACGCCGCCGGTGTGCTGCAGCAGCTGGCGCACGGTGATCGGCTCCGGGTAGGGCAGCAGGCCGGGCAGGTACTTCGCGACCGGCTCGTCCAGCCCCAGCCTGCCCTTCGCGGCGAGCTTCAGCACGAGCGTCGCCGTGAAGGTCTTGGACACGCTGCCGATGCGGAACCGCCCGCCGGTGTCCGGCTTCGCGCCGGTGGCGACGTCACCCACTCCGGCACGTCCGCGCCACCGCCCGGCCGGATCCGCCGCGACCGCGATCATCCCCACGGTCCCGGCCTGCACGGCCGCGTCCAGCGCGGTCTGCCGCGGGTCCGGCCCCGCGGCGGCGGCGGTACCGGTGCCGGCGGCCAGAAGCACGGCGCAAACGGCGGAGACGACGAGTCGACGCATGATTCCCCCCGTGGCTGCAGTCCCCCCGACGGTAGCGCAGAACCGGCCACCGCGGTGTGCCTTGACACGGGCGAACCGGCATCGGACGCTCTACCTCCGATCGAGGGAGCGATGGAGGGTATGCACGGACAACGCGAAGCGCTCGCAGCGGTCGTGCGTGCGGCGACCGTGCCACTGACCATCCCGTCGACGACGGTCAAGGGCAGCGGCTTCTTCGTCACCCCGGAGCTCGTCCTGACGTGCGCCCACGTCGTCACCTCGGCCGGCGGACCGGTCGAGGTGGTGCACGGCCCGGCCACCGCGGCGCGGGCGGCCTGCGACTACGAAGTCCTCGGCGACTACTACCTGGCGGGTGGACCCGGCGGCGTGGATCTGGCCCTGCTGCGGCCGCTGGGCGGGGAACGGGCCGCGCCCGTCCACCTGGCCGCCCCGGTGGCGCCCGGCGACGAACTGTGGGTTTTCGGCCACCCGGAGGGCAAGTACCGCGCCGGCGACGTCGTCTCGCTGCGCTTGGACGGGACATCCGAGCACATCGACGGCCCGGTCCTGCTCAAGGGCACCCAGGGGCGGATCAAACCGGGCATGAGCGGAGCTCCGGTGCTCAACTGGCGAACCGGCGCGGTCTGCGGGGTCGTCCGCTACCGCGACGGCGCGCACGACGACACCGCACGCTTCGTTCCGATCGAGACGGCGTTCGCCGTCTACCCCGGCCTCGCCGAGGCGAACACGGCAATGCCCGCCGCCCGCGCCTGGCTGGAACTGCTGGACGAGACCCAGCTCGCGGAGTCCGGCGCACGGTATCCGGGACCGCGGCTGCGCCGGTACCTCGAGGCGGCGAGCGCCGCCGACGACAGCCATCCCTACGCGGCCATGCTGGACGTCCCCTCCCCGCTGTCCAAGGTCTACCTTCGGCAAAAGGCCGGCCGGGCCCCGCAGGACGAGGCGGCCGCCGAGGCCGGGGAACTCGTGGAGGCGGACAGCCTCCTGCACGCGTTCCGCGGTGTCCAGGTGCTCGGCGGGCCCGGTGCGGGGAAGTCGAGCCTCGCTCGTCACCTCACGGCCTTGTCGGCCCGGAAATGGCTGCGGGACGGCGAAGGCGACGTGGTGCCGATCCTGGTCGCGGCCGAGGCCCTCACCCTTCGCTACGGTCTGAGCGAGATGCTGGCCGACGGCGTCGTCCGCAGCCTCGACACCGACCTCGACCGGGTCACGCTGACCGCCCTGTTCGGCGAACCTCCGCTCCCCGGCGCGGAATGGCTGGTGCTGGTCGACGGCGTCGACGAAATCCTGAACCCGCAGCTGCGGTCGATCGTGCTTTCGAAGGTCTCCCGGCACCGCAACGAAGGCCGCTACCGGTTCCTGCTGACTTCGCGGCCGCTTCCGGACTTCCTGATGGAGAGGATCGCCGAGAACGGCGACTACCCGACGTTCACGATCGAGCCGTTCGGGCGCCACGAGCTGGCCGACTTCGCCCAGAACTGGTTCACCCAGCTTAAGCTCGCCGATCCGCGGTCCGCCGCCGCGGGGTTCGTCCGGCGGGTCGACGAGGCCCGGCTCGACCGGCTGGCCGGCGTCCCGTTGATCGCGACCATGCTGTGCATCCTCTACGCGAACTCGCCCGGCCAGCGCCTGCCGGAGAACCGGGCGGAGCTCTACGCCGACTTCGTCGATCTGCTGCTGACCAAGCGGAAGATCACGAACGTGCGGGACCTGCTCGCCGAGTGGACCGGCCGGAGCGGTCCGGAAGCCGAGGCGGCGGGCGAGGACCTGGTCCAGCGGACCCCCGAGTTGCTCCGGCTGCTGGCCCACGAAGGGCAACGTGCCGGGACCGATCCGTCCGGGTTCGCGGTCCGGACCGACTCCGCGGTCATCATCGCGCGGCACGTCCCCCGGCCGGCCGGCCTGTCGTCGGCCGAGTGGGACAGCGTCATCCGCGAGGTGCTGCGCAGCTGCGGACTGCTCGTCGAACGCCGCGGTGTCTTCGGGTTCATCCACCAGACGGTCCAGGAGTACCTGGCCGCCGCGCACCTGGCCGTCCTGCACCCGGACCCGCGCCGGCGCGGCGCGCGCCGGCTGTTCGTCCCCCAGCCGTGGCCTTGGCCGGACCTCGAAGTCAAGAGCTTCCTCGCCGCCCTGTGGGCCCGGCAGGGCCGCGACCTGGCACCCGTTCTCCGCCGGCTGCTGCAGCGGCGCCACCGCGACGGCAACTACCGCTTCCTCGTCGAACTGCACCGGCAGGGCGTGGAGCTGCCGCCGAAGGTGCACGCCAAACTGGTGGAAACCCTGGCCGGCTGGGTGGCCGCACACGGCCGGAGCCACGGCGAATGGCGTGCGGCCGCCGAAGCGCTGAACCAGATCGACCGAGGGCGGGCCGCCGCGGTCCTCCAGCTGACGGCCCGGCAGGGTGCAGGCTGGCAACGCCGCCTCGACTCCAGCTTGATGCTGCTGGAGCACGACGCCCCGATCGGCATCCAGGCCCTCGAAGACCTCACCGTCGACGAGACGCTCGACGGTTCGGATCGGCTGAAGGCCGCCAAGTACTTGCTCGCGCAGCACGCCCGGCGCGGGATGGCCGCGTTGCGCAAGCTGGCCCGTGACATCCGGCCCGACGAGCTGCGGGTGGAGGCGGCGCGGGTCATCGCCGAACGTGACCCACAGCGCGGTGCCGAACTGCTCCACGCCGTGACCTATGACCCCGGTGCCTCGGACAAGGCCAGGCTCAGCGCGGGAATCGCGCTCGGTCCCGGCTCGGGTTCGGACGCATTGGCCTCGCTCAGCAACGGCCACGAGGTGGCCGGCCGCATCCGCCTGAACGCCGCCCTGACGATCGAGAGCTGGGAAGCCGGTTCCGGTACCTCCTTGCTGCTCGCCGTCGCCCAGGACATTCAAGTGAGCGTCGATACCCGTCTCGAGGCCGCACAGGTACTCACCCACCACGGCGACGAGCACGCCGTGCAGGCATACAGATCGATTGTCGACAGCAAGATGGTCGCCAAAGACATCCGATTGGATGCCGCCGAGCGAATTGTCGCCATCGACTCCGAAGCCGGCGTGCCGCTACTGCTCCAGCTCGTGGCGGATCCGGCGTTCGGCGAGGAGAGGATCGCTGCCGGAATCGCCGCGGGTCGCGTAGCTCCCCACGCCGCCGCACGTGCGCTGGCTGACATAGTCGGTGTCCACAGCGACAGCCGCTCCGGGTATTCCACTATTGCCGAGCAAAAGCTCTGGGTCCGAGCCGCCCGAGAGGCCGCCCAGATCGATGCAGAAGTCGGTGCCACGGCCCTTCAGGACCTGACCGCGGGGCATCAGTTCTCCCCGACTCTTCGGCTGGCCGCACTGACCACACTCTGCGAAGTGGCGCCCCGGGCTGGGCTCGAGACCGCCCGTAGACTGGTGGAAGGCGTCGAAACCCAGCCTGAGGTCCGGCTGGGCGCCGCCGAGCAGATCTGGCTGCTGGACAGGAAATCGGGCCGGGCGGTCATCCGCCGGATAGCCTTGAGCACCGACGCGAGGTCCGGCGATCGAATACGACTCGGCACGCGGATCGGCAGAACCGACAAGAAGCTGGGCATAGAGATCTTGCGTCACGTGGCTTCCGACACTTTGGTGAGCCCGAGAGTCCGGCTCGAGGCCGCCTCCGCGGTCGAAGACCTCGACGTGGCCCATGGCGTTCAGCTCCGGGCCAGATTGACCACCGAAAGGGTCATCCGGGACTACCTCAACAAGATCGAGGGCCGTGGCACGTAGAGCCGGTCGGCCTCAGCCCTGCTCGCCGGGCTTCCACTCCAAAGTCACCTTCAGGTTCGCCTTCGCCGTGCCCTTGACCAGGATGGCCGTCAGCTGCCCGCTCTCCACGCCGACCTCGCAGCCGAATTCGACCGCCACCTTCGCGGGCTTGACCTTCCGCAGGCCACTGAGGACGGCGTCGGTGACGGACCCGGTCAGCGCACCGAGCGAGTCGGTGAACTCGGCGAAGCCCAGTAGCCGCGCGGCGACCTCCTGGTCCTCCTGCTCTCCGACCGGGACGGCCTCGACGAACAGCGTCCGGCCGTCGATCTCGACCGGGACGTGGACGGGACGCGCCTGCTGCGGGTACTCCTCGGTCACCCATCCCCCTCGGTGTCAGGCCGTGGCCGGTACAGCGTACCTGGTCAGCACGACCCCGCCGGGAAACGTCCGCGTCTCCACCAGGTCCAGCTTCACCTGGCTGCCCACCGCGGCGAAGAACGGCGTGCCGCCGCCCACCAGAACCGGGTGGGTGACGATCTCGTACTCGTCGACCAGCCCGGCCCGCATGGCCGCGCCGCCCAGCGTCGCCCCACCCACGCGCATCGGCTCGCCGTCGCCGGCCTTGAGCCGGGTGATCTCCTCGACCGCGTCGCCGGTGACCACCCGGGTGTTCCAGCCGGCCTCGCCGACCGTCGACGAGAACACCACCTTCGGCGTGTCCCGCCAGTTCCGCGCGAACTCGACCTCCGCCGGGGTGGCGCCCGGCTGCTGATCGCCTGTCGGCCAGTAGGAACTCATGATCTCCCACAGCTTGCGGCCGTACAGGAACAACCCGATCGCCTGCTCCTGCTCGAGCCACCACCGGAACAGCTCATCGCTCGGCTCGCTCCAGCCGAAGTCGCCCCCCGGTGCGGCGATGTAGCCGTCCAAGGACAGGTTCATGCCGTAGACCAGCTTCCGCACGGCGTCACGCCTCTCTGTCGGTTCGCCCCGGAAGTCCACTGTAGACGCCCTCGCCTTCGTCGACCGCAACGGGCGGGATGACCTGCCAAGCGTGCTCACCGGTTGAGCCGGACGGAGTCCAGCATGGCCGCCGCGGTCTGCTCCTGGGCGGGCGAGCTCTGGACTTCGACGGTGTACGCCCCGAGCGTCCGGAACCGGCGTACGGGAAGCGGGTCCTCGGGAGAGGCCCCGCCCTCGGCGTTGCCGGCCCGGCTGGTCAGCGACACGGTCAGCGAGAGGCACCGCTTGTCGAGCGGGGCCATCCCCGCCTCGAGGTCGGGACAGAGCACCAAAGTGTTGGTCTCGGGTTCGCTGGTGAACGTGGCGACCTTCTGGCCCGCGGGGACCTCCAGCGACTTCAGCGGCGACCCGAGCACCGGCGGAGCGGTGCGGATCTTCCCCAGCAGGGCCAGCATTTCCTCGGGCGTCACCGGCTTCGTGGTCGTCACCCGGATCCACCGGCCGGGGGCGTCCTGCCACTGCACCGTCTGCGGGTGCCGGAGCTGACCGGCGTCCGACGGTTTCGCCGCCGGCGCGCCATGCGGTGCCGTGCCGTCGCGAACTTCGATCTCGAACGCGTAGCGATGCGCCTGCCCGTAGTGCACGGCGGCGAAGTGCGGCTGGACGGCCCAGAACAGCAGGTCCCAGGAGCCGTCTTCGAGGCTCACCGCCGGCGGGGACGGCGGCACCTGGCCGGCGGCCGGAGCAGCGGTCACCGAGACCGGCGGGGCGTTCACGCGCGACGCCGGTGCCACCGTGGCGGTACCCCGGCCCAGCATCGCGACGGCCCCCACCCCGAGTGCGGCCACGGTGAGCGTCACCGCGGTGACACCGGCGATCCGGCGGCGCCGCAGCCGCCGGGTGGCGACGGCGAGCACGCCGTCGGGGTCGGGCGCCAAGGACTCCTGTGCGCGCAGGGTGCGGCGCAACGCCTCGAGGTCGGTCATCACACTCTCCTGTGCCCCGGGCCGTGGCCCGCGCGAGAACCCTTCGAACTGCACACCCTTAAGATGCGGCTGCTCCGCGATCTGTTGCGGAGGGGGCCGGGGTCGGGCCGATTCGCCGAGCTCGCCGGCAATTCCCGTCGCGGCGCAACAGTTCGCCGGGGTCCGGGCGTCTGATTCGATGTGCACTTCGAAGAGTTCGCGCGCGAGGAGCTGCCCGACCTGGTGCGGTTCGCGGCCGTCTTGACCGGCGACCGCGACCTGGCGCAGGACGTCGTGCAGGACGCGCTCGTGCGCGCGCACCAGCAGTGGCGCCGGGTGGCCGCGGCCGACCGGCCGAAGCTGTACCTGCGGAAGATGGTGGTCAACGGCTACCTCTCGTGGCGGCGCCGCTGGTACCAGCGCTCGGTCCACACCACCCCGGACGTCACGAAGTTCGCCGAAGCGGCCGCGCCCGACCACGCCGACCGCATCGCCGACGCCGACCGGCTCGCCCAGCTGCTGGCCGCCCTGTCGCGAGCGCAGCGGGCCGCGATCGTCCTGCGCTTCTACGACGATCTCGACGACGGTGAGATCGCCGAGGTGCTCGACTGCGCGGTCGGCACCGTCCGCAGTCACATCTCCCGGGGGCTCAGCTCTCTCCGCATCCAGATCGGGAACGGCAAGCAAGCCGTGCGCTGACCGCATCGACACCTCGACGCAGGCCGCTAACCTGCGACAACCCGCTATCCCCCGTGCGTATACACCCGGCGTATACACCTGCGTTATAGTGATCCCAACCCCGAACCCGGGGCCAAGGGAGGACGAGCAGGATGTCGGTTTCACACACGTTGCTCGCGTTGCTCGAATCGGGCCCGCGACACGGCTACGACCTGAAACGCGCGTACGACGAGCAGTTCGGGCAGGATCGCCCGCTCGCCTACGGCCAGGTCTACTCGACCTTGTCCCGGCTGTTGCGCAACGGCATGGTCGAGGTGGCGGGCGTCGAGAGCGGCGACGGGCCGGAGCGGAAGCGCTACACGATCACCGACGCCGGGATCACCGACGTCGAAACGTGGCTGCGCACCCCGGAAGACCCGCAGCCGTACCTGCAGAACACGCTGTACACGAAGGTGGTGCTCGCGCTGCTGTCCGGCCGCAGCGCCGCCGAGGTGCTCGACGTCCAGCGGGGTGAGCACCTGAACGCGATGCGGGCGCTCACCAAACGCAAGAACGGGGGCGACCTCGCCGATCAGCTGATCTGCGATCACGCGCTCTTCCACCTCGAGGCGGACCTGCGGTGGCTGGAGCTCACCGCCGCGCGCCTCGGCGAACTCGAAAAGGCGGTGCGCTGATGACCGGGCCGGGAACACCGTTGCTCGTCGCCGAAGGGCTGAACAAGTCGTTCGGGCAGACGCGGGCGCTCGACGGGGCGTCGCTGTCGGTCTCGGCGGGGGAAGTGCTCGCGATCATGGGTGCGTCCGGTTCGGGCAAGTCGACGCTGCTGCACTGCCTCGCCGGCATCGTCCGGCCGGACTCGGGCACCATCGGCTACCGCGGCGCCGACCTGGTCGGGATGGACGACAAGGGACGAAGTGCGCTGCGGCGTACCGAATTCGGGTTCGTGTTCCAGTTCGGCCAGCTCGTGCCCGAGCTGTCCTGCCTGGAGAACGTCGCCCTTCCGCTGCGGCTGACCGGGGCCAAGCGGAAGCAGGCCGAGGCCACGGCGACCGAGTGGCTCGCCCGGCTGGAGGTCGACGGGCTGGCCAAGCGCCGTCCCGGCGACGTGTCCGGCGGGCAGGCGCAGCGGGTCGCCGTGGCGCGGGCGCTGGTGACCGGGCCGAAGGTGGTCTTCGCGGACGAGCCGACCGGCGCGCTGGACTCGCTCAACGGCGAGAAGGTCATGCAGATGCTCACCCGGGCCGCGCGGGAAACGCACGCCGCGGTGGTGCTGGTGACCCACGAGCCGCGGGTGGCGGCCTATTCCGATCGCGAGATCGTGGTGCGCGACGGGCGCACGGTCGACCGGGAGCTGGTCGCATGATGCGGGATCTCGCGCTGGGCCTCCGGCTGGCCGTCGGGGGCGGCCGGATGTCCGGCGCGGCGCTGCTGCGCCTGGCGATGACCGCGTTCGGGATCGCGCTCGCGGTCGCCGTGCTGCTGTCCGCGGCCGCGGTCCAGCACCTCGTCGGCGCGCAGGCCGAGCGCAAGGCGGCGATCGCGCAGGTCACCCAGCCTCGCGCGGGTGTCGCCCCGTTGCTGGTCTACAACTGGTACGCCTCGGCCGGCGAGGACTTCGTCAAGCTCACCGCGGTCGCGGCGACCGGGGCGGACTCGCCGGTGCCGCCGGGGCTCAGCAGGCTGCCCGCTCCGGGCGAACTGGTCGTGTCGCCGGAGCTCGCCGCGAAGCTGGCCGCCCCCGGTGGCGCTTCGATGCGGGCCCAGCTGCCGGGGCGCATCGTCGGCCAGCTGTCGCGGGAAGGCGTCGCCGGTGCGGGCGACCTCAGCGGGTACTACGGGGTGCCGGCCGCGCAGATCGAGGCCGAGGCCGACGGCCGCAAGGTCTATGCGTTCGGCCTGCCCTACACCGGGCTCGGGCTGTCGGCGGCGATGCTGGCCGTCATCCTTCCGATCGTGGCGGTGTTGTTGCTGCCGTTGCTGATCTTCGTGACCACCGCGTCGCGGATGGGCGCGGCGCAACGGGAACGCCGGCTCGCCGCACTGCGGCTGATCGGCCTGGATGCGCGGCAGGTCAAACGGGTCGCGGCGGCCGAATCGCTGGTCGGGGCCGCACTCGGGCTCGCGGCCGGGATCGGGTTCTTCGCCGTGCTGCGCACCTTCGTCGCCGACATCCTGCCGTTCGGGCTGCGCATCTTCCCCGAAGACCTCGTCCCGTCCTGGTCACTGGTCGTGGTGATCGTGCTGCTGATACCCGGGCTCGCGGTCGGCTCGGCGATGTTCGGGCTGCGCCGCACGATCGTGGAACCGCTCGGCGTGGTCCGCCAGGGCAAACCGGTACGCAGGCGGATGTGGTGGCGCTGGGCGCTCACCGCGACCGGTGTGCTGTTCCTGGCCGCCACCCTGGCCTTCGAGCGGGGGCACGGCGACACGCCCGCCGCGCTGGCGCTCTCGGTGGGCAGCGTGTTCCTGCTCATCGGTGTCGCGGCCCTGCTCCCCTGGCTGGTCGAGCGGCTCGTGGAGCGGCTGCACGGCGGTCCGCCGTCCTGGCAGCTCGCGATCCGGCGGCTGCAGCTCGACAGCGGCACCGCCAGCCGCGTGGTCTCCGGCCTGGTCGTCGTGCTCGCCGGCACGATCCTGATCCAGGGCGTGATCACCTCGCTCGCGAGCGGTGACGACCGGCAGGCCACTCCGGACGGCGTGGCCGCCGTCCCGGTGCGGGTCGACACCACCGCCGCGCACGAGGCCGAGGTCGGCAAGCTGGTGTCGGCCGTGCCCGAGGTGACCGGCGTGCACCCGGCCAGGAACCTGACGTTCCGGTCCGGGGAGGAGCGGAACTACGGCGTGGTCGGCGACTGCGTGGCGCTCAGAGCACGGGCGAACATCGGCGCCTGCTCCGACGGCGACGTGTTCTCCCTCGTGCCGAGCCGCGGCGGCGCGGCGCCGGCCGGCCGGCTGCAGCTGCAGGGCTACTCTCGCGGGGAGGAAGTGAACGGTCCGGAGTGGACGGTCCCGGCCGGTGTCAAGGTCGTGCAGGCGGCCGACGCGGCGGGTGACAGCCTGCTGGTCACGCCCGGCGCGCTCGGCGGCCTCGCCCTCCCGGACTCGACGGTCACGGTCTACGTATCGGGCACCGGTGACGTGCAGGCGCTGATCGACAACGTCGCCAGGGCGATCACCCCGCTCGCGTGGAACGCCTCGGCAGGAAAGAGCGATTACCTCGACGATTTCGCCGCCCGCGACCGGCAGATGGTGGAGAGCTTCCGCTCGGTGCTGATCACCGCGTCCCTGTTCGTGCTCGCGGTGGCGGCGATGAGCCTGCTGATGCTGTCGATCGAGCAGATCAGCGAACGGCGGCGGCCGCTCGCGGCGCTGTCCGCGGCAGGCGTGCCGATCGGGGTGCTGGCCCGCGGATCGCTGTGGCAGACGGCGATCCCGGTCGTGGTCGGCGTCGCACTGGCGGTCGCGGCCGGGCTCGGGCTGACCGCGCCGATCCTGCGGCTGGCGGACCGGCCGATGATCGTCGACGTCCCGGTGCTGCTCACCCTGGCGGCGACGACGGTGGCGGCGGTCCTGCTGGTGACCGGGCTGACCATGCCGCTGCTGCGGCAGGTGACCCGTTTGGACACCCTGCGCTCGGAATGAGGCGGCCGGGCGGGGGCGGCGCGTGCGGCCCCCGCCCTCAGCCGAGCGGGTAGTGGATCAGCTCGGCGCCGCCGGTGGCGTAGTTCGGCACATCGGCGGCGACCGCCTTGCCCTCCTCCGAGCCGAGCGCCCGGGCCATGGCCTCGGCGGACTCGAAGTCGGCGTGGAAGACCGCGAAGTACTTGCTCTCCCCGCGGACGGCGGCCACGTCGAAGGAGTACTGGAACTGCACAAGGCCGGGGAGTTTCGCCGCCAGCGGCAGGTGCGTGCCGACGTAGTAGTCGCGGAAGTGGGCTTCGTCGGCGGGCGGCGGGTACAGCACGGTGAGCCGGTGCATCGGGGTCCTCTCTCGGCCGGGTCGGCGGCGGTCTCCCCCAGCCTCGCACACCCGGGGCACTCGGTGCCGGTCATGCCGAGTCCTCCTCCGTGGCCGAGGCGAACCGGCGGAACGCCGCGAGCAATTCCGGCAGCGACCGCACATCGCAGGACGCCTCGAAACTCGCTCCTGGAGCACGTGCGGCCGCGTGTCGCGGATCGCTCGGCGGCGCCCCGTGCTGCTGCTCCGCCACCTGAAGGCGATGGCGACCACCGAGGTCGAGCTGCCCGGGGCGAACGCCGGCGGGTCCGCTTGCGAGAGCGATCCGGCGACCTGTGCGACCCGCACCGTCCGTTCTGCTTGGATACCGACGTGACCGTGTACGACCTCGCTCGCCGCCTGCCCGCCGTTCCGGACCTGCGCGCGCTGTGTCGTGCGCTGGCCGCGTTGGACGTCGTGCTGGATCCCGGGAGCGAGGACCGGTACCACGGCTACGACACCGCGTGGGCGCCTGGTGCCGATCTGGCGTCCATGCGGGACGGCGCGGGCAACGAGTACTCCATGATTTTCACCGCCGCGGGCGCGTACGTGCGCGGTTTCGACCACGAGTCGCCGATGAGCCCCTTCGCCACGGACGACGAGCAGCCCTGGCCCGGTGTTCTCGATGCCGTGCCCGAGGTGTTCCGGAACTACGTCGACGAGCCGGCGTTCTGCGACGAGTTCGGCACCCCGTACGTCACGGTGTGCCTGTGGCGTCAGCACGACGATTCCGCGTGGCGGCACGGGGTCGTCGAATTCCCCCGCGAAGGCGACGACGGAGCCGATTGGCTGTTCGCCCTGCTGACCGACCGCACACCCGAGGCCTTCCAGGACTGGGCCAAGGACTACTACGAGACGCCGATCGACCTCGACGCGGTGCGGCACGTCTACGCCGGGCAGCCGTTGACCGCGAGCGTCGTGACCGCGCTGAACTCCGGCACCACCCTGGCCGCCGTCGCTGAGCGCGTCGCCGGCACCGGCTACCCGATGCGCTAGCTGCCCGTCTGGACCAGGCTGAAGTCGTCGACGTTCACCCAGTTGCCCGCGTTCGCGTCGGAGAACACGCCCACCTGGATCGACCCGTTCGTCACCGCGATGTTCGGGACGGTCACCTTCGTCCAGCTCCCGAGTGCCTGGCTGATCGACGCGCTCAGCTCACTCCCCCCGAAGTTCTTCGCGAAGATCGTCGCCTTCTTCTGCCCGCCGCTGCTCTTCACCCACGCCGACAGCGTGTACGTCCCGTTCGGCAGCGAGATGTTCTGATACCGCGAAGCGGTGTACGCCGACGACGAACTCTGCGCGAACGCCCACCGTCCGGTGTGGCCGCCCTGCTTGTTGCCGTTCACGGTCCCGCCGGAGATCGTCCAGCCCGCGAGGTCGTTCTGCGCCACCCGGTCGGCCTCGGCACTCGGGTTGAGGACGTAGTTGTTGCCCCGGCCGACCGCCCACGTGCCCGCGGCCGCGTCGACGGTCCACTGGCTCAGCGAGTGGAACACCGGCGTCGTCCCGGTGAACGTCACCGGCACCCAGTCGTTGTACCCGAGGCCGTTGCCCGCGAAGTCGCTCCAGCGGTCACCACCGAACATCACGAACGAACCCTGCGAACCGGTCACCGTGAACGCCAGGCCCGTCTGGGTCACGTGCGAGAAGTCGGCATCGGTTCCCTGCAGCACAAATTCGGCGGAGTACGGGCCCGTGATGTTCTTCGCGCTGATGCAGTACGTGTGAGAGGCGTTCCAGCCGTGCAGGTCGGAGGAACAGAAGTAGTACGTCCCGGCGTACTTGAACATGATGTTGCCCTCGCGGCCGCCCGCGGAACTGTTGTACACGTTCTTGGCCGCCTCGACCTGCAAGTAGTCCGAAGCCCGCAGCGCCGAGACGTACAGGTGCGACCGGCCGCTCTTGTTGCTGTAGATCAGGTACGCCTTGCCGTCGTCGTCGGTGAAGACCGATTGGTCGCCGGACATGCCGGTGGACACACCGCTGATGCTCGACTGCGTGCCCGCCCGGGTGAACCGGCCGTTCGGCGTGCTGCTCGTGGCGAACACCAAGCCGCTGTCCAGCTGCGAAACCAGCACGTACTTGCCCGTGTTCGGGTTGCGTGCGACCCCGATCCGGCCCACCCAGCCGCCACTCAGCTCACTGCCGGTCAGCGCGTTGCCTTCGAACTTCCAGTTGGCCAGGTCGGTCGACGAGTAGATGGTGATCGCGCTCAGCGACGTGTCCCCGTTCTTCCCCCCGCCCGGGTTGTTGTAGTAGGTGACCGCGCCGTTGTACTTGGCCCCGTACCAGTAGTACGTGCCACCGACCTTCAGCACGCCGCCACCCTGGGAGTAGATCGGGTTCCCCGAGGTGTCCTTCCAGAAGACGTCGTTCTGGATCGTCGCGGCCGCGGCCACGTCGGGAGCGGCCGCCGCGGCGACACCACCGGCGGACGCCAACGCGACCGCCGAGGAAAACAGGAACGCGGCGAATGTCCGCCGGGAATTGTTTTTCCGCACTGCCTGACCTCCGTGGCGAGTACCCTCTTGGCGATTCGTCCGCGCGAAGACCTCGTTGCTCGGGACGGTAAGCGCTTTCTCGCCGCCCTGCGGCCGAAGCGGAAGCCCACGGTAGCACCCGGACGGCGACGGCGAAACCAACCGGGACACGCTTCCCGCGGACGGACCAATTCGATCAAAACCGGGCCATTCCGCGGCACGATTTTCGAAGATTTCCCCGGGCTTTTGAACGTTCACATCGGAAAACGCCGGAGCAGGCGGGCTACGCCGCGCTGGTCCACATCCGTTCGGCCAGCTCCACGAACCGGGCGGAACTCATGGCGTCGAGCGCGGTGGCCAGGTCGGGGTAGGTGTCGAGAGCCGGGCGGGACGCCGTCAGGTCCAGCAGCCGTTCGACGATCCGGTTGCGCCCGGTGACCACCCGGAAGTCGGTCCCGCGCTCGGTCGCGTGGGCTCGCGCGGCCAGCAGCATCGTGACCATGCCCGCGCTCCCGAACGTCACGTCGGTCAGGTCGAGGACGAGCACGTCGGCGGCTTCACCCAGCAATTCGGTCAGGGCGAGCGCCGGCCGCCCCAGCGTCGCCTGGTCGAACTCCCCGGTCAGCGCCAGCACCGGCGGCCCCTGACGGGTTCTCGTGGTGCGAACGCCTGCGGGTGGAGAAAAGGGGGACATGCAGAGGGGTTCCGTTCGTGCGGGCGAAAAACCGGTTCTCAGGCCGGCTCACGGTTTGAACCCCCTGCCCCCGCGAGGAACGAACCAGCGGCCCCGATCATTCCGGCGCCCGGCGGCTGCCGGCGGGCCGGGAACGCGGACGGCCCTCCTACCAGCACTGGGTCCGCCGCGGCGACCTACGTCACAGTGCGCGACGGCCGGGACCCGTCCCGCGCGGCCCGGCTTTCGCCCGCGCCGGGTGACGACCCGGGGACCGGGCGCGGCCACCATCGGATCCGCCGCCGCTGGTCTCCGATCGGCGAGCCGTTCGCTGCCGTCACCGGCGGTCCCGCCCACCGCGCGATGGCCGAAGCGCTGTTCCTCCGCCGCTACGGTCACCGATGCGCGAGCTCCCCGGGAAACCCGAACGTGGTGACCAGCGCCGGGTCGTGGAACTCGACCACGCGGGAGACACCGGTGGCCGTCGCGGTCAGCACCACGATGCCGTGCGCCCGGTGGACGCCGCCGGTGCCGCGGTGGTACACGGCGGCGGCAGGCTGGCCGTTGGCCGTGGTGGCGGTCATCCGCCAGTCGCCCGGCTCGCCCATGACGTACCTGCCGAGCAGGGCGAGGCACGCCACCCGGCCCGCGTACCAGTCGCGGAACGGGGTCGCCTCCAGCGTGGCGTCGGTGCGCAGGACCTGCTCCAGCAGGCCGGCGTCGGAGCGTTCGAACGCCGCGATGTAGCCCTCGAGCAACGCCCGCGCCCGCGGGTCGGCCGGTTCGAGCAGGTCCCCGGCCGGGGGCTCGAGCTCGTCCAGGCGGGCCCTGGCCCGCTGGAGACCGCTCTTCACCGCCGCCGTGGTGGTGCCGAGGATGCGGGCCGTTTCGGGTGCGGTGAACGCCAGCACCTCCCGCAGGATCAGGATCGCGCGCTGCCGGGCCGGCAGGCACTGCAGGCTGACGACCAGCGCGAGCCGCACGGACTCGCGTGCCGCCACGGCCGCCGCCGGATCGCCGACCCAGTGGTCCGGCACCGGCTCCAGCCAGGACACCGCACCCGGCGCGGCCGGGACCGGCGGCCGATCAGGTCCGTCGCAGGGACCGCCCAGCCCCGAGGGCAGCACGCGGTTGCGACGCGGGTCCAGCGCGGTCAGGCAGACGTTGGTCGCGATGGCGTAGAGCCAGGACCGGATCGACGCACGCCCCTCGAAACGGGCGTAGGACCGCCACGCCCGCAGGTAGGTTTCCTGCACCAGGTCCTCGGCGTCGTGCGCCGAGCCGGCCATCCGGTAGCAGTGCGCCAGCAGCTCCCGGCGGTACTCGCCGGTCTCGGCCGCGAACCGGTCCTGGTCGCGGGCCGCCGCGGATTGCCTGCTTGCCATGCGCTGCTCCTCGTTCCCACCGGTCGGCATCCTTCCTCCCGGTAGGACCGGCACACCACGGAAAAGGAATCGAAGCACAGGTCAGCAGGTATCGCGATCACCCATGGCGGGTCGGCGGCGGAGTCGGACGCGGGGCCTCGGAGCCAAGCGCCGCCCGGCCGCCCCGGTCACGGCAGCAGCGCCACCTTGCCGACCGTCGCCCGAGCGGCCAAGTCCGCCAGCGCGCGAGGCCCCTCGGCCAGCTCATAGGCCACCGGTTCCGCCGGACCGACGACCCCGGCCGCGACCAGCGCAGACAGCTCACCCATCACTTCGCCGAAGATCGCGGGCGCGGACCGGATCAGCGTGCCGATGTTCAAGCCGATGACCTGCACCTGGTGCCGGTACACGAGCTCCCAGTTGGTCAGCGACGCTTCCCCGCCCGCGAGGCCGTAGACGACGACCCGCCCGGTGACCGGCTTGGCCGCGGCCAGGCTCGCGGCGAACGCGGCCCCGCCGGCCGACTCCAGCACCAGATCGGCTGCGGCACCGCCGGTCAGGCGCCGCACCTCGGCGGCGAGGTCGCCGTCGCGGGAGTCCAGGACGTGGTCCGCCCCCAGCGCCAGCACGGTCTCGTGCTTGGCCGGCGAGGCGGTGGCGACGACCGTCGCGCCGTAGTGCTTGGCCAGGGTCAGCGCGGCCCGGCCGGTCGCGCCCGCCGCCGCGGGGACGACCACGGTCTCCCCGGCCGCCACCCGGCCGAGCGGCTTGAGCGCGGCGAGCGCGGTGGGCCAGTTCACGGCGAGGCCGAGCGCCTGCTCCGCACGCCACCCGGCCGGTACCGGCATCGCGGCCGCCGCGGGCAGCACGAGGTACTCGGCGAAGGCCCCGTCGCCGACACCGGTGACGTACGTCCCCGGCGCCGGGCCGGTCACCGCCTCACCCGTCGCGACGACCTCGCCCACCGCCTCGAAACCCGTTCGGTACGGCGGCTGCGGACCGTCCCCGAACGTGCCGCAGGCCTTCGAGACGTCGGCGAAGTTGACCCCGGCGGCCACGACCCGGATCAGCACCTCGCCCCGGCCGGGCTCCGGCACGGGGACGCCGGTGATCAGGCGCATGTCCTGCGGCCCCTTCAGGGTGGTCTGTTCCAGGGCGCGCATGGTGGCGGGAATGCTCACGGCTCTCCTTTTTCGGTGGGCTTCGCGGCCGGCTCGGCGGCCGTACCGACAGGAAGACCGCCACCACCGGAGAAAGGAATCGGCCGCCGGGCCACCCGCCGCGGCCGGACCGGCGCCGAGAGTGCGGGCCGTGCCGGGTGGCTCGCGCGTCAAGGGCCGCCGACCTGCGCTGCACCCGGCTGTCGACGGATTGTCGACCGCCGTGGCCACGATCCTCCTCGACAGGGCTCCACACTCCGGGGCACCGAGCAGGAAAGGAGGCGGCGGGCACCCTGGCGCGCTGGCGGGCGGCGTGCTCGCCGAGTCGTTCGGCACCCGCGGCGGCCTCTGGATCTGCGTCGCCCTCGACGGCTGCGCGGCCCTGGTCCTGCTGTGGGTGTCCCGCCGCAGCCGGCGAGCTGGTTGAGTTTCCCGCGGGCTGGGCAGTATGCCCAGCGCGACGCAGCGGTTGAGCCACCAGCCGCCCCCACCGGTTCGGCCCGTCCACCCGCGGGCCGGAAACGCGGGAGGCACGGTGAACCCCCGGCCTCCCGGACAACGAGAGGCCAACCATGCCCGGCATCGCCACCCCCCGCGATCTCGACCCAGGGCACCACGCACGCACGGACATCACCGTGACCACCACGGCGGACGCGTCGATCGTGACGGTCGAGGGTGAACTCGACCTGGCCACCACGCCCCGCCTGCGAGACCAGGTGGACGCCGCTCTGAAGTCACGGCCCACCGCGCTGATCATCGACCTCGACGCGGTCGGGTTCTGCTCCTCCGGCGCTCTGTCCGCCCTGCTGGAAGCCGTCACCAACGCCCACGCCCGCGGAATCCCCTGCGCGATCGTCGCCACCCAGCGGGCCGTGCTCCGCCCGATCAAGCTGCTGCAGCTCGGCCGCGTCCTGCCCGTCCACGCCGACCGCGCGGAGGCCGAAACCTGGCTGGCGCTGGTGGCCCGTCTGCGCTGAGGCCGCGCGTGGCCCGTGCGGTCTTGCCGGGCCCGTGGCGACCTGGCGCCCGGCGGGCTACGTTGGTCGTCGCGATGGTTGAAAAGGCAGCCGTCTTCCACAGCGACTCGGGGAGACCGGCATGAGCAGTGACCAGGACTGGCAGCGTGACAAGGAGCGGTTCGCCGCCGACCTCGAGCCCGTCGCGCCGGGGCCGCTGGCCCACCAGTTCGCCCGGCTGACGCGCACCCTGCTCACCGCCCCGACCGTGGAAGACGTCCTGCAGCGCGTGCTCGAGGCGACCACGGTGATGGTCCCGGCCGCCGAGCTCGCCAGCTTCACCGTGCTCGACACCGAGGGCCACTTCCACACCCCCGCCGAGACCGACGAGGTCGCCACCGAACTCGACCGGCTGCAGTACCGGTTCCGGGAGGGACCCTGCGTCGAGGCCGCCGAGCCCGGCGGCCCGGCCGTGGCGATCGCCCCGGACCTGGCGGCCGAACCGCGCTGGCCTCGCTGGGCCCCGGCCGCCACGCAACTCGGGATGGGCTCCGTCGTCTCCACCGCGCTCATCAGCGGACCGCCCACCGGGGAGTCCCGCGGCGCCCTCAACGTCTACTCCCGCTCCCGGCACGGACTCGACGAAGCCGACCGCGACGTCCTGCTGCTGCTCGCGACGCACGCCTCCCTCGCCCTGGCCGCCACCGACGCCGTCACCCGCGCCGAACTGCAGGCCGCCCACCTGCGCAAAGCCATCGACAGCCGCGACGTGATCGGCCAGGCCAAAGGGATCATCATGGCGCGACGAGGCGTCTCCGCGGACGCCGCGTTCGACGTCCTGAGGCGGACGTCCCAGGACCTCAACGTCAAGCTGGCCGACCTCGCCCGGACGCTCGCCGAGCGGCACGCCGAGATCGACCTCCCCACCCGCTGAGCAGCTCGTGATTCTGTAGGAGCGCTCCCAGAATCGAGCCGCTTCCCCGCCTCCGGGCAACTCCACCGATGCCCCGCGCTACGCCGGACGGCCGCCCCCAAGCCGCCGTTTCGCCTACCTCGGCAAACGGTCCTTTACACCCCTGACCTCCGGTCCTTACCCTCCCTCTGGAAGCGCTCCCAGAACCGAGGAGGCGGAGTGCGCTCGTCAACGACGAAGGCGGCAGCCCAGGCCATCGTGGCGGTGCTCGTGCTCGGCTTGACCCTGGTCGTCACGGGACAGTCCGCCGCCGCGGGGAAGTTCAACTACGGCGAGGCGCTGCAGAAGGCCGTCTGGTTCTACGACGCCCAGCGCTCGGGCAATCTGCCCGCCGACAACCGCGTCTCCTGGCGGGGCCCCTCCGCCCTGAACGACGGCAAGGACGTCGGCCTGGACCTCACCGGCGGCTTCTACGACGCCGGTGACCACGTCAAGTTCGGGCTGCCGTTCGAGTTCAGCATGACCATGCTCGCCTGGGGCGCGCTCGAGAACCGCACGGCCTACCAGAACTCCGGCCAGTGGCCGTACCTGCTGTCGAACCTGCGCTGGGGTGCCGACTGGCTGATCAAGGCGCACCCGCAGCCCGACGTGCTCTACGGCCAGGTCGGCAAGGGCGACGACGACCACAAGTGGTGGGGCCCGGCCGAGACGATGACGATGGCGCGGCCCGCCTACCGCATCGACGACTCCTGCCCCGGCTCCGACCTCGCCGGCGAGGCCGCCGCGCAGCTGGCCGCCGGCTCGATGGTGTTCCAGGGCGGCGACCCGACCTACGCGGCCACCCTGCTCACCCACGCCAAGCAGCTGTACTCGTTCGCCGACAACCACCGGGGCGTCTACTCCAACTGCATCACCGACGCCCAGAGCTTCTACAAGTCCTGGAGCGGCTACCAGGACGAGCTCGTGTGGGGCGCGATCTGGCTCTACAAGGCCACCGGCGACAGCAACTACCTGACGAAGGCGCGCGCCGAGTACGAGAAGCTGGGCACCGAGCCGCAGACCACCACCCGCTCCTACCGCTGGACGCTGGCCTGGGACGACAAGTCCTACGGCGCCTACGTCCTGCTCGCCCAGCTCACCCACGACCCGGAGTACATCGCCGACGCCAACCGCTGGCTGGACTGGTGGACCACCGGCGTCAACGGCCAGCGCGTGCCCTACTCCCCCGGCGGCCAGGCCGTGCTCGACCAGTGGGGCTCGCTGCGGTACGCCGCGAACACCGCTTTCGTCGCGCTCACCTACGCGGACTCGTTGCGCGCCACCGATCCCACGCGCGCCACGACCTACCACGACTTCGGCGTCCGGCAGATCGACTACGCGCTCGGCGACAACCCGCGCGGCGCGAGCTTCGAAGTCGGGTTCGGTGTCAACCCGCCCCGCAACCCGCACCACCGCACCGCGCACGGCTCCTGGGCCGACAACATCAACGAGCCCGCGCAGAGCCGGCACACCCTCTACGGCGCGCTCGTCGGCGGCCCCAGCTCGGCCAACGACTCCTACACCGACGACCGCACCAACTACACCATGAACGAGGTGGCCCTCGACTACAACGCCGGCTTCACCGGTGCGCTGGCTCGCCTCTACGGCGAGTACGGCGGCACGCCGCTGGCCTCCTTCCCGCCGAAGGAAACGCCGGACGGCCCCGAGCTGCTGACGCAGGGTGCCCTGAACCAGCCCGACGGCGGGACGTTCACCGAAGTGAAGGCGTACGTGCTCAACAAGTCGGCGTGGCCGGCCCGCACGTTCACCGGCTCGCTGCGCTACTACTTCACCCTCGACGGTGCCACCACGCCCAGCCAGGTTTCCGTCACCTCGGCCTACAACCAGTGCGACGCGCCGGCCATCCGCCCGTTCTCCGGCGCGGTGTACTACGTCGAGGTGACGTGTTCGGGCGGGGTCGCCCCCGGCGGGCAATCCCGCTACCGCAAGGAAGTGCAGTTCCGGATCAGCAGCACCGGCACCTGGGACCCCGCGAACGACTGGTCGCACACCGGCCTCGCCCCGAGCGGGTCCGCGCCCGCGGACGCCTCGCGGCTGGTGCTCGCCCAGGGTTCCACCGTGGTGTGGGGCACCCCACCGGGACCGTCCACAGTGGATACCACGCCGCCGTCCGCCCCGACCGGGGTCACCGCCACCGCCGGCAGCACCAGCGTCGGTCTCACCTGGACCGCCGCCACCGACGACGTGGGCGTCGCGGGCTACGACGTGCTCGACGCGGCCGGCGCGGCGATCGGCAGCACCACCGGCACTTCCTACCAGGTCACCGGCCTGACGCCCGGCACCGCTTACACGTTCTCGGTCCGCGCCCGGGACGCCGCCGGCAACCTGTCCGCGGCCGGCAGCCCGGTCTCGGTCACCACCACGACCGGCGGCGGCAACCCGGGCACCGGCTCACTCGCCGTCCAGCAGCGCTCCAGCAGCGCCGCCTCCGACAACCAGATCCGCACCAGCCTGCAGATCGTCAACCGGGGCAGCACGCCGGTCGCGCTGAACGGTGTCACCGCGCGCTACTGGTTCACCGGCGACGCCACCAACCCGGGCTACCAGATCTGGTGCGACTACGCGGTGGCCGGCTGCAGCAACGTCACCTTGCGCGTCGTCAAGCTCGTCACCCCACGCCCGGGCGCCGACGCCTACGTGGAGCTCGCCTTCACCGGCGGCACCCTGGCCGCCGGTGCGAACACCGGCGAGGTCCAGATCCGCGTCGCCAAGGCCGACTGGTCCCCCTTGAACCAGGCCGACGACTACAGCTACCGCGCGGCGGCGGCATTCAGCGATCTGGCCACCGCGACCGCCTACCAGTCCGGCACCCTCGCCTGGGGCACCGAACCCTGAGCCGCCGACCCGGCGCGGGCCGACCACCGCGATCCTCGGCCGGGACCTGGCCTTCCGTCGTTCTGTCACCACCGAGCCGGACCGGCGACCAGGCGAACGCCGCTCGACGGACCGGCGCCGGCCGCGCGTCCGGGGTCACCCCGAGCGGCACGGCCGGGAACTGGCCGTAGGGCTGGTTGACCCTGGTGGCACTGTGTCCGCACCGGGCGGGCTTCCGCGCGGTGGTGCGCGGGCGGTGCTGCATCCGACTTCGACGAGTTCTTGCACGTCCCCGCCAGGCCGGCGATTCCGCGCTGTTCGCCCGCCACACGCGGGCGCTGGAACGCATCGCCGCGCTCGCCCGGCCCGAGGGCACGTGAGCCGGCGGCGGTGGAAGCGAGCACGGCCCCCCTGCGGCGCTGCAGGGAAGCCGTGCCCACGGTCGGAGGGATTCCTGGTCAGCTCCAGGGCGTGGCGGTGAGCCAGCTGGTGTCCTGAGCCCACGACGTCGTGGCGTCCCAGGCGTTGCTGCCGCCGTTGCTCGCCACGTACCCGGTGAAGTTGTAGTGGCGGATGTACTTCGCCGGGTAGTTGACCGACTGGAACGAACGCCCGACGCCGCTGTTGCCCGGCGTGGAGCAGAACGTCGCGTCCTGCGCGAAGGCGGTCCCGCCGTCGTCGGCGTTCAACCGCAGCTGGAACGCGTAGTGGCGCAGGAACCGGCCGGGCTGGTCGGCGGACTCGAACGTCAGGCACGAGCTGTTGGCCAGGCCGGCCCGGACGATCCAGGTCGCGTCGGCCTTGAGGGTGGCCGTGCTGGACGCGTCGACGGCGGAGATGACGACCTTGTCGTCGGCGTCGTCGTGGCGCAGGTAGTCGGAGGTGCAGCACGCGGTCGTCGCCTGGAGGGACACCTTGGCGCCGGGGGTGAGGGTGCCCGAGCCGGTCGGGGCGCTGCTGTAGCCGGCCGCGGTGATGTTGGCCTGGACCGCGTTCTCGGTGGCGTCCGACGGGTAGCCCGCGGTCATCACGCCTTCGTAGAAGGTGCCGCGCCCGCCGACACTGTTGTCACCGCCGATGCCGAGGATGATCGCCCCCTGCTTCTTCATCGGGTTGTAGCCGGCGACGTTGGGGCGCACGCCGCTGTAGTAGGTGGACAGGCTGCCCGACTGGGCGTTGCCGCCGCGGATGGCCCACTGGCTCGGGGCGCCCTTGACGATGGCGGTCTGGAAGCGGTTGGTGACCGTCGGGTCGTTCGCGTTGAAGTGCTGGTTCACACCGGAGAACAAGCCGTTCTCCAGGTCGGCCATGATCCAGGGGCCGGCGCCGCTGCCGTAGCCCCAGCCCTTGTTGTTGCCGAAGTAGATGGCCTCCATGGTGCCGTTGCCGTCGTCGTTGCCGCTCGTCTCGGCGTTGCCGTAGTCGAAGCAGCAGCCGCCGTTGTAGTTCGTGCCGTCGAAGATCGCGTACATCCCCTCCGGCTGGTCACCGGTCGCGATGCCGTTGGTGTGGTTGTTGCGGTAGCCGGTACCGGGCGCGACGGAGACGCCGTAGGCCTTGTGGCCGCCGACCGTGACCGGCGCTTCGAAGGCGTTGGCGAGGTTGTCGTTCCCGCCCGCGGCCGGGCCGGGCCAGTACCCCCGGAGCGCCTGCGTGAGGTGGTTGCCCTTGCCGGACTCGTCGTAGATGACCGTGATGACGCAGCTGGTGCCGGCGCAGAAGGAATCCTGCGCGGCGGCGTCGGCGTACCCGCCGGCGCTCAGCACGCCGATGTCCCTGGTCGCGTTGTCGGAGGCGCGCCGCACCTGGTACAGCGGGCCGCTGTAGGCCGCATACAGGGCACGGGTGGTGCTGTGCGCGGCCACGCAGGGGGTGCCGCCCGCGGCGTAGATGTCGCACGGCCCTTGGGCGGCGGCCTGCGAAGTCGTGGCCGTGGCCGTGAGCAGGCCGGCGGCGAGGCTGGTGGTGGTGCCTGCCGCGAAGAGGGCACGGCGGATCCACGATCGTCGGGTCATCGAATCTCCTTAACACGGTGGGGAATGCGCCACCGGACGGGCCGGTGCGCAGTCAGTTCCAGGGGCCGCGACGAGCCAGGTGGTGTCCTCGCGCCGGAGCGAGGTGAGCTTCGCGGTGCCGAACCGGCATTCCGTGCCGAAGTCGATTGCGGCGCAACAGGGACAGCGCAGGCACCATGAACTCCCTTGTTCATCGATGACAGATGTTAGCGCTAACAGTTCAGGTGGCTTGGGACTTCGGCTCAGTTTCGGGATTGAGCCATCACTATCGACGAACACAGCGGGCGCGTCAAGACGCCAGCCGGGCCCGGAGCCGGTCCGCGGATCGTTATGTCCCTTATGGAGCAATTGCCCGCACAGTCCTCAGTGGACGAGCCGGGCCGGACCGGCCGTCCGGAACCACGATCAGCCGGTGACGTTCCGGAAGCGTCCGTAGGGCTCGGCGTCGATCAGGGTGACGCGGACGATCGCACCGTTGGGAACCCGGTAGGCCCGCTGCTCCCCCGGCTCGGCGCCGGCCAGGGCACGGCCGAGCGGGGACTCCGGCGAATAGACCTCGAGCTCGTCCTCGGTCGTTTCGTCGCGCGAGCCGAGCAGGAAGGTCTCGGCCGTGTCCGTGTCGTCGTACCGGACGGTGAGGACCATGCCCGGTTCGGCGATCCCGTCGTCGGGCGGGTCCTCGCCGACGACGGCCTCGCGCAGGATGTCGTCGATCCGGCGGATCCGGGCCAGGCGGTGGCGATCGCGCACCACGCCGTCGGGATCGTCACCGACCGCGGCGTTCCCGGCGCGCAGCAGGTCGGCCCGCTCCCGGAGCAGGCTGCGGTGGGTGTGGGGGGTCAGCCACGGGCGAGCCGAGGTGGTCGTGCGATCTCCTTCCGGAGGGGTTCGAGCTGGGCGTCCGTGGGGGCTGGACGAGTGGGGGAGGGTCCCAGCCCCCACGGACTTCGGAGAGCCCGCGTCGGTCAGCGGGGCTCTGGCTTTCCGGCCGCGCCCGGCGGGAGGGCACCGGCGTCGACGGCGAACCCGGTGGCCGCTTTCAGCAGGAGGTCCTTTTCGATGCGCAGCAACGCGTTTTCGGCGCGCAGCCGGACCAGTTCGCTGCGCTCGCCGGGCGTCAGCGCGGTCGGGTGCACGGCGGTCACCGCAGCGGGTCGAACGGGCGGAGGGCTTCGGGCTGCTTGCCGGTGGTGATGTGCTCGGCGAGCAGGCGCCCGGTGATCGGGCCGTGCGTCAGCCCCCACATGCCGTGCCCGCCGGCGACGAACAACCCCGGCGCGCCCGCCGCGCCGATGACCGGGCGTCCGTCGGGCGTGACGGGACGGGAGCCGACCCAGACGTCCGTGCGCTCCCCCCACCGGATCCCGGTGAGGAAGGGCCGGGCGGAGGCGATGATCGCCTCGACCCGCGCTTCGTCGAGCGGCGCGTCCGGCTTCCGGAACTCCATGGTGCCGGCCACCCGGAGGCCACCGCGGTACGGCGTGCAGGCCACCCGGATGTCCGGGAGGTACACCGGCTCCGGCACCGGGTGGTCCGTCGGCACGGTGAACGAGTAGCCGCGCCCGGCCCGCACCCCGACGGTGACCCCGAACCGCCTGCCGAGCTCGCCCAGCCACGCGCCGGTCGCCAGGACGACGGCGTTGGCCGACAACGTCTGCCCCGCGGCCGACTGCACGGCGACCGCGTGCGGATGCGGGCGCACCGACGTGACGGCGAAGCGGCTGCGGATCGTGCCCCCGCGGCTGACGACCGAACGCGCCAGCGACTCGGCGAACCGGCCCGGGTCCACGTACCGCTGCCCCTCGAGCCGGACGCCGGCCCCGATGCGCGCGCTCACCTGCGGAAACCGCGCGGCGAGCTCGGTGGCGGTGAGCCCGGTCGCGGCGACTTCCTGCCCGGCTTCGCGCAGGCGCCGCAGTTCGGCCAGCAGCCCGGCCGCGTGGCCCGCGGTCTCGAACACCGCCGTGATGGGGGCTTCGACGGTCGGGGCGTCGACCCCGTTCGCGGCGAGGACGTCGAACGCTTCGAGGCATTCCTCGTTGAGCGGGAGGTTGGCCTCGACCGCGCGGGTCCACGACCTGCCGGTGCAGTGCGCGGCGAACCGGGCCAGGAACGCCCACAGCCGGGGGTCCGGGGTCGCCGGAACGTGCAGCGGCGCCTGCCGGTCGAACACCGTCCGGAGCCCGTAGCGCAGCACACCCGGTTCGTTGAGCGGGATGGCGAGCCCGGGCGAAAGCCAGCCGGCGTTGCCCCAGGACGCCCCCGCGGCGATGCCGGCGCGATCGACCACGGTCACCCGGACCCCGCGTTCCTGCAGGAACCACGCGGTCGACAAACCGACCACGCCGGCGCCGATCACGATCACCGAGCGCGGGCCGCCGTCCCACCGGTCGAGTTCGGGCATCAGGTCCTCCGTGGCGCGAGTGGTGCTGGATGCGGCCAGGATGACCCGGATCGGGCGGGCGGTGCTTGTCCGGACCGGACAACCGCGGGCGGTGTGTTTGTCGGTTCCGGTCAACCCGCCGGGTCGGCGACGACGAGCTCGATGATCATCGCGAGCCGCTTCGCGGGCACGTCGAGCTGCAGGGTGGTGACCTCGGCCATCTTCCGCAGCCGGTAGCGGATCGTGTTCGGGTGCACGCCCAGCCGCTCGGCGGCCTGCCCGAGGTCGCCCTGGGTCTCCAGCCACGCGCGCAAGGTCGCGAGGTAGCCGGTGCCGTTCTCCGCGTCGTGCCGGGCGAGGTCGGAGATCGGCCCGCGGGCCGGGGCCCGGCCGGCCGCCGCGGCCGCCCGGAGCCGCTGCACCAGGATGTCGTCCCAGGACTCGTCGTACACCGTCGCCGCGGCGGAGCCCGGGTGCGCGTCGTGGAGGGCGACGCATTCGTCGGCCTCCTGCCGGCTCGCGGGCAGTTCGGCGAAGGTGGCGGCGGCACCGATCCCCGCGACGACCGTCACCTGGGCGGGCAGGGCGTCGCGCATGGCGCCGACCCATTTCCGGGCCGCGGCGACGTCTTCGCCGGGGAGGACGGTGTAGACGGTGTTGCTGAATAACGTGCTGCGTCCGGGGCGCGACCAGCCGAAGCCCGTCGTGGCCCGTTCGAAGGCCAGCAGCAGGGCGGCGTGCCGCTCCTCGGCGATGTGGGCCTGCAGGGCGACCACCCGGAACCGCCCGGGCGCCAGCCCCAGCCTGCTGAGCACCGAAGCCGCGTCCGGGGTGCCTTCCAGCAGCCGGATCACCAGGTCCGATTCGACCTGCCGCTCGAGGTCCGCGCTCGCCCGGGACCGCAGCAGGTGCAACCCGACCGTGCGCGAACTGTCCCGCAGCACGCCGCGCCGCGCCCCGTCCAGCGGACGCTCGCACTCGACCCAGATCGAGCCCAGTGACTCCCGGCCGGCCCGGACCGCGACCGCCATCCGGCCGCCCAGCCCGTGCTCCGGCGCGGCCTCGACGAACAGCGGCTCGTCGGACTCGGCGAGGTGGGCGAACACGCCACGCCGCTCGAACAGCTCGCGAGCGCGCTCCGGCACCCGGCGGCCCAGGATCGTCTCCAGCCGGACCTGGTCGGCGCCGTGCTGCAGGCTGGAATAGGCCAGGACCCGGGAAAGCTGGTCCTCGATGGTCACCGTGCTGCCCAGGGCATCGGCCAGGCTGTCGGCCAGCGCGAACAGATCCGTCGGCCCGCGCCCCGACTCGGTCTCGCGCCCTTCGAGCACCAGCCCGTAGACGACCCCGGCGACCTCCCCCCACGACACCTCCGGGTCCACGGCGAGCACCGCGACTCCCGCGGCCTCCGCGGCGGCGATCACCGCCGGCGCCGGGGGAACCGGGCCCCGCACCAGGACGACCGACGCCCGGGCCGCGGCCGCCGACGCCACGGCCGCTCCGGCGGACTCCGCGCCGACCGCGAGCAGGACGTCCCCGCGCAGCTCGCGGGATTCGGCCGGGTCGTGCATCACCACGTCCCGGAGGGCGACGTCCCGCGAGACCGGGCAGCAGCACAGCCGGACGCCGTACCCGCCGAGGACGTTCACGAGCCGATCCAGGGTCACCATGCCCTGTTCCTACCCCACCTCGCGGGAAGGCGCCGGTCCCCTGTCTGTACCGAACCGGCGTCGCCGAATAGGGCGTTATACGCGGCTCAACCGGACGATTTCGCGGTGCAGGCCGGGGACGTGTGCTTCGCTCTCCGGCTTCATCAGGACGCTCCGCAGGATCCGGGCGCGCGGGACGTCCTCGCGTACGGCGTGTCCGCGGCGTGCGAGGTCGGCGCCGCTGACGGTGTACGTCGCCACGAACAACGCCTCCTCCGGAGCGCGGCGCATCCCGGCCTCGAGAACGTGCGCGCTGACCCGGTCGATCTCGGAAAGCGTGTCCCGGGCCGGGAAGTAGCTGACGATGTCGAGCTGCGGCGGCTGGAACACCGCCAGCTCGGCACTGCCGCCGATCAGGCCGGCCCACGCGAGCGCGGCCCGCCGCCCGGGCCGGAGCACCGCGCCCAGCCCGTCCGGGGTCAGGGGAAGGACCCGCGTCGTCAGCCACAGCGCCGCGGCCGCGGCGCCGGCCCGGGAACATTCGAGGGAGATTTCCCCGAGGTGCAGCTCGTCGGACGTGAAGTAGGTGTACGGCGAGTCGTGCAGGTAGTGGCGGGCGACCGCCGGGTCGCGGAAGAGCACGGCACCGCAGCCGTAGGGCTGCAGGCCGTGTTTGTGCGGGTCGATCACCACCGAATCGGCGTCGGCGATCGCGCGGAACGGCGCCGCGGCCACGCCGTCCGCCGTGTCGTCGGCGATGAGCCGGAAGAACCCGCCGTAGGCCGCGTCCACGTGCACCCGGGCCCCGTACCGGCGGGCGAGGGCGACGACCTCGGCGACCGGGTCGACCGCGCCGAGGCCCGTCGTGCCGGTCGTCGCGACCACCGTGCCGATGCGTCCGGTGCGGAGCAGGTCCTCGAGCGCGTCGAGGTCGAGGGTTCCGGCGGCGGTGGTGGCCACCGGAACGGCCTCGACGCCGAGCAGGTGGCTCATCCGGCCGTGGGTGTAGTGGGCGTCGGCGCTGTGCGCGATCGCCTTGCCCGGGTGCGTCTCGCGGGCGACGAACAGGGCTTCCAGGTTCGCGATCGTGCCGCTGCTGGTCAGGTGCCCGAGGTGCCGGGCGAAGCCGAACATCGCCGCCAGGTCCGCGACCACCTCCTTCTCCATGGCCGCGGTGGCGGGACCGCCGTCGAGGGCGTGGTTGTTCGGGTTGATCAGCATCGCGCTGAGGTAGCCGGCGACGGCGGCCGGGTGCGGCGGCTTGAGCATCTGCCCGGCGTAGCGGGGGTGGAAGAACGGGTAGTTGTCCCGCAGGCGCCGGTGCAGCTCCGCCGTCGCCTCCCGGAACAGCTCGAGCGGCACGTCCTGCGCGGGGTGCGGGTCGTAGCTGCCGTACTCCGCCATCCAGGCCCCGATGTCGCGGACGGCGTCACCCAGCACCTCGGCGAGCTCCGCGAACCCGGCCGGTCCCGCCCGCAGCACACGATCGTTTGGTTCCACATGATTATGTTCACACAACGCCGGCCGGGCCGGATCGCGCAGCGCGCCGAGGTTCCGGACGACCTCGATCAGGACAGCGGCGGCGGCAGTGCGAGCAATGCGGCGATCACCGCCAGGGTCGTGCCGTCCCCGTGCCGCACGGCCTCCTCGGCGGAATCGGCCAGGGTGGTCACCGCCGATCCCGCTCGTCCGCGGCCCGGCCGGGCACTCACCCGCCGAAGGCCGCCAGCGCGTCGGCGCGGGTGTCGAAGACGCGCAGCAAGGTGCCGGTGAGCCCGAGCAGCTCGAAGGTCCGCCGGTTGTGCACGCCGGCCGCGACGTGCAGGGCCACGGCGTCGTCGGCGGCGGCGTGGGCGAGCCGGACGATCTCGTTCACGCCGGTCGAAGCCAGGAAGCTCACGCCGGTCAGGTCGAGCACGAGCCGCAGCGGCCGGGCCGCGAGGATCACCGCGATCTCGTCCCGCGTCCGCGCCGTCGTCACCAGGTCGAGCTCGCCGGTGACCGCGATGACCAGCGTGGCCCGGTCGATCCACGTCGGGACGACCGCGACGTCCGAAGCGCCGGCGGCCGGCGCGTCGGAAAGGTGCAGGAAGGGCGCCAGTTCACGGCTGCCGAGGACGGGCAGCAGCGCCGGGGTGACTTCGATGCGCAGCGCGAGGTTTTCCCGCGCGCAGGTGAGCGCCAGCTCCTGCAGCTCCGCCGGCAGTACCCCGTCGCACGAGGTCACCGCGGTCAGCGTGACACCGAGCGCCGCCGGTTCGGGTGACAGCGCCGTCAGCAGCGCGATCCGCAGCGTCTCGCGCAGCCGGGCGTGCGCCGCGGGGCCGAGCGCTCCGGACATCTCCACCTGCACGATGCCGGCGGTCGTCCGCGCCGGCGGCATCGTGATCGTCCACGCGGACTCGTCGTCCATGCGGCCAGTCTGGCAGCGGCGCGGCCGATCGGCGCGCCGGATCACGCCGACGCGGCGCTGAGTCAGTCCGGTGGCTCGGCCGCGGCGGGCCCCGGTGACGGCGGGTCGTCTGCCATGAACTGCGCCACGTCGACGTCCAGGTCCGGCACCGGGGCCGTGCCCGGAGAGACCGGCGCGTCGGGGTTGACCTCTTTGGCGTCCTTGTCAGCCATGTCGGTGATCCCTTCCCGTGAAGTGCGAACCGGCGCCGGGCGACCGCAGGCCAGACCCCGGCTGTCTGCCTGCCTCCTACCCGGCACCGCACCGCAGAAACCGTGATCGGCGCACACGCAGCGATCGTGGTGGGGCGGTATCCCCCGATCGTGAGCCGCAGAAGCCGGCCCAGCCGGTGTCCTCGACGGCCGGTCAGCCGGCGTTGAAGTTCTGGTCCACTTCGGCGGCCAGTGCGCTCAGCGCCCGGTCGAGAACCGCGCGTACCTCTTCGGTGTCGGCGTCGTCGTCGACCTGCGCCCGCAGTTCCGCTTCGCTGGCCCCGGTGCCGTTGTCGGTCACCCGCAGGTCACCCGCCCAGCCGCCGGTGCGCCACGCCACCCGGCCTTCGTCCGCCCGCAGGTCGACGTCGCGGTCGTCGCCACCCGGCAGCCACGCCTGGGCGCGGGTGGCGTCGGAGGCGGTGTTGAGCACGATGTCGGCTTCGGCCGTCATCCCCCGGTTGCTGGTCACGGTGCGTGTCGCCATTCGGGCACGTTCCTTTCGGGTGCGCGTTCATCCTGGCGAGCGGGTACCCCGGTCTTCCGGGGCTACGCCGCCACCAGCAGGCCGCGCGCACGCAGGATCGAGCAGGCGGGCGAAGAACCCGGTGACCGGCGGCCGGGTCCCCGCGGCGCTGTGCCCGACGCCGGGCACCACCACCTTCTCCACCACCGATCCGTGCCGAGTCAGGCTTTCCGCGAGCCGGTCGAGCTGCTCCGGGCGGCTGTGGCCGTGCTCGCCCATGGCCGCCAGGTCGGCGCGGCCGTCGTCGTCGCCGCCGATGACCAGCAGGGCCGGGACCCGGGCGACGGCGGTGGGATCCACCGTGATCCCGAACCGCCGGCGGGTGTCGCCGATGCCTTCCGGCCAGGCGAGCGACCTATCGAGCACCGTCACGCCACCGGGGGCACCGACCGCGACGGCCGTGACGCGGTCCGGGTGCAGGTACAGGAAGCGGTGGGCGAACTGGCCGCCGCCGGAGTGCCCGCACAGCAGCACGGTGCCGACGCGGGCGTTCCACCGGAACCGGACCTGCTCGAGGATCTCCAGCAGCACCAGGTCGAACCGGATGCCGTGGGCCTCGAGGCGCTTGTAGCCGTCGACGTCGTCCGGATCGTCGATGCCGACCGGGAACAGCGGGAAGACCACGATCAGGCGGTGGCGTTCGGCGAAGGGGATGAACCCCTCGCGCAGCTCTCCGACGCTGCGGCCGGTGCCGTGCACGGCCACCAGGACCGGCAGTTCGGCCTCCGGGGTCCAGCTCGTGGGCACGTAGGCGCAGTAGCTGCAGCGCGGCTCGCCCGGCGCGGCGAAGAAGGGCGTGCGCTTGGTCAGCAGCCGGCGGCCCGGGTGCGCGGCGGGCAGGTCCGCGACCCGGATCACGCGATGTCCCCGCCGGTCACCGGGACGCGCGCCAGCGGGACGTGGTGCTGTCCCGCGTGGACGTCGCGGTCCCGGAGCGAGCCCTGGCTCACCGGCCGCGGGAACGAGATCTTCACGACGTTGAGCGAAGGGATCCGGAAGATCCGGATGGCGTCTTCCGCGATCCGGTAGAGCCGGGCGATCATCCGCTCGTCCACCAGGTCCGCGGCGAGCCGGTAGCCCTCGGCGTCGCGCATGAACAGCTCCATGGTGACCCAGAACGGGCCGGCGTTCTTGGAGCGGACCTCGTGGGCGAGATCCGCGAGAGTGGTGTCAGGCACGGGTTTTCTCCCCCAGCTCGGTCCGGAACAGCTCGGCGGGATCGGTGCAGTCGACGACGTGGTTCAGCACGAACTCGTACGCCGCGCCGCGCTCGATCTCCGCGGGCGAAAACGGGAAGGCGAAGCTCGGCAGGTAGTCCATCCCCGGCGTCGGCAGGTGCAGCAGCAGCGGGTTGGCGACCTTGGCGACGGCGGTGGCGGTCGCCTGGTCGGGCGCGTTGACCAGCAGCATGACGCCGACCTCGCGCGGCGGCCCGGTCTCGGGCTCGAGCTCGTCCAGCACCGCGTTGTGGCCGTAGAGCCGGAGGTCGAAGGCGTAGTCGCCGTCCGCCAGGCCGAGCGTCTGCCCCACCCGCTGCGTGATCATCGTGCGCATCAGCCGCGCCCAGGCGTCGAGGTCGGCGAGGATGCCCGGGTCCCGGATCGCGGAGAACGACACGGTCTCGTAGCCGGTGATCCGCGCGCCTTCCAGCTTGATCGTGTACTGGTCGGCGACGTGGAACCGCGACCCCTCGACGCGGACCCTCCGGTCGTCGATCGCGGTGTACCGCGCGTCCCGGACGTCGAGGGTGCCGGCGGGTTCCCGCATCTCGAACGGGTTCGCGGTCTCGTAGAGCATGTGGGCGGCCACCGAGAGCGGCGTGCACGACACCGCGGGATCGAGCGGCTCGATGGTGAAGCCGCCGGCGTCGATGGTGGCGAGGACGCCGCCCGCGCGCGGGTTGCTCGTGCACTGGCCGCCGCACTCGACGATCTTGGCCGCGTGCCAGGTGGGCCCGGCGGGCATCCCCCGCAGGAGCGGGTACGCCGCCGCCACCGCCGTGTCGGTCGCGCGGCCGGCGAGCACGACCTGGGCGCCCGCCCGCAGCGCGTCGACGATCGGCTCGTGCCCCATCGCCCCGACGATGTGGGTGCAGCTCTCCAGGGTCTCGGCCCGCAGCTCCCCCAGCGGCGGCAGCGGGTGGATCCGGCCCGCGCCGAGGTGTTCCTTCAGCCCGGCCGCGTCCTGCTCGCTGTAGATCCGGGCGACCGCCAGGTCCAGGCCCTCCTCGGCCAGCACCTCGGCGGCGATCCCGGCGACCCAGTCGACGCCGCGGTCGGTTCCGCTCGTGCCGCACGAGCCCACGATCACCGGGATGTCCGCGCCGGCGGCGGCCGTCAGCAGGCTGCGCAGGTCCCGGGCCACCGCCTCGGCGGCCGTCTTGGGCGACGCGGACCCGAGGTAGTACGGGCCGGAGTCGGTGGAGCCGGCGTCGATGGTGATGACGTCGGCGCCCAGGGCGATGCCGCGCTCGATCGTCGCGTGGTCCCAGCCGGCGCCGAGCATGCCGCTCGGCGCCAGGACGCGCACTGTGTCCATGTCCCTCATTTCTCCGTGTTCACTGCGAACCGCGCCCGTCCCGCGAGGGCGGCGACCAGTTCCTCCGCGCCGCGCAGGCCCGCGGCGGCACGTGCTTCGGCCGTCTGCCCGGCCAGGTGGGAATAGACGACGATGCCGGGCACGCCGCGCAAAGGGCTGCCGGCGGATAGCGGCTCGTCGGCCACGACGTCGAGCGCGGCGCCCGCGATCTCGCCCGCCCGCACGGCCGCGACGAGGGCGTCCTCGTCGACGATGGCGCCGCGTGCGGTGTTGACCAGCAGTGCCGTCGGCTTCATCCGCTCGAACGCCGCTTTGCCCAGCAGGCCACGGGTTCGTTCGGTCAGCGCGGTGTGCACCGAAACGTAGTCCGATGTGGACAGCAGCTCGGTCAGCCCGGTGAACCGGACACCGGGCTCCCGCAGCCGCGCGGGGACGTTCGTCGTGCAGACCACGTCCATGCCGAACGCGCGGGCCAGCGGCACCACGGCCCGCGCCGAGGCGCCGTGGCCGATGAGCCCGAGCGTCGAGCCGCGCAGTTCGCGGCCGTCCTCGCGCGGCCAGTTCCCTTGCGCCACACCGGAAGCGGACTGCACGAGCCGCCGGGCTCCGGCGAGCAGCAGGCCGATGGTGTACTCGGCGACGGCGTTGGCGTTGACGCCGGGCAGGTTGCTCACGCTGATCCCGAGCCGGGCCGCCGCGCCGACGTCGACCGAGTCGTAACCCACGCCGGTCCGCACGATGACCCGCAATCGCGGCGCGCGGGCGAGGACGTCCGCCGTCAGCGGCTCGTTGGCCACCAGTGCCGCGTCGATCCCGGCGAGAGCGGTGGCGAGTTCACCGGGATCGCGACGGCCCGCCAGGGGCAGGTGCCGGGTCTCCAGCCCGCGTTCGCGCAGGAACAGGTCGACGTCGTCGCCGGGACGCAGGTAGTCCGTGGTGATCAGCACGCGCCCGGTCACAGCGCACGGCTCGCGGGCGTCCGGCGCTGCAGGGCACTGACGCGCACGACCGCCAGCACGGCCAGCAGCGCGACGATCGCGACGTGGAGCAGCAGGAGGGGCCAGCCGGTCAGGTCGACCAAGCCGCCGACCAGGGCCGGTCCCAGGAAGCCACCGCTGACCCAGCCGACGGTGTAGAGCCCGGTGTAGGTCCCCACCACGCGGTCGGACGGGGCGAGGTTCCACAGGACGACGACCGCGTTGACCAGGAACGAGGACGCCCCCGCGGACGCCACGCAGAGGCCGGCCACGACGCCGGCGGGCGTCGCCACCACGGTGGCGAACACCGTGCCGGCCGCGAACACCGTCATCCCGGCCGTCATGACCCGGAGCCGGCCGAAGCGTTCGGCGAGCCGGGCCACCGGGTAGGCGGCCACGATGAAGGCCACCCCGCTGGGCAGCGTGAGGCCGCCCGCTTCGCCGCGGGACAGGCCCAGCACCTCCATGCCGTAGGGCGTGATGAGCGCCCGGGAGGCGGCCCAGGCGCCGCCGAAGAGCAGGATGGACAGCATGAGCAGCACGCGGCTGCGGTTGCGGTCCCGGACGATGTCGAGCACGGTGTCCCGCACCCGCGCGGCGGGGGCCGCCCGTTCGCGCTCTTCGTCGAGGGCGGCCCGGTAGGCGGGTGAGCGGCTGTCGCGCACGTTCGCGGCCAGCACGGCGAGGGACACCACCATCAGGATCGCGGGGATCGCGAACGACAGCTTTGGATGCGTGTCGATCAGGAAGATGCTGATCAGGGCGGCCACCAGGACCGTGAGGCTCGCCGCGATCTTGACGACCGCGTTGGCCCGGCTTCGCCGCTCGGGCGGGACGAAGTCCGGCAGCAGGGATTCGGCGATGGGCTTGAACGAGTTGGCGACCAGCGCGTAGCCGAACATCACCAGGATCAGCAGCGGCAGTGTGCCCGCCACGTGCGGGATGAGGAGGAACAGCAGCGCGGCCACGGGCATCCCGGCGAGGAGGTAGGGCATGCGCCGGCCCCACGACGTGCGTGTGCGGTCCGACCGGTTGCCCATCCACGGCTGGATGAAGATGCCGAGCACGTTGTCCATCCCCATCAGGAGACCGATCAGCGCGGCGCTGCCGAGGTGTTCGCGGAGCAACGGCGGAACCTGGGAGTCGTAGAGGTTCCACGTCGACTCCTGCGCGAAGACCGCCAGGGCGACGAAGAACGTGATCCGTCCCGTCCGCGCCCGCTGTGTGCCCGACGTCGTCGTCATGCCCGCCAAGCTACTTTTGCTATAGCAAGAACGTCAAGTGTCGCTTATGTGTTTTGCCATGGCAGATAGGGTGACGCTGTGGCAAGTGAGACGTTGAAGGGCCTGACGGCCGACACGCTGGCCGACCGCGCGTACCGCGCCATCCGCGACGCGGTCACCACCGGCGAGCTGCGGCCCGGGCAGAAGGTCACCGAGCGCGGGCTCGCCGAGCGGCTGTCGGTGAGCCCGACCCCGGTGCGGGAGGCCATCCGGCGCCTCGAGCAGGACGGTCTCCTCGAACGGACCGGACCGCGGACCGTCCAGGTCGCCGCGTTCGGGGACGCCGCGATCCAGGACCTCGCCGAGGTGGAGGTGGCCCTGCGCGGGATGGTGGCGCGCTTCGCCGCGCGGCACGCGTCCCCGGACCGGCTGGACCACCTCGACGCCGTGCTCGACGAAGCCGACGACCTGCTGATCGTCATCAAGCAGCGGCAGCAGTCGGGGCAGGACGTGACCCGGCACCTGGACCGGCTGCTGGACGCCATGCAGCGCTTCAACGAGGGCGTCGAATCGTGCGCCCGCAATCCGGTGCTCGTCCGCCTGCTCGGCCAGACGCGGGTGTTCTCCTGGCCGGAACGGCGGGCCAGGCTGCTCGAGCGGATCGCCGGGAACGACCGGTTCGGCCTCGACCGCTACGGCAGCCACCGCGCGCTCGTCCGGGCGTTGCGGGCCGGCGACTCGGCGGCGGCCGAGCAACTCGTCATCGAGGACGCACGCGGCGGGCTGGGTGATCTGCTCGCCGCACCGGCCGAGGGCACCCCGGCTTGAGGGATGGCGACCGGCTCACCCGGGCCACCGGGCCGATCGCGGAGGTCATGGTGCCGCGGTCTGCTCCCGCGTGATCTCGGCCGCGATCGCCGCGCCCAGGCTCTCGGTCGTGCCGGAACCGCCGAGGTCCGGGGTGTGCACGTCCGGGCGCCCGGCCAGCACGCGCTCGATCGCGGCCACGACCGCCGCGGCCGCGGCGGTCTCCCCCAGGTGCTCCAGCATCATGGCACCGCTCCAGATCTGGCCGACCGGGTTGGCGATCCCGCGTCCGGCGATGTCGGGCGCCGAGCCGTGCACCGGCTCGAACAGGCTCGGCCAGGTGCGGTCCGGGTTGATGTTGGCGCTCGGCGCGATCCCGATCGTCCCGGCGCAGGCCGGGCCGAGGTCGGAGAGGATGTCGCCGAAGAGGTTGCCGGCGACGACGACGTCGTACTGCCCAGGCCGCAGGACGAACTTCGCCGCGAGGATGTCGATGTGGTCCTTGCTCGCGACGACGTCCGGGTACCGCTCCGCCATCGCCGTCGCGCGCTCGTCCCAGTACGGCATGGCGATGGCGATGCCGTTGCTCTTGGTCGCCCAGGTCAGGCGCTTGCGGGGACGCGTGGCGGCGAGTTCGAAGGCGTACCGGAGCACCCGGTCCACGCCGGTCCGGGTGAGCACGGTTTCCTGCAGGACCGTTTCGCGGTCGGTGCCCTCGAAGATCCGGCCGCCGATGCTCGAGTACTCGCCCTCGGTGTTCTCGCGGACGACGACGAAGTCGATGTCGCCGGGCCCGTGGTCGCGCAGCGGGCTGCGGACTCCGCGCAGCAGCCGGACCGGCCGCAGGTTGACGTACTGGTCGAAACCGCGGCGGAACCGCAGCAGGCTCCCCCACAGCGAAACGTGGTCGGGCACCACCTCGGGCCACCCGACCGCGCCGAAGAAGATCGCGTCGAAACCGCCGAGCACGTCCCGCCAGTCCGACGGCAGCATTTCGCCGTGCCGCTGCCAGTAGCCGGCACAGGCGAAGCCGTATTCGACGAAGTCGAGCGCGAACCCGTGGGCGTCGGCGGCGGCCCGGAGGCACCGCAGCCCTTCCGGGACGACCTCACGGCCGATGCCATCGCCGGGGATGACCGCGATGCGGTGACGCTGGGACACGGGACGCTCCTGTGGTTTCGGCGGGAGCTTCACCCTGATCGCCGCGGAACGTCACGACAAGAGCGCCGCGGGCAACCTATCCTTTCGCCCATGGAAAGGGACGAACCGCGGTGACCACCTCGATCGACGACCTCCGCTTCTTCCAGGTCGTCGCCTCCAGCCAGACGCTGACGGCGGCGGCCCGCGAGCTGCAGTGCTCGCTGCCGGTCGTCAGCAAGCGCCTCAGCGCGCTGGAACGCCGGCTCGACGCGCACCTGGTGCACCGCGGCACGCGCCGGCTCACGCTGACCTCCGAAGGCGAGTTGTTCGCCACCCGCCTCGAAGAAATCCTCGACCGGGTCCGCGAACTCGAGGACGTCGTCGGCCACCGCTCCGGCGAGCTGCGGGGGTCCATTGTGGTCCAGGCCACCCTCGGCCTCGGCCGCGCGCACGTCGCCCCGCTGCTCGGCGAGTTCACCGCCCGGCACCCGCGGGTGAGCGTCCGGCTCCGGACGTCCGCGCTGCCCCTGCGTCCGCATCGGCACGAGTTCGACCTCGCCGTCCACGTGGGCACGCCACCGGACTCCTCGCTGCGGATGCGCCGGCTGGCGAAGAACCGCCGGGTACCGTGCGCGGCACCGTCCTATGTGGACCGACACGGCATGCCCGAGCGGATCGAGGACCTGGCCGGCCACGACTGCATCGTGCTCCGCGAGAGCGAGGGCGACTTCGCGCTCTGGCGCTTCGGAGACGCCCGCAACCCGCGCCAGGTCCGGGTGCGCGGCCGCCTGTCGAGCAACGACGGCGACACCGTGACCGGCTGGGCGCTGCAGGGTCACGGCGTGATCATGCGCTCGGAGTGGCAGGTCCGCCCCCACCTCGAGAGCGGCACCCTGATCCGGGTCCTGCCGGACGTGCCGACCCCGCCGGCCGACATCCACGCCCTCCGCGCCGACGACACCCACGTACCGCGGCGGGTCAGCGAGCTGATCAAGTACCTGGCCGCGCGGCTGCCGGACCGCATCGCGGGGCGCCGTTACGGCGAATGACCGATTGCGACCGCAGCTCGTTACCGTTTGACTTGGGTGCGCAACGCCACCGCGTGCGGCCAGGCGGCACGCGTCACGTCCGGGGGGATCGTCCATGACACGTTCACGAGTACTGCCGCGCGCCGGCATCCTGATCGGCGCCCTCGTCGCGGCACTGGCGGGCGCGGTCGTCCTTCCGGCTCCGGCCACCGCCACCGCCACCGCGCAGGTCACCGATCTCGGCGTTCTCCCGGGCGGCAGCTACAGCTTCGCCTACGCGATGAACTCGAGCGGAACCGTCGTCGGCCAGTCCTCGGTCGGCCTCGGCAACCACGCCGCGCGCTGGAACCCGGACGGCACCGTCGACGACCTCGGCGTCCTGCCCACCGGCGTGGACAGCACGGCGAACGCCGTCAACGACGCCGGTGTCGTCGCCGGCCGGGGCAGCATGCGGGATGCCGCGCACGACTTCCACACCCACGCCGTGCGCTGGAACCTCGACGGCACCATCGACGACCTGGGCACCCTGCCCGGTGATGTCGCCAGCGAGGCACGCGGGATCAACTCCGCCGGCGTCATCGTCGGCTACTCCCAGCAGCCGGACGGCGTCCGGCACGCGGTGCGGTGGAACCTCGACGGCACCGTCGACAACCTTGGCACCCTTCCCGGCCTGAGCAGCAGTCAGGCGAACACGATCAACGACGCGGGCACGATCGCCGGCTACTCGTACGGCTGCTGCCCCGGCACCAGGGCCGTGCGGTGGGCCCCGGACGGCACGATCAGCGCGCTGGGCATCGGGTCCGCCCCGTCGACCAGCATCGCCACCGCGCTCAACGACAACGGCGAGGTCGCCGGCTACGAAACGACGGACACCTCCCGCGTCGCGCGCTGGGACGGCACCGGTGCCATCACCCTGCTGAACCCGCTGCCGGGGGACGCCACCAGCTGGGCGTCGGACATCTCGGCCTCGGGGGTCATGGTCGGCAAGTCGTTCACCTCGGGCGACGCCGGCCACGCCGCGCGGTGGGACGCCGACGGCACGGTCTCGCGGCTCGCCCCGCTCGTCGACGGCGAGGACGCCACCGCCAACGCGGTCAACGACAACGGACAGGCAGCGGGCTACGCCACCACAGCGGACGGCTGGACCCACGCGGTCAGGTGGTCCACCGGGGTCGGTTAGCGCAGGTTCTCCCCGGGTCGACGTTCCGGCAACGATGGTGACGCGAAGGAAAATGTGGCGTAATCCGGCAATTTCTCCCCGGAGTGCGCCGCGACGGTGTTAACTTCCGTCCGTCATCCGCTGCCCGAGCGAGGTGTTCGAGTCACAGTGACACTGCACACGGACAAGTTCGCCGCCTACCTGCGCATGCTGAAAGACCGCAGCGGGCAGGGCTATGAACGGCTCGGCAAGCAGGCCGGGGCCAGCGGCTCCAGCCTGCACCGGTACTGCTCCGGCAAGAGCGTCCCCGCCGACTACCGCGTCGTCCACTCCTTCGGCAAGGTCTGTGGCGCCTCCCCGGCGGAACTGCGGGAACTGCACCAGCTGTGGGCCCTGGCCGACGCCGGCCGCGTCGACGAAGCGGAACAGACCGGGACCGGTGAGGAGGCCGCGCCGCCCCGCCGGCGGCGGGCCTACGCCGCGACGGCCATCGCCGTCGTGGTGCTGCTGGCGGGTGGTCTGGTCTGGCTCACCGCCGACGCGTCCCCGCCGGCCACCGGCCGGTACGCCGACCGGATGCTGTTCTCGGCCGCCTGCGAGCCGCCGGTCAGCATGGGCCAGCACGACGAGTGCGTCACCGAGGTGCAGAACCTGCTGGTCGCGGCGCACGGGCGGCTCTCGGTCGACGGCTCGTTCGGGCCGGAGACGCTGCGCCGGGTCACCGCGTTCCAGGTGCTGGCGGGCCTGCCCGCCCGCGGTGTGGTCGACGAGGCCACCAAGACCGCGCTGTACGACCGCCGGACCAGCATGGCGACCTGGCCGGCGGCCGCGGTGGAGCAGCGGGTCCGGGCCGTGTTCACCGAAGCGCCGGACACCGCGGTCGCCATCGCGCGCTGTGCTTCGTTCCTCGATCCGCTCTGGGTGCTGCCGAACACGAACGGCAGCCGCAACTGGGGCGTCTTCCAGATCTCCGACGCCCGCCTGCTGGAGCTGGGCGGGACGCCGCGGCAGGCGTTCGACCCGGCCTGGAACATCGAGGCGGCGCACCGCCTGTGGAGCGTGCGCCACGACTTCCACGACTGGCCGGCCTGTTCGGCGGCGCTGGCGACCCCGCCACCGCACTGAGGACCGGCCCGGGCGCCGGGAATCCCCAGGTTCCCCGGCGCCCGGCCGGTGGCTTCAGACCGTGCCGTTCTCCCACCACCACGACCGGCCGAGGTCGGCCCGGCTGTCCACGTGCTGGTGGTCGGTGTTGTAGGTCTCCAGGCCGGAGAACCCGCACGTCTCCGCCTTCTGGTAGACGGTCTTGTTGGCCACGCCCGGCACGTTCAGGTCGGCCGCGGTGCCGTACAGGTGCATGCTGTCGCTCGCGCCGCCGATCTCCGCGTTGTGCGCGATGCTGCGGAACCCGGAGTTCACCGTGATCGGCTTGTTCCCGAGCTTCTTGCGCAGTGCTTCCAGCTTGTACATGCAGCGCCGGGCGTTCTCCTTGGCAGTGGCCGCGCTGACCTTGCCGCCGCTGAAGGTGCCGCTGTCGCGGTCGGTGAACTCGCTGAAGTTGAAGTGGACGGTGGACCCGTCGCTCTGCTCCAGCGCGTTGAGCGCGGCCTGCGTGGCCGGCCCGACCTGGCCGTCGGCGCCGAGGCCGTAGGCCGCCTGGAACCGGCGGACCGCGGCCGCGGTGCCGGGGCCGAACTCGCCGTCGATCGAGACGCGGCTCTGGCTCGCGTGGTCGGCGGCCCAGCCCGCGACGCGGATCTGGAGTTCGGTGACGTCGGCGCCCGTGCTCCCCTGGGTGAGGGTGCGGGACCACGGGTACGCCTGGGCGGTGCCGGTCAGCAGCAGCGGGCTGACCGCCGCGGCCGCGCCGAGCACCACCGCGCCGCGCAGCACCGAGCGGCGGCTCATGGGGAGGTTCATTCTCGTCCTTTCCTGACAGGGATTTTCAGCGGTTGGCGAGCCGGTCGAGGTCGGCCTGGGTGCCGTTGAAGACGTCGCCGGTGGCCGGCGCGGGGATGCCGTCGGGGATGGCCGCGTCGGTGTACTGCCACATCAGCCACGTCTTCGACCCGGCGGGCAGTGCCGGTTGCGTGACGGACTGGCGGTAGTCGGCGAGCTGCATCGGGTAGGCCGCGAGCGCCGTGGTGCCGCCCAGGCAGCTGTCCAGGAACGACTTCTGGGTGTAGATGATCGGGGTTCGGCCGAACGCCGCCTGGACCTTGTCCAGCCAGGCCTTGGCGTCGGCGACGGTGACGTAGGGCGGGCAGCCGCCGGAGCCGTCGTCCTTCCACTCCAGGTCGAACACGGGCGGCAGGTCACCGGCGCGCTTGCCGGTGTACCCGGTGGCCTTCACGGCAGCGATGAACCGGTCGGCCTGCGCGCCGCCGGTGCCGGCCGCGGTGCCCGTGTAGAAGTGGTACGGCCCGACGGCCAGGCCGGCGTTGCGCGCGGCGGGCAGGTCGGTGGCCAGGTAGTCGTCGGTGACGTTCAGGCCGCGCGTCGCTTTGACGGTCGCGAACTCGACCCCGGACGCCTTGACCGCGCCCCAGTTGATCGGCGCGCCCCCGGGGTGCTGGTACTTCGCCGTGTCGACGCCGTCGATTGGGTGCCCGGCGGGCTTCGGCGGCGTGCAGTAGGTGTTGCGGCCGGACCAGTCGGTGACCTTCGCCCACGTCGTGGGCCCGGCGACCCCGTCGGCACTGGCGTTGACGCAGTGCTGGAACTGGATCACCCGGGTGCGGGTGCCGTCCCCGAACTGCCCGTCGACCGTCAGCGGCGGGTAGTGGCCCGGCTCCATGGCGAGGTTGAGCCGGCACTGGAGTTCCTTGACGTCCACGCCGCTGGAGCCGCTCTGCAGGGTCGGGCGGGCGGCGGAAAGGCCGCACACGACGCTCTGCGCGGCGTCGGCGGTGCCCTGGGTGGCGCACTTGCGCGGCCGCGCGGACCAGGAGTTGAGGGCGGCCCACGTGTTCGGCCCGATCCGGCCGTCCACGCTCAGCGCGGCGCACTTCTGGAACACGCGGACGCGCGCTTCGGTCGCCGGGCCGAAGGAGCCGTCGGCGCCGATGGGCGTGTACCGGCTCGCCTTGGTCGCCAGGTTCAGTTCGCACTGCGCCTCGGCGACCGCGGCGCCGGTCGCCCCTGGGGCGAGCGTGGGCTGGGTACTGGTGTGCCCGCACACCGCAACGGGTTCGGCCGCGACCGCGGCTGCGGCGGGTAACACCAGCAGCATCGCGACGGCCAGAGCGAGTCTTTGCATGGCGAGAAGGCTGGCAGCGCCCGGGCCGCCGATCCCCCCTCGGCGGCCGACCCGGGACGCCGGGACGGTTCCACCCCGCCGGACCAGCGGGAACGCCACGCCGCTGGGACACGGCGGGGATGCTGGGCGGCCGTCCGCTCGCCGCGCGGTCCGGCTCGGACCGGCAGAGCAGCGCCTCCGCCGCGCGAATCACGCACCGGCATCCGAGCGGGACTCCCTGGCGAGACCCACCCGGCCGACTCAGCCGCCGCCCCCTCCCCGCCCGGCCCCGCTAGGACCGGCAGAGCAGCGCGTCCGGCGTCCGGCTCGAACTGATCCGGCCGGTGTAAGCGACTCCGGCGACGTACTCCCCCGGCGCGCACTGGCCCTTGTAGTTCCCGGTCGCGAAGTCACCGCCGGGGTCACCGGGCGGCCGGTTGTCGCCGCGGTCGAACCACACCGTGCGGCCCGTGCGGCCCAGCGGTGTCGCCGACCGGCCGCACAGCACCGCCGAGAAGGCCCCCCCCCCCCTGGACGCTGTACCCCACCACCGCGTGGCCGGGCGGGCACTGCGTCTTGGTGTAGCCGGACGCCCAATCGGTGTCGACGTAGGTCTCGTCGCGCACGACCACGTACCCGGCCGGGGCGGCGAGCGTCCCGGTGCACAGGCCACGGTTGCCGGTGTGGGCGAGGCCGGCGAGCCGCTGCCCGTCGGGGCAGGCGCCCTTGCGGGCGCCGGGGTTCCAGTCCGGCAGCGCGCGGACCTGCCGCGACTCCGGGAAGTCGCCGTAGTCGAGGTTCAGCATCGACCAGTGCGCCACGTCGTCCGGGATCGGCCCGGTCCGGGACGGCGCGGAGATCAGCCGCCGCCAGGCGGGACCGCGCCAGTCCGAGCCGTCGAGGACGTCGAGGCGGCGGCCCGCCGAGTCGTATCCCAGCAGGGCCCAGCCGTCGGTTTGGAAGCCGACCGCGGGCCAGTAGGCGAAGTCCGTGTCCGTTTCGGCCAGGTAGTTCACGAAGTTCTCGAAGAACGCGCGGGACGCCGGGTCGGTCGTGGTGCGGCCCTCGCCGAACTCGCTGATCCACAGCGGTGCCGTGTAGTGGCGGCCGGTGTCGGCCGAGACGAAGAACGCCTGCCGGTACAGGACGTCCCGCAGTTCCTGGGGCGAGAGGTCTCGGTAGCGCGGGTCGTGCGTTTCGCCGATGCCGGTCGCGCCGGAGTGGTTGGGTCCGGTGTAGCCGTAGAAGTGCGCCGAATAGACGAGCTTGCCCGAATCCACGAGCGTGTGCGACAGCGTCCGGGCGGGTTCCAGCGTCGGACGGCCGTGCGGGAAGCCGTCGACCGGCAGCCCGGTCCAGTTGATGCCCTCGACGAAGATCAGCAGGTCGCGGTTCGCCTCGGTGAGGATCCGGTCGGCGACCTGCTGGCTGGCGCGCTGCCAGTCGGTGCCGTTGCCCCAGCCCCAGTTGGGGTCGTCGAAGGTGTTGCGGCGGACCTCGTTGTACAGGTCGGCGCCGACGACGCGCTTGTTCGCGGCGTAGCGGCGCGCCATGAACAGCCAGTCGTCCTGCCACTGCTGCTCGGTCTGCGCGGTGTTCCAGCGTTCGTTGCCGTCGAGCCCGCAGCACCAGCGCGAGGTCGTGGTGTGGTTGTTGAGGACGACGGCGAACCCGCGCGCGGTCAGCCGGTCGACGACGCGGTCGTAGACCTGCAGCGGGGTGAAACCGTGCAGGTCCGGGTTGGCGGCCAGGTCCGGGACGGGCCGGGTGTCGTGGAGCATCGCGTTGGAGAACTGCAGCCGGACGCTGTTGAGGCCCAGCTGCGCGAGCCCGTCGATGACCGTGTCGATCGACACCCGGTCGAGCCCGAGCGGGGTCTGGTACGCGATCTCGCCGACGTGGTGGCTGGCCGGATCGTTCACGTCGCCGGAACCGGTCCACGTGCCGCTCGCGCCGTGCCAGTTGGCGGCCTTCAGCTTGAAGCGGTCCCCGTGCGCGTCGACGATGTACCGGCCGCGCGTGCTGAGCGGCCCGCTCCAGGACGGCGGATCGGCCGCGGCGACGGGAACCGTCAGGCCGGCGGTGGCGAGCAGGACGGTGAGCAGCAAACCCGGGATCCGCACGCGGGTGAGTCAACCAACTCCCGGCCCACCTCGTAAGGGCCACAAGGAGGTCGTGAGCGGTAAGGCGGGTTAGAAGAACCCGCCTTACCACTCACGAGGCCCGGGGGCTTCCCGACGTCAGCGGCCGTTGTTGAGTTCGCCGATGCTGCGGCGCACGGCGGTGCGCAACGCCGAATCACGGGTGTCGGCGGCACTGGCCACCGCCGCGTGGCCGCCGGTGACCGGGCCGGCCACCGGGAAGACGCGGTCCTCGCCGGGCAGGGGCACGCCCGGGCAGGTGGCCGAGCGTGGCCGGGAATTGGCGATCAGGAAGACGTTGACCATCCCGTCGACGCACGGGTTGCCGCCCAGGGCGTACTGGCCGTGGAACGCGGCGTCGTCGACCGACACCAGCGGGACCCCGGCGGCGCGGACCGCCGAACGTGCTTGCTCGTACCCGGTTTGCGGGTCGAACTCGCCCTGGACCACCAGCACGTTGGCCGCCGCTTCGGGCGAGAGTCCGGGCATGTCCTGCCGGGGCCGGTCGGACCAGAACCCGCACGGCTCGGTCAGCCCGTAGGCCCAGCCGAAGATCGGGTACTGCGGGCCCTGCCGATCGGACAGGCGCTTGTACCAGCCGGCCGTCTTCGTCGGCTGGTCGCCGCACGCCACCGCGTAGCGCGTCCCGGAAATCTTGCGGTAGTCCGGTTCCGCCGCCGCCAGCCCGGCGGCGACGTCGGCGCCGGTCAGCTCGGCCAGCCGCTTGCCGAACACGGCCGTCGACCAGGTGTCCAGCTGCCCGGCGAGCGCCGCCGGGGGCTGGACCGGCTTGCCGTCCAGCTCCCCCGCGCCGGCGATGAGCACGGCGGCCACGAGGATCCAGCGGATCTCGTTGCCGTTGCCGACGAACAGGGCGTCGAACTGGTCCGGGGCGACGCCGTGCCCGGCGTAGAACCCGCGCAGCCGCTCGATCTTCTGCTTCACCTCGGCCGGCGAAGCGCCGAGCTGCTCGGGGAACTGCCGGGCCAGCCACGGCACGAAGACCTCGTCGGTCTGCCGCTGCCCGATCTTCGGGAACGCCTCGAAGTCGGCCTGCAGCCGGCCTTCGAAGTCGACGCTGGAGTCGAGCACCACCTTGCCCGCGCGGCCCGGGAACAACGACGCGTACTTGGCGCCGAGCCAGGTGCCGTAGGAGTAGCCGAGGTAGTTCAGCTTTTCGTCCCCGAGCAGGGTCCGGATCAGGTCCATGTCGTGCGCGGTCTGCCAGGTCGTGACGAACGGCGCGACCGCGTCGCTCTGGCACGCCTCCGCGATCGCCCGCGGCGTCTTCTGGTGCTCCGCGATGCTCGTCGCCGAGCGGTCACGCGCGTCGAGCGGCCCCTGCGGCAGCCGTCCCGCCGGGACCTGGCAGACGAACCCGGCGTCCGCGGTCCCTTCGTGCCCGGTGCCGCGCGGATCCATGCCGATGAAGTCGTACCGTTCGTTCACCCCGGGTTCGAGGCCCGCCAGCGCACCCGCGAGGGAACTGCCCTGCCCGCCGGGACCGCCCGGGTTCACCAGGAGCGCACCGAGACGTTCGCCCGTCGCCGCGACGCGGCTGATGGACACGCTCAGGTCCACCCCGGAATCCGGGTTCGCCCAGTCCCGCGGCACGGTGATCACCGCGCATTCGGCGGCCTTCGCCCCGTCGGCGACCGGGAACGGGCACGCTCCCCAGGCCACCTGCTGGCCGGTGTAGCGGTCCGGCGTGGCCGCGGCGGCGGTTCCCGCGGGAACCGCCGGCACCGCGAGCAGCACGGCGGCGATCAGAAACCGGCTCGCTGTCTTGTTTTTCACTTGACGCCCCTCGTCCGGGTGAATGATCACCCGGAGTATGGCGCGCATTCCCGGCGCCGGGATCAACCAAAAGTACGAGGACCCGCGCGCACCACGAGGGTCCGCGCCACCAGATCACCGATCCGCTGCCGCCGCCGGGAAAGCACGATGCTGACGACGGCCACCAGCCCGAACAGCAGCCCGTCGACGGTCATCAGCAACCACCGGAAGACGTAGGCGCGCGCCTTGGGCGGCCCGCCGCGCAGGGTTTCCACGCGCAGTCCCATCACCAGCATGCCCGGGGTGACCCCGCCCCGGCGCAGGGGGATCCAGATGTGGATCAGGGCGTCACAGGCGTAGTTGACCGCGAAGAACGTGATCGCCGGGCCCCACAGGAGCGTTTTCGGCGGCACCCATCCCCACTGCAGCAACGGAATGACGACGAGACCGGCCGCGAGCGCGGCGAACGCTCCCAGCCCGGCGGCGAGCGCCTGGTCCAGCACCGCCTGCACCACCCGGCGGCCCGCCATCCGCAGCCGCTCGGGCACTTCTCGCCGTCCGGCCGGGATGGTCACCGCGCTGACCGCACACTCGGCGAGTCTCGCACACCCGTCAAGGTCATCCCAGCAACCCGCGCTGCCACGCCCAGACGGCGATTTCCGTGCGGTTCCGCAGTTCGAGCTTGCGCTGCACGCTCGCCAGGTGCGTCTTGACCGTCGAAAGGGAGACGCGGAGGTCGTCGGCGATCTCCGCGTTGGTCCGGCCGCGGGCGACCGCGAGCACCACATCGGACTCGCGGTCGGTCAGCAGGCCCGGTGTCCCCTGCGCGCGCTGCCGCGCCTTCTCGGTGAACCGGGCCAGCAGGCGCACGGTCACCGACGGCGAGACCATCGCCTCCCCGCCGGCCGCCGCGCGGACCGCGTCCACCAGCAGCTGCGGGCCGGCGTCCTTGAGCAGGAACCCGCTGGCGCCGCCGAGCAGGGCGGCGTAGACGTTCTCGTCCGCGTCGTAGGTCGTCACCACCACCACGCGCAGCGGCTGCGCGACCCCCGGCCCGGCCAGCAGTTCGGTGGCTCGCAGACCGTCCACTTTGGGCATCCGGATGTCCATCAGCGTGACGTCCGGCCGCAGCTGCCGCGCCAGCCGGACCGCGGCCTCCCCGTCGGCGGCTTCGGCGATCACCTCGATGTCCGGCGCGGCGTCCAGCACCAGCCGGAACCCGGTGCGCACCAGCACCTGGTCGTCGGCGACGAGCACCCGGATGGTCATCAGAGCCCCCTCGGCAAGGCGTCGAAGGGCGCGTCCTCACCGGCGAGCGGGAGCCGCGCCACGACCCGCCACCGCGCCCCGGGTTCCGGCCCCGCGGTCAGGCGGCCGCCCAGCATGGCCAGCCGCTCGGTCATGCCGATGATCCCGAACCCGCCGGGTGCGGCCGTCGCGGTGACCCCGTCGTTGCGCACCTCAAGCACGAGGTCGTCGGCTTCGACGCGGGCGGAGACGACCACCTCGGTCGCGGACGGCGCGTGCCGGCGGGCGTTGGTCAGCGCTTCGGTCACCACGCGGTGCACGGTCGTGGCCACCTGGGCCGGCACCGGCAGCTGGTCCAGTTCCTCGGCGACGTCCACCCGGGCGGAGGAGCCGGCGGCCGCGCGCACCGCGTCACCGAGCACGGCACCGGACAGCAGCGGCACGTCCCGGGTGTCCCGCAGCATCCCGACCAGCCGGCGCGCGGCGGCCAGCGCCGCACCGCCGGCTTCCTCGATCTCGCGGTAGACCGCCGCGTGCCCGCCGACGTCGGCGTTCGCTTCGGCGATCGCCCGGGCGGCCTGCACGCGGACGACGATCCCGCTGACGTGGTGGGACACCAGGTCGTGCAGTTCCCGGGCCAGCTGCAGGCGTTCCTGGCTGCGCACCCGGTCCAGCGCGGCCCGCTGCCGGGCGTCCGCCGCCCGCAGAATCAGCCCGACCCCGAGGCAGGCACCCCAGTACGCCGCGGCCGCCACCGCCAGCAGCGTCTCCGGCTCGCCGGCGCCGTAGCGAAGCAGGGGCGCGGCGATCATCACCGCGCCGAGGGCCGGCGCCAGCGCGGCCGCGTGCTTCGGTTCGAGCTTGCGGCCGGCGGCGGCCGTGAGCAGCCCGGCGGCCACGATCTCGGCGAACGGCGGCTGGCTCCGGGCGTGCGCGGTGACCGCCACGACCGTGCCGATCGCCGACAGCGCGGCGACGACGCTCCCCAGCACGCCGATGTGGCGGGGGAAGCGCCGCCGCAGCACGGCCAGCACCGGGATCGCCGTCCCGGTGGACGCCAGGAGCCCGGTGAGCGGCGCCGCCCAGCCGCCGCTTCCGGCGGGTGCGCGCAGCACCAGCACCACGTCGGCGACGAGCGCCGCGGCCAGCACGGCGAGCTCGGTGCCGAGCATGCCGCGCCGGGCCAGGACCCCCGCTCTGCGCATGGCCGTCATGATCCCGCGCCCCGGGTCAGCCCGCGCGCCGGACCCCGGCGACGTAGCGGTTGGACGGCGGCAGGTAGCTGAGCACCGTCGCGACCACGGCCACCCCGCAGCTCAGGTAGCCCGCCCACGACGGTTCGGTGGTCAGCAGCGAAGCCGCCTGCAGCAGGGTGAAGACGGTCAGCGTGACGCGCGCCCAGTTGCGGCCGGCCTTGAGCTTGAACGACAGCCACAGGTAGACCAGCGCGATGACCACGGCGATGGCGACCGGCACGGCCTGCGCGAGCAGGGTGAGCCGGTCGAGCCGGTCCTGCGCCAGCGCGGGGTTCGCCCGCCGCAGGGCCGCCGCGATTTCGTCGTGCGCGCTCAGGACGAGCAGCCCACCGGCGATCGCGGACACGGTGGACACCAGGAAGCCGAAAAAGGCGGCGATGATGGTGCTGGGCGGGTTCTCCCGCGCGGTTTCGGTAGTCATACCGGGAAGTTAGGACGCACCGCGCACCGGCACCGGTTGAGGCGAGCTCGTCTCGTACTTTCGGCCGAGGCGGCTCGAGACCGAAACCGAACCACGCGCGGTGCCCTCTTCAGTAGGTTCGGAGGATGCGGCAATTCGCTGACGTCGAAGTCCTGTCGAGGCTCGTCCGTGACGCACTGGGCCCGGGATGCCGCGTGGTCACCGTCGAGCGGTTGCGCGGCAGGAGCAAGAAGGGGGTGTACCGGTTCCGCCTCGAGGGCACCCGCATGCCCGGCGTGATCGTCTACAGCTGGGCCGAAGCGGAGAACTTCTGGCCTGGCGAACGGGAAGCCGACCCGGCCGACCCGTTCGCGCCTGCCTCGGGCCTGGTCCCCTTCCTGGCCGCGCACCGCACCTTGGCCGCACTCGGCGTCCGAACTCCGCGGATACACCTGGCGGACGACAGCCGGCGCCACTACCCGGCCGACATCGCCGTGGTCGAGGACGTCTCCGGGGGCACGCTCGAAGCGCTCTTCGAAACCGATCGCCCGCGTGCCGCGAACGCCCTGAGCGAACTCGCCGGGACGCTCGAAGTGATGCACCGGCACCGGAGCCGGCACTACGGCAGGGTGGACCGGCTCGAATCGGCGCAACCGGTTTCGTGCGAGCGGCGGGTTCTCGACCGCGCGCTGCGGGACCTCGAGGACGGGGCGGAGCGCGACGCGCGCATCGCGGCAGCCGGCGCCGCGATGCGCGACCGGCTGCAGGAATGGGCCGGCCGGGTCCGTCCTCGCGCGGAGTACGGGCTGATCCACGGAGAACTCGGCCCCGACCACGTCCTCATCGACGCCGGCGGGCACCCGGTGCTGATCGACATCGAGGGCCTGATGCACTTCGACGTCGAGTGGGAGCACGTCTTCCTCCGGCTCCGCTTCGGCGAGCACTACCCCGCGCTCGCCCGGCCCGGCCTCGATCCGCGGCGGCTCGACCTCTACCTGCTCGCGATGCGCCTGTCCCTGGTGGCCGGCCCGCTGCGCCTGCTCGACGGGGACTTTCCCGATCGGGCGCTCATGCGCGGGATCGCCGAGCACAACGCCAAGGAGGCGCTGGCGCTCCTACGCCCGAGCTAGCGCCGGCCCGGAAGTCACGTATCGGCCAACGCTTCCAGCGCGGCCTGCACCGCGTCGGCCCGTTCGGGCAGATCGATGGCTCGCCACAACTCGGCCGCCCAGCCCAGGTGGCGCCGGGCCGCGACGGCGTCACCGAGTTCGCTCTCCAGCTCACCGAGCCGCTGCCAGCACGCCGCTTCGTTGCTGCGGTCGCCGTTGGCGCGGAAGACGTGCGCCGCGCGCCGGAGGGCCGAATCCGCACGGGACCCGTCGCCGAGTTCCGCGTAGATCACGCCGAGCCGTTGGTCGGTGTAGGCGCCGCAGCGCTCGTCGCTGATTTCGCTGAAGATCGTCAGCGCTTCGATGAGGTCGCGCAGCGCGGCCGGGGTGTCGCCGATGCCCAGGTGGTACCGGCTGAGCGTGCGGAGGATCACCGCCTGCCGGTGCCGGTCACCGAGACGCCGCGCGATCCGCAGGCCCTCCTCGATCCACGGACCGGCGTCGTCGGCGCCCCGGTCGAACGCGATGATGCCGATGGCCGTGCGGACCTGCGCCTCCGCGTGCCGGTGCCCCGCGGCCACCAGGTGGCCCAGCGCCTCCTTGTCGACGGCCAGCGCCGCGTCGAGCTCGCCGCGGACGCGGTGCACGGTGCCCAGGCCGGCCAGCGCGAGTCCCTCGCCGCGCCGGTCGCCGATGGCCTCGTAGAGCTTCGCGCACCGGTGCAGGTCGTGGCGCGCTTCGGCCATTTCGTCGAGGTAGATGTGCACCTGACCGAGCCCCTGCAGCAACGCCGCTTCGCCGTGGGCGTTCCCGGCCGCGACGGTGGCCTCCAGTGCCACCTGGTGGCTGCGGTTCCAGTCCTGGTACAGGCTGCGGTGGTCGTAGTACGGCACCGCGGCGACCGCCAGCTCCCAGGCCGGCTCGTCCAGTCCCCACGCGGCCGCGAGCTCGATCGCCCGCAGCACCGTCCCGCGTTCGGCGTCGAACCAGGCGACCGGGTCGGCGACCGCGTAGTCCGGGGTCCAGCGCGGTGAACGGCCCGGCGTCGGCCGGAAGAGGCTGGGGTAGAACAGGTCACGGGCCTGCTCGGCGAGGGCGAGCCAGGCGGCGAGGACCCGCTCCACCGCCGCCCGGCGCTCCTCGGCCGGGTAACACTCCTGCGCGCCTTCCGCCGCGTACGCGCGCAACAGGTCGTGCAGCCGGTACCGCGGCTGGCCGGCGCGGTCGGTGGAGACCAGACGTACGAGGTAGGCGTCGACGAGCGTGTCCAGCACGTCGTCCGCGGCCGGCCGGCCGAGGAGCGCGCCGATCACCCACGCGGGGAGTGTTTCCGCGCCCAGCAGCCCCAGCAGCCGGAACGCCCGGACGGCCGGTTCGGGGAGCTGGCGCAGGCTCAAGTCGAAGTGGGCCCGCAGGTCGAGGTCGCCGACCCGCAGCTCGCGCAGCCGCCGGGACTCGTCCTCCAGGCGTTCGCGCAGCACCTGCAGGGTCCACGCCCGCCGGCTCGCGAGCTTCGCGCCGGTGATCCGGATGGCCAGGGGAAGCCGTCCGCACAGCCGGACGATCGCGTCGGCCGGCTCCGGTTCCCGCTCGACGCGCTCCGCCCCGGCGATGCGGGCGAGGAGGTCCCGGGCGTCTTCCGTGGACAGCACGTCCAGCTCGAGGTGTTCGGCACCGGCGAGGTCCGCCAGGCGGTGCCGGCTCGTGACCACCACCGCGCAGCCGCCCGACGGGGGCAGCAACGGCCGCACCTGCTGGGCGCCGGCGGCGTCGTCGAGCAGCACCAGCATGCGGCGGCCGGCCAGCCGTGACCGGTAGAGCGCCGCCCGTTCGTGCAGTCCGGGCGGCATGACCGCGTCCGTGACGCCGAGCGCGCGCAGCAGTTCGGCCAGCATCATGGCCGGGTCGCGCGGCACCGCCGAGGTGCCGGCGAGGTCGAGGTGGAGCTGGCCGTGGGGGAACGCGTCGCGGGCCTGGTGGAGTGCGCGCACGGCGAGCGCCGACTTCCCGGTCCCCGGCGCGCCGGCGACGACCACCACCCGGCGCTCGGCCAGCAGGTCCAGCAGCTCGCCCAGGGCGCCGGCGCGGCCGGTGAAGTCCGGGATGTCCGCGGGCAGCTGGGCGACCGGCCGCGGCTCCCCGGCCGAGGTCACCAGGTCGAGTGCCGGATCCGCGCGCAGGATCTGCCCGTGCACGCGCCGCAGCCCCGGCCCGGGGTCGGCGCCGAGCTCGTCGGCCAGCAGGCGCCGGACGTCGTCGAACACGGCGAGCGCGTCGCCTTGGCGGCCGCTGCGGTAGAGCGCGATCATCAGCAGCTCCCGCGCGCGTTCGCGGTACGGGCACTCCCCGACCAGCCGGGACAGCTCGGGGATGGCCAGCGCATGCTCCCCGCGCAGCAGATCGAGGTCGGCGAGGTCTTCCACCGCGCCGAGGCGGTACTCCTCCAGCCGGGCGCGCTCGGTGGCGGCCGCGGGGGTGTCCAGGCCGCCGAAGGCGGCTCCGCGCCACAGCGTCATCGCCTCGGTGAGGTGCCGCCGGGCGGCGGTCAGGTCGCCGTCGCCGCGGGTTTCGCGCGCCCGGGCGAGCCGGGCCGCGAACTGGGCGCTGTCGAGCAGGCCGGGGTCGACCCGCAGCAGGTAGCCGGTGCCGATGGTCTGCAGCGAGCCTTCGTCGAGCGCCAGCGACCGGCGCACGTCGCCGACGTACTTCTGGACGAGGTTGACCGCGCTCCTCGGCGGCTTCCCGCCCCAGGCGCCTTCGATGATCTGTTCGCGGTCCACCCGCTGGTTCGCGTGCAGCAGCAGCACGCCGAGCACCCGGAGCCGCTTGCCGGACCCCACGTCGACCTGGGCCGCGCCGCGCCAGGCCGCGATCGGCCCGAGCACGCCGAATCGAACATCAGGCATGCCAATGCCCCCTCCCCACGGGGAGGGTACCTCCGACCGGCCACGTTCCGTAAGACTGCAGTGCGGCTGCAGTGAACGCTGCCATGCTCCCCGTCGACCGGAATTCGAGCTCGACGAGGGGACACGCACGATGACGGGCAGGACCTGGATCAGGGGAATCGCGGTGGCCGCGGTGGCGGTGCCCGCGGTATGGGCAGGCCCGGCCGGAGCGAGTACGACCGCGTTCCCGAACGACTCGTGGGACATCAGCACCGACGTCTCCCCGCTCGGGCTCAGTTCCGGCGGAGCCGTCTGGAGCAACCGGAGCGCCGTCCTGCAGGGCAGCGTCCAGGACTTCGGCGGCGACCACTCGACCAGGGTCTACTTCACCGCGTACGCCGGTAGCACGAAGGTCGACGGCGACGGGCGCACCGCGGGCCCCGGCGAGACGGTGCCGTTCAAGTTCTCCATCGGGGATCCCGACCGGGTCGGCGGATTCGACCGCCTCTCCATCCAGGTCTGCGAGCTCGGCGCGGGCGGGCCGCAACTGTGCAGCCCCGGCATCAACCTGCACCGGGACGACCTCGGCGAACGCCGGGTCTGGCGCCCGTAACAAGCAAAGGGGAAAAACCATGAGCACCCGGATCCGCACCGTGCTCGCCGGCGCGCTGCTGAGCGCCGCGGCGGTGGTGACGACCGCACTGCCCGCCGCCGCGGCGACGAACCCGTACACCCCGGCCGAGGTGTGCGGCAGCGGCTACCGCGTCATCTCCTCGAAGCCGGCCAAGACCGACGCCGGACGCGAGTACGGCGGCGTCTACCTGCTCTACAAGTCCGGCGGCTACAACTGCGTCGTGACCATCAAGTGGACGTCCATCGGGGTGGCCACCGACACGATGGCCGGGCTGTACCGGGACTCCGAGGACACCAGCCGGAACCTGATCGACCAGGGGAACTTCAAGTACTACGCGGTCGTGCGCGGCTACGCGCCCGACTGCGTCATGTACGCGGGCTGGGTCGGCGACGCCGTCGCCACCAGCGGGTGGGGCTGGTGTGGCTGAACCGGCGTCGCCGGACGTTGCCTCCGCGGTGATCGACTCGCCGCGGAGGCTTTCCGCGTCCGCAGCGCCTTCTCCAGCCCGGAAATTTTTGAGGAACGATTGTTCTTGACTGATCGTTCCTCAAAAGTCTAGGGTCGTGGCATGGGAAGGCAACGGGCGTTCGACGAGGACGAGGTGGTGCGCGCCGCCGTGAGGTTGTTCGGTGGCCGCGCGTACGACGGGGTGTCCGTCGACGACCTCGTCACCCACCTCGGCGTGCACCGCAACAGCCTCTACAAGACCTTCGGCAGCAAGCGCGGTCTCTACCTCACCGCGCTGCGCCGTCACCTCGACGACGACGTCCGGCCGCTGGCCGAAGCGCTCGCCGCGGCACCGGACGCCGCGACCGTGCTCAGCCTCGTCACCTCGGCCGATCTCGGGCTGCTGCTGCTCGCGGTGGTCGAACGGGCACCGGCCGACGAGGAAGTCGCCGCCGAGGTGGCGGCGGCGCTGGCCGCCGTCGATCAGGCCGTCGCCGACGCCCTCGGCCTTTCCCCCGCCCTGGCCGGCGCCCTCACCGCCGCCGCACTGGGCATCCTCCTGCGCGGCAACCCCGGCGGTGTCGCCGCCGCCCTCGCTCCCCGCTTCGACCGACAAGGAAACTGACATGGCACTGGTCCACATCGACGGCGACGCCCTCGTCGTCGTGATCGAAGGTCTCGACAAGCTCTGGGCCCTCAAGAGCAGCCTGACCATTCCCCTGGCCCACGTCCGCGGCGCGACCGCGGACCCCGGCATCGCCGCCGATCCCAAGGGAATCCGCGCGCCGGGCGCCCACGTGCCGGGCGTGATCACGGCGGGCACGTTCCACCTCGACGGCGAAAAGGTCTTCTGGGACGTCAAGGACCCGTCGAAGGCCGTCGTGATCGAACTCGACGACGAGCGCTACGCCCGCCTGGTCCTCCAAGTCGACGACCCGCGCGAGACCGTCACGCTGGTCGAGAACGCCCTGCGCTGAGATGGTCTCCCTGCCCACCGCGGTCGTGCTGTCGGTGGCCGTCGTGACCGCCACCCCGGCCGAGGCGGCCAACGGCTGCGCGCCGCCCTGCTGCTGCCCGGCAGCGGACCCACCGACCGCGACGGCAACCAGCCACCACACTCGGCACCGGCCGCACCGGGCTCGGTGCCTACCGCCACCATCCCGAAGCGCTCGACTACCCGGCCTTCGTCCGGCAGGCGAAAGCCGCCTACGAGTCGTTGCGCGACCAGCCGGAGGGCGACCAGGCCGCCGAGGCGGCCCGCCAGGGTCAGATCACGCCCGAGCAGCGGCGGGCCGTCGATTCGGCGCCACACAACGCACACCGGCGCACCGGGCCGGGTACGACTGTCCGAAGTGGACCACCTGCCGCCCGACGCCGGCCACCCTCGCCCCGGCCGCGCTCGGCGCCCTGCACCGGTTCGCGAGGTGCTGAGGACGGAATCCCGTTTGCGGGCCCGAACGATCAGTCGATGCCTTCGACGATGCGGAAGTCACGCTCGACACCGTCGGCGAGAGCGGCCAGCGCCTCCTGGTAGGCGTCGCTCTCGCGGGCCGCGACGGCCTGCTCGTAGCTGTCGAACTCGACCAGGACGGTGCGCTCGGCGATTCCCTCGTCATGGGCGGCGACCCGGCCGCCGCGGACGAGGGTCCGGCCGCCCGCCGCCCGGACGGCCGGACCGGCCAAAGCGTTGTAGGCAGCCAGTTTTCCGGGGTCGGAAATGGTGCGGTAGACGCTGACCCAGTAGCCCTTGGGCATGGAACCTCCAGTGTCGGAATGACTTATGGGGTGGTCTCGGACGAGCTTCGGCGGGCGAGGGCGAGGCTGATCAGCGTCGTGATCGCCATGGCCCCGAGGCCGGCCAGCGCCGCGGTGGTGTAGGCGCCGTCGTCGGGGAAGAGGTGGCCCGGACCGGTGCCCGCGGCGAGGATCAGCCCGCCGATGGCGCTGCCCAGGGAGTAGCCGACGCTGCGGACGACGTAGTTGAAGCTCATCGCGCTCGACGTCTCGCTTTTGGGGGTGACGGCCAGGATGACGCCGGGCATCGCGGCCGAGAAGCCCCCGACACCGAAACCCAGTACCCCCATCGCCACGAACACTTCGGCCAGGTTCGAGCGGGCCACCGCGAACAGGGCGAACCCGCCGCCGACCACGACGGCGCTGCCGGCCAGGAGCAGGGGGTCGGCGATCCGCGTCCGGACCCGCGGCGTGAGCTTGCCGGCGACGAACCCCAGCACCGAGAACGGGATGAGGACCAGCCCGGCGACGAAGGTCGTCAGCCCGAAGCCGTAGCCCGCGCCGCGCGGCGTCTGCGCGTATCGGGTGACGAGCGTGAGCAGCAGGTACATGCCGATCCCGCCGACGAACATGGCGAGGTTCGCCCCGGCGACCGCCGGGTGCCGCACCGCCCGCACGTCGACCAGGGGTGTCGCGCTGCGCAGCTCGATGACGGCCCAGACGCAGAGCAGCACCACCGCGCCGACGGCGAGGCCCGCCGCCACGGCGAGGTGCCGGCTCCACAGATCCCGTTCGCCGGCAAGGAACAGCACCAGCAGCAGCGCCGCGGCCAGGACGACCGCGCCCGGCACGTCCACGCGGGCAGAGCGGCCTTCGGGGGCTTCGGGCATGGCGCGCCAGGCGGTCAAGAGGGCGGCGGCAGTGACGACCAGGCCGAGGCCGTAGGCGACCCGTAGCCCGCCGAACTCGGCGAGCAGCGCGGCCAGCGGGTAGCCGACGCCGGCCCCGATGATCGAGACCACCGAGATCAGGGCGATCACGGCCGCGCTGCGCGCCTCGGGGAGGTGGTCGCGGGCCACGCCCATCATCAGCGCGGTGAGACCGAGTCCGACGCCCTGGGCCGCCCGGCCGGCCAGCAGCCACCCGAACGGCAGCGGCAGCACGGTGAGCGCGCTGCCGCCGACGACGATCGCCAGCGTGGCGAGGATCGTGACCCGCCGGTGCGGGCCGGCGCCGAGCCGCCCCAGTACCGGCGTGGCGACGGCGCCGCTGAGCAGCGCGACGGTCAGCGTCCACTGCGCGCTGCCGAGCGAGACGTGCAGCGAGGTCGCCACGCTGGTGATGAGCGGCGTCCCGAGGCTGGCAACCGCGGCCACGACCAGGGCGATGAAAATCAGGGCGGGAACCAGCAGCCGCGTTTCCGAACGCGTCACCGCTTCGGCCCTTCGCGTTCCTGGCTTTCGAGCTCGGCGAGATGCTTCAGTGCCGGCAGGGCCGCCACCAGCGCCTCGACCTCGTCGCCGGTGAGCTCGCCGATCAACCGCTCGAAAGCGTGAACGCCCGCCTGGCGCCGGGCCCGGACGTAGGAGGCGCCGGCCTCGGTCAGGCACACCAGCGTGATCCGCTTGTCGGACACGTCGCCCCGCCGCTCGACCAGGCCGGACTTCTCCATCACCCGGACCAGGGTGGTCATCGCGGGCTGGGTGACGCCTTCGACCGCGGCCAGATCGGTGATCCGCCGCGGCCCGGTCCGCTCCAGGGTGGCCAGCGTCGCGGCGGACGTCAGGCTCATGTCCCGGGGAAGGCGCCGAACCGCCCTGGTGGCCAGGCCGTAGAGGGCGGCCCCGATCGCGGCGGACGCACTGTCTTGACGGCTCACGGGCGAAGCATAGCAGATTTATATTCACAGTTTATGCAAATGGCACGCCCGGGAGATGCGCGCCGACCGTCGCGACGGCATTCAGCCGCGGCGGTAGACGCTCACCAGGACGCCGTACTCGGACTCGCGCGGATTGGCGGGAGCCAGGCCCTGCACCACGGACTCGAGATGGTCCCGAGGGCGCGGGCCTGGTCCGCCATCAGCCGGAGCACGCGGTGGAACAGCAGGTGCCCTTCGTCGGCGGGAATCTCTTCGGCGACCGTCGCCGGCATCGCCTTGGTCGCCTCCCCGCCCTCGCCGGTGTCGAACCGATACGTCCGGGCACCGTCCCGGCGGGGCGGCGTCCGACTTCGGCGGTGCCGAGCACGAGGCCCGGTACGCGGTCGAGGCCTGGCGCAACGCCGGCGGCTTCCGCCGGGTCGAGCTGCTCGACGGCGGGGTCGGGCTGGTGCGGATCGCGCCTTCCCTGCCGCCGGTCCACCTGGCCGAATCGTACGTCCGCGCCGCGTCCGCCCTTTTGTCCTCGGCCACCGCTCTCGTGCTCGACCTGCGTGGAGGCCGCGGCGGCACGCCCGAGACGGTCGCGCTCGTCTGCGGTCACGCCCGCCGCAACCCGGCTCGAAGGCCCGATCCGGGTGCTCACCAGCCACGACACATTCTCCGGCTGCGAAGAGCTCGCCTACGACCTGCAGCGCTCGATGCTCGAAGAAGGCGCGGCCTTCTACGACTTCCTCGCCCGGAAAATGCCCGCCCTGCTCGACGAATGGCACGCCCACCGCGACCGTCACGAGGGCGGCCGCTGACGCACCGACAGAAAGGTCGCCGACCCATGCCCGCCCACCTCGAGGTCCCGGCCGCCGACACTCGCCTGCACACCATCCACACGCCGGGCGGCGAACCCGGCGTGGTGTTCCTCAACGGCGCCTTCGGCACCACCCGGGACTGGGACCGCGTCGTCCACCGGCTCGCCGGGAAGTACCGCACGGTCCGGTTCGACGCCCGAGCACGCGGCAGGTCGGGCACCTCGGACGACTACTCGGTCCCGGCCGCCGTCGACGACATCGGGCGCGTCATCCGGGCCACCGGCCTGGAACGCCCGGTCCTGGCCGGCTGGTCGCACGGCGCCACGCTCGCCGTGCGCTACGCGGCCCGGCACCCGGGGCAGGTCGCCGGCCTGGTGCTCGTCGACGGCGCCTACCCGATCAGCATGTCCGACGCGGCGGGCCGGGACAAGGTCCGCGCCCAGTTCCGCCGGCTGGGCTGGATCATGCGCGTCCTCGCGAAACTCGGCCGCTCGGCCCGCATGTCCCCCGCCGAGGCGGCGGACGTGGTGATCGGACTGGACGCCGTCAACGGCGAACTCGGCACGGACTTCGCAGCCCTGGACTGCCCGGCCGTGTACGTCATCGGCAGCGGCGCCCACCCGGGCACCACGGAGGAGGAGATGAGCACCCTCCGCGCCGCCGCCGATGACGCGACGACGGAAAACCCGCGCGTGTCCGTGTATGCCACCACCGCCTGCAACCACGTGCAGGTCCTCCGCAAGGCACCCGACTCTGTGGCCAAGGCGATCGAGGCGGTCGTGGACCGATCACACTGATTGCGCCGTTCGATCGCTCCGGCGGACGCGGGTCGGTTCGGACCTGGTTGGGCCGGGCTTCGGGAGGTCGGCGCCGGGCCGCAGAGCGGCGACGAGGCCGCGGCCGAGGACGACGTGGCCGATCATGATCGGGTAGATCACCGCCCGTTCGAACAGGCCGATGTTCCACGCCCAGCCGGTGAACACGTCGGCCATGAACACCCCGAACGCGACCAGCCCGAAGACACCCAGCACGATGCTCGCGACGCGGCGGCCATGACCCAGCCCGATCCGGGACGCGTTGACGCCGACGACGATCGCCATGACGTTCCCGGCCAGCATCACGCCTTGCGCGCCGTAGGTGTGGAACGCGATCAGTCCATTCGCGACGTTCGCGTTCGAACCCTGGAAAATCCCGATGAGAGAGACGCCGGCACCGGCCAGGATCGCCAGTGCCACGATCGCGATCGGCCGCGCTCCCCCGCGCAGGTCCAAGGTGAGCAAGGTGCCCGCGATCAGCAGGATGCCGTAGAGCACCCAACCGGTGTCCATCACCGCCCCGAGCGGGGAATTCCCGACCTGTCCGAACGCGACCTGGCTCGGACCGGTCAGGCCCAGGTGGCTGACCCAGTTGTAGAACGGCGAGTAGTGCGGCTCCTGCCACGCCGACGCCGTGATCAGCTCGGCCGCCCACGACACGAGCGGACCGATGAAGAGCAGGACCGCTCCGGTGCGGACGGCGCCGCCGGAGCGCACGATCGGCGTCACTTGAGCGCCATCCCCGGGACGCGGGCGCGGATCGCGTCCATGGTCGCCTCGTCGGAAACACCCTGCCAGTCGTACCGCGGCGTGTAGGGGGCCGTGAGAGCACGGACGTCTTCGTCGGTGAGCTCGACGTCCAGCGAGGCGATGGCGTCGTCGATCTGCTGCGTCGAACCGGCGCCGACCAGCGGGGCGGTGACGACCGGCTGGCGGTGCAGCCACGCCAGCGCGATGGACGCGCGGCTCACCCCGTGCGCGGCCGCGACCTTGCCGACCGCGTCGATGATCGCGCGGTCCGATTCGGCGGACGAGTACAGCAGATCCGCGTACGCCCCGTCGGTGTCGGCGCGCGCCGTCGACTTCGCGTCGTCCCACGCGCGCGCCAGGCGGCCGCGCGCCAGCGGGCTCCAGACGATCGTGCCGACGCCTTCGTCCAGGCACAGTGGGATCATTTCGCGTTCTTCTTCGCGGGCCAGCAGGTTGTAGTGGTCCTGCATGGACACGAACCGGGCCCAGCCGTGCCGCTCCTGCAGGTGCAGGGCCTTGGCGAACTCCCAGGCGAACATCGACGACGCACCCAGGTACCGCACCTTGCCCGCCTTGACCAGGTCGTGCAGCGCTTCGAGCGTTTCCTCGAGCGGCGTCGCGTGGTCGTTGCGGTGGATCTGGTACAGGTCGACGTAGTCGGTGTCCAGCCGCCGCAGCGAGTGGTCGATCTCGGTCATGATCACCTTGCGGGACAACCCTTTCCCGTTCGGGCCGGGACGCATCGGGTGCCGCAGCTTGGTGGCGATCACGACGTCGTCGCGGTCGGCGAAGTCCTTCAGCGCGCGGCCGAGGATTTCTTCGCTGGAGCCGTTGGAGTACATGTTCGCGGTGTCGAAGAAGTTGATGCCCGCTTCCAGGGCGTGCTTGATCAGCGGCCGGGCGTCTTCTTCACCCAGGGACCAGACGGGGTGGCCGCGGTCGGGCTCGCCGTAGGTCATCGCGCCGATCGCGACGGGTGAGACGTCCAGGCCGGTGGAGCCGAGTTTCACATAACGCATGGGAGATCTCCTGAGAGGCAGAACTCGCGGACAATCCTCCGCAAGTGCTCTTCAAACTAGCGGAGGATTCTCCGCGAGTCAACGAAGGCCTCATCCTCGCCGCCTGCATCCACGTCAAGTACCGCCTCCGCGACGCAGCAAGCTGGTCCGGCCAGGTATCCCGCCGGCGCAAATCACAGCGACCGCAGAAACCAAGCGTGCTGGGCATGTCGTTCGCGTTCTTCTCGATGATCATCCCGCTGTACGCGATGGCGTTCTTCCTGCCGACGATCGTCAAGCAGCTCGGGCACTTCAGCACGGCGCAGATCGGCTTGCTGACCGCGATCCCCTACGTCTTCGCCGCGCTCGCGATGGGGGCTGCTGGCGCGCAGCTCGGATCGCCGCGGAGGCTTACCGCGCGCACTCGATCGGCAGCCCCGGCCGAGGCGCCGGGCCACGCTGCCGCGGCCGTCACGGAAGCGGCCGGTTGCCGCACGTCCAGGTCATGGTCACGGTGGTGCCGGCGGCGCTGGTCTCGACCAGGGCCTGATCAGCCAGGCTGTGGATCAGGGGCAGCCCGCGGCCACCCAGGGGGCGGGCGCGGGGAACGGGCTGCCAGCGGCCGTGGTCGCGGATGGTGACGGTCACGGCGTCGCCGTCTCGGCGGGCGTGCAAGGTGAAGGTGCCCGGGCAGTCGGGATAGGCGTGAACGACGACGTTGGCCATCGCTTCGTACACGGCGAGCAGCAGGTCCTGGACTCGGCCGGGTGGCAGACCGGCGCCGGGGGCCCAGACGGCGAGCTGGTCACGCGGCGGGGCCAGCCGGCCCGGCTCGGCGGGCACGTCCCGGCGCTGCAGATCCCGTGCGGTCGCGGTGTCGTCGGCTGAGCAGGTCATCGCGCGCGGGCTGCGGCGAGCGCGTCCGCGCAGCTGGTGAACACGGGGAGCGGCCGGTCCATCCCGGTCAGGTCGATCACGAGCACCGGAGGCCGGCGGGCGAGGGCGGCGGTGACCGCGTCGGCCGCTTGCCCGGCGGTGAGCAGATCGACATCCCCGGCCGCGGCCGGGACCAGCGCGGCTGCGGACCCCTCGTCTCGCAGGGATAGCCGCAAGGCGTCGTCGAGCTGCGTCCGGTCGGCCACGTCGTCGTTCACCGGCTCATGCCCGCTCTGCTGGCCATTGACCCGGTCCTTTCCCTGCCCACACGAACACCGCGGGGCAGCCACAGGAGACGGTGACCCGGATACCTGGGCTTCGGACGAGCCAACCCACGACGTGCCTCGGCACGAAGCTCGCCGAGCAGGACCCGGGCCCGGGCTGCGTGGTGGCCGGATGGGCCGTGCGGACCAAAGCCCGATCGGACGGCTCGCGGCGCCGGGGGTCTTGCGTCCGCGCAGTGACCGGTGATGTGGTTTGGTGGAGTCCGAGTGGTCGGAGGTGGCCGTGGACGGTGGGGTGCTGGGACCGAGTGATGTGCTGGCGGCGGCCGAGACCGCCCCGCCCGTGGAATCGGTCGAGGTCGTCGCGCGCGACCTGGCGAAGCGGCTGGGCGCCTTCGACGTGTCCTTCCTGCTGGTCGACCTCGTCGAGGAACACCTGGTGCGGCTGACCTCGACCGAACAGGACCCGGACGGGCGCGCCCCGGAGCCGGTCGCTCTGCCCGAAAGCGTCTACGAGAAGGTGCTGCGCACGCAGCAGCCGTCGCGGGAGCAGATCGAGAGCGGGGTGCGGGCCGTGCTGCCGGTGACCAACCGCGGCGACTGCGTCGGTGTCCTGGAGGCGACCGTGCCCTTCTGCGACGAGGAGGTGCTGGCCCAGCTGGGGCAGGCCGCCCACGCGCTGGCCTACGTCATCGTCACCGACCGCCGTTTCACCGACCGCTACCACATCGGCCGGCGCACCACGCCGATGAGCCTGGCCGCGGAAATCCAGCACCAGCTGCTGCCCTCGGCGTCCTGCTGCGAAGCGGCCCAGTTCACGATCGCCGGCGCCCTGGTGCCCGCCGACGACATCGGTGGCGACACCTACGACTACTCCCTCGACCGCGAGACCCTGCACCTGTCGATCACCGACGCCGCCGGGCACGACGTGGCCTCGGCACTGACGGCGACCCTGCTGGTCGGCGCGCTGCGCAGGGCCCGCCGAGCCGGTCGCGACCTGGCGGAGCAGGCGCAGCAAGCCAACCAGGCCCTGCTCGACCACGGCGGCGAGGTAGCGCTGGCGACCGGCCTGCTCCTGCGCGCCGACCTGCAAACGGGGCAGGTCGAGCTGGTCAACGCCGGACACCCGTCCCCGCTGCTCCTGCGCGACGGCGTCGTGAAGCCGGTCGAGCTGGAATCGGATCTGCTCTTCGGGATCCGGCCGTACCCGTACCGGGTGCAACGGCTGGACCTGCGCCCCGGCGACCGGCTCGTGCTGCTCACCGACGGCATGTTCGAACGCGACGCCGCCGGCGCCGACCTGCCCGCCCTGATCCGCCAGACCGCCGGACTGCACACCCGAGAGCTGGTGCGGGCCGCGACCGCGGCGGTGGCGCACGCGTGCCGAGGTCACCTGCAGGACGACGCCACCGTGCTGTGCCTGGACTGGCACGGAACCGAGCGCACCGAACGCCAAGCCGACAACGGCGCCGACATGGACACCGCCTCGCCCGAATAGCGTCTCGGACCACTGAACGCGAGATCTGCCGCGACCACCGGCGGCGGGAGGACCAGTCCGTCGCTCGGGCGCAGGGTGACCAGCCGGTCAGGCGGTGTCGTCCTCGCCGTGGGCGCGGTCTGCGGTTGCGCCGGGAAGGGTCCAGGTCAGGGTGACGGTGGTGCCGTTGTCCCGGTGGATGGTCGAGGTGTGGTCGGCCAGGGCGTCGATCAGCAGATGGCCGCGCCCTCGCAGCGTGTCGGTGACGTCCGGGGCCTTCCAGGTGCCGTAGTCGGTGACGGTGACCGTCACCTCGCCGCGGTGACGTTCGCCGTGCACCTCCAGGGCGCGGGGCCGGGGCTGGTCGCGGTAGGCGTGTTCGACGGAGTTGGACATGGCCTCGTAGCTGGCCAGGACCAGGTCTTCGTGGCGCTCGGCGCTCATGCCGAGGCCTGCCGCCCACCGGGTCAGGCCGCTGCGCAGCCCGGCGAGCTGGTCGACGGTGGCGTCGGCGCGTTGGTGGAATTCGGCCGCCGGGGGGGCGATGTGCCGGTGGACGTGGATGAGTGCGATGTCGTCGTCGTGGCGGCCGAGGGTGAGCTCGGAGATCAGCTCGTCCCACGCGGTCTCCAGGTCGGCCGCATCGAATACGCGGGTGATCCCGTCCAGCAGCCATTCGATGCCGATGGTCAGGTCCCGGGTGCGGCTTTCGACCAGGCCGTCGGTGTAGAGCACCAGGTCCATCCCGGGCGGGAAGGGCGTCGTCCGTTCGGGGAACTCGGCGCCCACGCCCAGCGGTGGGGCCAGCGCTTCCCCGATCTGCTGGGTTTCGCCTTGCGGCTTGATGAGGATGGCCGGGAGGTGGCCGGCGTTGGCGTAGGTGAGGATGCGCTGCCCGGGATCGTGCACGGCGTAGAAGCACGTGACGAAGCCGGCATCGGCCAGTCCGGCGGTCAGCTGGGAGACGTTGCGCAGCACCTCGGACGGAGGCAGTTCGAGCAGGGCGTAGGACCGGATGGCGGTGCGGATCTGGCCCATGATGGTCGCGGCGGTGACTCCGTGGCCGACGACATCACCGATGACGAAGGCGGTGGCTCCGGAGGTGAGCGGGATGACGTCGTACCAGTCGCCGCCGATCTTGCTGCCGGTCGCCGCCGGCAGGTACCGCGTCACCACGTCCGCTCCGGCGACCTCGGGAACGTCCGGCAGCATGCTGCGGGACAACTCGGTGACCAGGGTGCGTTCGCGCTCGTACAGCCGCGCGTTGTCCATGGCGACGGCGGCGTAGCGGGCGATGCCTTCGGCGAGGAACTCGTGGCGGTCGGTGAACCGATCCGGCTGCGGGTGGCCGAAGAAGAAGCCGCCCAGTACCTCTTCGGTCGTCGGGCTGGTCACCGGGACGGCGAGGTAGCTGCGCACCGGCAGGTGACCTTCGGGCAGCCCGTAGTAGGGCGCGTTTCGGCCGAAGCGGGCGTCCTGGGTGATGTCGGCACTGCGGAAGGTGCCGACACCGTCGAACGTGGGAGCGAAGACCGCGTTGTTGCGGGGCATCGGAAACCGGGCGAACGCCTCCCGCGGCACCCCGGAGATCGTGTACAGGGTGTAGGACTCGCCCAGTTCGTCGACCAGGTTGTAGAAGAACGCGCCGAACGCGGCACCGGTCGCTTTCGTGGCCGCGTCGGTCGCGTCCTGCACCATCCGGCCGAGGTCGAGCTGCGCGGTCAGTTCGCGTCCCACCGAGTGCATCAGGTCCAAGACGGCCGCTTCGGCCTGCAGTTCCCGGATCAGCTCGGCGACCGGGCCGGTCACCATGGCGGCGCCCTCCACGAGGGTCCGATGGCGGTGGCCGACCGGAGCGGTGGCGAACATCAGCACACTTGCCCACGGCTGACGACGCCCACCGCCGCGGACACCGTCACACCGGGCAGCAGGTCGTCCAGCACCGCACGGCCGGGAACGACAACGGCCGGATCCCGGTCCGGGTCGCCTTCGACCAGACGATGCAGCCGAGTGCCGTCCAGCTGCTGGATCTCGACGTCGACCCGGTCGCCGTCGCGGTCGACGAAAGCGCCGCGCAACGCGTCGACCAGGTCATCGAATCCACTGTGGCCGGTCACACGCGATCCAGTGCGGCCTCGAGCGTGGGAACGATGACCAGTTCGTCGGTCAGTCGCGTGAGCTCGAGCGGCCGCAGCGTGATCCGTCCCGTGGCCACGATCCGTACGGTCATCGACGTGCTGAGGCGGTGAGCCCGCACCAGTTCCGCCATTCCCGCCGATGCCAGGAAGTCGACCTCGGTCAAGTCGATGACCAAGACCGAGCCGGCCAGCCGCTGCGCACGGTCGACGAGCTGACGGACCTTCGGCGCCAGCGTGAGGTCGAGAGCTCCGGTCACCCGCAGGACGAGCGCGTCGCCCAGCGTCTCGAGCTCCACTCCGTTCGCCTCGCCACCGGCATTCCCCGTCGGCTCCCCGGTTCCCGAACCGTTCGTCTCGAACATGCTGCAATTTTGCCTCGACCCGGCGGCACGTGCAGAGCAGACCGGAAGTGGCCGGTGTCCGGACAGGGAGCCGGCGCAATGGCGAGCCACTTCAGCGCGCGGGGGCACTCTGCTCGCGGAGTGGTGTGCTGACGTCGTGCAGGTGCTGCAGGACGAAGGAGTAGGTCTTCAGCAGTCCGCATTGGGCGTAGTCGATCCCGCGGTCGGCGCAGAACTGCCGCACCAGGGGTTGCGCACGGCGCAGGTTGGCGCGCGGCATGCTGGGGAACAGGTGGTGCTCGATCTGGTGGTTGAGCCCGCCGAGCGTGAAGTCGACCCACCGCCCGCCGCGGATGTTGCGGCTGGTGAGCACCTGCTTGCGCAGGAAGTCGAGCTTCTTCCGGTCGGTGAAGGTGGGCATGCCTTTGTGGCCCGGTGCGAACGAGCATCCCATGTAGACGCCCCACAGTCCTTGGTGCACGGCGATGAACGCGACCGCCACCGGCGGAGACAGCACCACGAACACCGCGCCGAGGTAGATCCCGAAGTGCGCAGTTAGCAACGCCGCTTCCGGCCACCGGGCCTTGACGTCGCCGCGCCACACCGCGCGGATGCCGGCCGCATGCAGGCTCACCCCTTCCAGGAGCAGCAACGGGAAGAACAGCACCGCCTGGTGCTTCGACGTCCAGCGCACGAACCCGCTCTTCTCCGCCGACTGCCCCCGGGTGAAGGCCAGCAGCGGGATGTCGATGTCGGGATCGTCGCCTTCGTGGTTCGGATTGGCGTGGTGCCGGCTGTGCTTGCCCATCCACCAGCCGTAGCTCATGCCGACGACGGCGCCGAAGGCGTAGCCGGCGCGGTCGTTCGCCCGTCCGCTGCGGAAGATCTGGTTGTGCCCCGCGTCGTGGCCGAGAAACGCCACCTGAGCGAACGGCACCGCGAAGAACACCGCCGTAGCCAGCTGCCACCACGAATCGCCCAGCACCGCGAACACCACGCACCCGACCACCAGCGCGAGCAGCGTGAGACCGATTTTCACCGCGTAGTAACCGTAACGACGGTCGAGCAAACCCTCAGTCCGCACGACGCGCATCAGATCGCCGAAGTCGTTGCGCGACGTCGCGCGGGCGCCTACGTCGAGGTTCACCGGAGACGTGACCATCAAGCCCCTTTCCCCATCCTGCGCCGCCGGGAGTCGGGGCGACCTCTCATCCCTGCCCGCCCCAGATTCCCCGCACCGCCTGGGCTAAACCAGACCGGACTGAGAAACAAGCTGGGCTGGTCACCGCGGAGGGCTTGCGCGTTTGCCCGAAGAGCCGCGCGCACTCCGGACCATGCGACGTCCTCACGCGTTCCTCGCGACGAACGCCCGCAGGCCGGCCTCACGCCGGAAAGGCTCCAAGGTTTGCCGCTGGCTCGCGGCGCGGGTGAGCAGCTCGTCGAAGTCCGTGCCCGGCAGCCGTTCCCGCAACCCGGCCAGCTCACCCAGCGTGTGCCACAAGATCTTCTTGCCCTCGATGCCCATCGCGAGCCCCTCCAGCTCCACGAACCGGCTCAGCGGCGAGTACGACACCCACCGGCCGTTGTGCTTGAGCCGCCCGATCCGCTCGGCGGCCGCCGCCAGGACGACCTTGGCCGGGTTGGGCCGGACCCCGAGGGTGCGCATGATGGCCTCGAACGTGCGCACGTCTTCCGCGATCCCGTCCGCGACCCGCGCCAGCGCCTCGCCCAGCTCGGTGCCCTTGTTGTTGTCGCGCGCGCGGCGCGCGAGAGCCCGCCAGGTGACGCCGAGGGCGAGCTGGTCGCGCAGGTAGACGGCCAGGTAGTCGGTCATCGCGCTCCGCCTTCGTTCGCGGGCCGCCGTCGGGATGCCCCGGCGCCCTGGACGTGGGACAGGTGGCCGCCGAGCGCTCCACCGTGTCCGCCATGAGCCCCGGCTACCCGCGCAGCCACCGGTCAATCCCGGTCGACGACGGTGCGCGGGCCGCCCACCGGGCACCGCCGCCGCGTCACAACGTGCTCACCAGGGTCACGGCGAGCGCGACCCCGAACAGGTAGGTGCCGGACGCACCGGCCACGCGCAGCGGGGTGGCCTCGGCCACGGTCCGCGTCCTCAGCATCCCGACGGCGTGCGCCAGCCGCGCGAGCGTCGCCCCCACGACGAAGACGAGCGTCCACGACGGCGCCCGGGCCGCGTCGAGGACGAACAGGACGAGCAGGGTCGGGATGTACTCGATGGCGTTGCCGTGGGCGCGGATCGCCTTGTACAGCGGGTCGGCCGGGTCGCTCGGGGCGAAGGGGGCGCCGGTCTTGGCGCCCGCCACCCGCAGCCGGGTGACGTTCCCGCCGAGGACGAACACCAGTGCCGCGAGGACGGCGGCGCAGATCAGGGCCAGGGTCATGGCGGTCTCCGTTTCGTGAGGCGTGTTCCGTGAGGTGAGGAATGGACTACCGCGGCAGGAAGCCGCGGGGCATGCGACGACGGCCTGCCGCCGCGATGCCGAGCAGGGCATCGGTTTCGGGCACCCGGCCCCGGGCGGCCAGCGACCACAGCTCCGGCATCCGCCCGATGCCCGGCAGGAGCAGCTCCAGCGCCGCCCGGCGGGCGGCAGGCTCGAGCAGCAGGACGGCCAGCGTCGTCACCGCGGTCGCGATGCGCTCGGGCGGCTGGGCGTCCAGGTAGCGCACCTCGAGGTAGCCGCCGCGCGGACGGACCGGCGGGAACAGCGTGCTCAGGTGGTAGGCACCCGCCGCCGCTTCCGGGATCGGCAGGCGCGCGGCGGCCGAGGCGAACGCGGTGTACGCGCCGACCGGGTCCGCCGGGTCGAGGTGGCGGCCGTCGTAGCCGGTCCGCGACGGGTCGATCCCCTGCCAGATCCGGGTGCGCGCGCCGGGCATCCCCGCGCTCGCGCCGTCCAGCCGGGGCGAGTTGGCGAACGCGGCCGTCAGGGCCGGTCCGGCCAGGTTGGCCACGAGCCACTGCTCCCGCCCGGCGGCCCCGCGCTGCAGGTCCACGGCCACCTGCAGCGACGCGGTCAGCCGCATCATCCGCCTGCCGTCCGGGCCGGCCCGGTCGAACTGCCGTTGCATCGCCAGGTAGCGGGCGGTGGTCAGCCGCAACGGCACCTGCGCGCAGCAGCGGTCCGGATCGGTCCCGCTCGCGGTCAGCGTCACCCCGGCGGACGCGGCCAGCGCGGCGGCGTGCGCCAGCAGCTCGCGCAACGCGCCCACCAGGTCCGCCACCGACGCCCGTGGCGGCGGGCTCAGCTCCAGCTGTCCGCCCGGCTCGAAGCTGGGCCTGGCCGCCTCGGTGAACCGCCGGTCGAACAACGCGGCCAGCACCCGCGGCGGCACCGCCGAACCGTCCGGGAACGCGGGAATCAGCTCCGCCTCGGCTCCGACGCGCCACCCGCGGCCCGGCCGGAACATCCGCCGCACGACGTCGTCCAAGGGCTCAGCCGCACGACGCGGCCGGTCGGCGACACTCCGGTGGCCCGGCATGGCGGCGCCTACTCGGAGGGGCGGTCGGCGAGGTAGGACGGCTCACGGCGGGCCGCCGTGGCGCGAGCGTCGTCGACCCGCCGGATCCCGGCGTCGCCGGCGTCGGTGTGGTGTTCGGTGGTGTAGAAGCGGATCTCGTGGCCGTCGGGGTCGTGCGTCTTGGGCAGGATCCAGCCGATCGTGGCGAAGTGCACCCCCGCGTGGGTCTCGCCGAGCCGGGTCAGCCGGGCGGCCAGGGCGTCGAGCGCCTCCTTGGTGGGGACACCGATCGAGAAGTAGTCGAACCCGGCGGCGGCTTCCGCGCGCTCGGGATCGAGCCGCAGCGCGAACATCGGTCCGCCGTTCGGGTGCGTCATGGTGAGGCCGGTGACCGTGCCGTGCTGGACGAACTCGGTGGTGACCCGGTACCCGAGGCGCGACTCGTACCACGCGCGGGACCGGTCGAGATCGCCGACCGGCAGCTTGAGGTGGTGAACCCCGTCGAGCAAGGGTGCGGCGGTGGTCATGGCCCGTCCTCCCGGTGGAAGCGGAAAGTAATTGCAGTCAGACTGCACTCTTGCAGCTATACTGCATCCCATGAGCGAGCCCGTCAATCCCCCGCCGGCCGACCTGCGCGCCGCCCGCGTCGCCGACACCGAAGAACGCATCCTCACCGCAGCCCGCGAGCTCTTCGTGCGCGACGGCTACGCCGCCACCACGCTCAAAGCGGTCGCCGACGCCGCCCGGGTGGGGCACCGCACCGTCTACGTCCGCTTCGGCACCAAGGCCGACCTGCTCAAGCGGGTCGTCGACGTCGCCATCGTCGGTGACACCCGGCTCGTCGACCTGCCCAGCCGCGACTGGTACCAGCTCGCGCTGAACGCCCCCACCGTCGCCGAACGCCTCGCCCTGCTCGCGGACGGGGTAGCCGCCCTGATGGCGCGAGCCGGAGACGTCTTCGCGGTCGCCCTCCAGGCCGAGCCGGTCGAACCGGCCGTCGCCGAGGCCGCCCGGGCCGGGCGGGCCGCGACGACCGAATCGATGCGCGCGTTCTTCACCAAGCTGCACACCGACGGGCTGATCGCCGGCCCCGCCGACCTCGGCTGGCTCTGCGACACGGCCGGCGCGCTGAGCCACAACCAGACCTACCTGCTGCTCCGCGAGACGCTCCGCTGGGAGCCCGGCCAGTACCGCGACTGGCTGTACACCACTTGGACCCGGCTCGTCACCGCCGCGTCCGCGCCGGCCGAGGACGGACTTCAATGACTGATTCCCTTGCTCCGCAACGAAACGACGTACTCGGCACCCCGCCGGTGCGCCACGGCTTCACCGACGGCGACCTGCGCGCCATCGGCCGCGCCGCCGCCGCGGACGCCTGGTCGCAGGGCATGACGGTCCACCGGCCCGAGGGCTCGGTGGTGCCGATCCCGCTGATCTGCGAGCCGCAGGTCCTCCCCCGCACCACGCTCCGGTCCCTCGCGGCGGAGGCCAAGACGATCCTCTCGGGGGCCGTGAAGCTCGCCCGGCACCTCGTGCGGGCCGGGGACCCGCGCGACCGCGAGGCGCTGCTCGGGCCGTTCCACGGGCTCGAACGGGAGGCGATGCGGAAGCTGTTCGCGGACGCGCCCTGCCCGGCGGTCCTGGCCCGGGTCGACTTCCTCGTCCCCGAAGCGGGCGGCGCCCCGAAAGCGCTCGAACTCAACACCACCATCCCGGCCATGCAGGCCTACGCCGATCTGGCGGCGCACGGCTGGATCCGCGCCGCCGCCGCGAGGCGCGGCCTGCCGCCGTGGCTGGCCGACGCCCTCGTCGCCCGCTGCGGCAGCCACATGGAAGCACTGCGCGAGACGCTCGTGCACTTCTACCGCGTGCGCGGCGGCAGGCGGGAGCACCCCAGCGTCGCGCTGGTCGCCCGCCCCGGCGACGCGCAGCTCGCCGAACAACGCCGGCTGGCCGAGCACTTCCGCCGGCGCGGCCACCACGCCGAGACGCTGGTGCCCACGACCTGCGCCCCGGAGGAGTTCGACGTGCTGTACCGGCACGTCTGGGCCCACCGCACCCCGGCCGACGCGCCCTTCGCCCGCGCCCTGCTCCGGCCGGAGTCGTACGTCCTGGCCAACCCGGTCAACGGGCTCCTCGAAGCGAAAGCCCTCTTCGCCCGCCTTTCGGAGTGCGCCGAGGACGAACGGCTCGCCGAGCGGGCCGGCCTGGACGACCGCGAGCGCACCGCGGCCCGGGCGCTGCCCTGGACCCGCCGCCTCGACGCCGCCCTGGTGCCCCGGCTCCTCGCCGAGCGCGAAGGCTTCGTGATCAAGCGGAACTGGGACTACGGCGGGAAGTCCGTCTCGCTCGGCGCCGAACTCGCCCCGGAGGACTGGGAACGCCGGGTCCGCGCCGCGGCCGCCGATCGCGAAGGGGGCGGGTTCATCGTCCAGGAACGCGTCTTCGCGACCCGCGCTCCCGCCACCCGCGTCGTCGGCCCCGGAGCCGAGGAGCGCGGCGTCCTGTACCGCGACATCTCCACCTACACCGGCCTCCTCGATGTCGCCCCGGGCGGCAGCGTGGTCCGCGCCGCCGCGAACCCGGTGGTGAACATCCTCGGCGGCGGCGGCCTCGCGCCGGTCGTACCGGAGGACGTGCTGAACGCCCTGCGGACCGCCGACCCGGCGGAAGCCGGTCAAGCTTCTTGACGTCGCCCAATCCGGGCGGTTTACTGTCAATTGTCTCGATGGAACCGGTTCCGCGGCCGCCACCTGGAACGCTCCAGCATCTCGGGTTGGGTTGATGCTCCACTGCTCACCTCACCCGAATGGATCACGACCGACCAGGTGGGCCCGATGAGATCAAAGACGTTCTCCCGACCACGACGCGCCTCAGCGCCACAGCACCATCGACCGCGGCATTGCCGCGGGACCACTTGCTCCACGCCACGGTTCGACCGTGCCCGCCGGCGCGAGCGGTAACACGACTCCTCGGTATTAGGCCGCGATTTTCGCGAGCGACATCGAACGGCGTCCACGCATCCGAGACAATCCGCGCTGCCACGGCGCCGATTTCCCGTGCCATCAAAGCGCACTCGCAGCGCCTGTTCACCAGTTCGACGGCAAAACAAGGAGATCCGTATGCGAAATACGCCAGATCGAGCCAATGGTTGGCGACCTCGACAATTCCGGCTGCGGACCCGGGCCGTTCTCACCACTGCCCTCGCTCTTGCGCTGGCCGGAAGTACCGCCTTCGTGGCCGGCGCGAGCGAACCCCACCAACCGGGCTCCGCCGGAGCTTCGGGTAGCTCCGTCGCGGCGGAGGCCGGCTGGGTGGATGTCGACCAGGCCCGGTACCAGCGCGAACTGACCGACTACCAGCGCATCGTGCCGCCACCGGTGCCGGCCGGGACGACGAGGGTCGCCGAGTTCCACACCGACTGCACGATCGCGAACGAAGCCAAGGACGATGCGATCGTCTTCCCCCGCCTGCCCGGCGCCTCCCACATGCACACGTTCTTCGGGCCGAGGAACGACGCGTTCATGACCACGGAAACCCTCCTGGCCGCCGGATCGACGACGTGCAACTCCCCCGGTGACAACGCCGCTTACTGGGTACCGCAACTGCAGAGGAACGGGGTGGCCGTTCCGTTCAAGAGCATGCGCGTCTACTACGGTTCCCGGCTCCCCGACCCGTCGGCCGTCCGGCCGTTCCCGCCCGGGCTGGTGATGGTGCAGGGTGACGCCAAGCTGCAGGTGCCCACCCAGAAGGGCCAGGGAAACCAGTTCTGGTGCGCGGGCAGCGCCGAGGTCGGGCGGAGCGCCGACGGGAACTGGCCGGTCTGCGCCCCCGGCGGCAACCTGATCTACCAGCTCGTGTTCAAGGATTGCTGGGACGGCAAGCACATCGACTCGCCCGACCACAAGTCGCACATGGGTGACCCGGTCGCCGGCAAGTGCCAGGGGAACTACCCGGTCGCGGTGCCGAACCTGTCGTACATGGTCAACTACGACATCCTGGGCGGCGACGGCCTCGCGCTGTCCTCGGGAATGGCGTCGTCGATGCACGGTGACTTCATGAACGGCTGGGACCACGTCAAACTGGCCGCACTGGTTAAGACCTGCCTGAACCAGAACGCGAAGTGCGGGACCACGCCGAGCTTCACCGGCGGCTGAGAGCGACCGCAGGCGGGCCGCCGTGCCGTCCCGATCGGGCGGCACGGCGGCCGCTATTCGACCAGCGCGGACAGCCGGCCCTGTTCTTGCAGGACTCGCGCAGCGAGGCTCACGGTCTGCGCCTCTTTGCCGGACGACTTCTCACCGAGCGCCAGCCGTTCTTTCTGCTCCAGGTGATCACGCAGGCACTTCTTGAAGTAGCTGTCGAAGTCCGCCTCACGCAAGGCGCCGGCCTGCGCGACCTGGTCCGAGGAGACCATCCCGGGCATCTCCATCCCCTTGTGGGGGTTCTCCGCCGGGAGGCCGGCCTGATCGTGAAGCCGCCGAAGATCCAGCAGCTCCGCTTTCGTCGAGGCGTCGGCTTCTTTACCGAGGTCACGGACGGCTGCCGTTCCGGTGCGGCTGTCGACAAGGCCGAGCATCAGAACGAGCTGCTCGTCCATGGCTATGCTGATCTCGATCCAAGCGCGGTCCGTAGTGGTGAACGACGACGCCGCAGCAGGGCTGGAGGCATTCGCGGACGGATTTCCGGAGTGACTGTGCGTCCCGGTGGCGCAACCGCCCACGAATACCATGACCATGATGCTCAACCCACGAACAATGCGCATGTCTCGTCGCCCTCAAAAGCGATTTCGGTGCTCGGCGATGAGTTCGGCGTAGAAGTGACCGCTGGCTTTGACGGTCCGGAGCTGCGTGCCGTAGTCGACCCGGACGAGGCCGAACCGCTTGTCGAGGCCGTTGTCCCATTCGAAGTTGTCCAGCAGGGACCAGGCGAAGTAGCCCTTGACCGGTGCACCCGCCTCGGCGGCCGACGCGACCGCCGTGAGGTGCTCCTCGAAGTAGGCGATGCGGTCGTCGTCCTGGACGGAGCCGTCCTCGGCGACCTTGTCGTCGAACGCGGCACCGTTCTCGGTGATGTAGATGGCTTCCGCGCCGTAGTCGTCGTGCAGCCGGTGGATGAGGTCGGCCAGTCCCGGACCGTGGATTTCCCAGCCCATGGCGGTGGTACCCGCGCCCTCCGCCGGCACCTGCCTGGCGAAGGGCGCGGGGCCGGTGGGGTCGTCCTCGACGATCTGGCGGAAGTAGTAGTTGAGGCCGTGGTAGTCCGTGGGTGCCGCGATGACGTCGAGGTCGTTGCCGAGCACGGGCGGCTCGACGCCGTAAACCTCGAGCATGTCGGCCGGGTAGCCGCGCCCGTTGGCCGGGTCGAGCCACCACCGGTTGACGTGCCCGTCCATCCGCTTCGCCGCGGCGATGTCCTCGTCGCGCTCCGAGGCGGCTTCGATCCCCGACAGGTTGCAGACGAGGCCGATGTTCGCGGGGCGAGCGGCGTGCGCACGGATTGCTTCCACCCCGAGCCCGTGGGCCAGCAGCAGGTGGTGCGAGGCGGGCACGGCCTGCTTCAGATCCTTGACGCCGGGAGCGAACCGGCCCTCGAGGTAACCGAGCCAGGCGGCACAAAGCGGTTCGTTGATGGTGCTCCAGTCCCGCACCCGGTCGCCGAGCCGGGCGGCGACGACCGCGGCGTACTCCGCGTAGGCGTAGGCGGTGTCGCGCTCGGGCCACCCGCCCGCGGCCTGCAGCGCCGAAGGCAGGTCCCAGTGGTACAGGGTGACGAACGGGCGGATCCCGGCTTCGCACAAGGCGTCGACGAAGCGGTCGTAGTGGTCGAGACCCCGGGGGTTCACCTCGCCGCGGCCGGTGGGGATCACCCGCGGCCAGGCGATGGAGAAGCGGTAAGCGTCCAGCCCCAGCTGCTTCATGATCGCCAGGTCCTCGGGCCAGCGCCGGTAGTGGTCGCACACGACGTCACCGGTGTCGCCGTTGTCGATGGCACCGGGTACCCGGCAGAAGTCGTCCCAGATGGACGGCAGGCGGCCGTCGACGTCGACGGCGCCCTCGACCTGGTACGCGGCGGTGGCCGCACCCCACACGAAATCCGCGGGCAGGGAAAGCTTCAAGGCAAAACCTCATTCGGGGAGGGTGTGGGTGGGCTACTTGACGGCGCCGGCGGTGAGCCCGGAGACCAGGTAGCGCTGGAAGAGGAGGAAGCCGGCAACGATCGGAACCGAGACGATCAGGCTCGCGGCCATGACCTGGTTCCAGTACACCTGCACTTGGGTGGAGTACTCCTGGAGGCCGACGGCGAGTGTCCTGGTGTCCGAGTCCGTCATGACGGAGGCGAACAGCACCTCGCCCCAGGCCGTCATGAAGGAGTAGATCGACACGGCGACGATGCCGGGAACCGCGGCGGGGATGACGACGCGGATCAGCGCGCCCACCGGCCCGTTGCCGTCGACCATCGCGGCTTCGTCGAGCTCCTTCGGGATGGAGTCGAAGTAGCCGGCGAGCATCCAGATCGCAAACGGCAGGGAGAAGGTCAGATAGGTCAGCGTCAGGCCGAGGCGGGAACCGTACAGGACGATGCCGGTGGTGTTGCCGATGCTGACGAAGATCAGGAACAGCGGCAGCAGGAAGAGGATCCCGGGGAACATCTGGGTCGACAGGACGGTCATGGCGAAGAAGTTGCGGCCGCGGAACTTGTACCGGTTGATGGCGTAGGCCGCGAAGATCGCGATCAGCACCGAGCAGACGGTGGCCGCGCCGGAGATGACCAAGCTGTTGAGGAAGTACTTGGCCAGCGGGATGGTCTCCCAGATGTCGAGGAACGGCTGGATCGTCACCGTCGTCGGGATCCACTGCCACACGCCCTGGACGTCCCCGAGGGGCTTCAGCGACGTGGACACCATCACGTACAGCGGCAGCAGGGTGAACAGCGCGAGGAAGCCGAGGACGATGCGGCGGGCCCAGGGGACCCAACGGGGCTCAGACACTGGCCGTCCTCCTCCGGCGGGCGGTCAACGCGAGGTACCCGGCGCTGACCAGCATCAGGAACAGCAGCAACAGCACCGACATGGCGGAGCCGAGGCCGAAGTTCCAGGTCACGAACGAACTCTGGTAGATGTGGATGGAGATCAGCGACGCCTCGCGCGGAGCGGACTTCCCGAACAGGACGTACGGGGTGTTGAAGTCGTTGAACGTCCACAGGAACAGCACGAGCAGCAGCACCTGGTTGACCGGGCGCAGCATGGGCTGCGTGATCGCCCGGAACTGCGTCCACCAGCCGGCACCGTCGATCGAGGCCGCTTCGTAAAGCTCGCCGGGGATGTTCTGCAACCCCGCCATGACGATGAGGAACGCGAACGGCCAGTTCCGCCACACCGACACGGTCAGCAGCGACCAGAAGCTGTTGTCGCCGATCAGCCAGAACGAGTGGGTGCCGAGCAGGCTGTTCACCAGGCCGGTGTCGCGCTGGAACATGAACGACCAGGTGATGACGGCGGCGTACATCGGCAGCGCGTACGGAACGAGGAACAACGTCCGCAGCAGCCCGCGCCCGCGGAAGCTGCGCTGCATCAGGACCGCGGCGGACGTGCCGAAGAGCCAGCAGAACCCCACCGACAGCACCGTGTACTCGACGGTGATCCCGAACGAGTGCGCCAGCGCCTTGCCCGTGGCGGTGTCGAAGTCGAGGACGAACTTGTAGTTGTCGAGCCCGGCGCCCGGGGCCGCCGACCAGTTCCGGATGTAGTACTGGGTCAGCTTGACGAAGCTCATCACGACGCCGACGAGCATCGGGACGACGTGGATGAGCAGTTCGAGCAGGAGAGCGGGCAGCAGCAGGAGGTACGGGAGGGCCGGCCGGCGGCGGGTGCGCCGCGGGCTCCCGGGCCGGGGGGCACCGGACGCCTTCGCGGCCGGCGCCCCCCGCACAGCGGTCGTCATCTCGGGTTAGCTCCCGGCCGCGATCTGCTGGTCGGCCTGGGCCAGCTGATCTTTGATCTTGCCCGCCTCGACCGTCCGGCCCGCCGCGACGTCGGCGAACATCGTCTTCATGGCGGTGCCGATCAGCGTCTCGAACTGCGACTCCTGGGGGACCTGCGGCATGGGTTCGGCCGTGGTGCTCAGGACGGCCTGGAACACCTTGACGTCCTCGGTCTGGAAAGCCGGGTCACCGTAGGCGTCCTGGACGGTGGGCAGCGAGCCGTAGGTCTTGTTCAGCTGGGCCTGCTCGGGTGCCGACACCATGAACTTCACGAAGTCCAGTGCGGCTTGCTGGTTCTTGGTGGACTTGAAGACCGCCAGGTTGATGCCCGCGACGAAGCTGGTGACCTTCCGGCCGTTCGCGGGCGGGTTGGCCGGCAGCGGGATCGGCGCGACGCCGATGTTGGTCAGGTCCGCCCCGATGTTCTTGAACGAACCGGCGGACGCCTGGTTCATGAACATCGCGGCTTTGCCGTCCGCCAGGTCCTTGAGGGACTTGGCGGTGTCGGCGTACTCCGCGTTCGACGGGTTGACGATCTTGTCCTTCTGCATGAGGTCGACGAACTGCTGGACGGCCGCGACGGCCGGATCCGACGCCAGTTGCGGCTTGCCGTCCGGGGTGAAGAAGTTCGCCCCGTGCTGGGCGCCGAGGATCGCGGCGTGGTGGCTGTTTTCGGTCACCTGGCCCGCCTGCAGCGACAGCCCCCACTGCCCCTTCTGCGGATCGGTGAGCTTCTTGCCGTCCGCGACGAGCTCTTCCCACGTCGCCGGCGGCGCGGAGATACCGGCGTCGGAGAACAGCTTCTTGTTGTAGTAGAGACCGTAGGCCTGACCGTAGAGCGGAACGCCCACGGGAGGCTGGCCGCTCGCGCCGGTCGCGGCCAGCGAAGGTCCGAGGAACCGGGACTTGCCGCCCACCTTCTCGAGGTTGGCGTCGTCGAACGGCAGGAACGCGCCGGTCGCCTGGAGCGAGGCCGACCACGTGTTGCCGATGTTGAGGACGTCGGGCCCCTGGCCGGAGGTCGTGGCGGCCAGGATCCGGTTGAGCAGATCCGACCAGGGGACGACCTCGAGCTTGACCTTGACGCCGGTGGCCTTCTCGAACTTGTCGAGCTCGGGCTGCAGGACCGCTTTGTCGTTGTCGAGGCTCGTGCCCTGGTTGGAGGCCCAGTAGGTGAGTTCCTTGGGGCCGTCGGCCGACGTGGAGTCGCCGCCGCCACAGGCGGCGGTGGTGGCGGCGGCCAGCGCCAGGACGAGCGCTGACGCGGTGGTTCTCATTCGCATCTGAAGTCCTCGGGGTGCGTGGACGAGCCACGAAGGGTCTCTGTGACTCAGGACACAGCTTAATTCGCGCCTTGATTTAACTCGTGTGACCAACAAGAGTCAAGGGCGTGAACCCGCTTCGTTCACGCGTGGAAGAAGTGGTTACCGGGAGAATCCAAGCCATGACGCAGCGCCAGCCGAGCACCGTGGGCGCTCTCGGCCGGGACAACCGCTCGCTGTTGCTGCGCTCGCTGTACTTCAGTGCTCCGGCCAGCCGCCAGGCCCTGGGAGCGGCCACCGGACTGAGCGCGGCCTCGGTCGGCAAAGTGGTGCGCGAACTGGTCGGCGAAGGCGTCGTGACCGAGGACGGCTCACTGGACTCCGACGGCGGCCGGCCGCGCAAGCTGTTGCGCGTCGTCCCCGGTCACCGCTTCGTGGCCGGGGTGGACGTCGGCGAAACGAGGATCCGGATCGGCCTGTTCGACCTGGCGATGACCGAGCTCGCCAACGCCGACCGGCGCATCGACCCCCGCCGGCACGGCCCGGAAACGATCGCTTCGCGAATTCTCGCGGGCTTGACCACCGTTCTGGCGAAGAGCGCCGTTGCCTCCGACGCGGTCCTCGGAGTCGGCGTGAGCGTACCGGGCAGTGCTCGGCGAACGGAGAACCTCGGCTGGGACCCGGTTCTCCTGGAGAAGCTGCTGCGCAGGGGAACCGACCTGCCGCTGCATTTCGACAGTGACGCCGGCGCCATGGGAAGGGCCGAGCTGTGGTTCGGCAGCGGCCGGGAAACGCCCGGCACGGTGGTCGCCTGGCTGGGCTCGTACGTGGGAGCCGGCCTCATTTCCGGAGGCCCCACCACCCACGGCACCCGGACGGGCGCGGGCGAGTTCGGGCACACCGTCCTCGTCGCCGGCGGGCGTCCTTGCCGGTGCGGCAGCAAAGGCTGCCTCGAGGCCTATGTCGGCGCCGAGGCGATCCTCGACCGCTTCCGCGAAGCGGGCGGGGTCATCCCGGGAGACGCCGACCTGGAACCAGCCCTCGCCGCCATCGTCCACGACGACCGGGGAACCGGAGTCCTGGCGGAGACCCACCGCTACCTCGGCGCGGGCATCGGCGGGCTGATCAACCTGCTCAACCCCGCCCGCGTCGTCCTCGGTGGCTGGGCCGGCTTGCTCCTCGGCGAGCGCGATCTCGACGCCATCCGCGACGCGGCCCGCCTCCATTCCCTGAAGCACTCGTTCGCCACGACAACGATCGACCTGTGCGGCCTCGGCCCGGACGCCGCCACCCGCGGTGCCGCCACCCTCCCCCTCGAGCACTTCCTGAACGGCTGACGTCCGGCCAGATCGACTTCGGCCTGTCCGCGCGAAAACCATTGGTGCTCGGCATGCTCCGCTGATGGACTGACGTCCCGCCGGGATCCTGCTGCGTGACGGAGGTAGTGGTTGTGACGGATTATGACGTGCTCGCCGAGGTGTACGAATGGCTCATCTCGGACGCGAAGTTGCCTCCGGCCGAGTTCGCTGCTTCGTTCGATGACGTCCTCCGTCTCCTGCCGTCGAACGCTCACGTCCTCGACTGTTCGTGCGGAACCGGACAGTTGGCGGTGGGCCTCGCTGGTCGTGGCATCCAGGTTGTCGCCACTGACGCCAGCGACGCGATGGTTCGACGGACCGCCGAGTTGTCCGAGGAGTTCGGGGCCTCCGTCCGGGCCGTGCGGGCGAGCTGGGAAGAGTTGCCCGGCCATTTCGAGGACGGCACGTTCGACATGGTGTTCTGCGTGGGCAACTCACTGCACCATGCCGAGGGCGCGAGAGGCAGGGTTGCTGCCCTGGAGTCGATGTCACGGCTCTTGCGCCCTGGCGGGCGCCTGGTCCTCACCTCCCGCACGTGGGAACTCGTGCGGGCCGGAGGTTCCCGGCTGGACATCGGTGACCGACTCGTCCGCCGGAACGGTCGCGATGCCGTCGTGGTCTACCGCTGGGAGATCGCGCCGCATTGGGAGCAGGAGCACCACATCGAGATCGCGATCGCCCAGGTTGATGCGGCTGGGTCGGTTCTTGTCCGGTCGGAACTGCTGTCCTGCTGGCCCTACCGGTACGAGCAACTCGAAGTCGAGCTGCGCCGGGTCGGACTCCGGCCGGAAGTGAGCACGTTCACCCTTGAGGCCGAGAACTATCTGGTGGTCGCGAGCAAGGTCTAGACACTGTGCAGGCGGAAACCGGCGGCTCACTTCATCCACGGTCCGGCTGCCCAAGCGCCTCCGGTCAGGCGGCGGACGGGACGACGACGACCTTGCCGTGCACCGAGCCTTCGGCGGCTCGGGCGTGCAACGCCGGCAGTTCCGGCAGCGGCACCCGCTCGGCGACGTCGACCCGCAGCTCACCGGACTCGACCAGCGCCACCAGCGTCGCCAGCTGCCCGGCGTCGCTGCGTACGAACAGATCGATGCCCCGCACGCCGCGGTCCTCATCGGACGGTGCGGGCATCCACACCGTGGTGTTCACCAGCACCCCGCCCGGCCGCACCAGCGTGCCGAGCGCGGCCAGCTGCTCCGGGGCGACCGGAGCGAGGTTGAGCGCCAGGTCGACGGGCTCGCTCACCGCGTCGGTCACGCTCGTGGCCGTGTGGTCGAGCACCTCGTCGGCACCGGCGGACTTCACCGCGTCCGCGCTGCGGGGGCTCGCGGTGGCGATGACGTGCGCGCCGGCCCGCTTGGCCAGCTGCACCGCGTAGCCGCCGACCGCGCCGCCGGCCCCGTTGACCAGCACGCGCTGCCCCGCGGTCAGCTTGCCGTGGTCGAACAGCGCCTGGTACGCCGTCAGCCCCACCAGCGGCAACGCGGCCGCGTCGGCCAGTGGGACGTTCGTCGGCGCGGCGGTCAGCACCTCGGCCGGGGCGATCACGTACTCGGCCGCCGCGCCGGTCTTGTCCATCGGCAGGAAGCCGACGACCCGGTCGCCGACCGCGAGGCCGTCGACACCCGCGCCCAGCGCGTCGACGACGCCGGCGACGTCGAGACCGGGGGTGTGCGGCAGCGCCACCGGGATGGGGCCCTGCATGAAACCCCCGCGGATGTTGCCGTCGACGGAGTTGAACGACGTCGCCGCCACCCGGATCCGGACCTGCCCCGCACCGGGAACCGGCACCGCCACCTCCTCGTAGCGCAGGACATCGGGGTCGCCGTACTCGTGGAACCGCACTGCCTTCATCGGACTCTCTCCTCGTCTTGCTTCGATTTCGAAGCAACTGCAGACAACCGTACATCCGCTTCGAATTCGAAGCAAGTGAGGTGGCTCACCCGCCGCCGCGACCAGGCGGACCCCGGCATTTCGAATTCGAAGCAGTAGACTGCGGACATGGCCGCTTCCCTCGATCCCGTGCAGCTCAGTACCTACTTCGACCTGATCGAGGTGACCAGCTTGCTGCGCCACGCGGTCGAGCAGCAGCTGAAGGAGGCCGGGGACCTCAGCTACGTGCAGTTCCAGCTCTTGGCCCGGCTCGGCGACGCCCCCACCGGCAGCCACCGCATGACCGACCTCGCCGACGGCGTCGTCTACAGCCGCAGCGGCCTGACCTACCAGGCCGGCCTGCTGGAGAAGGCGGGCCTGGTCGAGCGGACCCCCTCGCCGGACGACGAGCGGAGCACCACGGTCACCATCACCGACGCCGGCCGAGCACGGCTCGCGCAGGTGCTGCCCGGGCACATCGAGGTGGTCAGCGGCCTGCTGTTCGAGCCGCTCTCCCGCTCCGACGTCGAAACCCTCGCGGCGTTGCTCGCCCCGGTACGCGACCACATGCGCTCGACACCACCCCGGTCGGCCGCACCGCGGCGCCGCAAGACCGGAGCCTGACGGACCGATCGCCGAAGCCAGGTTCCCTGCCGCCCGCGACAACCCCCGGCCTGAAGGCCGGGGAACTGCGGCGGCCGATGGCGCTCACGCCGGCCTGACGTCCTCGACGTGCTCGGCCAGCCAGGCGCGGAAGGTCTGCAGCCGCGGGTTGAGCGACCGCACCACGTCCAGGTCACGGGCCGCCACGAAGTCACGCTCGCCCTCGACGTAGAACTGGAACATGTTGCCGAACTCCTCGCCCGCCGGGAGCCCGAGCGAGCGGAACCGGTCGTGCGTGAGCGGCCGGTACTCGACCGGTTCGCCCAGTGCCTCGGCGAACGCGGCGGCGTACTGAGCGCCGGTCAGGTGCTCACCCGCGATGCTCACCGTCTCCCCCACGTACTCCTCGCCCGCGGCGAACACCCCGTAGGCGCTAATCGCGAGATCGCGCGTCGGCTGGTGGTCGCCGAGACCACGATCAAGTCGTGCATGTCCAGCATCCTGGCCAAACTGGACGTCCGCAACCGTGTCGAGGTGGCCCTGGTGGCCTGCCGGGTCGGGCTCGTACCCCTCCACCACCCGCTGGGTCCCGCCTGAGAACGGTGCCCCCTGGTTTGAGGCACCGGGTTCGGGGTACTTGCGCAGTCCGCTCATCGATCACCCCAGACCACCGAGGACGAGCATGCCTGAGCCGACCACGCCCGAGCCCCTGCCGGCCGAGCTGCGTGCGCTGGCCGCCGACGCCGAAGCGCTCGCGGCGCGGACCGCGGAGGTGGCCGCCCGGCTGCAGACCGCGCCCGACGGCCACCTGCAGCGCCTCGCCCGGCCCATCGCGAAGGCCACCCACGACCTGAGCGACTACACCGCCGAGGTTTCCCGGACGGCCGAAGACCTGGCCCGGGTCCGGGTGGCCCGCGACCCCAACCTGTGCGACGTCCCGTGGGGCGTCTGCCCCACCCACGGTGTCACGCTGCACTCGAGCGGAGGACGCGCCTGGTGCACCGATCCCGGCTGCGCCGCCGCGTGGGACTACGACCGGCTGCACACACCCTGTGCGGAGCCGGTCACCGCGGTGGTGACCGATCAGGACGGCGTGACCGCCAGGCTGTGCGAAGCCCACGCCCGGGACGCGAGCGACCGGCTGTCGGGCTGCACCGTCTCCCGTCTGGACCACCAGGACTCCGGCGGCTGAACCGGCATCGCCATCGCAGCCGACGGCGTCCCGCTGCCCGGCCACCACCGCACTCCCCGATCAGGTGAGGTCCAAGATGGTCTTTCCCCGGCCGTGCCCGGAATCGAGCCGCTCGTGCGCTTTGCGCACCTGAGCCAGCGGCAGGACCTCTTCGACGACCGGCCGGGCCTGGCCACGCTCGAACACCGGCGTCAGCTCCTCCAGCCGGCGGCGTTCCCGGGTCAGCATGATCCCGTGCAGCTGCTGGTTGCGCTGGTACAGCGCGCTCAGCTCGCCCTTCGGTGGCAGCACCGTCGCGATCCGGCCGAACGTCCGGGTCGCCGCGCAGCTCTTGACCAGGTTCTCGCCGCCGACGAGGTCCAGCACGGCGTCGACGCCCGTGCCGCCGGTGTGCTCCAGCGCCACCTCGACCGGATCGGCTTCGTGGTAGTCGATCGGCTCGGCGCCGAGGTCCCGCACCAGGTCCTGGTTGTCCGGGCCCGCCGTGGCCAGCACCCGGGCACCCGCCGCGATCGCGAACTGCACGGCGAAGGTGCCGACCCCGCCCGCACCGGCGTGCACCAGCACCGTCTCCCCGGGACGCACCGCCAGCCGCCGGACGATGGCCTCCCACGCCGTGCCTCCGGCCAGCGGGATCGCCGCCGCTTCGACGTGACTCAGGCCGCGGGGCTTCGGTGCGACGATGGTCGCGGCCACGACGTTCAGCTCGGTGTAGCTCCCTGCCCGCGACGCCATTTCCGGCGTGTAGAACACTTCGTCGCCCCGGGCGAAATCGGACACGCCGGGGCCGACCGCCTCCACAACGCCGGAGACGTCACCTCCGAGGACGGCGGGCAGCTCGAGGTCCGGGATGGCCACCCCCTGCCGGATCTTCGCCTCCACGGGATTGGTCCCCGACGCGAACACCCGGACCAGGATTTCTCCCGGCCCCGGCTCGGGCCGCTCGACCTCCTTGAGCGTCAAGACATCAGGGCCACCGAATTCCGTCAGTACCACGGCTTGCACAGACATCCCGCCCGCGTACCCGGCGGCGGCCCGGGGAAACCACTTCCGTTTGTCCCCCACTCGCCCGGGTAGCCGATCAGTGTGACGCACTGCCCGATCGGAAGGAGCCCGCCGTGCCCGCAGGCACCGCCGACGGCCCGAAGCTGCTGCCCGAAACCGAAGAACTGGCCACCGGCAAGAACTTCGCCGCGGTCACCACCGTCCTGCCCAGCGGACGGCTGCAGACCCAGATGATCTGGGTCGACGTCGAAGACGGCGAGCTCGTGCTCAACACCGAAACCCACCGCGCGAAGGCCCACAACGTCGCCCGCGACCCGCGGATCACCGTGCTCATCCGCGACGAGGCCAACCCTTACCGCTACGCCGAAGTCCGCGGAAAGGTCACCGGTGTCGAGAACGGCGAACGGGCCCGCCGCCAGGTCGACCGGCTCTCCCGCAAGTACACCGGCGAGGACTACCCGCCGGACAACATCAAGTCCGAGCGCGTCATCCTGCGCGTGACCCCGGAGCGGCAGACCTACATCGACCAGGCCAAGGGCATCGGCGACTGAAGGGACCGGACGTGGGAGGGCGGCCGCCGCGGCCCAACACGGGCACACCTGGGCGCACACCGACTAGCACCAGCACTGCCCGGTGCGTCCCGTTCGGCGTGGTTGCGGTGATCGCGCCCTGGAAATTCCCGCTCGTCCTCGCCATGCGGTCGGTCGCCCCGGCCCTGCTGCGGCGTCGTCATCGCCCGCCTCTTGGAAGAAGCCGGGTCGCCCGCGGGCGTGCTGCACATGGTGCCCGGCAAGGGCAGCGAACTCGGCAACGCCGTCGCCGAAGACCCCAACATCGACATGATCTCCTTCACCGGCTCGACCCCGGTCGGGCGGGAGCTGGCGCAGGCGGATGATCAGCCGTTGACACACCGCGAGTGGATTGCCCCATCGAGGGACCGTCCCTCGGCGGTGCGGGGAAATCGTTTGTCCCGAATCAGCTTCGCCCCAAAGCTGAAAGTCATTGCTGTGCCTCACAACCGTGATCTGCCAGAGATTCTCGACAAGGAGACGCACATGACTCGACGTCGATTCCCGGTGGCCGCACTGACCGCACTGCTGCTGATGGCCGCCGCACCCGCCGCGCAGGCCGGGCCGGCACGCCCGATGGATGATGTGCTGCCGCCGATCGGTCAGGAAATCGAGCTGACCGGAGACGCGCCGGACACCCCGCTGCAGATCCGGGATTCGGCGGAATCGGTGCACTTCACCGGTGGCCTCCGGGTCAAGGTGGAAGCCGACCCGGACGACCCGCTCACCTCCCGGCGCCTGCAGGTCTCCGGGATGCGGTTCACCGGCAACCTCGCCGACGGCGGCGGGCGGGCTCGCCAGGACGGCACGATCACCATCGAGCAGAACGACGTCGACGTCGACGCGAAAAGCCTGCTGAAGCTGACCCAGAAGTTCCCGCCCCGGTACGAGCAGGTGATGGTGCTCGGCTTCACCATGACCATCGACCAGCCCGACCGCGCCGAGCCCCTCGTCCTGACCACCAAAGAACCGGCGAAGCTGATCGGGCAGCTCACCCAGTTCCCCCCGTCGGGTGACATCTACCAGCTGCGGAACCCGGTCGACCTGGTGCTGCCGGACAACCCGGACGACACCGTCGCCACCCTCCAGCAGTTCCCCGTCAAGGTCGGCGGCTTGTGAACCACCGCGGCCGTCATCGAAGGGACTGCGGCGAGGCCATGGCGGCGTAGATCACGCCCTCCGGACGGAACCGGCGGCGAACCTAGCCCGTGTCCGCGGTGTGGTTGCGCTGGTCGGCGAGACCGTCGAGGAACACCCGCACCAATCGCTCCGCCGGTTCCGTCGGCTCCCGCGTGACCAGTCCCGACCCCAGCGCCGCCTCGTGCATCTCGAACAGCAGGGCCAGGTCCGCGGGTTCGATGTCCGCGCGCACGATGCCTTCGCGTTGCGCCTCCTCCAGAGCCGGGCGCAGCAGCGAGACCACGGCGTTGGCGTGTTGGCGTTGGCTGCGCTCCGGCAGCTCCCGGAACAGCCGCACGAGCGGGCGGCGCCGGGCCTGCATGGCGAGCATTGATCGCAACAGTTCGCGGAACGGCTCGCGGCTGCGTACCTGGTCCTTGAGCGCGGCGAGGTGATGGGCGGCGACGGCGAGGGCCAGCGCCCCGCGGTCGGGGAAGTGGCGGTAGACGGTCGCGCGGCCGAGGCCGGCTCGGCGGGCCACCTCGTCCAGGCCGACGTCGGCGTCTTCGCTGAACGCCTCGTCGGCCGCGCGGAGAATCGCGTCGCGGTTGCGCCGGGCGTCGACGCGCCGGGACGCAGCCGCGGACGGTCGCACTGCGCGCATGAAACGGCACCCTACTCGCCAGTAGTGAGACGGGCAATCCATTTCATCTCTCGTTTCGGGTTCCTACAGTCACCCAGGGTCACGACCACTGCCCGGAGGAACCCGCCCATGCGCACCTTGAACCGCCGAACCGTCCTGCAGGGCGCCGTGGCCGCTGCGGGCGTCGCCGCGCTCGGCGCGGGCCGCGTGCCGGTCACCCGGGAGGAGCACCGGGTCGTGATCATCGGCTCCGGGTTCGGCGGCGGGGTCACCGCGCTGCGGCTCGCCCGGGCCGGGGTGCCGGTGCTGGTGCTCGAACGCGGCCGGCGCTGGCCGACCGGGCCGGACGCCGAGACGTTCCCCCACCCGACGTCGGCGCCCGACAAGCGGATCTTCTGGCTGGGCTCGGCGCCGGCGTTGCCGGGCCTGCCGTCGCTGCCGCCGTTCGAGCGCTACACCGGGCTCCTGGAGCAGGTCAGCGGCCAGGGCATGAACATCATGTGCGCGGCAGGCGTCGGCGGCGGGTCCCTGGTCTACCAGGGCATGACGCTGCAGCCGACGGCCGAGCTGTTCCACGCGTGCTTTCCCGAGGAGCTCGACTACGCGCGGCTGGACGCCGAGTACTACCCGCGGGTTGCCGCCATGCTCGGCATCGCCACCGCCCCGGACGCCCTCGTCGCGAGCAAGCCGTACCAGGCGGCCCGGATCTTCGCCCGCAACGCACGCAACGCCGGCTACGCCGTCGAGAAGATCCCGATGCCGATCGACTGGGACTACGCGCTGCGCGAACTCGACGGGGAAATGAAACCGTCCTACACCAACGGCGACTGCGCGCTCGGGGTGAACAACGGCGGCAAGCACTCGGTCGACGTCACCTACCTCGCGGCCGCCGAGGCCACCGGCCGCTGCACCGTCGCGAGCCTGCACAACGTCACCGGCGTCGCGCTGGCCGAGGACGGCCGGTGGGAGGTCCGCGCCGACCGCATCGACACCGCCGGGACCGTACTCGAGCAAAAGGTCCTGACCGCGAAGGCGCTCGTCATGGCGGCCGGGACGGCGAACACGACGCGGCTGCTGATGCGGGCGGGCGCGAAGGGCGACATCCCCGACCTGCCCGACGGGCTGGGCGCCGGCTGGGGCAGCAACGGCGACCGCATCTACACCTGGACGAACCTCGCCGACGACTTCGGCGCTCCACAAGGCGGCCCGGTCGTCTACGGCAGCAAGGAATGGGACGATCCCGCGACGGCCAACACCGTCATCCAGGCGTCGCTGCCGCCGCTGCCGGACCTGCGGACCACCATGCTCGTCGGGTACGGCATCAGCGAAGGCCGCGGCCGGTTCGTCTACGACGCGGCGAAGGACGACGCCGTCCTGCACTGGCCCTCCGGCGCCGACGCGAAGCTGAGCGCGCGCATCCACGAGCGGATCACCCACATCGCCGGCCCGCCCGGCGTGCTGCTCGACACCACCGCCCTCGTGCCGAGCACCTGGCACCCGCTCGGCGGTGCCGCGATGGGCTCGGTGTGCGACCTGGACGGCCGCGTGCTCGGCCACCGCGGCCTCTACGTGCTCGACGGCGCCTTGATGCCCGGCACGACCGCCGCCTGCAACCCGTCGATGACCATCGCCGCCCTCGCCGAGCGCGCGCTGGACCACCTGATCGCCGAAGACGTCGACCGCGTCTTCTGAACCCGAGTCGGACTCAACGAGGAGTTCCCGTGCGCACGAAGTCCCTCTGGACGGTTCTGCTGGCCGTCGTCGTCACCCTGCTCTCCACGGTGGCCGCGAGCGCCGCGGCCGCCGACCCGCCCCGCGGCCCGGACGGCGACGCCTTCTACACGCCGCCGAGCCCGCTGCCGGACGGCGCGGACGGCGACGTCGTCTGGTGGCGGCCGCTGCCGGACTCCGGCAGCACCAAGGGCTACCTCGTGCTGTACCGGTCGAGGTCCGCGACGGACACGCCGATCGCGGTGTCGGGCCGGGTCCTGGTGCCGACGGCACCGTGGCCGGGCCCGGGCCCCCGCCCGATCGTCTCGGTGGCCAGCGGCACCCGCGGGATCGGCGACCGCTGCGCGCCGTCGAAGTTCCAGCCGGACTACGAGAAACCGCTGTTCGTCGACGCCATGCTGAGCCGCGGCTGGGCCGTCGCGGTCACCGACTACGAGGGCCTCGGCACGCCCGGCCTGCACACCTACGTCGTCGGGCGTTCGGAAGGCCACACGGTGATCGACGCCGTCCGGGCGGCGACCCGGCTCCCCGCGGCCGGCCTGGCCGCCGGCGGGCCCGTCGCGTTCTCCGGGTACTCCCAAGGCGGCGGCGGAGCGGCCTGGGCGGGCGAGCTGGCGCCGACGTACGCGCCGGAACTGCACGTCGCCGCGATCACGGCCGGCGGCACACCCGCGGACCTGAACGTGGTGGCCAAGAGCCTCGACGGCGGCGTCGGCTTCGGGTTCCTGCTGCTCGCGTCGCTCGGCCTGGACGCGGCGTACCCGGAGCTGAACCTGCCGGGCTACCTCAACGACCGCGGCCGGACGCTGTACGCGACCCAGCAGGACGCGTGCGTCGACGCGGTGTTCGGCTACGCCTTCGGCCACATCGCCGACTACACGACGGCGAACCCGCTCACCACCGCGAAGTGGCAGGCCCGGCTGGCCGAGAACGAACTGGGTGCCCACCCGCCGCAGGCGCCGGTCTTCCTGTTCCACGGCAGCCTCGACGAAATCATCCCGCTCTCCCAGGCCCAAGCCCTGCGGCGCGAGTACTGCGCGGCCGGCGTCGACGTCACCTGGCGCACCTACGTCGGCGAGCACGTGACGACGCTGGCGTTCTCCGCGGGCGATGTCGTGCACTACCTGGCCGACCGGTTCGCCGGCAAGCCGGTGTACTCCGACTGCTGAGCGGCCACCGAACGCGGAAGCACGGGAGCCGGCCGCGACCGGCTCCCGTGGGTCTGCGCCGCGATCCGCCGGAGTTCGTCGCGTCGTGCCCGCGCTCAGGCCTTGCCGGTCAGGCGGGGGACGGCGCGGATTTCGCGGGCTCCGGCTCGGCCGGGTCCTCCCCCTCGGCCTCGCCGCCGTATCGGACGCGCAAGTCCTCGACCCCTTCGGCGATCTGGCCCAGCTGGGTCAGCACCGCTCGGTGGGCGGCCCGGATGGCCGCGGCTTCTTCTTCGGCGCGAGAGACGACGAGTTGCGCGTCCCGCTGCGCGGCGCGTTCGGTTTCTTCGCGCGCACTCTCCGCCTCGGCGGCCTTCTTCTCCGCGGCCGCCAGGATCGCCTCGGCTTCCCGGCGAGCCTGTTCTTTGATCTCCGCGGCCTCGGATTTCGCGACCTGGAGAATCTTTTCGATCCGCCGGCCCAGCCCGGCGGCACCATCCGGTTCCGCGGCCCGCGGCGCGGGCACCTGGGCCTTGGCCAGCCGCCGCTCGGCGACCCGCCGCGCCTTCTCGTGCCGGTCCACGCGCTTCTCCACGAGCCGCACGTATTCGTCCACCTGCCTGCGGTCGTACCCCCGCAGGACGAGCGGGAACCGGACGTCGGACTCCGGCGGTGCCTCGGGTTCGGAAACCGTGTTCTCCATACACCGAGTGTCGGCAAGATCGAGACGACCGGCAATCCGAAATCACCCGCTCACACGCCCACAGCGCACTTTCGGGGGAAAACTCGCCGATCGATGTTTCCGGCGATGCGAAAGGGTCACCGGCACCATTCACCCGGAAGTGACATTCGGCCACCGGCGCGGAACGCTGCTTCGCGAGCACCACGGTGTAACGCGGAATTCGACGGTTCACGGCGCCTGACCGGCCGGTGCCGCCTCCGCGTCCGAGGCGGCACCAGCCGGCCGGCTCAGGTCACCGGGTTCTCGACCAGGTAAACCTCCGGCGAAGGCGCGCCGCACGTGATCGGCAGCTCGCCCGCGTTGCCGTTGAACGTGATCGTCGCCGCCGCCGAGCCGAGGGACACCGCGACGCTGCTCGCACCGGCGTCCGGCCGGAACGGTCCGGCCGAAAGCGTGCCCGTGGTCGGCAGCGGCAGCACGATGTCCCTGTCCCGCACCAAGGGCGTCGGCGGGATCACCACGTTCGCCGCGACGTTCTGCACCGCCGGTGTGCCGCCGCGCACGACGAGGTTCAGTTCGGTGACCCGGCCGGAGAAACTGCCGGAGAACCCCTTGTCCAGCAGCTTGTTCACCGTCGCCTTCGGGATCGTCAACGCGCCGGAAGCGTCGGTGAAGGACATCGAACCCGTGCGGGACACGGTGAGCGGGATGGTCCCGCCGACCGCGATCCCGGCGTCGAGCTGCTCGCCGCCGAAGGAACACTTGTAGGGCGCGTTGATGATGCCGTTCAGGTACCCCGGTGCCACCGGCGGGAAGTTCAGCGGCGCACCGTGGATCAGCGACGGCGGCTGCCCGGCCGCGCCGCCGACGGCGATCGTCAGCAGTGCGTTGCCCGCGGTCGGCTTGCACGTGGCGTCGACCTTGAGCTGCAGTCCCCACGACGCCTTGAGCGTGACGTGCGCGACCGCCTGCTCGAACTTCAGCGTCACCGTGCCACTGTGCGGCGCGGTGTACGGGCCGACGTCGAAGGTGCCCTGCAGCGGCAGCCCCACGGTGAGCGGCTCGCCGGGCTTGATGACGATGTCCTTGATGACCTGCGGGGTTTCGGTGACGTTGATGCTCGGCGGGGTCGCGTTGGTGGCCCCGATGGACAACTCCGAGACGGTGGCGTCGGCGCGATCGATGCCCACGGTGCCGGCGAGCCCGGTCAGCCACGTCGGGAACGTGATGGCACCCGATCCCTGGGACAGGAAGAACTGCTGGCCCGGGCCGAGGCTGGTGGCGACCACACCTTGGACGTCGACGCTGGTGCCGAGGTCGAACACCTTCACGCCACCCACGTCGGGCAGCGTGATCGCGCAGCTGATGGGCAGGTCGAAGCGGCCGGTGTCGACGCCGACGGCGGGAACGTCCGCCGGCACGAGCGCCTCGGCGGGAGTCACCACCATGGCCAGGAATGCCGCGGAAACCGCGGCGAGCACACCGATCCGCCGCAGCGGATGTCCGAACATGGCTTGCCTCCGGGAAACGAGGAACGAGGACGACCCATGGGACACCCGAAGGTAGCGGCGGCCACCGCGGAGATCCAGAGCGGACCGGGTTTTCCTCACCACCGAAAGGATCGCCGGCGGAAATCCGCTCACGCGGGGAATGACGCGATGCGCCCGGCCCCCAGGCCTGTCGAAATCCTCGCGGGGCGGGACGCGCCCCGGCGGCTCATCGGCGACAAGATCCATCTCGACGCACTCCGTCGGCCGGATCCCTTGGCCTCGACCGGCGGACTGCTGTCCAACCTGGACTCCAGATGACGCGCCCCCGGCGTCACTTCTTCCAGACCACCGGGGACTTGTCGTAGCCGTCGCCCTTGTCGAACGCCGCGGCTTCGACCGTGCTGCCTTCGCGTGCTCCCTGCAGGGTGCACGTCTCGAACTTGGCGCCCGCGGTGGTGAAGTCCTTGCCCGCGGAGCCGGACTTGCACTGGTCGAGGCTGCCGGTGATGATCACTCCCGTGGAACGGCCGTCGGCGCCGCGGGCGCGCAGGCTCACCGAGGCGTAGGCCAGGTCCGTGCCGCCGACGTTCTCGATCGTCGCGCGCAGGTAGTACGGCGTTATGCCCTTGGCCTTGTCGCCGTACTTGGCCAGGTCGGCGTTCTCGCCCTTGTCGATCGCCGTCACCGTGATCGCGATCGTGCCGGACTTGGTCGTGCCCGACTTGAACGGGACGACCGCGCGCTCGCCCAGCTTGAGCTCGGTGCCCGGCGGCGTGACGTCGCCGGCCGGCACGGCCGCGCCCGTCGAGGACTCCGGGGCGCTCGATTCGGCCGAGGCCGGAGCGGCCGGGGTGCCGGTCGGGGTGGCGGGGACGGCCTGGCCGGACTCCCCGCCGCACGCGGAGAGCAGGAGGGTGGTGGCACAGGCGGCGAACAGGGTGGCGCGGACGTGCTTCATGGATCTCCTCGTGCTGCCCGCCGGACGGGTTCCGGCGGGGCGGCAGCCGCTCGCCGCGGCCACCCCCGGGCCGGTCGCTGGAGCCCGGACGGGGCGCCCGCGCGGCTCCGTCGGCGCGACGTTAACCCGGATGACCGAGCGGTGGTGTGGGCCGTTCGCACCACACGCACGTCACAGATCGTCGACGCCGATCAGGCCGTCCTGGATCGCACGGGCGACGAGCGCGGCCTTGGTCGGCGCCTCGCGGCCGATGCGCGCGTACTTGACCCGGATCCGCTCCAGGTGGGAGTTCACCGTGCTCGCCGCGATACCCAGCCGGTGGGCGACGAACTCCTTCGACTCCGACTGGAACCACTCGACGAGCACCTCCGCCTCCCGCGCCGACAGCGCCGGCCGCGTCTCCGACCGGTCCCCGGCGAGGGCCCCGGCCAGCGACGGCGGCGTGTAGGGCCGGTCCTGCGCCGCAGCCCGCGTCGCCTCGACCAGGTGCTCGGCGCCCTCCGCCTTCGTCAGGTAGCACAACGCCCCCAGTTCCAGGCACTGCAGGGCGACGTCGTCGTCGGCGCGCATCGAGTAGACGACCACCCGGCGGCCGGCCTCGGCGAGACGGCGGAGGTCGCCGAAGGCGGGAGCGGGCCCGCCCAGGTGCAGGTCGAAGATCACCACGTCGGCCGTGGCGCCGGGGCCGAGCCAGGCGGTCTTGACGTCTTCCCCGTCGGCGAGGACGTCGATCGGCGGGTGGCCGGACGCCAGCCAGTACGCGACGCCGGCGCGCACCGCCGGGTGGTCGTCGATCACGACGGCCGTCACTCGGGTCGCCATCGCGCCTCCATCCAGGTCTGCCCGGTGCGGAAGTGGGACGTGACGGGAACCGCTGCCGATCCCGTGACGGCGACGTCGCCGTCCGCCACGACGGCGACGCGGACCAGCTCGGGAGTGCGCAGCACGCTCACCCGGGCCCGGGAGCGGGCGGCGGTCAGCGCGGTGAGCACCGGCCCGGTCAGCTCGCGCCGGGCCGGTGCCGGGACGTCGACGGGGTCGCCGCTCACCGCCAGCGTCACCTCGACCCCCCGCCGCTCGGCCACCTCCAGGCAGGCGGTCACTTCGTGCACCAGGGGGTCGGGCACCTCGTCGTTCTCCGCGAACAGCCGGCGCAGCTGGGCGGCCGCCAGCGCGCAGCGGGCCCGGGCGGACGCGGTGCGCGGGTCGACGGTGCCGTCGGCCAGGCCGCTCAGCAACGGCAGGGTGGCGCCGAGCTGCCCGGCGAACCCGGCGCGCAGGTCGTGCTCCGCCTGCGCGGCGACGGCGGCGCGCGTGGCCAGCCGGTCCCGTTCGGCGGCGGCCGCCCCGGCCTCGCCCGCGCGCCGGTCGAGCAGCCGGACCAGCCCGGCGATGGCGAGCTGGAACGCGGTCACGCCGAACAGCACGATCGCGGCGTCGCCGGACTCGGTCCGCGTGGGCGTCCCGTCGAGCAGGAACTGGACCACACCGGCGGTGACGTGCCCGGCGAGCGCCGCCGGCAAGGCGGCCGTGCGATCGGCGAGCAGGACCAGCAGGTGCCAGCCGACGAGGCCGACGGACCAGTGTGGTTCGCGGAAGAAGGCGTCCGGCGGCAACGCGGCGGTGGCGACGGAAGAGGCGACGAGCACGACGGCGGTTCCGCCGGCCGCGACGACCGCGGGCAGGGGTTTGCGGCGCAGCACCCACCAGGCGCAGACGCCGGTGACGGCGGTGAGAGCTCCGTAGGCGAGGTCGGCGGCGAGCGGCGGCTGGTAGGCGGCGTGGTGGCGCAGCAGGGCGGGGAGACTGAGCCCGGGCTGGATGACGGCGGTGACGCAGAGCAGCACCATGCGGAGGGCCGGGGTGAGCCGGGTCACGGGTGGTTCACGCACGGGACCACCTCAAGGTGACGGTCGTGCCCGCGCCGGGGCGCGAGGTGATCTCCGCCGTGCCGCCCGCGGCCCGCATCCGTTCCACCACCGAACCGCGCACGCCCCGGCGGGACGCGGGAACCTTCGCCAGGTCGAAGCCGGCGCCGTCGTCGCTGACGGTCAGCGTGACCCCGCCGGGTGCGGGACCCAGGTGCACCGCCACGGAATCCGCACCGGAATGGCGTTCGGCGTTGCGGAGCGCTTCTTCGGCCGCGCGCACGACGGCGAGGGCGGCCGACGCCGGGACCAGCGGCACCGGCTCCCAGACCGCCGTCACCGGCAGTGCGCGCCCGGTCGAGATCACGCGCACGCCGGCTTCGAGGTCGACGAGCGTGTCGTCGGCGACGCCGTCCCCGCCGGTCAGCACGACGAGGTCACGTGCCGCGTAACCGGCCACCGCGGCCGGGTCCGTCGCGGCGCCGGAGGCCACCGCCAGGAACGTCGCCGCCGCTGTGTCGTGCAGCAGCGCGAGGTATTCGCGCTCCCGCCGGCGCCGGTCCCGGTCGAGGGCTTCGGCCTGCTCGAGCGCGGCCTGTTCGGCGCGAGCGGCGTCGGTCCGCCGGCTCGACCGCACGAGCAGCACGAACGCCAGCCGCGCGAGCACGCTCTCCACGGCGACCCGCAGCGCCACCGGCAGCCATTCACCCGGGCCGACCCCGATCCCGGCGGCCAGGAGGACGACCAGCGCGGGCCCGGTCAGCCGCGGCGGGTACTGCCACTGCCAGGTGATGGCCGTGGTCGTGAGGACGTTGACCGCCCACAGGCTGGCCTCGCCGGGGACAGAGGTGATCCACGTCTGGGTGGCGCACAGCGCGCCCGCACGCACCACCGACAGCGCGAACGACGCACGCCGCCCACCGAAGACGTCGGCAGCCGCCGCGACCAGGCTGAGCGCGAGCAGGCCGAAGGCCACCGGCAGCGCCGCACCGGGCGTGGCGACGACGCCGAAGATCCCGACGAGGGTGGTGGCCACGGCCCGCGCCGGCCCGGCGAACCGCGTGACCGAGGCTCGCAACTGAGCCTCGACGGGCCCCGGCGTGCCGGCCGTCATCACACCCCCAGCACAGCGTGGAACCGCGGAAATCGGACGAACCGTTTCTATCACCTGCGGGATCCGAACCTCGCGGCCGCCGCATCGGGGGTTCCGGCGGTCAGCCGCCGGACCGGCGGATTAGGCACCCCGGACGGCGATGCCGCCCCCGGACCGGGCCGGGCCGCCGGTGCTCCGATCCCGATGGCTCCGATGCAGCCACGCTGGCGCCGGGAAGGCCGGAAAGCCCGGAGATCCGCCGGGTCACCCCTGACAGCGTCCGCAATCAACTGCGCGAAGAGGGCCGGTCGATCTCGGCCCGCCGAACGCCCCACGCAGGCGTGGCTGACCGCTCCGGCGTGGCCGAAGACGACGGTGATCTTCACCTAGACCCTGAACTACAACGTCATGTGGTCGCCGACTACCTGGGTGTCACGCCCTCGACCGCGAGCCGGATGGGTGGTGCTCGTCACCGAGCAGGACGATCCGGCCGTCGAACCCTGTGCCCCGCAACGCTTCGGCGGCCTTCGCGCCCGCCAAGCCGGCCCCGATGATGACGAACGTCGGCGATACCACCGATGAGCTCCTCGATCGGACTTCGGATGGTGCGCGGGCTGGGCGGGGTCAGCTGTCGATGCCCAGGGCCGCGAGCAGGACGAGCACAACGGTGGCGACGGCGACCAGCCCGTGCGCGGCGACCACCACAACGGGGAAGTGCTGCTCGGGCGCCGCGTCCGAGGCTGAGGCGGCCGCGGTGCGGTTGCGGTAGCCGGGGATCCATCGGGCCAGCATGGTGAAGCCCAGCAAGGCGACCGGCACCAGCAGGACGAACGCGATCCACGCGAGCGTCTTGCCGCCGGCGATCAGGTAGATGATCCACAGGACGAGCCCGGCCGCGGCGAGGGCGAAGTGCCCGAAGATCAGTCCCGGGGAGAACCGGCTGCGTCCCGGTTCGCGGGTGCCGCCCTTGGCGATCCAGGTGCCCAGCATGACGAAGCCGCCGACGGCGGTGACCAGCCAGGCGATCAGCGCGGCGATGTCCATGAGATTTCTCCTCGGTGTGGTGGTGGGAAGGAACGGTTCAGGAGGTGTGGCGGGTCGCGTAGCCCTCGGCCTGGGTGGTCTCGGCGGCGACGCGGACGCCGTAGTGGTAGGCCAGCTTGCCGCCGAGGTAACCGGACGCGGCGAGGACGACGAGCGCGGCCGCGGACAGCACCAGCGGGCCGATCCCGACCGGACCGGGTCCGTCCGAAGCCGCGCGGCGCCAGAAGAACCCGGCGACGTAGGCCGCGGTGACCACGAGGTTGAGGCTCATGTGCGTCAGCCCGGTGCGGAACGCCGGCGTGCCGGTGGGGATGGCCAGCAGGTCGAGGGTGCCGATCAGCGCCGCGGCCAGCGCGCCGACGACGCCGATCGCGATGAGCCAGACCGAGCCGCGCGCCAGGAAACCGGGGTCGTCGACGATCCGCGAGCCGATGTCGAACACCAGGCTGGAGACCCAGGCGCCGATCGGGACGGTGACCAGGATGGGGTGGAAGGGGTGCCCGTAGGGGCCGGCGAGCACGGCGCTCACCGGCTGCTTCGCCTGTTCGAGTTCGTGGGTCATGGTGAGTACTCCTTTTCGCCAGCGAAGTTTGGTCTTACTAGCGGCGGCGGTCAAGTCGAGCAGGTGAGCGCTACCCGATCGGAGTTACAGCCATGACTATCGGTGTTAGCCTGCTTCCATGGACCAGGAGCCGATCAGTGCGCTCGCCGCGCTGGACGATCCGCTGCGGAGCGGCATGTACACCCACATCCGGCACGCCCGGCACCCGGTCACCCGCGACGAAGCCGCCGAAGCGGTCGGCATCTCCCGCAAGCTCGCGGCCTTCCACCTCGACAAGCTCGTCGCCGCCGGCCTGCTGCGGACGCGCTACGAGTTCGTCGGCGGCATCCGCAAGGTCGGGCGCGCCCCCAAGGTCTACGAGCCGTCCGACCTCGAAGTGCAGGTCAGCATCCCGCCCCGCCAGCACGACCTCCTCGCCGACATCCTCCTGGACGCTGTGCTCGAGGAAGGCGACGGCGAAACGGCCCGGCAGGCGACGCTGCGCACGGCACACCGGCACGGCGAAGCGCTGGGCTCGGCAGAACGGGAACAGCTCCGCCCGGGACGCCTCGGCACCGAGCGGGCGCTGACGCTCATCTCGGCCGTCGTCGAGCGCCACGGCTTCGAGCCGGATCGGGAGACCGCGACCTGCCTGCGGCTGCGCAACTGCCCCTTCCACCCGCTGGCCACGAAGGCGCCGGACCTGGTGTGCGGCATTAACCAGGCCTTCCTCGGCGGCCTGCTTGACGGACTCCAGGCTTCCACCGTCGAAGCCGTCCTCGATCCTCGTGCAGGCGAATGCTGCGTGGAACTGAGGCCCGCGACATCCCCACATGACGACGGCAGTGGTTCGGAATCAGCGACCACCTGAGCCACGCCTCGTCGGTACCCGTGGCCGCATGATCGCGGCGCAGTTCGCCCCCCACTTCGGGCGTGGAGCGGCACGATTGGGCTGCGGCTCAGGGGGTAAGCCACCGGTTGAGGCAGAGAACTCGAAGGAGTACGGGAGAACCACGCATGGCCACCCAGAGGATTCTGATCATCGTCACGAACGCCCGGGAGTACGAGAAGGTCGGGATGCGAACCGGACTGTGGTTGGGCGAGCTGACCCACTTCTACGACTACGCCGAGGACCACGGCTTCGACCTCGACATCGCCAGCCCGGCCGGTGGGTACGTGCCGATCGACCCCGAGAGCTTGGCCCACGACGTGCTGAGCGAGTTGGGGACGGACCAGCGGTACCGCGACCGCGAGTTCATGGACCTCCTGAAGAACACCAAGAAAGCCGGCGAGGTGAACGTCGACGACTACGACGCGATCTACTTCACCGGGGGTCACGGCGTGATGTTCGACTTCCGCGACAAGGCTCTGGCCGAACTGACGGCCCGCTTCTACGACAGTGGGCGGATCGTGTCCGCGGTGTGCCACGGCCCCGCCGGCCTGCTGGACGTCACCCTCAACAGTGGCGACCCGCTGGTCAAGGACAAGAACGTGACGGGATTCTCCTGGCCGGAGGAGGAAGCTGCGCAGCGGGCCGACGCGGTACCGTTCAGCCTCCAGGACGAACTGAAGAACCGCGGTGGGAACTACAGCATCGCCGACAAGCCTTTCGAACCGTACGTGGTGACCGACGGGCGGCTGATCACCGGGCAGAATCCGGGTAGCGCTCGCGGGGTCGCCGAGGCCGTCGTCGCGGCGTTGCAGGCCAGGTGACGGGCTGGGCTCATGCATCCTGCCCATACGGGTGAACCTGGCGTGGTGACGAACCCGCACCCACGTCCGCTTGCGCACGGAGGCTCGGGTGGATCGGTGTAACCCGCGGCGACAGCGGCATCGATCTGAGCTTGTGCAACTTCGACGGGAGAGCCGTTCCGGAGGGTGATCACGCCCAAGGTGAGTGGACCGTTGAGCCCCTTACCGCCGGAGAAACGATCTTTGAGGACAACGCCATTCCTGGCACCGACCTGTTCTGCCACAACGGAAAGAAGTGCGCTCTGTTGTGCACGCCGACGCCGCCGCTGCAGAAAACCCATGATCGGACTCTATCCGGCCGGACAGGCGCCAGGTAGACCCGATCAGCGGATCGCCGGCACGGTAGACGTGTTCCAGATTTTGATGATCGACGTTCGAATGGATGCCCGGTCGGCAGCGCCAGCGCGTCGGAGAAGAACTCGTAGTACGGGTGCTGGAGGTCTCCATAGGCACGGCGGGCATGCTCGAGGAACTCCTCCGACCGGTCTTCCCTCCCCGATGCCATGGCGGACCGTGCATTCCCTTCTTGGGGTGGATGCTGACAGGTTGGTTTGCTCGACTTGGTCGATCTTGCCACCGACTCCGCCAGTGACCGCGCCGTCATCGCGGCGCTGGGCATCCCGTAGTGCAGGCCGGCGCTCGTCGCGGGCGATCACCATCCCGGTCGCGGTGACCCGGACGAGCCCGGGAGCAGGTCGGTGTCCAGTTCGCTGCCGTGGTCGGCCACATAGGACGCCGGCTCCACCGGCTGGTCGGTGAAGAACCGGACAGCCAGGTCCGCGACGTCGGCCGCGCGCTCCAGGACCACCCAATGGTCCGCTTCCCTGATGCTCACGAACCGGCTGCCCGCGATCGTGGCCGCGAACTCCCGCTGCCGGTCCGGGCAGGTGATCGAGTCGTGCTCACCGGTGAACACCAGCGTCGGCACCCCGGACAGGCCGCCGTCGAAGGCGGGGCCGCTGATCAAGGACCGGCGCAGGTACTCCATCACGTTGGGCACGTTCACGGCGACGTGCAGCATCGACCGCTTGACGTAGCGGTACACCAGGGACCGCCGGGGGATGTGGCGGCCGGGGTCCAGGCACAACTGCATCCGCGCGGCCACCGTGGCGAACGCTTCGGCGTCGCCGACGGCGAGGTGGTCGGCCGCTTCGCGCAACGACGCCTGCTGCGCGGGACTGGTGTGCGAGACCACGCCGCCGAGAACCAGCCGCGCGATCCGGTCCGGGTTGCGCTGGGCGCACCCGAAAGCGAGTTCGGCGCCGTAGGAATAACCGAACAGGTTGATCCGCGGTACGCCGAGGTCGTCGATGATCCGGTCGATCGCCTGGCCCATGAACGTGGTGTCCGACCCCGCCGGCAGCGGGTCCGAAGTCCCCATCCCGGGCAGGTCCGCGGTCACCAGGTCCGTCAGCGGCGTGATCCGGTCCTCCATGTGGGGCCAGCCGTAACTGCCCTGGAACCCGCCGCCGAGCACGACCACCGGCTCCGTCCGCGGAGCGGGCTGCCGCAGCCGCCGGTAGCTGAACCGCGTCCCGTCGACCGCCAGCGCGCGGACAACTTCCTCGTACATGCTCTGCTTTCTGCTTCCGGCAACCGCCGGGTGATCAGCTGCTCTTCGTGAGGACCAACGCGGCGTTGTGGCCACCGAAGCCCATCGACGTCTTCACCGCGCACTCGAAGGCCGCGGGCCGCGCTTCCTTGGCGACGACGTCGATCGGGATCCGGAGGTCGCGGGTTCGGAGGTTGCCGGTGGGCGGCACCAGCTGCTTCTCCAGCGCCAGGACGGTCAACGCGGCCTCGATCCCGCCGGCCGCGCCGAGCGCGTGCCCGGTCATGGCCTTGGTGGAGGTGACCAGGGGACCTTCGCCGAAAACCCGGTGCAGCATCCGGGCTTCGATGAGGTCGTTCATCACGGTGGAGGTTCCGTGGGCGTTGACGTGGCCGACGTCGGCCGGCGCCACGGCCGCGTCCGCCAGGGCCGTCCGCAGTGCCCGCTCGATCCCCGCGCCTTCGGGATCCGGCGCCACCGCCGCGTAGGCGTCGCTGGAGGCGCCGTAGCCCGCGATGCCGGCCCGGACCCGCGCGCCCCGCGCCGCCGCGTGCTCGGCTCGCTCCAGGACGACGAGGCCGGCGCCCTCGCCGACGACGAACCCGTCGCGGTCGGCGTCGAACGGGCGGCACGCCGTCGACGGATCGTCGCGGCGCGTCGACACCGCCCGCATCTGGCAGGCACTGGAGATCAACAGCCTTGAACACACCGATTCGGCGCCGCCGGCGATGGCGATGTCGCACGCCCCGGAGCGCAGCAGCTGCAGAGCGGTACCGATCGCGACCGTGCCCGAGGAACAGGCCGTGGAGACGCTCAGGCTCGGCCCCCGGGCGCCGAGGTCCATGCAGACGCTGCTGGCGGCGCTGTTCACCGTCGTCATCGGCGCCAGCTTCGGCGACACCCGGCGCGCCCCCTTTTCCGCGAGGACGGTGCTCTGCTCGTCGTAGAACGGAAGCCCGCCGTGGGCCGAGCCGATGACCACCGCGACCCGGTCGGTGTCCCACCCGGCGGTGTCGAATCCCGCGTCCGCCACCGCTTCCCGGGCCGCGATCACCGCGAGCTGGGAAAACCGGTCCATCATCCGCATGGCCGGCACCCCCAGCCGGTTTTCCGCGTCGAGGTCGTCGATGGTGTACATGAAGTCGCACGACAGCCCGTGCAGTTCGTCGCGGTGCCGGACGCCCCGGGCGGCACCGGACCGGGTCACCCCGTGCCACGCGGCGTCGGCTCCGATGCCCGCGGCGGTGACCAGCCCCAGGCCGGTCACCGCCGCGGTGAGCCCGCGCGCCGTCACGCCGCGGTCTTCTCGTCGACCACGGTGGCCAGCTGCCCCACGGTTTCGCGGGTGGTCAGCTGGACGTCTTCGAGGTCGATGCGCAGGCGTTCCTCGAGGAGCACGCGCAATTCTTCCAGGGCGAGAGAATCCATGCCGAGCTCACGCAGCGACGCCTCGGGCCGGACGTCGACCGGTTCCACGCCGAAGGTTCCGGTCAGGAGGGTGGCGATTTCTTGTTCAGCGGTCACGCTGCTCTGGACTCCCATTCACATTCGCGCGACCCACCTTGTTGCGGTCGCGACACGGCACATCGGCAGTTACCCCGCGACCGACAGTTATATCCGCCCCCGTGGCAAAAGGGAGCCACTTAGCTCGATAGAGTGAATTTCTGGTCGAGCTGAAAAACGCCGGGTGGGGTTCGAGGTGCGTCGCTCAGTTGCCGGTGCCGGTGCCGCCGTCGGACACGCCAGTGCCCGCGCAGCTGTCCGGTGACTCGCCGTTGCCCACGCCGACGCCGTTCGCGACATCGTGGATCGGCACCTGAACGAGCAGGACGTTGATCTCGTTCTCGCAGAACCCGACCGTGCCGCCGACGTTGTGCAGCGCGTCGGTGTTTTCGAGGTTGACCAGGCTGAACTGGCTGGTCGAATCGGAGCCGTCCTCGTACCCGTAATCGCCCCAGGTGTCGGCGGCGGCGACGCCACCGGTCAGGAAGGCACCGGCACCGAGCGCACTGGTCACGACGAGGAACTTCTTCAGCATGCGGGAGACTCCTTGGAATCGGAAAGCTTGACCGGGCGACGGTTGCGTCGCGCGCGAGCAGAAAATACTGGGGTATCCGTCCGGCCGACCACGTCAGAACCCATCGTGTGACGCTCGCGGGCCGCCGAGCGCGGTGTCGTTAACCCGGTCGTGCACTTCGGCTCCCCCGGCTTCCGCTCGCGGTGGAAAACCAGAGGCCGGACCGGAGCGAATGGAGTCACCGTCGGAGGCTGTGGCTCGAATGCTCGCTCGACGCCGAGGCTGGTCCGGTCACTCACCGCTCTTGGCCATGATGCGGCGCGCGACGGCGAGGCTGAGGCGCGCCGGCAACAGCCGACCGAACAAGAGAGCGGTCAGCGCATTGGTTCTCCCGTCGACGACCGCCGGTCCGTTGCCCGACAGGGCGCGCAGCACCGTGGCGGCGACGGCCTCGGCGCTGCGCGTGCCGCGGGGGTTCATGGGCGTCTCCGTAGGACCGGGACTGACTGCGACCACCCGGACCCCGGTGCTTCGGGTTTCCGCCCACAGCGCCCGGGTGAACGAGACGACGTACGCCTTTGTCGCCGCGTACACCGCCAGGTAGGGCGCAGGGATGTACCCGCCGGTGCTGGCGATGTTGACGACGGCCCCGTGGCCACGGGCGACCATCGCGGGCATCAGGAGCGTGGTCAGCTCGGTCAATGCGGTGACGTTGACGTCGATCAGGGACCGGAACCGGGCCGGATCCCCGTCGAGCACCGGCCCTCGCGTGCTGACGCCGGCGTTGTTGACCAGCATCTCCACCTCGATGCCTTCGTCGGCCAACGTCTTGGCCAGCCGCGTCGGCGCGTCGGCGGTGGCGAGATCGAGTGCAACAGCTCGCACGGTCACTCCGTGACGCCGGCTCAGCCGCTCGGCCGCCTCGTCGAGCTTGCCGGCGCTGCGGGCGACCAGGACGAGGTGCGCGCCGGAGGCGGCCAGCCGCTCGGTGATGGCCGCCCCGATGCCGGTGGAAGCGCCGGTGACGACGGCGAACTTGTCGCGCAGGTGCGCTGCTGTGGTCATGATCTCGACGCTAAACCTTGACGTCAATGTCAGGGTCAAGGTGAACTGGGGCATGCGCATCGGCGAGTTGAGCAAGGCGACCGGCGTCAGCAGCCGGGCACTGCGCTACTACGAGCAGCAGGGCCTGCTGCGCAGCGAGCGCCGGCCCAACGGCTATCGCGAGTACTCCCCCGATTCGATCGAGGTCGTCGCGTTCGTCCAAGACATGTTCCACGCCGGTCTGTCCTCCGACGTCGTCCGGGACATCCTGCCCTGCGCCCGGGACGAGCACCCGCGTGGCGACTGCACCGAGCTCGTCGCGCGCGTCCGGCAGATCCGCGACGAACTTCTGCGGCAGGAACAGACCATCGCCGAGCGCCGCCGACGACTGGACACTTACCTCGCCAACGGCTATGAGGCGCATCAGGCCTGAGGGCGGCGGTCGGCTGGAGCTTCACGTACGGCGTGGTTTCGCTCCAGCTTCCCAAGATCGGCGCCATGGGTCAATTCGTCCTCGTCCCAGCTCGCCGGACCAGATGGCCGAATCCCGCCGCCAGCCGGCTTTCCGGCCAGCACTCGGCCGCCTTCGCCCTGGCTCCGCCGGGCCGGACCAGGATCGCACCGGCCCGGCGGCCAGCGCGGTGAGCTGAGCCGTGCAGGCCCGGTCCAGCAGGACCGCGTGCATGACCGCCGCGGCCAGGGTCCGGCCGGCGGCCATCAGCCCGTGGTGCGGCATCAGCGCGGCGGGTGCGGCGGCGAGGTCCCGGCCGGGGGCCGGGGTGCTGATCAGCCCGCCGGTCCCGGCGAACCTCGGGACGTCTTCCCCCGCGAACAGGGCGCCGTCGTGGGACAGCGGCAGCAGCGGCACGGCCAGCGCCGCGAAGGACACCGAGCCGCGCGCGTGCGTGTGCACCACGCTGGTCAACTCCGGCTGCCGCCGGAGGATGTCCAGGTGATGTGGCATTCCTTGTGCGGGCTACCCTCACCGGCGAGCACCTCGGCGTCGAACGACACCAGCTGGACCCGGTCTTCGCGGATCTCCTCCAGGCCCCAGCCGGGTGCCTTGATCCAGATGCCGCGCCCGTCGGGATCGCGCACGGACACGTGGCCCCACACCATGTCCCCGTGCCCGCCGGCGCCCGGGAGGCCACCACGGCCAGGCGCCGCGCGTCCGTCATCCGCCGAGACCGTCGTAGCAGGCCGCCGCACCCGGGTGCAACGGGATCGGGGCGCGCCCCATCGTGCGCGGGTCCAGGGGGTAGGTCACGGGCGATCGCTCCGGGAGCAGGTGCCGGTAGTGCTGCTCCAGCATTTCCCGCGTCTCGCCGAGAATCCACGCCAGCGCATGCGCGACGGCCGAGGACACCTACCCGACGACTCGCCGCCGCCGACTTGTCCGAGCAAGGAAACGTGGGTTGAGGCAGACGCCGCCGGAGCAGGCGGTATCGCTATTGCCGTCGGGGGTCCGCGTTCTCGCAGTCGTCCACCGAGATGATGCCCGCCTCGATCGGCGCGGACTTTCCGTACTGGGCTCCCGTGATGACGAAGACCAGGCCACGGTTCCGAGGGCTCCGGAGACCGTCGAGGGGAAGGGTGAACCGGCTGTACCCGGCCGGCATGGGCGAGGACAGGCGCGTCCACTTCCGGGCGTTGCCGAGGCTGCGGTTGATGAAGAAGTCCTGGTTGTCGTTGTCCGTGACGATGATCGTTCCGTCCGGCCCACCCGAGTCCGTCCACGACACCACGGGCGCTCCGTTCGGCGCATCGCCGTTCTGGTCGAGGAGCGGGGTGTCCCTGGCGAACCGGAACGACTCCGGGTCCTTCGCGATCCGGTAGTGCACGTGGTAGGTGTAATTGTCTTGATCGGGGTTGTCCGGGTCGTCGGGGGCCCCGAATTCGTAGGTCATGATCCACAGGCCCCGGTTCAGCCTGGCCACGGTGGTCATGCCCGGTCGTTCGGGGTACGTCGTTCCGGTCGCATCGTCGACCACGGGACCCCACGTGTGCAGGTCCGTGCTGGTCTGGTGGGCGAGCTTCTGACCGAACTTCGGGTCCCGCTGGTCGGAGTAGTAGCAGATCAGCCTGTTGTCGTGCAGCAGCAGGAAAGGCTCCCACACCGGCGTCGCGCCGTTCGTCGTGTCGGGCGGTCCACCCCGGGCCACCGTGCTCAGGAACTGCCAGGTGCGGCCGCCATCCGTGCTGGCGTGAAGCTGGATGTTGGTGCTGGTGAAGCTGTCCAGCCAGTTGCAGGCGAAGAGCAATGCGCCCTGGGGCAAGCCCGCGAACGCCCGGGGCAGTTCGTACAGGAATGGATGGAGGGAGAATCCGGTGGCCTCATCGGCGTTGGGCACACTGCCCTGCTTTTCCCAGGTACGGCCATCGTCGTCGCTCCGGTAGAGCGGGAAACCCGGACCGCCTCCCCCTTGGAACGTCGCGAGCAACGTCCGCGACATCCCGGCAGGCCGCCCGGCGGTGAGACGCACGGCCCGGGCGTAGGACGCCCGTCCTCCCGGGTCCGCCACGACGACGGGCCCGAACGCAGTCTCTCCACGCACCTTGCCCGTGTCCGCGAACGCCGGCCCGGCCAGTCCCCACGTCGCCCCGGCGGCAACGCCTGCGCCTGCGGCGAGGAACCTCCGACGGGAGAACTGCGAACGGCCGGCGGTCGGATCATCGGCGTGTGCTGCGTGGCGATCCTGCACGATTGCCTCCTCAGTGACGCACCCGCCCACCACGCAAGCCCGTGTGCATGGACTCATTTCGGGGAGAAGGTGCGGTTTCGGCAGCGCCTCGCTGGACAGTTCGTCCAGATAGTGAACTAAACCCGCCGGCCTGGCCACTGTCAAGGAGAGGGAACCGTTTCCACGGCGTGGATGGCCTGATTCCGGATATGTAATTTTCTTGAGGAGAACGAGCCGGGTTTCGTTCCTGCGCGGTCCGGAGATCCAGGAGATGCCGCGCCAGCTCGATGACGGTGGGCCGGTCGAAGACGACGGTGGCGGACAGGTCGATGCCCGGCAACCCGGCGAGGCGGGTGCGCAGCTCGATCACGGTCAGGGAATCAACCCGAGCTCCGGGAACGGGCGGTCGTCGTCGATCACGGCGGCGTCCGGGTGTCCCAGGACCGCCGCGACCTCCGCGCGCAGCAGCTCACGCAGCTCCGGCTCGGCCGGGTTCTCCGGCCGGCTTGCCCGCGGCGCGGGCAAGCGTGCGGGCCATCAAGGCCGTCGGGTCGGACCGGACGAGCACCAGCACCGGTTCGGCCGAGCCGAGCGCGACGGCGGTGCGCGACCGCGTCCAGCACCCGGTTCGCGGCCGCGTAGTTGGCTTGCCCCGCTTTGCCGAACACGCCGGTGACCGAGGAGAACATGACGAAAGCCGTCAGCGGCAGGTGCCGGGTCACCTCGTCGAGGACCAGCGCCGCGTCCGCATAGGGGCGCAGCACGACGTCCAGGCGGTCCGGCGTCTGGGCCGCCAGCACACCGCCGTCAACGGCGGCTCGCAGCCGGCCACCAGGCTCGCGACGGTGGCGCGATCCGCGACGTCGGCCGCGCTGGCGCCGGGGCGGCCCGGGTGGTCCGCAGGACGTGCGGCACACCGTCGCGGACGGCGATCGGCGGCTCCGTACTGCCACCGGCGAGGTCGGCCGCCCGCGTCACGGGGAGCCCGGGTTCGAGGTCTTCTGCGCACTCCCGACGGCACGGTCCGCCTCGCGGAACTGGTCCGTCGCGGAAAGCCGATGCTGATCGACCTCACCGAGAACGGCGACCTGCACACCGACGGCGTCGAGACCGTCCGCGCCACGGCCGCCACCGACGTCACCGCACTCCTGCTGCGCCCCGACTCCTACGTGGCATGGGCGTCGTCAGAGACACACCCCGGCCAGGACGAACTACGAGAAGCCACCCGGCAATGGTTCGGCGTCCCACTCAACGCCCAGGAGGATGGCCCGGATCCGGGCGACGTCGCCGGCCGCCGTCGGCGCGGCGGTCGTCGGCGCGGCGGCGACCCGCTGATCAAGACGTGATCAGCGGGTCAGCAGGTCTTGGATCGCGCCCGCGATCTCGTCCGGCGCTTCCTCGGCCATGAAGTGCCCGGCGTTGGTCAGCCGGTGGTCCAGGTTCGGCGCCCATGCCTTCCACACGGCGGCGGCGTCGTAGCCCAGCTGCGCGCCCCAGTCCTGCTGTACGACCGTCACCGGCATGGCCAGCTGTGACCCGGCATCCAGATCGGCCTGATCGTGCTGGAGGTCGATGCCGGCTGAGGCGCGGTAGTCCGCGACGATCGACGGCACCGCCGCCGCGCTCGCCCGGAGGTACTCTGCGCGCACCTCCGCCGGGATCGCGGCCGGGTCGCCGGCCCAGGCGTCGAGGAACGACCCGAAGAACGCGTCCGCGCTGGCCGCGATCATGGTCTCCGGCAAGCCCGGCGGCTGCGCCATGAGGAACAGGTGGTAGCCGACCGCCGCCGAGACGCCGTGCAGCACGTTCCACATGTCCAGCGTCGGGACGACGTCGAGGATGCCGAGGTGCGAGACGGTCTCGGGGTGGTCCAAGCCCGCCCGGAAGGCGACCAGGGCGCCCCGGTCGTGCCCGACGAGGGCGAAGCGCTCGTGGCCGAGTGCGGCCGCCAGAGCCACCACGTCGGCGGCCATGGTGCGCTTGGCGTACACGTCCTCGCTGGTGGCCGCCGGCTTGTCGCTGGCGCCGTAGCCGCGCAGGTCGGGGCAGATCACCGTGTGCTCACCGGCGAGCCGCTCGGCGACGTGCCGCCACATCAGGTGCGTCTCGGGAAAGCCGTGCAGCAGGACCACCGGGCTGCCGCTGCCGCCGACCGCGGCAGCCAGCTCGACACCGTCGGCACCGGGCAGGCGGACGTGGTCGAAACCGGGGATGGAGAGTGTCATCGAAGGTCGTCTTTCGGATCGGGAACCTGACTCGGCCGAGCCTGGGCCACGGCGATCAGCAACCGATCAGTGCGCCCGAGCGCACCCGGCCTCCGGCACCGATGATGGGGGCATGCGAATCGACGTGCTCGGTGCCGTGCGGGCCTTGGACGACGACGGCAGCCCGGTCAACCTCGGCGGTCCCCGCCACCGCGAGGTGCTCGCCCGCCTCGTCGCCGCCGAAGGACGGCTGGTCACCACCGACACCCTCGTCGACGACCTCTGGACCGAGCCACCGGCACGCGCGGTCGGCGCGCTGCGAACGTTCGTCGCCGCCCTGCGCCGCGCCCTGGAACCCGACCGGTCACCGCGTACCCCGCCGCGGGTGATCGTCACCGAAGGCCCCGGATACGCGCTGCGCCTGCCCCGCGAAAACGTGGACGTCCACCGGTTCGAGGACGCGCTCGCCCGGACCCGCCACTCCGCCGGCGCGGTGACCGAACTCAGTGCGACGCTCGCGGCCTGGCGCGGCCCCGCCTACGCGGACGTGCCGGAATCGCCGTGGGCGCAACGCGAACGAAGCCGGTTGGAGGAACTGCGGCTGGCGGCGCTGGAACTACGCGCCCGCATCCTCCTCGACGCCGGAGAAGGCGCCGACCTCGTCGCCGAACTCGGCGCGCACGTCACCGAACACCCGTGGCGCGAACCGGCCTGGGGACTGCTGGCCCGCGCCCTGCACCACGCGGGCCGCCAGGCTGACGCGCTGTCGACCCTTCGCCGCGCCCGCACGGTGCTCGCGGACCAGCTCGGCCTCGATCCCGGACCCGCCCTGCAACGTCTGGAGACGGACATCCTGACCGAGCCCGCTCCGGGCCCGCCGAACGCGTGGACCGGCCCGGGTGTCCGGCTCGGCCCACGCACCACCGTGGACCTCGCCCGCACGCTCGCGCTGGCCGGCGGCGACGCGCTCATCCACTCGCGGCGCGACCGCCTCGCCGCGATCCACGCCGCCGAACGCACCGGGGACCTGCACCTGACTGCCCGCATCATCGGCGCCTACGACGTTCCCGCCATCTGGAGCCGCGCCGACGATCCCGAACAGTCCCGGGCGGTCGTCACCGCCGCCGAACGCACGCTCACCCGGCTCGGGCCGGACGCGCCCGCCGGCCTCCGGGCGCGTCTCTTGGCCACGATCGCTGTCGAAAGCCGCACCGCCGACCTGGCCGCAGGCGTGCTGAGCCGCGCCCAGGAGGCCGCGCACCAAGCCGAGGCGCTGGCCCGGGAGCTGGGCGATCCGGCGTTGCTGGCGTTCGCGCTCAACGGCGTGTTCCTGCAGTCCTTCGCCCGCCCCGGCCTCGCGGCGATGCGCGACGGGATCGGTGCCGAGATCCTCGACGTGGCGACCAGGCACGGCCTGCCGAACTTCGCTGTCCTCGGCCGGCTCGTCCGCCTGCAATCCGCTTCGGCTCTCGGTGATCTGGACACCGCGGCCGCGCACGCGGCGGCGGCCGAACATCTCGCCGCCACCACCGAGGCTCCGCTCGTCGGCGTCCTCACGGCCTGGTTCCGGGCCCGGGTCACGGCGACCCGCAGCACCGAGCCCGCCGGACCGGCCCCTGCCGCGGCCGCGGCCCAGTACCGTGCCGCGGAGGAGGCCCTTCGCACCGCCGGGATGCCCGGCCTGCACCGCGGCCTGTTCCCGCTCGCCCTGCTCGGATTACGTCTGCTGCACGACCGTCCCGCCCCCACCGACCGGCACCTGGACTGGGGGCCGTACCTGCCCTGGGCTCGGCCCCACGTGCTGCTCGGCCAAGGCCGTGCCGAGGACGCCCGCACCGCCCTGGCCGCGGCGCCGGAGCCACCTCCCGACCACATGCAGGAAGCGATGTGGTGCCTGACCGCCCACACCGCAGTCCGCCTCGACGAACCCGAAGCCGCGGCGCGGGCCGCGGCGGCCCTGCGGGACGCTCGAGCGGAAGACGCCGGCGCCCCCAGCGGCATGCTGACCCTGGGCCCGGTGGCCCGGTATTTGGCGAAAGCGGAGTCCCTCGCCGGTCAGGTCCGCCGGTGAAGATGAAGCGCCTCAGCCGGCCGGACGGTTCTCAGTGGTGCCCGCCGGCTGGGCACGGCGCCCTCGGTCGCCATGACCGCTCAGTGCACCGACTGGGGGAACCGCAGCACGAGGTCCGGGTCGTAGCGGCGCGCCACGGCACGCAGCCGGCGCAGGTTGTGCCGGTAGGACGTCTGCGCCCAGTCTTGCTGCAGAGGGTCCAGGTAGTTGATGTACGTGCCGGTGCCGACCAGGCGCGCCAACGCCTTCTGCGCCTGGTCCACCTCCCGTGTGACCTGGTCGGGCGGCAGGGTGCCGACGGTGCCGAAGACCTCTATGGACGTCGGTGCGCCGCGGTGCGGGTAAGCCGTGTCCGTCGGCGTCTGCCGGTCGATCGCTCCACCGAGCGCGCCCAGGATCAACAGCGCGCTGTCCATGCCGCGCACCGTGTCGGCCACCGCCTGCGGGTCGCGCCACCTGTCCACGATCCGTGACGACGCGCGGAATGCGTTGCGGGTCGGCTGACCACCGGTCATGATCGCCGTCGCGGTCGGGTAGTCGACCTCGGCGTGTTCGATCGGTGCGTCCACGCCGGTCGCATTGAGCAGGCGGCCGAGTTCCGCGAGCACCACGCCCTCGCGTCCGACGCCGCAGCCGATCAAGTCCACCGCGCCGTTCGGCGTGGCCACGCAGGAGGTGGAAACCGCGTCGGGCAGCGCCACGCTCCACGGCTGCCAGCCGCCGAGGACGTCTGCCGCCGACCCGGCCGGGAACCGGACGCGGAACACGGTCAGCACCTCGGGCATCGGCGCGGTGGCGAACTCGAACGAGGTGACCACTCCGAAGTTGCCGCCGCCACCACCGCGCAACGCCCAGAACAGCTCGGACTCGCAGTCTTCCGACGCGGTGACCACCCGGCTGTCCACCGTGACCATCCTGGCGGCACGCAGCCTGTCGCAGACGAGGCCGTACGTGCGCTGCGTCCAGCCGAGCCCGCCGCCGAGGGTGAACCCGGCGACGCCGACGGACTGGCAGTTGCCCAGCGGCAGGCACCGGCCGGCGGCGGTGAGCGCCGAGTAGACCTGACCGAGGCGGGCACCCGCGCCGACCACGGCAGTGCCGTCGGACCGCACCTCGACCGCGGACATCCGGGTGAGGTCGACCACCAGGCCGTTGTGCGGGGTGGAGTAGGCGGCGTAGCTGTGCCCGCCGCCACGCGCAGCCACGCGGACGCGAGACAGGCGTGCTTCCTCCAGGCAGCGCTGCACGTCCTGTGGCCGCACGCACCGGGCGATCGCGGCAGGCCGATGATGGTCGAACAGCGAGTTGAACGGCAGCCGTGCGGTGTCGTAGCCGTCATCACCGGGCAACAGGAGCTCACCGTCCAGGCGAGCGCGCAATCGCTCCCACGGCGACGGGAACGCCTCCGCGACCCCCTCCCCGCCCACACCCACCGCACCTGAGGCCATCGCCGCGCCCGCCCACCGCAACACGCCTCGCCGCGAAATCGTCACATCGTCTCCGTTTCTCGGTTCTGTGCGCCATCCCAACAAGGCATTCAGTCAAGGCCAATCCGCTGTTCGGTGCTGAAACTTTCGTATCCGGCGCCGGAACCCCGCTGTTCGCGGACGCCGGCGGAATGCGTTCTTGTGAGCGTGAACATTGAATGCCACACTGTCCCCGCCTGCGCCGCTGACGGAAGTCGCTGCGTCACAGCCCCGCCGGCGAACAACCGGAACGTCGTACGCACGAGGAGTGAGATCAGGGTGACAGCAACACGACTTCCCCGTCCTCGCAGGGCGGCATCGCTGTTGGCGGCAGGCGTGCTGCTGTCCGCGATGACGGCGGTACTGCACACGTCGTCCGCGGAGGCGTTGGACAACGGTGTGGCGCGCACGCCGCCGATGGGGTGGAACTCGTGGAACACGTTCGGCTGCAACATCAACGAGTCGTTGATCAGGCAGATGGCCGATACGATGGTCAACTCCGGCGTTCGTGCCGCGGGCTACGAGTACGTCGTGGTGGACGACTGCTGGATGAACCCGAACCGGGACTCCGCGGGCAACCTCCAAGGCGACCCGAGCCGGTTCCCCAGCGGCATGAAAGCGCTCGGCGACTACATCCACGGCAAGGGCCTCAAGTTCGGGATCTACCAGGCGCCGTTGGCCGAAACGTGCGCCCAGTACTTCAACTCCTACCCCGGTTCGACCGGGGCGCAGGGCCACGAGGAGCAGGACGCCCGCCAGTTCGCGGCCTGGGGCGTGGACTACCTCAAGTACGACTGGTGCTCGCCCAGCGGCACGATCGACGACCAGGTGCGCACGTTCGCCAAGATGCGCGACGCGCTGCGCGCCGCCGGCCGCCCGATCGTCTACAGCATCAACTCCAACAGCATCCACGACAAGACCGGACCCCGGCGCAACTGGGGCGACGTGGCGAACATGTGGCGCACCACCGAGGACATCACCAACAAGTGGGACACCGGGCAGACCAACGGCTACCCGATGGGCATCCAGAACATCGTCAACGTCACCGTGCCCCTGGCGTCCTACGCCAAGCCGGGCGGGTTCAACGACCCGGACATGATGGAAATCGGGCGCGGCGGCATGAACGACACCGAGATGCGCAGCCACTTCGCCCTGTGGGCCGTCATGGCCTCACCCCTCATCGCGGGCAACGACCTGCGCACCATGGACGCCGCCACGTCGGCCATCCTGAAGAACGCGAACCTCATCGCCATCAACCAGGACAGCCTCGGCCTGCAGGCCAGGCAGATCTCCAACGACGGCACCCGGCGCGTCCTGGCCAAGCAGCTGGCCAACGGCAACGTCGCGGTCGCCCTGTTCAACCAGGGCGGCGGCACGACCACCGTCTCGACCACGGCGAGCGCGATCGGCCTGTCGGGCAGCTCGTTCACGCTGCGCGACGCCTGGACCAACGGCACGACCACCACGTCCGGCGCCATCTCGGCCAGCGTCCCGGCGCACGGCACGGCGGTGTACGTGGTCAGCGGTGGCGGGGGCCCCGTGCCCACGTCGTTCTCCTTGGTGAGCCAGAGCTCCGGCCGCTGCCTGGACATCGCCGGCAGCACCCCGGCCAACGGCGCCCTGGCCCAGATCTGGGACTGCAACAGCCAGACCAACCAGCACTTCACGACGACCGCGGCCGGTGAGCTGCGCGCCTACGACGGCGCGAAGTGCCTGGACGTCTCCAACCAGGGCACGGCCAACGGCACCGCCGTGACGGTGTGGGACTGCAACGGCCAGGGCAACCAGCAGTTCCGCGTCAACTCCGACGGCAGCGTGACCGCGGTGGCATCGGGCCGATGCCTGGACGTCAACGGCGGCGCCACCGCCAACGGAACGAAGGTCATCATCTGGGACTGCCACGGCGGCACCAACCAGAGGTGGACCCGCACCTGATCCCTCGGCGAGTCAGACGTCGAGGCCGAAGAGGGCAGCGGCGTTGGCCGAGGAGAACGTGCGCCGGTCCTCTTCGGACGCGAAGTGCCCGAGGAAGGCGGTGATCTCGTCTCGGGTGGGCTGCTGGAAGGGGTAGTCGGTGGAGAAGATCACCCGGTCGGCGGTGGTCACCGTCAGGACGTGATCGAGCAGGGCGGGGTTGACCATGCCGGAGTTGGTGATGTGGAAGTTCGACCGGGTGTAATCGGTCAGCGGCCGTTGCAGGTGGGCGACGCGGGAGAGGCTGTTGGCCCGAGGCGCAGTGCCGCGGTGGCGGTGTCCAGGTGCCATCCCCAGCCGAAGGTGGCCAGGCCGAGTTCGGTCATTTCGTCGAAACCCCGGTAGGAGGCGTCACGCAGCGTGGACGACGGAATCTGGGGGTGGATGAAGACCGGTTGACCGAGCTCCGCGGCCGCGGCGAAGAAGTCTTCGTAGCCGGGATCGTCGAGGAAGCGGTCGCCGGATCGGCCGTAGACCATGGTGCCGACGTGGCCCAGTCCGGCCGCCCGGGCGGTGTGGGCTTCGTCCCGGTCGTGCGGGACTACGCCGGGTTCTCCGCGACGGCGAGGTAGTCGGTGTAGATCTGCGGTGAGCCGGAGAACGAGGCCAGCTGCTTCCACTCCTCGTACATCTGCTTGGTGTCGCGGTGGGCGGCCGCGAACTCCGCGGCCTCGCCGGTGGCGATGTCGGGCTCGGGGTAGAAGACGTCCAGCGCGTCCAGGCTCGCGATCTCCATCATCATCACGTACTGGTCGAGGCGGTTGCCCCGCTCGCCCTTGAGCACGTGGAACCGCCAGTCCGGGTAGTCGTCGATCCGGTGGTGGTTCTCGGCGATGAAGCGGTCGAACATCTCCTCGGTCACCCCGGCGCGCAAGGCGAGGTGGTGGATCCCGATGACCCGGGCGACGCGCTCCTCCCCCGGGCGGTCGCGGTAGCGGGGTCCGGGCGTGACCGTGCTCCGCGGATTGTCGGCCAGCAGCCGGTAGTCGGTGAACAACGTCGGCAGCTCGGCGAACGTGCCCAGCCGCCGCCACCGCGCCAGCACCGCCTCCGCCTCCGGGTGCCGCGCCCAGAATTGCCGGGCCTGCTCGGTCTGCTCACCCCGGGCCGTGACGTAGCGGTCGCGCTGCTCGGCACTGTCGATTTCGAACAACATCAGGTACTGCCCGGTCCGCTCCCCGCGCAACCCGCGCAGCAGAGTCCACCGCCACCCCGGGTACAAGGGCAGGTGAACGCCCTCGGCACGCACGAAGGTCTCGAACTCCTCCGGCGTCACACCAGCCTCCGTGTCGATGGCGATGTACTGGAAGGTGAACACCGACGAGCGTCCCATTGCGCGTCCAATCCTCGGGCCGGGAAAGGGATCACGCGTCCGGCCGGCACGACTCCCCTGCCCCACATCCTGCCCGCTCCAGCACAACGGCGCCCGCGAACCGTCCCTGCTGGACGCGAGCCGTCGGGCCTCACGCGTCGATGCATAGGGCGTTATACGGCTAGTTGGCTCTCCGGCCCTCGATGCGCCGACCGGGCGAAGGCGGTCGACGTGGCAGAGGTGTACGCGATGCTCGGCGACGTCGCAAGACACCTGAACTCGGTTGTTCAGAGGTACTCGAAGACCTGAGCGCGGCGGTAGTGCGCCGTAAGCGGCTGGTGCTAGGGAACTTACGAAAGAAGAACACGCCCACGCCGACCGGCCGCCCAGTGGAATAGCGCGGTCACGCCGCACGTCTGTACATCTGCACGTCCAGGTGCGTTTCACCTGGTGCCCAGCTTCGCGCCGGAAGGCGGGAAAGGGAGAGCTGTGCCTCAGCAGGCCAAGTACCACAAGAATCCGGAAGCCGTGTCGCGGCTGGATCCGGGACAGTACCGCGTGACCCAGCAGGACGGCACGGAGCGTCCGTTCGCGAACGCGTACTGGGACAACCACGAGCCGGGCATCTACGTCGACGTCGTGTCCGGCGAGCCACTGTTCGCCTCGGTCGACAAGTACGACAGCCGGTCCGGGTGGCCGAGCTTCACCAAGCCGATCGTCGCGTCGAACGTCGTCGAGCGGGAAGACTTCAGCCACGGCATGATCCGGGCAGAGGTCCGCTCACTGCACGGGGACAGCCACCTCGGCCACGTCTTCGACGACGGCCCGCTCGACAAGGGCGGACTGCGCTACTGCATCAACTCCGCGTCGTTGCGCTTCATCCACTTCGACGACCTGGAAGACGCGGGCTACGGCGACTACCGCACCCTGTTCACCGGCGACACCGACGGCAAGTGAGGTCACCGGCGCGCGAACTCGCCAGTTCGCGCGCCGGCGCGTTCGAGGAGAGCCATGCAGGAACCGCCCGGCGCGATCTCGGCCCCGGTGGAGATCGTCGCGCTGCTGGTCTCCCCCGTGCACGCCTTCGAAGGCCGCCCGGCGGACGGTCCGCGGCCCGACCCCGAACCCGTCGAGCGCGACGAGGTGGCCGTGCGCGCCGGGCTCGGGCTCGTCGGCGACCGGTACTTCAACCAGCCCGCCCACCGCCGGGCCGCCGTCACCCTCTTCGCCGCCGAATCACTCGACGTTCTCGCACGGGACCTCGGCCTCGCCGCCGTGCCGGACCTGCACCTGCCGCGACGCAACATCGTCGTGCGCGGCTTTCCCGTCGACGAGCTGGCCGCGCCGCGCGGCGGGACCGGCACCGTCTTCGGCCTCGACTCCGGGGCGGGCGAAGTCCGGTTCCAGGCCTACCGCCCGGCCCACCCGTGCGCCTGGATGGACGTGGTACTGGCCCCCGGCGCGTTCCGCGGGCTCCGCGGACACGGCGGCGTCCGCTGTGCCCCTCTCGATGACGGGATCCTGCGAGTCGGTCCCGCGACCCTCACGGTGGTGCGCTCGCCGTAGCCTGACGCAGCTCCCGCCGCTACCACCTCCGTCACGCGGCCCGCTCACGGTGGCATCCGGGCTGCCGGGTGGTCATTGCGCGGCGGCGTATTCCGCGCCGGGAGACGTCGTGTTGTCGTCGGACTGGGCTGGTTGGGCCCGCCACAGCGAGATGCCCAAGCCGATCAGGGCTACTCCGGTCGGAACGGCCAACGGCCGGTTGAACGACTCCGGAAGCACGGCGAGCGCGAGCGTGGCGACGGTGCCTGCGGCGAGCAGCGCCGAGGCCCACCGGGCGAGCACGCGCGCCCGGAACAACGCGATGCCGAACAGGCAGCCGCCCGCGAGATAACCGACGGAGCTGACCACGATGACCGTCTGCATGGCGCCGATGCCATGGGATGCGGTGCCGCCGAAGGCAACGGCGAGGACGTCTGCGACGTAGCCGGGCGCCGTGTGCGCCAGCGCGGGCAGAACGGCGGCGGCGACGATCTCGACGCTCAGCATGGACAGATAACCGACGGCGAACAGCACGTAACCGAGGAAGCCGAGGATTCCCGTCTGCCGCACTTGGCGTAGGTACATGCCGGTGATGCCGGCGAGCGCCAGCGCGGCCATCAGCGCCTTCGCCGTGCTGCGCACGGCCCAGTCGGTGGTGGTGACCAGCGAGACGTCCATGGCCGGATGGCCGATCTGGACCGCGATGAACAGTGCCCCCGCGATCGCGGCAGCGACTCCGGTGGCCCGCGAAAGGCTCCTCGCGCTGGGCGCCACGGAAACCTGCTTCGAGTTGCCGGGTCTTGGCGTCGCACTCATGCGTTGCTCCTCCGAGAGGGATATGACGAGGTGTACGCCGTACACCTCTACCGCGCCCAAGCTAGGCGTACGATGTACACCTGTCAAGACCGGCACGAGAGGGAGAACCCCGATGCAGGACACCGCCACGACCGGCGGCCGGGAGCGGCTCAACCGCGCCAAGGTGCTGCGCGCCGCCGTCGAACTGGCGGATGAAGGCGGCTTCGAGGCGTTGACCATGCGCCGGCTCGCCGACCGGCTCAGCGTCGTGCCGATGGCGCTCTACAAGCACGTGGCGGACAAGCGCGAGCTCCTCGACGGCATGGTCGACCTGGTCTTCGCCGAGGTCGAGGTCCCGGTGGACGTCGACTGGCGGACCGCCATGCGCCTGCGCGCGGCGTCGATGCGGCAGGCTTTGCTCCGTCACCCGTGGGCGGTCGGCCGGATGGAGACGGGTACTCCAGGACCGGCGAACCTGCACCACCACAACGCGGTGATGCGGTGCCTCCGCCGTGACGCGGGCTTTCCCTTCCGCATGGCCGTGCACGCGTACAACCTGATGGACGCCTACGTCTACGGGTTCGCCCTCCAGGAGAAAACCCTCGCCGGCGACATCCCGGCGGAAGCGGCGCGACGACAAGAAGCCGTCGTCGACCGGCAACCATCAGGACTCGAGGACTACCCCTACCTCGCCGAAGTGGTCACCGAACTGGCGAAAACAGGGTTCACCTTCGCCGACGAATTCGAGTTCGGGCTCGACCTCATCCTCGACGGCCTCGGCCGGATGCCTCAGCAAGCCTCCCGCGCAGCCGACATCGAGCCGGATCCACCGCTGCGGCCGTCGGGCCAGTGAAGCCGAGTCCGAAATGTCCTGCAGCCGCCGTAACCTCACCGCATTTCGCCCCTACACCGACGTCCGATCACGCAACAGTTCGGCGGCCCGCACCGACCAGTCGTGGTGTTCCTGCTCGAACCGCCGACCACGCAAGCACGTCAGATAGGGCCCGATCGGAGATCCCTGACGCAGGTAGGTCTCCTCGTCGAGCTCCCCGCGGTAACGCCGCAGGATCTTGTCGAGGATCGCCACCTTGGCCGCGGCCGCCGCGGCTCGTTCCTCCAGTTGCGCGATCACCGGCGCCGCGTCGACGTGGTCGACGGCTTGGACCTTGACCAGCAGGTCGTCGCGGATGAACGACGGCTTGCTCACGGCGGCGGCGAAGTCCGCCAGTTCGGCGAGACCGGCGTCGGTGACCGTGAACAGCCGCTTGGTGGGACGGGTTTGCTGGACCACCTCCCGGCCGCTGATCAACCCGTCCTTCTCGAGCTTGGACAGCTCCAGGTAGAGCTGTTGCGGCCGGGCGTACCAGAAGTTGGCGACGCCCACGTCGAACGCCTTGGCCAGCTGGTAGCCGCTGTATTCGCCGGACAGCAACGCCGCCAGCACAGCATGCCGCAGACTCACCGGCGCTTCTCCTCGTCGTCGACCATGAGCAAGCTCATCATAGCTCTGGTTATGATTAGTCAACATTATGACTAGGAGGACCGCGTGACAGTCAGCGGCAGGTATCTGCGCTACGTCGCCTTGGGCGACAGCCAGACGGAAGGCGTCGGTGACGGCGACGACCTCGTCGGCCTTCGGGGATGGGCCGACCGGCTCGCCGAACGCCTCACCATCGCCAACCCCGATCTCCAGTACGCCAACCTCGCCGTCCGTGGCCGCCGCGCCAGCGAAGTCCGGTCCGAGCAACTGGGGCCGGCTCTGGCACTGCGTCCCGACCTGGCCACCGTGGTCGCCGGTGTCAACGACCTGCTCCGGCTCCGGGTCAAGACCGCCACGGTGGCCGACGACCTCGAAGCGATGTTCGCCGCGCTCACCGGCTCCGGAGCCCGCGTGGCGACCGTGACCTTTCCCGACCTCACCAGGGTCATCCCCCTCGCCCGGCCGGTCCGCTCCCGCATCCTCGACATCAACGACCGGATCCGTGCCGCAGCCGCCCGGCACGGAGTCGCCGTCGCGGAGATCGCGCTCCACCCCTCCGTCGCCGACCGTCGCTTCTGGAGCGAGGACCGGTTGCACTGCAGCCCCCTGGGGCATCAACTGATCGCCGACGCGGTCGCGCACGCCCTGCAGGTGCCGGGCAGCGACGGTTCCTGGAGCGAACCCGCACCATCGTTGGCCATCCCACCGTCAAGGCAATGGCGCGCCACCGCCGAACTGCGCTGGGCAGCCACCTTTCTCGGCCCTTGGCTCGGCAGGCGGCTGCGCGGCCAGTCTTCCGGGGACCAGCGCACGGCCAAACACCCTCAACTCCACCGCATCGAGGGACCGCAGAGCTGAGTGTCGCTGACCGGCCCGCTCATCGACGGCTGCCCGCCACCGAGGGCGGGGCCGGCGTGTCCACGCTAGGCAGCTTCGCCACAGCTGTTCGACTACGCGGCCGCGATCAGCCGGTTCACTTCCGGGGCAAGCCCTGCGGGTTGATCTCCGAGGCCGGCAGGGCCTCCGAAGTGAGGTTCCAGCGCTTGAGGACCTCCGCGTACCGCCCGTTCTTGATCACCGTGTCCAGCGCCTGCTGCAGCGCCTTGACCAAGCCGTCGCCCTTCTTGGTCATCGCCGCGATGTCCGCCGGGATGGTACCGCCGCCGGAAACCGTGCCGACGATCTTCGTCTTGCCGTCGACGGCGACGTGGTAGGCCGAGGTCGGGTTCGGGCCGACGTAGGCGTCGATGCGGCCGGACTGCAGCGCCAGGTAGTAGTCGGAGGTCGCCTGGTAGTACTGGAACTTCACCGGCGCCAGTCCGGCGGCCTTGTTCTGTTGGTACCAGCGCAGCAGGATCTGCTCCTGGTTCGTCCCGGCGCTGACGCCCACGGTGAGCCCGGCGATGTCCTTCGGCTCGCGCACCGAGACGTTCTTCTCCTTCTTCACCTCGAACGCGATGGTGTCTTTGCGGTAGGTCGCGAAGTCGTACTTGTCCTTGCGCTCCTCGGTCACCGTGATGTTGGAGAATCCGGCGTCGAACTGCCGGTTCTCCACCGACAGGAACAGGTTCTCCCACGACGACGCCTGCAGATCGAGCTTGAGACCGAGGACGTCGGCGACCAGCTGCGCGAGGTCGGGCTCGACCCCGATCACCGTCTTGTCGTCGTCGGCGCGGAAGGACAGCGGCGGCGTGCCGTTGCCGGTGGTCCCGACGACCAGGGTGCCGCGGTTCCGGATGTCGGCCGGCACGAGCGCGGCGATCGCATCCACCTGCTGCGCCCGGACGCGGTTCTGGTTCGCGGTGATGTTGACGCCGCCGGGCTGGTCGGCCGCCGGCGCGGTCGCTGCTTCGGGGCTGCCGCAGGCGGCGAGCACGAACACCGAAGCGAGCAGAAGCGTTCTCAGTCTCATGTTTCTCCTCAAAGGACTTTGTCGACGAAGGCCCGGGTCCGGGCGTGACGGGGGTTGTCGAGAACGTCGGCGGGCGAGCCCTGTTCGACCACGCGGCCTTCGTCGAGGAACACGACGGTGTCGGCGACCTCGCGGGCGAAGCCCAGCTCGTGGGTGACGACGACCATCGTCGTCCCGGTCCGTGCCAGGTCGCGGATGACCGCGAGCACCTCCCCGACCAGCTCGGGGTCGAGCGCCGAGGTGGGTTCGTCGAAGAGCAGAACGTCCGGCTCGAGCGCCAAGGCCCGGGCGATCGCGACTCGCTGCTGTTGCCCGCCGGACAGCCGCCGCGGGTACTGGCCCGCCTTCTCGGCGAGCCCCACGCGGGTGAGCAGCTCACGGGCTTTGGCCTCGGCTTCGGCGCGCGGACGGCGCTGCGCGGAAATCGGCGCCTCGACGACGTTTTCGAGCACGGTCAGATGCCCGAACAGGTTGAAGTTCTGGAACACGAAGCCGATCCGGGTGCGCTGCTTGAGGATCTCGCGTTCCTTGAGTTCGTGCAGCCGGTTGCCGGAGCGGCGGTAGCCCATCAGCTCACCGCCGACGCTGATGAAGCCGCGGTCGGCGCGTTCGAGGTGGTTGATCAGCCGCAGCAGCGTCGACTTCCCGGACCCGGATGGTCCCAAGAGGACGGTCACTTCTCCTTGGCGCACCTGCAGGTCCACGCCGTCGAGGACGGTCAGCGCGCCGAAACTCTTGTGGACGCCTCGAACGTCCACCATGTACTCGGCGCTCATGCCCGCCGCCAAGCCGTGCGCAGGCGCTGCAGCGGCGTCGGCGGCAGCGTGCGTTGGGTGCCACGGCCGAAGTGGCGCTCGACGGAGAACTGCGCGACCGACAGCACGGTGGTCAGCGCGAGGTACCAGGCGGTGGCCACCAGCAGCAGCGGGATCACCCGGCCGCTGCGGGTGTAGATCACCTGCACCTGGTAGAACAGCTCCGGCAAGGCCATGACGTAAACCTGGGACGTCGCCTTGAGAAGGCCGACGATCTCGTTGGCCGCGGTCGGCACGATCGTGCGCATCGCCTGCGGCAGCACGATCCGGCGGAACTGCCGCCCGGCCGGGATCCCCAGCGCCGCGGCCGCCTCCCGCTGTCCCGCGTCCACCGACAGGAACCCCGCACGCACGATCTCCGCGGCATAGGCACCCTGGTGCAAAGCAAGCCCGAGGCCGGCGGCGAAAAACGGCGGGATCAGGCTCATCGTCCCGACCGACACGAACGACGGCCCGAACGGGACGCCGAACGAGATCTCGTTGTAGAGGATGGCGAGGTTGTACCAGAACAGCAGCTGCAGGATGAGCGGGACCGACCGGAAGATCCACGTGTAGGTCCAGCTGACCGCGCGCAGCAACGGATTCCGGGAAATCCGCATCAACGCCAGCACAGTCCCGAGCAAGAACCCCGCCGCAACACCGAACAGCGTCAGCTCGAGCGTCAGCGCGACCGCTTCCAAGATCGATTTCTGGAAGACGAACCGGGCGAACGTCGGCCAGTCGAACGCCGTGTTGGTCACCAGCGCATGACCGGCCATCGCGACGAGCACCGCCACGACGGCGGCGGCGATCCAGGTCAGCGGACGGCGTGCGGGAACGATCTTGAGCGCTTCTTCCGGCGTCGCGGCGGGCGCGGGCCGTGTTCCGAGGTCGCTGGTCATCTGGCCCCCACCGCGGCGGGAAGTGCTTTCGAGAAGGACAACCGCGTCCGGGGAACGGCGTGGACGTCGAAGTGCGGTGTGTAGCCGGTGGCCAGGTAGAGCCCGCGAGCCTCGGGTTGGTTCGGGCCGGTGGTGAGGAAGATCCGGGTGTACCCACGACGGCCGGCTTCGGCCTCCAGTTCGGCGACGACACGGCGGCCGAGGCCGTGGCCGCGGTGCGCGCGATGAGTCCAGATCCGCTTGAGCTCCGCGGTTTCTTCGTCGTAGCGCTGGAAAGCTCCGCCCGCGACGGCGGCGCCGTCCGTCAGGAGCAGCAACAATCCGCCGTGTGGCGGAGCGAACCGCTCGGGTGGGTACTCGCGGAGTTCGAAGTGGACGTCGTTGAGCACGCGGTGGTAGCGCGACGAATACTCGCGGGCCAGGTCGGCGAGCAAGGGCCGGACCCGCGGATCAGACTGGGCGACCCAGACGGATTCGGGCATGGGGTACCTGTTCCGGAAAAGGAAAGGAAAGAAAGCGCTGACGCTTTCCGCTGACACCGACGAACCCTAGGAAGCGCGCCGAGCCCGGTCAACGAGCCGACCGCGGATTCCACATCCTGAACGTCCGTGCATCGCGGCGGCGCACCGGATACCTGTGGAGACATGACTTCTCGCAGTCTGCACGTCGCCGCGGAGCTGGACGGCGAGCTGTCGCCCGGCGCGTTGGCGGGCATCGTCGCCACCGCCGAACGGGCGGGGTTCACCTTCGCCACCTTCGACGACTCACCGCTGCCACCTCCCGGCGGTCCACGGCTCGACGCAACCGCACGCGCGGCGTACGTCGCGACGCTGACCGACCGGCTCGGGCTCGCCCCGGCCTCGAACGTCACCACGGCCGAGCCGTTCCACCTGGCCGCGCAGCTGGCCAGTCTCGACCACGCCTCGCACGGACGGGCGGCCTGGGTGGTCGGCGCCGACGGCTCGGCCGAGGCCCTGGCCACCGTCGGCGGATCCCGGCTCGATCCGGACGCGCTGCACCACGAAGTCGCCGACGTCGTCGGAGTCGTGCGCAAGCTGTGGGATTCCTGGGAGGACGACGCCGTCATCAAGGACGTCGCCACCGGGCGGTACCTCGACCCCGACAAGGTCCACCACGTCGACTTCACCGGAACGCGGTTCTCCGTCAAAGGCCCTCTGATCACCCCGCGACCACCGCAGGGCAGACCGGTCGTGCTCGCCTCCGACGCCTTGGCCGAAGCCGCCCGCCCGGACATCGTGCTCGTGGGTGGCGCCGGGCTCGACGACGTCCGCAACCGCGCCGCGCGGGCGCGGGAGACGGGCGCTCCCCTCGTCTTCGCGGAGGTCGAGGTCCAGCTCGGCGACGCCGGACGTCGGACGCACCACGACCGCCTGCGCTACACCGGGTCCGCGCTCGGCCTGACCGAACTGCTGGGCTGGCTGGCCACGAGCGTCGACGGCGTCCGCCTGCACCTCGCGGACCAGGCCGCCGATCTGCCGGCGCTGGCCGGTGAGGTACTGCCGGCGCTGCGCAGCGAGGGTCTGCTCATCCCGCCGCGACCCGGCGACACGCTGCGTGCGTCTCTCGGCCTGCCGCGCGCGGAAAGCGTGTTCGCATGAGCACGCGACTGCACCTCGGCGTGTTCTACACCGGCGTCGGCCCGCAGTTCCTCTGGGACGACCCGTCGAACGCCGACCACACCGCGATCGAGACGTACGTGTCGGTGGCGCGGACCCTCGAGCGCGGCCTGTTCGACGCGTTCTTCCTCGGCGAGGGCCTGCGGGTGCGGGAGAACCGCGGACGCGTCCACGCCCTCGACGTCGCCGGCCGCCCGGACGCGATCACCCAGCTGAGCGCGCTGGCCGCCGCCACCACCCGGATCGGGCTGGTCGCCACCCAGAACACCACCTACAACTTCCCGGCCGACCTCGCCCGCCGCTTGTCCTCTTTGGACTTCTTGTCCGGCGGCCGGGCGGGCTGGAACATCGTCACGACCGACAACGCCTGGACCGGCGCCAACTTCCGCCGTGGCGGCTGGCTGGCCCACGAGCGCCGGTACGAGCGGGCGGAGCAGTTCGTCGAAGCCGCCCTGGCGCTCTGGTCGGGGAACACGCTGGTGGACCGGCACACCGACCTGGTGAACGTGCGGGCGGCCCCGACCGTGCCGCCCAGCCCGCAGGGCCGTCCGGTGCTGTTCCAGGCCGGCGACTCCTCCGGCGGCCGTGAACTGGCGGCGAAGTACGCGGACGTCGTCTTCTCGGCCAACACCGCCTACGACAAGGCCCTCGCCTACGCCGAAGACCTGCGCGCCCGCCTCGCCCGCCACGGCCGGCCCGCCGACGCCGTCCGCATCCTGCCCGGCGCGACCGTCGTCCTCGGCGACACCCCCGCCGACGCGGCCGAGCGGGCGGAGGACATCCGTCGGCGCCAGATCACGCCCCAGCGCGCGCTGGCGTTCCTCGAGCAGTACTGGGGGCGGGACCTGTCGGCGTACGACCCGCGCGGTCCGCTGCCGGACATCGACCCCGTCGAGAACGAGCTCGACCCGTCACGCGGGACGATTTCGATCGCCGACCGGACCGGGAAGCTGGACCGGATCCAGCCGTGGCGGGAGCTGGCCGAGGCGAAGAAGCTGTCCATCCACCAGCTCGTGCTCGAGGTCCAGCCGCGCCAGCACGGCTTCGTCGGCACACCGGGGCAGGTCGCCGACGAGTGGGCGCACTACGTCCGCACCCGCGCGGTGGACGGGTTCAACATCAGCCCGCACCTGGTCCCGGCGGCGCTCGACGACATCGTCGACCGACTGGTGCCCGAACTGCAGGACCGCGGCGTCTACCGCACCGAGTACGAGGGCACGACGTTGCGCGAGCACCTGGAGCTGCCTTAGCGCAGCTGCCCCCCGGCTTCGCGGCGCCGACGCTGGACCTCCGGGCCGGCGACCGGCGCCGCCGACAGCAGCCGCGTGGCGGAGGCGAAGAACCTGTCCACTCACGATCCACCGGTACGGGCAGCTCCCGTCGCCGGCGAGGCGGGTGACCCACGCGGAGAACCCGGCCGGGGCCCGGACCTCGTCGGTGGCCGGCAGACCGATGCCGTCTTCGTGCAGCCGGGGCCGAGCGTCAGTCACCGAAAGCCGCCCGGTGCGCCGTCGCGCAGTGGGACGGCAGGTCGGCCGGGACGACGACGCTGCCGGTGACCGTCGTGCGGGGGTCGAGCGGGATCGCGCGCACCCGGGTCGAGTGCAGCTCCGCCACCTGGTCGGCGGGCAGTACCGTCCAGCTGCGCGGGTCGGAGCCGACCTCCACGATCGTGTCGCCGACCGTGGCCGCGCGGTGCCCCACCCGGGCCGGGGCGCCGGCCTCCCGCAGCGCCGTGACCACGGACGGGTCGTGGTCCTGGGAAGTCCGGAAGGGACCGTCGGCCAGTTGCGCCACGCCGACAGCCGCGCGATCGGCAGCGGCGTGCCGCGCGGACACGACCGCGAACAGCGACTCGGTCCACGTCGGCAGCACCCGCAGCCCGGGCGCCGCCCGCACGCCCCGCGCCAGCGCCATGTCGAGCTCACCCTGTCGCAGGGCGTTCAGGCGCGCGGGCAGCGGCAGGTCGACGAGCACCACGTCGAAGGCCGGGGCCTGCTCGCGCAACGCGTCGATCCCCCGTTCCAGCCGGGCGGTGAACTGCCCCGTGCCGGTTCCGATGCGCATCACGCCCGCCCGCGGGCTCGCCGCGACCCGGACGCGGTCGGCGGCCGCGAGCGCCGCGCGTGCCGCGTCGAGCACGCGGTGCCCGGCCGCGGTGAGCCGGACCCGGCGCGGTGAACGGTCGAACAGCCGGACCCCCAATTCGCGTTCCAGCTGCGCGATCTGCCTGCTGACCGCGGGCTGGGCGATGTGCAGCCGGTCGGCGGCCCGGCCGAAGTGCAGCTCGTCGGCGACCGTGACGAAGTACCGCAACGCCCGTAGTTCCACCGGCCCTCCCCTGCGACGATGCCTTCAGGTTATCGCTGCGCGGGCACCTTGGTCCTGGTTCGCGACGCGCCGTCGTGCTGAAGTCGAGGGCATGAACATCGATCTCGGCCTGTTCGGCGCCCACCTGCGCGAGCACGAAGTCACCCCGGAAGGCGCGGCGGAAGTCGAGCGGGCCGGCTACGGCACCCTCTGGCTGGACGCCTCACCGCCGGCCGACCTCGCCCTTGCCGAGCAGCTGCTCGACGCGACCACCCGGCTGGTCGTCGGCACGAGCGTGGTGAACGTCTGGACCGCCGACGCGGACACCGTCGCCGCCTCCTACCACCGGATCGAAGCCAAGCACCCCGGCCGGTTCCTGCTCGGTATCGGCATCGGGCACCGCGAGGTCCACGCCGAATGGGCATCGCCCCACGACACGCTGGTGTCCTATCTGGACCGGCTCGATCGCGCGGGCGTCCCGGCCGGCCAGGTGGTGGTGGCCGCACTCGGGCCGAGGATGCTGCGCCTGGCCCGCGACCGCACCGCCGGCACCATCCCGTGCATGGTGCCGGCCGAGCACACCCGGCGGGCGCGTTCCGCCATCGGCGCCGGGAAGCTGCTGCTGCCCGGGCATTTCGCGCTCATCGAGCCGGACGCCGAGCGGGCGCGCGCGATCGCCCGGTCCGCCCCACCCGGAACGGCGCTGGCCGTCACCAACTACGCGAACAGCCTCCGGCGGCTCGGGTACACCGACGACGACCTCGCCCACGCGGGAAGCGACCGCCTCATCGACGCGCTCGTCGCCCACGGCGACCCGGCCACCGTGGCGACACGGCTGCTGACCCATCGGGACGCGGGCGCTGACCAGGTCGGCGTCTACCCCCTCGGCGACGATCCGATCGCCACCCTCCTCTCGGTCGCCGAAGCGGTGCACGCCGCCGAGGCCGGCTGATCAGGAAACGGAGTTCAGGTAGTGCCGCTGCAGCGGGTTGGCCCGCGTCAGCCCGGGATTTCCGGCCAGGGCGACGGCCTGTTCCACCGCTTCGATGAGCAGCCTCGTCGCGAGCACCTTCGCCACCCCCGCGTACGCCGCCGCGTCCGGGTCACCCTCGTCGGCCCGGCGGGCCGGCCCGAACAGGATCTCCTCCGCTCCGGTGATCCGCGCGGCGATCTCCCCGGCGCCGGTCTGGAACCTCGGCAGGGTGGACAGGGGCTTGCCGAGCCCGCTGGGGACGCGCTCCCGGAGGAAACCGGTGAGCCGATCGAGCGCGTTGCGCGCGACACCGAGGTAGATCGCGGGCAGCGCCAACGGGAGCGTGCTCACCGGCGGCCGACGAGTGTCCGGTGTGGACAATCCGGCGGGAGCCGCCGCCGGTTGCTGGTCACGAGCGGATCCGCCTCAACCCGGCCGATGCGGCAGCCCGTGGCATCACGACCGGCGACGTCGTCCGGATCTTCAACGCCCGCGGCGCCTGCCTGGCCCGCGCGGTCCTCGACGACGGCCTCCGCCCGGGCGTGGTCCAGCTTCCGACCGGCGTCTGGTTCGACCCGGTCGACGACCGCCCCACCGGCCCACTGTGCGCTCACGGCCACCCGAACGTCCTGACCCCCCGGGCGAAACGCGGCGGGTGACCACACCCGTCCACGGCGTGACTCCGGCCCTGTACCTGACCGGAACGGTGCACCTCGTCCCGCTGCTCACCGACGCGCACTCGGGGGCGGTCCCCTGGACAGTGGCGGTGATCGTCGCCGTCTTCGCCGAGCTCGTCGTCGCGCTGCTCGTCCGACGCCGCCGACGGGTACCGGAGTCCTCGAGCAGCGCGTGATTTTGTACTGTTCACCTCGGGTTCATCTCTCGGTCGTCTCATGGGGCATGTTGTCCGTACCACAGCCGACCGGAAGGTGAACGATGAGCACGTTGGACACGATGGCCTCCGAGCAGCTCGACACCCACCTCGCCCAGCTCGAAGACCGCTTGGGCCGCGACTACGCGAACGTCACCCGCACCCGGCTGCGCGCCATGATCGACCGAGAGCGCGCCCGGTTCGCCGGCGCCCGCATCCACGCCTTCGTCCCGATCCTCATCGAACGGGCGGTCCGGACCGCGCTGGCCGCTACTTGAAGATCGCGATGGGGTGCACGATGAGCTCCCCGCGGTGTGGGTCCCAGTCCTCGACGCGGCCGAGGCACTGGGCGTGGAAGGTGCCGTCGGGGACCTCGTCGGCGTCGCGGAACCCGCGGATGCCGCACCGGAAGCGCACCCGCGGCCCGGCGAGCGGGTCGGCCGGGTCGCCGTAGGCGGCGATGAAGGTCGTGTAGCCGGGTTCGTCGGAGCGGACCCGGCGGAACAGGCCCTTCATCGACACGAACGCGTCCATGCCGCGCAGCCGCGCCGTGCGCAGCCGCGTGCTGTCCGGCCCGTCGGCCCAGCCGAGCGCGGCGACCAGGGCCTTGTTCTGCACCAGTTCGCGCTTGACGAGGTCGACGTACACGATGTCGTCGCGCTTCTCCAGCACTTCCATCACCATGCCGATGACGGTGATCGGCTCGGCGCGTTCGATGTACCGGCTGAACACCTCTTCGGTCCTGTTCCGCTCCCCGGTCGCTTCTCCGGCCGGGAACCTGATCCTCCCGTTGATCGACCGGCCACGGTGGGAGCGCCTCTCGATTTCCTTCTCCAGCGCTTCGCTGTAGCGGTCCTGCTGGTACAACCCCATCACCGAGTTGTGGTGCAGGTAGAACGCGATCCCGCTGATCGGGCCGGTGCCCTGGCCGCGGTGTGCGCGACGCCAGTGCCGCACGAGGATCACGCCCGCGGCCAGCAGGAGCAGCAGCGTCAGGATCCAGACGCCCCACCAGATTCCCCAGGTGCTCCGGTAGAGGGAGCCGTCATCGGCAGCCACGGGTCTCCTTGAAAGCGTCGAGCAGGGACGTCGCCGTCGCGTCGGCCAGCCGGCCACCGGTCGCGGCGGCGACCCGGCCGAGTTCGGCCGCGTCCGCTTCGCCGAACCGCACGGCGTAGGTGTGCACTCCGGGCGGCGCGGGACGACGCAGGAACTCGTCGGCCCCCAGCCCCGCGTTGTTCTCACCGTCGGTCATCAGCACGATGGACACCGGTTCGGTCTTCGCGAACTCCGCTGCCTTGCCGTAGGCGTACGCCAGCGCCGACCAGACCGCCGTGGCGCTGTCGAACTCTTCGGTGTCGAGGAAGCCGCGCACGGCCGCGAGGTCGGCAGGCCCCTCGACGGCGAAGTCGCGCTCGGCGAGAACGCGGCCGCCGAAGCGGATCATCGTGATCTTCTCGCCACGGTAGAACCGCTCGAACTCCGCCTCGCCGGCCCCGGTCAGCGCGTCGAACGCGGTGCGCAGCGCGGTGATCCGGCCGCCCCGCATCGAGCCGGAGAAGTCGAGCACGAAGACGACGTGGCCGGGTGTGCGGCCCTGCGGGTCCGCATAGTAGGCGAGCAGCTTGTCCACAACGTCCTGGTCGTCGGGGAAGTACAGCGCGGTGCCGACGCTCTTCGGCAGACGCGGTTCGAGCGGCACGCCTTCGGTGGCCGGACGGCGGAGCGTGCGTTCCATGATCTTCCGCTGGGTTTCCGGGCGCTTCAGCCAGTCGGTGACCCGCTCGTACGCGCCGCGCTTGCCGGGGTCGAGCAGCAGCAGCGGGTACTCCGACTGCATGATCCCGTCCCGCGGGTAGATCAGTTCCAGCGGCGCGGTGAGCCTCCCGCTCGCGTTGAGCGAAAGCAGCGTGGACTCGTAGCCGATCACCGCGTCCACCTCGGTCTGGTGCGCGGCGAAGAGGTCGACCAGCGCGCCGGAGCTGGTCGCGGTGAGCGACTGCCCGGTTCGGAACCCCCGCAGCCGGTCGCAGACGACATCCTGCGGCCGCAGCGCGGCGCCGGTGCCCGCGGCCGCGGTGGCGACGCCGACCAGCGCCGACAGCCCGCTCGCCGACCGGGCCGGATCGGCCATGGCGAACCGCAGCGAGCCCGCCGCGGCGGCGTCGGCGAAGTCCGCCCAAGAGACGTCCGGGTGGCGGCTGCGCAGTGCGGCCGCGACCGCCGGCTTCACGCCGATGACGATGGGCGAGAGCATGATCCGCGTGGCGGCCGGGCGTTCGCCGGTGAAGCCGGACTTGCGCAGCTTGAGCTGGAAGTACCGGTCGGTGGACAGCCAGGCCAGGTCGTGGTGGTACTGCCCGGGGGTGAGCGCGGTCCCGGCGTCGACGGTGCCCTGCAGGTCGAGGTCCAACCGGATTCCGGTGTCCGCGCGCAGGTCGTCGAGGATCGGCCCGAGATCGGCGAGCTCGGAGCTGGCCAGCACGCTCAGCCGCTGCTCGCCCGGCCCGCCCGTGCACGCGGTCGCCGCCAGGACCGCGGCCAGCAGCATCGCGACGAGCCGCTTCACGGGCAGTCACCGACGGTCTTGATCATCTCTTCCAGGACCGGGTTCGCCGGCAGCGGCGTGGTGCTGTCGTTGTCCGCCTGCTGCGGGGTCGGCAGCCCCTGTTCGGTCAGGAAGCCGTACAGCCGCCCGCTCTTGTTGCTGCCCGCGGGAGTGGCGACGCCGAAGCCGAGTTCCATCGCCCGGCGTTGCAGATCCGGGTCGAAGGTGATCAGCTCGCCGAGCCGTTCCGCCTCCGGCCGCAGCGGCACGAACTGCGGTTTCGTCAGGATGTTGTCCTTCGGGTACAGCAGCACGTGGTCGAAGTCCGGGCGGCCGGTCGCGGCCTTGATCCGCAGCTGCTGTTCGAGGTACTGGTGCTCGTAGATCACCACGATCGGCTTGTCGCCCTCGGCGAGGTTCCAGTAAGACTCCGAAAGGTCGGCCGAGGCGAAGCCCTGCCGGTTCAACAGCGGCTTGACCCGGTTGGCCAGCTCGTGCGCGTTGCGCAGCGTCGCCGGGCCGGCCGGCTCGCCCGCCGGCGCCGGGTCCGCCAAGGGGACCTGCCTGCCGTTTTCCAGGTAGGCGATGAGTGCCAGGTAGGTCGCCCCGGAGTTGGAGTCGCAGACGTTCGAGGTTTGGGCGAGCACCAGGTTGCTGTTGTTCACCCCGTCGATGCCGAGCGAGTTCCAGGTGGCGCCGGCCTTCATGGCCTGCACGAGCTTCTCGGTGTCCAGGGTGTAGTAGAGCGGCTCACCGGCCCCAGGGGGCGCGGACGCGATGCCCTTGCGCAGCAGCGCTTCGGCGTAGGGGCGGTAGGTGGCGAGCACGATCGGGCTGGTGAACGGCTGCCGGATGGTGCCGCCCAGCTTGTCGGCCCGCGCCGTGCGGACGAGGCCGGCCGCGGGCTCGCCGGAGAGGAACGCGAAGTCGTACTTGTCGAGGTCGTGGATCGCGGTGTCCCGGGAGCCCGTGCGCGTGACGTGGACCCGGATGTGGTGACGCATCAGGAGTTCCTGGACCTGCGCGTCGGCGAAGAAGTCCGCCTTCGAGCCCATCTTTCCGGCCAGTTCCAGGGTCGGTTCGAACGGGACCAGGACGTTGCCCGACAGCAGGAGGGTGACCAGCCCGGCGATCGCCAGTCCCAGGACGGGGCCGAACGACCGCAGGAACCCGCGCCGCAGGAAGAAGGCCGAGGGCCGGGGCCGGACGGTGAGGTGCGGCTCTTCGAGGGTGGGACTCTCGGTCGTCACCGAATCAGACCTCCGGAGGGATTCCGCCGCAAGAAGCGGACGTTTCGCCCGGGAAGTCTATCGAGCCGGTTCGTTCGTTACAGGCAATTCTCCGCAACAACGGAACGGCCGCGGCGGGAATGGTCTTCCAGCCACGGCCGCAGGACCGTCAGAGCCCTTAGTTGTAGCCCATTTCATCGGGCGACACGCCGTTGTAGCCCATCTCGGCGAGGACGGCGGCCGGCGCCGCACTCTCGGCGGCGACGGCGAAGGTCGCGGAAGTTCCCAGGACACCAGCCGCGAAGAGGGTCAACGCGACCGCGGCGACCGCTCGGCGAACCGACATCATTCCTCCGGTGGACAATCGGGGCGAAACTGACTTCCGTGCCAGGCAGACGCTCCCAGGTCCGGCACAACCGGCCGACAACGGATGGTTAAGGACCCGCCAACGCCAGGCGGCCAAATCATGCCCGAGCGGGTTTCCGAACAATGAGCGAACTACAACTTTCAAGAATGAGAACAGCGGGTTTCCGACCCGTCGTGCAGCAATGTTTAGTACACCTCTTGTTCAGCAACTGTTCGTCTTCTATTATCGAGTGTGTGCAACCGCTCACGGACGGTGTCGACCTCCTGATCGGCCGGGACGGTGAGCTGTCCCGGCTGGTGGGCTGGGTGCACGACGTCACCGCCGGTCGCGGGCGGGCGGTCCTGGTGGACGGCGAGCCGGGCATCGGCAAGTCCACCCTCGTCCGGGCCGCGTGCGCGGTCGCCACCCGGTCCGGGTGCCAGGTCTTCCGCGGCGCCGGCGACGAACTGGGGCAGGCGCTGCCCCTGCTCCCCCTGCTGGACGCGCTGCGGATCACCGGGTCCGCACCGGATCCCCGGCGAGGAGCCATTGCCGGGCTCCTGCGTGGCGACACCGGGCGGGGCAAGGGAGCGGATCTCGCCGCGGCGGCCGCCGAGCAGCTGCTGGTCCTCGTCGACGAGCTCTGCCAAGGCGGCCCGGTGGTGCTGGTGGTCGACGAGCTGCAGTGGGCCGACCGCGCGACCGTGGCGGTGTGGGGCAGGCTCGCCCGCTCGGTCCGGCAGCTGCCCTTGCTCCTGATCGGTGTGCTGCGCCCGGTGCCCCGCCGCGACGACCTGCGCGCGCTGCGGCGGATCGTCGGTCCCGCCGACCGGCTGCGCGTCGGCCGGCTCACCGAACCGGCCGCGCTCGAGCTGGTGGCGAAGCTGGCCGGCGGCAAGCCGGGCGAGCGGCTGGAGGGGCTGGCCGACGGCGCCGCGGGAAACCCCCTGTACCTCACCGAATTGCTCGACGCGCTGACGCGGAGCGCGTGCCTGGCCGTCGACGACGCGGGGATCGCGGAGCTGACCGGCGGTCCCACCCCCGACTCGCTGCCGGAGGCGATCGCCGATCGGCTGGACTTCCTGTCGGAGCAGACGCGGGCCGTGCTGCGGGCGGCCGCGTTGCTCGGCGTGGGGTTCTCGGTCCCAGACCTGACGGTCGTGGCCGACGCCGAGCTGGCCGTTCTCGTCTCCGCGCTCGACGAGGCACGGGCCGCCGGGGTGCTGGCGGCGTCCGGCGACGACCTGGCGTTCCGGCATCCTCTGATCCGCCAGGCCCTGTACGACGAGCTGCCCGCCGGGGTCCGGGTCGTTTGGCACCGCGCCGCCGCGCGGGCCCTGGCCGATGCCGGTGCGCCGGTCGAGCGGGTCGCCCGGCAGCTGCTGCCAACGGTGTCCGCCGGAGACGCCGTCGAACCGGTCCCGCGCTGGGTCGTGGACTGGCTGCTCGGCGCCGCCACCCCGCTGATCGGCCAGGCGCCCGAGGTCGCTGTCACGCTCCTGCGTCGCGCGGTACAGGGCGGCGACGCGACGGCCGGAGCGCTCGGCTGCCGGCTGGCCGAGGCGCTCTACCGGGTCGGCGACTTCGCCGAAGCCGAACGCGTCGCCGACCGCACCCTGCCGCGGGCCGCCGACCCGGAACTGCGCGTCGACCTGCACACGACGGTGACGCAGTGCCGGGCGATGACCGGCCGCTCCGCCGAATCCCTCGCCGCACTGAGCCAGGCCGCGGCCGCACCGGACCTGTCTGCCCGGCATCGGGCCCGGCTGCTCGTGCTCACCGCCCGGACGCACCGCGACCTCGGCGAAGTCGACACCGCCGCGCGGGTCGCCACCGCCGCCCTGGCCGAAGCCGGCGACGACCGCTGGGCGACCGGGTGGGCCCTGCACGTGCTGAGCCTGGTGGCGATGATGCGCGGCGAGTGGACCGCAGCACTGCCGCTGTTCGAGCGCGCGATGGCCACCGCGTCGGACGATCCCACTCTCACCGACCTCGGCCTGCTGCTGCGGATCAACCAGGCCGTCACCTTCGGCGCGCTCGACCGCTACCCGGACGCGCTCGCCGCCGCCGAGCGGGCCCGCGAACTGGCGGACCGCGCGGGCAGCGTCGTGCGGCTGACCCAGGCGCAGAGCGCGCTCGGGCAGCTGCTGCTGGGCAGCGGGCGGTGGGACGACGCCGTGGCGGAGGTCGACGTCGTCCCGGACGAGCTCAAGGATCCGAGCGTGGCGTGCTGCGACCACGGCGTCGCTGCGATCATCCACTTCCACCGCGGCGAAACGGCCGCGGCGCAGGGACACCTGGACGCGGCGGCACCGTGCGCGGACCGGATCGGTGGCCGGGTCGTGGAGTCACTGGTCCTGGCGCGCAGCCTCGCCTTCGAGCAGGCAGGCGAGCCGGACCGGGCGCTCGCCGCGTTGACCGCCGCGCTCGCGAGCGAAGACGAAGGAGAGGGCCTGCTCGGTGACGCCGTCCGGCTGGCCGTGGAAACCGGTGACACCGCCACCGCGGCCGCGGTCGGCGCCAGGATCCGTGCGATCACGGCCGGGGCGGACGTCCCGCACCGCCGGGCACTGGGCCTTTACAGCCAGGGCATGACCGAGCGAGAGGCGGCGACCCTGCTGCGCGCCGCCGACGGCTACCGCGAGGCGGGCCGTCCTCTCCCCCGCGCCAAGGCGCTGGAAGCCGCCGCGATCGCGTTCGCCGAGGCCGGTGACCGCGGCTCGGCGCGGGCCGCCTTCACCCGCACGCTGGACCTGTACGGCAGCCTGGGCGCGCACTGGGACGTGGCGCGGCTGCGCGCCCGCTTCCGGACGTTCGGCATCCGGCGTGGCCCGACGGTGAAGCACCGCCAGGCCACGCACGGCTGGGAAAGCCTGACGCCGACCGAGACCAAGATCGCCGGCCTCGTGGTGGAGGGGCTGTCGAACCCGCAGATCGCGACCCGGTTGTTCCTGTCGCCGCGCACGGTGGCCACCCACGTCTCGCACATCCTGGCCAAGCTCGGCGTGCACTCCCGCATCGACATCGCTCGCGAAGCGAGCAGGAATTCGGCGTCGGGCTAGCGGTCTCCGGAGTGGCGCATCCGGCTCCACAGCGGGAAAGCGAACCACCACAGCGCGAACCAGCCCAGCGCGCCGGTGGTGAACCACGCGGCGTGCGCGGGCCCGAGGGTGACGCTGAGGATCAGCAGGAGCGCGGAGCCGATGGAGAGCATGAGCAGGGTCAGCCCGCACAACGCGAACCGGCTGGACGCGAGCACCAGCTGCCGCTTGAGCCGCCGTTGGTAGACGAGCCGGTGAAAGGCGGCCGGCGCGATCAGCAGTGCGGTGGCGGCGGCCCCGAGCACCAGCGCGGCCACGTAGACGCGCCGCTCGAACTCGGTCAGCGTCGCGAAGCGCGGGGTGAAGGCGACGGTGAGCAGGAAGGCGAGCAGCAGCTGCACACCGGTCTGCGCCACCCGCACTTCCTGCAGGATCTCGGCGTAGTTGCGGTCCAGCCGCTGCGTCGGCGTCTCGCGACGCACCGCGAAGTTCCACTGGTCGTGGGCGTCGGGCGGCTCGGCCGGCCGGCCGGCGGGGGTCTTGTCGATCTCGTTCACCGTCATGCAGCCACGATCTCGTGACCGCCGGATCAAGACATCGGTCGATCAAAGTATGCGGGAAGCGACGGCCCCCGCCCGGGTGCCGGGCGGGGCCACGCCGCCGGTCGGCGCCGATCCGGGGTGCCCGCGACCGGGCCGAGCTCACCGCGCAACGACGCGGTCATCGGGCCGGTACCGTCACGATCCATCGCCGAGGCGCTCCCACCGTCCGATCCGGCGCCTGCGCGGCGGTCGGCGGCGACCCGCCTGGTCTCCGCTTCTCAGGTCCCGGTGAGCAGCCGGGCCGCGCGCAGTACCGAGTGGTCCTGCCCGGAGCAGCTCGAGAGCTGGACGCTCGCCGGCTGCTCGCCGGTACCGGTGGGAATGACCAGGCTCGGCGCGTCGAGGTAGCTCAGCACCATGGTCATGGTCAAAGCACGCCCGTTCCGTTCGTCGTGCGTCTGCGGTGACGTGCGGACGTCCTCGTACGCGGGAGCGTCGATCTCGACCGCCGGGCTCAGCAGCAGCGCCTCCCCCAGTTCCCGGCGGAACTGACGCCGTAGCGACGGCATGGCCTGGTAGAGCACGTCGGCAGAGCCCGCGCGCAGACGGGAACGCGCTCGCTCGAGGCGGCGCCGCGCCGCAGGTCCGAGCAGGTCCGGTTGCTCCAGATACGCCCCGAACGCCGCGAACGCCTCCGCTTCCACGATGTGCACGTGACGCTGGTGAAGCCCGCGCGCCGCGTCGAGGGAGTCGATCTTCCGCTCGGCGATCCGGTGCCCTGCCGCGCGCAGCCGGGACACGTCGGCGTGGAACCGTTCCAGGACATCCGGGTCACAGCTCGCGAGGTATGCCTCGTGCGGGACCACGTACGTCGGGGCCCGCACATCCCCCACCGGAGGCGGAACGTCCGCGAGGACCCGGTCGACGGTCTCGACGTACTCGAGACTGTCCGCGATGAGACCGACCGTGTCGAGCGTGGGTGCGAGCGCGGTCATCCCGGCGCTCGGGTACCGCCCCCAGCTGGGGCGGAACCCGAACAGGCCGGTCCACGCCGCCGGGATCCGCGCGGACCCGGACGTGTCGCTCCCGAGCGCGAACGGGACGACGCCGGCGCGGACGGCCGCGGCCGACCCCGACGACGACCCGCCGACGACATGGTCACGGCCGGCGCGGCACAGCGTCGGCGTGCCGAACCCTTCGTTCACCCCGAGCCCGGAGAACGCCAGCTCGCTCATGGTGGTCTTGCCGATCAGGACGGCCCCGGCGGCGGTGACGCGCCGCACCGCTTCCGCGTCCTCGCGTGCGGGCGGCCGGTGGTCGAACACATGCGACGCCGCCGTGGTGCGCGTCCCACGCACGTCGAAGATGTCCTTCACCGCGAACGGCACGCCGCCGAGCGGCCCGGCGGCTTCCTCGTTCCGCGCGGCGGGCATGAGCTGAAGGAACGTGTCCGGTGTCCGTCGCGCCACCATCAGCGCCTCCTCCGGGGTCACCGGTCGGCCTCGATCGCCCGCGCTTCCGGCGAACGCGTCTTCTGCAACAGGTAATACAGCCCGCCGGCGACCAGCGAGCCGGACAGCCACGAGAAGTCCGTGTGGTTCATCGCGGTCGCCAGCGGCCCCTGCATCACCGGCGTGAGCCCGTACTGCCACGTCCACGCGGCGAACACACCCAGCCCGAGGCTCAGCAGCCCGCGCCAGTTCACCGCGGCGGTACCGGTGTAGAGCGATGAGACGTCCAGCCGGCCGCGACGCAGCACGAAGTAGTCGATCAGCACGATGGCCGCCCACGGGCTGATCCAGATGAGGATAAAAGTCATCCAGTTGTCGAAGGCGTGCGCGAAGCTCTCCGCCTCCATCAAGGTCAGCAGGACCACCGACGCGACCACGCCCGCGAAGAGGGTGAGCTTCCACCGCGCGACCTTCACGCCGACGGTCAGCGCGGCCAGTGAGGACGAATAGAGGTTGAGGATGTTCGTCGCGATGGGTCCGTGCATGATCAACAGCAGCACCGGCAACGCCATCGAGCCGAACGCGCTCACCACAAGCGCCGACGGATCACTGCTCCCGCCCGCGCTGGCCAGGCACGCGCCCAGCGCCGCGAGCCACACGGTCGGCAGGTACATGCCCAGCGCCGAGGCCCAGAACACCGAACGCGAGGAGGCGCCACGACGGACGAACCGGCTGTAGTCCGCGGAGTAGGGCACCCACGTGACACCCCAGCCCACCCCGATCGCGGTGAGCAGCTGGGTCACGGCGGTGACCTTGTCCGGCACGGAGGCCGCGGTCGACGACGTCCAGTCCACCTTCGCCCGGCTGAGCGCGAGCGTCGTCATCACCACCATCACCAGGACCGTGACCGGCACGGTGTACTTCTCGAACGTGCGGATGGCGTAGAAGCCGTACAGCGCCAGCCACAGCTGCACCGCCATGATCACGCCGGCGACGATGTAACGCAGCCACGGTCCGCCCTCGATGCCGAGCTGTCGCAACGCTGCCAGCATGAGGTCCAGCACCACCCACGTGTTGACGCCCACCCACGCCATCGCCAGCAACCCCTGGACGACACCGGGCACCTTGGCGCCACGGCGGCCGAAGGAGGCACGACCGAGCACCATCTGGTTCACGCCGGTGCGATGGCCCATCACGTTGCACAGGCCGAAGACCGCGCATCCGGCCAGGTTGCCGAGGGCCACCACCGCCAGCGTCTCGACCAGGCTCAGCCCGAGGGTGACACCGAGCGCGCCGAGCACCCAGTTGATCGGCGCGATGTTGGCGCCGGACCAGATCCAGAACTGCTCCCACGGCGTGGAGTCACGCCCGTGGTCGGGGATCGGCTCTATTCCGTGCGCGTCGAAACGCACACTGTCCGCCGTGTCCTGCGCCATCGCTACCTCCTGGGGGCCGCCGGGTGACTGGCCTCACCGAAGCACCCAGGACCCCACCGTGACCAGTAGAGGAAACTCCAGCTTGTGGCCGGATCACTGTATTAAGCTCACAACGTGTTCACGCTCCGATCGTTGGTAGACAACGCCGATCTCGACCTGCACCTGCTCGTGGAGGGCCGGCCCGGGGCGCTCGACGAGGCTGTCGTGTGGGTGCACAACACCGAACTTCCCGATCCGTCGCCGTACCTCGGCGAGCGGGAGCTGGTGCTCACGAACGGCATGTGGCTCGAGCACGCCGAGGCGGCGGAGTTCGTCGGCAACGTGGTGCACGCGGGTGCCGCCGGGATCGTGTTCGGCCTGCGTCGGCAGATGCCGCGGACGCCGCGGGCGATGATCGACGCGTGCGCCGCGGCCGCGCTGCCTCTGGTGGAGATCGGCGCGGGAGTGCCGTTCACGGCGGTGACGCGAGCGGCCGCCGGCCACTACGCCGCGATGCGTCAGTCCAGCCTGCTCGGCATGGTGCGACGCGGCGACGCACTGGCGACCGCGCTGTCACAGGGAGCAGGGGCCTCCGGGGTGCTGGAGGTGCTGCGCCGCGACTACGACGTACCGCTGGCCGTGGTCGACCGGGCCGGACGGTCGGTGGCCTCGGCCGGAGCGGACCTGACGGCGGAGCAGCGCGCCGCCGTGGCCGAACGCCTCGGTGACCACCCACCGCCGCTGGAGATCGACCTCGGGGACGAGGAAGTGGCGAGTGTCTTCCTCGTCGGCGCGATCGGGGACCTCGACGCGGCGCTGCTGTGCCTGCGTCGCCTGCGAGATCTCGGCGACGGGGAGCGCGCCGCGCTGGAGCAAGCCGCCCGGTTCCTCAGCTTGGAAACGGCCAAGCAGCAGGCGGTGCACGCGATCGAGCTGCGGTTCGCCAGTGAGCTGCTGGACATGATCCTCTCCGGTCCGCAGCGCAGCGGTGAGGTGCCGGGCAGGCTCCGCGCGTTCGGCGTCGATCCCAGCGGCTCGCTCGCGGTGGTGGCCCTGGCCTTCACGGGCGCCGGGGCGCCGACCCTGCCTGGCCTGACGGAGGCGGTCATGGAGTTCTTCCTGGCCGAGAACTCTCCGGCGGCGGTGGCCGGGGGTACCGGGGACGTCGTCGCGGTGGTGCCGTGGCGGCGGCCCGATACCGACCTCCACGACCTCGCCACCCGGCTGGCAGGCGCCGTCGGCACACGGTTCCCCGGCCGCGCCGCGGTGGTCGGTATCGGTGGGAGCGCCGAGAACGCCGCCGGACTCAAGCAGCCGTTGGTGCGCTCGCGGGAGGCTTGCCACGTCCTTCGGCGCCGGGGTGGTCCCCCGGTCGCGACGTTCGCCGAACTGGGCACGCACCGCCTGCTGCTCGGCTTGCACGACGCCGACACGTTGCGGAACTTCGCCGACGTGGTGCTGGGCCCGCTGCGGGAGCACGACGCCCAGCGCGGCAGCGAGCTGGTCCGCACCATCCGGACGTTCCTCGAACACGGCGGGCACTGGACGGCGACGGCCGAGGCCATGTTCGTCCACGTCAACACACTGCGGAACCGGCTCGTCAAGATCACCGAGCTGACCGGCCGGGACGTGGCCCGCACCGAGGACCGGGTCGACCTCTACCTCGCGCTCGAAGCAGCCGAGTTCTACGGGTAGACCGGTGGTTTCGGCACCGGCCGGGCGGTGAGCGCCGGGTCGGCGAGCACGGCGTCCGCGAGGTCGCGGCAACGCAGGAACGTGACGTCGCCGCACTCCAAGGCGTATTCCACGAGCCTGCGCAGCGCCATGATCCGGCCCGGCCGCCCGGACAGGAACGGGTGGCAGCAGAGGTTGAACAGGCAGCCGTAGTGCCGCATCCCGTCCAGCTCGGCACGCCACAGCTCCAGGACCTTCGCCGGCGACTCGATCACCGAGCCGATGTGCGGTTCCGGCAGGAAGGCGTACTGCTCCCAGTCGTCCAGCGACCAGTGCACGGGCAGTTCGGCGATCTCGCCACCGGCAGTCGCGATCCGGTACGGGCGGTCGTCGGCCATCAGCGAGGAGTCGTAGGACAGGCCGTGCTCGGCGACCAGTTCCGGGGTCTGCCACCGCGCGCCCCACAGCGCCGCGCGGTGACCCCGGATCTCGATCCTCTGCGCGGCGAAGACCTCCATCGCCTTGGCGAAGTCGTCGCGTTCCTCCTGCTCGCTCATCGAAGTCGGGGCACGGTGGGCGTAGGAGTGGTGGGCGACCTCGTGACCACGTTCCACGATGGAAGCCGCGAGCCCCGGGCGGTTCCGCGCCACCCAGCCCGGAACGAAGAACGTCGCCGGGACACCCAGCTCGTCGAGCATGTCCAGGATGCGCGGCACGCCGACGTCCGGCCCGTAGGACTGGTGCGACATGGTCATCTGGTGCCCGGCGTAGTGCGCCCCCGCCGCCAGTATCGGGGTTTCCGCGTCCACGTCGAACGTGAGGGTGGCGACCGCGGCGCCGCCACCCAGCCACGAACCGGCGGTCATCCTCGTTCGCCCGCTCGCCGGCGGCGCGCGTTGTCCAGCGTGACCGTCGGGTCGAGCATGCCGTGGTCGAACCGGTCCAGCTCGACCCCCTTGGCCACCCGGTGCGGCAGGTCCGGGTTGGCCAGCGCAGCCCTCGCGATCGACAGCAAGTCCCCATGCCCCTCATCCAGCACTCGCTCGGCGAGCACCACGTTGTGCATGCCACCGTTGACGATCACGGGCAGACCGGTGACCTCGCGGGCGACGCTGGTGAGAGTACGCCCGCTCGCGAGCCGCGCGGTATCGAGCCAGTTGCGCCCCTCGCTCGCGATGTGCAGGTAATCCGCCCCCGCCGCGGCCAGTGCCGTGTAGGCGGTCTCGGCGTCGCGTTCCCCGCCCGGCCAGCGGTAGGTGAAGTCGTTGACCTTCGTCTGTGACAGCCGGACGCCGACCACGAACTCCGGCGGCACCACGGCCTTGATCGCCCGCGTGACGTCGGCGGTCAACCTGATCCGGTTGGCCATCGGCCCGCCGTAGGAGTCCGTGCGCTTGTTGGTGTAGTCGGTGATGAACTGATCGAGCAAGTATCCGTTGGCCGCGTGCACTTCGACCCCGTCGAAGCCGGCGGTGACCGCGTTGCCCGCCGCGGCCGCGAAACCGTCGATGACGTCTTCGATGTCCTGTGCGGACATCTCCCTGGGCACCGGCCACGGGCCGCTCCCGCCGTATTCGGGCATCATCTCGCCACGCGGCTGGACCGCGGACGGCCCGATCCGCTCGCTCGTGTACCGGTTGCCCTGCGACAGCGCGCCCGCGTGCATGAGCTGGGCGATCACCACTCCGCCTGCCGCGTGCACGGCGCCGGTGACCGCGCGCCACGCCTCGACGTGCTCGGCGCAGGCCAGACCGGGCTGATTGAGGTAGCCCTGGCTGTACGCGGCGTCGGGGTAGACGCCCTCGGTGATCACCAGGGGGAACCCGCCGGCGGCGAACTCGGCGTAGTAGTCGGCCATGTCTGCGGTGGGCACGCCCTCCGGGGAGGCGGAGACGCGGGTCATCGGTGCGACGGCATACCGCGAGGAGAGCTCGTGCTTCCCCAGGCGGACCGGGGTGAGTGCGGGGTGGGTCGTGCTCATCGAGCTACCTTTCGTCGGAGTCGGTTCGGTGGACCTCGATGACCAGCGGGCCGGGTTCGTGCCCGTTGATGCCGACGAGGTCCTGTGGGCACGCGGACACGACGACGACACAGTCCAGCTCCGCGCGGAAGGACACGGTGGCGCCGGGAGCGGCGGGCGACGACCGCCACTCGAGATCGCCGCCGGCGTTCGGGGTGATGTCCATGAACAGGTTCACCGGCTGCGGCACCGTCGTGATCTCGATGTCCAGTCCGCGCAAGGCGGTCACGAGGTTTTCCGCGCACGACGCGTGCTCGCCGTGGTGGCCCAGGTTCCGGTAGCGGGCCGGGTCGCAGGCGGGGATCAGCATGTCGTGGCGGCCCGGCGAGGTGTCCTCGACCAGGGTCAGGACGGGTCGTCTGCGTGTGGTGACGAACTGTTCGCGCACGTGCGGGAACAGCCGGTCGACGTGGCCGCGGGTGTGCGCGGCGCTCAGGTGCTCCGCGGCGTCGGCCGAGACGAACGCGAAGAGGTCGCCCACCTGAGCCCCTTCGGGTGTGCTGACGCGCACGAGGTCCCCGGCGCCGACTCGAACGGCCCGGCCCTCTCTGGCGGGCACGTCCACCCGCGTGATCACCGAGGTCGGTTTCATGAGGCCAGTCCATCACCCCGGGTTGCGGGGCGGCCATGGCGGATCACCCAGCGATCGTGGTTGAAACTGGATGATTCGCCAGGTGGTACGCCGCGCGCCGTGCACGCCAGCCTTGCCGCCCGGGCACTGGAACTGTCTCCGCGCTCGGCGGATCCATGTCGATGTCGGGCCGCCGACTTCGGCCCTGACCGCCACCGATCTCGACACCGCGCCCGTGGAAAGGTCAGCTGAACTCACCCTCGCGAGCGCCGCGCTCCACCGGAGTTCACCAGCTGTTCCAGAAGTTCGAACCGCGAGAGCTCGTCGATGAGCCAGTTCCGGTAGTCGTCGAACGTGGCCGCGAAATCCGCCGGGAGGGGTGCGCCGAAGCCGGGCGGCGCGAGCAGGACCACCTCTCGCTGCCGGGCCTCGGGCAACTCGTCGATCAGCGGCGCCCACACCGCGGGAGTCACGGGAACGCCGTTGACGAAAGCCATGGTCATGTCCCCAAGACACCATCGCGCGGTGCCGTGCGTCCAAGACCTCATCCGCACGACGCCATACCGGAACGGCATGACGGAGTAGCCTGCGAACATGCTCCCCGACCTGGATCTGCGGCTGGTCCGGTACTTCCTGGTGGTCGCCGAGCAGCTGAACTTCGCCCGCGCGGCCGAACAGCTGCGGGTCGCCCAGCCGTCCCTGAGCCGCCAGATCCAGCGGCTGGAAAACGCCCTGGGGGTACGCCTTCTGGAACGCACCAGCCAGGGCAGCCGGCTCACCGCCGCCGGCGCGGCGTTCCTGCCCCGGGCACAGCACCTGGTGCACAACGCCGAGCAGGCCGTGCTCGCCGCGCGCGCCGCGGCGCCGGCCCGCACCATCACCGTCGGGTACGCCGACGACCTGGTCATCACCCCCGCCGTCCGCGACCTGCGAAACCACCATCCCGGCGCCCACGTCCGCACCCGTCATCTCAGCTCGCGGGAGGCGGGCGCGCTGGTGGATCGGCAGATCGACGCTCTGGTCATCCGCGCACCACTGCCGATACCCGAAGACGACCTCGCCGTGACCGCGCTCTACACCGAGCCTCTGGTCGCCCTGGTGTCCACCACCCACCGCTTCGCGGGCAAGGAGTCCATCAACGTCGCCGACGTCCGGTCGGAGCCGCTCGTCGGCTGCACCGGCATGGGCGCGAACTGGACCGGCTTCTGGCGCCTCGAACCCCACGAGGGCCATGGTCCGGCCCCGCTGGGACCCACCCTCGCCGACACCTACGACGACAAACTGGAAGCCATCGCCGAGGGCACGGCCATCGCGGTCGTCCCCGCCGACGACCGGCGCTTCACCCTGCGTCCCGATCTGGTCGCCGTTCCCCTCGAGGGGGCCGAGCCGAGCCAGGTCGTCGTCGCCGGCCGTGCCGGGGAGACCAACCCGCTCGTCGCGGAGTTCGTCCGTTCCGCGCAGAAGCTGCTCGTCCGCGATGCCGCTCGTGCATGACCAGGTGCGAAACAGGTCTTGGACCCGCGCGCCGGCCGCCGGTTCGCTGGTGGCATGACCGTTGACTACCGCGCCCAGACCGTGCTGCTCACGGGAGCGAGCTCCGGTATCGGAGCCGCGTTCGCCCGAACACTGGCCGCGCGCGGCGCGAACCTCGTGCTCGTCGCCCGCCGCGCCGACCGGCTGACCTCGCTGGCGGAGGAACTCCGCCGCGCCACCGACGCCCGCATCGACGTGATCCCGGCGGACCTCGCCGGGCCCGGCGCCGCCGATGAACTGCACCACGCGGTCACCGAGCAGGGCCTCCACGTCACCGGCCTGATCAACAACGCCGCGTCCGGATCATTCGCCCCGTTCCTCGAGTCCGAACCCGGCCGCCTTTCCGCCGAGATCGCCGTGGGTGCCCTGGCACCGATGCGGCTGGCGGCCGCCTTCCTCCCCGGCATGGTGAACGGCCGCCACGGCTTCGTCATCAACGTCGCCAGCGTGTCCGCCTCCCTGCCTTCGCCCCGGATGGCGGTCTACGGCGCCACGAAAGCGTTTTCCCTCAGCTTCACCGAGTCACTGTGGGCCGAGCTGCGCGGCACCGGCGTCACCGTGTTCGCCGTCTGCCCCGGCGCCACCGCCACCGAATTCACGTCGGACATGGGCCCGGACGCGGCCGTGCTGACCGCCGGAAAACTACGCACGCCCGACAACGTCGTCACCACCGCGCTGAACCACCTGGAGCGCCGCGACCCGGGCCCCGTCGTCGTCGACGGCCGCGCGAACCGCCTCGGCGTGCTCGCGAGCCGGCTCCTGAGCCGCCGGCGAGCCGCCCTGACGATGACCCGTGTCTTCGATCCCCGTCGCGTAACCGTCCGGTAGTCCCGTGGCACGAAGAGCGAGAAGATCCAACCGCTGACAAAGACGCGCCGGTTCGCTTCGGTAACGTGCTTCGTATAGCTGGGGATCTTTCCCTCAAGCCGATCGTGCACCGAACACGTCCGGCCCCACCCGCCCGAACAAGCGGGAGGAGCACCGGCCTGCGGATCGGGCCCACGCGGCTCGCGTCAGCGGGTGTCCCCATCAACTCGGGATGGCACCCGGCGGCTCATCCGGCGTCGCGGTGCTGGCGGGCACGCCGGGTGTCGACGTTGCCGGCCAGGGTCTTGAGAAGGTCGGGTAGCTCGGCCACCGTTTGCGCAGGCAGGCCGGCGAGGGTCTGCTGCGCCAGGGCGCACCACAGCTGCTTGATCCCGTCGGTCAGGGCCCGGCCGCGGTCGGTGAGTTCGACAACGGTGGCGCGCTGGTCGTCAGGAGCAGAGCTGCGGCGGATGTGACCGGCCGCTTCGAGCTTGCGGGCCATCAGCGTGACGCTGGGCCGCTCGACCCCGAGCGCCTCACTGAGCTGGGCCTGGATCATGGGCCCGGACCGGGCGAGTTCGAGCAGGAGGGCCTCCTGGCCGGGGTGCAGTCCGAGCGGGGCCAGCAGTTCGGCGGTCCTGGCCCGGTGGCGCAGGCTCAGCATGCGGATGGCCTGGTTGATGGCGTCGGCTTGGTCGAAGTCCACGAGCACTCCCTTGACAAGTTGGTTACCCGCATAATTATTATGCACATAACGTTATCCGGATAACCAACGCTGCGCAACCATCAGGGAGCCGACATGACCGCGAAGGTCGCCGTCATCTACTACAGCGCCACGGGCACCGTGCACGCCCTTGCCCAAGCCGTCGCCGAGGGGGCCGCCTCGACCGGGGCCCAGGTGCGGCTGCGACGAGTCGCCGAACTGGCACCCCAGGCCGCGATCGACCAGAACCCGCAGTGGCGGGAGCACGCTGCCGCCACCACGAGCGCCGAGGCCACGATGGCGGACCTTGCGTGGGCTGACGCGTTCGCGTTCGGGACACCGACCCGGTTCGGCACGCCGGCCGCGCAGCTCAAGCAGTTCATCGACCAGGCCGGCGGGCTGTGGCAGGAAGGGGCCCTGGCCGGCAAGCCGGTGACGGCCTTCACCTCGGCGTACAACCGGCACGGCGGCAGCGAGGCCACAATCCTCTCGCTGGGCAACGTGTTCTACCACTGGGGCGCGCTGATCGTCCCGCCCGGGTTCACCGACCCGGCCGTGTACGCGGCGGGCGGCAACCCCTACGGCGTCTCCGCCGTGACCGGACCGACCGGAGACGACCTCAAGACCGCGGCCTTGGACGCGGCCAGCTACCAGGGACAGCGGCTGGCCCAGATCACGATCAGGCTGCTGACCGGCCGCCACGTCGCCGACACCGAGTCCGACGGCAACGCCCGCGCGGCCGCGCCCGAAACGCCTCTCCGGACCGCGTGACCGGACGTCATCACCCCAGCCTCTTCCCTCCCTTAGGAGACTCTTGTGACCACCCCACCCTCCGCGGCTGCCCTGCCCGGCGGCCCTGTCGAAGCACGAACCGGATCCGCGTGGCTGATCCTGGCGCTGGTGTGCGCCTGCCAGTTCATGGTGATCCTGGACTCCTCCATCGTGAACGTCGCGCTGCCCTCGGTCGACCGCGACCTCGGCTTCACCCCCGCCGGCCTGGCCTGGGTGGTGAACGGCTACCTGCTCACCTTCGCCGGCTTCATGCTGCTGGGCGGCCGCGCCGCCGACCTGTTCGGTCAGCGCCGGATCCTGACCGCCGGACTGGTGCTGTTCAGCGCCGCAAGCCTGGTCGCCGGCCTGGCGCCCCTTCCGCAGCTCCTGGTGGCGGCCCGCGTCGCACAAGGCGTCGGAGCCGCGCTGCTGGCCCCGGCGACACTGGCCGTGATCAACACCAGCTTCGCCGAGGGCCGCCCGCGCGCCCGCGCGTTCGGCGCGTGGTCGGCCGCAGGCGGTGTCGGCGGCATGGCGGGCGCGGTCGCCGGCGGCGCCCTCACCGCCGGCCTGTCCTGGCGGTGGGTCTTCCTGATCAACGTGCCGATCGGCGCCGTGCTGATCGCAGTGGCCGTCAGAGCGCTGCCCGGCACCCGAACCGCCCGGGAAGAAACCCTCGACATCGCCGGCGCGGTCACCGGCACGGCCGGGCTGGCCGCGCTGATCTACGGGATCATGCGCAGCACCGACCACGGCTGGGCGTCCCCGACGGTCCTCGGGCCCGCCGTGGCGGGCCTGCTCCTGCTGGCCGCCTTCACCGTGGTGGAAGCACGGTTCGCCACCCACCCGATGCTGCCCCTGCGGCTGCTGCGCATCCGCGGCGTGGCCGTCGGCAACGGCATGCTGCTGCTCTTCGGCGGGACCGCCATCGCGATGTGGTACTTCACCTCGTTGTTCCTGCAGAACGTCCTCGGATACGGCGCATTCCAAGCCGGGCTCGGGCAAACCCCCGCCGCAGTGACGTTCATGATGATCGCGCGATCAGCCGCCGCGCTGCTGCCCCGCGCCGGCGTACGCCCCTTGATCCTCGCCGGCAGCGCGTGCTTGCTGACCGGGTTCGGCTGGCTCGCCCAGGCCCAGGCCGACAGCGGCTACCTCACCGGCATCCTCGGTCCCACCCTGCTCATCGCCACGGGCATCGGACTGACCTTCCCCACCCTCATGGCCGCCACCACCGCCGACGTCCCCGGCCGCGACGCGGGGACCATCGGCGGCCTGGCCCAGACCGCCGGCCAGGCAGGCGGATCGCTGGGCTTGGCGGTGCTCGCCACCGCCGCCACCAAGACGGCGGACGGCGGAAGTTCCCCGTCCGCCCTCGCCACCGGCTACGACCGCGTCTTCCTCATCGCGGCCGGATTCGCACTGGCCATCGCGGCGGCCGGCCTGCTGCTGCCACGACACCGGCCCGCAGCGACCAGGAGACGGCGAAGCCAGCCTCCTGGTGCATTGCCGAGGTGAAGATCAGCTCACACCCCTCCGGCTCGTCCTTGCCGATTGAACTGGCTGCCCACCAGGTCCTCAACGGCCTTCGCTTGATCCGCGTTGAGGGACGCAAGCTTCTCGTGGCGTTCTGCATCGGCATGGGCTGGGTCGAGCAGCGCCGTCCCGGTAGACAGGTCGTCTTCCAGCGCGCGCAGCAGCATCGGTGACGGGCCTGGTGCTGGGCATCCTGGCGGCGGTTCTCGGTCCGGCGCCGGTGGTGCCGGCGTCGACTCCGCCGGCGACGGCTGAGCTGGTGGCCGGGAGTGGCGGATCGTTTCCGGTCGCCGCGGCGACCTCGACGGCGGCAGGGGTCAGGCCTGATCGAGCCGCGGGAACGTGACCTCGTGCAGGATCAGCAGCACCGCCGCGGCGATCGGGATCGCGACCAGCGCGCCGATCACCCCGAGCAGCACCCCGCCGAGCAGGACCGCGACCACCGTGACCAGTGCAGGCACCTTGACGACCTTCCCGATGATCCGCGGCACCAGCAGGTAGTCCTCGAGCACCCGGTAGACGAGAAAGAACCCCACGGTGGCCACCGCGACCGGCCAGGAAACCGTCAACGCCACCAACGACACGGCGATCCCGGCGATGGCCGTACCGAGGACGGGAATCAGGTCGAGCAGGGCGACCAGGATCGCCAGCAGCAGCGCGTACGGCACCCCGAAGATCAGCAGCCAGCCGTACGCGGCCGACCCGGCGATCAGGGAGATCAGCGCGTTGCCCAGCACGTATGCGCCGACCTTGGCGAAGATCTCGTCGCCGATGAGGATCACCCGCGGTCGGCGCGAGTGGGGCACCAGCCGGTAGAAACCCCGGCGGATGCGCGGCAGGTCGGCCAGGAAGTAGATCGTCAGCACGATCACGATCAGCAGGTCCCCCAGCGTCCCGAGCACGGCCTTGCCGGCCGACAGCGCGGTGTCGAGCACTCCCGATCCACCGCTGAGCAGCTGCTGCAGGTGCTGCTGCAGCCCGAAGCGGTCGTTGAGCTGCCCCAGCGGCGAGCTGTGGTCCTGCAACGTCTGCAGGTACCGCGGAGCTTGGTGCGCGAACGCCGTCGCCTGTTCCACGACCACCGGGATCGCCAGGGCGAGGAACCCGCCGACCACGACCAGCAGCCCGAGCAGCACCGCCAGCACCGCCGCCCACCGCGGGAACCGGCGGCCCACCAGCCACGACACCGCGGGTTCCAGGCCGATCGCCAGGAACAGCGCCAGCCCGATCAGCACGAGGGTGTCCTGCGCGGTCACGATCGCCTGGGCGAGCACGTAGGCCACCGCCACCCCGGCGGCCCCGAGCAGGCCGACGAAGAACGGCGACTTCCGGTCGAGCCGGCGGCCGGGTTCGCCCAGCGGCTGGACCAGGGTGCTCAGCTGCGCCGCCTCCGCCTCCGCCTCGGCCACCGTGCCCTCATCCTCGGTGTGGGGCTGGGCCACCAGGTCGTGGTGCCCCTCGCGCGCGGCATCCCCGCGGTCGCCGGGCTCGTCACCGGAAGACGCTGCCATGGTCGAGTCCCTCCGTACCGCCGGATGTCAACGGGCGTGAGTTCCCCCGTTCCGGTGGTTTGAAGCGGAACCGGCGAGACAACTTTTCCGCGTCCGGCCAGCCGACCACAGTGGACGATCGCTCCCGGGCTCATCCGACGGGCGCTCGCTCGAGGAGTGCGGGACGGCTGCACCCGCCGCCGCCAACAGTCAGCGCGACCGCGTGGACAGGCTCATCGACCCCGCCTTCCTGCCAGCTCGAAGCAACCGAGGTTACGGCTGGCCGGGCTGGTCAGCCAACGCCGTGCCGGACGGCGGGTCCTGTACCGGGCGCGCGGCGGGCACGTCCGCCGGCTGCTGGTGGAGGCGATGAACGCCGCCGACCACCACTTGCACGACATCCCCGACCACGACTAGCGCGCGGCCACCCGAAGTCACTGCGAGGCGGCTGCCTGGTGCCCCACAACGAACTCGACGAGCGCACGCCTGGTTCTTCCTGTCCCGCGAGCCGACCGGCCGGAGCTCAAGAACGTTCCGCAGCCGGCAGACGCTGCTCGCAATGACCGGCTTCACGTGGGCCCGCGCACTGGCGGGCCCACGCGGCACTCAGGCTCGTTCGAGTCGGTCCCGAGCCGAGCGCTCGACCAGAACGGGCAGGAAGCTGCGGACACCGGCGTCGTCGAACCGCCGGCGTTCCGCCGCGATCGCCGCTTGGACGTCGTCACGACGTTCAGGTCCGAACTCGTCGATGAGCCGTGAAGCCAGCGCTTCGAAGCTCTCGTCCTCGCCTTTCTTGGTCAGCTCGTCCATCGCGGGGTGGTGCGCCATGCCACGTCCTCCGTGCGTCGACGAATCTTGGTCACGAACTGCCCGGCGATCACCCGGCTCAAACCGCCGGCGCTTCGGCGATCGCGCAGACGAGCCGATTCCCACCGTGCTGCCAGAGCGTGCCCACCTCGGCGAACCCGGCGGCTCGCAAGGCGCGCTCGTGCGCGGACAGCTGCGCCGACTCGGCGCCACGGTGGCCGGCGGCCGGGCCGTCTCCTCGCCGAGCGACGAGCTCCGCGAGAGCAGGGTCCTCGGTGACGCCGTCCCACCACCGCCGCCAGTCGTCGAGGTTTTCCCCACGCGGGCCGGCCGCCTGCCGCAGCAGGTGCCGCTCGAGCTCCGCGAGCCCGGGCGCGGCGTCCTCCACGCTGAGGTCGTCGCCGTTGAGCAGGACCCCGCCGGGCCGCAGCAACCCGGCCAGCTCGCGGTACGCGACTCCCAGTTGCGGCTCGGGCAGCCAGTGCAAGGCCGTCGTGCTGACTGCGGCATCGACGGGTCCGCCCAACGCCAGCTCGGCGCCCCACCCTGGGCGGCCGAGGTCCGCTTCGACGAAGCGCAGGCCGGACCGATCGTGGTGAGCGGCGCGCGCCAGGCCAAGCAGCAGCGGATCGGCATCGACCGCGACGACCGTCGCCGCCGGGATGCGGTCGAGCACCCGCACCGCCAGAGACCCCGGTCCGCAACCGAGGTCGAGCACCGAGGGATCCGGCCTGCCGCACGCGGCTTCGAGCGCATCGAGCAACACCGTGAAGCGCGCCTCGCGATGCGGGACGTAGGTTTCCTGCTGGCGGTCCCACCGGCTGATCCACGTCCGCGCGTGCTCGCTCGAAACCGGCATCCCAGCCTCCCGTAACTGTCTTCTATGATCAGTGACAGTCACGCTCGCAGAGGTAGGTGTAACTGGTCAAGTGGAATTCGACAGTCACTACAGCGGACCAGTGCGCGTCGCTGCACTACTGGCCAACGCGTTGACCAGCGGCGAAGAACGCGGCCGCCCACTGGTCGTCCCCGTCGGCGACGACCTTCGGGAGGCTGCGACCACGGCCTTGCGCGCGGCGGGGGAAAGCACCGAAGACCTGCCGCTGCTCACCAGCACGGAGGCGGAGGCGATGGTGCGCGTGGCCGACGAGCTGGCTTCGATCTTCGCCTCGGCCGCCGAGGCGGATTACGACGGTGCTGCCGCGGGAGCCAACCGACTGATGGAGCACTACGCCGCGCAGCCCCGTCTGGTCTGCCATCCTGGCCAGGACTGGTGGCACCTGCACTTCGCCGGAACCCGCGGCGGCGTCGCCGGCGAGTGGGCCGGAGCGTGCGCCGCGGCCTTGGCGGTCGTCCTCGGCAGCGCGGCCCGCGACCGGCTCGGCATCTGTACGGCGCCGCGATGCGATCGCGTCTACGTCGACACCTCGCACAACGGCAGCCGCCGGTTCTGTTCGACGGCCTGCCAGAACCGCGTGAAGACCGCGGCCTTCCGAGCCCGCAACCGAAGCTGAGCCGGGCGGTCAACGGTAATGCGGCGCAGACGCGCAGTCGAACAACGTCATGCCGCTCGGCGTCCGGAGCGGCACCGGCGCTCAGTGGCCGCGCGCCCATGTCGCGCGTTCGCCGAGCACGCCCGGCAAACCGGGTACCGCGGTCAGAGAGAGGAACCGCAGCTGTCCCGGGTGCAGGCCCGGCAGGAAGCTCAGCACCAGCAGCCCCACAGTGTCCACAAAGGATCGCGACGGTGCCGCCGGTGAGACCGCGGCCGAGGCCGTTGTAGCCGAAGACCATTTCCCACCAGGAGTCGCCACGGCTGCCGTCGACGTGCGGACGTTCGCCGCGCGGGACGAAGCCGACCACCACGAGCCACGCCAGTGACACGACGAGCGCGGTCCCGCCGAGGACGGTCGCCCGCCACATCCGCCGCCCAGGAGCGACCAGGCACGCGGCCACCAGCGCGGGCAGGACGACCCACGCCTCGATCATCTTGATCTGGAACCCCACGCCGACCAACGCCCCGGCACCACGTCGTCGCCTCAGGCGCAGACCAGGCCCGAGGCGGCGACGCTGCGAACGAGGCAAAGCGCACGGACGCGCCGGGCTTCGCCGAACCTCGTTCAGCATGACACCGGTGCCCCTGCGCGGCGGGGCTACTTGCGGACCTCCGCGGGCTTGAGGTTGTAGTGAGGCGCCCCGCGCTCGAACGACACGTTCTCCACGACGGGCAGCTCACGCAACGGGCTGAGGTCACCGTCGCGGAACGTCGTCCGGCCACCGAACGCCACCGTGCGCAACGCCGGATGGCCCCGCAGCGGTGCCAGGCTCTCGACCTCTCCCCCGTTCTGGAGATCGAGCTCCTGCAGCCGCGGCAGGGTGCGGACGAAGTCGAGGGACGCCACCTTCGTGCTATTCAGCTGTACGATCTCCAGGTCCGGGAACTCGCCCGCGAACGTCACCTTGCCGTCGTAGAGCCACAGCGTCCGCAGCTTCGGCGCGGCGAGGCCGGCCAGGGTCAACGTCGTGGTGCGTTTGAGCTCCAAGCGCAGGAACTCCAGCGACGGCTTGTCCCCGAGCACCTCGAGGGACGGCTCCGTCTTGGGCCAGTCCCACACCGTCAGCTCCCGCAGCTCGCGCAGCTTTGCCAGGTCCGCGACCGCCGGCAGGAACGGCATCCCGAGCACCCGCAGTCGCGTCAAGCCGGCGAGCGCGAGGGGCCCGTGGTAGTCGGTGGCCAGGGCGAGCTCCTCCAGAGCGGGCACATCGGCCACCGCCGAGCAGTCCGCCACGCCGCGCAGCAGCCGGACCCGGGTCAGCCCGGGCAGGTCGCGGACGAACCCGAGGTCCGGGACGGCCGGGCCGCCCGGCGAGCCGACGAGCAGGCCCGTACAGCCCTCAGCCGCGAAGCGCTCGCTCAGCTCCGGGGTCCAGGGCACGTCCTGGACCTGGAGCTCCTTCGCGCCGTTGACCGTACGGACCTTCACTCCCACGCTTCGCCTCCCAGTACCGCGCTTCGTCACGCTGAAGACTCCGCGCGCGTCAGGGCGGATGATGAGCAGCCCACGGCACTCATGAATAGAGGAAGCGTCGGTGTTTGTCATGGGGGCCGCTGTCCGCGGATCGCCTGACTCCTCCGGTCCCGTCAGCACGGCCGCGAACGCGTCGCCGTCTGCTGGCAGCCGGCCGAGCATTGTCGCCGGTGATCGTATCGCTTATCGTATACGACGCTACCTCCTCCCGACGCTGCGAGGTGACCCGTGCCTGCCCCGACGACCCTCATCGCCCGCGACTTCACCGAATTCCGCGCCGCCGTCTCCCAGTCCTTCGTGCCGCTGCACGTGACCGCGGGCGGTGACGGCTTCCGCGGCCGGATCCGCTCCTCGGCGGCCGATGACGTGCAGGTTTCCGAGGTGACCGCCTCACCGCACGTCGTGGAGCGCACGCCGGAGCTGATCGCGCGCGGCGAGCGCCGCTACTACAAGCTGAGCCTGATCCTGGCCGGTACCGGGCTGCTGGTGCAGGACGACCGGCAGGCCGTGCTGCGCCCCGGCGACGTCGCCCTCTACGACACGCACCGGCCGTACTCGCTGGTGTTCGAAGAGGACTTCCGGACCCTCGTCGTGATGTTCCCGCAGCGGCTGATCGACCTGCCCGCCGAGCTGGTCGGGCGGCTGACCGCGGTGCGGATGTCGGGCAAGGAGGGCGTCGGCAACGTCGTCGTGCCGTTCCTCGCCCAGCTCGGCGGCAACCTCGAGCAGTTGGGCGGCCCCGCCGGCGCGCGGCTGGCGCACAGCGCCGTCGACCTGCTGTCCACCCTGGTCGCCACCGAACTCGACCTCGCGCGCGCGAACGCCGACCCGCACCACGAGCTGATGCGCCGCATCCGCGCCCACATCGACGCGAACCTGCAGTCGACCGACCTCACCCCGGCGCGGATCGCCGCCGAGCACTTCATCTCGACCCGCCACCTGCACGGGCTGTTCCAGGAGCAGGGCACCACGGTGTCCGGCTGGATCCGCACCCGGCGGCTGGAGCACTGCCGCCGCGACCTGCTGGACCCGGTGCACGCCGGCCGCCCGGTCGCGGCCATCGCCGCCCGCTGGGGGTTCGTCGACGCCGCGCACTTCAGCCGGGTGTTCAAGAGCGCGTTCGGCCGGGCGCCGAGCGAGGTGCGCCGGGAGTTGACCGTCAGCGTCCGGTAGTTGCCCGCCAGCGCGTGACCGCTCGCCCGGACCCCGGGGCCGCCCGACGATGAGGCCATGCCCGAAGCCCCCTCCGACGACTGGCGCACCTACGACGAGTTCGCGGCCGGCATCGCCACCTACCGGCTGCCGAACGCCGACCTCACCGGCCGGGACGTCACGATCACCCTCGACGACGGCGAAGTCCTCGCCCTGAGCTTCACCGACGCCAAGCACGTCCGGTGCAACGGCGTCGAAGACCCGTACGACGCCGTCGCCGTGCGCGACGACGTCTTCTTCGTGAACCTGCCGCTCGCCGGCGTCGACGGCGAAGCGCTGACCGTCGTGTACTCGACGGCCACGCACCGCGCCCTCGCCGTCCGCTCGGTGATCGGCGCCGAGGACGTCGAGGGCGTTCCCCGGGTTTCGCAGACTTTCCGGGCCGGTGTCACCGACGGCGGCGAGCCGTCCGGGGCCGTGCCCGGGCCGTCGCGCGACCTGATCGGCAAGCGGAACCTCTACCGCTATAGCCCCGACCACCTCTACGAGCACGTCTACGTCTCCTCGCAGCGCTACGCCTGGCAGTGCCTGGAAGGCGTGCAGCGCGGGCACGGCGACATGGACCTGTCGACGGTGTGGAAGTTCGCCGACGGGCTGTATCTGTTCTGCTTCCGCGAGTTCCGGATCGCCGTGGCCAGCGTCTGGCTGCACGACCTCGGCTACGCCCTGCGCACCACCGGCGTCTTCCTCGGCCTGACCGGCGACGGGCGGTCCGAGCACTCCCGCGCCGGCGGGCACATCTACCCACTGGGCGCGGTGGCCTACCCCGACGCCCAGCCCGTCTGAAGGAGCCCTCGTGTCCAATGTGGACGTCATCCGCGCGCACTACGCCGCCAGCGACGCCGGCGACCTGCCCGGCATGCTCGCCCCGCTCGGCCCCGGGACGACGTGGACGGAGGCGGCCGGGTTCCCCTACGCCGGCACGTACACCGGCCCGGACGAGGTGCGCGAGCGCGTGTTCGAGGCCATCGGCCGGGACTGGGACGGCTACCGCTTCACCCTCGGCGACCTGCTCGACGCCGGGGACGTGGTGGTCGGCGTCGGCACCTACACCGGCACCCACCGCCGGACCGGCCGGTCGTTCACCGCCCGCGTCGCGCACCTGTGGCGCTTCGCGAGCGGCGAGGTCGTGTCCTTCGAGCAGATCGTCGACTCCGCGCCCGTCGTGGCCGCCCTCCGGGAGCAGCAATGAGAAAATTCCTGCCCGCCCTGTCCGCGGCCGTGCTCCTGGCCACCGCGGGCTGCGCCGGCTCCGACGCCGGCTCGAACGGCCCGATCGTGGTCGGGTCGGTCAACGCGCTGTCCGGCGCGGCCACCTTCCCGGAGGCGTCCCAGGCCGCGAAAGCCGTGTTCGACGCGGCCAACGCGGCCGGTGGTGTCAATGGGCGCAAGATCGAGTACAAGGCGATCGACGACAAGGGCGACCCGGCGGCCGCCGCGGCGGCCGCCCGCGAGGTGGTCGGCGGCGACCGGGCCGTCGCGCTCGTCGGGTCATCGAGCCTGATCGAGTGCGAGATCAACGAGAAGTACTACGAGCAGCAGAAGATCCTCTCGATGCCGGGCATCGGCGTCGATCCGGCGTGCTTCTCCAGCCCGAACATCGCGCCCGTCAACGTCGGCCCGTTCCACGACATGACACTCACCCTGCTCTACGGCTCGGAAGTGCTGAAACAGGACGACATCTGCGCGTTGCTGGAGATCGCCGGCAACACGCTGCCGGCGTACCAGGCGGCCATCGGCGAGTGGACGAAGATCACCGGCAAGAAGCTGAAGTACCTCGACTCGACCGTGCCCTACGGCGGATCGGACTACACGCCCTACATCGTCAAGGCGCGCGCGGCGGGCTGCAAGGCGATCACGGTCAACCCGGTGGAGCCGGACTCGATCGGCCAGCTCAAGGCCGCGCAGGCGCAGGGCTGGACCGACGTCACCTGGCTGCTGCTGACCAGCGTCTACAGCGAGAACTACGCCAAGGCGATCTCGAACGCGGGCGCCGGCGTGTACGTCCCGGCCGAGTTCTACCCGTTCACCGACGCCGCCGCCCCGGCCAACAAGGACTGGCGGGAGCTGATGGCGAAGAACAAGATCCCGCTGACGTCGTTCAGCCAGGGCGGCTACCTGGCGGCGAAGTACTTCCTCGCCGTGCTGCGCGGGATGAAGGGCGACATCACGCGCGAGACGGTGTCGAAGGCGCTGCGCGAGATGAAGCCGATCAGCGATCCGATGGTCGGCACCCCGTACGTGTTCGGGCCCGCGCAGGCGCACCACGACAACACCGCGGGCTGGCCGATCAAGCTGGCCACCGGCGCCAACAAGTGGGACCTGGCCGCGCAGGACTGGCTCCGGATCCCGAAGCAGTAGGAGGACGTCGATGCTGCAGGGCGCTTTGGCCGGTCTGGCCGCCGGCGGGCTCTACGCGGTGCTAGCGGTGTGCCTGACCCTGATGTCGCGGCTGGTGCGGGTGGTCAACTTCGCCCAGTCCGCGACCGGGATGTTCGGCTGCTACGTCGCCGTCTTCCTCGCCGTCCACCTCGGTGTCCCGTCGTGGCTGGCGACCCTGGCCGGCATCCTGCTCGGCGGCGCGCTGAGCGCGGTGCTCGGCTGGATCGTTTCCACCTGGCTGGCCGAGGCCGACACCGGCACGCGCTCGGCGACGACGGTCGCGGTGCTCCTGCTGCTGATTTCGCTGGCGTTCATCCTCTTCGGGAACAAGCCGCAGCCGTTCCACCCGCTGCTGGCCGGCCCGGCGTTCACGATCGGGGGTGTGGTGGTCAGCCAGGTCACGGTGCTCACGGTCGCGCTGGCGATCCTGGTCGCCCTGGGCTGCCGGGCGGTGCTGGCCCGGACGGCGCTGGGCGTGCGCCTGCGGGCCCTGTCGGAGCGCCCGACGACGGCGGAGCTGCTGGGCATCCCGGCCCGGCCGCTGTCGGTCGGGGTGTGGACGGCGACCGGGGTGATCGCGACCCTCGCGGTGTCGATCGTGGCGCCGTCGCAGTCGAACGACCCGACGTCGCTGGCGATGCTGGTGGTCCCGGCCGCGGCGGCGGCCCTGCTGGGCGGCTTCCGGCGGCTGGATCTGGCGGTGCTCGGCGGGCTGGTGCTGGGCATGGCGCAGGGTGCGGTGGCGCAGAGTGACCGGCTTTCGGTCCTGCGGTACTTCCTGCCGTTCCTGGTGATCGTGGCGCTGCTGCTGTGGACGCAGCGCAAGGAGGTGTGGGATGCGGCTCGCTGAACACCGTCTCGCGCGGGCGGGCCTGCCCTTCCTCGTCGCGGCCGCGGCCGTCGGCATCGGCTACGCGCTCAGCGTCGGGCTCGCCGGGTACTTCGTCTACCTCGGGGTCAGTGCCGTCGTCGCGGCCATCGCGCTGCTCGGGCTGGGAGTCGTCACCGGGACCGCCGGGATGATCTCGCTCTGCCAGCTGACCTTCGCCGCCGTCGGGGCGTTCGTCGTCTCCGCCTGCAACGTCGCCGGGGTGCCCGGCGGGTTCGGCACCTGGCTGCTGCTCGGCGGCCTCGCCGCCGCCGTGGCCGGCGTGCTCGTCGGGCTGCCCGCGCTGCGGCTGCGGGGCATCACCCTCGCCGTCGTCACCCTCGGGCTCGCCGCGGCCGCCGATCTCACGCTCGTGCAGATCCAGTTCCCCGGCGCCACCGAAGGCCTCTCCGTCGAGCGGCCCGAGGCGTTCTCCGACGACCGCTCCTACTTCCTGTTCGCCGTGCTGGTGCTCGTCGCCTGCGGGCTGGTCGTGCACTTCCTGCGTCGTGGGCGGTGGGGCAGCAGCTGGCACCTCGTCGCCTTCTCCGAACGCGGGACCGCGGCGGTCGGCGCGGGCGTGCGGACGTCGAAGCTCACCGCCTTCGCGGTCAGCGCCGCCCTCGGCGGGATCAGCGGCGGCCTGCTCACCGGGCAGGTCGGCCTGGCCTTCCCGGCCAGTTTCACCGCCATCCAGTCTCTCGCCCTGTACGTGCTGGCCATCATGTCCGGCGCGCACCTGATCGACATGGCCGTGTTCGGCGCGCTGCTCTGGGTCGCCGTGCCCGAGCTGCTCAAACGCTGGGGCGTGCCGCAGGACTGGGGCTTCGTCGTCTTCGGCGTGCTCGGCGTCCAGGCCCTGACCGGCCGCGGCAACCTCGGCACCGCCGTGCGGGCCCTCTGGTACCGCCGCCGCTCCGGCCGGACCGCCGGGGTCGGGCTCACCGAAGCCGTGACTGACGTCGAGCCGCTGCCTCCCGGCGACCCGGTGCTCGAGGTCCGCGGGCTGAGCGTCTGCTTCGGGCACGTCACCGCACTGTCCGAAGTGGACATCGCGGTGCCGGAACACGGGATCCTCGGCGTGATCGGCCCGAACGGCGCCGGGAAGTCCACTTTGGTCGACGCGATCAGCGGCTTCCTGCCCCGGGCCACGGGCACCGCCACCCTCGGCGGACGGCCGCTCACCGGCTCGCCCACCCGGCGGGCCCGTGACGGCCTGCGGCGGACGTTCCAGCAGGACCGCGTCCCGCCCGGCCTCACCGTCGGCGCCTACGTCCGGTTCGTCGCCCGGCGGCGGCTCACCGGCCGCGAGCTCGACGGCGCGCTCGAGTTCTTCGGCTGCCCGGCGGCGCGGACGCCGCTGTCGCGGGTGGACGCGGGCGCGCGGCGGCTCGTCGAGGTCGTCGGGCACCTGCTCGCGAAACCCCGGGTGCTGCTGCTCGACGAGCCGGCGGCCGGCCTGCCGCACGAGGAGCACGTGGCGTTCGGGCGGCGGCTGCGGCAGGTGCCCGCGCGGTTCGGGGTGTCGGTGCTGCTCATCGAGCACGACCTCGACCTCGTCCGGTCGGTCTGCGACACGCTCACCGTGCTCGACTTCGGCCGGGTGCTGGCGAGCGGGCCGCAGGCCGACGTCCTGGCCGACCCGGCCGTGCTGAAGGCGTACATGGGTGAAACGGAGCTGCTGTGAACGCGTTGCGAGTCCACGGGCTGACGGTGAAACGCGGAGCCGGCCCGGTCATCCGCGACGTCGACCTGGTCCTCGAACCGGGCCGGATCACGGCGCTGGTCGGGCCCAACGGCGCCGGGAAGACGAGCCTGCTGGAGGCGGTGTCGGGCGTGGTGCCGCCGTCGGCGGGCAGCGTCCACCTGGGCGGGGTGAACGTGACCCGGCATTCGCGGGTGGCGCGGGCCCGGCTCGGGCTGGCCCACATCGAACAGGGCCGCGCGGTGTTCCCCGGGCTGACGGTGCTGGAGAACCTCCGCCTGACCGCACGCACGCCCGCGGTCGTCGACGAGGTCCTCGGGTTGTTCCCCGAGCTGGAGAAGCGGCGCGACTCCCCCGCCGCCCTGCTGTCCGGCGGCGAGCAGCAGATGGTCGTGCTGGCGCGGGCGTTCGCCGCGCGCCCGGCGTACCTGCTCATCGACGAGATGTCGCTCGGCCTGGCCCCGGTGGTCTTCACCCGCCTGCTGCCGGTCGTGACGCGGTTCGCGGCCGAGGGCGCGGCGATCCTGCTGGTGGAGCAGTTCACGCACCTGGCCCTCGGCGTCGCGCAGGAGGCGGTGGTGGTCTCGTCGGGCCGCGTCACCTACACCGGTGACGCGCAGACGCTGCTGGACTCCCCCGCCACCCTGCACGGCGCCTACCTGGGGGCGTGAGGGTTCACGCCCCCAGGGGGTCACATGCCCGCGCGCTCGAAGGCCAGGGTGGGCAGGTCCACGGCGTGAGCACCGCCGTCGGCGACGATGACCGCGCCGGTGATGTACGACGACTCCGCCGAGCCCAGGAACCGGACGATCGCCGCGATCTCCTCCGGCTCGGCGGGGCGGCGCAGCGGAACCTCGGCCGTCACGCGGCGGTAGCCCTCTTCGTGGCCGCCGGTGAAGCCCGCCGCCGCGGCGAACTGGGCCATCTCGCCGTCCGCCATCGGGGTGCGGACCCAGCCAGGGCACACCGCGTTAGCCCGCACCCCGCGCGGCCCGAAGTCGCGGGCGATCGAGCGGGTCAGGCCGATCAGCGCGTGCTTGGCGACCGTGTAGCCGGCGACGTTCGGCCCGGCGAACAGCCCGGCCAGCGACGACACCACGACCACCTGCCCGCCCGTCTCGACCAGCGACGGCAGCGCGGCCCGGCAGAACACGAACGCGCTGGAGAGGTTCGAGCGCAGGGCCAGTTCCCACTCGTCGTCGCCGGTGTCGACCACCGACGACAGGCCGTGGCCGCCGGCGTTGGCGACCACGACGTCCAGCCGTCCGTACGTGCCGATGATCTCGGCGACGGCGCTTTCGGCGTCCTCGCGCACGCTCGCGTCGCCGGTGATGACGTGCGCACCGGTTTCCGCGGCCACCTTCTCGAGGGGCTCGCGACGCCGTCCCAGCACGACCACGCGCGCGCCTTCGCCCGCGTACCGGCGGGCCACCGCCGCGCCGATGCCGGTGCCGCCGCCGGTGATCGCGACGACCTTGCCTGATGAGTCCACTATGGATCCTTTCCTATGCGGGGAACGCGGAACGCGCCGACATCCCGAAGTCGGCCAGCAGGGCCTGGCCGTTGACCGGCCGCGAAGCCGGGGACGCGAGGAACAGCACCTGCCGGGCGACATCGCCGGCCGCCTGCACCGGGAACGCCGGGTCGTCCAGCACCGCGCCGAGGTCGGCGCGCGCCATCGGCGTGTCCACCACCGACGGGCAGACGCAGTTGACCCGGATGCCCGGCACCTCGACGGCCAGCGCGCGGGTCATCGCGACCACCGCGCCCTTGGACGCGCAGTAGGGCACCATGCCCGGCGCCGCCGTGAACGCCGAGTCGCTGCCGAGCAGGACCACCGCGCCGCCGTCGGCCAGCCACGGCAGCGCGTGCTTGACCAGCAGGAACTGCCCGGTGACGTTGACCGCGAGCACCCGGGCGACGTCGTCGGCCGTGGTCGCGGACAGCGGGGTGCCGACCGGGCCGGAGATCCCGGCGCAGCCGACCACGGCGTCGAGGCCGCCGAAGCCGCGGGCTACGGCGTCGACGGCGGCGGCCAGCGCGGGTTCGTCGGTGACGTCCGCCTGGACGACGCCGGGACCGGCCCGGCGGTCGACGACGCCGACGCGCGCACCCTCGGCGCGGAACGCGTCGGCGCAGGCCAGGCCGATGCCGGACGCGCCGCCGGTCACCAGCACCGCCTTCCCGGCGAGTTCGGTTCGCATGCGCCCATCCTCACCGCGGGCGGCCGCCGGACGGTTGGCCGCGAGCGCAGCGTTGTTGTCCGGCGCCGCAAGGTCGATGGCGCGCACGGCGACCGGGGCCGAGACTCGTCAGGGTGAGCACGCCGCACCCCCTCGACCCGCTGACCGCCGCCGAGCTGTCCGCCGGCCGCGCGATCCTCGCCGCGGCCGGGCTGACCGGCGCCACGATCCGGGTCCCGCAGGTCCTGCCGGTCGAGCCCGCCAAGGCGGAGGTGCGCGCGGGCGGGGGCGACCGCCGGATCCGGTACACGCTCCTCGACACCGCCACCGGCCGCGCCGGCGAGGCCGTCGTCTCGGTGACCGGGGGCGAGCTGGTGTCCTGGGACGACTGGGCCGAGGCCGACGGGCAGCCGTCATACCTGTTCGAGGAGTACGCGCTGGCCGAGCGGCTGACGAAGGCGTCGGCGCAGTGGCAGGCCGCGATGACCCGGCGCGGCCTCGCCGACCGGATCGAACACGCCTTCTGCGCGCCGCTCGCGCCCGGCTACTTCGGGCGCGAAGACGAGACCGGCCGCGTCCTGCGTTCCCTGACCTTCCTGCGGGAAGACGCCGAAGACAGCCCCTGGGCGCACCCGGTCGAAGGCCTGGTCGTGCACCTGAACCTGACCGAGCAGCGCGTGCTGCGCGTCGAGGACGAGGGGGACGTCCCGGTGCCCGCCGAGAGCGGGCGGTACACCGGCGTCCCGGCGCGGACGACGCTCAAGCCGGTCGAGATCACCCAGCCCGCCGGGCCGAGCTTCACCGTCGAGGGCTCCGAGGTGAGCTGGGAGGGCTGGCGGCTGCGCGTCGGGTTCAACGCCCGCGAAGGGCTGACGCTGCACCAGGTGAGCTTCCAGGGCCGGCCGGTCCTGTACCGGGCCTCCGTCCCGGAGATGGTGGTCCCGTACGGGGACGTCGCGCCCGGCCGGTTCTGGATCAGCTACTTCGACGCCGGCGAGTACCAGTTCGGCAAGAACGGCAACGACCTGCGCCTGGGCTGCGACTGCGTCGGCGAAATCCACTACTTCCCGGCCTGGGTGGCCGACGACCGCGGCGAGCCGGTGGAGATCCCGCGCGCGGTCTGCCTGCACGAGGAGGACGACGGGATCCTCTGGAAGCACACCGACCTGGCCGGGCGGCCCGAGGTCCGGCGGTCGCGGCGGCTAGTGGTGTCGTCGATCTCCACCATCGGCAACTACGACTACGGCCACTACTGGTACTTCCACCTCGACGGCTCGATCGAGTTCGAGGCGAAGGCCACCGGCATCGTCTTCTGCGGCGCCGGGACACCGGGCGAAGACCAGCCGCACGCCACCGAGCTGGCACCCGGCCTGTTCGCACCGGTCCACCAGCACCTGTTCTGCGCGCGCCTCGACGTCGAGGTCGACGGCGACCGCACCAGCCTGCACGAAGTCGACGTCGAAGGCGTGCCGACCGGACCGCGCAACCCGTACGGCAACGCGTTCACCTGGAAGACCACACCGCTGCGGACCGAACGCGAGGCGATGCGCCGGGCCGACCCGGCCCGCGCCCGCGTCTGGGAGGTCCGCAGCGCGTCCCGGGTCAACCGGCTCGGCAAGCCGACCGCCTACCAGCTGGTGCCGCGGCCCTCGGCGACGCTGATGGCGCAGCCGGAGGCGACCGTGCACGCCCGCGCCACCTTCGCCACGCAGCACCTGTGGGCGACGCCGTACCGCGCGGACGAGCGGTTCCCGGCCGGCGAGCGCCCCAACGCCCATCCCGGCGGCGCGGGCCTGCCGGCGTGGACGGCCGCCGACCGCGACCTCGTCGACACCGACCTCGTGCTGTGGCACGTCTTCGGCCCGACCCACGTACCCCGTCCCGAGGACTGGCCGGTGATGCCGGTCGACCGCTCGGGGTTCCTGTTCCGGCCGGCCGGGTTCCTCGACCGCAACCCCGCGCTCGACCTCCCGGCCGGCGACCACTGCGCACACTGAGGACAAGATGACGCTCTCCGACACCTCGACCTGGCTGCCGCTCGACGACCTCGACCACCACGCTGTCCTCTTCGAACTCGACGCGACCGGTGAGCGACCGGCGCACTTCACCTTCGGTGCCGGGTTCGACCCGGCGGAGAGCTGACCATGGCCGCCGACTTGGTGTTGACGAACGCCGTCGTGTACACATTGGACAACGCGCGGCCGTGGGCGTCCTCGTTGGCCGTGAGCGGTGGCAAGGTCGTCGACGACGTCGCCGGCCCGGACACCGAGGTGCTCGACCTCGGTGGTGAGTTCGTCATGCCCGGGCTCGTCGACGTGCACAACCACCACGCGATGGCCGGGCGGGCGGAGCTGTTCGAACTCACCTTCGGCGCGGACGCCGGGATCGAGGACATCCTGGCCGCCGTCCGCGCGCGGGCCGCGTCGCTGGGCCCGGACGAATGGCTCACCGGGGGCGCCTGGGCGTCCACTTTGGTCGCGGAGCTGTCGGTTCCGGCGGCCCGGCGGGCACTGGACGAGGCCGCGGGCGGACGGCCGGTGTCGTTGTCGGACGACAGCCGGCACAACCGCTGGGTGAGCAGCCGGGCCCTGGAGCTGGCCGGGATCACCGCCGCGACGCCGGACCCGCCCGGCGGGGTCGTCGTCCGCGACGGCGGCGAGCCCAGCGGGCTGCTGCTGGAGGCCGCCGGGGTGCTGGTCGAGCGCGTGATCGCCGGGCTGACCCCGGAGCAGCACCGGCGGGCGTCCCGGCGGGCGATCGAGGTGCTGCACGGCTTCGGCGTCACCGCGTTCCAGGACGCCGGGGTCTCGACCGACATCCTGGGTGCGCTCCGCTCGCTGGATCTGGCCGGCGAGCTCGACGCCTGGGCGGTGTCGTCGCTGCTGGTCAACGACCCGATCTTCGGCTTCGACCCGATCGGGGCGCCCCTGCTGGAGCTCGCCGGCGAGTACCGCACCGAGCACCACCGGCCGGACTTCGTGAAGATCTTCCTCGACGGCGTGCCGCCGACCCGCACCGCGGCGTTCCTGGAGCCGTACCTGCCCGACGACACCCACGGCAGCTGCTTCCACGGCGCCACGACGATGCCCCCGGCCGAACTGACCGGCTGGCTCCTCACGGCGGCCGCCGCGGGTTTCTCGGCGAAGGTCCACTGCACGGGCGACGCGTCGGTGCGGCAGTTCCTGGACGCGGTCGAGGAGGTGCGCGCGGCGGGGTACGCCGACACGCGGTTCCAGGTGGCGCACGGGCAGTTCGTGCACCCGGACGACCTGCCGCGGTTCGCCGCGCTGGGCGTGGCGGCGGACATCTCGCCGTTCCTGTGGGTGCCGGGGGTCATCCCGGAAGCGATCGCGGAGGTGCTCCCGGCCGCCCGGGCGTCGCGGATGCAGCCGAACCGGACGTTGCTGGACACCGGCGCCCTGGTGGCCGGTGGCTCGGACTGGCCGGTGAGCGAGTCGCCGAACGCCTGGGAGGGCATCGCGGGCCTGGTGACGCGTGCGGACCCGCACGGCCGCCGCCCGGGGGCGCTCTGGCCGGAGCAGGCGATCACCCTGGCCGAGGCGATCGAGGTGTTCACCCTGGGCGGGGCACGGGCGTGCGGCCTGGGCGACGTGACGGGCGCGTTGACACCGGGGCGGTCGGCGGACTTCGTGGTCCTGGACCGCAATCCCTTCCGGACGGCGGAGGTCGCGGAGACGAAGGTCGTGGAGACGTGGTTCGCGGGGCGGCGCGTGTTCCGGCGCTGACCCCCGGCGCTGTCCGCGCGCACACTTTCTCCTACACTGGTAGAGAAACCAGTGCGGGAGGTGCCGGGTGCCCAAGATCATCGACCACGACCAGCGGCGCAGCGACATCGTCGACGTCACCTGGGACCTGATCGTGCGGGGCGGGATCGAAGCCGCCACCATGCGGGAGATCGCCGCCGCCGCCGGATTCGCCAATGGGGCGCTGAAGCTCTACTTCCCCAGCAAGGAAGACATCATCGCGGCCACCTACGAGCGGGCCCTCGACATGATGCGCCAGTACGTCGAGCTCGACGGCCTGCGGGGGCTCACCGCGCTGCGCGAGATCTGCGTTTCGTCCATGCCGATCGACGAAGAGCGGATCACCGCCGGGCGGGTGCTGCTCATCTTCTGGCAGATGTCGCTGGGCAACCGGACCATGCACGACAAGTACCTCGAGCACGTCCGCGAGTGGCGCGGGCTGCTGCACCGCTTCCTCGCCGAGGGCCGCGAAGACGGCGAAATCGTCACCGCGACCCCCGACGAGCAGATCGTCGACGAGATCGTCCTGCTCAACGCCGGCGCCAACGTGATGAGCCTGGTGGCGGGCGAGTTCTCCACGATCGACCTCCAGCACCGGCACCTGGAGTCCCTCCTGGACCGCCTCACCCGCCCCTGACCTCAGGCGAAGATCCCCCGCAGGTACGCGGCCACCTCGGCGTGCGACCGGGCGGACGCGGGCAAGCCGGTGTACAGGCCGTAGAAACCGTGGATCTGCCCGGCGTACCGGTGCAGGTCCACCGCCACCCCGGCCTCCGCCAGCCGGCGGGCGAACGCCTCCCCCTCGTCACGCAGGACGTCATACTCCGCCGTCAGCACCAGCGCCGGCGGCAGGCCCGTGAGGTCACCGGCCCGCGACGGCAGCACGTAGGGGTCGTCCAACGAAGGCGGGGCGTACTGGGCGAAGAAGAACCGCATCGCGTCGGCGGTCATGCCGTAACCCGTCGCGAAGTCCACATAGGACGCATGGCCGTCGTCGGGGTGGCCGAACACCGGGCAGATCAGCACCTGCGCCGCGATCGGCGGGCCGCCGCGGTCGCGGGCCATCAGGGAGACCACTGTGGACAGGTTGCCGCCGGCGCTCTCGCCGCCGACCGCGATCCGGGACGGCGAAACCGCCGGGCCCGCGCCGCCCGCCGCCAGCCATTCCAGCACCGCGTAGCAGTCCTCGGGCGCCGCCGGGTACGGGTCCTCCGGTGCGAGGCGGTACTCGACGGCCGCGACCGCGACCGACGCCGCCGCGCACACCGCGCGGGAGGCGACCTCGTTCTCGTCGATCGAGCCGATCGTCCAGCCACCGCCGTGGATCCACACGAACACCGGCACCGGGCCCGGCGCGTCCGGCAGGTACAGCCGGACGCGCAGGTCGCCGCCCGGGCCGGGCACGGACACCTCGGTCACCGAAGCCACCGGCGCCAGCGGGCCGGGCTCCGGCCGCGACGCCGCGAACGCCGCCCGCAGCTCGGCGGCCGTCATCGGGCGGGCGGGCGCGTCGGGGCTGCGGGCCAGCAGCTCCCGCACCGCGGGGTCGAGACCCATGCTCACACCGCCTCCGCGACGAGCACCCGCGGCGAACCCGGCAGCGTCAGCCGGTCCACCGGCCGCCACCCGGCCCCGGCCAGCCAGCCCCGGACGTCCCGCTCGGGGTACACGACCGTGCCGTCGATGACCAGGTACTCCCCCGCGTGCAGCGCGTCCAGCGCCCGCGGGGAGTCGTCCTCGTCCAGGAAGAAGTCCAGTAGCAGCAGCCGGGCACCCGGCGCAGCCGCGGCCCGCGCGTGCCGCAGGATGGCCCGGTTCTCGTCGACGGAGAACCGGTGGACCACGTGGTTGACCATGACGAGGTCGAACTCGCCCTCGGGTTCGGCGTCCGGGGTCGGTGCGCCGACGACGGTCGTCCGGCCGGCGAACTCCGCGACGGCCGCGGTGACCGAGTCCACCGACCGCGGGTCGTAGACGAAGGTCACCCGCAGGACGTCGTTCGCGTGGAGGGCCTGGAGCGCGAACTCGGCGGAAAGGCCGCCCAGGTCCAGGAGGTTCTTGTACCCGCCGAAGTCGAATTCGCGCGTCAGCATGCGCGCGTGCAGGGCGTTATACACCATGACCCCGCCGAGGAAGGTGGTCCAGCGGTCGCCTTCGAGATCGAGTTCGCCGGGCTCGCCGGTGTCGGTGGTGTGCGCGAACTGCAGCCAGTGCGGGTAGCTGATCGTCTCGAGGAAGGTCAGGAACGGCGCCAGGTCCAGACCTCCTCCGCCGAGGTACTCGGTGGTGTCGGGCGTGAGCGCGTAGCGACCGTCCACGCGGGACAGCAGGCCGCGCGCGGCGAGGGCGTCGCCGAGGATCCGGACGATCTTTTCCGGCTTGCCGGTGCGCTCGGCCAGTTCGGCCGGGCCGAGCGGGCCGGCCGCCAGCGCCGGGAACAGGCCGATCCGGTTGGCGGCGAAGAGCTGCTGGGCGGCCATGTAGCCGGTGGCGGTTTCCACGATCCGGTCGGGCGCGGCTGGGGTGGGCGTCACGTCGTCCTCCTTGTGTTCGACCCAGACACTCTACATGCGTAGATAAAAGAGTCCAGCGACGAATTTCCGCCGTGCAGCAACAAAAACCCGTGATGTTTCAACTTCCTACGTTCGTAGAATAAAACCATTGACACGGTCCCCGGCCAGTGTCAACATGCGTAGAACTACCCCTGCCGGTGCCCGGCAGTCCGGCCCGCCCGTCGCGGCGGGCGCGAGGAAGGGGAATCCATGACGCTGCTCGAAATCCGGGAGCTCACTGTCGGCCTCGTCGCCGACGACACCGAACGCGAACTCGTGCGGGAGCTCTCCCTCGATCTCGGGCAAGGGCGGACGCTCTGCGTGGTCGGCGAGTCCGGCAGCGGCAAGACCGTGACCGCCTTGTCGATCATCCGCCTGCTCGAATTCGTCGCCCCCGTGCGCACCCGCGGCGAAATCGCCTTCGACGGCGTGGACGTGACGAAGCTGCCCGCCGACGCGATGCGTGCCTACCGCGGGCCGCGGCTCGGCATGATCTTCCAGGAGGCCCTCGATTCGCTGAACCCGAGCCGCCGCGTCGGCTCGCAGCTGGCCGAGGCCTACCGCGAACCCGGGTCGCTGCCCGGCCAGGCGGCCCGCCGCGGCAGTCCGCTGCGCAAGCGGGCCGAGGCCAAGGCGAAGCGGCTGCTGACCGAGGTCGGGTTGACCGACACCGAGCGGATCCTGCGGCTGTACCCGCACCAGATGTCCGGCGGCATGCAGCAGCGCGTGATGATCGCGCTGGCCCTGATGGCCGATCCGGACCTGCTCATCGCCGACGAGCCGACGACCGCGCTCGACGTCACCACGCAGGCGGAGATCCTCACGCTGTTCGACCGCGTGCGCCGCGACCACGGCACCGCCTGCGTGTTCATCACCCACGACATGGGCGTCGCCGCGCAGGTCGCCGACCGGATCGCGGTGATGTACCGCGGCCGCCTGGTCGAGGTGGGTTCAAGCGACGAAGTCCTGACGCGGCCGAAGCACCCGTACACCCGGGCGCTGCTCGGCTGCGTGCCGCAGCTCGGCGTCGACCGCCGGGACGGGTTCCCCACCATTTCGCCCACCCTCCTCGAATCGGCCATGGCCGGCGAAGCGACCGAAGCCGTCGAAACCCGGCCGCTCAAGGCACGTCCGGCACGGAACCACGACGGGCCGTCGCTGAGCATCACCGCTGTGTCCAAAGTGTACGGACGAAAAGGACGCCGGGTAGAAGCGGTGCGGGACGTCTCCCTGGAGATCCCGCCCGGGGAGTTCTTCGGGCTGGTCGGCGAATCCGGCTCCGGCAAGTCGACCCTCGGCCGGCTGGTGAGCGCGCTGGAACCGCCGACGTCCGGCACGGTCGCCTTCGGCGCGCACGGGATCACCCCGGCCGGGCTCACCGGTGACGAGCGGGCGTTCCGCCGCCGCGTCCAGCTCATCTTCCAGGATCCGCAGAGCTCCCTGGACCCACGGCACACCGCCGCCCGGATCATCGCCGAGCCGCTCAAGGAGCTCACGTCGTTGCGCGGCGCCGAGCTGGACCGCCGGGTCGCCGACCTGATCGACGAGGTCGGGCTGCCGAAGGACACCGCGGGGAAGCTGCCGTCGCAGCTGTCCGGCGGGCAGCGGCAGCGCGTCTCCATCGCGCGGGCGATCGCCGCCGGGCCCGAATTGATCGTCGCCGACGAGCCGACGTCGGCCCTGGACGTCTCGGTGCAGGGCCAGGTGATGAACCTGCTGCTGGACCTGCGCCGCACCCGCACGCTCAGCCTGCTGTTCATCACCCACAACCTCAGCCTCGTGCTCTCGGTCGCCGACCGCGTCGGCGTCATGTACCGCGGCGAGCTGATCGAGACCGGCACCCCCGACGAGATCCGCCTCTCCCCGCGGCACGACTACACCCGGCGGCTGCTCGCCGCCAACCCCGACCTGCCCGCCCTCCCCCACACAGGATCGACGCGCCCATGAAGAGAACTCCCCTGCTCGCCGCCCTCGCCGCCGCGGCCACGCTGCTCGCCGGCTGCATGGGCAGCGCCGGAACAACCCCGGCCGCCGACGGGCCGCCGGTCCGCGGCGGCAACCTCACCGTCGCCGTCCCGACCGATCCGCAGTCGCTCGACATGGTCGCCAATCCCGGCCAGGTGACCGCGCAGATCGGCAACATGATGTACGAGAAGCTGTTCGAGGTCGACCGGCACTTCGTCGCCCGGCCGATGCTCGTCGACACCTACACGACCAGCCCGGACCGGCTCGCCTACACGTTCAAGCTGCGCCAGGACGTCACGTTCCAGGACGGCAACCCGCTGACCGCGAACGATGTCGTCGCGAGCCTGCAGCGCTGGCAGAAGAGCCACCGCACCGGGCAGCTCGTCACCCCGGACATCGCCGCCATCACCGCGCCCGACCAGGCGACGGTGGTCATCGGCCTCAAGCGGCCGCGCTACCCGCTCATCGACGAGCTGGCCGGTGCGGGCACCGAGATCTACGAGGCGAAGAACCTGGTGGGCCTGCCCGCCACCGGGTTCGGCCAGGACAAGGCCGTCGGCACCGGCCCGTACAAGCTGAAGAGCTGGGACATCGGCCAGCAGCTGGTGCTCCAGCGCTACGACGGCTACAAATCGCGATCCGAAGAGGACTGGGGCGGCCAGGCCGGCGCCAAGCACGCCTACCTCGACACGGTCACCTACAAGGTCGTCGGCGATCAGGACGCGCTGATCAACGGCCTGCAGACCGGCCAGTGGGACCACGCGATGCCGGCCAACGACCAGTACGAACAGCTCAAGGCCAACCCGAACCTGGTGGTGCACAACCTGCCCGGCGGCAACGAGAACGTCGTCATCCCGAACTTCAACCCCGGTTCGAAGTTCGCCGACCCCCGGGCCCGCCAGGCGCTGAACCTCCTGCTGGACAAGCCCGCCATCAACGCGGCGACCGGGGGCAGCAAGGACCTGACCATCGAAACGGGCGCGTTCGCCTCGCCGGACAACAAGGCGTCCTACTCGACGGCCGGTGAGTCGGTCTACCGGCAGTACGACCCGGCGCGCGCGAAGGAACTGCTCGCCGAGGCCGGGATCACGACCGGCGCGACGATCCACATCGTCACCACGAACTCCTACCCCGAGTTCGGCAAGTGGGCCGTGCTCATCCAGGACGCGCTCGGCAAGATCGGGCTGCAGACCAAGATCGACACCTTCGACTTCGCCACCATGCTCGGCACCCTCACCAAGGACCCGGGCGGCTGGGACATCACCACGCTGTTCTTCGACTCGTCGCTGACCTCGCCCGCCCAGATGCCGGCGCTCACCCTCGGCACGTTGAACGGCTCGTCGTCGCCGGAGCTCGACGGGCTGCTGGCCGAGTTCAACGCCTCGACCACACCCGAGCAGGCCAAGGCCGTCATCGACAAGCTCCAGGCGTTCACCTGGAAGCAGCTGTCGGTGATCACGCTGAGCCAGTCGAAGCTCTGGGCCGCCTACACCCCGCGGCTCAAGGGCTACGGCGACTTCTACCGGGTGTTCTGGAACTCCTGGCTGGCCGCATGACCGGGGTCCTGCTGCGCCGGCTGCGCGACCTGGCGATCATCCTGGTCATCGTCGGCACCATGATGTTCTTCGTCATCCGGCTGATCCCGGGCGACCCGGCCCAGGCCATCCTCGGCCCGACCGCGCGCCCGGCCGACGTCGCCGCGCTGCGCACGAGCCTGGGCCTCGACGGCTCGCTCTGGCAGCAGTACCTGAGCTGGGCCGGGCACGTGCTGCGCGGCGACTTCGGCACGTCGATCACCTACCACCGGCCGGTGCTCGACGTCGTCGCCGCGCACATCGTGCCGACGCTGACACTCGCCGTTCTCTCGACGGTGATCAGCTTCGGCCTCTCGGTGGCGATCACGGCGTGGCAGGCGGTGTCGCCGCGCAACCTCGTGGCCCGCGCGCTCGACCGGCTGTCCTCGCTCGGGATGGCGATGCCGGACTTCTGGATCTCGCTGGTGCTGGTGCTGGTGTTCTCGGTGACGCTGCGGTGGTTCCCCTCCAGCGGCTACCACGACCTGCTCACCGACCCGGTGGCCGCGGTGCCGGCTCTGGTGCTGCCGGTGACCGTGCTCGTCGTCGGGCAGACGGCGCTGTTCGTGCTCACCCTGCGCGAGAGCGTGCTCGGCGAGCTGCCGCTCGCCTACCTGCGGACCGCCCGCGTCAAGGGCCTGCCGGAGCGGCGGGTCATGCTCAAGCACGTTCTGCCGAACGCGCTGATGCCGCTGGTGACGCAGCTGGGCAGCAACTTCGCCATGCTCGTCGGCGGCATCGTGATCATCGAGTCGATCTTTGTGGTGCCCGGCCTCGGGCACCTGCTCATGGGGGCGGTGTCCACCCGCGACTTCCCGCTCATCCAGGGCGTGACGTTGTTCGTCGCGGTGCTGTTCGTGGTGGTCAACCTGCTGGTCGACCTCTCGTACGCGCTGCTCGACCCGAAGGTGCGTGTCGCATGAGCCTCGCCGTCGCCGAACCCGCCACCGCGGTGGACGCTCCCCCGCCGGGGCGCGCGGCCCGGGTGTTCCAGCGCAACCGGACCCTCGTCGTGTGCTCGGTCCTGCTCGGCCTGATCGTGCTGGCCGTGGTCGTGCTGCCGTTCTTCCTGCCGAGCGTCAGCGCGACCGATCCGGTGCACCGCCTGCTGCCGCCTTCGGGCGCGCATCCGCTCGGCACCGACTCGTTCGGCCGGGACGTGCTGGCCCGGCTGGTGTCCGGCGGCCGCGCGTCGCTGGGGTTGTCGGCGCTGATCACGGTGTGCGCGGCCTTCTCGGGGATGCTGATCGGCCTGGTGAGCGGCTTCTACCGGGCCGCCGACGCGGTGCTGATGCGGCTGATGGACGCGTGGATGTCGTTCCCGGCGATCATCCTGGCGATGGCGCTGGCCATCGCGCTGGGCGCGAGCATCTGGACCGAGCTGATCGCGTTGACGGTGATCTTCACGCCGTTCACCGCCCGGGTGATCCGCAGCCGCGTGCTCGGCATCGCCGGGCGGCAGTACATCGGTGCCGCCCGCGTGTCCGGGATGAGCCGCGGCAAGATCCTGCTGGTGCACGTGTTCCCCAACGTGCTGCCGCTGGCGCTGGTCCAGGTCGTCATCCTGGCCGCGGCCGCGATGCTCGTCGACGGCGCCATGAGCTTCCTCGGCCTCGGCATCGCCCCGCCCACCCCGACCTGGGGAAACATGATCGCCGAGGGCCGGTCGTACCTGGTCACCGCGCCGTGGCTGGTCGTCGTGCCCGGCGTGACGATCATGGCCTGCGTGCTCCTGCTCAACCTCATCGGCTCCGCGCTGCGCATCGCCGTCGACGCCCGTGCCCGGACGCTCGGCGAGCTGCAGCGCCTGCGCCGGGCTTCGTGAGAAAGGACCTCCTTGACGCTCACCTCCCTTGCCGTCCGCCGGTTCGCCCCGGACGGGCCGCCCGCCGGGCCGCCGGTGCTGCTGCTGCACGGTTTCGCCTCCGACGGGCCCACCGACTGGATCAGCACGGGCTGGCCGTCGGCGCTCACCGCCGCCGGTCGTCCGGTGCTGGTGCCCGACCTGCCCGGCCACGGCTCCAGTCCGGCGCTCGCCGACACGACTCCGAAGGCGATCGCCGAGGAACTCGCGGCCGCGGTGGGCCATGTGTCCGACGTGGACGTGGTCGGCTACTCGCTCGGGGCGCGGCTGGCGTGGGAACTGCCCGCGGTGCTGCCGGTCCGGCGGCTGGTGCTGGGCGGGCTCAGCCCGCACGAGCCGTTCGGCGCCGTCGACGTCGAAGCCGCCCTCGCCTTCGCCGCCGGCGGGCGGCTGCCCGCCGACCCGCTGACGGCGGCGATCGCCCGGATGATCACCGCGCCCGGCCGCGACCCGGCCGCCCTCGCCCGGTGCATCGAAGGGCTGCGGCGGGAGCCGTTCGCGCCGGAGGCGGGCGCCCTCACCGTGCCGACGCGGTTCGTCGCGGGCCGGGACGACCCGGTCAGCCAGGGCATCGAAACCCTCGTCCCCCTGGTGCCGGGCAGCGACCTCCTGACGGTCCCCGGCGACCACGGCGGCGCCCTGCGCGGCGCCCCCTTCCGCACCGCGGCCCTCGCCTTCCTCACCACCCCCTGACCGCCCTCGTGAGTGAGAAACAGTGTTCTGACACTGTTTCTCACTCACGAGGGTTCACCAGGAGCCGTCGGGGTTGACGGCGTGGTCGAGGCGGAGGTGGTCGAGGGCCGCGCGGATCTCGGGCCCGTGCTCGCGGGCCAGGAGGAGCGCGCCGAGGTTGTCGGTCAGCTGCTCCACGCGGCTCACTCCGAAGAGGACGTTCGCCACCGGTTCGTACGCCAGGCAAAAGGCCAGCGCGAGCTGGGCGCGGGTGGCGCCGAAGTCCGCCGCGACGCGGCCGACCTCCGCGGACGCGTCCACGATGGCCGACCGGATCCCGCCGACGTCCGCGCCGATCTTCCGGCTCGGGGACGCATTGCCCAGCAGCACTCCACCTTCGAAGACGTCGGAGGCCTGCAGCGCCAGCCGCCCGCTCGTGAAGTGCTCGCGGTAGGGCTCGCCTTCGGCCATCGAGCGGCGGGCGATCGAGTACTTCAGCTGGGCGAACTCCGGCCCCGGGAGACCTTCGCGATCCGCGAACTCCAGTGCCGCGTCCAGGTCCGCGGCGAGCCAGTTGTTGACGCCCCAGCCGCCGATCCGCCCGGCCCGGATTTGCTCCGCGACCTCGGTGACGACCCGCGGGACGTCCGGCCGCTCCCGGTAGTCGCCCACCACGACCAGGTCCGCGTACTCCGTGCCGATCCGGCCCAGCGACGTCCCGAGCTGCTCGGCGAAGCCGCTGCGCGGGTAGTCCCAGAGCCAGAGCTTGCCGCACAGCACGTAGTCCTCGCGCGCGATCCCGGCCTTCCGCACGGCCTCGCCGAAGAGGATGTCGGTGCGCGAGTTCTCCGCGTGCGGGCCGAAGTCGTAGTGGGCGACGTCGAACAGGGTCACGCCGGCGTCGACGGCCGCCCTGATCAGCCGGACGGCGTCGCCGGAGTCCATCCGGTCCCAGGTGTTCCACGAGCCGAGGCCGAAGGCCGATCTTCCGAGCACGGTTTTTCCTTTCGCCGCAGCACATCTTTCATCTACGATTGTAGAATGAAAACACGGGTTGTGGTGGTCACGGGCGGTGCGAGCGGAATCGGCCGCGGGGTCGCCGAAGGGTTCCTGGCCGCGGGTGACCGGGTGGTCGTGGCCGATGTGGACGCCCGGGCCGCGCACGACGCCGGTCGTGAGATCGGCGCCGAGCACGTCGAACTGGACATCGCGGACCCGGCGTCGGTCGAGGCCGCGGCCGCCCTGGTGGCGGACCGGTTCGGGCCGGTGGACGTGCTGGTCAACAACGCCGGGCTGGCCGGGGGCGGTGGTCCGCTGACCGGCCTGGACGTCGAGGTCTTCGACCGCTGCCTGCGGGTCAACTTCCGCGGCACGTTCCTGATGACCCGCGCGGTGGGCGCGCACATGGCCGCGGCGGGGACGCGCGGGGCGATCGTGAACATCTCCTCGATCGGCGCCCGGCAGCCGACGCCCGGGCTCGGCCACTACGAAGCCACCAAGGCGGCCGTCGACGCCCTGACCCGGTCCGCCGCCCTGGAGCTGGCTCCACACGGGATTCGCGTCAACGCGGTCGCACCCGGACCGGTGCTGACGCCGATGACGGCGGGGTTCGCCGCGGACCCCGCCGCCCGCGCGGCCTGGGAGGCCCGGATCCCGCTGGGCCGCATCGCCGCCGTCGGCGACGTCGTCCCGGCGGTGGTGTTCCTGGCCTCGCCCGCCGCCGGGCACATCACCGGGGTGAGCCTGGCGGTGGACGGCGGCCAGCTGCTCACCTGACTATCCCTTGTGGACGATCCGGCCGCCGGTCACGGTCAGCTCGACGGTGACCGACGGCAGGCCCGCCAGGGGGACACCCACCGGATCGGCACCGAGGACGCAGAAGTCGGCCACTTTTCCCGGTTCCAGGGACCCCTTCCACGCCGCGGATCCGTCCTGCGCCGCGGCTTCGGTCGTGTAGCAGCGAAGCAGCCTCGCGGTGAGCTCAGGCGTGACACCTCGCGCGCCCAGCAGCTCCCCCGCCGCCGCGAGGTGGACGCGCCAGTCGGGCGTGACGACCGGCGCGTCGCTGCTCAGCGTGAGCGGCACCCCGAGGTCGAGGATGTCCCGCAACGGCCACGCCTTCGCGGCGACGTCCTCGCCGAGCGCGGTGGCGACCATCGGCCGCATCGCGGTGGCGATGGCCGGTTGCGTGGTCAGCCCGACGCCCCGAGCGGCCATCCGCCGCAGCTGGGGCGGGGTGACGAGGTCGCCGTGCACGAGGTGGTCGCCGGCCCGCAGGTGCTCGAGGACGGCTTCGATGCTGCGTTCGCCGGTGGCGTGGACGCCGACCACGAGACCGGCTTCATGGGCCAGGGAAATCATCTTCGCCAGGTTGGCCGCGCGCCCGTCGTCGTCGGGACCGTCGACGAGCAGGGTTCCGCGCGTGCCGTCGGCGTAGCAGTGGTGGGTCCAGGCCGTGCGCATCGGCGGGATGCCGTCGGCGAAGATCTTGACGCCGGTGACGGCCAGCCATTCCGGGTCCGCCGTCGGCACCGGCGTGGCCAGGCCACGCTCGAAGTCCCCCAGCGAACTGGCGCCGTCGAGGAGACCGAACAGGCGCAGCACGGTGACCCGGGCCCGCAGCCGCCCTTCGCGGTGCAGGGCGGCGTACTCGTCGAGGACGTCCGCCGAGAAGCAGCCGGTCTCGCCCGGGCCGAGGCCGGGCTCGGTGTAGCTCGTGATGCCGAGCGCCGCACAGACGTCGCCGGCCCGCAGGATCGCGGCCCGTCGGTCTTCCGCGGTGACGATCGGGGTTTCCCCGTGCGGCACGCCGAGCAGCGGGTGCGGCCACCGGGCGCCGAGCCAGGTCGCGTGCAAGTGGGCGTCGTTGATGCCCGGCAGCACCGTGCGGCCGACGAGGTCCAGTACCTCGGTGTCCGGTCCGATGTGGCCGGTCAGGCCGCCTCCGGTCGCGGCGATCCGGCCGTCGCGCACCGCGAGACCGGTGACCGTGCCCGCGGGGCCGAAGGTGTGCACCACCCCGCCGTGGACCACCAGGTCCGCCGGTTGGATCCGTTGCGCCGTCATGGTTTCCTCCCGGCCCTGGACTTTTTCTTCCACGACTGTAGACTAAAAAGATGGCCCTGCCCACCCACACGGAGGCCGCCGTTCTCACCGGCCACCGCGCTCCCCTCGAACTGCGCGAGCTCCCGCTGCCCGAAGAGCCCGAGCCCGGTGCCGCGCTCGTGCGGCTCACCTGCACCACGTTGTGCGGCACCGACGTCCACCTGTGGTCGGGGCAGATGAGCCTGCCCGGCATGCTCCCGATGGTGCTGGGCCACGAGATGGTCGGCGAAGTCGTCGCCACCGGACCGGGTACCACCGACACCCTCGGCCGGGAGATCAAGCCGGGCGACCGCATCGGCTGGTCCGAGTCGACGTGCGGGAAGTGTTACGGCTGCGCGGTTCTGCGCGAGCCGGTCGCCTGCGAGCACCGCGGCTACGGCTTCCTCCAGCGCGCCGACCGGTTCCCGTACGCCACCGGCGGCCTGGCCCGCTACTGCTACGTGACGCCCGGCGCGGCGAAACTGCTGCTGCCCGGCGACGTCCCGGACACATGGGCGTCGATGTCCGGTTGCGCGGGCAAGACCGTGCTGCGCGCGGTCGCCCGGTCCGGCGGTATCCGTCCGAACGCGACAGTCGTGGTCCAGGGCGCGGGCGCGCTCGGCGTGTTCGCCACGGCGGTCGCCCGTCTCTGCGGCGCCGGGGTGGTGATCACCGTCGGCGGCCCGCAGTCGCGGCTGGCCGTGGCCGAACGGTTCGGCGCCACCGCGACCGTCTCCGTCGAGTCCACTCCGGACGAACGCATCGAGCGGGTGCGCGAGCTGACCGGCGGCCGCGGCGCCGACCACGTCTTCGACTTCGCGGGCGGCCCGACGATCGGCGAGGAGGCCGTCGCCTTCGCCGCCCAGCGCGGGACGGTCGCCCTCGTCGGATCGACCGGCCCGGTGCCCGTCCCGGTGCCGCTGGGCACGGTGATGGGCAAGGAACTGACGCTCGCCGGTTCCCTCAACGGCGACATCGCCGACTACCACCGTTCGGTCGGGTTCTTCCGCGCCTTCGCCGATCGGATGCCCTGGGACGAGCTGTTCAGCCCGCCGGTCGGGCTGGCCGGCGCGTCCGCCGCCGTCGAGTCGATGTCCCGGCTCGACGAGCTCAAAGCCGTCATCGACCCCCGACTGCCCTAGGAGGGTTCCCGTGCCCATCCCCCAGCGCCGCATCGGCCGCGACGGCCCGCGCACCGGCGTGCTGTCCCTCGGCTCGTGGCACACCTACGACCGGATGGACTTCCGCGAAGCCGTCTCACTGCTGCAGGCGGCCGTCGACGCCGGCATCACCCTCTTCGACGTCGGCGTCTACGGGCTGCCCGGCAGCCCGCCGGTGTTCACCGACGTCCTGTTCTCGGCCATGGTCCGGGCCGCGGGCCTGCGCCGGGAGGACTACCTGCTCTCGGCCAAGCTGTGGCTGGAGGGCTACCCGGAGCACAGCCTGCGCTCCCAGCTGGAGAACGCGTTCTTCCGCGCCGGTGTCACCCACGCCGACCTGGTGATCCTCGGCGACCTCCGGCGCGACGACACCGACCTGCACGCCCTCGTCACCGACCTCGCCGAGTTGCACGCCGCGGGGCTGATCGGGCAGTGGGGCGTCAACAACTGGTCGGCGTCGGCGATCAAGGCCGTGCACGGCTTCGCGGCCGCGGACGGTGTGCCCGGTCCGGCGATCGCCCAGCTGAAGTACAGCGTGGCGCGGCGGTCCATTCCGGACGGGGAGCCGTTCGCTTCGGTCTTCGACCTCGGGGTGTCGCTGCAGGCGTCCGACGTCTTCGAAGGCGGGGTACTGCTCGGGAAGGGCGGGCGCCAGGTCGGCCGCGACCCCGGTGGGGTGCGGCAGCGGATCGCGGACTCGGCGGCGGAGCTCGCGAAGGTGGCCGAGAACGTCGGGGCGACCCCGGCCCAGCTGTGCCTGGCGTTCACCCTCACGCACCCGGCGAACACGACGACGTTGTTCGGCGCCACGAGCGTGCGGCAGCTCGAGGACAACCTGAAGGCGGTCGCGCTGGCCGAGCGGGTGGGCGCGGCGGACCTGCGGACGCTGGTGGAACCGTTCTGGGCGGACCGGGACGCCGTCGATCCGGAGGGGCCGTGAACCTCTCCGCCGAGACGCTCCCCGCGATCCGCGCGTCCTTCCGCAACCCCACACCGCCGGAGGCCATCGGCGACCGGGACATCACCTGGTCGGACCACACGCTGGACGGCGGGGTCGTGGTCACGGTGCTGCAGCCACGGCACCCGCGGCCGGACGCCCCCGGCCTGTACAGCATCCACGGCGGCGGGATGGTGATGGACGACCGGTTCGCCGACCTGCCGCGGCTGGTGCCGTTGATCGAGGAGTTCGGGTTCGTCTGCGCCACGGTCGAGTACCGGCTCGCGCCCGAGCACCCGCACCCGGCGCCGCTCGAAGACTGCTACGCGGGCCTCGTGTGGTTCGCGTCGGCCTTCGGCTTCGAACGGCTCGTCGTCGGGGGCGGCAGCGCGGGCGGCGGGCTCAGCGCCGGGGTGGCGCTGCTGGCCCGCGACCGCGGCGGGCCGGCGCTGGCCGGGCAGCTGCTGCTGTGCCCGATGCTCGACGACCGGACGTCGGCCGACCTCCCGGACCTCGTGTGGACGAAGGAAGCCAACGACTTCGGCTGGCGCAGCCTGCTGAACGGGCAGGTTTCGCCGTACGCGGCCCCGGCGCGGATGGCGGACCTGAGCGGCCTGCCGCCGGCCTTCGTCGAGGTCGGCGGGGCGGAGCTGTTCCGCGACGAGGACGTGGCCTACGCCCAGCGGCTGGCCCGAGCGGGGGTTCCCACCGAGCTGCACGTCTGGGCGGAGGCGCACCACGGCTTCGACCGGTTCGATCCGGAGGCGGAGGTGACCCGCGCGGCGCTGGCCGCGCGGTCCTCCTGGCTGCGGCGGTTGCTCAGTTCCCGGTGAGGAACCGGGCGGCCTGCTCGCCGACCAGGACCGCCGGTGCGTTGGTGTTGCCCGTCGTCACGCGGGGCAGCACCGACGCGTCGGCGACCACCAGGCCGTCCAGGCCGTGCACGGCCAGCCGCGGGTCCACGACCGCGTCCGGGCCGGTGCCCATCCGGCAGGTGCCGACCTGGTGGTGGTACGTGATCGCCGTCCGGCGGACGTACTCGCGGACGTCGGTACCCGGCGCCGGGTACCGCGGCCGGGCGCCCCACTCCCCCGCCAGCGCCGGCGCGCGGCCGACCTCGAGGCACTGCTGCACCGACGCCACCAGGCTCTCGAAGTCCGCCGGTGCGGACAAGGCGGCGAGGTCGATCAGCAGTTCGTCGTCGGGCGAGGGCCCGGACAGCTTCACGCTGCCCCGGCTCTCCGGCGTGACCATGCCCGCCATCAGCGAGAACCCGGTGGGCGGCCCGGACATCCACGGCTCGTACATCGGCACGCTGAAGCAGATCGGCTGGGTGTCGGGCACCGCGAGGCCGTCCCGGCTGCGCCAGAACCAGTGCACCTGCGTCACCGGACGGCCCGGCGCGGGCACGACCTCGCGGGTGGTCGAGAAGATGACCGGCGAGAGCAGGTGATCGTGCAGGTTGCGCCCCACACCCGGCAGGTCCGCGACGACGTCGAGGCCGAGCGCGCGCAGCTCGTCCGCCGGGCCGACGCCGCTGCGGAGCAGGATCGCGGGCGAGGCCAGCGCCCCCGCGGCGAGGACCACCAGATCCGCGGAGAGCTCCTGCAGCACACCGCCGAGCGACACGACGACACCGGTCACGCGGGAGCCGGAGAACCGCAGCCGGTGCACCAGCGCTCCCGTGTGGACGGTCATCCGCGCGGCCACCGGCGAACCGTAGGCGTGCCAGGTGTTGAACCGCCGCCCGCCGCGCAGGGTGATCCGCTCGACGGACACGCCGTCCAGGGTTCCGCTGTTGCAGTCCGGGTTCAGCGGCAGCCCGGCCGCGACACAGGCGTCCACTATGGACTGCTGGACCGGGTGCAGCGGCTCGTTCGGGACGACCTCCAGGAGGTCCTTCTCGATCCGCGCGAACATCGGCTCGACGTCGGCCCAGGTCCAGCCGGGCAGGCCCCAGCCGTCGTAATCGGCCGGGGCGCCGCGGACCCAGATCATCGCGTTGAGGGCGTGCGACCCGCCGAGCACCCGGCCGCGCGGCAGGTGCAGCCGCCGTCCGGCGGCGTGCTCCTGCGGAACCGTGTACAGGTCCCAGTCTTCGGGACCGTGCCACAGCTCCCCGGCCCGGGCCGGGTCGTGGATGGCCGGGTTGACGTCCTCGCCCCCGGCCTCCAGCAGCGTCACCGCCGCGCCCGCGTCCACCAGCCGCCGCGCCACCACCGAACCGGCCGAGCCGGCGCCCACCACGATCACGTCCATGCGGCCCAGCGTGGCGCGCGGCCCGGAACCCGCGCGGGATCCCTTCGCGGTCGGTCAACGGGCGTGCGGGAGCGGACAAGACCCGCGGCGGCCCGGCGGCCGATACTCGGTTCACCCCAGGCCGAGGAGGACACCGGGATGGCGACACGCCTCTGCATCGACGGACAGTGGACCGAGGCCGGTGGCGGCGCGCTCCCGACCCGCGACCCGGCCACCGGCGGGATCCTCGAAGAGGTCGGCACGGCTTCACGGGCCGACGTCGACGCCGCCGTCGCGGCCGCCCGGCGAGCGCTTTCCGCGCCCGGGTGGGCCGGCCTGCTGCCGATCCGGCGCGCCGCCCTGCTGTTCCGGCTGGCCGAGCTCGTCGAGCAGCACCACGAGGAGCTGGCCCGGCTGGAAACCCTGGACCAGGGCCAGCCGATCGGGGTGTCCCGGCAGGTGAGCGTGACCGGTGCGGCGGAGCACTTCCGCTACTTCGCCGGCTGGGTCACCAAGCTGCAGGGCACCACGAACCCGGTGTCCTTCCCGGACACGCTGCACTACACCCGCCGCGAGCCGGTCGGGGTGAACGCGCTGATCACGCCGTGGAACTTCCCGCTGATGATCCTCGCCTGGAAGCTCGCCCCCGCGCTGGCCACCGGCAACACCGTGGTGATCAAGCCCAGCGAGGTCACGCCGCTGACGAGCATCCGGCTGGTCGAGCTGGTGCACGAGGCCGGGATCCCGGCGGGCGTGGTCAACCTCGTCACCGGCGACGGCGCCGTCGGCGCTCTCCTGACCGAGCACCCGGACGTCGACCACGTCTCCTACACCGGTTCCACGGCGGTCGGGAAGCTGATCACGGCGGCGAGCGCGGCGTCCAACCTCAAGCGGCTCACCCTCGAACTCGGCGGAAAGGCCCCGAGCATCATCGCGGCCGACGCCGACATCGACGCCGCCGTCGCGGGCAACCTCGCCGGCGCGACGCTCAACACCGGCCAGGTCTGCGCCGCGTACACGCGCTTCTACGTCGACCGCAAGCGTGAGCAGGAATTTGTCGACAAGCTGGCCCGCGGCCTGGAAGGTCTGCGGCTCGGGCCCGGCACCGAGGAGACCACGCAGGTCGGGCCGCTCGTGTCCGAGAAGCACCGCGAACACGTCGACTTCCTGGTCAGCACCGGCCGCGACCAGGGCGCCGACCTGGTGACCGGCGGGAACCCGGTCGACGGCGACGGCTACTTCTACACCCCGACGCTGTTCGCCGGCGTCCGCGACGACATGGCGATCATGCGCGAGGAGATCTTCGGCCCGGTGCTCGCCGTGACGGCCTACGACGACGGCGACGAGCCACTGGCCCGCGCCAACGACACCGAATACGGCCTGGCCGCCACGGTGTGGACCCGCGACATCCGCACGGCGCAGCGCTACGCGGACGGCCTCCGGGCCGGCGCGGTGTTCGTCAACATGCCCCCGATCCCGGACATGGCGGCGCCGTGGGGCGGGTACAAGGCGTCCGGCTGGGGCCGCGAGATGGGCCCGTGGGCCCTCGACGCGTACACCGAAACCAAGTCCGTCTGGCTCCACTACGGCAGCTGAAGGGGTTTCCCCGCACCGTAGATCGTATATTATTTGAGATACTTTGTCCCGAACCGGCAGGCAGGACCACCGATGACGCCTCTCCCGCAGCGGCCCGGCAAGATCATCGCGCTGCACCTCAACTACCGCTCCCGCGCCGCCCAGCGCGGCCGGGTACCGGAGCAGCCGTCGTACTTCCTCAAGCCCCCGACGTCCGTCGCGGCGAGCGGCACCGCCCTCGAACGACCGGCCGGCACCGAGCTGCTGGGCTTCGAGGGCGAGATCGCGCTCGTCATCGGCCGCACGGCCCGCCGCGTCACGCCCGAAGAGGGCTGGTCGCACGTCGACGGCGTCACCGCGGCCAACGACTTCGGCGTCTACGACCTGCGGTACGCCGACAAGGGCAGCAACCTGCGCGCCAAGGGCGGCGACGGCTTCACCCCGCTCGGGCCGTCGGTCCTGCCCGCAACCGGCGTCGACCCGGCGGCCCTGCGGCTGCGGACCTGGCTCAACGGCGAACTCGTCCAGGAGGACACCACCGCCGACCTGCTCTTCGGCTTCGGACGGCTGGTCGCCGACCTCTCGCAGCTGATCACGCTCGAGCCCGGCGACGTCGTCCTGACCGGGACGCCCGCGGGAGCGTCGGTCGCGGTCCCCGGCGACGTGGTCGAAGTGGAGGTCGACGGCGGCGGCCACACCACCGGCCGGCTCGTCACACCGATCACCGAGGGGACTGTCCACTTCGGACCGTTCGGTGCTCTCCCCCGCATCGACGAGCAGCAGCGCGCGGACGCGTACGGGACCGCCGAGCCGCAGTTCGAGCTGACGGCCTCCTTGAAGCAGCGGATCGAATCCGTCGGCACCGCCACCCTGTCGGCCCAGCTGCGCAAGCGCGGGTACGACGCCGTGTCGATCGACGGGCTCACCTCGACCAGGCCCGGCGCCCGGCTGACCGGTCGCGCGCGGACCCTGCGGTACCTGCCGTACCGCGAGGACCTGTTCACCGCCCGCGGCGGCGGCTACAACGCGCAGAAGCGGGCGATCGACAGCCTCGGCCCCGGTGACGTCCTCGTCATGGAAGCCCGCGGCGAACGCGGAACCGGCACGGTCGGCGACATCCTCGCGCTGCGGGCCCAGGTGCGCGGCGCCGCCGGGATCGTCACCGACGGCGGGGTCCGCGACCTGGCCGCGGTGTCCGCTTTGGACATTCCCACCTACCACGCCGGGCCGCACCCGGCGGTGCTCGGCCGGCGGCACGTGCCGTGGGACGTCGACGTCGCCATCGCCTGCGGTGGCGCCGCGGTCCGCCCGGGCGACGTCATCGCCGGCGACGGTGACGGCGTCCTGGTCATCCCGCCGGACCTCGTCGAAGAAGTCGTCGACGCGGCGATCGAGCAGGAGCTGCAGGAGACGTTCATCGCCGAGCGGGTCGCCGACGGCGAGCGCGTCGAAGGCCTCTACCCGATGGACGAGCACTGGCGCGGGAGGTACGCGGCATGGCGCGCGAACCGGTGAACGGCACCACGATGAGCAAGTCGCGGATCGCCTACGAGTGGATCAAGGCCCGGATCGCCGACGGCACCTTCTCCCCCGGCTACCGCCTGGTCCTCGGCCAGCTCGCCCAGGAGCTCGGCGTCAGCGTGGTGCCGGTCCGCGAGGCGATCAGGCTGCTGGAGGCCGAGGGCCTGGTGACCTTCGAGCGCAACGTCGGCGCCCAGGTCGCGATGGTCGACGAGAGCGAGTACCAGCACACGATGCAGACCCTCGCCCTGGTCGAGGGCTACGCCGCCGCGCTCGCCGCGCCGGTCCTCCCGCCGGGCACGCTGGCGAAGGCCCGCGCGCTGAACACCGAGCTGGCCGGCTGCCTCGGCGACTTCGAACCCGCGAAGTTCACCGGCCTCAACCGCGACTTCCACGCCGTGCTGTTCGAAGCCTGTCCCAACCCGCAGGTCCTCGACCTCGTCCGCCGCGGCTGGGACCGGCTCGGCCGCCTGCGCAGCTCGACCTTCAGCTTCGTGCCCGGCCGCGCCCGCGAGTCGGTCGCCGAGCACGAAACCATCCTCGGCCTGCTCGAACGCGGCGCGCCGGGCCCGGAGATCGAACAGGCCGTCCGCGCCCACCGGCTGGCCACCCTGGACGCCTACCTCGCCCACCGCCGCCACTGACGCACGAAGGGAAACCCATGCGATTCCGCTCCGACCCCCGGGCCATCCGCGGGTCGATCGCGCCCCTGATGACGCCGTTCACCGCCGAGGGGGCCGTCGACCACGACGGCCTGAAGAACCTGGTGCGCTGGCAGCTGGCTTCGGGCACGCACGGCATCTCGATCGGCGGTTCCACCGGCGAGCCCGGCTCCCAGACGGTGGCCGAACGCGCCGAGGCGATCCGGACGGTGGCCGCCGAGGTCGGCGACCGCGTCCCGTTCGTCCCCGGAACCGGCTCGGCGAAGCTCGACGAAACCCTGGAACTCACGGCGGCCGCGCGCGCCGCCGGGATCGACGCGGCGCTGGTCATCACGCCGTACTACGCGCGGCCGACCCAGGACGCCCTGTTCGTCTGGTACCGCACGGTCTGCCGCGAGTTCCCGGACCTGCCGATCATCGCCTACAACGTGCCGAGCCGGACCGCGGTCGACCTCGCACCCGAGACCGTCGCGCGGCTCTACCGCTCGTGCGACAACTTCGCCGGGATCAAGGAGACGACGAAGGACTTCGAGCACTTCTCGCGGGTGCTGCACCTGTGCGGCCGCGACCTGGTCGTGTGGTCCGGGATCGAGCTGCTCTGCCTGCCGCTGCTGGCCCTCGGCGGCGCCGGGTTCGTCAGCGCGACGGCCAACATCGCCCCGGCCGCGTGCGCCGAGATGTACACGGCCTGGCAGGCCGGTGACCACGAGCGCGCCCGCGAGCTCCACTACGGCCTGCACCCGCTGGTCGACCTGCTGTTCGTCGAAACCAATCCGGCGCCCGGGAAGTGGGTCCTGGAGCAGCGCGGGCTGATCGCGTCCGGGCACGTGCGGCCGCCGCTGATCCCGCCGACCGAATCCGGCCTCGCCCGGATCAAGGACCTCATGGCCGAAGGCGCGCAGTACCTCACGCCGGCCGACGGCTACACCGTGGAAGGAAAGCCATGAGCCACCACGTCCCGGACGGACTGCCGGGCGAGCTGAAGCACTACATCGGCGGCGAGCTCGTCGACAGCGTCTCGGGCAAGACGTTCGACGTCCTCGACCCGGTGTCGAACACGCCCTACGTGACCGCCGCCGCGGGCCGGGCCGAGGACGTCGACCGCGCGGTCGCGGCGGCGCGTCAGGCGTTCACCGACGGTCCGTGGCCGCGGATGCTGCCGCGAGCGCGGGCGCGCGTGCTGAACAAGATCGCCGACGCCGTCGAAGCCCAGGACGCCCGCCTCGCCGAGCTGGAAACGTTCGACACCGGCCTGCCGATCACCCAGGCGCTCGGCCAGGCGCAGCGCGCGGCGGAGAACTTCCGGTTCTTCGCCGACCTCGTCGTCGCCCAGGCCGACGACACCTACCAGGTGCCCGGGCGGCAGGTGAACTACGTGCACCGCAAGCCGGTCGGCGTCGCCGGGTTGATCACGCCGTGGAACACGCCGTTCATGCTCGAGAGCTGGAAGCTCGCGCCGGCACTGGCCTCCGGCTGCACGGTGGTGCTCAAGCCGGCCGAGTTCACGCCGCTCTCGGCGAGCCTGTGGGCGGGGATCTTCGCCGAGGCGGGGCTGCCGGACGGCGTGTTCAACCTCGTCAACGGCTTCGGTGAGGAAGCGGGTGACGCGCTGGTCAAGCACCCGGACGTGCCGCTGATCTCGTTCACCGGCGAGACCACGACCGGGCAGACGATCTACCGCAACTGCGCGGCGCACCTCAAGGGCATGTCGATGGAGCTGGGCGGCAAGTCCCCGGCGATCGTCTTCGCCGACGCCGACCTCGACGCGGCACTGGACTCGACACTGTTCGGCGTGTTCTCCCTCAACGGCGAACGCTGCACCGCCGGCAGCCGGATCCTCGTCGAACGGTCGATCTACGACGAGTTCTGCGCGCGATACGCGGAACGGGCCGCGAACATCGTCGTGGGCGACCCGCACGACCCGGCCACCGAGGTCGGCGCGCTGGTGCACCCCGAGCACTACGACAAGGTGATGAGCTACGTCGAGCTGGGCAAGACCGAAGGCCGGCTGCTCGCCGGCGGCGGCCGTCCGTCCGGTTTGGACACCGGGAACTACGTGGCGCCGACGGTGTTCGCCGACGTCCCGTCGACCGCGCGGATCTTCCAGGAGGAAATCTTCGGCCCGGTGGTCGCCCTGACGCCGTTCGACACCGAGGCCGAAGCCCTCGCGCTCGCCAACGACGTCAAGTACGGCCTGGCCGCGTACCTGTGGACGTCCGATCTGACGCGGGCGCACACCTTCGCGCAGTCGGTCGAAGCCGGGATGGTCTGGCTGAACTCGCACAACGTCCGCGACCTGCGGACGCCGTTCGGCGGGGTCAAGGCGTCCGGCCTCGGCCACGAAGGCGGCTACCGCTCCCTCGACTTCTACACCGATCAGCAGGCCATCCACGTCTCACTCGGGCCGGTGCACACGGCCCGGTTCGGCGCCGGGAAGGAAACCGCATGACCGCCACCCCGCCGGACGTCATCCGCTGCGCGTACGCCGAACTCGTCGTCACGGACCTGGCCGCGTCGCGGGCGTTCTACGTCGACGTGCTGGGACTCGTCGTCACCCACGAAGACTCCTCCGCGCTGTACCTGAGGGCGTTCGAGGAGTACCTGCACCACTCGCTGGTGCTGCGCAAGGGCCCGGAACCCGCGCTGGGCGTGCTGGCCTACCGGGTGCGGACCCCGGCCGACCTCGAGCTGGCCGAGGCGTACTACCGCGGGCTCGGCTGCCCGGTCACCCGGCGGCCGGCCGGCGCCACCCGCGGCATCGGCGAGGCGGTGCGTGTGCTCGACCCGCTCGGGTTCCCGGTCGAGTTCTTCCACGAGGCCGAGCACGTCGAGCGGTTCACCCAGCGCTACGACGTCCACGGCGCCGGCGCACTGTCGCGGCTGGACCACTTCAACCTGGACACCCCGGACGTCCCGGCGGCCCGGAAGTACTACGAGGGCCTGGGTTTCCGCGTCTCGGAGGACATCCAGGACGCCGAGGGCACGGTGTACGCGGCCTGGATGTTCCGCAAGCCGACGGTCCACGACGTGGCCTTGACCGGCGGCGACGGCCCGCGGCTGCACCACATCGCGTTCGCCTCGCACGAGCGGCACCAGATCCTGCACATCTGCGACCACCTGGGCGCGCTGCGGAAGTCCGGGATGATCGAGCGCGGACCGGGCCGGCACGGCGTGTCGAACGCTTTCTACCTCTACGTCCGCGACCCGGACGGGCACCGCATCGAGATCTACACGCACGACTACTACACCGGCGACCCGGACAACCCGGTGATCACCTGGGACGTCCACGACAACCAGCGCCGCGACTGGTGGGGCAACCCGGTGGTGCCGAGCTGGTACACCGACGCGTCGGTCGTGCTCGACCTCGACGGGCACGTCCAGCCGGTCGTCGAACGGGCCGAGCCGCGCGAAGCCGACGTCACCATCGGCGCGGACGGCTTCTCATACACGTCGGGGCAGGCGGAATTCAAGCTCGGCGAGCAGGTCTGACTCCCGAGCCGATCGTGCAGGGACAAAAGACGGTCCTGTCAACCAAGGAGGAGCCATGAGCGGATCGGGTCCCGGGCAGGACAGCACCTCGCTCGCCGAGAACGTCCTGGGTGTGCCCGGCATCGTGTTCCTGGTGCTGGCCGCGGTGGCGCCGCTGACCGGGATGGTCGTGATCGCGGCCATCGGCATCGCCGTCGGCAACGGCGGCGGCATGGTCGCCGCGTTCGTCCTCGCCACGGTCGTGCTGCTGCTGTTCGCCGTCGGCTACGCCCAGATGTCGAAGGTCCTGACCAGCGCGGGCGGTTTCTACGCCTACGTCGTCAAGGGCCTGGGCAAGGCCATGGGCCTGGTCGCCGGGTTCGTCGCGATGCTCGGCTACAACTGCTTCGTCGCCGGCGCCATCGGCACCAGCGGCTTCTTCACCGGCACGGTCCTCAAGGACGTCTTCGGCGTGGACCTCGACTGGATCGTGTGGAGCGCGGTCTCGGTCGTGCTGGTCTTCCTGCTCAGCCGGCGCGGCATCGACGTCAGCGCGAAGGTCCTCGGCGTCTCCCTGGTCCTCGAGGTGTCCATCCTGCTGGTCATGGACTTCAGCGTGCTTTTCCGGCACGGCTTCTCCTTCGCCGTCTTCACTCCGTCCGTCATGCTCCAGGGCGCGAGCGGGCTGGCGTTGCTGTTCGCCGCGAACGCCTTCATCGGCTTCGAAGCGACCGCCCTGTTCGGCGAAGAAGCGAAGAACCCCCAGCGGACGATCCCGCGGGCGACCTACATCGCCATCGGCTTCATCGGGGTCTTCGCCGCCTTCACCACCTGGGCCGTGGTCACCGCGATCGGCGTGGCACGGGCCCAGGACGTCGCCACCGCGCACCTGTCCACCGGGGACCTGGTGTTCTCGGTGTCGCAGGACTACCTCGGCGACGTGCTGACCAAGGTGATGATGCTGCTGCTCGTGGTCAGCCTGTTCGCGGCCCTGCTGGCCCTGCACAACTCGGCGACCCGCTACCTCTACGCACTCGGCCGGGTCGGCGTCCTGCCGCGGCTGCTGGGCCACACCCGCGCCCGCACCGGCGCCCCCCAGCACGCCGCCCTCGCCCAGCTGGTCTTCGGCTCGGTGGTGGCGCTGCTGTTCCGGCTCGCCGGACTCGACCCGGTCGCCGACCTCACGGCCAGCATGACCGGCTTCGGCACGCTCGCCATCCTCGCCCTGCAACTCCTCGCGGCGCTGGCAATCCTGGTCCACTTCCGCCGCACCCGCGACCCCCGGCTCACCCGGACGCTGATCGCGCCCGGCCTGGGTGCGGTGGGCCTCGGGCTCATCGTGACCCTGGCGATCATCAACTTCCCCACCCTGGCCGGCTCCAGCAACGGCCTCGTCCCCCAGCTGCCCTGGCTGCTCCTGATCGTCGCCCTGGCCGGGCTGGTGGTCGCCGCATGGCTGCGCCAGCGCCGCCCGGCCGTCTACCAGGCCCTGGACACCGACCTCGAACGCCAACCGGCCACCACCCCCGCCGGACACACCATGGAGGAAACCGCGTGACCGACCTCTCCGACACCGCGAACTGGCTGCCCCTCGACGGGCTCGAATCCGGCTTCGACGCCAACAAGGCGGAGCCTTCGACCGCGCTGGCCGACCGCGAAATCGTGGTCACCGACGACCGGGGCACCCGGATCACCCACCGCTTCGGCGCCGACACGGTCGGCTGGGACTACGCCCCCGGCGACACGGACCCGCTCCCGGCGGCCACCGGGACGGACCACTACGAAGCTTTCGACGTCGCCGAAGGACTCGTCTACGCGCAGTTCCACCACACGCACGAGCCGAACGAAGCGGTCAGCCTCTTCCTCGACTTCACCACCGGGCACACCCTTTCGGTGATCACCACGATCGCCGAGCCGCAGCCGGGCCGGACCCGCGTCCGGCAGGTGTTCGTGCCCGGCCACATCGACGGGATGCCGGTCAGCGGGCCGGCCCCGGCGCCCACGACCGCGCTGATCGGCCGGCGCGCGCTGTGGGTGTACAGCGAGGACCACGCTTACGAGCACGTCTACCTCAGCCCGCAGTGGTACACGTGGCAGTGCCTGGCGGGGCCGGAGCGCGGCCTGGCCGACACCGACGAAAACACCGCCTACCAGCTGCGCCCCGGCATCTACGTCTTCACCTGGCGGGAGAAGGTGATCCCGTGCGCCGCGGTGACGGTGGCCGATCACCGCAACGCCCACGACCTGCGCTCGCACGGAGCGCTGTTCGGCTTGGACCAGACCGGCCAGGACACCACGCACTTCACCTTCGGCGCGTTCGGCCGCCTGCTCAGCACCACCGTCCACCCCGCCCACCTCGACCCGGCACAGCCTGGAGGAGACCGGTCATGAGGCCGTAGCCTCGACGCGTCGGCGACGCCGAGGCGGTCGCGGACTGCGTCGTGCCCGAATGGACAGACGAATCCATCCAACGCATTGCCGAGCTCGAAGTGAAGCAAGTCGTCGAAGTCGCCTAGCCTGCGTCCGCGAGGTGGCGTCGGAACCACGTGGTCAAACCGGCGTCGACCTCGCGAGCCGGCGGCAGCTGGGGTGCGGGCTCGATGCCGGGCTCGTCGGCGAGCGGGTGGGCCAGCTGAGGGATCGACAGCAGTTCGGCCCCATCCCCTGCCGCGTTGACGAGGTCCAACGCATCGGCGCGCAGCGACGGGTGATCCAGCTCGCCGCTGACGACCAGCAGCGGCGCGCGACCGGCGACGGAACCAGCCCGGGCAACGAAGTCCAGGCTGTCGACGACCTCCTCGGACTCGGCGTCATAGGGATAGTCGCCCGGGAACAGGCCGACGACGGACCGCATCCGGATGGCGGCGTTCACGACCGCGCCCGCGAAGACCGGAATGTCGGTGTCGGCGAGAATCCGCAGCGCGACGGCCCCACCCAGCGAGCCACCGAGCACGCCGATCGGGCCGTCATCGACCGGCAGCTGCGCACGGATCGACTCCAGCGCGGCCGGGAACTCCTCGGTCGCCTGCACGAGGATGGGGTACAGAGCGGCCATCAGGACGTCCTTGCGGAGAAGCTCCAAACCCGCGTCCATGCTGCCGTCGACCATGCGCGCCCCGCACATCGGCAATCCCAGGTGCACCCGCCAGGCGGGCAGGCCGTTCATCGGCAACGCGGCAGCGAACGCAGCGTCCGACCGCGGCGCGTCCAGCATGTGCCAAGTGACGATCAACGGCGCCGGGCCGTCGTCGGCTGGCGGCAGAGCGGTGAACGGCACGCCGGCCGCCGTGCCCGTGATCGGTGAATGCATGCGGCCACGGTAACGTCTGCGGCAGCGTACTGGGAATCCGTTGCGCTACCAGCGAAATCAGTGACAGCGACTGGCACGTCTCGTAAAGGTCAGCCACTAGATCACTGTGTTTGCCCAAACGGGCAAACACATCCGGCGCGATGCAAGTAAGAAGAACCAGGCCGTGACACAGTAAACACATAGCGACCCGAGACGGATGGTTTGTCAACGACAGCAGGGCTCGGTCGTCGCAAACATGTAACTACGCATTATCGCGGGCCGACGGACTAGAGCTTGCCTCCTCAGTCGGTAAAATCAAGGAAGTCTCCCGATTCCGGGAGTTCGTCGAGCCGGACGCGCCGCCGGACTTCACCGAAGCGGGGTGGGCCTCGCCGGAAGCCAGTGATCTGCTCGCGGTCCTCGGCCCGCGGCTGGTCGGCGTGCCGGCCAACCGCATCCCCGCCTACCTCAAGCGGCTGGCCGGGCACGGCGCCCGCGTCCAGCCCCGCGACCCGGTCGGCGACCTGATCCCGGGCGGTCAGCATCAGCACCGGCAGATCCCGGCCGGCCGCCCGCACCGCCGGCAAGTCTCCAACCCGGCCGAGGCTGGGCATCATCACGTCGAGGATGAGCAGATCCGGCGCGTCGGCATCGACCCCGTCGAGCACGGCGAAACCGTTGGCGACGGTGCTGGTGTCGTAACCCTCGACCTGGAGCACCCGCTCCAGCGACTCACGGATGGCGGCCTCGTCATCCGCGATCATGATCCGCACGCCGGCCCGCCCCTTCCCGTCGACGCTTTTGCCGCTCATCCTCCCCGGTCAACCTGAGGCCAGGATTAAAGCGCCGCCGCTGCGGTATCGAGGCCTCCCCATCTCTGACCCGCCCCCGGCCGGCGAGCGGTGGGGTCCTGCACCGCGGCCTGGGTCCGGCCCTCGAGCATGAGATCCACGCTCGTCCTTCGGTCAGTGTTCCGGCGCCTGCTCGGCACCGAGGACCTCGCGCAGGACCGTGCTGCTCTGCCCGGGGTTCTCCAGCGGCCAGAAGTGCCCGCCGTCGACGTAGCGGACTTCGACGCGGGCCGCATGGGGGATGCGTTCGGCGGCGTCGGTGAAGAACTCGCGGGGCTGGGTCCGGGAGTCCCGGCCCTGGATGATGGTCACCGGCGAGCGCCAGCGGGGGATCAGCTCGCTACACCGCTGGATCCACTCCTTGCGGAACGTGGAGGCCATGCTGTAGCGCGGGACCGCCCGGGTGATGCCGGGATAGGAGAACTCCTGGATGACGCGGCGCATGTCGTCGTCGGCCACCGGCAATTCGCCGATCATGGTGTAGGCCCAGACGACGAACCGGTTCGGGTCCTCCAGCAACCCGGACCACGGGGCTTCGGCGAGCAGTTCGTCGTGCGGGGCGAGGTCGGGGTGGTAGTGGTACAGGTGCCCTTCGCCGCGCACGTAGTGGCGGATCCGCGCGGGGTGGGCGGCCGCGATGTGGTCGCCCTGCACGGTTCCCCGGTCGTGCGTGACCAGGACGAACCGGTCCACTCCGATCGTGTCGAGCAATGTGACGAGTTGCGCGGCGGCACCGGCTTGGCTGTAGTCGCCCCGATCCTTCCCGGATTGCCCGTAGCCCTTGAGGTCCACCGCGATGCAGCGGTACGAGTCCGACAGCGCGGCCATCTGGTGGTGCCACATGAACCACGAGTCGGGCATGCCGTGCAGGAACACCACAGGCTCGCCGGTGCCGGTCTCCACGTAGTGCCACCGCACTGTTTCCTGGTCACCCGGGGCGTCCACGAAGCGGTGCGTGAACACCCGGCCGTCGAGTACCTCGGTGTCCCCGTCGTGGTCCGCCGGCCGCGGCCGCACGTCGGCGTAGCGCTCAAGGCGCTCGGCCAGCAGGGCGTCCGGCGGCACGAAGTGCTTGATCGCCTGCCGGGCCCGGTCGGGTAGTTCGGTGTAGCGCCAGGGGAATTCCTTGGTTTCCTCGACAGTCACGCCGGTCTCCTCGTCACGACTCGCGGGTCTTTGCCCTTCCACCTTCACGGCAGGCGAGTCATCATGTCCAACGATGCTTGGTGATGAATGCCAGCACGATCAGTGATAATGCGGCGTGGAACTCCGTCATCTCGAGTACTTCGTCGCGGTCGCCGACACCGGCGGCTTCACCCCGGCGGCCAGAACGCTGCACGTCGTGCAGTCAGGGGTGTCGGCGACGATCAAGGCACTGGAACGTGAGCTCGGATCGGCGCTGTTCACCCGAAGCCCGCAGGCCGTCACCCTGACAGCGGCCGGACACGCCCTGCTGCCCCGGGCGCGGGAGACCCTCAACGCGGCCCGCGCGGCCAAGGACGCCGTCCACCGGACCCAAGGCACGGTGCACGGCACGGTCATGGTCGGCACCCAGATCTCGGTCGACTTCGTCGGCATGCCCGGACTGCTGGCCGAGCTGCGCACCCGCCACCCCGGGGTCACCGTCCGGCTCCGGACCGCGATGGAGGGATCGGCGGGCCTGGCTCAGCACCTGCGTGAAGGCCGGCTCGACGTCGCCATCCTCTCCCTGCCCGGTCCCCCGCCGGCCGACCTCGACACGCGGCTGCTGGCCTCGGCTCCCATGGTCGTCTACGTCCCCAGCTCGCATCCGCTGGCCGGAGAGGGCCGCGCGTCACTGGCGCGGCTGGCCGAGTTCCCGTTCATCGACTCCCCGCCCGGCTTCACCAACCGCACCATCGCCGACCAGGCGTTCGCCGCAGCGGGCGTGCAGCGGGAGGTGACCCTCGAGGTGCCCGACGTAGGCACCGTCGCCGACTTCATCCGGGCCGGACTGGGCATCGGGTTCCTCGGCGAGCGGCTGGTGCCCGACCTGACCGGCCTCGACACCGTCCAGGTCGCGGACCAGGAACTGCGGTGGCGGCTCGCCGTGGCCACGGCTTCGGCGCGGCGCCCGGGCGCGGCCACCACGGCGTTGCTCGACCTGCTCGGCGAACGACACCCCAGCCCGAGCTGAGGCGCCGGTCCACATCGGCACCATGTCGGCGACAGCACCCCGGATTGCTCGCGGGATGAGAGTGGGTGTGGACTCAGTGTCTGAAGTCGTCTGGGCTGAGGCCCAGCGCCGCGACTTTTGCCCGTGATACTGCGACCCAGGCCTCGTTCTTGAGGTCGTGGCCAAGCTTGGCTGCGGCGTCGAGGTCTGACTGGCCAGGTCTCGACCAGTACGACCAGGTCATGGTCTTTGAGGACGTCTGGCTTGGCTTCGCGTGCCCGCTTGAGTGGATCGCCTAGGCCGGCGCCCACGGTGGTGATCGTCGTCCGGGGCATCACCTCTTCGCGCAGGTAGCCGAACAGCGCGATCATGCGTTTGCGCATACCGTCCCGGCCGAAGACGACTCGCAGCTGATCGGGTGTCAGTTTGCGCAGCGGCTCAGGCGGGAGGTCGATCAGGGTGCAAGGTCGATCGCGTATTGACTGACTGCCTCGGCACGTGGCGAACGTTTCAGGTCCCGGTTTCCCTGCTTCCCGGTGAGCCATGCCCGGTGGGTGCGCATGAGCAGCGCGCGGAAGCGGTGCTGGCGGGCGCCGATCTGGATCATCAGCGTGATCTCGCACTGCCCTTCGCGCGGGATCAGCCAGGTTTGCCGGACCGTGCCCTTGATCTCGACACCAACGCGGTCTCGCCATAGCGGGTGACGAGCGCTTGCACTGCGGACTCGCCGAAGGGCACTGCATCCGGATCATCGTCGATCACCGGACCTCCGTTCGAGTTCCGTCCGGCCGCGCGGCACCTGTAGCCGAAACGGTGACTGACCAGCGGTCGCCGTCGTTGCACCGGCTGACCACCCGACCGTCATGACTCGAGTCGCTGAGGACCTGCGCGACCTCGATGATCGTCGCGCCGCGGTCACCGGCCTTCAGTCGGTCACTGCGCAGATGGAACAGTCCGTGCAGCAGCCGGAGGACGCCCTCCGGCTGTACCACCCGGAATGCGTCGCCGCCCGAATCGATCATGTCAACCGGATTCGCCATGGTGGGACTTCCCTCCAGCTCGCTGACCTTATTTCCACCGGAAGGGCTCGTCACGATGAAAACCTGAGAGGAGATTTCGAGTAATCCTGCCTCCGCCGCTCACCGGGCCGGACCACCGTACGAAGCTCCGTCGGATGCCTGTTCGGCCTATCATCGGCCTTGACCCCGGGACACGGATGGTGAACGGATTGGGCCAGCGACGCGCTCTTGTGGTCGGGATCGCGGAGTTCGCCGCCAGCTCGCGGACTGTGTTCGACGCGGACGAGGCGACCGACTCCCCGGCTTGGCCGCCATTGCCCGAGGCCGGCGACTGGGCGGGCCGCACCGCGGCGATGCTCGACGAGCTCGGCTACCGGGTGACCCTACTGGCCGGGGCGAGTGCGCCGGCGGCGGCCGACCTGGGCGCGGCCGTGACCCGCACCATCCAGGAGGCGGGTCCGGACGATGTCGTGATCGTCCACGTGATCACCCATGGCGACCAGCCCCCGGATCTGGACACCGCCTACGCGATCGGCGCCGACGGGCGGCGCGACGAGGCGTGCAACGTCGACGGGTGGGTCCGGACCGTGGTCGCCGGCGGCGACGCACGACCACGGACCCTGTTCCTGCTCGACTTCTGCCGTTCCGGCGTTGCCACCGTGCCTCGGTGGCATCGCCGCCCTTTCCAGGCGTCGAACCGGGCCTGGGTCCTCGCCGCGTCGGCCCCCGACTCCGACGCCTTCGACTGCGCCTTCAGCCGCGCCGTCGTCCAGGTGCTTCGGGAGGTCGCGGCGGGAGACTTCTGCACGCATCCGTCCCGGCCCACGGTCCCGTACCTGGCGGTGTCCGCGAGGATCCGGGACCTCGTCGCGGGGGATGACGGCGACGACGTTCTGCTGCCGGTCCAGGAGCCCACCGGGACGCCGATCGACACGATGACGGCCGCCCGGCTCGATCTGCCGTTCTTCCCGAACCCGGACTACCGGCGCGCCGCCTTCGATGATGCCCTCGCCGCCATGGACGACAGGCTCGCCGAGTTCGCGCGCGAGGTCGACCACCTCGTCGACCCCCGCCATTTCCGTGACCGTGCAGCTGCCCGCTGGGAAGCAGGCCGCCGGCCCGGGCTGTTCCAGGGGCGTGAGCGCGAGCTGCGGGCACTTTCGGCGTTGGTCGACGGAGCGGCTGCGGCAGTGCCGTGGATCATCACAGGAAGCCCCGGGGTGGGGAAATCGGCCCTGCTCGGGGTGCTGGTGTGCGCGGCCCACCCCACGCTGCGACACGCGACCGAGGAGGTGTGGGGCCACCTGCCCGCGCCGGCCGCCACGCCACACCTCGCGGCTGTACACGCCCGGCAGCAGGCCGTCGACGCCATCACGACGTCCCTGCTCACGCAGCTCGCGCCGGAGTCGGCGTCCGAGTCGGCGCCGCCGTCGGTCGAGGCGCTGCTGGAGGCGGTCGCCGACCGTCCCGTCGCCCCGGTGATCGTGATCGACTCGCTGGACGAGGCCATCGACTCCGAGGAGCTGAGTATGCGGCTGGTGGTGCCGCTCACCCGCGTACGCCGGCCGGATGGCTCCGCGGCGTGCCGGCTGATCGTCGGCATGCGCCCCTGGGAGGAGTTCGAGCCGCTCCGGCGGGCCGTCGCCCTTGCGGGCGGCACGATCCTGGACCTCGACCAGGTCCCGGCCACGGAGCTGGCCGGGAACCTGCGTGCGTACGTCCAGCGCGTCCTGCGGGCAGGCCGCTGGTACGGCTCGGTGGAGGGCCACTGGTTCGTGACCACGATCGCGGACGGGGTCGCCGCTACGCTTACTCGTCCCGGCGATGCCCAGCCGCAGTGGGGAGGGTTCCTGATCGCCCGGCTGTTCGCCGAGTACGTCGCCCACACGCTGCCCCCGGTGACCGATCAGGCCCAGGCCGAGCGGCTGCTCGCCCAGGTCCCCGCCTCGCTGCCCGAGGTACTCGAGATGACGCTGTCCCAGCCCGGGGTCAGCCCCTGGATGCGTCCGGTCCTGGCGGCGCTGGCGCACGCGCGCGGCGTGGGCATGCCACCGAAGATCATCCGGGCCATCGCACCCCTGTTCGCGCCGGAAGACCTGGGATCACCATCGACCCGGGACGTGCGCCGCGCCCTGGCGGACGGGCGCTTCTACCTACGCCAGTCGGCCGATGACAGCGGCACCAGCGTGTTCCGTCTCTTCCACGAGAGCCTCGTCGAGTACCTGCGCGAGCATCCCCGCGCCGTACCCGCCGACGCGGCATCGGAGTTGGCGACATGAGCGGTACGGACCGCGGAGCACTCGCCGACATCCTGCTCGGCCAGGTAGGCCGACACCCCGACGGGTCACGTCGTTGGGCGGAGGCCGACCCGTATCTGCTGCGGCACGCCGTGCAGCACGCGGTCGAGGGCGGACGCCTCGACGAGCTGCTTGCCGACCCCGAGTTCCTCGTCTACGCCGACCCCGCCACGCTGATCCCCGCGCTGCCCGGCGCATCCGGTCCGGACGCGGTCATCGCCGCGACGGTCTACCGCAGCGTGCTGGAAGACCTCCCGTCCGCGCTGCCCGAGCGGCGCCGCCAGTACCTCGCCATCAGCGGCGCCCGCGTCGGCGCCCGGGCGCTGGCCCGGCGCCTCAGCCGGCCCTTCGGATCGCCGGCCCTCGCGCTGGAGCCGCTGTTCTCCACCGGCTCCGAGATCAAGCCCGCCGTCCGGGCCGTGTTCAACGACGGCGACTTCCGGGTGTACGCGGTGGCGGTGGCACGTACCGGCGGCCGGCACGTCGTGGTCACCAGCAGCACCGACCGGGAGGGCTACGACACGATCATCCGGTTTCGCGATCTGCGCACGGGCGAGCCCACGCTGCCGCCCATCACGATCACCGGCGACCGCGAGCATCCGGGACGGGCGTCGCGGTACCAGCGTGTGATCGCGGCATCCGAGGTCGACGGCGAGGCCGTTGTGGTCCTCCGCTCCGAGAGCGGGCTGGTCGTACGGTCGGTGGCCACCGGGCAGGTCGTGCGCGAGCACCCCACCGGCGAGGGAAACTGCCTGGCCACCGGGATGCTGGCTGGCCGCGCGGTCGCCGCGACCGACGAGGGTCCGGGGATTTTCGTACGCGACCTCGTCACCGGGGCGCCCGTCGGACCGGCGATCCGGACGCCGTCGGACCGTGTCTGTTCCTTGGAGATCGGCGAGATCGGTGATCACCCTGTCCTCGTCTACGCCACCCACAGCGGCCGATACGGAGACGAGGACCCCGGCGGTACGTGCCACGTCATCGACCTGCACAGCGGCGCCCGGATCGGCCCTGTCCACCGGTGCTCACCCCGGTCGGGCACGGTGATCGCCCGCCTCGGCCTGCACGAGGGCCGCCCGGTCGTCGTCTTGGGTCCCTGGGGCGTGCACACCGACATGAACGGCCAGCGGTATCACCCCAAGGTCGAAATCCGGGACGTGTTCACCGGAGAGGAACGGTTCCCCACCTGGACGCAGTTCGAGGGGATCACGGCGCTGGCGGTGACGCTGATGGACGGCCACGCGGTGCTCGTGGCCGGCGACGGCAGCGGTGCCGTGACCGTACGGGACCTGAGTGTCGGCGAGGCGTACGAGCTGCTCCGCGTCGGGGTTGCCCGGGGCTGGGTGGGCGATCTCGCGATCGCCCGGGCCGACGGGCACGTCCTGGTCCTCGCCGCGTGCGACGACGGCGCCCTGCGGGTAGCCGACCTGTCACCGTCGGACTCAAGCCCGGCTGATCCGTCTCCCGGCCACCAGATCGGCGTCGAGTCCATCGCCCTGACCCGGGTCGGCGGGCATCCGGTGGTGCTCAGCGGCGGCCATCTCGGCGATCTCCACTGTCGCGACGCCCGCACCGGGTCGTGGACGGCGCTGCTGTCGCACGGAGACCTCCGGATAACCGACATCGCGGTGGCCACCATCGCCCAGCGCCAGGTGGTGGTGACCGGGAGCCCCCGGGCCGGCGTACGGCTGCACGATCTCGCGTCGGGACAGCCACTCGCCGACTATCGGTCGCCCGGTGACGACATGGAATGGGTGCACTCAGTCGACGTCCTCCCAATGGACGGCCGGCCGGTCATCGTGGGGGCGGGGGACGACGGCCTCGTCTGGATGTGGGACCTGTTGAGCGGCGAATGCCTGCTGCGCTGGAAGGTTCCCGACGGCGACGCCCACCGGCCGGTCTGGCGTGGTTTGCTGGTGGATGGCACACCCGTGCTTGCCGGAGTCCAAGCGGAATACGGGCCCACCACGGGCCAAATAGCCCTGTACGACCTCGCGAGCCGCACCCGGCGCGACGTCGTGATCCAGGCGTTCGAGGGATACAACGCACAGCAGTGCCTCGCCGTACACGAGCATCGGGGCGTTCCGCTCGTCGCATTCGCCGACTTCGAGGGCAACCTCGCAGTGTGGGAGGCCAGGACTGGCACCCTGGTCAGCCGCGTAATCAACGAGGCCCGCACGGTGCGCCCGCAGACCGCGCTCGCCTGCGGTGAGGTCAACGGCCGCGCCGTCTGCGTGGTCGGCACCCAGGCCGGCCACCTCGGCGTACACGACCTGCTCACCGGCGAGCGGATCGCCGACACCGTGCTTCCCGGCGGGTGGATCCACTGCGTCGACATCGACGGCGACGGCCTGGTAGCCGTCGGATACGGGCAGGAGGTCGCCGTCCTGGACATGGGCGGCGCCGTCATGGGAGACCGCGCGTGACACGCATCCTGGGGGTCCACGGCATCGGAAACCACGACCCGCACCGCTCCGCCGCGGAGGCCGCCGAACGGCTCACGGCTACCTGGCGACGGCATCTCACCGCCGGCGGCGCCGAAGTAAGGCCGGACGATGTGCGGGTCGCGTACTGGGCCCATCACCTGCACCGGCGGCGTCGTCAAGGACCCGAGACCGACCCCCACGGTCTGTCCCCGGCCGAGCTGGACGTGCTCGCCGCCCTGGTCGCCGAGGTCGACGCGACGGCCGTACGGCAGGGCCGGCTGACGCTGCCGCTCCGCCAGGCGATCGCGCTGCTCGCCGCACGCGGTGGCGTCACGGTGCCGGTGATGTCCGCCTTCGTCGCCGTATTCTGCCGCGAAGTGCACGCCTACCTGGGCCATCCCGACGCGCCCGGGCGGGCCTCCGCCCGCGACTCGGTGGCCGAGTCGATCACCGAGCACCGTCCACGGGTGGTGATCGCGCACTCGCTCGGCTCGGTGATCGCATACGAGGCCCTGTGGTCCCGGCCCGGACCCGACGTCGACCTGCTGGTGACCCTCGGCTCGCCGCTCGGGCTGCCGTCCGTCGTGTTCGAGCGGCTGTGCCCCGCGCCCCGCAACGGCCTCGGGCAGCGGCCACCCCGGGTCCGGCGCTGGGTCAACCTCGCGGATCCGGGCGACATCGTCGCGATCCCCCGGTGGCTGGCGACGAAGTTCACCGGTGTGGACACCGATCGGGAGGCGTCGATCCATTCGGTCGACTTCCACCGCGTCGCGTCCTACCTCCGCCTTCCCGACCTCGCCCGGGCGATCGCCGAGCTCGGGTGAGCGGGTCAGCGTGAGAGCCCTCATCCCAGTTCTTGACAATTCCTCCGATCTGGCCGCGAAGTTCTTCTTTCCCTTAGAGGTTTTCGTGATCACGCCTGTGACGCCCTGGCCCGAGCAGCGGCCGCGACCGTGCCGAGTGCAATTACGTACGGACGTCCCAGGCTGGCTCGCACACCCGGACGCCGCGCCTTCTATACGTGGTCACCACGTTGAGCCGAGGCTGCGATTCAAGGTGCTCGGCTGGTCGGTGGCCTGGTCGGCTGCCGACCAGTCGCCGGTGCTGCCGCGTTGGTGGTGGACGATGGCGGGCAGCCCTCCGATGGAGGTTTCGGTCCACGGCTCGAACAGGTCGGCTTTCCGTGCGGCTGATTCCGCCAGCTCGGTGAGGGTTCGCGAGGTTTTGCCCGGTTTCGAGGCGGTCCTGCGGGCGAGAAGCACATCGCTGTCACGGGTACTGGCAAGCCACGTTCGCGGCCTTCCGCGCGCTGGCCGTCGAGCAACTCGGAAAAGATCCGGTCGTGAGGGGCGAAAGTGTTCGGCAGGGCTCGGGTGGAGGCGCGGATGGTTCCGCGCAGTCGTACAAGGCATTGGACGCCAGTAGCAGTCTCCCGCCTCCGCCGACAAGACATGGTCGCTTGAACTGCGCGGGTGCGTTTTCTATGGAGCTGCGTCCGCGTCGTTCAGGGAGTCGATTCGGTGCTGGGCGCGCACGGCGTCTTCATGGCGTTCTTGAGTCCGGTAGAGCTTCAGGGCTTCTTGCCACGCCGCTCGGGCGTGATGGTGCTGGCCGAGGGCGGCGTGGGGGTAGCCGAGGTTGTCGAGGGTGTTGGCCACCTCGTATTCGTTCCCGAGTTCTCGGCGGAGCGCCAGAGCCTGCCGGTAATGGCCGATCGCGCTGACGTGATCGCCGTTGTGGTGGTCGATGAAGCCGAGGGTGTCCAGCGTACCGGCCCGGCCGTCGTCCAGCACGGGATGACGGGCATGCAAGGCCAGCGCGGCCTGGCAGTACTCGCGGGCCTCGTCGTAGCGGCCAAGCCGCGCGTTGAACCATCCAACGTTGTTGAGCGCTCGGATTTCCCACATCGCATTGTCCAAGGTGCGGAAGAGGGCCAGTGCGCGAAGGGCGTGCTCCAGTGCCGCCCGGTCGTCGCCCTCGAGCTCCCGCACCCAATGCAGACCGCGGTGCGCGTGAGCCTGGTTGAGCAGGTCACCATTTTCTTCGGCCACGGCGAGGGCGCGCTGGAGGTGGCCGGCCGCTTCCTCGTACCGGCGCACTCTGGTGAGGGCACGGCCCAGGAATCGGTGCGTCGTGGTCCGGGCGGCAGGGTGCGCGACATGGTCGGCGGAGGGCAGGCAGGTCTGCCAGACGACAAGGTCGTCGTGGAGGTGTCCGCGCCAGTGGTGGAAGGTGGTCAACGCCAGTGCCAGCTGCCACGCCGCCTCGTGCCGGCCTCGGGTCACGGCGAGCTGATGAGCGGCCAGCAGGTTGCGGTGTTCACTGTCGAACCAGGCGAGAGCGGCCGCGCTGTCGGAGAAGGAAACAGGGGCGCAACCCGGCGTCGGCTCGTCCGGTTCGACGAAGACGGCGTGCGGATCGAGCAGACGGTGAGCACCGTGGGCCGTGTGGAGGTGGAAATCGACCCACCGGAGGAGAGCGTTCTCCCGGTCTGTCACGGACATCTCGCGGAGAACAGCCTCGCCGGCGTACTGGCGGACGAGGTCGTGGAGGTGGTACCGCCCCGAGACGTCCTGAGCGATCAACGAGGCTTGGTCCAAAGCACGCAGCAGTGTCCGGGCCTCGCTCGGCTTGCAGCCGACGAGGCTGGCGGCGGCAGCCAGGCTGATGTCCGGGCCGGCGGCGATGCCGAGCAACGCGAACACGGTCGCGTGGCCGGGGCTGAGGGACCGCCGCGACCAGGACAGCACCTCGGGCAGGCTCGCGGTGGGGTCGTCGTCGTCGAGGGCTCCCAGCCCCAGGTCGCTCAGCTCGGCGGCCAGCGCGGCCAGGGGCAGGCGCGGCTGAGTCTGCGCGTGGCCGGCGATGATGCTCAGCGCCAGCGGAAATCCACCGCACAAGCTGACCAGCCGACCGGCCGCCGCCGGTTCCGTGTCGACACGCGCCCGCCCGAGGCGATCGGTCAGCACGGCGTGCGCCTCGGCATCCGTGAGCACGTCGAGGTGGAGGTGGCGGGCACCGTGTCCGGTGATCAGACCGGACAGCCGGTTACGGCTGGTGACGATTACCGTGCACGACCGCCCGCCCGGCAGCAACGGCAGCACTTGGCTGGTGTCGGCGGCGTTGTCCAGGACGATCAGCATCTGCTTGTCCACGACGAGGCTGCGGAACAACGCGGCCTGGGCGTGCGGGTCGGCCGGGATGGATCGCGGGTCGATGCCGAAGGTGTCGAGGAATCCGCGTACGGCCACGGCGGGGTTCATCGGCTCCCCGTCGGGACTGAAGCCACGCAGGTCGACGAACAGGTGACCATCCGGGAACCGGTCGGCGTTGCGGTGGGCCCAGTGCAGCGCCAACCACGTCTTACCGATGCCGCCCGCGCCGGCGATGGCGGAGATGACCACGGTAGTGGCCCGATCCGGCGCTTCGAGCGCGGCGTCCAGCCGGCTCAGCTCGGCATCGCGGCCGTGGAAGGGGGCCGGTGGGGCGGGGAGCTGGCGTGGCGTAACCGCTGACCGTGGTGCGTCGGCGAGTGAGCTGGTGGAGGGGTCGGCGGTGAGGATGCGCTGGTGCAGGTCCTGCAAAGCGGGTCCGGGATCGATGCCCAGTTCGGCGCCCAGCCGCTGCCGCGTGTGCTGGTAACGCTCCAGGGCCTCCGCTTGGCGTCCGGCCCGGTACAGCGCGAGCATCAGCTGCCCGGCCAGGCGTTCGTCCAGCGGTTCCTCGTGCGCACGGGCGGTCAGCCGGGGCAGCAGTTCGCCGTGCCGACCGCACTCGAGCGCCCAGTCGATCCGGTCGGCCTCGGCGGCGGCGCGCTCCTGGCACAGCTGTTCGCGCGTCGAATGCGCCCACGGGGTGTCCAGTTCGGCCAGAGGCTCGCCGCGCCACAACGCCAGCGCTTCGTCCGCCAACGCCAGCGCGCGCCCGGGATCGCCGGTGACGCGGGCCTCGCCGAGCAGGTGGCGAAAACGGTGCAGGTCCACGGCCCCGGAGCGGACGGCCAACCGGTACCCCGTGTCGTGCCAGGTGATCGTGATGCCGGTGTGATTCAGCACCCGGCGCAGGTTCGACAAGTACGTCCGCAGCACCGAGCGCGCCCGTGCCGGCGGGCGGGCTCCCCAGACTCTCTCGATCAACCGATCCGGTGGCATCACGTGATCGGCCTCGGCCAGCAGCGTCACCAGCACCGCCTTCTGCCGGACGTGCCCGACCGGCACCGACGCCCCGTTCATGCGGACTTCCAGATTACCCAGCACGCAGGCCGTGACCTCCGGTCGCGGGCCTGGATCGCTTTCCCCCGCCATAGCTTCCTGTGTACCCACTGTGACGGGGCGATTCAACGCCAATCAGGCTGATGCTGAATCCCCGATCGCCACAGTGAGTACACGACCTTCAACCGAATCGGAAAGGATCTGCCGTGGCAAATCTGTTGCGCACCCTGACGAGCTTGGCCGTCGCGGTGGGAATCACTGCGGTCGCCGTTCCCGCCACCGCCACCGCCGCCAGCAGCCCCACCGCCTACAACACCTGGACACAGGAGCTGACGAACCACCCGAACCCCGGAATGCCCATCTCCTGCGTCGATCGCACCATCGACCTGCGTGAAGGTCATTACAATTGGGGCCTGAAGATGGGCGGGAGCGAACGGGTCATGCGCACCGACCTGTTCCTCGGGACGGACCGGTACGGCTGGCACGACTGCTTGGTGCCGGGCGACAACGTCTACGGGCACGCGTCGTCGTTGAAGGCCAGGAACCATCCCGACTGGCCCGAAATCACCATCAGCCGGAGCTGGACGCTCAGCGCAGCCGGCGTCCGCACCTGGGGCTCGTTCCTCGACCCGCTCGACTTCTAGCGACGAAGACGGTCCTCGATCTCCGGCACGGCCGGGCAACCGACGCGCACGCGCCGTTGCCCGGCCTTCGAGGAAACCACCCTGGCTACCGCGGCGGCAGGGGGTGGCAGCGCCTCGTCGTGGGTCGAGGTCGTTCACGCGCTCGGGGCGAGGCGTGTGGCTGCGGTGGACGGGGGCCGTTCGGGTCGCCTGGTGGAGGGCCTGACCGTCGACCGCCGCGGCCGCGGTGCCGCTGGGGCAGGCCGGGTGGGTCAACCGTTCTTCCCACGCGGTGAGGCGAAGCCGCTCGAGCTCCTCCCGTTCCCGCTCCAGGTACGGGCCGCGTGCTCCCATGAGGGCAGCCCCGTCCAGCACTCCAGCGCCTCGCGCGATTTCTGGGCGGCCGTTCCCGGGTCGCCTCGCTTCTCGGCGGCGCGGGCCCCGGCCATCGCGAGCCTGAACCGGCCGAAGTCCACCGATCCCGGTGCACCCGCAACCGGTACCCGCCGGCGACCGACTCGATCGACGAGTCGGTTCCCAGGACCCGGCGCAGCCGGTAGACGTAGGTCCGGACCGTCCCACGCGCTCCCGGAGGGGCCTCCCCTTCCCAGAGCGCCTCCACGATCTGTTCGAGGGAAGTGGCGCGGTCGACGCGCAGGAGCAGCAGCGCCAGAACCGAGCGCTGCTGCGGCGACCCCAGGTCGACGTCATCCCCCGCGCGCGATGCGGTGATCGCGCCCAGCACTGTGAACTCGAGCACCGCCTCCGCCTGGTGATTCGTGTGTCGCGTCGGCGACCGCTCACCGGGCAGTCTAGGCGCCGCCGTTGACGTGGACGACCTGGCCGGTGGTGTGAGCGGCTTCCTCGCCGGAGAAGAAAAATGGTGCCGGCAATTCCGGCGGACGTTCCGGCTCGCCCGTCGAAGACAACGGAACCGGGCCGCGAGATCACCGCCATCGACGGCCGGCCACCGCTGGTCGGTGTTCCTGCCCGCGTCGTTCACGAGCACGTCGACGACGGCGGGGATGTGGCCGAGCGCCACACGGACCGACTCCGGAATGGGCGGCATCGAAAGCCGCGTAACGCGCGTCGAGTTTCGCGGCGGTTGCCGCAACTCACCGAACTCTGGCGTGCCGCGCACTTCCCGCCATCTACGGCGTAGTCGCACTCACCCAGCCGGTGACGGACCGACCGGCCCCAGTCAGCGGCTGCTCCACGTACGTGTCCGCAGGCGTGGGTTCACGATTGTCAGCGAGCGAGCCAGGGGGCCGACAGCTTCTCCAGGTCGGCGTCCGACAGCGCCCGCGGACCGCCGTGGAACTCGTGGCACGCGCAGCATCCCAGGCGCCGTGTACTCCACCTCGAACGCCCGCATCAGCACGTACATGAACGTCACCGAGCTGGATCGGGTGCATGAACGGATCGCGGGCCGGCTTGCGCGATCGGAGCCGCGGGCCCGGGCGCGGGAGTATGTGTCCGGGCCGGGCGCGCGGCGGCAGCGGAAGAACAGCCGAACGCTGGCCGAGCAGGCTTTGCCGATGCTTCTCTCGAATCTCGAACCGAAGAAGCTCCGTTACATCGCGTTCGGCCGGGTCGGTGACCGGTGTGGCCCGTGCCGGCACATCTGCGCGGATCCCGTTCTTGAGGTGGAAGGTGAAGTCGGGATGGGCGAGAAGGTTCGCGTACCAGCCGGTCGCGGCCCCGCCGGCGCCGCTGCACAGGTAGGTGGTGCCCGCAGCTCGGTAGAAGAAGATCTCGATGCGGCGTGGCCGGCCGGTGCGGCGTCCCAGCGTCGTGATGTCGATGATGCGGTCTCCGGTGCCCGCGGCGGGGGGTGATCTCGATGGCTTGCCGGATGCGGTCGGGCAGGTGGGACAACGACGTGTTCATGCGGTCTCGGCCTGAAGGGCGGGGCCGAGGAGGAGCCCACCGTCGATGACGTACTCCGAACCCGTGATGAACGAGGCGTCCGTTGAGCTGAGGAACAACAGAAGCCGGGTGACGTCGGCCGGCTCCCCGAGCCGGGGGATGGCGAACGGCTCGGGTGAGTAGTAGTCGGCGATGGCTGCGGACGCGCCGGCTGCCGGTTCGTGGATGAACGGGGTCGAGATCACGCCGGGGTGGATGGTGTTCACCCGGATGCGGTCGCGGCCGAGTTCGACCGCGGCCGTCCGGGTGAGGCCTCGCACGGCCCACTTGCTGGCGACGTAGGGCGCGTAGTGCGCCGTGCCGCCCAGCCCCATGATCGAGGCGATGTTGACGACGACTCCCCCTCCGGCGCGGCGCAGAGCCGGGGCGGCGACCTTGATGCCGAGGAAGGCCCCCGTGAGGTTGACGTCGAGGATGCGCGACCACGTCGCCTGGTCCGTCTCTTCGATCGTTGCCGGCGGATTCTGCACGCCCGCGTTGTTGACCAGCACGTTCAAGGAACCGAAGGCGGTCTCGGCGGCCAGCACCGCGGCGGACCATGAGTTCTCGTCGGTCACGTCGAGGCGGGTGAAGCGAGCACGGGTCCCCAGCTCGTCGGCGAGAGCGGCGCCGCGCCGCGCGTCGATGCCACCGATCACCACGTTCGCTCCCTCCGCGTGAAAAGCGCGCACGTGGCTTGAGCCCTGGCCGCCGGTTCCCCCGGTCACGAGCACGGTCTGGTTGTCGAAGCGGGGCATGGGATGGTCCTTCGGGATGCGCCAGTGGTGAGCCGGTCGACTCACCACGTCTCCGACACTAGGTCGGCGGCAGTGGCGAGTCAAGCCACTCACCTCGTATGCTGGACCCATGAGCCAGGCCGTGCCGACGTACCACCAGCGCGTCGCCCAGGAGAAGCGCGCGCTGATCGTGGCGGCCGCGACCGCCCTCTTCCTCGAGCTGGGCTACGACCGGACGTCGCTGGCGCGGATCGCCGAGCGCTCCGGCGTTTCACGGGCCACCTTGTTCAAGCAGTTCCCGACCAAAGCCGCCCTGTTCGACGCCATCGTGACGGAGGCATGGTCGACCGCCGAGGAGGAGGAACCTCCGCAGGCGGGCAACTTCGTCGACGGACTCGGCATCCTCGGCCGCCGGTACGCCGACCTGCTGGGCCGGCCCCGGATGACCGACCTGTTCAGGATCGTCATCGCCGAGCTGCCGCGGTTCCCCGAGCTGGCCCACGCGCAGTTCTCGCAGGGCAAGATGCCCTACTTCGAGTCGGTGCGCGGCTACCTGCTGGCCGAGCACGAGGCGGGAACGGTGCGGATCGCGGACGTGGATCTCGCGGCCACCCAGTTCCTGGGCATGATCTCCAACTACGTCTTCTGGCCGGCGCTCCTGGTACCGGGCTGGGAGGTCAGCGCCGAACGCGTCGCTCAGGTAGTCGACGAGGCCGTCCGCACCATCGCCGCCCGGTACGCCGCGACCGGACCAGGGACGTCTCCCGACAACTGAACACAACCAACGCCGTCAGCACGGCCAAGCAGACCTCCTGCGCGACGTCATCGGCCGAGACATGGTTGCCGGTGGGCGGGTTCGTCACCGTGCGGTTCGAGGGTGACCCCGGATCGGCGGGCGACCCCGAGCCATGGTCGCCACGTCTCCGAACATCGTAAACGTTCCCTCATCCCTCACCTGAATCTGTAGGTGGCCCGGCCTGGCCATGTTGCACAGCATGCTATGCCGAACCGGCTACCGTGGTAGCTCTCGTGCCAGCCGAAGAGTGGACGGAGCACCGCGTGGCAGGTCGACGCAAAGCCTGGAGACGCGTGGCCTGGATCAGCCTTGAGGTCGTTGTCGCTGTTGGTTTCGCCGGATTGCTGACGAACGTGGCCAGCAATCAGCTACCCGGCTGGCTGTCGAATCCATGGGTGGTGTTCCCTGGCCTGGCGGTGGTGCTGGCCGGCGTGATTGCGCTAACCGCGCGCCGGCACGACGCGAGCGGCCCCGGCCGTCCCGCAATCGAGCCGGCAGCGCGCCCATCGCTCGACCCACCTCGTCGGCCCCTGCCTGCGCGTCCGCCGGAGGTCTGGTTGTTGCAGCCACGATACAGCGTGGTGCCGTACCTGGGACGGAAAGACCTGCTGGATGACCTGCAAGCGTGGTGCACCGAAGGCCGGCCGTTCAGCATCGGCCTCATCACGGGCGAAGGCGGATCAGGCAAGAGCCGGCTCGCCGCCGAGTTGTGCGGCCGAATGCAGACGCACGCCTGGGACGCCGGCTTCATATCGAGCATCGAGGCGCTCACCGAATTCGACCCGAAGTCCCCCACCTTGCTGGTGGTCGACTATCCGGAGAACTGGCTCACGGTACTCGGCGCCACGCTGGAACGGCTGGCCAACCGAGTAGCCGCGCCACCGGTGCGAGTACTACTCCTGGCCCGCAAGGCGGCGGCTCGTTCCCCTTGGTGGGCCGACCTCGACCGAACCAGTCACCGGACCGCGTCGCTCTACACCGGCCTGCGCCGCGATCTGGCCGAGTATCCCCTCTCGCTCTCCGAACGCCAGCACCATGCTCAGGTAGCCGTACAGGCATTTGGCCGGTTCCTCGGGGTCGAGGCGGCCGCAGTTCCGGATGTGGCAAACGAGGAATTCGCCAACCCGCTGCTGGTGCACATCGCCGCGTTGCTGGCCGTGCAAGGCCATCACGCCGAGCCGAACTCTCCGTCTTCGGTACGCGAGGATGTACTGGCGCACTTGCTGGACCGGGAACAGAGCCGCTGGGCGCGCCTGCAGGTCACGCACCAGCTCGCCGATCTGCACGAAACCCATGCGTTACGCGCTGTCCTGGCCGCCGTGCTGTGCGCGCCGAAGGCCGGCGAAGCGGCCGCATTGCTTGCAGCGCTTCCGGAGTTCGCCGGGGCAGCACAGAACGAACGACGTGGGCGAATCGCCTACTGGCTGGCCGATCTGTACCCCGGCGAGCTCCTCCTGGAGTCGTTCGGCCCGGACCTGCTGATCGAGGAACTTCTCGACTCGGCCGCCCGCGGCTCCGCTGACCTGCAGGAGGTAGTGGCCGCGGTACACCTCGGCACGACGAGCTCACGTCACCGTGGCCGGATGCTGACCACCCTGCGGTTGGCTGCCGACCGCCCGGCGGTGTACTCCGTCCTGCACCGGTACCTCGCTGAGAGCCTGGCGGCGCTCGTGACGCAAGCGCTCGACGATGCGGACGGCGCCTTGGCGAATGTTCTCGACAACGTGCTGACCTACTGCGGTGAACGCGGAGATCCTGAGCTCAAACTCGCCCTCGAGTGCGGCCAGCTGCAGATTGATGCGCCCGCTGTGCACGAACGTGGCGCCCAGTTGCTGTGCACCACCATGCAGCTGGCAATACCCCTGTTCCGGGGCATGGCGAAGATCGATCCGGTGGAAGGTCTCGAAGTTTTCCACGTCGGCCTGTCTCAGCTGATCCATCGTTACGGACAGGCCGGCCGACGTGAGGAAGCGCTGGCCGCAAGCGTCGAGTGCGTGGAGGTGAGCCGGCAGCTGGTGAACCACAACCGAGACCGGTATCTCGCCGATCTGTCATTCGACCTGGGCAATCTCGCCGCTGCCCACGCCGAACTGGGACAGCACGGTGAGGCCCTCTCTGCCGCCGGGGAAGGTGTTGCGCTGCAGCGACAACTGGCCCGTGAGGGCAAGGGTGACGAGTCCAAGCTCGCCATGGCGTTGTACCGGTTGAGTGGTACCCAGGCCGAGATGCAAAGGTTCGACGAAGCACTGGCAGCCAACTCGGAAGCGGTTTCGAGCTTACGCGTCCTCGCCGGGCAAAACCGGTCCTACTACCTGCCGGTCCTGGCCAAGGCGCTGAGCATCCGCGGCGCTATCCTGACCGGCCAGCACCGGCTCGACGAAGCATTGGTTGCGGTTACGGAGGCGATCGCGCTATGCGAAGACCTGGTCGGCGAACAGCCGGAAGATCACCTGTCCTCACTGCAGTACGACCTGGGAGTCGCCTCGCGCGTAAACGCGGAGCTCGGCCGTTACGACGAAGCGTTGGCAGTTGCCGAACGCGCGGTCGCGGTGAGCCGCCGGCTGACCGCGGCCAACCCACGGCGCCACCGAATCGTGTTGATCAAGAATCTTGGCGGCTTGGCCAGGGCACATCTCGGGCTCGCCCGGCCGGATGATGCCGTCGCGGCCGTCGAGGACGCTGTCACGCTGGGCCATCAAGGCACGGAAGGGGATCTCCTCGCGGCTCTCGGCCAGCTCGTCAACGTGCTCGTCGAGCTGGACCGGCATCTCGACGCACTGCCGTTCTGCGAGACAATGGCGTCGTTGCTGCGGCGGCTCTCCGAATCACAACCGCGGTTCCTCGGCACCTTCGTGTCGACGCTCATCGACCTCAGTCAGATCCTCGGCAGTCTCGATCGGCCGGATGAAGCCCTGACGATGGCGCAAGAAGCCGTGGAAACCGGACGAGGACTCGATGCCTCGGAAGGTTCGAAGCTGGCGCGCGCGCTTATCGAGCTCGGCGATCGATACTCGCGGCTGCGGCGCCTGCCGGAAGCGCTGACCTGTTTCGCGGAAGGTGCGAAGTTACTACGAGCAGCTGATCAGACTGCATTGCTTGCGCTGGCGCTGGCCAAGCTGGCGGATCACCATGCCCGGCTGGGCCATCAAGATGAAGCGCTTGCGGCAGGAATCGAGGCGGTCCAGATGGGCGAAGTCGCGTTGAAAGCCAGCCGGGCTCCGCGCCACTGCGCCGACTTCGCCTATGCCCTGGAGGTGGTCGGCAACATTCACCTGTCGTTCGGACGTGCCGAGGACGGGGTCGGGCCCTTTATGCTAGCCGTCGAGTTGCATGAAGAACTCGCCAAGTTCGACTCCGGCCGCTACCTCCACGGGCTCGCCGCAACTCTTCACGGCCTTGCGAACGCTCAGGTGGCGGCAGGGCGGAACGAGGAGGCTGTCGAAAGTTGCCTGCGGGGTAACCGTCTGTACGAACAGCTCACCGACGCCGACGAAGATCATTACCTTTTCCAGTTCGCCGGGTCGTTGAAGGCCCTGCGGGATACTCACGTCACCGCGGGACAGTTCGAGGAAGCCGTGTCCCTCGCCCACCGGCTGGTGGAAGTCCTGCCACGCCTGGTGGCCAAGGATCCAGGATTTCATGGAATTCTGGTCGAAAGCTGCCGCGAACTCGTTTACCTGCTCAGCATGCTTGGACAGTTCGCCGAGGCGCGACGAATCTCTACACTCGCCGATACGTACGAAGAAGCTGCGCAGGCCGAACCCCCGAGCGGGTAGCCGATTGCCCTCTGCCCCGCAGGCTGGATCGCCGGCCCATGCCACCCTCACGGCAGGTCGAGGCGTCGGTGGGGCCGGTCCGTCGCGGCGAGCGCGGCCCGGCTGGCCGCACCATTCATCTCCGATGTCCTGGCCGACGAGTACGCGTCCGCGCAGCCGCTCGCCGTCGTCCCGTCTGCGTTCGCCGGGTGACGACGACCGGGCTGCCCCCGGCGTTGCCGGCGGACCTGCTGTTCGTCCGGGCTGCTCGCCGACATCGGCGCGGGCATGTGCACCACCGACGCCTTGCTGATCGGGCTGCGCCGGGCTGCCGGGCGCGGGAAGGCGTTCAGCATCGGCACCGTCGTACCCGTCCCACGGATCGGCCCGTGACCCCTGAGGGGCTGATCGGGCAACAGCTCACAGTGGAGCGCCCGGCAGGCACCAACCGCTGCGGCGACCCGCTAGCCGCCACCGGACACTCCTCGATGGCTCCCGGCGGATCGAGCGAAACGACCCACGGTCACGGCGACTCCGGCCGACCTCACGCCGCCCCTCATCCGAGTCAGCGTGTCGGGGGCACCGTTCGCGTCGAAGTCGCTTGCTACGGCTCCGACCGCGCGGCTGCATGACAGCTGGCCGAGCAGCGCCGCCAGATCATCCTCGGCGAGCACGGACACGGGTCGCCGGCGCGCTGATCGACACCGCGCGCACTGACAACCCCGCCAACACAGGTCCCCTGCGCAACGACCGAGGAAGTACGTTGCGTTCTCGGCTACTACCGCCTGGCGTGGCGGCGTCGGCGTGGAGGTGAGTTGAGGTAGCCGGTCCAGCCGTCAGGCGAGGAAGTACCGTCGAACTCCAGCTCGAACCTGTCGCCTCTTCTCAGCGGCACTTCGGATGCGATAATCCTGGCAGCCCGACCGGACAGCGGGTTTCCGCAGCTCACGGCGGCTATGGAACACCCGTCCGGTCCACCGGCACAGACACGTGCGACATCGTTCACCTGGCGGCCGCCGGGCACGTCACGTGAATGCGCGATCCTCGGAGCGGCCCGCGCCACGGGCGGCGGCCCGTACTTCAGTTCCGCCGCTCGGGTGGCACATACTCGAACGTCGGGCCCGCGGTCGTCTTCCCGTCACCGGTGGGCATCTTCATCAGCGCCAGCGCCTGCTTGCGCAGCCCGAACATCGTGCCGACGGCGTCCGTCATCCCGCCCGGGTTACCGGTGAAGGCCTCTTCCAGCTGGTAGAGCAGCAGGCTGTAGGTCTGGTTGAACTCCTCCTGGGCGACGCGGACGGCGCTGCCCTCCGGGTAGTCGGCGGTCCGCGGGTTGTGCCGCATCGGCAGCACGCCGTCGAGGTCGATCGCGATCTCCTCGCCGGTCGGGCCGGACTGTGGGGTGTCGCCGGTTCGGTAGCGGCGGCCCACTTTCAGCTCCTGGAACCGGAAGTAGTGCGCGACCTCTTCCCGGTCGGGGTGGAACACGTCGCGGTCGCCGTCCCACACGTCCGTGCGCGCCGCTCCTTCACCCTGCTCGACGATCTCCGCCAGCGCGGCCGACGCGGACTTCAGGTCGTGGACCGGCAGCACCTCGCCACCTCCCCCGCGGAGGTGGAACTCGCCGATCTGCCGAGCCGGGTCACCGGTGAACACCTGCTCCTCCCCCAGCTCGTCGCACAGCATGCGCAACCCCTGCTCGATCGCGGCGTAGAACTGGCCGATCGTCCGGTACTCGTCGCTCTGCGGCGGCGCGTCCGCCGACGCGGGCTGCTCGATGCGCAAGAACAGCTCCAGGGCCTCCGGGCCGAACGGCGCCAGGTGGACGTGCACGGACCGGTCGCCGTGCGGCAGCGGATGCGGGTACGGCGGCAACAGGTCCGGCGTGTCGAGCTTGGGCGAGCCACCCACGGCGTTGAGCAGGTTCGCGGCCAGGGCCAGGTGGATCATCTCCTCGGCGAGGACCGTGCCCACGACCTGGGTGGCTTCGGGGTTGCGCGCCGGGTCCAGCGAGTACAGGGCGCACAGGTAAGGCGGAATCGTCGCGTGCTCGAGTTCGATCGCCCACTGCAGGTGGCGGCGGAGATCGTCGATCGTGTCGATGGCGTGGGCGCCACGGGTGTCCATGCGGTACTCCGGTTCGTCGGGTCGGTGTCGGCAGCCAAGACAGGACACCGGCGCGGTTTGTGACAGCCGGGCTGTCACAAACCGGGACCCTGCCCGGTCCTTGCTGGAGAACGACGTCCCGGAGCGGCCGGGATGCGGGAGGAGAGGCACACCATGAAGATCGTCGTGATCGGCGGCAGCGGGCTGATCGGCTCGAAACTCGTCCGGAAGCTGACCGCACACGGCCACGAAGCGGTCCCCGCGTCGCCCGACACGGGCGTGAACACGCTGACCGGCGAAGGGCTGGCCGAAGTGCTGGAGGGCGCCCAGGTCCTGGTCGACGTCTCGAACTCGCCCTCCTTCGCCGACGACGCCGTGCTGGACTTCTTCCGCACCTCCACCGGAAACCTCCTCGCCGCCGAGGAGAAGGCCGGGGTGGAGCACCACGTGGCGTTGTCGGTCGTCGGCACCGAGCGGCTCGTCGAAAGCGGTTACTTCCGCGCGAAGATCGCGCAGGAGAAACTCATCAAGGAGTCCGGACGGCCGTACTCGATCGTGCACGCCACGCAGTTCTTCGAGTTCGTGGGGAGCATCGCCCAAGCGGCGACCGAGGGGAACACCGTGCGCCTGTCGGACGCGCGCATCCAGCCCATGGCCGCCGAAGACGTGGCCACCGCGGTCGGCCGGGTCGCCGCCGGCGCACCGCTGAACGGCACCGTCGAGGTCGCCGGTCCCGAGCAGTTCGGGCTCGACGAGCTGATCCGCACCGGGCTGGCCTTCCGCGGTGACCCCCGCGAGGTCGTAACGGACCCGGACGCGCGCTACTTCGGCGCCCTGCTGGACAAGGACATGCTCCTGCCCGGCCCCGGCGCGCAGCTGGCCGCCACCCGGTTCGCCGACTGGCTCCCGCTTAACCCGCCGCCGGCGAAGTGACCATGACCGAGCACCAGATGGCCACGTCGGTCCTCGTCATCGGGACCGGCGGAGGCGGCCTGCGCGCCGCGATCGAGCTGGCCGAACGTGGTGTCGACGTCCTGGCGGTCGGCAAGCGGGCGAAGTCGGACGCGCACACCACCCTCGCCGCGGGCGGCATCAACGCGGCGCTGGCGACGATGGACCCGGAAGACTCGTGGCAGCAGCACGCGGCGGACACGCTGAAGGAAAGCTATCTGCTGGCCGATCCCGAGACCGTGCGGATCGTGACCGAGAACGCCGCCCGGGGCATCGAGGACCTCGAACGCTACGGAATGCCCTTCGCGCGCGAGGCCGACGGGAAGATCTCCCAGCGGTTCTTCGGCGCGCACACCTACCGCCGGACCGCGTTCGCGGGCGATTACACCGGGCTGGAGATCCAGCGGACCCTGGTCAACCGGGCGGCGCAGCTCGGCGTCCCGATCCTGGACACCGTTTACGTCACGCGGATCCTAGTGCGGGACAACGTCGTCTTCGGCGTCTACGGGTTCGACCTCGCGGACGGGACGAGGTACGTGATCCACGCCGACGCGGTGATCCTCGCCGCCGGTGGCCACACGCGCATCTGGCGCCGCACGTCGTCCCGCCGCGACGAGAACACCGGCGACTCCTTCCGGCTCGCCCTGTTGGCCGGCGGCCGGATCCGCGACGCCGAGCTGGTGCAGTTCCACCCGTCGGGTCTGATCGCGCCGGAGAACGCCGCGGGCACGCTCGTCTCCGAGGCGGCACGCGGCGAGGGTGGGGTGTTGCGCAACGCGCTCGGCGAGCGGTTCATGGCCCGCTACGACCCCGACCGGATGGAACTGTCCACACGCGACAGAGTGGCGCTGGCGGCCTACACCGAGATCAAGGAAGGACGGGGAACGCCGGGTGGCGGCGTGTGGCTCGACGTCTCACACCTGCCGCGGGAGACGATCATGCGTCGCCTACCCCGGGTCTACCAGACGCTGCTCGAACTGCAGATGCTCGACATCACCCGGGAACCGATCGAGATCGCGCCCACCGCGCACTACTCGATGGGCGGGGTCTGGGTCCGGCCGGAGGACCACGGCACCGGCGTCGAGGGCCTGTACGCCCTCGGCGAGGCTGCGAGCGGTCTGCACGGCGCGAACCGGCTTGGCGGCAACTCCCTGATCGAGCTGCTGGTCTACGGCCGCATCGTCGGTGAAGCCGCCGCGCGCTACTCACGCGACCTGGGAGCGCAACAGCGGTCAGCGCCGGCGACGGAGGAAGCCCGGGGCGAAGTCGACGAGCTGCTGGCCGCCGACGGCCCCGAGAACGTGCGCGCCCTGCAACGGACGTTGCGGAACACCATGACCGAACACGCCGGGGTGGTCCGCGACGAGCCCGGCCTGGTCGCCGGTCTGGCCGAGCTGGACGAACTGGAAAGCCGGATGCGGGATGTCGGCGTCCACCCGGACACAGCGGGGTTCCAGGACCTCGCGCACGCGTTCGACCTCAAGGCCGCGGTGCTGGCCGCGCGCGCCACGCTCGAGTCGGCGCTCGAGCGCCGCGAGACGCGTGGCTGTCACAACCGCGCGGACCACCCGCAGCTCGACGAGTCGCTGCGCGTGAACCTCGTCTGGTCCGGGCCAGGGCGAATCGAGCGCGAAGAGCTTCCGCCGATCGCGGAGGAGATCGCGTCGCTCATGCGCGAGGTGTCCACCGCGGGCAAGCTCGTCGAATGAGTTCCGGGGGCCTCGGCCGCGCGGCCGAGGCTCCGGGGCCGACGTCGTAGAGTCGTGGGGTGACGGATTCCGGGATGAGTGCCGAACTCGGCGACGTGGTCGATCTCGAGGCGGCCGCGGCCGCCTTCACGCGGGTGCGGCCGCGCCTGTTCGGGATCGCTTACCGCGTGCTCAGCAGCGTCACCGAGGCGGAGGACCTGGTGCAGGAGGTCTGGCTGCGCTGGCAGACCTGCGACCGGTCCACGGTGACCAACCCGGAAGCGTTCTTGGCGACGACCACCACCCGGCTGGCCATCAACGTCCTCCAGTCGGCCCGGAAACGCCGGGAGACCTACATCGGGCCGTGGCTGCCCGAACCGGTCGACACCGCCGCGGACCCCTACCTGGGCGCCGAACGCGGTGAAGCGCTGGAGTTCGCGACCCTGCTGCTGATGGAGAAGCTCACTCCCGGCGAACGCGCGGCCTACGTGCTGCGGGAAGCCTTCGACTACTCCTACGCCCAGATCGCCGACATCCTGTCGTCGACCGAAGCCGCGGTGCGCCAGCTGGTCAGCCGGGCCCGCAAGCACCTCACGAGCAAGCGGCACGCGTCGGTGCCCGCGGCCGAGCAGCGGGAACTGCTGACCACGTTCCTCGCCGCCGCCCGGTCCGGCGACCTGGCCGAACTGGAGCGGCTCTTCACCCCGGACGTGACCAACCTGTCCGACGGCAACGGCCGCAAGGGCGTCGCCCGCCGTCCGCTCGTGGGCAGCGTCCGGGTGGCGAAGTTCCTGCTGGCGATCTCCAGCTGGTTCTGGGACGACATCGAGGTGGAGTGGACCCAGGCCAACGGGCAGGCCGCCGCCGTGCTCCTCCAGGGCGGCGTCGTGTACGGCCTGCTCACGGTCAGCGCCACCGCCGAGGGCATCGATCAGCTGCTGTGGCTGGTCAACCCCGAGAAGAACAAGGCGGTGTCGGTCCCGGCCTGACCCGCCGGCGGGAGGGATCCGTGTTCGACCCGCACGACGAGACCGTGCGCCGGTTCGCCGCGGCTTGGCGCCGGCGGGACAGCGCCGCGCTCGAAGCCGTCCTCGACGACGACGCGGTCGCGACGTGCGATGGCGGCGGCCTGGTCCCCGCGCCGGCGAGGACCGTGTGCGGCGCGACCGAGGTCGCCCGGCTGGTCATCGAGGTCATGGGCGGGCGCGCGGACACCGAGCTGACCGTCGAGTCCGTCAACGGCCGCGCCGGGCTCGCGCTGCGCCACGCCTCGCGCGCCGTCGCGGTCGTCGGCACCGAAACCGCCGGGTCCCGGATCACCACGCTCTGGATCGTGCTCAACCCGGCCAAGCTGACCGCCTGGCACCGCGGTTGACCGGGCCCGCACGCTGGGCGGGCCCGGTCTCCCTCACCGCGCCAGCCACTCCCGGTAGGTAGTCTTCGCGATGACGGCGCCGTCCTTGGCGATGAGGGCGTCGCCGGGCGCGGCCGCGAACAGGCCGGCCTGGTCGTCGGTCACGACGGGACGCCGGTCACCCTGGGCGGCGAGGGTGATCCGGCCCAGCTCGTCGAGGGCGAACACCTCCGGCCCGGCGACGTTCCGGGTCCCCCGCAGCGGGGCACCCGTGCTGACGTCGGCGACCGCCTGGGCGACGTCGTCCGCGGCGATGGGCTGGATCCGCGTCGCGGGCAGGCGGACGGTGTTCTCGTCGGAGGTCCAGGACATCGTCGCGCCCATGAACTCGAAGAACTGCGTGGCCCGCACGATCGAGTACGGCACCGGCCCGGCCTTGAGGATGTCCTCCTGCAGCACCTTGGCGCGGTAGTAAACCAGGTCCGGCACCAGCTCGGCGCCCACGATCGACAGGATGACCGCGTGCCCGACGCCGGCCGCGGCCGCCGCCTCCAGCAGGTTGTCCATGGTCGTCCGGAAGAACGCGGGCGATGCGTCGTCGAACGTCGGCGAGTTCGTCAGGTTGACGACGACGTCGGCGCCGGCCAGCGCTTCGGCCAGGCCCTTCCCGCTGAGCAGGTCCAGCCCGGTGGACGGCGAGTGCGGGACGGCTTCGTGCCCGTTCGCGGTCAGGATCTTGACCACGCGGGAGCCGATGAGCCCGGTCCCGCCGATGACGGCGATCTTCACTTCCTCGACCATCCCTTCGCGCTGAGTTCGTCCTCGGTCACGAGGTCGACCATCGGTTTGCCCGGTTCGCACAGCATGGTGACGGTGAACCGCACCGGGACGTCGTCGCGGTTGTTGCCGTCCTGGTAGTGGATGACGTCCCCGCCCGGCTCCCAGAACGCCTCGCCGGCGCGGACGATCCGCGGCGGCTCGCCTTCGAGTTCGAACACCATCTCGCCCTCCAGCACGTAGCCGAAGGCCGGTCCGGGGTGGCGGTGCGGCGGGGTGCCGGGGTCGCCCGGCGGGTACTCGATGACGATCGTCATCGCCTGCGCCCCCTCCGGGATGAACGGCGGTTTCGCCTCCTGCAACACGGTCAAAGACATGAGAAGACCTCCTCGACGAACGGATACCTCAGCTACGACCGGGCAGCCCCGCGATTTGTGACCGGCGGACCGTCACGTGCCGCGGTGCGGCGTCGCGAGGGTGCTGCTCGCCGACAGGAGGCGCAGTTCGCGGCCCCGCCGGACCGCCGCCCCGCGGTCGGTGGCGCCGAGCTTGGCGTGCATCCGGCGGATGTGCGTTTCGTCGGTACCGGTCTTCGATGCCAGGGACCTGCTCACCTGGTTTCCCCTTCCTCGACCGCTTCGACAGCGCCGAGAAGACCGCGGAGGTTGACCTCGTAGCGCTCGGCGTCGGTGGGGTCGAACAGCCATTCGGTGACCGGTGTGCGGGCGACGTCTTCGAAGTGGCTCGATTCGGCGATGGCCAGCTCTGCCGCCACCTCGATTTCGAGCCCGTGCAGGAACGCTTCGTTGTCCGTGCTCATGTCTCCTCCAGAGAACTGCGGTGTCCCGTCGCCCGGTCACCGGCTGAGACACGACAGCCCGCCGTGTTGTGACAGGCGCGACCAAGTTCCCGGTCACAAGCGCCGGCGCTGCGCTGTCCTGGCTCGCGACCGACCCCAGTGGGATGGAGCGAGCCCTTGCCGCCGATGAACTCCAAGATCCGGATCCGCGTCCGGATGAGCGCGCGCCGAGCCGCACCGCGCGTCGAGCCAGCTCGAGCTGCTGTTCGACCTCGTCTTCGTGGTCGCCGTCGCGGCCGCCACCGCCCAGCTCGCCCACCACATCGCCGACGGACACGCCTGGACCGGCCTGGTTGGGTTCCTCCAGGTGTTGGCATACCGGCTGCTGACCATGGTGCAGATGGCCGGTGTGCTCGTCGTCGCCGCCGGGGTGCCCGCGACGGCCACCGGCGACTACCGCGCCGTCGCGGCCGGCATTACCGTCCTGCAGATCGGCTGGGTGAGCTGGCTACTCCTCGGCGAGACAGGTGTCTTTTTGCCGGGCACTCGGCCAGGGGCACACCGCGACGCTCGCCGGCTTCCCCGGTCACGAAAGCCTTCGGCGGGTCTTCGCCAAGAAGCTGTCGATCAGCCCGGCCGCCGATCAGCGCCGGTTCGGGACAGCCCGCCGCTGACCGGCCCAACACCACGTCGATCAGTGACCGCGCGGTGGCCGCTCTGCTCCGCCCGGGAGGTCGGCCGACGCCAGACCATGCGGTCCGGGTGGTCGTCCCAGCTTGTCCAGCCAACCGGCGGCGATTCAGAAGTGCAGAACTCGGCGTTCGACATCATCGAGCTCCCAGCCCCCAGCGGCAGGACTGTCTTGCGGATTCCGCAGACGGGGGAGCTGAAGCGTCGCCATCAGACGTCATACATTGTTCAGAGCGCATCGCGGCTACGCTGCTTGGATGAGCGGCTCGGAGCACGCCGTCAGGACCCCACAGCCGCGACATCCGTCCAACGTGCCCGCCACGGGTCCACAATGGAGCGACACCAACCGGAGATGAGTGGCAACCGTCGGCGGGTGCGGCGAGGCTGCCGACGCGTCAGTCGCCCGCGGCGGCGATTGCGCAGGCGTACGGGTAGGTGTACCAGAGCATCGAGTACTGCTCAGCAGGTCCAGGCAGTAATGAAGATTCCCGTTGTGAGCGCTGCAGCACGCGCTGTACGCGCGATCGCGCCGCCTGGGTAGCCGCTCTTCGCCGCGGCGGCCGCGGTGAGGCGGGGCGTGGTTGCTCTGGGGCACCGGTGGTCACCAGGGTCTCCGCCCCGGCGGCAACCGCTTCACCGACGGTCCATTCGAGCTTGCGGACCTTGTTGCCGCCGCCGCCCAGGCCGAGCAGGTCGTCGCGCTTGACCCGGAGATCGTCCGGTCCCACCCCGAGCGCCTTGGCCAGGCGGGGTGCGGCTTCGTCGACCGCGGCAAGCGGGTCACGCGTCGACCTTCTCGCTGACCGCGGCCCAGGTGTCGAGGCCAGCCAGCCGGGCGGTGAGGGCCTCACGCATCGCGGTGGCGCTGACGAGGCCGAGCGCGAGGCGCCGCGGCGGGTTGGGGTCGGCGACGGCCGCGCGGATCCGGTTCGCTGGAGCGGGTGCTGCGCCGCGGGCGCCGCGACTACATGGGTCTGCAACGCTACGACGTTCCCGACCCCGAGGACCGGTCCCAGTTCGTGCCGAAGGTGTGGGCGCCGCTGAACGTGCCGCTGCGGGACGCCGACGGCCGAATCGCGGGGATTCTGCACCATGTCGAGGACGTCACCGACCTCGACGCGGCGCTCACCGACGGCGAACTGAACGACTGGTCGCCGGATCAGCCTCGTCGGCTGTACGAGGCCGCGCAGCTCGCGAGCCGGCTGCGCCACGCCCACGGCGAGGCCCAGCGCGAGAACCGGAATCTCCGCGAGGCGCTACGCACCCGCGGCGTCATCGAGCAGGCGAAAGGCGTCCTGATCGGACAACGCGGCTGCGGCCCCGACGAGGCGTTCGCGATCCTCGTGAAGCTGTCGCAGGACACCAACATCAAGCTCTACGACGTCGCCCGGGCTCTTCTGGACAGCGTCATTCACGGGAATCAGCCCACGACCTCAGCTGGGTGAGCACAGCCGTCACCCTAGGTACGCAGGAGCCAAGGCAACGGAGCTGACAGTCGCCGTTCACGACAAGAACACGGCGCCATCGACCGGCCATGACCAATGGCGGCCGACGGCCGCGGTCAGCGCCCGCTTCCGTCGGACTGGGTCGCCGATGGCGCGACTGCGCTCAAGGCGGGGACCATCACTTCATCCGAGTCGTCGTTCACGTGAGGTGGTCGGCGCGCCGACGATCGGCACTTGCTGCGAATCGGTGGATGGCGGCCTTGCGGCGATGTCTCTCCACGGCCGCGCCGTTGCCGTGCGCGGCACCTTCGTGTCGCTCAGCAGCGCGATCATGAGCTTGCGCCCCGCGTCGTAGGCCGACCTGCAGCCGGGTATGCGCGGCGCGTTCGCGCTGTTGAGCGGCCTGCAGCGCTGAGTCCGCCACCTGCTTCCGGACGCCGGCATCGCTGGATCGCCGGCTGGCCGCGAGTTCTGCCAGCAGCAGGTCGAGGCTGCTCACGCGTTCCGCGGCGAAGTCGACCTACTGACCGCACCACTGGTGAGCGAGACCGTCACCGCCGCGACCGCCCAGCATCGCACAATGCTGATTATCGATCTGACCGCAGTCACCTTCCTGGACTCCTCCGGGCTGTCCATCCTGGCTCGAGCCCACACGGCGGCATCCGCGGGAAGTCAGGTCCGCGTGGTGGCACCGTCCGACGGCATGCCGTACCGGGCCATGGCCCTGACCGGCCTCGACAAGATCCTGGCGGTCTTCCCCGGCCAGACCGACGCTCTCCTCTCGTCCTGATCCGCCATGCCCACCCAGCCGGCGATTCCGGCGACGAAAGCGTTCCCGGCCCGGCGAGCGAATCGGACGTCTCGGATCTTTGCCATCCCGCCGCACCGGCGAACCCGGCGCAACTCGCTCTCCTGCGCGAGGAGATCGCCGCCTGGGCCGCCCGCGCCGGCCTGCATCCCGATCGGATCCCCGGGCTGCAGCCAGCGGTCTACGAGGCCATGGCCAACGTCGTCGTCCACGCCTACCCCGGACAGCTCGACGCCTTCTCGCTACTCGCCCGCAGCCACGACCACAGCGTCACCGTGACCGTCGCCGACCATGGCCGGTGGCAGCCGCCGCGCGCCCCGGTCTGCTGCACGGCCGCGGACTCCCGCTCATCCACACGCTGGCCGACCACGCCACGATCGACAAGGGAACCGAGGGCACCAGTGTCACCATGACCTGGTCTCGGTGATCCGGCTCTCGCGCCAGGGAGACAAGTTCCGGCGCGCCGAGTATTCCTCTCCAGCACCCCGACCAGCGGTCACTGCTTGTGACCAGAAGGGCGAGTAACTACCTGCACCGGGGGTAGGCCAACGAAATGGAGTGCCGCGCTCGCAGCAGACAGCGCGGCGCCGGAAGGAGCCGCACGGTGCCCGTCACGTGGAGTACATACGGTCAGGAAGGCTGGCAGGTCTTGGAGCTGGCCGGCACCGACCCCTCGGCTCTGACCGCCGCCCGTCGATGGGTCGAGGGCCGACTGACCACGTTGAGTGAAAACGATCGCCTCGACACGATGATGGTGGCCGAGGAACTGCTGGAGAACGCCTACCAGCACGCCGGTGGCCCCGATCAGCTGCGGATCCACCACACGCACGACCCATGCAAGGTCACGGTGGCGGTTGCCGACGTCGGTGCCGGCGAGCCGCGGATGCGCGTTCCCGACCACAGCGGCGGCCGTGGACTCCTGGTGGTCGATCAGGTGTGTGCCGAGTGGGGGGTGAGCTCACACGATGACGGCAAGCTCGTCTGGGGACGCGTCGACTGCGATGATCCCGACAGTTCGTAGCCGGCCTGAAAATTCAGCGGATGTCCTGCCCGCTCAGCCGGGGCAAAGATGCCAGCCAGGCGAGCGCCTCGGCGGTGCTTCTGTGAAGCGGCAAGACCTGGTTGAGCCCGAGCACGTCGATCGGGCGCAGCAACGGCCAGCACTGGCCGCAGATCGCGAACGGTACTCCGGCGATGACGGCGTCGGCGGCCGCGATCACCGTCACACCTCGGCTGTCTTGGTCACGGTGAACGACGCAGTCGGCACCTGCGCCGATCCGTTACGGGGCGGCGGAAGAAACATCGGCGGCATGACAGCTCGGCTCCTCGGCTCACTGGTGAGGCCAAAACCGCCCGTGCTCGAGTCCAGTCCCACCCGACCCTCCACGAAAGGGGCTGCGGGTGTGGTGCAACGGCTACCGGACTGAACCGCTCCACGACGACGGTACAACCGATTAGCCAACGATGCAGCGCCGTCTCGAAGATGTTCACCTGCTGGTTCTTTCGCGTGAGTCGTGAACCGCCGGCAGAAGCGCCGACCTCATCACTTGCGGCTGTTCGGGAGGCTGCTTGCCGCCAAGACCGCACTCCCGGTCCGCACCACCGACACCGGCTCCCGCTCATCACCCCCGGCGGGACCGTCATCCCGACCGGCTACGCCGCCGCGCTGGAACCGGACCGGACGGTCACCATGATCGACGGCGATCCCTTCCGCTCCGGTGACCTGTTCCTGACCAGCCTGGCCGCCACTCTCGGCCCGGCGGCCATCGCCGTCGTGCTCACCGGCATGCTCGACGACGGCGCCCAAGGGGTGCGCGCGATCAAACGCCGCGGCGGCCGGGTCCGCGTCCAAGATCCCAAGACCGCCCGCGCGCCCGGGATGCCCTCCAGCGCCATGCCCACCGGCTGCGTTGACCTCGTGCTCCCCCTCGACCGGCTCGCCGCCTGCCTCGTGGACCTGACCATGGCCCCCGGCGGCGCCGACCTGCTCACCGTCCCCATGCCGCCCTGGGCCCAGTTGCACCCGGGCACCCGGACGTCCGCCTGACCACAAGGCGCATCGGGGCCGTGCCGCACTGCGGTTCGGCGGCCGGATCTTGGTTGGGTCACCCGGGCGTGGGTACTCGCACCTCGCCCGAGATCGGGGAGGTGCCCCGCGTGAACCACGAACTGCCGTTGTCCGACGAGCTCGCGAGCGTGTTCGCCCGGATGTCGGGTCTGCTGCTGTCCTCGGAAACGGTGGGTTCGGTGCTGCGGCTGGTGACCAAACTGGCCCAGGAAACCATCCCCGGCAGCACGGGCGCGGGCGTGAGCATGCTCGACCCCGGCGGCACGCGCACCACGACCGCCGCCACCGACGCGGTGGTCGAACGAGCCGACCGGATGCAGTACGAGCTCGGCAGCGGTCCCTGCCTGGCGGCGTGGGCGGACCGGACGGTCGTGCGGATCGACGACCTCGCCACCGACACCCGCTGGCCGCACTGGGCACGCCGCGCGAACGAACTGGGACTGCGGGCGTCGTTGAGCGCCCCGATGGTCGCCGGGGACACCGGACTCGGCGCGTTGAAGGTCTACGGGGTCCTCCCAGCCGTGTACGGCCCGCGGGAGGAGTCGCTGCTGGGCATGTTCGCGACACAGGCCGCGGTGCTGGTGGCGAACGCCAAGTCCTACGCCGACGCCCACCGCGTGAGTGCCCGGCTGCAGACGTCACTGCGCGGCCGCGACGTCGTCAACGTCGCCAAGGGCATTCTCGTGGCGCAGGGTCACGTCGACGAGCAGGCGGCGTTCCTGCAGCTGGCCAAGGCGGCGCAGGAAGGCGGCCGAACCCTGACCGAGACCGCGGAGGACCTCGTGCGGACGACGTTGCGGCCCCGCCGGTGAGCGAGCCGGACGCCCGGTACCAGCAGCAGGCGGTCGCCTCGGCGTTCGCCCGTGCCGAACTGACCGTCGAAGAGCTGTGGCTGCGGTACTTCGCGCTGGGCGGCAGCCTCGGCCTGTTCGAAGTGGAAGCCTTCCTCCACGGCGCGCTGGTCCTGCCCGGCTTCGACCGCGACATCGTCGCCCACGTGGTCAACGAACGCCTCGACGAGCTGACCTGGCACCGGCGTGCGCCCTACAGCCGGACGATCCGGGAGACGGTGCCCCGGGGTGCGCCCCTGACGGCACTGACGACGTTGCTCGACGGCGCGGAGCTGGCGCCGCCGGAACGGTTGCCGGCTCTGGTCGCGGCGGCCGGGGAAGCGCTGGGCGTCCGGTTGACGGTCTACCTCGCCGACTACGAACAGCGCCGCCTGCACCTCGTGCCGCCGCCCGGCGCCCCGGACGGCGCCACGGCGCTGGACGTCGAGACGACGCTGGCCGGCCGGGCGTTCCGCTACCAGGAGATGCTGCCCGCGGAGACCGAGCCGCCGCGGCTGTGGGTCCCGCTGCTCGACGGTGTCGAGCGGCTCGGGGTCCTGGCAGTCGAGGTGGACTCGGTCGCCGACCTCTACGACCCCGGCCTGCGCACGCAGTGCCGCTGGGCGGCCCTGCTGGCCGGGCACCTGGTGGTGCTGATGACCCACTACGGCGACGGCCTCGACGTCGTGCGCCACCGGCAGCCGCGGACCGTCGCCGGTGAGCTGATCTGGTCGATCCTGCCGCCGCTGACCGCCGGAGTGGACGGGTTCGTCGTCAGCGGCGCCGTCGAGCCGCGGTACGCGGTGGCCGGGGACGCCTTCGACTACGCGCTGTCGGAGGACACCGCCCGGCTGCTGATTCTCGACGCCGTCGGCCACGACCTGCGCAGCGGCCTGCTGGCCGCGACCGCCATCGCCGCCTACCGGGCCGTCCGGCACACCGGCGGCGGCCTCTTCGAGCAGGCCCAGCTGATCGACGAGACGCTGAGCGCCACCTTCGGCGACGCAGCTTACGTCACCGCGGTCCTGGTGGAAATGGACCTGCCGAGCGGGCGCCTGCGGTACGTCAACGCCGGGCACCCGCCCCCGTGGATCATGCGCGACGGCCGGGTGATCAAACCCCTCACCGGCGGCCGGCGCCTGCCGCTCGGGCTCGGACCCGGCCGCGAACTCACCGTCGGCGAAGAACGGCTGCAACCCGGCGACTGGCTGGTGCTGCACTCCGACGGCATCACCGAAGCGCGCAACGCGGCCGGGGAGTTCTTCGGCGAGGCCCGGCTGGCGGACTTCCTCGAGCGGGAAGCCGCCGCCGGCCACCCGCCGCCGGAAACGGTCCGCCGGCTCATCCAGGCGGTATCGGCCCACCAGGACGGCCGCTTCCAGGACGACGCCACCGTACTGCTCGCCCGGTGGACCAGTGCCGGCCAAATGCTGCCCTGAGCAACCACAGGCAGAAGTGATTGCGGCGACCTGGCACGGCTTTGCCCGGCAGCGGAGGAGGGAGGATCGTCCACCCGACACATGTCGGAGGACGGTCAGCGGTGAGGCACGCCATTCGCCTGCACCGGCGTGACGCTCTCCGAAAGTAGTCGCTCGCCCCCTCCGGCTGGCATGAGACAGACCGGTACTGCGGACGAGGCCGTTGTTCCAGTCACCCCAGGTGACGGCGGTAAGCCTTCAGCCGTTCAGCCAGCGACTTGCGGGTCAGGGCGGTAGCGGGGCCGGGACGCTCCTGGCCGGTGCGGCGCCCGGCGACGGCGTCGGCGACGAACTGCGCGACCGCGCTCGGCGACGGCACGAGGTCGTCGCCGCCGTAGTGCGCGATGACGACCGGGGCGTCGGCGGGGTCGGTTTCCACCGCGAGGGCCCACCCACGCAGCTCGCTCCACACCAGCATGACGTCGTGGTCGGGCCGGTCGAGCCACCGCCGGGGCAGCCCGAGGTAGGCGGTGGCCGTGTCACTGATCTCCACCGTCATGCTCTCGGCCGGGACACCCACCGCCGCCGCCACCGCCCCCACGTACTCGCCCAAGCCGCGCTCGAGTGTGCGGGTATCGGGTTCGGAGTGCTCCATGCTCGCCACGCTAGAGGCCATCCGGCCGGCGTGCCGGGCGGCCTCAGTGCAGATCGCCGGGTTCAGACCGTCATCGGAGGGGCTAATCCCGAACGATCGCCACAAATCCGGCGAACAGCTACGGTCAGCAGGAAGAGCGATGGAGCTGGCAGAGACCATCGAACGTCAGTCAGCGCGCCCGGCCAAGGCCGCGGAGCCGATGCTGGCGGGTGAGAAGACCCGCAGCGAAACCTTCCTCGTCAAGCTGTTCGCGGTCGTGCCGCTGCTGGCGCTGGCCGCGGCGGTGCCGTTCGCGTGGGGCTGGGGCCTCGGGTGGACCGACGTCGCCCTGACCGTCGGGTTCTACTTCCTGACCGGACTTGGGGTGACGATCGGATTCCACCGCTACTTCACCCACGGCGCGTTCAAGGCCAACCGCGGGCTGCGGACCGCGCTCGCCAAGGGCTTCTGGCACGCCCACATGGGCTGGCTGTTCGACCGCGAGAAGACCAACGCCCAGCGCTTCGCCCCCGACCTGCTCGCCGACCGCGACCTCGTCCGGATCGACCGCTGGTTCCCCGCGCTCACGGTCGTCACGCTGCTTGCCCCGGCGTTGATCGGCGGGTTGGTGACGATGTCCTGGTGGGGCGCGCTGACCGCATTCTTCTGGGCCGGCCTCGTGCGGGTGGCCGTACTGCACCACGTCACCTGGTCGGTGAACTCCCTGTGCCACATGATCGGCGACCCGCCCTACGCCACCCGCGACAAGTCCGCGAACTTCTGGCCGCTGGCCATCGCCTCCATGGGCGAGTCGTGGCACAACTCCCACCACGCCGACCCCACCGGCGCCCGCCACGGCGTCCGCCGCGGCCAGCTCGACATGTCCGCCCGCCTGATCTGGCTGTTCGAAAAGCTCGGCTGGGCCACCGACGTCCGCTGGCCCAAGCCCGAACGCGGCCTGCCTGCCGGAACACCCGCCCGCAAACACCCGCAGGACCACCCAGCCAGCGGCCGGAACCCCGCAAGCGGAGACCGTACTCGCCGCGTGCTTAGACTATGGTCTAGCAAAAGGGGCCCACGTGCACCAGCTCACCCTAGGCGTCGTCGCGCATTCGCGGAAAGCGGACGAACGCCGATTGCCGATCCACCCACGCCACGTCGAACGAATCGACCCCGGCCTCCGCGACGACATCTACCTCGAACACGGCTACGGCGAAGCCTTCGGCGTCCCCGACACCCAGCTGGCAGGCGCCGTCGCCGGGATGCGCACGCGGGAACAGCTCATCGCCGAGTGCGACGTCATCCTGCTGGCCAAACCGCTGCCGCAGGACGTCGCAGAACTGCGGCCGGGTCAGGTGCTGTGGGGCTGGCCGCACTGCGTCCAGGACCGCGAGCTCACCCAGGCGGCCATCGACAGCCGGTTGACGCTGGTCGCCTTCGAGGCGATGAACCACTGGAACCGCGACGGCTCGTTCGGCCTGCACGTCTTCCACAAGAACAACGAACTGGCCGGCTACTCCTCGGTGCTGCACGCTCTGCAGGTGATCGGCTCGACCGGCGACTACGGCCGCCGGCTGCGGGCGGCGGTGATCGGCTTCGGGGCGACGGCGCGGGGAGCGGTGACCGCGCTCAACGCGCACGGCGTGCACGACGTGCACGTGCTCACCGGCCGCGACGTCACGGCAGTCGGCTCACCGATCCACTCCGCGACGATGGTGCAGTTCGAGCACGACGTGAACAACCCCGGCGACCCCCGCCGCAGCCACGCCCTGACCGACCGCGGCCGGGTACCGCTGGCGGGGTTCCTCGCCGAGCACGACATCGTCGTCAACTGCGTCCTGCAGGACACCGCCGCGCCGTTGACCTTCCTCCTCGAGGACGACCTCGCCGCGTTCGCGCCCGGCAGCCTCATCGTCGACGTCTCCTGCGACGAAGGCATGGGCTTCAGCTGGGCCCGGACCACCACGTTCGCCGACCCGGCGTTCGTGGTCGGCGACGGCATCACGTACTACGCCGTCGACCACAGCCCCTCGTACCTGTGGAACTCGGCCACGTGGGAGATCAGCGAAGCCCTGCTCCCGTTCCTGGGGACGGTGGTCGGCGGACCGTCCGCCTGGGACGGTGACGAAACCGTTCGCCGCGCCATCGAGATCCGCGACGGCGTCGTCCGGAATCCCGCCGTCCTGGCCTTCCAGCACCGCGCGGCGGAGTACCCGCACCTCGTGGAGTAGCGGATCGGCCGACCCTTACCGCCGCCGCCGGCGGCTCGTCGTCCGGATGCGTCACACTGTTCACACACTCGGCGCAGTCGTCGTGTACGCTGGGTGTCGACCGAGAGCATTTCGTGCGCAAGTGTTCGAACCTGCGCCGTCCTCGGCCCCAGTCCGGCCGGCAATCAACGGCCGGAGACGGGAGCACCGACATGACGTCGGGCCCGAACACCACTCTCTCCAGCGCGCCGGCCACCGAAGAACGTCTACGGCTGAAGCCGGCGGCACCCGCCACCGGACACGTCGACGGAGCATGGTGGCCTCCGACCCGCGATCTGGCCGCCGAACTGCCCGCGCTGCTCGCGGCGCTGGCCGCTCGGCTGGGACGCATCGACCGGGTCACCTACCACCTCGGCGACTGGCCGAACCCACCTCGGCGCGTCACCTTCGACGACAGCGCCGTCCGGCTCGAGGGATTCCGGTCGCAGCCCTCCGGCAGCTTGACGGCGATCGGCTGGGACCGGCAGCGAACGACCTTGCTGGTCGTTCCACCGGAAGCCGGCCCCGACGTCGCCCAGCGCGCTCTCACGGCCGCCGCGGACCCGGACAACACCGACGACAGCACGGAATTGCCGGCCGCCGCCGGGCAGCTGCAGTCCTGAACCACGCCGCCCACCGGCGGCACCCACGAGAGGATCCACCGATCAGTACTTCCACAGTGGACAGTTTGCTGTTCAGCCATCCCATCGCCGAGCAGCCCCGGCCAGGAGCGCTCACCGCCTCCCAGGAGCACCGGTACGGGAGCCTGTTCCGCCAGCCTGTGTACACCCCCGCACCGTCCACCGACGGGTCGGCACCCGGCCCGCAACGGCGCCCCGGCACGGGGAGCACGTGGGCACCGGACCCGTCCGGACGCCGCGCCCACCGATGACACCAGGCAGAGAAGCTGTTTGCGCGGCATGCCGGCATGCCGAACACACGCACGATCCGATCGCACGCCGTTTCTGCACGGCCACCGTGGCGGGTGGGTTCAACCGCGAATGCGTCTGCATCGGCGGGCACGATCAACTTGAGAAGGAAACACCATGACCACGGAAGCCGCCTTCGCGTCCCGGTACGACCAGCGCGTCAGCCTGGTCCGAGATGTTCTGAGAGAGAACACGAAACTGTCGGACACCGCCTGTCAGGACCTCGCTGTGCGCCTCCTGCACACCATGGACACGATTCCCGAACGAATGCGGTGAACCACAGCACGTGACCACTGTTAGCGGTCTTCGTATAGCGGCGGAGTACCGGGCCGAGTCGACTGTCGCCGTGGTGACCGGCAGGCTCACGCCGGCCGGCTACCCGGAACTGCGCGATGGTGTGCTCAGGATCGCCGCAGAAGCGTCGGTAACCCTCATCGTCGACATCGAAGGCCTTGAGATCGCCGACGTCACCCTGATGACAGTGTTCTCCGTGATCGCTGACCGGATGGTCGACTGGCCGGCGATCCCGTTCGCGGTCGTGACCGCCCGCGCCGACCACGCGGCCGGCTTCGCGGCACAGAACATCCGCCGGTCTGTGCTGGTCTGCCGTGACGTCGTCGCGGCGGAGGCCGCCCGCGACCGACCGCCGAGCCGGCGAGCCGTCCGGCTCCTGGACCCGTCTTCCTCCGCGTCGGCCGACGCCCGGGCGTTCGTCCAACGGGTCTGCGTGACGTGGGGGGTGCTCCAGTACACCGATGACGCCCTCATGATGGCGACCGAATTGGTGGAGAACGCGCTCGAGCACACGGAATCGGCGCCCCAGCTGAGGCTGGAGCTACGGCGCGGAACATTCACCGTGGCGGTAGCCGACGACGACCCACGCCCGGCCGTGCTGCGCGAGCGGCTCACCCGCACGGAACCGGGCCTGGGCCTGTGGCTGATCGTCCGAGCCGCCCGGCGCTGGGGCTGTGCGCGGTCTTGGAGCGGCGGGAAAGTGGTCTGGGCCGTGCTGGTGCGCCGCGACCGCTAAGAGAACCCTGATGGGTGACGCTATTCAGAGGTAAAACGATCGGAGGGTCGCGGTCGTCCCGACACCCTCTCACCAATCTCGCTGGGGCATCGCTGGGGCAAACCCGTTCTCGAACGGCTCAGAGCTGCGCTGACGTTGCACGCAACTGCCCCAGACTGCCCCCGCCGACCTGCAGATCTATCAAAACCGCAGGTCAGAGCGCCAGGTGACTGGCAGTGAGGGGGTCAGGGGTTCGAGTCCCCTTAGCTCCACTCTCTCGCAGAACCCCTTCGATCACGCCGTTCCGGCAGGTCGGAGGGGTTTCTTGCTGTCCGGGGACGATCTTGGGTGATCCGCTTCGACCGGTGCATCGGTGTCCCTGCTGGGGCATTTCTGGAGCACCACGCTCCTGGCCACCGAACCTCTGACGCCACGTCGCCGCCGCTCACGGGCAGTGCCCCCGACCTCGTCCCTCCCGCCAGCGGCGATAGGGGCAGCCGACACCGATCGGGTAGGTTTTGCCGACGGGGCTGTTCGCGGTCGGCCTGTCGCCGCCGACTTTGGCCTTAGCCCCTTCGGGTACGGGCTGCGGGTCGCCTTAAGCCAGCGGCGCTGCAGATCGGCCAGCAACCGCGTCTCCACCTCGGGCGCTTCGGGCACGACCGCGGGTCAAGTGGATGCCCGGCGTCCTGGGTGCCGTGGCGGCGGGCTTGGTGCCGTGGGTGTTCGTGCTGGGCCGGACCCTGACCGACACCACCGAGGTACGGCACTGGCCTGCCGTGTGCATCGGGCTCAACCTGGCCACCGCGCTCGGCTGCGCGGCCACCGCGCGGTGGTACCACCGGGGTGATGCCCGCGCCCGCCTGTCGGCGTCGGCGGTCGCGGCACTCATGGGGTGGACGCCTGGTTCGACGTCCTCACGGCCCGCCCCGGCACCGAATTCACCCGGGCCGTCGCCTGCGCGGTTCCGGAACTGGCCCTGGCCGGAGTGTGCACCTGGCTTGTGCTGGGCGACACGGAAGAACTGCCGTGACCACTGAACCGTCCGGTTTCGCCGCGGTGAGGGGTGTTCCCGCCGTTTGTCACTCGATCGAGTAAAGCGCTGAGCCGGGCGTCATTCCCGGCGCGGGGTTCCTTCCTCGGTGCTGCGGTAACCGGCCGGCACGCCCCCCGACCGGCCGGTTACCGCCGCGGGTTTCCCCGCCGGGCAGGGACAACCGCAGTCTGGGAGAGCGGGGTCCGGCGTTCCGGGAGCTACCATCGGAGCATGACAATCCGACTCGCGCAGTGGCAGGCAGTGCGCGCGGCCTTCGCCACGGCAGGCGAGCGGTTCGCGACGGCCGTGGAAAACGCGCCGGACCCGCACGCAAAGGCCGTCGGCAAGTGGTCGGTGGCCGAGACGGCCGCGCACGTCGGCTGGATCGCCCTCGTCTACACCGTGATGGCCGGCGGTGACGGCGGCCCGCTGCCGCTGCCGGAACTGGAAGCGCCGATGGCGTCGGCGACCATCGAGACGGTGTCGGCGATGAACGAGATCGCGATGACCGCCTACCCCGAGCGCGACCCGCGGCGCCTGGCCGAACGGCTGCGCGCGGACGTCGCGGAGGTCCTGCGGGTCACCCGGGACCTCGACCCGGACAAGCCGGTCTGGTGGCTGGGCGGCAGCCGCGTGCCGCTGGCCGGCCTGCTCGCGCACCTGATCAACGAGCTCGAGATCCACGGCTGGGACGTCGCCCGCGCGAGCGGCGCGCCGTGGCGGATCGACCCGGTGAACGAAGCGTCGTTCCTCGAGCTGTTCTTCGTCGGCATGGTCCGCAACGACGTCGGAAGCCTGCTGGACTACGCCAAGCCGTCGCCGCGCCGGGTCGCCGTCGAGTTCCGCTCGGCGTACACCACGCCGGTGATGATGGTGCTGCAGAACGGCGGCCTGCGGGCGGAGGAACCCGACGGCAGCGCCGACGTCCGGCTCACCTTCGACCCGGCCGTGCTGGTGCCGATGATGTTCGGCCGGATCTCCCCGCTGCGCGCGGTCGGGACGGGCAAGGTCCGCGTGGGCGGCCGCCGCCCGTGGCGGCTGCCGGAGTTCCTCCGCACGGTTCACATGCCCTAGGTGTGCTGCGGACATCCCGCACCCGACGACCTGACACGGCCAGCCGGATCGGCTCCTCGGCAGCCTTTCACCCGCGCCGGCCGCGTCACCGATGAGAAATCCGCCGCCACGTCGTCAATTCTCGGTAGCCCCCTACCGGTGGAAGGATTGACGACCATGACCGACGCCGGATCGCCGGGCGCCGACGAGGCCGCGTTTATCGCGGCGGCCCGTTCGGGGGACGCCGCGCGGTTCGCGCTCGTCACCGAGCGCCACCGGCGTGAGCTGCACGTGCACTGCTACCGGATGCTCGCCAACTACGAGGACGCCCAGGACATGACGCAGGAGACGTTCCTGCGCGCGTGGCACAAGCGGGAGTCCTTCAAGGGCCACGCTGCGCTGCGGACCTGGCTGTACCGGATCGCGACCAACGTCTGCCTCGACTTCCTGGAAAAGCGCGACGACCGCACACCCGTAGGCCTCCGAGGTGCCTTACCTGCAGCCCTATCCCGACCGGATGCTTCCCGAGGATCCGCAGGAATCCGTGGTCGCGCGGGAGACGATCGAGCTCGCGTTCATCGTCGCCGTCCAGCGGTTGCCGCCGCGGCAGCGGGCGGTGCTCATCCTGCGCGATGTCCTCGGGTGGACGGCGCCGCAGGCCGCCGGCGCCCTCGAGCTGACCCTTGCCTCGGTGACCAGCGCGCTGCAGCGGGCGCGCGTGACCATGCGCGCGCAACTGCCTGACCGCCGCCTCGACTGGCGGAGTCCCGCCACCCACGAGCTGTCCGATGCCGAACGCCGTGTGGTTCAGTCCTACACGATAGATGGAGTACTTCAACAACCTGTTAGCTGCGTTGGAATGGTAAATCTCGATGTCGCTACTGGCGAACAGATCGTCAGCGACATCGAGAGCCTGATCCAGATGGCTGTCGAACAGGGCCAAAACCGGACGAGTGGCTGCCGCGCGTACCGACAGGATCGGATCGTGGGCGAGTACAACCACAGTCGGAAGTAGCCGAAGCGCGTACGTGTCGCCAGCGACGAGAATCTGACCGATCGCCGCAGCGGCAACTCCCCGGGTCGAGTTCATCCCCGCCGTCTCGAGGTCGAACTCACCATCGCGCCGTCCACTCGCGCGTTCCTCCGCAGGGTCGAGCGCACGGGTGTAGTACTCAAGTAAGGCGATCAGCGCGTCCGTGGCTTCTTCGGCGGAGTTCGCAATGGCACGGCATATGGCTTGGCCAGCTGCTTCTCCAGCGATACGCCGTGCGTGCTGGCACAGCTCAGTCAGCTTCGCGATGCTGACCTTGTCAGCCACAGCATTAACGACTTCGATGATGTTGGAAGCCGGCGTCTCATTATCGAACGTCAACGCGCTGCTGGCTGCGCCGGATGTTCGATACGAGCGCGGCCAGTCCTCTCACGGGTCACCAGCGCTGTTTTCGCTGGTCAAGGACGTGCCCGTCAGTTGCCTACCCGAGTCCGGGAGCAGTCACAGAGCGAGCCCGAACGACACACTTCGTGGACGATGTATCCGCTCGAGCGGCACACCCACCAGCAACCGCCCTGTCACAGAAGTCATCTGCCAGGTTCCCCCGAGCGGGTGGCAACTACGGCTGGGCGAGCACATCTTCGCCAAGCAGCAGGCGGAGATGGCGGATCCTGTTCCTCGGGCGTCCGAAGACAGGATCGAGCAAGCACGGAGCAGGTACAGCAGCGTGCCCGGCATCGATGCCACTGTCGTCGAGGAAATCTCGGCTCCCTCCGCGCGGGGGAACCGGCTTCGGCTACCTGAGCCGGAAGCAATTCTTTGCGAATATGGGAAACCGGGCTGCGAAGCCGAGACACGTGAGCTCCTGAGACTCTCCGAGGCGACTGGTCTCGTCTCCCAGACGGAAGACGACGTCGCGAATCAGGGCGATTGATCAAGCAGCCGGCCGGGCTTCGACACCGTCGAGCAGCCGCAGGAGCAGATCAGCCAACAAGACCGCATCGCTGGCGACCGCCGGGTCCTCGTACTCCACCGCGCGGTGCGACGTCGGGTTCTTGAACATCCCGATAGCTCCTTTGAAGAGGTTCAGCATCGCCTGCTGCTCGCCTGGCTCGGCCATGGGGTCGACCAGAACCCCGGGGACCCCGGGAGCGAATGCTTTGTCGATCAACTCGGTGCCCGCGGCCGGGCGACGTCACCGAACACCTCCCACGCCCAGGCCGCGTCGGTGGCCGACAAGCCGCGTTCGATCGCCCGCAACCGGCGGGCGTCGGCCCGCGGCCTGGGATTCAACCGGTCCATCGCCGCTCCTCCCGTAATGCGCCGCGTCCGGCTACCCCCTGCTCGCGGACCCAACCGGGCGAAACGGGTGTATCGACGGGCGGCTCGGGTACGCGCGCTCGACGCCGACCTTCCCGGAGGGACTCCCGTGACCGACACCGCCGCCCGGCCGATCCCCATTCCCCACCGCCCGGCGTGGCGCGCCCCGCGCGGGTCGACGTTCCTGAAGACGATCCGCACCACCGACCACAAGACGATCGGCGTGCTCTACCTGACGACATCGTTCGGGTTCTTCCTGATCGGCGGCCTCACCGCGCTGCTGATGCGGGGCGAACTCGCCCGGCCCGGCCTGCAGTTCCTCTCCCCCGAGCAGTACAACCAGCTCTTCACCATGCACGGCACGATCATGCTGCTGCTCTACGCCACCCCGAACCTGTTCGGGTTCGCCAACTTCGTCCTGCC
>NZ_BNAW01000006.1 GCF_014654205.1 Amycolatopsis bullii
GGCGCCGACCCGGGTGCAGCCCGTGCCGCCGGGCGTCCCTCAGCCGGGCCAGCCGCCGCAGGGCGGGGGCCAGCCGGCCGTGCCGCTGCCTGGCCAGCCACTGAGCGGCGCCCAGCCAGTCGTATCTCCGGGCAGTCCGCCGTCGAACCTGCCGCCGCAGAGTGGTGCGCAGCCGGTCAAGCACCAACCGCCGCAAGGCGGGGGACAGCCCGCCGTGCCGCCGCCGGGCAGCCCGCTCAGCGGCGCCCAACCCGTCGTATCGACTGGCAATCCTCCGCCGGGCCCGCCGCCGCAGAGTGGTGCGCAGCCGGTCATGCACCCGCCGGGCCAGCCGCAGGGCGGGGGACAGCCGGCCGTGCCGCCGCCGGGCCAGCCACTGAGCGGAGCCCAGCCGGTCATCTCGCCGCAGGGTGGAGGCGCGCAGTCCGGCCCGCCACCGAACGGCGCTCAGCCGGTCGGGTCGCCCGGCAATCCGCAGCCGCCGCACAGCGCGCCGCCTCAGCAGGGGCGGCTTCCGCAGCCCAACCCGCCGCTGACCCCGCCGCCCGGCACTCCGGCGCTGGGCACCCCGCCGCCCGGCACGCCCGTGCCGCCCCGCGGCCGTGGCTCCCGCCGTCCGGCGCCGGTGCGGCCGTGGCAGGAGGAGGCCACCCAGGTCCAGCGCCCGGCCGATCCGGAGGCGACGCGGTTCATCCCGCGCACCGCCGGCGTCCCGATGAACTCGCGCTGGCCGGTCGCCGACCCCGACGTCATGCGGCCGTACGACGCGCTGGCCACCCAGGTCATGCCGGCGCTCAAGGGGCCGCTGGTCAAGCCCCGGCCGGACGGGGAAGCGCCGGAGGCCCCGGCCAAGGCGCCGTCGCTGGCGAAGGCGTCCGGCCGGATGGCCATCGCGTCGCTGATCAGCCGGATCACCGGCTTCCTGTGGAAGCTGCTGCTGGTCGGCGCGATCGGCCAGGGCATCGCGAACGACTCGTTCAACGTCGCCAACACGATGCCGAACATCATCTTCGAGCTGCTGATGGGTGGCGTGCTGGCCAGCGTGGTGGTGCCCCTGCTGGTGCGCTCGCAGGACGACCCCGACGGCGGCACGGCCTACACCCAGCGCCTGATCACGGTGGCGTTCTCGCTGCTGCTGGTCGGCACGGTGGCCGCGGTGATCGCGGCGCCGGCGTTCACGAGTCTCTACGTCGACTCGTCCGGCAAGGCGAGCGCGGACCTCACCACGGCCTTCGCCTACCTGCTGCTGCCCGAGATCTTCTTCTACGGCGTGTTCGCGCTGCTCTCGGCCGTGCTCAACGCCAAGCAGATCTTCGGCCCGACGGCCTGGGCGCCGGTGATCAACAACCTGGTCGTCATCTTCACGATCCTGGTCGTCTGGATCATGCCGGGCGACATCGACACCGGGCACGTCTCGATCACCGACCCCAAGGTGCTGACGCTGGGCATCGGCGTCACCGGCGGCATCGTCGCCCAGGCGCTGCTGCTGGTCCCGCCGCTGCTGCGGTCCGGCTTCCGGTTCAAGTGGCGCTGGGGCATCGACAAGCAGATGAAGGAGTTCGGCGGCCTCGCGCTGTGGATCCTCGGCTACGTCGCGGTGTCCCAGATCGGCTACACGATCAACACGCGCGTGCTGACCAGCGGCTCGCCCGGCGGGGTCACCGCCTACAGCAACGCCTGGCTGCTCTTCCAGCTGCCGTACGGCGTCATCGGCGTCTCCCTGCTGACGGCGATCATGCCGCGGATGAGCCGCGCGGCCGCCGACGGCGACCACAAGAAGCTGATCGGCGATCTGTCGTACGCGTCCCGGATCTCCACGGTGATGCTCGTGCCGATCTCCGCGGTGATGACCGTGGTCGGCGGCTCGATCGGCATCGCGCTGTTCACCTTCGGCAAGGGCACGGTCGAGACGGCCGAGCGGCTCGGCGACGCGCTCGCCATCTCGGCGTTCGCGCTGCTGCCGTACGCGCTGGTCATGCTGCAGATGCGCGTGTTCTACGCGATGAAGGACGCCCGCACGCCGACGCTGATCATGATCGTGATGACGCTGGTCAAGGTGCCGTTGCTGTACCTGTGCCCGGTCCTGCTGTCGCCGGACAACGTCGTGCTCGGCGTGATGATGGTCAACGCGCTCACGTTCGTGGTCGGCGCGATCCTCGGCCAGGTTTGGCTGTGGGTGACGCTGGGCAACTTGCGCAGCAAGCGGGTGATCGGCGTGATTCTCTTCACGGTCGTCGCGAGTGTCCTGGGTGTCGCCGCCGCGTGGGTCGCGGGCAAGCTGGTGCCGGACTCGTTCGGGCCCACTTTCGGTGCGTGGGTGAAGCTGTTGCTGCAGAGCATCGTCGGCATCGTCGTTTCATTCGGCGTGCTGATGGCGCTGAAGGTCGAAGAGCTGAAGCCGGCCACTTCGAGGTTCACCCGGTTGATCAAGCGCGGGTAACGATTGCGGTACGGAAGACGACGACTCCCGCGTCGTATTCTGGGTAACCTTGGTGCGGGGAGCTAGCGGGAGAGTGCGCGTGGACACGAGGCGGAGCGAACAGGCGGGGGGTGCGAACCACGTGGGCAAGGCCCAGGTCGGATCGCTGGCCCCCGGGCGTGTGGTCGGCGACGGCCGCTACCGCCTCCTCGCGCAGTTCGGCGTGGACGAGCGGGGCGACGCGCACCTCTGGCGCGCCCGGGACGGGCAGCTGAAGCGGGACGTCGCACTGACCCTGCTGGTCGGTGACCCGGCGGATCCCGAAGCCGCCCGGCTGGCCCGGCGCACCCTCGAGCGCGCGACGCACGCGTCGAAGTTCGGCCACGGCGGTGTCGCCCGCGTGCTCGACGTGCTCGCCCTCGGCAGCGGCATCACCTCGAGCGAAGGCCTGCTCGGTGTCGTCGTCGCGGAATGGACCAAGGGCAGCGACCTGGTCGACCTCGTCGCCCAGCGACCGGTGGCGCCGGCCGCCGCCGCGCGGATGGTGCAGGCGCTGGCCGAAGCCGTCGAGCAGGCGCACCAGAACGGGCTCGTCCTCGGGCTCGACCACCCCCAGCGCCTGCGGCTGACGCCGAACGGCGCGCTCAAGCTCGCGTTCCCCGGCCCGCTGCCGGAGGCGACGCTGCGCGACGACGTCAAGGCCCTCGGCGCGGTCCTGTACCTGCTGCTGACCGGCCGCTGGGCGCTGCCCGGCGGCCCGCCCGCGATTCCGGCGGCCCCGATGACACCGCAGGGCCGGATCGTCCCGCCGCGTCAGCTGGTGCCGACGGTCCCGGCCGACCTGTCGTCGCTGGCCGTCCGCACGATCGAGGACGGCGGCAACGGCGGCATCCGCACCAGCGCGGCCATCCTCCGCGTCCTGGACCAGGTGGCCGAGGAAGAGGAACGCACCCAGCTCATCAAGGCCGTCGGCGGCGACCCGGCCGAGGCCGAAGGCACCGTCTGGACCACGAAGAAGCCGGTCAAGGACGTCGCCCGGCGGCGCAAGCTCGCCCTCGGCGTCACCGTGCTGGTGGTCGCGACGGTCGTCATCCTCGCCTGGGGCGGGCTGATGCTGATCAACGTCTTCCAGGGTGACTCCAAGGCGAGCGGGCCGACGATCAACGTCGCCCAGCCGCCGGCGTCGAGCCAGCAGAACGGGACACAGCCGCCGCAGTCGTCGTCGGCGCCGGCCCCGCCGCCTTCGCCGGCCGTGGGCGCCCCGGTGCCCCCGCAGTCGGTGGCCGTGTACAACCCGGAAGGCAAGGGCGACAACACCGGCCGGGCGAAGTACGCGATCGACGGCAAACCCGAGACCGAGTGGCGGACCGAGAAGTACAAGCAGCAGTTCCCGGCCATGAAGCCGGGCGTCGGGCTGCTCGTCACCTTCGACAACCCGATCAACCTCAGCCAGGTGAAGGTCGTCGGCGGCACCCCGGGCACTAAGGTCGAGATCCGGTCGGCGACCGGCAAGGATCCCGAGCTGGCCGACACGAAGGTGGTCGGCAACGGCGACCTGAAGGACGGCGAGACGACGATCCCGCTGGCCCAGCCGACGCAGGGCCAGAACTTCATCGTCTGGATCACCCAGCTGGGCGACGCGGACGGGCAGTTCCAGACCGAAATCGGCGACCTGTCCTTCCTGCCTGCGGGGTGACGCACCCGACAGGGTCAGTAGGCTCTGCCGGGTGACAGCTGCAGCTCCCACGGATGCGGATCTGATAGCGGCTCACGCCGCGGGGGACCCTCATGCGTTCAGCGAACTCGTCCAGCGACACCGCGACCGCATGTGGGCGGTGGCCCTGCGCACGGTCCGCGACCCGGAAGAGGCCGCCGACGCGCTGCAGGACGCGTTCATCTCGGCGTTCCGCGCGGCCGGGAACTTCCGGGCGGAGTCGCAGGTCACGACGTGGCTGCACCGGATCGTGGTGAACGCCTGCCTCGACCGGATCCGCCGCCGCCAGGCGCGGCCGACCGTGCCGCTGCCGGAGACCGGCTTCAACGAGCCCGCCACCCCGCGTGACTCGATGGCCGAGCGGGAAACCAGCCTGCTCGTGCGGGAAGCGCTCGACCAGCTGCCCGAAGAGCAACGTGCCCCGATCGTGTTGGTCGACGTCGAGGGATACTCGGTCGCCGAGACGGCGAAGATGCTCGGCATCGCCGAAGGCACGGTGAAGAGCCGGTGCGCCCGGGGCCGCGGGAAACTCGCGAAGGTTCTCGGGCACCTGCGGAACCCCGATGCGATTGCGAACGTCCCAACTCACGAAAGCAAACGGGCCGGGCGTCAGCCGGGTAGCGGGGAGGGACGATGACGGACGAAAGCCGGGGGATCGGGGGGACCATCGGTCCGCCCTGGTCTGTCGACGTGCTCGCCGACCTCCACGCCGGTGTCCTGGACGACACGCGGGCGGCCGAGCTGTGGCCGCTGGTCAACGCCGACCCGGAAGCCCGGGCCATCCTGGACGCCCTCGACGCGACGCAGGCCGACCTAGCCTCGCTCGCGGACGCGCCGGCCCCGCGGATGCCCGCGGAGTTCGCCGCCCGGCTGGACGCGGCGCTGGCCGCCGAAGCAGCCGCCGCCTTTCCGCAGGCCCAGGGGGCCGCACCGGCAGCTGCGGCACCGCGCGACGCCCAGGTGGTGGACCTCGCCGCGGCGCGGCGGAAGCGGAACAAGCGGCTCGGCTGGGCCGCCGGCGTCCTGACCGCGGCCGCGGCGGCGGTCGTCGCCGTGACAGTCGCCCTCCCGAACACCTCGCAGCAGAGCGGCACGCCGAACGTGGCCGCACCGACGGGCCCGTCGGTGGCCAGTGACGGCAGCGGTGCGCAGGCCCTGCTCGGCAAGTCGGTCGGCGTCCGCGACTTCGGTCCCCTGCAGAACGAGGACCGCCTGGACGCCTGCATCGCGGCCGCCGGGCTCGACCCGAAGGTGCGTCCCGAGGGCATCCGGCCGGTGAACGTCGGCGGCAAGGCCGGGGTGATGATCATCCTGACCACCGGCAAGCTGGCCCAGTTCCGCCTGGTGGCGTTCGGGGCCGACTGCGGACCGGGAAATCCGGCGGTGCTGTTCGACAAGGTCGTCGGGGAGAAGTAGCGGCTGTCACGGCTGGGAACATGGCCACCTACGATCGTGTTGAGCCTGGTACAGGTCACTACGAGCGGAGGTCAACGGGTGGCTGCCGAGGAAATCAGGAACCTGATCATCGTCGGGTCGGGTCCTGCCGGATACACCGCTGCCGTTTACGCGGCGCGGGCCCAGCTTGAACCGCTGGTGTTCGAGGGCACGCAGTTCGGCGGCGCGCTGATGACGACGACCGAGGTCGAGAACTTCCCCGGGTTCCGCGACGGCATCATGGGTCCGGACCTGATGGAGGAGATGCGCAAGCAGGCCGAGCGCTTCGGCGCCGAGCTGCGCGCGGAGGACGTCGAGTCGCTGGAGCTGACCGGCGACGTCAAGTACGTCACCGCGAACGGCAAGCGCTACGCCGCCCGCGCGGTCATCCTCGCCATGGGTGCCGCGGCGCGGTACCTGAACGTGCCGGGCGAGCAGGAGCTGCTCGGTCGCGGTGTCTCGGCCTGTGCGACCTGTGACGGCTTCTTCTTCCGCGACCACGACATCGTGGTCGCCGGCGGTGGCGACTCGGCGATGGAGGAGGCGACCTTCCTGACGAAGTTCGCGAAGTCCGTCACCATCGTCCACCGGCGCGACGAGTTCCGCGCGTCCAAGATCATGCTCGAGCGCGCCCGCGCGAACGACAAGATCAAGTGGCAGCTGAACTCGCAGATCACCGGGGTGCTGGGTGACGGCAAGGTCGAGGGCCTGCGGCTCAAGGACACCAAGGACGGCACCGAGTCGACGCTGGACGTGTCGGGCTTCTTCGTCGCGATCGGGCACGACCCCCGCAGCCAGCTGGTGAAGGGGCAGGTCGACCTGGACGAGGACGGCTACGTCGTCACGAAGGGCAAGACGTCCTTCACCAACCTCGACGGCGTCTTCGCGGCCGGCGACCTGGTGGACCGCACCTACCGGCAGGCGATCACCGCCGCGGGCTCCGGGTGCAGCGCGGCGATCGACGCGGAACGATGGCTCGCGGAGCACGGCGAAGCCGACGCCCACGAGGCGGCCGAGCTGGTCGGCGGCGGCTACGGCGCGGGCACCAACTGACTTACCGGGCTTCCAACCACCCCTGAAGGAGAAACCATGGCCAACACCGTCAAGGTGACCGACGCGACGTTCGTCGACGAGGTCCTGACCAGCGAAAAGCCGGTCCTCGTCGACTTCTGGGCCACCTGGTGCGGCCCGTGCAAGATGGTCGCCCCGGTGCTCGAGGAGATCGCGGCCGAGAACGGCGAGAAGCTGACCATCGCCAAGATCGACATCGACGAGAACCCGAACACGCCGCGTGACTACCAGGTGATGTCCATCCCGACGCTGATCCTGTTCCAGGGCGGCAAGCCGGTGAAGCAGATCGTGGGCGCGAAGCCGAAGGCCGCGCTGCTGTCGGACCTCGCCGACGTCCTCTGAACCGAACAAGCCCGGCGAACCCGGGGCCTGCGGGAACCCTCCCGCGGCCCCGGGTTTGTCACATTCGGGGGAATCTGCGTCGGCTGAGTTGAATCGAGCGTGACAGCCAGGCGCCGCGGGTACTCCACCAACGGGTTCTTGACGTACCTACCGGGCCTACGCTGTCACCCAGAGTTGGCAAGGCACAATAGAGCACCTGGGCTTGTCCCAGCGAAGGTTTTCCGAAAGTCCTGCCACGCACCGAGCCCCCGAGTCGGTGCCTTAGGAAGAGCGAGGAGTGCATGCGGGTACTCCGCCGCGGTGACGCCGGTCCGGACGTCGCCGAGATCAGGGCCATCCTGTCCGGGATGGACCTGCTCCCGCCGGTCACCGGTACCGACGGCTACGACACGTTCGACGTCGCCCTCGAGCACGCCGTCCGTGCCTTCCAGCAGCGCCGTGGGCTGATGACCGACGGCATCGTGGGTCCGGCGACGTTCCAGGCGCTCAAGGGCGCCAGCTACCACCTGGGCAGCCGCCCGCTGTCGTACATGATCGCCTCCCCGGTGCACGGCGACGACGTCTTCACGCTGCAGGAGCGGCTCACCGAGCTCGGCTTCGACGCCGGCCGCCCCGACGGCTACTTCGGCCCCCAGACCGAGCGCGCGCTCAAGACGTTCCAGCGCGACATGCGCCTGACGCCGGACGGCATGTGCGGCCCGGCGACCATCCGCGAGCTGCACCGCCTGTCCTCGCCGCGGGCCCGGGGCGGGCGCCCCGTGTTCCTGCGCGAGCAGGAGCAGGTGCGCCAGGCCGGTCCGCGCCTGCGCGGCAAGCGCATCGTGATCGACCCCGGCCACGGCGGCGACGACCTCGGCGTGGTCGCCGGCGGCCTGCGCGAGGCCGACATCGCCTGGGACCTCGCCCGGCGGCTCGAGGGCCGGATGAAGGCCACGGGCATGGAGGCGCTGATCTCCCGCGGCCCGAACCACAGCCCCACCGAGCTGGAGCGGGCCAAGTTCGCCAACGACGCGGGCGCGGACCTGTTCCTCTCGCTGCACAGCGACAAGAACCCCTCGCCGCGTGCGCAGGGTGTCGCGAGCTTCCACTTCGGCAACGGCAACGGCACCACGTCCACGGTGGGCGAGCTGCTGGCCGGTTTCATCCAGCGCGAGGTCGCGGCCCGTACGGGCATGCTCGACTGCCGCACGCACTACAAGTCCTGGGACATCTTCACCCGCACCCGCTGCCCGGCGGTCCGGGTCGAGATCGGCTACCTGACCAACCCGGACGACGCCCGCAAGCTCGGCGACCCGGCGTTCCGAGACATCGTCGCGGAAGGCATCCTGATCGCCGTCAAGCGGCTGTACCTGCTCGGTGAGGGCGACCAGCCGACGGGCACGTTCACCTTCGCCGACGTCTTGGCGCACGAGCTCGCCAAGGCCGAATAGGGCCCACCACAACCCCTAGCGGCTCTCCTGCACCTGCCCCACCATCCCTGGGGACGCGACGCACGCGTCCCCAGGTTTCGGGGTAGTTCTCCACAGCTTGTCCACCGCTCCTATCAGCGCTCTGTGGATAACTCGGCCCTTCTTCCACAGTTGTGCACACGCGTGTTCCAGCCGCGCCGAAGCACAGGCGCAAACGTTTGCGGATGGGGAATCAGGCGCGGCCGAGGCTCGGCTCGGCGGTGGTGATCGTCACCTGGCCGAGCAGCCGTTCCAGGGCCGCCTCGACGTCTTCCTTCCAGGTGATCGCCGACCGCAGCTCGAGGCGCAGGCGGGGCCACTTCTGGTGCGGACGGACCGTCTTGAAGCCGACGCTCTGCAGGAAGGCCGCCGGCAGCACGCAGCTGTGGCCGCCGTCGGGGTCCGGCTCGTCGGGCTTCGCGTCGCCGAACGCCTCGATGGCGCGGACCCCGCGCTTGGTGAGGTCCTTGGCGACCGCCTGGACGAGCATCCGGCCGAGGCCACCGCCGCGGAACTCCGGCAGCACCTGGAACGAGGTCAGCAGGACGGCGTCGGCGCTCGGCGGCGACGTCGGGAAGGCCAGCGCGCGCGGGACGGCGTTCGGCGGGGCGTACAGCACGAACCCGACCGGCAGCGTGTCGCTGTAGACGATGCGGCCGCAGGACCCCCACTCGAGCAGGACGCTCGAGACCCAGGCTTCCTTCTCGACCTCGGTCGCGCCGAACTCCTCGGCCTGGTGCTTGAGGTGCGGGGCGAGTTCCCAGTACACGCACCGGCGACAGCTCTTCGGCAGGTGCTCGAGGTTGTCCAGTGTGACGCCCACGACGCGACGCGACACCCGCGACCTCCCTGACCTGCGCTCCCGACGGGCTGCCCGGTCGTCAAGCCGCGCGAGAGCCACGGCACGAACACGGGAGCCAGGGTCGAGGATAGGCCGATGTGACGAGCACCGAAAGGTCAGGGGGTCCTGATGGGTGCCCGGTTACACTCGATGGGATCTACCAGCTCCCGCGGGAGTGACCGTGTCCACCGAGCCCCGGGTGAATCGTCGATGACCGAGAACCGCCCCAGCCAGCGTCCCAGTGGTCTCCAGAAACACAGCGGCCGCCAGAACCTCGACCCGCACCTCGAGCGGTACGCCGCGCGCACCGCGGGGATGACCGCCTCCGAGATCCGGGCGCTGTTCGCGGTGGCCAGCCGGCCCGAGGTGGTTTCCCTGGCCGGCGGCATGCCGAACCTGGCGGCACTCCCGCTCGACACGCTGTCGGCGCAGGTGGCCGAGATCATCGCCGAAGACGGCCTGGTGGCGCTGCAGTACGGCTCGGCGCACGGCGTCCCGGTGCTGCGCGAGCAGATCTGCGAGATCATGGCCCTGGAGGGCATCAAGGCGCACCCGGACGACGTCGTGGTGACCGTCGGCTCCCAGATGGGCCTGGACATGGTCACGCGGCTGTTCTGCGACCCGGGTGACGTCGTCATCGCCGAAGGCCCTTCGTACGTCGGCGCGCTGGGGTCGTTCGCTGCGTACCAGGCGCAGGTCGTGCACGTGGCGATGGACGACCAGGGCCTGGTGCCTTCGTTGCTCCGCGAAGCACTCGACCAGGCGAAGAAGGCCGGCCGGCGGGTCAAGTTCCTGTACACGATCCCGAACTTCCACAACCCCGCCGGCGTCACGCTGGCTGTCGAGCGCCGCGCGGAGATTCTCGAGATCTGCCGCGAACACAACGTCCTGGTCGTCGAAGACAACCCGTATGGGTTGCTCGGCTTCGACGGGCAGACGTACCCGGCGCTGCGGTCGACCGACCCCGACAACGTCGTGTACCTCGGCTCGTTCTCCAAGACGTTCGCGTCCGGCCTGCGCGTCGGCTGGGTGCTGGCGCCGCACGCGGTGCGCGAGAAGCTCGTGCTGGCCGCGGAGTCGGCGACCCTGTGCCCGCCGACGTTCAACCAGATGATCGTCTCGCGCTACCTGGCCACGCACGACTGGAAGGGCCAGATCAAGAAGTTCCGCGAGAACTACCGCGAGCGGCGTGACGCGATCCTGTCCGCGCTCGACCAGTACCTGCCCCCGGGTTGCTCGTGGACCAAGCCGGACGGCGGGTTCTACGTCTGGGTGACGGTGCCGGAAGGCGTCGACACGAAGGCGATGCTGCCGCGCGCGGTGACCGCGCGGGTGGCGTACGCGTCCGGAACCGGCTTCTACGCCGACGGGTTCGGCAGCCGCCAGATGCGGCTGTCGTACTGCTACCCGACCCCGGAGCGCATCCGTGAGGGCGTGCGGCGGCTGGCGGCGGTGCTGGAGTCCGAAATGGACCTCGCCCGCACCTTCGGTAACGTGAGCGCGCGCCAGATCCAGGGACCGCAGAACCCGTCTCCGGACACGGTCTAATCCTGTTACAGGCTAAGGAGTTTCCACGGTGGTCGACCGTACCGTTGCCGTGCTCGCCGGCGGGCTCTCGCACGAACGCGACGTTTCACTGAGGTCCGGGCGACGGCTCTCCGCGGCGTTGAAGTCGGAGGGCTTCGGCATCGAGGAGTGGGACACCGACGCGGGCCTCCTGGAGCGGCTGCGCACGCAGCGCCCGGACGCGGTGGTCGTCGCTCTGCACGGCGGCGAGGGCGAGAACGGCTCGGTGCAGACGGTGCTGGAGATGCTGGGCGTGCCCTTCGTCGGCACCGGCTCCCAGGGCTGCCGCCGCGCGTGGGACAAGCCGACCGCGAAGGCGCTGCTGCAGAACGCCGGGTTCGTGACGCCGGGCTGGGTGGTGCTGCCGCACAGCACGTTCCGCGAGCTCGGCGCCCAGGCGGTGCTCGACGCGATGGTGGAGCGGCTCGGGCTGCCGCTGATCCTCAAGCCGGACCAGGGCGGTTCCGCGCTCGGCACGCAGGTGGTGCGCGAAGCGGCGGAACTGCCGGCGGCGATGGTCGGCTGCTTCGCCTACGGCGACACCGTCCTCGCGGAACGGTTCGTGGACGGCGTCGAGGTGGCCGTGACGGTCATCGAGGGCGAGAACGGGCCCGAGGCCCTTCCCGCGGTCGAGATCGTCCCGGAGAGCGGCGTGTACGACTACACGGCCCGCTACACGGCCGGCCTGACCGACTTCTTCACCCCCGCCCGGCTCGACGACGCCGCGGCCAAGGCGGTGGCCGAGCTGGCGGTCGCCGCGCACCGCGTGCTCGGGCTGCGCGACATCTCCCGCACCGACGCGGTCGTGACGGCGGACGGCACGGTCCACTTCCTGGAAGTGAACCCGTCGCCGGGCCTGACCGAGACGTCGACGGTGCCGATGGCGATCGAGGCGGCGGGCAAGTCGCTCGGCGCGGTGTTCGGTGAACTCATCGGGCAAGCCATCACCCGCTGACCCCCAGAGACGCGAAAGGCCACTGCGGAACCTCCGCGGTGGCCTTTTTCGTGTGATCACTTCCCGTGGTCGGCGCCACTGCGATCAGCAATCATCACCGTGACGAAACACCCCGGGGTGATCCCTAATCGGTTTTCGGTGTCTGATTCGTCCCGTTCGCGTCGATGATCGCGACGATCCGCTCGAGGTCGTCGACCGAGCCGAACTCGAGGGTGATCCGGCCCTTCCGGCGGCCGAGGTCGACCTTCACCCGGGTGTCGAAGCGGTCCGAGAGCCGGTTCGCGAGTTCCTGCAACCCCGGCGCCTGGATCGGCTTGCGCGGCGCAGGCTTCGGCTTGGCCGGCTTCTCGCTCTTCTTGAGCGTGACGGCTTCCTCGGTTGCTCGGACCGACATGCCCTCCGCGACGATGCGCGCGGCGAGCTCCTCCTGGCTTTCGGCGTCCTCCAGCGACAGCAACGCGCGCGCGTGGCCGGCGGACAGGACGCCCGCGGCCACCCGGCGCTGCACCGGCAGGGGGAGCTTGAGGAGCCGGATCGTGTTGGTGATGACCGGGCGGCTGCGGCCGATCCGGCTCGCCAGCTCCTCGTGGGTGACCGCGAACTCGTCGAGCAGCTGCTGGTACGCCGCTGCCTCTTCGAGCGGGTTCAGCTGGACGCGGTGGATGTTCTCCAGGAGCGCGTCCCGCAGCATCGACTCGTCGGCGGTCTGCCGGACGATGGCCGGGATCGCCTCGAGCTCCGCCTGCTGCGAAGCACGCAGCCGCCGCTCGCCCATGACGAGCTCGTACTCGTCGTTCCCGAGCTCCCGGACGACGATGGGCTGCATCAGCCCGAACTCGCGGATCGAGTGCTCGAGTTCGGCGAGCGCGTCCTCGTCGAAGACCTGCCGCGGCTGCTTCGGATTCGGCTTGATCGAGCCGACGGGGATCTCGCGGTAGACGGCGCCGGCGACCTCGCCGCCGTGCTGCTGCGCCTGGCCGTTCGCCGCGAACCAGCCCTTGTCCTCGGCCGCCTTCTTGTCCGCCGCCGTCCCGTCGACGGGCGCGGGGAGCGGACCACCGCCGGTGGGTCCGGTCGGGATCAGGGCGGCGAGGCCGCGCCCCAGCCCTCCTCGACGCTCGGTCATGTGGAACTACCCTCCATCTGGGCGCCGCGCTCGGCGATCTCCTTCGCCGCGTCGACGTAGCTCATCGCCCCGCGCGAGCCGGGGTCGTAGGCGAGCACGGTCTGGCCGTATCCGGGTGCTTCGGAGACCTTCACGCTGCGGGGGATGACGGTCTTCAGCACGGTGTCGCCGAAGTGGTTCCGCACCTCGTTCGTCACCTGATCGGCCAGCTTGGTGCGGCCGTCGTACATGGTGAGGAGGATGGTCGAGACGCGGAGTTCGCGGTTGAGGTGCTGCTGCACGAGCTCGATGTTGCTCAGCAGCTGCCCGAGACCTTCGAGTGCGTAGTACTCGCACTGGATCGGGATGAGCACCTCCTGCGCGGCGACCATCGCGTTGACCGTCAGCAGGCCCAGCGACGGCGGGCAGTCGATGAGGACGTAGTCGACGCCGATCTCGTCGAGGATCTCCGAGGAGATGGCCTCCTTGAGCCGGGACTCGCGGGACGCCATCGAGACGAGCTCGATCTCGGCGCCGGCGAGGTCGATCGTCGCGGGAACGCAGAAGAGGTTGGGGGACTGTTCGGTCGGCTGGGCCGCCTCCGCGAGCGTTACCTCGCCGATGAGCACCTCGTAGATGGAGGGCGTCCCGGACCGGTGGTCGACGTCGAGCGCGGTGCTCGCGTTGCCCTGCGGGTCGAGGTCGACGACGAGCGTCTTGAGCCCGTGGAGCGCGAGGGCGGCGGCGAGGTTGACCGTGCTGGTGGTCTTGCCGACACCGCCCTTCTGGTTGGCGACGGTCATCACGCGGCGGCGGCCGGGACGGGGGAGTTCCCCTTCCTTCGGGTGCAGCAGACGAGCGGCGCGGGCGGCTTCCTCGGCGATCGGCGTCCAGCCCACGTCGTGGCTGGTCTCCGTGGAGTCGGACGGCGGGGGATTCACCGGTCTCGACACCTCCTCCATCTAGACGTCTGGTCGGTGGTCGAGTCGCTACGTTTCACGTGGAACATCGCGGCCCGTTAACGCTTCCTGCTCCGCGCCTTCGGCTTGCTCGCCGTCGGCAGGCGACGGATCTTCACGACCGTGCTGGGGACCTCGAGGACCGCCGCACCACACTCGACGATGAGCGGATCGGCCCCGCCGGCCTTCCGGATGGCGGCGCCGTCCCGCTCGATCTCGTCCGCCGCGCTGGCGCCCTTGAGGGCGACCAGGAAGCCATCGGGACGGACCAGCGGCAGGCACCAGTCCGCGAGACGAGCGAGCGGGGCGACCGCGCGAGCGGTGACGATGTCGGCGCCACCGAGCTGCTCACGCACAGGTCGTTCCTCCGCGCGTCCACGGACGATGGTGATCGGGAGTTCCAGCTTCTCGGCCACCTCGGCCAGCCAGTCCACCCGGCGGGCCATCGGTTCGAGCAAGACGATATCGAGGTCCGGTCGCGCGATCGCCAGCGGTACACCCGGAAGCCCGGCTCCCGACCCCACGTCGACGACGCGAGCGCCGTCGGGCATCTGCTCGCCGATCACCGCCGAGTTGAGCACGTGCCGTTCCCACAGCCGCTCGACTTCCCGCGGACCGATCAGCCCTCGCTCGACCCCGTGCCGCTCCAGGAGTTCGACGTACCCGGCGGCTTGGTCGACGTGCTCTCCGAACACTCGCGCCGCCGCCTGCTCCCAGCTCACTCCGTCTACTCCTCGTCCGCCGGTTTCACGTGAAACCGCGCTCGTTCGATTGTCCCCGATGAACCGGAGAAGACGAGACGACAGTCCGAAGATGTGGACAACTCCACTCCGCCGACGGCCGCTGTGGAGCGTTCCACGTGAAACATCACCCGTGTAATTCGCTCGACCGAGGCGCCGCGTTGCCCAACCGGATGCCGCTGAAGCCAAGCGTGCTCGCCGACGCGATGTCGACGAACGCCCACAAGTTCCGCATCACGCGCAACTCAATGCCCGCCTCCTCGTGGAGCCCGAGGAGATCGCCGACCCGCTCCGCCGGACCGAGCGGCTCGACCGGCACGGTCGCCACGACCGCGTGGGCGTGCTCGCCGAAGGCCCGGAACAACGCCGACGAGAAGCGGTAGGCGAACAGCGAGACCGTTCGCATCGACTCGAGCCATCCGTACTCGATCGCGTGGACGCGGTCGGCGCCCAGCCAGGCACGGTCCGCCTCTGTCGTCGATGGCTGCACCCACGCCATCGCGCGCGGGCACCGGCGGGGGAACCAGTAGTCCGGCGCACGGCTCTCCTCGACCGCCCAGACGTAGGCCTCCGGCTGCCGCGCTGTGGCCGCGACGTGCGGCTCGAAGCGGGTGATCGTCGGGTCTTCGGAGAAGTGGACGACCTCGCCGGGCGCCGAGCGCATGTACACAAGAAAGCGGCCCCACCTGACCGAGTCAAGTGGGGCCGCCCGCCAAGCGAACCGGGGCTCACGCCTCCGGGAAGATCACCACGCGCCGCTTCGGGTCTTCGCCTTCGCTCTCGCTCGTGACGCCCGAGACCGTCGCCACGGCGTCGTGGACCACCTTGCGCTCGAACGGACTCATCGGCTGCAGCCGCACCCGCTCGCCGCTCTTCAGGACCGACTCCGCCGTCGAGCGGCCGAGCTCCTTCAGCTCTTCGCGGCGGTCCGCGCGCCAGCCCGCGATGTCCAGCATCAGGCGGCTGCGGGAGCCCGTCTCCTGCTGGACCGCCAGGCGGGTCAGCTCCTGCAGCGCCTCGAGCACCGTGCCGCGCGGGCCGACGAGCTTCTCGAGGTCCTCACCGCCGTCGATGCTCACGATCGCGCGGCCGGCTTCCACGTCGAGGTCGATGTCACCGTCGTAGTCGAGCAGGTCCAGCAGGCGCTCGAGGTAGTCGCCGGCGATGTCGCCCTCCTGCACGAGGATGTCGTCACCGCCCGCCTTCGGCTCGCCTGCCGCCTCCGTGTCCGTCTCCGGGGTCACGTCGTCCTTATCGGCGTCGATCGTGTCGATCGTCTCCGACATCATTCGTCTCCTCTCCGAACCGGTCGCGCCTCAGCGGCGCTTCCGGCCCGACTTCCTGGTCGAGTCTTTGAGAAGGCCCGGCACGCCCGTGCCGGTGTCCTTCGAACCGTTCTGGCCGTTCGTGTCGGCCGGGGTCTTGTCGCCGTCCGCGGAGGCGGCGGTGGCGCCGGAGGCAGCCGGAGTCGTCTGCGCGAAGCCGTGGGCCGAGCCGGCCTTCGTGACCTTCTTGGCGGCGCCGGTCTGCGCGGGCTGGTTCTTCTTCTGCTGGACCGGCTTCTGACCGACCTTCGGCGCGGTCGGCTTCTGGCCCGGCTTCGGCCCGAGCGTCGCGCGCTTCTCGGCGGCCTCCGCCTTGCGGGCCGCCTCTTCCTTGTCGATCTTCGTGTAGACGAGGCGCTGCTGCATCAGGGTCCAGCCGTTGTTCGCCAGCCAGTAGAAGAGGAGGCCGAGCGGGAACAGGGCACCGAAGACGAGCACACCGAGCGGGAAGATGTACATCGTCAGCTTGTTCATGATCGCGGTCTGCGGGGTGGCCGACGCGGCGTTCTGCCGGGCCACCGAGTGCCGCGCGGTGAGGTGCGTGGCGATCGAGGCGACGATCATCAGGGGCAGCGCGACCGGGAGCACGCTCCAGTGGAAGCCGACGTTCGTGGCCCCGCCGCTGACGACCCCGACACCGTTGTAGACGGCCTCACCGAGGTTGACCCCGAACAGCTTCGCGCTGACGTACGAATGGACGTCGTGCTGGTTGAAGAAGTAGTTCTCGGTCTTGTCGCCGCCACCGGGCGGCGGCATCGTGAACGCGCGGAGGACGTGGTTCAGGCCGATGAACACCGGGATCTGGAGCAGCATCGGCAGGCAGCTGCCCAGCGGGTTGACGCCGTGCTCGCGCTGGAGCTTCTGCATCTCCGCGGCCTGGCGCTGCCGGTCGTTCGCGTACTTCTTCTGGATCTTCTTCATCTCCGGCGCGAAGTCCTGCATCTTCTTCATCGACCGGACCTGGTTCACGAACGGCTTGAACATGATGCCGCGGACGGTGAACGTCAGGAAGATGATGCCGAGGATCCAGGAGACTGCGGTCGCTTCCCCGAAGACGAACCCGAAGACCTTGTGCCAACACCAGAGGATGAAGGACACGGGGTAGTAGATGAAATCGAGCACTGCTGCTACTCCTCGATCGGTGTTTCAGGTCTGCGGTGTCGCCACGAGAACGTCTCGGGCACGGGGTCGCGGCCGGGTGGTGTCCACGGGCCGCAGCGCAGCAGCCGGCGCAGCGCGAGGTAGGAGCCGCGGCCGGCACCGTGCCGGGTGAGGGCTTCGACTGCGTACGCGCTGCAGCTCGGGTAGAACCGGCAAGCCGGCGGGAGAAAAGGCGAGATCGCCTTGCGGTAGAGCTTGATGGGGAGCAGCAGGACCCAGGCGACCGGGCCGGGCCGAAGGGGCTCTGGCTCCACGTCGTGGTCGTGCTCGGGGGTGGCTCGCATGCCGGTCACACCGCTGATCCGTGGTCGGGGGCCGCGTCCGCGGGACGCGTCGGGCTGGGGACATCCCCGGCCGGACGGCGCGACGACAGAAGCCCCAGCCGACGCAACGCGGCGTCGAGATCGGACCCGAGCTCGGCGCTGGAAGCGGTCGACGACGGCGGCAATGCCCGTACGACCAACGCAGTGCCGGCGGGCAGTGTTCCGAGCCTGGCCGAAACGAGATGACGCAACCGGCGGCTGACGCGGTGGCGGACCACCGAGTTGCCGACGGCCTTGCTCACCACAAAACCCGCCCTGGCCGCCGGCACGCTGTGGGACTGCACTGTGCAGTCCCACAGCGTGTCGGCGGCCTCGGACGGGTCCGTGGTCAGCGCGTGGACGACGAGGCGACGCCTGCCTGCCCGGGACCCGCGACGGAGAACCACGCGGAAATCCTCGCTCCGCCGCAGGCGTGCGGCAGCCGGCAGCACGGCGCGCCCCGATCGGGCGATCAGGCGGACAGCGCTTCGCGGCCCTTGCGACGGCGGGCCGCCAGGATGGCCCGGCCGGCGCGGGTCCGCATGCGCAGGCGGAACCCGTGGGTCTTCGCGCGGCGGCGGTTGTTCGGCTGGAAGGTGCGCTTACCCTTGCTCACTGCTTCTCCTGTGTGTCGCGTCGGACGCGGGGATTTCCTCCCCGTCGCCTGGCGTGTCGTGCGGGCGCACGGCAGTCTCTGGTGTCTCCTACCAACGTGTGGCCTCGTCACGACGAGCGACGACAACGTGGGCACGCGAAACGCACCCGTCGCATACGGGAGACCTTACGAGGGTACGCACCCCCGTCGGGCGGCCGGTAAGCACCCCCTCGGCCACGGTACGCGACCGGCGCGCGCGGCCGTGGCGGTCGACGCCGGGACACCGAATGGCCACGTGCTGTACACCGTGAAATGCTGGCCGCCGAGGATGCCTTGTGGCAGCGGACGGGGCTTGTTAGCGTGCCTCTTCCGGGTCACCGGTCGCGGTGCCCAGTCTCCGGGTGGTGGAGTGCCCACCGGCGTACGACGAGCCCGCAGGTGGCGGCGCCGCGGGTCGCCGTACATTAGTGCACAGCTGTGGACAACTATGTGGATATCCGCTGTGCCGACGCGCACGCAGGTCGCCGGGGTTCGGCCGTCCACGCCGACGAGGGGAGGGGAGCCAGACAGGTGTCGGATCACCAGCACAATCTGGGTGTCATCTGGGAACAGGTGGTACGCGAACTGTCCGACGGGACCCTCTCCCCCCAGCAGCGCGCCTGGATGCGCGTGACCCGGCCGATCGGCCTGCTCGACGGCACGGCGCTGCTGGCCGCGCCGAGCGACTTCGCGAAGGAAGCGATCGAACGCGGGCTGCGCGGCGCGATCACCGACGCGCTTTCCCGGCGGCTCGGCCGCGCCATCTCCCTCGCGGTGAAGGTGGACAGCGCCGAAGTCGTCCCGGCGCCCGCGCCCCGCTACGTGCCGTCACCCGGCCGAGTGGAAAACGGCGCGAGTCCCGAACCCGCCCCGCCGATGCCGTCGCACGGCGCGCCGATGATGCCGCCGCCGCGGCCCGCCGAACCGGCGCAGCCGATGTCGATGCCCGCGCACCAGGCTGTCGCGCCGAAGCCGGACGACGGCGACGACACCGACGAAGAAGTCGACGAAGAGGGCGAGGCGCTCGCCGCGGTCCACGAGATCTGGCCGACGTTCTCCGGCCAGCCGATCGCCGGCCAGCCGTACACCGCGCCCGCGCAGCCGCAGACGTCGAAGACGAAGCTGAACGAGAAGTACACCTTCGACACGTTCGTCATCGGTGCGTCCAACCGCTTCGCGCACGCGGCCGCGGTCGCCGTCGCCGAAGCGCCGGCCCGCGCGTACAACCCGCTCTTCATCTGGGGCGAGTCCGGGCTCGGCAAGACGCACCTGCTGCACGCGGTCGGCCACTACGCGCAACGGCTCTTCCCCGGGATGCGCGTCCGGTACGTCTCGACCGAAGAGTTCACGAACGACTTCATCAACTCGCTGCGCGACGACCGCAAGGTCGCCTTCCAGCGCCGCTACCGCGACATCGACATCCTGCTCGTCGACGACATCCAGTTCCTGGAGGGCAAGGAAGGGACGCAGGAAGAGTTCTTCCACACCTTCAACACCCTCCACAACGCGAACAAGCAGATCGTCGTCAGCTCCGACCGCCCGCCGAAGCGCCTCGAAACGCTGGAGGACCGGCTGCGGACGCGGTTCGAGTGGGGCCTGATCACCGACATCCAGCCGCCCGAGCTCGAGACGCGCATCGCCATCCTCCGCAAGAAGGCGGCGCAGGACCGGCTCGCGGTGCCGGGCGAGGTTCTCGAGTTCATCGCTTCGCGCGTCGAGGCGAACATCCGGGAGCTCGAAGGCGCGCTGATCCGCGTCACGGCCTTCGCGTCGCTGAACCAGCAGCCGGTCGACAGCGCGCTCGCCGAGATCGTGCTGCGCGACCTGATCCCCGACTCGCACGCGCCGGAGATCACCGCGCCGACCATCATGGGCGTCACGTCCGAGTTCTTCGACGTCACGCTCGACGACCTGTGCGGCCCCGGCAAGACGAAGGCGCTCGCCACGGCCCGCCAGATCGCGATGTACCTCTGCCGCGAGCTGACCGACATGTCGCTGCCGAAGATCGGGCAGACGTTCGGCGGCCGCGACCACACGACGGTCATGCACGCGGACAAGAAGATCCGCAAGGAGATGGCCGAGCGCCGGCGGATCTACGACCAGGTGCAGGAGCTGACGTCGCGCATCAAGCAGCGCGCCCGCCAGTAGCACATCCCTTACCTCCCAACGACTTCGGGGCGTCCGCTCAATGTGGACGCCTCTTTGTCGTCTTTGGACACCTGAAGCACGCGTACGCGCGCGAAGCAGCGAAGGCGTGTACGCGCGCTTCGCCAAACTCGCGAAAATTGTTTGTACACAAGGGGTTTTCCCCACCGTGTGGGCGGATTGCCCACAGTGCCAACGGATCTCCCACCAGCGGAGACACGGATTTCCTCCACACCCCGCCCACAGCCGATCCACAGCGCATCCACACCCTTGTCCACGGTGATTCCACAGGTTGCCCACACGCTGTGCACAGGAGCGGCCGATCACTCGGAAGAGGGTTTCGGACCCGGTTCGGCACCCCCAGACCCTGGGTACAAATCGCCCCACACCTGGGGACAACCATGGGGACAACCGGGACCATCTGTGGACGAATCCGGGGACGCCCGAAACCATCCACGGATCGCCCGAACTACCCACAGATCCGCCACCACGGTTACCCACACGCCCGCGAGCCGCCCGACCTGCGCGAACGAGCTCGATCCACACAATCCACAACGCCTACTACTGCTACTGCCCTTAGATCTCTTCTAAGAGAGAAAAAGATAAAAACAGGCGGCGGACGAAGTTGGGGACAGCCGCGAGATCGAGTCGTCATGTCGACAAAGCGAAGGGGAGGCCGAGGTGACGGCGGTGCCCGCGACGGCCTAACGTGGACGCCTGCACCTGGTCCGCGCTCCGGCCGCTCACGCGGAGAGCGGGCCGGCCGGAGGGGGCAGCCGGTCTCTGCCCCGCGAGAACGAGGCCTGGCCCGAGCCCGCAGGGGGCTCGACCGTCGAAAGGATGCGCGCATGAAGATCCGCGTCGAGCGTGACGGGCTCGCCGACGCCGTCGCGTGGGTGGCCAGAAGCCTCCCCTCCCGGCCTCCGGTGCCGGTGCTGGGCGGTGTCCTGCTCGACGCCGGTTCCGACGGCGAAACCGACGCGCTGACGGTCTCCGGCTTCGACTACGAGGTCTCCGCCACGGTCGGGGTCCCCGCGACGATCGCCGACGGCGGCCGCCTCCTCGTCTCCGGGCGCCTCCTCGCCGACATCACCAAGGCGCTGCCCGCGCAGCCGGTCGAGATCTCGGTCGACGGCGCCCGCGCCACCATCACGTGCGGCAGCGCGCGGTTCTCCCTGCCGACCATGCCGGTCGAGGACTACCCGCAGCTGCCGTCCCAGCCCGCCTTCGCGGGCGAGCTCGCCGGCGACGCGTTCGGCCAGGCCGTCACCCAGGTCGTCGTCGCCGCGGGCAAGGACGACACGCTCCCGATGCTCACCGGCATGCGGCTGGAGATCTCCGGCAGCTCGCTGACCCTGGTCGCGACCGACCGGTTCCGGCTCGCCATGCGCGAGTTCACCTGGCAGCCCGCCGAGGGCCTGGCCGACGCCGCGGTGCTCGTGCCGGCGCGCACGCTCGCCGAGGCCGCCAAGACGCTCGGCGCGTCCGGCGCCACGATCCGCCTCGCCCTCGCCAGCGGCGAAGGCCTGCTCGGCCTCTCCGGCTCCGGGCGCTACACGACGACCCGCCTGCTCGACGCGGAGTTCCCGCCGTACCGGCAGTTGCTGCCGGCGTCGCACACCTCGCGCGCGGTGATCGACGTCTCGGCGCTCACCGAGTCCATCAAGCGCGTTTCGCTGGTGGCCGAGCGGGGGACTCAGGTACGACTGGAATTCGGGGACAACACGCTGCGGTTGTCCGCGGGCGGTGACGACGAGGGCAGCGCCGAAGAGGAGCTGCAGGTCGAGTACGAAGGTGAGCCGGTGACGATCGCGTTCAACCCGGGTTACCTCGTGGACGGACTGGGCGCGCTCCACAGCGACCGGGCCGAGCTGACCTTCACCACGCCGAACCGGCCCGCGCTCATCAAGCCCGCCGACGCCGAGGGCAACGTCGTCCCCGGCTACCTGTACCTCCTGATGCCGGTCCGCCTCCCGGGCTGACCCGCTTTTCGCCAGTACGTAAGGGGATCTCGATGGTTCAGCTCGGTCTGATCGGCCTGGGCAAGATGGGCTTCAACATGCGTGAGCGGCTGCGTGCGGCCGGTCACGAGGTGGTCGGCTACGACCGCAACCCGGACGTCAGCGACACGACCTCGCTCGAGGACCTGGTGTCCAAACTGGACGCCCCGCGGATCGTGTGGATCATGGTCCCGGCCGGCGAGCCGACCCGGGCGACCGTCACCGAGCTGAGCAACCTGCTCGCCGCGGGTGACATGGTGATCGACGGCGGCAACTCCAAGTACACCGACGACAAGCTGAACGCCGATCTTCTCGCAGCGAAGAGCATCGGCTACCTCGACTGCGGGGTGTCCGGTGGCGTGTGGGGCAAGGAGAACGGCTACGGCCTGATGGTCGGCGGCGCGGCCTCCGACGTCGAGAAGGCGATGCCGATCTTCGACGCGCTGCGCCCGGACGGCCCGCGCGAAGAGGGCTTCTCGCACGCGGGCGACGTCGGCGCGGGTCACTACGCGAAGATGATCCACAACGGCATCGAGTACGGCATGATGCAGGCCTTCGCCGAGGGCTTCGAGCTGCTCGAGGCCGCGAAGGTCGTCAAGGACGTCCCCGCGGTCATCAAGGGCTGGCAGCGCGGCACCGTCGTCCGGTCGTGGCTGCTCGACCTGCTCGTGCGCGCGCTCGACGAGGACCCGGAGCTGGACGACCTCGAGGGCTACGTCGAGGATTCGGGCGAGGGTCGCTGGACGCTGGAAGAGGCGATCAACAACGCGGTGCCGGCGCCGGTCATCTCGGCCGCGCTGTTCGCGCGGTTCGCCTCGCGGCAGGAGCACTCGGCCGCGATGCGCGCGGTCGCCGCGCTGCGCAACCAGTTCGGCGGGCACGCGGTGAAGAAGGTCGGCGGGTAAGGAGCATCTGGTGTATCTGCGACACCTGCAGGTCACCGACTTCCGCTCCTGGCCGCAGGCCGATCTCGCCCTCGAACCGGGGCCGACCGTGCTGGTCGGCCAGAACGGCCGCGGCAAGACCAACCTGCTGGAGGCGATCGGGTACGTCGCGACGCTGGGCTCGCACCGCGTCGCGACGGACGCGCCGCTCATCCGGCACGGCTGTGAGCGCGCGCTAGTGAGGGTCGCGGTGGTCAACGACGACCGCGAGCTGACCGTCGAGCTCGAGATCACCGCCGGCCGGGCGAACCGCGCCCGCGTCAACCGTGGTGCGGTCGGCCGCCCGCGTGACGTGCTCGGCATCCTGCGCACGGTGCTGTTCTCCCCGGAGGACCTGGCACTCGTGCGGGGTGACCCGAGCGAGCGAAGACGGTTCCTCGACGAGCTCTTGGTGCTGCGCGCGCCGCGGTACGCGGGCGTGCGGGCGGACTACGAGAAGGTGCTGAAGCAGCGGAACGCCCTGCTCAAGACGGCCGGGAAACGCCGTACGGGCCGCGAAGACCCGTACGCGTTGTCGACGCTCGAGGTCTGGGACGACCACTTGTCGGTGGCGGGCGCGGAGCTGCTGGCCGCGCGCCTGAACCTCGTCGCCGACCTCGCGCCGTACGCGGCTTCGGCGTACATGGGGGTCGCGCCCGACTCGCGGCCGGCGAAGATCGCCTACCGGTCGTCGCTGGGTGCGGCCCTGCCGGAGACGTACGGCGTACCGGATGGGGAACGGGCGCAACCCGCGGTCCTGAAGGACGTCCTACTCAAGGCGCTGGGTGAAGCCCGCAAGGCGGAGCTCGAGCGCGGCATCAGCCTGGTCGGCCCGCACCGGGACGAGCTGGAGCTGATCCTGGGCCAGGCGCCGGCCAAGGGCTACGCGAGCCACGGCGAGTCGTGGTCGTTCGCGCTGGCCCTGCGGCTCGGCAGTTACGAGCTGCTGCGCGGGGAGGCGGGCGAGCCGGTGCTGCTGCTCGACGACGTGTTCGCCGAGCTGGACCGCAAGCGGCGGGCCCGGCTGGCCGAGGTGGCCGCGAGCGCCGAACAGGTGCTGGTGACCGCCGCGGTCGACGAAGACGTGCCCGGAGAGCTCGCCGGGCACCGGTTCGTGGTGGCGGACGGTGAGATCACGCGTGGCTGAGCAAGGCGACCGGGCACCCCGTGTGACGGGAGACACAAACCGCACCCGATCTGGGGACAAACCTGTGGACAGTGTGGATAACACGGTGAATGAGTTATCGCTGCCCGTGACTCTGCGGCCGGATGGGTGGCAGAAGGCGTCCCCAAATAGCTCCCCGTCACCCGCCGATACCGAGCGTGATGGTAACGCTGGGCCGAACGAGGCTCCGCCGACCGGGCGCGACCTCGCCCACGCCGCGCTCGAGGCGGCCAAGGCGAAGGCCAAGGCGCGGGGCACGTCGCCCGGCCGGCGCCGTCCCGCGACCGGCGGCGGGCAGAACCCCCGGCGTCGCCGCTGGTCGGGCCCGGGTGCCGACCCGCGTGACCCGCAGCCGCTCGGCAGGCTCGTCTCCGGGCTGGTGCGGGACCGCGGCTGGAACGAGAACGTCACGAGCGCCCGCGTTTTCGCGCAGTGGGCGCGGCTGGTCGGCGAAGACGTCGCCGAGCACGCGCAGCCGGTCACGCTGAAAGACGGCGAGCTCACCGTCCGCGCCAGTTCGACGGCGTGGGCCACCCAGCTCCGGTTGCTCCAGGGAAAGCTGCTGGCCAAGATCGCGGCGGGCGTCGGCAACGGCGTCGTCAAGCGGATGCGGATCCAGGGGCCGACCGCCCCGAGCTGGCGGAAAGGGCCGCGCCACGTGCCGGGCCGCGGCCCGCGTGACACGTACGGCTGACCCGGGTTGCGCGATGCTCGGTTGAGTGGGCCGAGAACGCATCCAGACCTCCCGAGATACGTCAAGACTCGACTCGAACCGAGTTCGTTCGTCTGTGACGCATTCAGGGGTGTCCTTGCCGCATGTCAGCGGACGCGGCCAAGTACACTGGAGGAGAGCGAGCGTCCGCTCGGGCGAGACGAGGAGAAACAACGCCGGTGACCGAGAACAAGAGCGAGTACAACGCGTCGTCGATCACGGTGCTCGAAGGCCTCGAAGCGGTCCGCAAGCGCCCCGGCATGTACATCGGTTCCACCGGTGAACGCGGGCTGCACCACCTCGTCCAGGAGGTCGTCGACAACTCCGTCGACGAGGCGATGGCCGGTTACGCCACCAAGGTCGAGGTTACCCTGCTCGCCGACGGCGGCGTCCGCGTCGTCGACGACGGCCGCGGCATCCCGGTCGACATGCACCCCAAGGAGAACAAGCCGACCATCGAGGTCGTGCTCACCCAGCTGCACGCGGGCGGCAAGTTCGACAGCGACTCCTACGCGGTGTCCGGCGGCCTGCACGGCGTCGGCATCTCCGTGGTGAACGCGCTCTCGACGAAGCTGCTGGCCGAGGTCAAGTACGGCGGCCGAAGCTGGCGCCAGGAGTACACGAACCAGGTGCCCGGCCCGCTCGAGGACCTCGGCCCGGCGACCGAGACCGGCACGACGATGACGTTCTGGGCCGACGGCGACATCTTCGAGACCACGACGTACAACTTCGAGACCATCTCGCGCCGGCTCCAGGAGATGGCGTTCCTCAACAAGGGGCTGACGCTGTCCCTGCGCGACGAACGCGTCGCCGACGAGGAGACCGAAGAGGACGCGGAGGGCAAGGTCGCCCGCATCAAGGAGAAGGTCTACTGCTACCCGGGCGGGCTCGAGGACTTCGTCAAGCACATCAACGGCAGCAAGGACCCGATCCACCCCAGCGTGATCTCCTTCGACGCCAAGGGCACCGGCCTCGAGGTCGAGGTCGCGATGCAGTGGAACACCGGGTTCACGCCGTCGGTGTACACCTTCGCCAACACGATCAACACCCACGAAGGCGGCACCCACGAAGAGGGCTTCCGCGCCGCGCTGACCCGCGTCGTCAACGCGTACGCGCGCGACAAGAAGCTGCTCAAGGAGAAGGACGCCAACCTGACCGGTGACGACGTGCGCGAGGGCCTCGCCGCGATCGTCTCGATCAAGCTGGGCGAGCCGCAGTTCGAGGGCCAGACGAAGACCAAGCTGGGCAACAGCGAGGCCAAGACGTTCGTGCAGCAGCAGTCGAACGAGTGGCTGGCTGACTGGTTCGAGCGCAACCCCACCGAGGCGAAGACGATCATCAACAAGTCGATCTCCTCGGCGCAGGCCCGGATGGCCGCCCGCAAGGCGCGTGACCTGGTCCGCCGCAAGGGCGCGCTCGACATCGGCGGCCTGCCCGGCAAGCTCAAGGACTGCCGCTCCACCAAGCCCGAGGAGTGCGAGCTCTACATCGTCGAGGGTGACTCGGCCGGCGGCTCGGCCAAGGAGGGCCGGGACTCGATGTACCAGGCGATCCTGCCGATCCGCGGCAAGATCATCAACGTCGAGAAGGCCCGCATCGACCGCGTCCTCAAGAACACCGAGGTCCAGTCGCTGATCACCGCGCTGGGCACCGGCATCCACGACGAGTTCGACCTCTCGAAGCTGCGCTACCACAAGATCGTGCTGATGGCCGACGCCGACGTCGACGGCCAGCACATCACCACGCTGCTGCTCACCCTGCTGTTCCGGTTCATGACGCCGCTGATCGAGCACGGCCACGTCTTCCTCTCGCGGCCGCCGCTGTACAAGATCAAGTGGCCGCGGTCCGAGCCGGAGTACGCGTACTCCGACCGCGAGCGCGACGCCGTCATCAAGGCGGGTGTCGAGGCCGGCAAGAAGCTGCCGAAGGACGACGCGATCCAGCGCTACAAGGGTCTCGGCGAGATGAACGCCGAAGAGCTGTGGGAGACCACCATGGACCCGGCGAACCGGCTGCTGGGCCGGGTGACCATGGACGACGCCGCCCAGGCGGACGACCTGTTCTCGGTCCTGATGGGCGAGGACGTCGAGGCCCGCCGCTCGTTCATCACGCGCAACGCCAAGGACGTGCGCTTCTTGGACGTGTAGGCGTCCCCCGCTCTTGTCCCGCCTGGACCACCCGCACCCGAGAAGGACCTCATGACGGAAACCCTGCCGCCGGCTCCGGAGAACGACCGGATCGAACCGGTCGACATCCAGCAGGAGATGCAGCGCTCCTACATCGACTACGCGATGAGCGTGATCGTGTCGCGGGCGCTGCCGGACGTGCGCGACGGCCTCAAGCCGGTCGCCCGCCGCATCCTGTACTCGATGTTCGACTCCGGCTTCCGGCCGGACCGCGGGTACAACAAGTGCTCCCGCGTCGTCGGCGACGTCATGGGCAACTACCACCCGCACGGCGACTCGGCGATCTACGACGCGCTGGTCCGGCTCGCCCAGCCGTGGTCGCTGCGCTACCCGCTGATCGACGGCCAGGGCAACTTCGGCTCGTCGGGCAACGACCCCGCGGCCGCCATGCGGTACACCGAGTCCCGGCTCGCGCCGCTGGCCATGCAGATGCTGGCCGACATCGAAGAAGACACCGTCGACTTCTCCGACAACTACGACGGCCGCACGCAGGAGCCCGACGTCCTGCCGGCGCGGTTCCCGAACCTGCTGGTCAACGGCGGTTCCGGGATCGCGGTCGGGATGGCGACGAACATCCCGCCGCACAACCTGCGCGAGGTCTCCGAGGGCGTCGTCTGGGCGCTGGAGAACCCGGACGCGACCGACGACGAGCTGCTGGCCGCGCTGCTGGTGCGGATCAAGGGCCCGGACTTCCCGACCAAGGCGATGATCCTCGGCACGTCCGGCATCGAGGACGCCTACCGCACCGGCCGCGGCTCGATCCGCATGCGCGCGGTCGTCGAGGTCGAGGAGGACGCGAAGGGCCGCACGATCCTGGTCGTGTCCGAGCTGCCCTACCAGGTCAACCCGGACAACCTGGTCGAGAACATCGCGAACCTGGTCCGCGACGGCAAGCTCACCGGCATCTCCGACATCGCCGACGAGTCCAACAGCCGCTCGGGCATGCGGATCGTCGTCACGATCAAGCGGGACGCGGTCGCGAAGGTCGTGCTGAACAACCTGTTCAAGCACACCCAGCTGCAGCAGAACTTCGGCGTCAACATGCTGGCGCTGGTCGACGGCGTGCCGCGCACGCTGCGGCTCGACCAGATCATCCGCCACTACGTGAAGCACCAGGTCGAGGTCATCGTCCGGCGGACCAAGTTCCGCCTGAAGAAGGCCGAGGAGCGGGCCCACATCCTGCGTGGGTACGTCAAGGCGCTCGACATGCTCGACGAGGTCATCGCCCTCATCCGGCGGTCGCCCTCGGCGGACGAGGCCCGGCCGGCCCTGATGGAGCTGCTGGACGTCGACGAGATCCAGGCCACCGCGATCCTCGACATGCAGCTGCGGCGCCTCGCCGCCCTGGAGCGCCAGCGGATCATTGACCAGCTGGCCGAGATCGAGCTCGAGATCGCCGACCTGAAGGACATCCTCGACAAGCCGGAGCGGCAGCGCGCGCTGATCCGCGACGAGCTGATGGCGATCGTCGAGAAGTACGGTGACGACCGGCGCACCCAGATCGTCGGCTTCGGCGGCGACGTCACCGACGAAGAGCTCATCGCGGTCGAGGACGTCGTCGTCACCATCACCCGCACGGGGTACGCCAAGCGGACGAAAACGGATCTGTACCGGTCGCAGAAGCGCGGCGGCAAGGGCGTGCAGGGCGCGACCCTGAAGCAGGACGACATCGTCCAGCACTTCTTCGTCTGCTCGACCCACGACTGGATCCTGTTCTTCACGAACAAGGGCCGCGTCTATCGGACCAAGGCGTACGAGCTGCCCGAGGCCAACCGCAACGCGCGCGGCCAGCACGTGGCGAACCTGATGGCGTTCCAGCCGGACGAGCAGATCGCCCAGGTCATCGAGATCAAGAACTACGAGGTCGCGCCGTACCTGGTACTCGCGACCAAGCGCGGCCTGGTGAAGAAGACCAAACTCACCGACTTCGACTCCAACCGCTCCGGCGGCCTCATCGCGATCAACCTGCGCGAAGGCGACGAGCTGGTCGGCGCGGTGCTCGCGGCGGCCGAGGACGACCTGCTGCTGGTGTCGGCGGAAGGCCAGTCCATCCGCTTCCACGCGACGGACGAGGCACTGCGGCCGATGGGCCGCCCGACGTCCGGCGTCATGGGCATGCGCTTCAACGACGGCGACGAGCTGCTCGGCATCAGCGTGGTCAAGGAGGGCAAGTTCCTCCTGGTGGCGACCGACGGCGGCTACGCCAAGCGCACGGCGATCGAGGACTACCCGGTCCAGGGCCGCGGCGGCAAGGGTGTGCTCACCATTCAGCACGACCGCAAACGTGGCAGGCTGGTGGGTGCGCTCATCGTCGACGCCGAGGACGAGCTGTACGCGATCACCTCGAGCGGCGGCGTGATCCGCACGCCGGCGGGCGACGTCCGCAAGGCAGGACGGCAGACGAAGGGAGTCCGGCTGATGAATCTCGGCGAAGGCACCACTCTTCTGGCCGTCGCACGCAACGCGGACGAGCCCTCGGACGTCGCCAATGGTGACGCTCCCGAAGCGCCGGAAGCGCCGGAAGCAGCTGACGAGACGACGGCGCCGTCGGAGCAGTAAGTTCCACAACTACGGACAGCGCCCCACGGCACGGGTAAGGACTGACTCTTCGTGACACCGACCGAGAATCCCGAGGCAGCGGGTTCGAACGGAACGCCGGCCAGCCCGCCCTGGCAGCGGGTCGACAAGGAAGGCGACGCCGAAGCGACGGTCAAGCTGGCCACGGACGAGTCTCCGGCCCCCGCCGAACCGTCGCAGCCCGCCACCCCCGAACGCCCGGTGGTGACGGGCAGCGCAGCCCCCCGCCTCTTCGGCGGCGGCGGGGACACGCCTCCCACGGGCGCCGAGGTCCCCCCGGCATCGGCGCAGCGAGCTCGCCCGAGCGCGCTGCGCCGCCCGGGCCGCGGCCCCCGCAGGGCGTCCCTGCAGGTCAAGCGCTTCGACCCGTGGTCGGTGCTCAAGCTGTCCCTGGTACTGGGCGTGGCGATGTTCTTCGTCTGGCTCGTGGCGGTCGGCGTCCTGTACACGGTCCTGGACGGAATGGGCGTCTGGGACAAGCTGAACGGAACGTATTCCTCCCTGGTCGGCGGCGAGGGAGCCAACGCCTCGGCCGAACCCCTGATCAGCGCGGGCCGCGTGTTCGGCATCGCGGCCATCCTGGGCGCGATCAACATCGTCCTGGTCTCGGCCCTGGCCACGGTGAGCGCGTTCATCTACAACGTCTCAGCCGACCTGGCCGGCGGCCTCGAGGTCACCTTGTCCGAACGCGAGTGACCCGGTTGCAGGGCCCCTTCGGGGGTCCTGTAAAGTTCTCCTCGTTCAAGGGCCTATAGCTCAGGCGGTTAGAGCGCTTCGCTGATAACGAAGAGGTCCCAGGTTCAAGTCCTGGTAGGCCCACGCAGGTCAAAGCCCGGTTCACATCTCTTGTGAGCCGGGCTTTTTGCTGCCTGCCTGACTAACAGCCTGACTAACGGTTTTCAGTCGGACGCGATCCCAGCGGCGGCGCTTCGCCGCTCGATCATCACGACGTCGCGCCACTGGCCGTGATGTCGGCCGATCCGTTCGCGGGTACCGAGTTCGCGGAAGCCGGCGCGCCGGTGGAGTGCCCTGCTCGCACTGTTCTCGGGGAAGATGCCGCTTTGGATCGTCCAGATCCCGGCTTTCTCGGTCGAGCTGATGAGCGCGTTCAGGAGCGCGTAGCCAACGCCCTGGCCGTGCGCGGTCGGGCGCACGTACACGCTGTGCTCGACAACCCCGGCGTAAACGCAGCGGTAGGACACGGCGCTCACCGCGGTCCAGCCGAGCACGTCTCCAGCGGCATCGAGAGCCACGAGCCGGTGCGCCGGCAGATGGACGGCGTCCCACGTGGCCCAGTCGGGGGCGGTGGTTTCGAAGCTGGCGTGCCCGGTGTCGAGTCCGGCTTGGTAGGTCGCCAAGACCTGCTCGGCGTGGTCGGCCGCCATCGGGATGACAAGGGGAGGCCGGGTGGCGCGGATGATTGCCGAGTGCAGCTTGTCGCCGACTTCGTGGGTCAGCCGGACGTCAATTCCGGCGAACCCGGCGTCACGTAGGAGAGCGCGGTAGCGGCCGGCGGTGAGCGCGCCGCCGAGGCACTCGACCACGCCGGTGCGGGCTGCGCGTTCGGCGTCGGTGAGGGTGTGGTCGGCCACGATGTCGGTGATCCCGAGCCGGCCGCCGGGGCGCAGGACGCGGGCGATCTCGGCGAACACGGCCGGCTTGTCGGACGACAGCGCGATGACGCAGTTGGAGATGACGACGTCGACCGAGGCGTCCGGGAGCGGGATGCGCTCGATCGTGCCGTTGACGAACTCGGCGTTCGTGACGCCAGCCTGGTCGGCGTGGCGGCGGGCGAGGGTGAGCATGTCGTCGGTCATGTCCAGGCCGATGGCGCGGCCGGCCGGGCCGACGCGGCGGGCGGAGAGCAGGACGTCGAGCCCGCCACCCGAGCCGAGATCGAGCACCGTTTCCCCGGGGTGCAGGTCGGCGACGGCCAGCGGGTTGCCACACCCGAGGCTGGTCGCGGTCACCTCGGCCGGGATCTCCTCGCCGGTGTAGTGGACGGCGCCGAGCCGTTCGGCGTCCCCGTCGCCGGTGAGCAGGCCGGTTCCCTCGCCGGCCAGAGCCCGCCGCGCAGCGGTCCCGTAGCGCTCGCGGACGACGTCCCGGTCGGGGCTCATCGGGCGATCTCGCAGGTGACGGCGGCGAACGGCAGCACTCCGCGGCCCATGACGACGTCGGCGGCGGTCGGGAAGCAGGACACGCAGCGCTGGTTGACCTGGTAGAGCCGTGAGGTGCCGCGTGGTTCGGCGAGCACGAACCGGGCTTCCGTGAGGATCTTGAGATGGGCGGATACGGTGGACTGGCCGACCTCGACCCGTTCGACGATCTGCCCGACCGTCATCGGGGCGCCGGTGGAAGCCAGCAGGTTGAGGATCTGGACCCGCGTCGGGTCGGCCAGCGCGCGGAACCAGCCCGCGTAGGTCTCGGCAGTGTGGCGATCGAGCACGACAACCCCTTCATCGTCCATCGACGATAGACGATGAATGACCGGGGTGGAAGGTTCAGGACATCGCGGGGACCAGCACTGCCGACAGGCGGGCCAGCACCTCGGGACGAACGCGGTAGTAAACCCACGTCCCGCGCCGCTCGCCGGTGATCAATCCGGACTCGCGCAGCACCTTGAGGTGGTGGGAGATGGTCGGGCCGGTCAGGTCGAAGGCGTCGGTCAGGTCGCAGACGCACGCCTCGCCGCCGGAGTGGGAGGCGATCAGCGAAAGCAGCCGCAGGCGGACCGGGTCGGCCATCGCCTTGAACAGCTTGGACAGCTCGGCGGCCTGCTCCTGGTTCAGCGGTTCGCGGGCGAGCGGGGAGCAGCAGGCGTCCACCACGGCGAGCGGCAGCTGTTTCGGCATGCGTCTATCTTGACAGGCTTCTAAGTAGAAGCCAATCTAAGCCCAGGCATTGCTTAGATGAACGTCTATCCAAGGAGGACGGGATGTCACGGGTACAGCTCGCGCTGCGGGTCGGGGACCTCGAAGGCTCGATCGACTTCTACTCGAAGCTGTTCGGCACGGAGCCGGCCAAGCGCCGCCCCGGGTACGCGAACTTCGCCATCGCCGAACCGGCGCTCAAGCTCGTGCTCCTGGAGGGCGAGCCGGGGCAGGCGACGGTCATGGACCACCTCGGCGTCGAGGTCGAGTCGACCGACCAGGTCAGCGAGGCCGGCAAGCGCCTGACCGGCGAGGGGCTGGAGACGCTGACCGAGGACAACACCACCTGCTGCTACGCCGTCCAGGACAAGGTGTGGGTGCACGGCCCCGGCCAGGAGCCGTGGGAGGTGTACACCGTCAAGGCGGACTCGCAGATCGACAAAGCCACTCAGCCTGACGGCTGCTGCTCCTGAGAACCAGACGTCACCGCACCACCTTCTCCTGGCTGGCCGCCCACGACGCCAACAGCGCCAGGCCGTCCGCGGTCGCCGTGCCGGTGGGTGCCGTGTAGATGGTCAAGTGCATGCCCGGTTCGGACGGCAGCTCCAGTGACTCGACGTCCAGGTCAAGCCGGCCCACTGCCGGGTGGTGCATGCGCTTGCGGCCGGAGCGGTGGAGCCGGACGTCCCGGGATGCCCACCGCTGCCGGAACAGTTCGCTGCGGGTCGACAGCTCGCCGACCAAGGCGATCAGGTCCTCGTCGTGGGGATTGCGGCCGGCTTCCATGCGGAGCTTCGCGGCCACATCGACGGCGATTCGGTCGTAGTCGACGAAGAACGCTTCTGCCGCTTCGGAATCCAGGTACACGAACCGGGCGATGTTCGCCGGTCGGCGGGGGTCGGCCAGTACCGGGGAATACAGTGCTCGAGCCAAATTATTTGTGGCCAGGACGTCGTAACGACTGCTGCAAATCCACGCCGGCGCCTCGGTGATGGCGTCGAGCACCTGCTGGAGCGCCGGACGCACCGTCGCGGCGGGGCGCCGGCGGCGTGGACCGCCGCCGGGCGCCCTGGACTGCCGGGCCAGGTGAAAAAGGTGGTCGCGCTCGGCCTCGTCGAGTTGCAACGCCTTGGCCAATGCGTCGAGCACTCCGTCGGACGTGCCGGCGAGGCTGCCGCGCTCCATGCGCACGTAGTAGTCGACGGAAACCCCTGCCAGCAGTGCTACTTCTTCGCGACGCAACCCTTTGACCCGGCGGTTGCCGCCGTAGGCGGGGAGTCCGGCTCGCTCAGGGGTGATCCGCGCGCGGCGGGAGCTCAGGAATTCCTTGATCTCGGTGCGCAGATCCATCGTGGCCACCTCGTCACCGTAGTTCCCGTCCGACGGCGAAGCGTCGCGCCTACGTCCCTGACGCGGTCGTGGCGATGCCGCCGTCGACCGGGATGATCGTGCCCGTCACGTAGGCCGCGGCCCGGCTGGCGAGGAACACGGCGACACCGGCCATGTCGTCGTCGCGGCCGAGGCGGCGCAGCGGTGCCTTCGCCGCGATCTGGTCACCGACGGCGTCGAGCGTGGCCGCCATCATGTGCGACGGGAACGGTCCGGGCGCCACCGCGTTCACCGTCACGTGCTGCGGGCCCAGTTCCCTGGCCAGCACCCTGGTGAGCTGGTGGAGCGCGGCTTTGCTGCTGGCGTACGAATAGTTGGGCGACTCGGCGACGTGGATGGCGGCGATGCTGCCGATGTTGATGACCCGGGCGGGATCATCGGCGGTGCCGGATCGGCGAAGGGCCGGGAGCAGCGCCTGCACCAGCCAGAACGGCGACTTGAGGTTGACGTCGAGCACGGTGTCCCAGGCCTCGTCCGGGAACGTCTCCAGCGGCTCGCGCCACATCGCTCCCGCGTTGTTGACGAGGATGTCCAGGCCTTCGCCCTCGACGAGATCGGCGAGGCGCCGGCACTCGTCGTGCCGGGACAGGTCGGCGGGAATTGCTTGCACGTCACCGAATTCGGCCAGCAGCCGCTGCGCCTCCGCACACACGTCCGCCTGGCGGGAGCTGATGACGACGCGGGCGCCCGCCTGCAGCAGGCCGCGCGCGATCATCATCCCGATGCCCCTGGTGCCGCCGGTGACAAGTGCGGACTTCCCGCTCAAATCGAACAGGTCCGCGTGCGTGGTGAACTCGTTTTCCGACATGCGAAGACCGTGACAGGGATCCTGTACGTCGGGGAGATCCTGGTGGTCCAGGTACTGGGAGACCCCCCACGACGTTCGCACCAGCAAATAGCTCGGTGTCGTTTCGGCGGGTCCGGGCTTAGCTTCGAGCAATGGCGAACGAACTGACCATTCCGCTCCTGCCTTGTCCTTCCATCGACGAGATCGCGTCGTTCTACGAGATGCTCGGCTTCGAGATCACCTACCGGCAGACGCGGCCGAACCCGCACGTCGCCCTGCGGCGGGAAGACATCAACCTGCACTTCTTCGGGATGGACGGCTACGACCCGGCGCAGTCGTACAGCACGTGCCTGGTCATCGTGGCGGACACCGGCGAGCTGTTCGAGGCCTTCGCGGCGGGAATGCGGTCCGTGCACGGAAAACTGCTCGTCTCCGGCATCCCGCGGATGACCCGGCCGCGGCTGCGCAACGACCGGTACACCGGGTTCACCGTCGTCGATCCGGGCGGCAACTGGATCCGGATCCACCAGGCCACCACGGCACCCGAGGCGCAGACCAAGCTCGCCAAAGCCATGGAGAACGCCGCGAGGCAGGCGGACGCGCGCGGTGACGAACGCCAGGGGCTGAAGATCCTCGAAGGTGCGCTGAAGCGGGCGACCGGCGACGAACCGGAGTTCCAGGCGGTGCGGGAGTACCGCGACGAGCTCATCGAACGGATCAATGGAGCTGAGCAGTGAGCGGTCCCGGGGTCAACCGTCTTTTCCTCGGGCGGCTACCGGGCACACTCCGGCAGCGAGCCACTTTTCCCGCAGGTCCGAGGGGATGGTCAGCGTCGTCGGCTGTCCGTTGGTCAGCGTTCGGACGCTTCCGCCCAGCAGGAGACTGCCTGCCTTGTCGAGCACGGCCGTCGCCACTCGGCTGCGGTCTTCCGAACGCTCGAGCAGGCGCATCACCCGCACGCCCGTGCCCACCGTGCGGGCCCAGGCGCGTGAGTGCGGTACCTCGAGCCAGTCCGCGACCTCCGGGGTGACCACCTGGCGGACCATCGCGGCGACCACGCCGTCGAACGCCTTGCCCGGCACCAGGTCCTCGTACAAGCTCAGCAGGTTGCGGGTGAGCTCGACCCCCTCGGCGGACGGGCCGTAACTCGCCTCGACGAGCCGGGCGTTGAGCGCCTGGGCCTCGGCGAGGGTCTCGGGCATGGCGTCGGCCGGGATGCCCAGCAGGGCGCCGGTCACCCGCCACACGTAGTAGTAATCCTCGGCTTCGCGGTCGGTGACGGCGATGCCGATGCGGCGCATTCCGTCGATGACCTGGACCGAGAAGATGAGCAACGCACCGAGCATGTCCTGCTGGCACAACGGCACGCCGTCCGCCTCGATGTCCCACTCGCCGGATCGGGTGATGAAGTACCGCACCGCGGCGTGGATCAGCCGCGTTTTCTGGATCGTCGGGACGAAACTGCCGCCGGAGCCGAACGGGTTGCGGCCCATCAGGTGCAGCACGAACTGCGCCGTTTCCGACAGCCGGCGGTGGGGCTGGTTGAGCCGGTGCGTCAGCGACAGCACGCGCGACGGCCTCGGCTGGGCGTAGCAGTTGACCATCGCGCCGAACGACAGCACCGAGGCGACGTGGACCCCGTCGTCGACGAAGAACTCGTACGCGCTCGCGACACGGTCGAGGTCGGCCCAGTCCGGTGGGGCGTCCGTCGCCACGAGGTAACGGCGCACCGTTTCGGGCAGGTCCTCGGGAATCGGCTGGTCGTTGTCGCGGAAGTGGGCCAGCACCTCGTTAACCACCTGGGTCGTCCCGCCGGACACCAGATCGGCGATCACCGCGTCGGCGAGCGGATCACCTTGGTACTTCAGCGCTTCGACGGCGGACTGCATCTGCTCCTGTGCCACGCGTTCAGCCTCGGCCGGATCGCCGACCCGGCGCTAGCGCTGTTCGGGCAGGCCGGCTTCACGACGGACTGAAGTCCTGGTCACGCAGCGTGATACAGGTCAGCCCTGCCGGGAAGAGAAGTCCGGCAGGGCTGAGCGATCACGGTCGGCGCGCCGCACGGTCGCCTCTCGGCGAGTGGCGCAACGCGGCTCCAGCCGGACGGAACTCCGCGAAGGCGATGGGTGCGGCCCGGGGGACACGGTGGGCACACCGACCACTCAGTACAACAGGACGGCCTGGTTCGGTATTTCCCCGTGGGTGTGACGTGCGTTACCAGTGGTTCCACGTGGAACCACGAGTGCCCGACACCGCCCCGATCCCGTGCAGTAACATCGCCGATAAGGGAAGCAAGCTGAGAAGGGGGCTTCGGTGAAGAAGCTGCTGGCACTCGCCGTCATCGCGGGCGGCGTCCTGTTCGTCGTCAAGCGCAACAAGGCAGCCAAGGCCGAAGCCGACCTCTGGCGCGAGGCGACCGCGCCGGTGCCCTCCACCAACGGCACCACCCCGGCCAAGCCGGCCGGCGCTTCCCACAACTGATCTTCACCGCGGGCCACGCCCGCGTCCCGGGGCTGTAGCTCAATTGGTAGAGCACCGCCTTTGCAAGGCGGGGGTCAGGGGTTCGATTCCCCTCAGCTCCACAACCCGAGGAACGTGACCAAGGCCAGGTCGGCGGAAACACCGCTGACCTGGCCTTGGTCGTATTCGGCGAACGTCCCTGCCGCTCCCTCTCCGGAGTGAGCCGGTTGGTACCTCGGCGGGACGTCCGGCCGGGCCCGCCAGAGCAGGCTCGGGTCATGACGTCCTCCCTCTCCACCGTCCGGGACGGACGGCGGCCGCCGCGGTGGGCGGTGCTCGCCGCCCACGCCGTTCCGCTGGTCACGCTGCCGTCCGGGGTCTGGCGGTTGTTCCTCGCCGCCGGGGCCGACCTCGGGCTCCGACCACGGGACCCCTTCGGGCCCGGCGAAATCGTCTACATCGTCAGCCTGAGCCTGGTCTCCGAAGGCCTCGCCCTGCTCACCCTGGGGCTGGTCCGGCCGTGGGGTGAGCGGGTCTCCCGATGGGTGCCCGTGCTCGGTGGCCGTCGGGTCGCGCCGTACGCCGCGATAAAGCCCGCCGCGGCCGGGGCCCTCGCCTTGGCCGCGATCTGGGCCTACACCTTCCCCACCTTCCTCCGCTCCACCGGCGTCACCTTCACCGCGCCGGGGTGGCACGCCCTGCTCGTCGCCTGCTACGTGCCGGTGCTGCTGTGGGCTCCGCTGCTGGGCGCCGTCACGTGGGCGTACTGGCGGCGGCGCTGTCGCGATTGAGGCGGACAACGGCCGGTCCGGGTCAGGTTCGTGTCAGGTCGGTGTCAGGCCGCTCTCCGACAGTGGTTCCCATGACCGACCTGGCGATCACGGCCTCCGGACTGCGGAAGGCCTACCAAGACAAAACCGTCCTCGACGGCGTCGACCTCGAAGTCGAAGCCGGCACCATCTTCTCCCTGCTCGGCCCGAACGGCGCCGGCAAGACCACCACCGTCAACGTCCTCACGACGCTCGTCAAGGCGGACGCCGGCGCGATCCGCGTCGCCGGGCACGACCTGGTCACCCAGCCCAAGGCCGTGCGGGCCGCCATCGGCGTCACCGGACAGTTCGCCGCCGTCGACGAGCTGCTCACCGGGCAGGAAAACCTGCAGCTGATGGTCGACCTCACGCGGGGCGCCACGAAACAGGCCGTTGCCGAACTCCTCGAGCGCTTCGACCTCACCGAGGCGGCGCACAAACCGGCGTCGACCTACTCCGGGGGGATGCGCCGGAAGCTCGACCTCGCCATGACGCTCGTCGGCCGCCCGCGGATCATCTTCCTCGACGAGCCGACGACCGGGCTCGACCCGCGCAGCCGGCGCACCATGTGGGCGATCATCCGCGATCTCGTCGCCGACGGCGTCACCATCTTCCTCACCACCCAGTACCTCGAAGAGGCCGATCAGCTCGCCGACCGGATCGCCGTGCTCGACCAGGGCCGGCTCGTCGCCCAGGGCACCGCCGACGAACTGAAGCGCCGGATCCCCGGCACCCACGTCCGGCTCCGGTTCACCACCGCGGCCGAGCTCGACGCGGCCGCGCGGGTCCTCACCGACGCCGCACGGGACGACGAGGCCCTGGCCCTGCGCGTGCCCAGCGACGGCGGCACGAAGTCGCTTCGCTCCCTTTTGGACAGACTCGACGAATACGCGCTCAGCGCCGAAGAGCTCTCCGTCCACACCCCCGATCTCGACGACGTCTTCCTCGCCCTGACGGGCCACGCCACGGAGGTTCCCGCGAAATGAAGTCTCACTCGATGGTGATGCTGCGCCGCAACTTCAAGCACATCGCCCGCAACCCGATGTCGGTGTTCAACGCGATCCTGATGCCGGTCGTGGTCATGCTGATGTTCGTCTACATGTTCGGTGACGCCTTCAGCGTCGGCGTGGACTACGTCGACTACGCGACACCGGGGCTGATGCTGCTGGCTGTCTGCTACGGGCTGGGAGCCACCGCGACCGCGGTGAACTCCGACATGACCAAGGGCATCATCAACCGGTTCAAGGTCATGGACGTCTCCCGCGGCGCGGTGCTGACCGGGCACGTCGTCGCCAGCGTGCTGACCAACCTGGTCGCCATCGCGGCCCTCCTCGGCGTCGCCTTCCTGCTCGGCTTCAGCCCCGCGGCGGGCTTCTTCGACTGGCTCGGCGCGCTCGGCGTCGTCGTGCTGCTCGGGTTCGCGACCGGCTGGCTCACGATCGCGCTGGGCCTGGCGGCGAAAACCCCGGAAACGGCCGGCCTGGCCTCGGTGCCGCTGGTCATGCTGCCGTTCTTCAGCAGCGCGATCGTGCCGGCCGACAAGATGGGCCCCGGCCTCAAGCAGCTCGCGGAGTACCAGCCGTTCACGCCGATCATCGAAACCCTGCGTGGGCTGCTCAACGGGACGCCGGCCACCGGCACCCTGCTCGCCGCCCTCGGCTGGTGCGCCGGGATCGCGGTCGTCGGCTACCTGTGGGCCTCGGCCACTTTCAAGAAGCGAGCGTGACCGCGGCCAGCTCCGGCCAGCTCGCCGCCGCCCCTTCCCGCGTCGCCTCGGTGAACCCCTCGTCACCGAGGCGACGTCGTGCGGTCTCCTCGATCCGCGCCGCGTCCGGGTGCGACCGGTCCGGCAGGCCACGGACTCCCGCGCTCGCTCCCAGCAACCGCGCGGCCTGCTCGTCCTGACCGGTGCGCAGGGCCAGGTCCGCGAGGCCGACCAGGACCCGCGCCACCATCAGCGGGTGTCCCGTCTCGGTCACCGCTTCGAACGCCGCCGCCCAGTGCGCCCGCGATGCGCCGACGTCCTCGGCGAGGTAACCGAGCAGCTCCTGGGCCACCGCTTGGACAATGGCCCGCTCGGCGTGTTCGCCCAGCATCTTCGTCGCGACGTCGAGCCGGCGGCGCGCCTGGACCGTGTCGCCGCTCCAGCGCGCGAGTTCCGCCTCGGCCAGGGCGAGCTCGGCCTGCGCGTTCGGCCAGGCCACCCCCTCCGCGAACCGCTGGGCCTCGGCCAGCGCGGTGGCGCTCGCCTTTTCGTCGCCGAGCAGCCAGTACAGCTGGGCCTGCCGCGATCGCATCCGCACGACGTCCTCGATGGCGCCGACCTCGGTCACCACCTCGATGGCCTGCTCGTAGTACTCGCACGCCTCCGCGAACTCGCCGCGGACGGTGATGCGGTCCGCCAGCTCGGTCAGGGCGAACGACGTGCCCCACCGCTCGCCGAGCGCGCGGAACTCGGCGACCGCCGTCTCGAGCAGCGCGTCCGTCTCCCGGTCACCGTGCCCGAACTGGACGCGCATCTTGCCCAGCTGCAGCCGGGCCACCGCGCGCACCCAGGGGTCTTCGTCGGCGAGCAGCGGTTCGAACGCCGTCAGCGCCGCGTCCGGTCCGTGCAGCAGGCGCTCCAGCGCGGCGGCGAACCGCAACGTCACCGGCGGGTTTTCGACCTTCAGGCTGATCTCGTACGCCTTGCGGATCCACTCTTCCGCGCGGTACTCGTCGCTCTGCTGCCCGGACGTCACGAACTGGACGACGAACGTGTAGACCAGGCCGCGGATCTCGTCCGGCACCTCGCCGGGCACGGCCGTGGCCGCCATGACCAGCTCGTTGCCCTCCGTCCGGTGCCCCGCGAGCCACCAGTACCAGCCGGCGGTCGCCGCGAGCCGCATGGCTTCGGCTGCTTCGCCCGCCGCGAGGGCTCCGCGCATCGCCGCGGTGATGTTCTCGTGCTCGGCCTCGAGCGTGGCGAGCCATTCGAGCTGCTCGGCGCGGCGCAGGTGCGGCTCCGCGGTCTCGGCGAGTTCGGTGAAGTACGCGAGGTGGGCGCGCCGGGCGACGTCCGTCTCGCCCGCCTCCGCGAGCCGCTGCTCGGCGTACTCCTTGATCGTGCCGAGCATGCGGTAACGCTCGCCGACCACCACGACCAGGGACTTCTCGGTCAACGCGGTCAGCAGCTCCAGGACGTCGTGGTCCCCGCAGATCCGCTCGGCCGCCTCCAGGCTCGCCCCGCCGGAGAACACCGAAAGCCGGCGCAGCACGACGCGTTCGGCGTCGGAGAGCAGCTCCCAGCTCCAGTCGATCACCGCGCGCAGCGTCCGGTGCCGGGGGAGCGCGGTCCGGCTGCCGCCGGTCAGCAGGCGGAACCGGTCGTCGAGCCGGTGCGCGAGCTGGTCGAGCGACATCGTGCGCAGGCGGGCCGCGGCGAGCTCGATGGCCAGCGGCATCCCGTCCAGCGCGCGGCAGACGCGGGCCAGCGTGCGGACGTCCACCGCGAGGTCCTTGCGCACCGCGCCGGCCCGGTCCCGCAGCAGCCGGACGGCCGGGGCGGCCTCGATTTCGGCGGGATCGGCGTTTTCCGCCGGCAGGACCAGGGGCGCGACCTGCCACAGCGCCTCGCCGGTGATGCCGAGCGGTTCCCGGCTCGTCGCGAGGATCCGCAGCCGGCGGCACTCCCCGAGCACCCGGTGCGCGAAGGCCGCCGCGGCTTCGATGACGTGCTCGCAGTTGTCGAGGATCAGCAGCATCGAACGCTCGCGCAGGGCGGCGATGACCCGGTCGGTCGGCTCGGCGTCCGGTGCCTCGCCGACGAGCGAGTCCCGCAGCTTGAGCGCGCCGAGCGTCGCCTGGGCGACGTCGTCGCCCGGGCCGATCGCCGCCAGTTCGACCAGCCACGCGCCGTCCGGCAGGTCGCCGAGCAGCGTGCGCGCGGTCTCCGTGGCCTGCCGGGTCTTCCCCGAACCGCCCGGCCCGATCAGGGTGGTGAGCCGGTGTTCGGCGATGAGCTCGCGGACCGCGGTGAGGTCGGCGTCCTTGCCGACGTAGCTGGTCAGCTCGGCCCGCAGGTTCGTCTTCGGGCTTTCCTGCCGCCGTCCCAGCTCGCCACGCAGCAGCGCGACGTGCACTTCGGACAGTTCCGGCGACGGGTCGACGCCGAGGGAGTCGGCCAGGATTTCCCGGGTGCGCTCGTAGGCCAGCAGCGCCTCGGTGTCGCGGCCGGTCGCGACGAGGGCACGCATCAACGCGGCGACGAGCCGTTCGCGCATCGGGTGCGCAGCGACCAGGTCGGTCAGCTCGGTGACCAGCTCCGCGCCGCCGCCGAGCCGGACCTCCGCGTCGAACCGGTCCTCCAAAGCGGCCAGGCGCAGCCCTTCGAGCCGGGTGACCGCCGCCTCGAACGCCGCGCTCTCCGGCAGTTCGACGTCCTGCATGGCCGGACCGCGCCAGAGCGCGAGGGCCTCCCGCAGCCGGTGCGGGTCGGCTTCCTGGCGGGCCCGGCCGACAAGGCGTTCGAACCGCACGGCGTCGACGTCGTCGGGCGTCACCACCAGCCGGTAGCCGGTCGGCCGTCCGTCGACCGAACCTTCGGGCAGCGCCTTGCGCAGCCGGGAAACCAGGCGCTGCAAGGCGTTCGGTGCCTCGGCGGGCGGCTGCTCACCCCAGATCCAGTCGACGAGCGTGGCTTTCGGGACCACCTGGCCCGGTTCGAGCGCGAGGGCGACCAGCAGCCCGCGCAGGCGGGCGCCCGGCACCTCGGCGAGCGCGCCGTCGTCCGTGCGCACTTCGAAGGGCCCCAGGATCCCGATCTGCACCCGGCCGATCTTGCCACGGGCAATGGTGTCCGAGGCGTGTCAGGCCCGTGTCAGGCCACTCGGCGATCGTCGTCGGCACACCCACGAAAGGAAAGCCGATGAGCCAGCACGGACTCCCCATGGACCGCGACGCGGGACCCTTCGACCCGCCGAGCGCGCTCACCCGGCTGCGCGACACCCGCCCGGTCAGCCCGCTGGTGTTCCCCGACGGGCACGAAGGCTGGCTCGTCACCGGCTACGAAGAGGTCCGGCAGATGATGGCCGACACGCGGTTCAGCTCCCGGCTGGACCTCGACGTCATCCACGTGCCGTACGAGACGGGCATGCCCGCCGCCACCGAGCCGTCGCCGCCGATGCCGGGCATGTTCATCGCGATGGACCCGCCGGAGCACAGCAGGCTGCGCCGCAAGCTCACCGGCGCCTTCACCGTCAAGCGGATGAAGCAGCTGGAGGAGCACATCGCCGACGTCGTCGAGCGGCAGCTGGACCACCTCGCGCGGCTGGCCCCGCCGGTCGACCTGGTCAAGGAGTTCGCGCTCCCGGTGCCGTCGCTGGTGATCTGCGAACTGCTCGGCGTGCCCTACGCGGACCGGGACACGTTCCAGGCGAACTCGGCCCAGTTCATGGTCCGGGAGCAGACCCTCGAGGAGAAGATGGGCGCGTACGTCGCGCTGAACACCTACCTGGCCGAACTGGTCACGAGCAAGCGCGCCGAGCCCGGCGAGGACATCCTGTCCGACCTGGCCCGCCACGACGACCTGACCGTCGAGGAGCTGACCGGCGCGGCGTTCCTGCTGCTGCTCGCGGGCCACGAGACGACGGCCAACATGCTGTCGCTGGGCACGTTCGCGCTGCTGGAGCACCCCGGGCAGCGCGCCGAGCTGGCCGCCGACGCGGACCTGCTGCCCGGGGCCGTGGAGGAGATGCTGCGCTACCTGTCGGTGGCCGACATCTTCTTCCGCTACGCCACGGAGGACCTCGAGCTCGGCGGCGAGACGATCACGAAGGGCTCGACGGTCGTGGTCTCGCTGCTCGCCGCCAACCACGACCCCCGGCGCTTCGAAAACCCGGACACGCTGGACATCCGCCGCAACGCCCGCGGGCTCCTGTCCTTCGGCCACGGCGTCCACCAGTGTCTCGGCCAGCAGCTGGCCCGCATCGAGATGCGCGCCGGCTTCGGCAGCCTGCTGCGCCGGTTCCCGACGCTGGCGCTGGCGGTGCCGGCCGAGGAGGTGAAGCTGCGCACGGACATGAACATCTACGGCGTCCACGAGCTGCCGGTCACGTGGACCGCAGGAAGCTGAGCACCGCGTCCCTCCCCGCGTGGCCGCGCTCGCGGTTCTGGATCGAGTGCGACTCGCCCGGCACGATCACCAGCTCGCCGCGCGGGGCCCGGGCCGCTTCCTCACGCGCCCACTCCAGCGGCGTCGACAGGTCGCGGTCGCCGTTGAGCAGCAGGACCGGGACGTCCGGCAGCGGCCCGGCCGGGTTGGCCGCCGGGTGTTCCGCCGGCCACGGCAGGCAGCTCTGGATGAAGCCCTGCTGCGTGGCCACGCCGGTCGTGTACGGCCAGGTCGCCGACTCGGGGAGCGTGTGGGCGGCCAGCGACAGCAGCGGACGGCGGAGCGCGAGCGGGGTCGCCGCGGAGCCCCACGGGAACCGCCCGTCCGCGCACAGCGTGGCCGCGTGCAGGCCGGCGCTGAACGACGCCGGGTCGTCGCCGCCGGACTGGTAGGCCTCCAGGAGGCCGTCCAAGCGCGCCGGATCGCCGGTACGGGCTTCGTGCAGGGCGCCGATGATGTCGCCCGCCGCCGGGTTCCGGTAGGAGGGATCCGCGAATTCGTACGACACCACCGTGTCGAAGATCCGCACACCGTCCGCGGTGCTGCGGTGGCGGACCACCCACGCCAGGTCCTCGGCCGGGTCGTAGCCGCAGGCCGGGGCCACCGCGCACGCCGCGCGCAGCACGCGTGCCTCGGCCGTCATGCCCGTCAGGTACAGCGACGCCGACGCGGAAGCGTGGTGGGGCAGCACCGAATCGAGGATCACCTTGCTGACGTTGTGCGGGTGGGCGATCGCGTACCGCGCCGCCGTGAACGAGCCGTACGAGACGCCGTCGACGACCAGCTTCGGCACGCCGAGCGCCTGCCGGAGCTGGTCGAAGTCCGCCACGCTCTGGTCGGTCGAGTACAGCGGGGCCGTGTCGCCGAGGATGCGCGCGCACTCCTTCACCGCGCCGGCCGACGGCGTCGCGATGTCCGAACTGCCCATCTCCGCCTGCAGACCGGGGCACCGCAGCGCCCCCGAAGGTCCGGTTCCCCGCTGGTCGAGCATGACGATCCGGTAGTCCTGCGCGACTTCCGGCAGCCGTTGCCTGGCGATTCGCGTGATCGTGCCGACGCCGCCCTGGCCCGGGCCGCCGGTGAGGAACAGCAGCACGCCCTTGGGCGCGTTGGCGTTGTCGGCGGTCGCCACGGGCAGGTCGAGCGTGCCCGGCACGCGGCCGGTGTGGTCGAGCGGGACGGTCAGGGTCGAGCACGTGAAGCCCGGCTGTCCCGGGCACGGGTGCGGATCCGCCAGCTCCGGTCGTCCCCCGGGACGCGCGTCGGCCGGGGCCGCACCCCCGAGTGCGGCGGTCAGCGCCAGGACCAGCCCGGCGGTCAGCATCTTCGAGCGCATGCCTGCATCATGCGCACACCGGCGCGGAACCCGCATACCCCCGAAAGAGCGGCCGTCAGGGCCAGAGGCGCTCGCGGACCCAGCCATCGCCGGACTTCCGGTAGCGCAGCCGCACGTGCCGCCGGTCGTGGCTGGCCTGCCAGAACTCGACTTCGTCCGGGTCCACGAGGTACCGCGTCCAGGTTTCCGGGGCCACGTCCGGGTTCTCCTCGACCCAGCGCTGCGCTTCCGCGGCCGCCGCCTCGAGGTCCGCCGGATCGTGCAGCACCTGCGACTGGTGCCCGATGAACGCTTCGACGCGGGACGCCGGCGGCCGGGCGAGGAAGTCCGCCGCCGACACTTCGGGCGCGGCGGGGGAGACCGGGCCGCGCAGCCGGACCTGCCGGCCGCGGCCGGGCCAGAAGAACGTCAGTGCCGCGCGCGGGTCCTTGCGCAGCTGGAGGCCCTTCGGGCTTTCCGCGCTGGTCGCGACCGCCCAGCCGGTCGGGCCGACGTCCTTGAGGATCACCACGCGCGCGTCGGGCGCGCCATCGGCATCCACAGTGGACAGCGTGACGGCGTGCGGCGCCAGCACGTGCTCGCCGGCTTCGGTCAGCCACTCGAGGAACAGCGCCTGCGGGTCCGGTGGCGCCGTTTCCGGCGTGAACCCGGGAAGCTCTTCGGGGAACGAGGGCCAGCCGCGCAACTGCACCATGTCAGTAACCGTACGGACCCTGGTGGGGTGCGTGCCCCGGTGGTGGGTACACCGGCGGCTGCGGGCCGGCCGGGCCGGCGTACGGCGGGGGCGGGACCTGCGGCGCCGGCGCGGGCATCGGGTGCTGCGGTTGCTGTTGCGCCTGCTGCCACTGGACCTGCTGGTAGACCTCGGCGGGCTGCGGGAAGCAGTACGTCAGCTTGGCGTTGACCGAGCCCTGCATCGCCGCGCCCCAGAGCTTGCCGCCGACGAACGCGTACAGCTGCCCCGCCGAGAGGTCCACCGCGACCATCCGCGTCTCGCCGCCGAACTGGTTGCCCGACTTCGCCGACGCGGCCTGCGCGGCGTCGGGGTACACGCGGCCGCCGACGAGCCCGGCGATCACGACCGAGCCCGCCGTCCAGCCCATGGTGCCGGTCAGGTTCGCGCGGGCGTGCTGGGTCGCGCGGCCGGTGAAGTCGTACAGCGCCGCGGCGCTGACCTCCGGGACGGCGGCGGCGATCACGCAGTAGTTCATCGTCGTGAGCAGGACCTGCTCGGTGAACAGCCCGACGACGGCCGTGGCGGGGCCGATCTGCACGGTGTGCAGCCGCCCGCCGGCCCGCTGGATGCGCTCGGCCATCGCGCCGAGGTACTGCTCCGGGGTGAGCACGTCGCCATCGTCGCACGGCCGGTGGTCACGCCGCCGTCAGCCAGCGGTTTTCACACATGCTTCGTGGTTGACTGTCCGCGCTATGCGACGACTCGTACTTCTCGCGCCCGCCGTGGTCCTGCTGGCCGGCTGCAGCGCCACCATCGTGACCGGCACCGCGGCGCCCAGCCCGCCGTCCGCGTCCACCGCAGCAGGCGCCGGCAGCCTGCCCCCGGACCCCCAGCCGGGCGCGACGGAGGACTGCCCGTACCTCGGCAGCGAATTCGTGGCCGAGTCGAACGGCCAGCACGTGTCGAAGGTGCGCGTGTCCGCCGACCAGCCGCACCCGGCGTGCTTCTTCTATCGCCCGGACGGGAAGATCCAGCTCACCGTCCGTGTGTACGTCGGCGACGCGAAAACGGCGACGGCGCTGGTCAACAAGGCGGCGCCGCTCGACTCGTCCAACCCGGCGAGCGACCCTTCCGGCTGGAAGGGAGGCTATTTGTCGTCCGACGACGGGGCCGTCTACGCGGTCGCGAAGGGCTCCGTGGCGGTCATCGCGTCGACGAACCAGAAGCAGAGCGTCAAGGCACGCACAGTGGTCAAGAAGGCTATCGCTGCCCTGAAGCTCTAGGTAGCGACCTCCACACGGGTGAGTGATGTTGATCTTGTATTACCCTGTGCGTCACGCGCAGGCTTCGTGGACTCGCGCACCGCAGCCACCGGGGACCCCCACCCCGGGGCGGGGCACCAACTCTGCAAGGACAAAGGACAAGATTCGTGGCTGACACCCTCAAGGAAATCCTGCTCGACTCCAGCCGTCGCCCGGCTGTCGTTTCCGACTTCGAGACCCTCGTGGACGCCGAGGTCTCGGACAAGGGCGGCGTTTCGGGTGCCGTCGTCAAGACCGGCTTCGCCGCGGTCAAGAAGATCAAGCCGGGCATCATCCCCTCGGCCGTCGACACGCTGCTGCCGGACTTCGCCTCCGCGCTCGAGCCGTTCTACGGCGACTACCGCGCCAAGGGCGGCAACGACTTCGGGGCCTACCTGTCCAGCCGCTCGGACGAGGCTTCCGACGCGCTGCTGAGCGTCACCGACTCGCGCGCGGAGAAGAGCAGCCGCGACAGCATCAAGAAGGTCTACTCGAAGCTGCGCCCGAACGGCAAGAAGAACGTCGAGGAGGCGCTGCCGCGTCTGGGCCAGCTGATCGACAAGCACGCCGCTGCCGTCTGATCGGTTTCCAGCACGACTGAAACATCGCAAGACTGAAGAGGCCCCCGGCTGCACCCCCGGGGGCCTCTTCGCGTCTTGTTCAGTTCTTCTTTTCGGCCGGCGCCGCGGACGGCGCCTTGCCGTTCGCCTGCGCGCTCGGCTTCGCCGCTTCGGCGGGCTTCGGCGCGGGCGGGGTGGCCTTCGGCGGCGCGGGCGCGACCGGCGGCTCCTGCTTCGAGCGGAGGGCGTAGGCAGCACCGGCGCCGACCACGACCAGGCCCAGCAGCCACGGCCACTTGCGACGGCTGCGGGTGCCCTTGGCGGCCGACTTGGCCTCGGACAGAGCGGCGTAGAAGTCCTTCTTCGCCGCCTTGAAGTCCTTCTTGCCGCGGCGCTTCGACTCGCCGGCCGCCTTCGCGGCCTTGATGGCGGCCTTCTTCGCCTTGCGACCCGGCTTGCGCAGCTCGGACAGGCGCGCGAGCGCCTCCTGGCGAGCGGCCTTCGAGCTCTTCTTGAGCTCCTTGCGGGTCAGTTCCGTCTTCTTCGCGAGCTTCTTCTGCGCGCGCCGCCCCTGCTTGACACCCTCGGTGACGAGTTTGTCGGCGGTCTCGACGGCCTGGGCTGTCGCCCGGGACATGGGCTTCACCTCATCATTCGTTTTGACACTGCTCTGTTACCCGTAACCTATCGTGCCCCTTTTTCGCTCCGCCCGCCCGCAGATGGCACGATGGCTTGCGTGAAAGCTACGCTGCACACCAACCAGGGTGACATCCACCTGAACCTGTTCCCGGACCACGCGCCCAAGACCGTGGCGAACTTCGTGGGGCTCGCGGAGGGCACCAAGGAGTACACCCAGCCCAACGCGGCGGGGACGAACTCCGGGCCCTTCTACGACGGGTCGATCTTCCACCGGGTCATCGACGGCTTCATGCTGCAGGGCGGCGACCCGACCGGTACCGGTCGCGGCGGCCCCGGCTACAAGTTCGGCGACGAGTTCCACCCGGAGCTGCAGTTCAGCAAGCCGTACCTGCTGGCCATGGCCAACGCCGGGCCCGGCACGAACGGCTCGCAGTTCTTCATCACCGTGGCGCCGACCAACCACCTCAACTTCCGGCACACGATCTTCGGCGAGGTGGCCGACCAGGAGTCGCGCAACGTCGTCGACGCGATCGCCCGGACGTCGACCGGCCCGGCGGACCGCCCGCTGACCGACATCGTCATCGAGAAGGTCAGCGTCGAGCACTGACGGCTTCCTCGCGTGGGTTTCGGTAGGTTGGTCTCATCGTGAACCAACCGCCGAACCCCGCCGCCGAACAAGCCGCGCTGCCCGGGTGCTGGTGGCACCCGAACCGCCCGACCGGACTGAGCTGTTCCCGGTGCGGGCGTCCGGCGTGCCCGGATTGCCTCCGCGAAGCCCCGGTCGGCTTCCAGTGCACCGACTGCGTGCACACCGGCGGCCAGGAGCAGCGCCGTCAGCACCGCGGCTACCAGGACTCCGGGTTCGGCCAGCGCACCGTCTTCGGCGCGCGGCTCTCGCAGTCGTTCCTCGTCACCCAGGTCATCCTCGCGGTGAACGTCCTCGTCTTCCTGTTCACGGTGATCCAGGCGAAGAGCCTCAACGACAACCAGCTGTCGTCCCTCTTCCAGCACGGCGCCCTCTACGGCGACGCGACCATGGGCCACGGCGAGTGGTGGCGGGTCCTGACCAACGGGTTCCTGCACTACGGGCCGATCCACATCGCGGTCAACATGTTCTCGCTGTGGATGATGGGCCGCGCCCTCGAGCAGGTCTGCGGCCGCCGCCGCTACCTCGCGCTCTACTTCGTCTCGATGCTCGGTGCGTCCACCGCGGTGCTGCTGTTCGACAACCCGGCCGGCTTCCCCGGCACGGCGGGCGCGTCCGGGGCGCTGTTCGGCCTGATGGGCGCCTACGGCGTCACGGTGCTGAAGCTGCGCCTGAACCCCACCGGCCTGATCATCACGCTCGCGTTGAACGCGTTCATCACCTTCGGCATATCGGGCATTTCGATCTTCGGCCACGTCGGCGGGCTGGTGACCGGCGCGCTCGTCACCGTTGCGCTGCTGTACGCGCCGCAGGTCGAGCAGGCGCGGTGGCAGGCCATCGGCATCGGGATCATCGTCGTCGCGCTGCTCGGCCTGCTGGTCTACCGCGGTGCGCAGGCCGCGCCGGAGACCTGCCAGTTCGTCCAGTACCCGTTCGGCCTGTACTACACCTGCCGTTAGCTGCGCAGCGTGCTGAGGACGTCCAGGACGTCCCGCGGGTCCTCGCCGAGGTCGAGCCACCCGAAGACGTACAGCTGGTCGTCGTGCTCGATCTCCAGCGTGACGCCGTCGCGCCCCATCCGGCGGGTGGTGCGGAGCCGGGTGCGCGTCTGCGCCCACGGCAGCCGGTGCGTGCCGCCCAGCGTCCGGGCCACCAGGCCCTCGGCGTCGGCGGCGAGCCGCGGCCGGACGATCGTGGCGTGCGCGGCGAACGCGCCGACGGCGACGGCCGCCAGCGCGAACAGCACCAGGCCGCCGCGGTCGCCGGTCAGCGCGTCGGTCACCACGCCGGCCAGCAGCAACGCGGTGACCGCCCAGGCCGATACCACAACGGCCTGACGAGGCGCCCAGGAGGTGGGGTAGTTATCCACAGGGGTTATCCACACTGGGGATGAGTCACACCGCTGTAATTCGACGTCAAGCCGCTGAACGGAGTAATAGTCAGCGCCAGCGCATGGTCATGAGCAGACCCGCGATCATCAACGCGAACCCACCGGCGAAGTTCCAGTTGCCCAGGTCGGCCATCCAGGAGATCTTGTCCCCGGCGATGTAGTTGACCAGGAGCCAGACCAGGCCCAGGAGCATCAACCCGAACATCGGGATCTTCCAGGCGAGGCCGGTGGGGCCGGCCGCCCGCACCTTCACCGGCGTGCGCCGGTCGGCGGGCGGGGTGTACGCGGTCTTCTTGCGGACCTTGGACTTGGGCATCGTGTGTTCCTCGCGGTGCTCTTCGGGCTCGTCTGGTGGCGATGTCCCGCTGAGGGTGCGCAACCAGCGCCACGTGCACACGTTAACGTAAACGACCGCAGGAAAGCAGCGGCCAGGAGTGGTCGGATTTCCCGGACCGTGACAACGGGGTCACCCAGGGTTCGACGCGGCTTGAGAGGAGCTTGCGTGGCTACGCGCGAAGGACCGGACGACGACCGGCGCAGACACCCCGGACAGCCCATGCCGCGACGCCGTCCCGCGACGCCCCCGCGCGGCCAGGTGCCGCCCCGCCAGCCCCAGCGCAGCCCCCAGGGCCAGCCACCCCGGCGTCCGCAGGGCCCGCCGCCCCGCCGCTACACCAGCCCGCCCCCGCCACCCGGCGCGAACGAAGAGACCGTCGTCTTCGCCCCGGTCGGCAAGGGGGGCACCGCGACCGAGGAGAAGCCCGCCCCGGCCCCCCTCGGCAAGGGCGGCGTCGCGATCCGGACGGCCGGCGAGGTCCTCATCACGCTGGGTCTGGTCGTGCTGCTGTTCATGGTCTACGAGCTGTACGTGACCGACCTGTTCTCGGCGGGCAAGCAGTCCGAGGCGAGCGACCAGCTCGACGGCGAGTGGGCGCACGACCGCACGCTGCACCCCGAGCTGGTCGACGGCAAGGCGTTCGCCCGCATCCACATCCCCAGCTTCGGCGTCGACTACAACTTCACCATCCAGGAAGGCACCGACGACGCCGCCCTCGAGGTCGGTCCCGGCCACTACAAGGGCACGTCGCTGCCCGGCGAGCCCGGCAACTTCGCCGTGGCCGGCCACCGCGTCGGCAAGGGTGCCCCGTTCAACGACCTGGACAACCTCTCCTCCTGTGACCAGATCGTGATCGAGACCTCCACCGACTTCTACATCTACAAGGTCCTGCCCTACGACGACGAGGTGAAGGGCTGGGCCGGCGGCAAGGGCGCGGACCCGAAGTGCAAGGGCGTCTCGACCCTGCGCGATCCGAACGCCGAGGACGGCGGCGCCTACAGCGAGACCTTCGGCCGCAAGGTCGTGCTGCCGAGCCAGGGCACCGCGGTGAACCCGGTCCCGTACAAGGGCGCCGACGTGCTGCCCAAGGCCCAGCAGGCCGCACTGCTCACGCTGACCACCTGCCACCCGCAGTTCTCCGCCAAGGAGCGGCTCATCATCACGTCGGTGCTGACCCAGCAGGTGCCGAAGGACCAGGTCAAGGACTACGGCGACCTGCTCTCGAAGATCGGGGAGGCCTGATGTACGCGTGGATCTGGCGGAAGCTGCCGGGCCCGTTCGCGGCCAAGCTGACGATCGCGGTCGTGCTGGTGCTCGGCGTGATCGCGCTGCTGATGTTCGTGGTGTTCCCGTGGCTGGAGCCGCGGCTGTGGTTCAACGAGGTCGCGGTCAACTGAAGACACGGGGGAAGCACCGCCACAACCCACCGCCGGAAGACCCGTGGAACGAGATCGGGCCGCGGCTGTGGATGGGCGGGCACGTCCGGATGGGCGCCGCGGGCGAGGAACCCGTGGTCGTCCGGCGCGAGTTCGACCTCGTGCTGAGCCTCTACCAGCGCGAAGGTCACGGCCCGGCGCCCGGCATCGAGCACCACTTCGCCGAGCTGCCGGACGGGCCGCTGACCGCCGCGCAGATCGCCGAGGCCGAGCGGTTCGCCGTGCTCGCGGCCGAGGCGGTCCGCGCCGGGCGGCTGACGCTCGTGCGCTGCCACACCGGGCTCAACCGGTCCGGCCTGGTCGGCGCGCAGGCGCTCGTCGAACTCGGGCTCGGCGTACCGGCGGCCATCGACCGCGTCCGGCAGCGGCGCTCGTCGCGGGCGCTGCACAACCGGCTCTTCGTGCGGTACCTCGAGAGCGGCCTGCCGACGGCCCGGCTGCTGGCGGAGCTCGATTCTTGAGGTTCGGCGTCTTCCTGGTCAGCGGCCGCTTCCCCGGCCAGGCGGACGGCGACGTCCTCCGCCGGTCGGTCCGTGCGGCCGAACTGGCCGAAGAAGCCGGCTTCGACGACGTCTGGTTCGCCGAGCACCACTTCATGCCCTACGGCGTCTGCCCGTCCGCGATCACCCTCGCCGCGCACGTGCTCGGGCGGACGTCGCGGATCGGGGTCGGGACCGCGGTCAGCGTCCTGTCGACCACGCACCCGGTCGCGCTGGCCGAGCAGTGGGCGATGCTCGACGCCGTTTCCGGCGGACGGCTGCGGCTCGGCCTCGGCCGCGGGGGCCCGTGGCAGGACCTCGAGGTCTTCGGCACCGGGCTCGACCGGTACGAGACCGGCTTCGAAGAGGCCCTCGACGTCTTCCTGCACGCCACCACCGGCCGCGTCGGCGCTCAGGGGCGGCACTTCGCCTTCCGGGAGGTGCCCGTGGTGCCGACGCCGGAACGCCGGGCGGATGTCGTCGTCGCGTGCGGGGGACCGACGTCGGCCGCGGTCCGGCAGGCCGCCGAACGAGATCTGCCGCTGCTGCTCGGCTTGCACGCCGATGACGAAGAAAAAGCCGACACCGTCGCCGGCTACGGAAAGCCCGCGAACCACATCTCGACCGTGCTCTGCCAGGTGGGTGACGCCGAAGTGGTGCGGAACGCGCTGCCCGGCTGGCTCGAGGACGGCCTCGCCGCGCACGTCACCGTCGACGGGAGACCGGGGCCGTCCCGCGATCCGGGGGAGTACGCCGAACGGCTCTGCGCCATCCACCCGGTCGGCGACGCGGCCCACTGCGTCCGGACGCTGGAAACGAGCCTCCGGCGCACCGGCGTCTCCCACGTGCTGATGCTCGTGGAAGCGTCGGGTACGCCGGAGGGCACGTTCGCGAACATCGCGCGGATCGGCACCGAGGTGCTGCCCGCGCTGCGGGCTAGCAGTCCCGCAGTTCCGGGCTCTGGTTGAGCAGCTGGCCACGCGGCGAGACGAACGCGCGGTAGCGGTCACCGTCCAGTTCGGACTGGCGGAACACGGCGACCCGGTGGCAGTTCTGGAAGGCCAGCTTGACGCCGAAGTGGCGTTCGAGGCCGCCGCGGATCGCGTCCGAGGCCAGTGCCCGCAGCAGCTGCCCGCGGGCGGCCTCGCTCGGCGGCGGCGTCTCGTTGTCGGCGAACCCGTCCGCCGCGCCCTCGGCGTCGGCGATGACGCCGGTGATGACCTCCCAGGCGTACGGCAGGGATTCCTTGACGCAAGTGACGAACTCGGCGTCGGTGACCTCCCCGCGCTCGGCCTTCTCCAGCAACGCGGGTGACACGTCCAGGGACATCGAACCTCCAGTTTGAGCAGGGCCACCCTCTTGGCTACCGGCCGGGTGGCCCGGCCACAAGAGAAAACGATGATCATCACCACTTTGGCGGAAGGCCCGGTCACTCCCACCGGAAGAGCTTCGCCGCCAGCGCCGTTCCGAGCACCGCGAAGGCGGCGAGCGCGGCGAGCTGCAGCGGCTGGACGCCGGTCCCGACCCAGGCGTCCTGCAGCGCCTGCGAGCCCGGCGGCAGGTAGTCGCCGATCCGGCGCAGGACCTCGGGCAGGAGCGGCCGCGGCAGGTAGACGCCGCCGAAGAACATGATCGGGAGGAAGGCGACCATCGCGACTCCGGTGGCGGCCTTCGACGTGCGGGCGACCGCGGCCGCGATCAGGCCCAGCGCGAACGTCGCGACCACCCCGAGCACCAGCGTCAGCGCGAACGACAGCGGGTGCTTCGGCAGCGGGACGTCGTAGACGGCGTTGCCCAGCCCCAGCACGAGCGCGATCCCCGCCAGCGAGACCGTGACGTGGATGAGCAGCTGCGCGCCCAGCAGGTTGGCCGGGTGCACCGGGGTGGTGGCCAGCCGGCGCAGCACGCCCTGCTCGCGGTAGGTGGCGACGGCGGCCGGGATCGACTGCAGCGCGAGCGTCGCGAGGCTGATGACGATCAGCGACGGCACCCAGGCGTCGATGAACCGGTAGCCGCCGGCCTTTTCGCTCGGCTCGGTCATGCCCGGGATCGCGCCGATCGCCAGCAACAGGATCGACGGCAGCAGGATGCCGGCGGCCGCCATGACCGGCGACCGGAGGAAGAGCTTCGTTTCGGTGGTGGTGATCTTGGCGAAGGCGGTGGTCATCGGGCGCTCCTGGTCAGCGAGACGAACGCGTCGTCCAAAGTGGAGGCTCCGGCCGCGGCGCGGAGCTCGGTCGGGGTGCCGGTGGCGACCACGCGCCCGGCGTCGAAGATCGCGACGCGGTCGCAGAGCCGCTCGGCTTCGTCCATGAAGTGGGTGACGAGCAGGACCGTGACGCCGGTGGCGCGGACGCCTTCGACGAGCCGCCAGGTCTCGCGGCGGGCGTGCGGGTCGAGCCCGGTGGTCAGTTCGTCCAGTATCGCCAGCTCCGGCTGCCCCACCAGGGCCAGTGCGATCGAGACGCGCTGTTTCTGACCGCCGGACAGCTTCCCGAAGGAGCGGCGGGCGTGCTCGGTCAGGTCGAGCTGCTCCAGCAGGACGTCGATGTCGGCCGGCTCGGGGTAGAAGGACGCGAACAGCTCCAGCGCTTCGCGCACCCGCAGCTTCGCGGGCAGCTGGCTTTCCTGCAGCTGGACGCCGACGCGGCGGGTCAGCGCCGCGTGGTCCACCGCCGGGTCCAGGCCGAGGACGGAGATCGTGCCCCCGTCGGCCTGACGGAGGCCCTGGAGGCATTCGACGGTGGTGGTCTTCCCGGCGCCGTTCGTGCCGAGGATGCCGAAGATTTCGCCGCGCTCGACGGTGAACGAAACGCCGTCGACCGCGACCCGGGTGCCGTAGCGCTTGCGGAGGTCGGTGACTTCGATGAGTGGCATGGTTCGAAACTACGAACCGGCGGCCGCGTGGGTAATGACGCTGAATCCCCAGCTCAGGTAGCGTTTTGCTGAAGCGGGGGTGGGGCTGGGCCCACCCCGTTCGGGGGGCTTCGGGCAGTGCGCGGTCCAGCGTGCGTCGGCGAGGATCCGGGGGAGGAGGTGCCATGACGTACCTGCGTGCGATTGGCCGGGCGTTCGCGCTGGCCGCGTTTTCGTTGCTCAGCTGGGTGGACGTGCTGATCCAGCTGTTCACGTTCGCGCTGCTCTGCGGCGGGCTGGTGTTCTTCTTCGGACCGGCGGTCGTCTGGGCCCGCGGCCGGTCGGCGACCATGCGGGCGTTGTCCGCGCGCTGGTGCGGTGTCGAGGTCGAAGTGCCGTACCGGCCGGAGCCGCCGGCGCCGGTTCGTGAACGCGACGGCTGGTACCGCGACGGCAACCAGCTCTACAAGCGGGCGTTCTGGATCAGCTGGCAGCACCGGCTCACCTGGGCGATGGAGGATCCGGCGACGGCCCGCGAGTTCAGCTGGCAGCTGGTGAACCCGCTGTGCACGCTGCTGTTGCCGGTCGCCACCTTGCTCGGCGGTCCCGTGGTGCTGCGCGGCTACGGCCGGTGGACGCGCTGGTGGCTCGGGCCCCGCCCGCCTGCCGAGCCGCGCCGGAACTGGGTGCACCGGCACCTCGAGTCACTCGGCCACCAGTTCGGCATCCTCGCGCTTTCCCTGGTGCAGCTGATCTTCTCGGCGGTGCAGCTGGTCGTCATGGTCGGCGCCCCGATGCTGGCGGCCCGGGTCGTGCAGTGGAGCCGGTCGACCACGGACACGCTTCGCCGGGAGGCCGAGAACTGGACCGGAGTGCGGATCCCGCGTCCGTACCTGCCGCCGCCCGGATTGCCGGTGCCCCGCGCCGACGGGCTCTACCAGGTCGGCAGGCAGCTGTACGAGGAGCCGTTCTGGCCGCTCCAGCACGCCCGGATGCGGTGGATCCTGCGCGACCGGGCCACCTGGCGGGACATCGCGGGCGGTGCGCTGAGCTCCCTCGTGTCGCTCGGGTGCTCGCTGCCGGCGCTCGCGTTGTTCGGCTGGGCGATGACCGGCCTCTCGGTGCTCTGGTTCTGGCGGCCGTTCGCGTCCTCGCCGGCCGAGTGGTACCCACTGCCCGCGGTGTCGACGCACCTCGGCGCGCTCGCGCAGACGCCGGTGATCGTGCTGGCGCTGGTCATCGCCGTGGCGCCGGCGCCGTGGCTCGCCCGCCAGCAGGCCCGCTTCGCCCGCCTGTGGTTCGGGCCGACCGAGTCGACCCGGCTCGCCCAGCGCGTCGAACGGCTGAAGCAGACCCGGTCCGACGTCACCGTCACGCAGGCCGCCGAGCTGCGCCGGATCGAGCGTGACCTGCACGACGGCATCCAGTCGCGGCTGGTCGCCATGGGCATGAAGCTGGGCGCGGTCGAGGCGCTGGTGGACACCGACCCGGCGGCGGCCAAACGGCTCGCGGCGGAGCTGCGTGCGGCGTCGTCGGAAGCGCTCACCGAGCTGCGGGTACTGATCCGCGGCATCCACCCGCCGGTGCTTTCGGAACGCGGGCTGCTGGACGCCGTGCGGGCGGTGGCGCTGGACAGCCCGCTGAAGTCGGAGGTCAGGGGCTCGCTGCCGGGACGGGTCGGGGAACCCGTGGAGGCGTGCGTGTACTTCGCGGTGTCCGAACTGCTCGGCAACGCGGCCAAGCACGGCGCGAAACGCGTGTCGATCGAGGTGGGCTTCGCGGACGGCCTTCTGACGGTCGTGGTGACCGACGACGGCCCGGGTGGCGCGAACCCGGCCCGCGGCTCAGGATTGCGCGGAATCGAGCGCCGGCTGGGAGGCTTCGACGGTAGGTTGACGCTGACCAGCCCGATCGGCGGCCCGACGAAGGCGACCCTGGAGATCCCGTGTCAGATCGACCAAGAACCCTCGTCGCCGAGGACCAATACCTCCTCCGAGACGGCCTGACACACCTCCTGACCGCGCACGGCTTCGACGTCGTCGCGGCGGTTGCCACCGGCCCGGAACTCGTGGCCGCCCTGCGCGAACACCGACCCGAGGTGTCCATTGTGGACGTCAGAATGCCGCCGACGAACACCGACGAGGGCCTGCAGGCCGCCCTGGCCGCCCGCCGGGAAGTGCCCGGGCTGCCGATCCTCGTGCTGTCCCAGCACGTCGAGCAGCTGTACGCGCGTGAACTGCTGGCCGACGGCACGGGCGCGATCGGCTACCTGCTGAAGGACCGCGTCTTCAACGCGGAGCAGTTCATCGACGCCGTCCGCCGGGTCGCGGCGGGCGGCACCGTGATGGACCCCGAGGTGATCGCGAAACTGGTGGCGGGCAACGCTTCCGACCCACTGGCGGCGCTGACCCCGCGCGAGCGCGAGGTCCTGTCGCTGATGGCGGAAGGCTGTTCCAACGCGGCGATCGCGTCCCGGCTGCACTTCAGCGAAGGAGCGGTCGGCAAGCACACGGCGAACATCTTCGCGAAGCTGGGCATTTCCGCTTCGGACGACACCAATCGCCGGGTGCTGGCCGTGCTGGCGTACCTGGGTTCTTAGCCGCGTGAGATCCGGGTCAACTCCTCGCGCTCGACCACCTTGACCCGCTCGCGGCCCGCCGCCGAGCCCAGCGCCTTCTCGTGCGCGTCGAGCCGTCCCCAGCCGTCCCAGTTGGTGAACGGGATGCCGCGCGCCTCGAGGAAGTCGAGGATGGCGTCCGGGGACGCGAACTTCGGGGCGGCCAACGTCGGAGCGTCCGCCAGCAGGCTCGCGATCGTCTCCGCCGCGTCGCCCTTCGTGTGGCCGATCAGGCCCACCGGGCCGCGCTTGATCCAGCCCGTCACGTACACGCCCGGCAGCTGGTTCTCGTCCAGGTCCAGCACGCGCCCGGCCTGGTTGGGCACCACGCCCGCCACGTGGTCGAACGGCAGCTCCGGCAGGTGCGACGACAGGTAGCCGACCGCGCGGTACACCGCCTGGACGTCCCAGTCGTGGAACTCGCCAGTGCCGCGGACGTTGCCGTCGCCGGTCAGCTCGGTCCGCTCGGTGCGCAGGCCCGTCACCTTGCCGTCCTCGCCGAGGACTTCGGCCGGCGAGTGGAAGAAGTGCAGGTGCAGCCGGCGCGGACGGGTGCCCGGCTCGCGGATGGCCCACTCCTGCAGCGTCTTCACCACCATGTCGATCTGCTTCGACGCGCGCAGGGCCGCGATGCTGCCGTCGTCGAACTCGATGTCCTCGGGGTACACGATGACCTCGACGTTCGGCGAGTGGTCCAGCTCGCGCAGCTCCAGCGGCGTGAACTTCGCCTGCGCCGGGCCGCGGCGGCCGAACACGTGCACGTCCGTCACCGGGCTCGCCTTGAGCCCCTGGTAGACGTTGTCCGGGATGTCGGTGGCCAGCAGCTCGTCGGCCGTCTTCGCCAGGACCCGCGCCACGTCCAGCGCGACGTTCCCGACGCCGAGGACCGCGACCGAAGACGCGGTCAGCGGCCAGGTGCGGGGCACGTCGGGGTGGCCGTCGTACCAGGACACGAAGTCGGCGGCGCCGTAGCTGCCGTCCAGGTCGATGCCCGGGATGTCGAGCGCGCGGTCGGCGGACGCCCCGGTGGAGAAGATCACCGCGTCGTAGAACTCGCGCAGCTCGTCGAGCTTGATGTCGGTGCCGTAGTCGATGTTGCCCAGCAGCCGGATGTTCGGCTTCGAGAGCACCTTCTCCAGCGCCGTCACGATGCCCTTGATGCGCGGGTGGTCGGGCGCGACGCCGTACCGGATCAGCCCGAACGGCGCGGGCATCCGCTCGAACAGGTCGATCGAGACGTCGGCGTCGGACTTGTCCAGGATGTCGGCGGCGTAGATCCCGGCGGGACCGGCACCGACCACGGCTACACGAAGAGAACGGCTCACTCGCTCCACGGTAAGTTAGGTCTACCTAACCTGAAATGTGATTTGGAGTACGGTCCACCAGGTGGGAGCCGGTAAGCTCGGCGCCATGCGCGTTCTCGTCGTCGACAACTACGACAGCTTCGTCTACAACCTGGTCCAGTACCTGGCCCAGCTCGGCGCCGACTGCACGGTCTGGCGCAACGACGTCGTGGACCTCGACCGCGTGCCCGAGTTCGACGCCGTGCTCGTCTCGCCGGGTCCGGGCACCCCCGAACGCGCCGGCCAGAGCATGGACGTCATCCGCAAGTGCGCCGAGACGCGCACGCCGATGCTCGGCGTCTGCCTCGGCCACCAGGCGCTCGGCGTCGTCTACGGCGCCACCGTCGACCGCGCACCCGAGCTGCTCCACGGCAAGACGAGCCAGGTCCGGCACACCGGCGTGGGCATCCTCAAGGACCTGCCGGAGGAGTTCACGGCCACCCGGTACCACTCCCTGACCGTGCTGCCCGACACGATCTCCGACACCGTCTTCGAGATCACCGGCCGCACCGAGTCCGGCATCGTGATGGGCATGCGCCACCGCGAGCTGCCCCTGGAAGGCGTCCAGTTCCACCCGGAGTCCGTGCTCACCGAGGGCGGCCACCGGATGCTCGCGAACTGGCTGGCCGCGGCGGGGCACCCCGTCGATCCGGTGCGGGTGAACGAGCTCGAGCGTGCGACCAAGGCGCTCCAGAAGGCCGCTGTTGCGTGATCCGGCTCGAGGGGGTCGGCAAGCGGTACGGGCGCGGTGACTTCGTCCTGCGCGACGTCGACCTGACCGTCGAGCCCGGGCACGTCGTCGGCATCCTCGGCAGCAACGGCTCCGGGAAGTCGACGCTGCTGCGGATCATGGCCGGCGTCTCGCACGCGACCACCGGGTCGCTCACCGGCACCCCGCGGATCGGCTACCTGCCGGATCGCTTCCCGGCCGGCCAGCGCATGGGCGCCCGCGCCTACCTGCGGCACATGGCGCGCATCCGGGGCCTCACCGACCTCTCGGTGATCGATCCGCTGCTCGAACGGCTCGCTCTCGTCGGCGGCCCGGCGGCTCCGCTGCGCACGCTGTCCAAGGGCAACGCCCAGAAGGTCGGGCTCGCGCAGGCCGTGATGGTCCGGCCCGACCTGCTGATCCTCGACGAGCCGTGGTCCGGCCTCGACGTCGGCACGCACACCATCCTCGGCGAGCTCGTGGCCGAGACGCGGGCGCGCGGGGCGAGCGTCGTGTTCACCGACCACCGGCCGCAAGTGGTGCACGACCACGCCGACGTCGTCCACCTGATGAACGACGGCAGGCTGACCGCCGAGAGCGCGGAGCCGACCACCCGGATCGTCCTGCGCGGCGGCGGCACCGGCTGGGCCGACGAGCCCGGCGTGCGGCACGCCGTCGCCGAAGGACCCCACGTGGTGCTGACGGTCGAGGTCGCCCGCGTCGACGCGGTCCTGCGGCGGGCGCTCGAAGACGGCTGGTCGGTGCGGGAGGTGGCGCCGTGCTCGCCCTGACGCGGTACTACCTGGCGCTGCTCGGCCATTCGCAGCGGTACCTGCCGGCGTTGCTGGCCTACCTCGCCCTGTGCGTGATCCTCTACGCCGACCCGCATTCGCCGCCGCTGCCGCTGTTCGGCGTCAGCGCCGGCGGGTTGCTCGTCGTCTCGTGCTGGCTGACGATCGCGCTGCTCGACATCGAAGACCCGGTGCAGCGCCTGGTGACCCTGAGCCACGCGCGCCAGTGGCGGCGGATGATCACCGGCGCGATCCTCACCGTGCTGGCCTGTTCGCTGGTCCTCACCGCGATCACCGCGGTGTGGTCGGCGATCAAGTCGTTGAAGGTCCAGCCGTCCGCGCTCGGCATCGGGTTGCTCGCCCACCTCGCGTGCGCGCTGCTCGGGATCGCCATCGCGCTCCCGTGCTCGCGGCTGCTGGTCCACCGCATCGGCTGGACGGTGCTCGCCGCGGTGATCACGCTCGTCGTCGTCCTGCTGGCGAAGATCCCGCTGGTCCACCCTTTGCTGCACGCCCTGACCGACGACGAGCCGGTCGGTGGCCCGCTGGTGCTCGCGCTGGTGACGGCGGTGGCGATGCTGGCGGTCAGCTACTTCGCCGTTTCGGAACTCGTGCGCCGCCGCTCCTGACGGCAAATTGCAGAATTCAATTCACGCACCGCTCTTCCAGCAGGACCACGCGGACGGCTAAGGTTCGGGGCCTCTCCGGTTCTGGGTGAAGGGAGATCGGGTGACGGCTGGGATCGTCGCGATCACCGTGCCGAACTCCGGCGGCGAGCTTCCGGAACTCGCCGCGTGGCTGCGCGGCGAAGACGAACTCCGCGGCCGCGTCCAGGTCTTCGACGCCGTCGTCGTCGGCGTTTCGAGCACCTCCGCCGACGTCTTCTGCCGCTCGCTCTTCGCGTGGCTGACGCGCTGCCGGGAAGCCCGTGTCTCGCTGAAGGTCAAACGCTCGGGGGCCGCCGAGGAACTCGAGCTCGATTTCGGTGCCGCGAGCGACGCCGATCAGGTTCTCGGTGCCGTGCAAGGGTTCCTCGACCAGTCCTGACCGACGAAGAAGGCCCGCACGGTTCGCCGTGCGGGCCTTCTTCGCGTTGCTTGCTAGTTGGAGGTTCTCGTCGGTGGCGTGAGGGTGAAGGACGGGAAGCCGTTGCCTTCGGACACGTTGATCGTGACGTTCTGATCCTTGTTGATCTGCGTGCCCGGTTGCGGGTTCTGACCCGTGATCGTGCCCTCGGGCGCGTTGCTGTTCTTGTCGGACTTCTGGTTGAACTTGCCGGTCCAGCCCATGCTCGTCAGCTTGTCCTGCGCCTGTTCGAAGGTCATCCCGGCCAGCTGCGGCATCTGGATCTGGCTCGAGCTGTCCGGCCCGGTCGACACGGTCAGCACGATCTGACTGCCCACCGTCAGCTGCCCGCCGTTCGGGTTCTGGGTGATGACCGTGTCCTTCGGCACCGTCTCCGAAGCCTGGTCGACCCGCTTCGTCGTGAAGCCCTGGCTTTCCAGCGACGACTTGGCCTTCGAGTACGGCTGGCCGGTGAAGTCGGTGACCGCCTTGAGCTGCTTCGACTTGCCGACCGTGATCCGCACGGTGGCGCCCTGGTCGACCTGGGAATTGGCGGACGGGGTCTGCGTCTGCACCAGGCCGGCCTGGTTGGGGTCGGAGACCTCGGTCTCCTGGACGTTCGGGTCGAGGGTCAGCTTCGCGTCGGTGAGCGCCTGCTCGGCCTGATCACGCGTCTTGCCCTTGAGGTCCGGCACGTTGGCCTTGCCCGGTGCCACGCCGACGTACAGCGTGATCGTCGTGTTGGGCGCGACCGAAACCCCCGCCGCCGGATCAACCTTGACGACCCGGTTGACGTCCTCCTGGGTGCACGACGGGCTGCCATCGGTCGGCTGCACCCCGCAGGTCACCGGCTTCTGATCGACCTTGCCGTTGAACCCGCTGCTGCTCAGCATCTCCCGCGCCTGCGGGACCGTCTGGTGCACCACGTTGGGGATCGCCACGGTGCTCGGGTCGTTGCTCTTGAACGCGTTCGACAGCCACATGATCAGCAGCACCGAACCCAGGACGAAGACCGCTGCCAGGACCGCGAACAGCGTGCGGCGCCGCCGCTTGGCCTTCGGATCCTCGTCGTCCGGCTCGGCGTACTCCTCGTAGCGGGCCGGCTGCCGCCGGTCGGCGTTCATCACCTGCGTGCGCTCGTCCTCGGACATCACCATCGGCGCCGCCGGGCGCTGGCCCGAAAGCGTGCGCACCAGGTCCGAGCGCATTTCCGCCGCCGACTGGTAGCGGTTCGCCGGGCCCTTGGCCAGTGCCTTCAGCACGACCGCGTCCAGCTCCGGCGCCACCGCCGGGTTCACCGACGACGGCGGGTTCGGGTCCTCCCGGACGTGCTGGTAGGCGACCGCGACCGGGGAGTCCCCGGTGAACGGCGGTTCGCCGGTGATCAGCTCGTACAGCACGCAGCCGGCGGCGTAGACGTCGGACCGGGCGTCGACCGACTCGCCGCGGGCCTGCTCCGGCGACAGGTACTGCGCCGTACCGATCACCGCGGCCGTCTGGGTCATCGAGGCCTGGCCGTCGTGCATCGCCCGCGCGATGCCGAAGTCCATCACCTTGACCGCGCCGTTCTTCGTGATCATCACGTTGGCCGGCTTGACGTCGCGGTGCACGATGCCGTGCCGGTGCGAGAAGTCCAGCGCCGCGCAGACGTCGGCCATGACCTCCATCGCCCGCTTCTGCGACATCGGGCCCTCGGTCTTGACGATGTCGCGCAGCGTCCGGCCTTCGACGTACTCCATGACGATGTACGGCAGCGGCCCGAACTCGGTGTTCGCCTCACCGGTGTCGTAGACCGCGACGATCGCCGGGTGGTTCAGCGCGGCGGCGTTCTGCGCCTCCCGGCGGAAGCGCTCCTGGAACTGCGGGTCCCTGGCGAGGTCGGCACGCAGGATCTTGATCGCGACTTCCCGGCCGAGACGCACGTCGTGGCCGTGATGGACCTCGGACATGCCTCCGTAGCCGAGCGTTTCGCCCAGCTCGTACCGGTTGGAGAGCAGTCTGGGTGTGCTCATCTCTGGATGCCGTTCCATTCCGTCCAAGGTGTGGTCATGATGCCTTGCCGGCCATCGTCGGTCGTGCCGGGAGTGCCTGCCGGGTAGACGCTCGAAGACTGCTCCGCGGGCGCCTGTCTGCCCGGGAGCACCTGGCTCTGCGTCTGGCCGGTGTGCGGCGGCGAGCCGCTGCCGCCGCCGCCCAGCATCTTCGCCACCAGCACGATGCCCGCCACCAGGACAACGAGCAGGATCGCCGCGAGAAGCGCCCACCAGCCCCACTGCGTCTTCTTCCGTGCGGCCGGCAGCATCACCTGCCGCGGGGCGGGACGCGACGGCGGGCCGATGGCGATCATCGGGTTCATCGCGGGGGACGGCGGACCGCCCGGCATCGGCTGTTGCTGCGGGGGAAGCTGCTGCGGCGGGATCGGCACCGGCATCGACGGCGGTGGCTGCTGCTGCACCTGCGGCGGCACCACCGGCTGCTGGCCGGTCGTGTAGGTGGCGTTCACCAGCCCGGACGGCGTGGGCAGCGGCAGCCCGGCGCGGACCGCGGCCACGGCGGACGCGAACTCGCCGCCGTTGTTGTAGCGCTGCCGCGGATCCTTGACCAGCGTCGCTTCGATCACCGCGCGGGCCGCGGGCGGCACGTCCGGCGGCAGCGGCGGCGGGAGGTCGCGGATGTGCATCATCGCGACCGTCACGGCGTTCTCGGACAGGAAGGGCCGGTGCCCGGCGAGGCATTCGTAGCCGCACACCGCCAGCGAGTAGACGTCGGACGCCGGCTCGGCCGGTTGCCCGAGCGCCTGCTCCGGGGCGATGTAGTGCGCGGTGCCCATGACCATGCCGGACCGGGTGACCGGCGCGGCGTCGGCCGCCTTCGCCACGCCGAAGTCGGTGATCTTCACCTGCCCGGCCGAGGTCACCAGGATGTTGCCCGGCTTGACGTCGCGGTGGACCAGGCCGTGGGAGTGCGCCGCCTGCAGCGCGTTGCCCGCCTGCTCGAGCATGTCGAGGGTGAACTCCGCCGACAGCCGCCCGTGCTTGGCCAGCAACCCGGCCAGCGGGTCGCCGTCGACGAGCTCCATCACCAGGTACGCGATCGACAGGTCGCCGTCGAGGATGGTTTCGCCGTAGTCGTGCACCGCGGCGATGCCGGGGTGGTTGAGGGACGCCGTCATCCGCGCTTCGGTGCGGAAGCGGTGGAGGAACTCGGCGTCGCCGGAGAGTTCGGCCTTGAGGATCTTGACGGCCACGGTCCGGTCGAGCCGGGTGTCGCTGGCCTGCCAGACCTCACCCATCCCGCCGACGGCGATCCGGCTCGTCAGCTTGTAGCGGTCGGCCAGCAGCTGACCGGAGGACAGCATGCGCTATCCACCCCCGAGCTTCGCGTTGATGGCCGCACGGCCGATTTCCGCCGCGACCGTGCCGCCGGTGGCCGCGAGGCCGCGGTTGCCGCCGTCCTCGACGATCACGGCGACCGCGATCTGCGGGTTGTCGACCGGGGCGAAGGCGGTGTACCAGGCGTGCGGTGCGGTGTTCTTGGAGTCCGTTCCGTGTTCGGCGGTGCCGGTCTTCGACGCGATCTGGACGTCCGCGCGCTTGCCACCGCCCTTGGTGAAGCCTTCGGAAGCGACCATCATGTCCTTGAGGATGGCGGCGTTCGCCGACGACAGCGCCGGGGTGCCGGTGAGTTCGGTGGGGCTGTAGTCCTCGATCGTCGACAGGTCCGGTGCCAGCACCGACTGCACCAGCTGCGGTTTCATCGCCATTCCGCCGTTGGCCACGGTGGCCGCGAGCAGGCAGTCCTGCAGCGGCGTGAGCCGGACGTCGCGCTGGCCGATGCCGCTCTGGAAGAGCGCGCCCTGCGAGTCGAGCGGGCCGACGGTCGACGGGGCGACCTTCATCGGCACGGTCAGGTCGGTCTGCCCGATGCCGAAGTTCGCCGCCGTCTTCTTCATCTTGTCCGGGCCGAGCTTGCCGGCGAACTCCGCGAACGGCACGTTGCAGGAGTGCGCGAGCGCGTCCTTGAACGTGTCGCCGGGGCAGCCCTGGCCCGCGTAGTTCTCCAGCGTGACGTTCGTGCCGGGGAGCTTGGTGTTCGGCGCGGTGTTGACCTTCGTGTCCGGGCCGTTGCCGTCCTCGAGCGCGGCCGCCGCGGTGACCAGCTTGAACGTCGATCCCGGCGGGTAGGTCTCCGAGATCGCCCGGTTCAGCATGGGCTTCTTCGGATCCTTGTTGTTCGCGGTCCAGGCGTCGGTCTGCGCCTTCGACGTGTGCTGAGCGAGCGCGTTCGGGTCGTACGACGGCGTCGAGACCATCGCCAGGATCCGCCCGGTGCTCGGCTCCATCGCGACGACGGCGCCGGTGTAGCCCTTCTGCGTCATCAGGTCGTACGCGGCCTTCTGCACGGCCGGGTCGATGGTCAGCCGGACGTTGCCGCCGCTGGGGTCGCGGCCGGTGACCATGTCCGACAGCCGCCGCACGAACAGCCGCGGGTCGGAGCCGTTGAGGACGTCGTCCTCGGCGCGCTCCAGGCCGCCGGCCCCGTAGTTGATCGAGTAGTAGCCGGTGACCGGCGCGTACATCGGGCCGTCGGCGTAGGTCCGGATGTACTTGTACTTGTCGTTCGACGGGTTGACGCTGGCCAGCACCTCGCCGTTGGCCTGCGACACGATCTTGCCGCGCTGGCGGGCGAACTCGTCGTAGAGCACGCGGGCGTTGCGCGAGTCGGTGCGGTAGTCGTCGGCCTTCACCACCTGGATGTAGGTGGCGTTGGCCAGCAGGAGGACGACCATCACGAGCATCGCCATGCCGACCTTGCGGAGCGGGGTGTTCATGCCTGCGCGCCCCCCTCCGCCGGCGGGCGCTGCACGAGCACGGTGTGCGCTTCCGCGATCGGGGCCTGCGGCTGCTGCTGCGGCTTCGGGCGGGCGGCGGGCTTGCGGGCCGCGTCGGAGATGCGGAGCAGCAGCGCGACCAGGATGTAGTTCGCGAGCAGCGACGAACCACCCTTGGACAGGAACGGGGCGGTGATACCGGTCTCCGGGATGAGTTTCGTGACCCCGCCGACGACGACGAAGATCTGCATGACCATGGTGAACGCGAGCCCGCCGCCCAGCAGCTTGCCGAACGTGTCGCGCACGGCCAGCGCGCTGCGCATACCGCGCATCGCGACCAGCAAGTACAGCATCAGCACCGCGGCCAGCCCGATGAAGCCGAGCTCTTCGCCGATCGACGCGGTGATGAAGTCGGTGTTGGCCTCGGGCACCATGTCCGGCCGTCCGGCGCCGAGCCCGGTGCCGCCGACGCCGCCGGTGCCGAGGCCGAACAGGCCCTGCGCCAGCTGGTAGCCGCCGCCGGCCTGGTCGTAGGTGGCCAGCGGGTCCAGCCAGTTCGCCACGCGCTGCTGGACGTGCGAGAAGAGGTTGTAGGCGATGACGCAGCCGACGGCGAAGAAGCTGAGGCCCAGCACGACCCAGATGACCCGCTCGGTCGCGACGTACAGCATCACCAGGATGACGCTGAAGAACAGCAGCGACGTGCCGAGGTCCTTCTCGAACACCAGGATGCCGATGCAGGCGAACGCGGCGATCAGGATCGGGCCGAGGTCGCGGGCGCGCGGGAGCTCGACGCCGACGAGCTTCTTGCCCGCCACCATGAACAGGTCCCGCTTCGACACCAGGAACGACGCGAAGAAGATCATCAGCAGGATCTTCGCGAACTCGCCGGGCTGGATCGAGAAGAACGGCAGCTTCAGCCACACCTTGGCGCCGTTGACCTCGGACAGGCTCGACGGCAGCAGCGCGGGCAGCGCCAGTGCGGCGATCCCGATCAGGCCCGCGGTGTAGCCGTAGCGGGTCAGCGTGCGGTGGTCGTTGACCACGATCAGCACCACGACGAAGAACACGAGCGAGATGACCGTGAACAGCACCTGCGCGGTGACCGCGGGCGTGTAGTCCTTGCCCTGCTGCGTGGCGCGCTCGGCCAGGGCCAGGTCGATCCGGTGGATCATCACCAGCCCGATGCCGTTCAGCAGCGCGACGCAGGGGAGCAGCACGGGGTCGGCGTACGGCGCCCACTTGCGGACGGCCAGGTGCGCGCCGGTCAGCACGCCGAGGTAGGCCAGGCCGAGCCAGATGATCGACGCGGTGAGCTCCTGCTCCTGGTTCGCTTCCACCAGGACCAGCGCGATGGTGACGATGAACGTCGCGAACCCCAGCAGCACCAGCTCGGTGTTGCGGCGGGTCGGGACCTCGCGCGGCGGGTTCGTCTGGAACTGCGCGGCGAGCGGTTCGGCGGCGCGCGCGGCGGGCTGGCTCATCAGTTACCGCCTCCCGTCGTCGGTGCCGTCGAACTCGGCGTCGAGCAGTCCCTCCCCGCTGGCTGGTTCGCCGACGACGGAGCAGTGGAGCCGGCCGGAGCCGACGGAGTCGTCGTCGGCGTGGCCGTAGGGGTCGGCGTCGAGGACGGCTGACCGCCCGCCGGCGCGCAGTTGTTCAGGCGCTTGCGCAGCTGCAGGAAGTCGTCGATGTACTTCCGCGCCTCGTCGAGGCTGTCCTTCTTGACGCCGTTCTGCACCGCCAGCCGCGCGTCCTCCTGGAGCTGGGAAACGCGCAGCTTGTCCGTGCACACCTGGCTCGGCGGGCAGGACCCCTGCTCGTACGCGTGCAGGTCGATGCCGAGAATGCTGCCGGGGACGCCGCGGTAGATCACGACCTCCCCGTCCGATCCCTCGCCGACATAGTACTGACTCAGCACGAAGTAGCGGGTCGCGATGGCGGCCGCGGCGAGCACCACGAGGACGACGAGCGCGCCGGCCAGCCAGCGGAACCGCTTCCGGCGGCGGGCCTTCGGGTCTTCCTGGGGCTGCGGGAGTTCCTGGCGCGGCGGCGGGGGCGGCTGGGTCAGCGCCCTGGCCCGCGCGGCGGGCGAGTCGCCCTGGTGCCGTTCGTCGCTGCCGTCCCCGGCGGCGCCGCCCACGATGGGCGCGTCCTCGCCGAAGTCGACGTCGACCACGTCGGCGATGATCACCGTGACGTTGTCGGTGCCGCCGCCCTTGAGCGCCAGCTCGATCATCCGGTCCGCGCACTGCTGCGGGTCCGCGATCTGCACGGCCTCGGCCAGCGTCTCGTCGCTGACCATGCCGGACAGGCCGTCGGAGCAGATCAGGTACCGGTCGCCGGCGCGGGCCTCGCGCACGGTCAGGCTCGGCTCGACCTCGTGGCCGGTGAGCGCCTTCAGCAGCAGCGACCGCTGCGGGTGCACCGCCGCCTCTTCGGGCGTGATCCGGCCCTGCTCCAGGAGTTCGTTGACGAAGCTGTCGTCGCGGGTGATTTGCGCGAACTGACCGCCGCGCAGCAGGTAGGCCCGCGAGTCGCCGACGTGCACCAGCCCCAGCCGGGTGCCGGCGAACAGGACGGCGGTGAGCGTGGTGCCCATGCCGTCGAGGTCCGGGTCCTGCGAGACGAGTTCGGCGATCGCGGCGTTGCCGTTCGCCACCGCCTCGCGCAGCTGGGCGAGGAGGTCGTCGCCCGGCTCGTCGTCGTCGAGCGGGGCGAGGGAGGCGATGACGACCTTGCTGGCGACTTCACCCGCCGCGTGCCCACCCATGCCGTCGGCGAGCGCGAGCAGGCGAGGGCCGGCGTACACGGAGTCCTGGTTGCTCGAACGCACCAGGCCCCGGTCGCTGCGGGCTGCGTAGCGGAGGACGAGAGTCATGGGCGAAGCTCGATCACCGTCTTGCCGATCCGGATGGGGACTCCGAGCGGGACCCGGAGGGGTGCAGTGACCTTAGCCCGGTCGAGGTAGGTCCCGTTCGTCGAGCCCAGATCTTCCACGTACCAGTCCTCACCGCGCTGCGCGATCCGCGCGTGGCGGGTGGACGCGTAGTCGTCGTCGAGGACCAGCGTCGAGTCGTCGGCCCGGCCGATCAGGATCGGCCTGCCGTCCAGCGCGATGCGGGTCCCGGCGAGCGCGCCGTGCGTCACCAGCAGCTGCTGCGGCGACTTGCTGTTGCGCGGCTTCTTCTCCTTCTTGCGCCCGAAAGACGGCACCTGGACGCGCATGCCCGATGCCGCGTAGAGGTCCGAACGGACGACTCTGAGCGCGGCGAACACGAAGAGCCAGAGCAGCACGAGGAAGCCCACCCTGGTGAGTTGTACGACCAGCTCTGGCACTTGGTGTGTCCGCTCCCGACTCTTCCGCGCAGCCGCGACGCGGGTACGCCGCGGTCCCCCCGCACGTCAATTCTGCGGGAACAGTATTCCGGGTCCCCAGTCAGCCCTGTGTACGGAACACCAGGGACGAATGACCCACCCGGATGACGTCGCCGTCGGCGAGCTGCCAGGTCTGGACCGGGGTGCCGTTCACGGTGGTGCCGTTCGTCGAACCGATGTCGGCCAGCGTCGCGCTCTGGCCGTCCCAGGTGATCTCCAGGTGGCGGCGCGAGACGCCGGTGTCCGGCAGGCGGAAGTCGGCGTCCTGGCCGCGGCCCACGACGTTCCCGCCCTGCTTCAGCGAGTACGTGCGGTTCGAGCCGTCGTCCAGCTGCAGGCTCGCCGCGAGCTGGCGGCCCGGCGCCGGCGGGGCGTAGCCGCCCTGCTGGCCGTACGGGTCACCGGCCGGCTGGCCGTACGCCTGCTGCTGGCCGTACTGGTCGTACCCGCCCTGCTGCTGGGGCTGGCCGTACTGGTCGTAGCCACCCTGCTGGTAGCCGCCCTGGTCGTACCCGCCGCCCTGCGGCTGGCCGTAACCCTGGTCGTAGCCGCCACCCTGCGGCTGCGCGTAGCCGCCCTGGTCGTAGCCACCGCCCTGGGGCTGGCCGTAACCCTGGTCGTAGCCGCCCTGGTGCTGCTGGCCGTACTGGTCGTAGCCGCCACCCTGCTGCGGCTGGCCGTACTGGTCGTAGCCACCGCCCTGGGGCTGCTGGCCGCCGTACTGGTCGTATCCACCCTGCTGGCCGTAACCCTGGTCGTACCCGGGCTGCTGGCCACCCTGCTGTCCGTAGCCGTACTGGCCCTGCTGGCCGTACGGGTCACCCTGGTCGTATTGGCCGTAGCCGGGGGGCTGGCTCATTGCTGGGTCTCCTGCGTTGCTGGGTCGTGCCGACCGCGGTGAACCGGCGCCTGAGGGGCGGGCGTCGGGATCGACGGACGAACGGGTCTTGAACTGTCCAGTATGCAGCGCCTCGTTGCGCTCGAGTGATACGACGACGTCACCATAGGTGTCCAGGCCTTCGGCGGCGAGGTGTTCCGCCACCGCCTTGGCCAGCACCTGCGTGACGCGCTGCTCGTCGCCGGCCATGCGTTCGTGGTCAGTCGCCCCCAGGGACACGATGTAGTGATTCGGGGCGAGCTGCCGACCGCCTGCCAGCTCACGAACGTTTTCCTCACTCTCCCGCTCCAGGGCGATCGCCACTTCCTGCGTGACGACGTTGCCACCGAACATGCGCGCGAAAGTGTTCCCCACCAGGTTCTCGAGTCGCCTGTCGAATCTTTCGGCGCGGCCCACCGGGGAAAACCTCCTCACGCTCGTGCTTCCGCATCGATCCTATCCGGGTGAGCCAGCCTCTACACGGCCCCCGGTGAAAGCCGTTAAAACGACCTGCTAGTCTTCTCCTCGCTGCCGCAAGGAAGCACTCGGGCGAGTGGCGGAATGGCAGACGCGCACGGTTCAGGTCCGTGTGTCCGAAAGGACGTGAGGGTTCAACTCCCTCCTCGCCCACGCTGTTCAGGGGCCCGATCGCTAGCGCGATCGGGCCCCTTCCCATTTGCCTTATGTCTCCCGGGGGGCCGAGCCCCCCCGGACCCCCACGGTGCCTTTCGTCACCTTCCAGCGTGGTCCGGTGGATGTTCGCCCTGGGCGAAGTTAGGCCGTGTGGGTGGTGATCCAGTCCGCGATCACGTCCGCGCGGCTCGTGGTTTCGATGCCCGCGTGGGGGCAGTCCGGTCCCGTCGCCTCCAGCGAGACGAGCTCGTCGCCCGAGAAGTACGGGGCTCCCGAGTCGTAGGTGCACGCGCTCGTCGTGATCTCCGGGGCCGCGCCGCGGACCCCCAGCGTGGTCGGATCCACCTTCGTGATCGCCACCGTTCCCTGCTGGAGGCGGGTGGCCGGCTTGGGGTTCGCGCTCGTGAGGCTGCCCCAGCCCGCCAGCGTCAGCTGCTGGCCGACCTTCGGGACCGCGCGGCTCACCGCCAAGGGCGTCACCGCGGTCACCGGGGAGTCGAGGCGGATCAGGGCGACGTCGTTCTCCTTCGCCTGGAGGACCTCGGTCGCCTTGCGGGCGATGCCCGACTCCGTCTCCTCGTCGGTCATGCCCAGCGTCACCGTCGTCGGGTACGGGACCTTGCCCGAGACCCGGTCGCGGTGGGCGTCGTGGAAGCAGTGGCCGGTGGTCAGGACCCAGGCGGGCGCGACGAGCGCGCCCGTGCAGTAGCTGCTGTACGTCGAGCCGTCCGGGCGCGGGATCTTCGTCATCGCGAGCTTCGCGACGAACCCGTACTGGCCCGGCGGGACGTCGGAACCGTGGGCGACGGCCCAGGCGGCGGGAGCGGTGGAGACGGTCAGGACAGCAGCGGCGAGCAGGGCGCGCAGGCGCATTCTTCCCCTTCGTCGAGTCGGTGGTCGACGTTCGACGTTAGGGCCGCCGCCGCGGGCGGGGAATTCCCTGGCCGGGCGTCACCCGGTGGACCATCGGGTGACGCCCGGCCGCGACCGGGAGTGCGTCAGTTCACGCCGACCAGGTCGACGACGAAGATGAGCGTCTCGCCCGGCTTGATCACGCCGCCCGCGCCGCGGTCGCCGTAGGCCAGGTGCGGCGGGATGACCAGCTTGCGGCGGCCGCCGATCTTCATCCCCGCGACACCCTGGTCCCAGCCGGAGATGACCTGGCCGGCGCCGAGGCCGAAGCGCAGCGGCTCGCCGCGGTTCCAGGACGCGTCGAACTCTTCGCCGGTCGAGTGGGCGACACCGACGTAGTGCACGGTGACGGTCTTGCCCGCCGTGGCCTCCGCGCCGTCACCGACAGTGAGGTCGGTGATCTCGAGTTCGGCCGGAGCGGGTCCGTCCGGGCGGTCGATGAGGGGCTTTTCCAAGGTCATGGGCCTCACCGTACCCACGCGCCGGAGGCTGCGCCGATCGGACTACGCCCAAGGAGGGGAAAAACGCGAAAAGTCTTCACACTTCGCCTACTGCTGGGTAGCGTGCGCTACGTCACTTTTCTGGACTGAGGGGAGCCCGGCATGCGACGCCGCATCCGCGCCCTGACCGTTACGGCACTGGGGGCCCTCGTGGCCGGGCTGACCCAGGTCGCCGTCACCGCGCCGGCCGCCCAGGCGGCCGTGTCGCCCGACGACTACTGCGGGGGGCAGTGCAGCGACATCCTCCCGCCCGGTGAACAGGGCAGCGCCACCCTCGCGGAGATCCTGGCGCACAAGCTGCTCGGCACCCGCCCGGCGCACTCGGCCGACCAGCTCGGGAAGTACTCCTCGCTGGCCAACGGGTACAAGACGCTGACCACGAGCGCGATCAACCAGTACTTCAACGACTCCTCGTTCGGCGTCCCGGCCGACCAGGTGGCGAGCACGACGAAGCCGCGTGCCGACGTCACCATCGTGCGGGACAAGGCCCTCGGCGTCCCGCACATCACCGGGACCACCCGCGCCGGCACCGAGTTCGGCGCCGGGTACGCGGCCGCGCAGGACCGGCTGTGGCTGATGGACGTGCTGCGGCACGCCGCCCGCGGCCAGGTCACCTCGTTCGCCGGTGGCGCCCAGGCCAACCGCGAACTCGAGCAGCAGTTCTTCGCGAACGCGCCGTACACCGAAGCCGAGCTGCAGCAGCAGATCGACCGGACGGCCGCCAGCGGGCCGCGCGGCGCGCAGGGGCTCGCCGACGCGCAGGCCTACGTCGACGGCATCAACAAGTACATCAGCGACTCCTACAACGGCCGCTACTTCCCCGGCGAGTACGTGCTGACCGGGCACGTCGACTCCATCACCAACGCCGGGTCGATCGACCCGTTCAAGCTGACCGACCTGGTCGCGCTGGCCTCGCTGATCGGCGCCGAGTTCGGCGCGGGCGGCGGCGGCGAGGTCCAGAACGCCATCGCGAAGCTCGCGCTGCAGGAGAAGTACGGCGTCGTGCAGGGCGAGAAGGTGTGGCAGAGCCTGCGCTCGGAGGACGACCCCGAGGCGGTCAAGACGCTGCACGACGGCCAGACCTTCCCGTACGGCAAGACGCCGGCCAACGCGACCGGCCGGGCCATGCCGGACAAGAACTCGGTGACGCCGCAGCCGCTGGTGTTCGACCAGACCGGTTCGGCCGCCACCGCGACGCCGTCCACTGTGGACGTCGCAGCGCCCGCCGAGCAGGAGCCCGCCCGCGGGATGTTCGAGAACGGCGTGCTGCCGGCGAACATGCTCAGCGAGAAGCACGGCATGTCCAACGCGCTGCTCGTCTCCGGCGCCAAGACCGCCAGCGGCCACCCGGTCGCCGTGTTCGGCCCGCAGACCGGCTACTTCGCCCCGCAGCTGCTGCTGTTGCAGGAACTCCAGGGCCCGGGCATCAGCTCGCGCGGCGCGGCCTTCGCCGGGCTGAGCATGTACACGCTGTTGGGCCGCGGCCAGGACTACTCGTGGAGCGCGACGACGTCGGCGCAGGACATCATCGACACCTACGCGCTGCAGCTGTGCGACCCGAACGGCGGCACGCCGACGAAGGACTCGAACTACTACACCTACCAGGGCAAGTGCGTCCCGATGGAGACCGTGGAGGTCAAGAACGCCTGGAAGCCGACGGTGGCCGACGGGACCGCGGCCGGTTCGTACACCCTGCGCAGCTACCGGACCAAGTACGGGCCGGTGCAGAGCCGGGCGACCGTCGGCGGCAAGCCGGTGGCGTACGCGGCGCTGCGCTCGTCCTACTTCCACGAGGTCGACTCGCTCATCGGCTTCCAGGAGCTGAACGACCCGACCTTCGTCAAGTCCGCGGCCGACTTCCAGAAGGCCGCGTCCGACATCAACTTCACGTTCAACTGGTTCTACGCCGACTCGAAGGACATCGCGTACTTCAACTCCGGCGCCAACCCGGCCCGGCAGTCCGATGTGGACCCGAACATGCCGGTGTGGGGCGACCAGGGCCACGACTGGCAGGGCTGGAACCCGGCCGGCAACCTCGCGACCTACACGCCGGCGGCGCAGCACCCGCAGTCGGTCAACCAGGACTACTACGTCAGCTGGAACAACGCCCAGGCCAACGGCTACGCCGCGGCCGGCGCGGACAAGTCCGCCGTGCACCGCGTCGACCTGCTCGACTCCCGGGTCAAGCAGCTGATCTCCAGCGGCACCAAGGTCACCCGGGTCAACCTGACCCAGGCGATGGCGGACGCCGCGCTGGCCGACCTGCGTGCCGAGCGCGTCCTGCCGCTGCTGCTGCAGGTGCTCGACAAGACGCCGACCACCGGCGCGGCGGCGGACGCCGAGGCGAAGCTCAAGACGTGGCTCGCGAACGGCCACCTGCGCAAGGAGACATCGGCAGGCAGCAAGACCTACGCCGACGCCGACGCGATCCGCATCTTCGACGCCTGGTGGCCGCTGCTGGTCCAGGCCGAGTTCAAGCCGGGCATGGGTGACGCCGCCTACAACGCGATGACGAGCGTGCTCGGCATCAACGAAAGCCCGTCCGGCTGGCAGAACGGCAACGGCCAGCACACCGGCCAGCCCCACAAGGGCTCGTCGTTCCAGTACGGCTGGTGGGGTTACGTCAGCAAGGACATCCGGCAGGTGCTCGGCCAGCCGGTGGCGGGCCCGCTCGCGCAGACCTTCTGCGGCGGCGGCGACGTCACGGCCTGCCGCCAGGCGCTCGTCGACTCGCTGACCACGGCCGCCGGCCAGCCCGCGAACACCGTCTACCCCGGTGACGCGAACTGCTCGGCCGGTGACCAGTGGTGCGCCGACTCGATCATCCACAACCCGCTCGGCGGCATCACGCAGGACAAGATCAGCTGGCAGAACCGCCCGACGTTCCAGCAGGTCGTCGAGTACGCGGCGCACCGCGGCGACAACATCGCCAACCTGGCGGCGACGAAGACGGTCAGCGCCACGAGCGCCGAGACCGGCTTCTACAACTCGCCGGCGTCGAACGCGATCGACGGGAACGCCGCGACCCGCTGGGCCAGCGACTGGAGCGAAGACCAGGCGATCACCGTCGACCTCGGCTCGGTCCAGCAGGTCTCGCGGGTGCTGCTGAACTGGGAGTCCGCCTACGGCAAGAGCTACCGGATCCAGCTCTCGCCGGACGCGGTCAACTGGACGGACGCGGCGGTGGTCACCGACGGCGACGGCGGCCAGGACAACATCGCGTTCGCCACGACGACGGCCCGGTTCGTGAAGATGCAGGGCGTCCAGCGCGGGACCAAGTACGGCTACTCGCTCTACGAGTTCGAGGTGTACGCGCACTGATACCCGGCCGGGGCACGCGCGGACGCGTGCGTGCCCCGGCCTCCCCCTATCGTGAGGCGCATGGACGACTGGACGCCTCGCACCAAGGCCATCGCCGCCGGCCGGCCGCACGGTCCCGGTGAGCCGCTGAACACGCCGCTCGTCGCCACCAGCACCTACCAGGCCGGTGGCGACTTCGTGTACGCCCGCGGCGACGGGACGCCCACCTGGCACGCGCTCGAGGAAGCCGTCGGCGCGCTGGAGGGCGGCGAGGCGACGGCTTTCGCGTCCGGCGTCGCCACCCTCTCCGCGGTGCTGGACCTGCTGCCGGTCGGGTCGCGGGTCGCCGTCCCGACCTTCAGCTACGCCGTCACGCGCGGGGTGCTGGCCCACGCGCAGAAGCTCGGGAAGCTCGCCGTCACCGAACTCGACCCGGCCGACACCGGGGCCTGGGTCGCCGAGGCCGCGACGTCCGACCTGGTCTGGCTGGAGTCGCCGACCAACCCGACCCTCGACGTCATGGACATCGAGACGATCGCCGCCGCCGCGCGCGGCCGGGTCGTCGTCGACAACACCTTCGCGACGCCGCTGCAGCAGCGGCCGCTCGAGCTGGGCGCGGACGTCGTCGTGCACAGCGCGACCAAGCTCATCGGCGGCCACAGCGACCTGCTGCTGGGCATCACCGTGGCCAAGGACCCGGCGGTCGCGGCGGAACTCAAGGGCGCGCGGACGCGGGTCGGGTCGACGCCGGGCGCCCTCGAAGCGTGGCTCGCGCTGCGGGGGCTGCGGACCATGCCCGTCCGGCTCGCGGAGCAGTCCCGCACCGCCGCGCTGCTGGCTTCGCGCCTCGGTGAGCACCCCGCGGTGCGCCGGGTGCGCTACCCGGGCTTCGGGATGATGGTCTCCTTCGACCTCGCCGACGCCGAGACGGCGGACCGCTTCTGCGCGTCGGTCCGGCTGATCCGGGCGGCGACCAGCCTCGGCGGCGTCGAGAGCCTGGTCGAGCGGCGGGCGTGGCTGGCGGGCGAGGAGCGCGTCCCGCCCGGGCTGATCCGGTTCAGCGTCGGCCTGGAGGACCCCGAGGACCTGTGGGACGACCTGATGTTCGCCCTGACGGAGTAACGCGGGCCGCCGAACCGCCGATACTCGCAACATCGCAGGTCAACGTGTTGGGAGTGCATCGTGGGCAGAACGCTGAGCCGGGTCGCCGGAGTCGTTTTCGCGGGTGCGCTCGCCACCTTCGCCGCCGCGCCCGCCGCGCTGGCGCAGACGGAAACCAGCACGTCACCGACCGAAACGCCGACGTCCACTTCGGAGACTTCGACGTCGAGCAGCCCGACGAGCACGACCACGCCTTCGTCCACTTCGGTCACCCCGGCCACCACGCCGTCGTCGAGCACGAAGAGTGATGTCAAGACCACCGAACGGCGGATCGCACCCCCGACCCAGACCGAGGCCGCGCCGGACAAGCCCGTCGAGGAAGCGCCGAAGGACGACTACCAGGACAACGTCGGGCACGGCTTCATCGGCCTCGGTGGCGAGGGTGTCCTGGTCATCGCCTGCGCGGCCGGGCGGCCGGGCGAAGTCGCGACCCAGTACCTGAGCGTCACCGGTGGCCCGGACCAGGACGAGGCCGACGGCCGCCTGTGGAACTACTCCGTGCGCGTCGTCGACGCCCCGGCGGGCACCACCACCGCGAAGTTCAGCTGGACCTGCGGCGGTGCCGAGGGCAACGGCACCGTGGAGTTCGAGCAGAAGCAGCAGCCGCCGACCTCGACCGTCACCGTGACGGCGACCGCGACGAGTACGGCGACGAGCACCCCCACGGCCACGCCGTCGTCCGGTGCCCCGGCGTCGAGCACCACGCCGGGCACCACGACGACCAGCGCCACGCCCGCCGGCAACGCCGCTCCGAAGGCCCAGGTCAAGGTCGCGCCCAAGGGCGGCGTCGAGACCGGCTTCGGCGGCACCGCCCGGTGACCGCGCGGCGGGCGGGGGCAGCCCTCGCCCTCGTTCTGACGCTGGGTGCGTGCAGTACCCCGGAGCAGCCGAAAGCGGCGCCGGCGCCGGTTCCCTCCTCGGTGCCGGTGACCGTGCCGTTCAAGGGACTGCGCCCGACGTCGGTGAACATCCCGAAGATCGGCGCGGAGTCGAGCCTGCTGGCCGTCGCGGTGAAGCCCGACGGGTCGATCTCCGTCCCGTCGGTGCACACGCCGATGCAGGCGGCCTGGTACAAGCTCTCGCCGGTACCCGGTGACGTCGGCCCGGCGATCGTGCTCGGGCACGTCGACGGCGACAAGAAGCCGGGCATCTTCTTCAAGCTCAAGGACTTGGCGCCCGGGGACGAGGTCGACATCGACCGCAGCGACGGCAAGAAGCTCAAGTTCGTCGTCGACCGGGTCACCCAGGTCCCGAAGGAGACGTTCCCGCGCGACGCCGTCTACGGCAACAGCGACAAACCGGAACTGCGCCTGATCACCTGCGGTGGCGCCTTCGACCACGCCGAGCACAGCTATCAGGACAACATCGTCGTTTACGCGACCCTGGCCGGCTGATCCACCCCGAAAGCGCTGTCGGCGGCACTGTCCGATGTGGATTCCGCTGAGCCCGGACGTTACCGGTTTCCGCAGTGGTTTTCTTCACGTTCAAATCGGTTCCGGTATATACCAGTACTGGGGCAGGATGTCCGGGTCGCCCGATCTTGTGCGTTCGGCACCGGGCGGCGCGCGTAGTGGGGGTCATTGCGCGTTTTCCTTCCCGGGGAGTCACTTTGAAGAAGACCCTGGGCCGTCTCGCGGGCGCTGTGCTCGCGGGGGCCCTGCTCACGCTCACCGTTTCGCCTGCCGCGTTCGCGCAGGAGGCACCGGCCGGCACGACTGAAGCCGCGCCCAGCAGCGAGGCGCCGACGTCGACCGGGCTGCCCACCAGCACTCCGGTCCCGACCACGGAACAGCCCACCTCGCAGCCGCCGACCTCGGAGCCGCCGACGTCGCAGCCGCCGACGTCGACCGGCACCGGCACCGGCACGCCCACTTCGGGCAAGCCGACCAAGCCCACCACGCCGACCACCGAGCCGACCACCGAGCCGACCGACCCGTTCCCGCACGGCGACGACTACGTCGACGACGTCGCGTACGCGTGGGAGTTCGACGGCGGCCTCGGCGTGCTGGTCATCGCCTGCGCGGTGGGCGAGCCGAAGAACGTCGTCTCCGGCGACTTCTCCGTGGCCGCCGGCCCGTTCCAGGATGGTGCGGACGGCCGCTACTGGGGCTTCGACATCCAGCTGAACGAGGGCAAGCACCTGACCGACGACACCACGGTCTCCTGGTCCTGCGAGGGCAAGCCGGTCACCCGCCCGGTCGGCCACGGCGGCGGCTCGGCCACCGTCGGCGGCCAGGTCAAGGTGACCCCGAAGGCCGGCGGTGTCGAGACCGGCGGCGGCGCGACGGCCCGGTCCTGACCGCATGACCCAGCAGTTCCGCCGCGGCGGCCGCGTCCTCGCGGCCGCCCTGGCGCTGTCCTTCGCCCTGGCCGCCTGCGGGACGCCCGACTCGCAGCCGGCAGCCCCGTCGTCATCGGCGCCGTCCGTGCCGCCGGTGACCAAGCCGTTCGCCGGCCTGCGCCCGACGCAGCTCGACATCCCGAAGATCGGCGCGCAGTCGTCGCTGGTTTCGGTGCTGCCGAAGGCCGACGGCGGGATCTCGGTCCCGTCGGTGCACACGCCGATGCAGGCGGCCTGGTACAAGATGTCACCGGTTCCCGGCGAGACCGGTCCCGCGGTCGTGCTCGGGCACGTCGACGGCGACAAGAAGCCCGGGATCTTCTTCAAGCTGAAGGAGCTGGTGAAGGGGGACGAGGTGGACGTCGAACGCAGCGACGGCAAGAAGCTGAAGTTCGTCGTCGACCGGGTCGACCAAGTGCCGAAGGAGACGTTCCCGCGTGACGCGGTCTACGGCAACAGCGACAAGCCACAGCTGCGGCTGATCACCTGCGGTGGCGCGTTCGACCACGCCGAGCACAGCTACAAGGACAACGTCGTCGTGTACGCGAACCTAGCCGACGCCTGAGCCCGGGTACGGGAACTCCGGCTTCAGCTCGGTACCCGGGCACACCCAGCGGCGCATGCCCGCGTCGCAGACGGCGTAACCCCAGTTGATCAGGTTGTCCTGCACCTTCTCGGGCAACCTGGTCAGCCGGGTCTTCGTTTCGGCCAGCCGCCGGGTCTGCTCGACCGGCGCCGGCAGGGCGTCCGGCAGTTCGAAGTTCTCGATGTCGCTGTAGGTCGCCCAGTACGTCCCGGCGTACACCTTGTCCTCGTAGGACTTGAGCAGCGAGCCGGTGCGCAGCTCGCGGACCTGGTTGTCCATCACGGTCAGCACGCGCAGCAACTGCATCGGCCAGTTGTGCTTCGGCTTGCTCTCGTGCTTCATCTTCTTGCCCGCGTCGCTGACCAGGACGGTCGCCCGCTGGTTCTCGATCGGGTCGAGACCGAGGTTGTCGTAAACGCCCGCGTCGCTGAGCACGATCTTGCGGCCGGGCTGGTGCGGATCGGGGATCACGACCGGGGAGAGCATCGGCGGGAACGCCGAGGACGCGGCGACCGCGGTGGCCAGCGGGATCTGCCCGTGCGGGCCCGGCTGCCGGAAGAACCACCACAGCGAGCCGTCCTGCAGGCTGGTCGCGGTGAACACGAAGTTCGGGCCGGCCGGGTCGAGGTCCGCGAGGCAGCAGTCGCCGAAGAGGTGCTTCGCGTAGCGGCGCGCGAGTTCCTCCCCGGCACTGCGCCACGGCATCAGCATCGCCTTCAGCGTGACCGGAACGTCGAGGTTCGTGCGGGCCAGCCGCCGGATCGGCTGCACGACCTCCTTGCCGAAGTTCTCCGCGACGCCGTCCGCGCCGAACCACAGCTTGTTCCACGCGTGCGCCAGCACCCCCGCGGCGATCGAACCGCCGGAGACGCTGGAGACGGTGGTCAGCTTCGGCAGCCAGCCGAGTTCGTTGAGCCGCCAGAGCGCGCCGGCGTGGAAGAGCATTGCGCGGTAGCCGCCGCCCGAGAGCGCGAGGCCGACGCCGTCCCGTTTCGCCGAGTCCACGCGGCCGAGTCTATGGCCGCAGCAACGGCGTGAGCAGAGTCCGTTGCCCGGCGGGGACGTATTCGGCGTAGTTGTCGTACAACGCCTGTTTTGCCAGGTGCGCCGCCGCCGTACCGTCTTCCGCGCGGATCGCGTCGAGCACCTCGGCGTGGTGGGCGAGCCAGGCGCGCATCAGCGACGTCCGGTTGCTGGCGTGCTCGAGCTTGTCCTCGATCAGTTCCAGCACGACCCCGCGCACGACTTCCTCGCTGATCACCAGCAGGGGATTGCGGGAGATGCGGGCGATCACCTCGTGGAAGGCGACGTCCGCACGGCTGAACTCGGCATACCCGCGCGAGACGCCTTCGCGCATCGACTCCAGGGCCGCGTCGAGACCGGTCAGGTCGGCTTCGGTGCGGAGTTCGGCCGCGAGCAGGTGCGCCGAGCCGTCGAGGATCATCCGGAACTGCAGCAGTTCGGCGAGCCCGACGTGGTCGGCGCGGGCGAGCCGGTGCATCGAGCGGTGCAACGCGGCGGGCGAGGCGGCCAGCACCTCCGGCCCGCGCGGGTCCCCGGGCCGCGACCGGATCATCTCGGCGGCCTGCAGCACGCGTAGCGCTTCCCGGATCGTCGACCGGCCAACGCCGAACTGCGTCATCAGCTCGCGCTCGCTCGGCAGGCGTTCGCCCGGCTTGAGCTCGCCGCTGATCACGGCCTGCTCGATCTGCTCGACGACCCGCTCGTACGCGCGGACCGGAGCCACCGGTTCGAACCGCATCCCTTGACCTCGCCGTCCGCTCGGTGCAGGCTACTGGTCAGACCAGTGTACTAACTTTTTCGGGGGTCCGGGTGGCGGAGCCCCCGGACCGGGGCGAAGCCCCGGTTGTTACAGCCCTGGAGGCCGAATGAAAGCCCGACTTCACGTGCTGGCAGCGGCGCTGCTGCTCGTGGTGTCCGGCTGCTCGGCCGGCTCGTCGGCCAGCGTTTCCGCTGGTCCGGACACGCTTTCCGTCGGCTTCACGGCGGAGCCGGCGAACTTCGACTTCACCCGCACCGACGGCGCCGCCATCCCGCAGGCCCTGCTCTACAACGTCTACGAAGGCCTGGTGAAGCTCGACGCCCAGGGCAAGGTCGTGCCGCTGCTCGCGAAGTCGTGGACCGTCAGCCCGGACCGCAAGACCTACGACTTCCAGCTGCAGCAGGGCGTCAAGTTCAGCAACGGCGCTCCCTTCACCGCGGAGGACGTCAAGTTCTCCCTGATGCGCGTGAAGACGGACTGGACGATCTCGATCAAGGCGAACATGGACGTCATCGACCACGTCGACGCCGTGGCACCGGACCACGCGCGGGTCGTGCTGTCGAAGCCGTCCAACGGCTGGCTGTTCAGCCTCACCAGCCGGCTCGGCGCGATGTTCAGCCCCACCGGTGTCGCCGATCTCGCGAACAAGCCGGTCGGCACCGGGCCGTACGTCGTGGCGGCGCGCAAGCGCGGCGACTCCGTGGTGCTGAAGGCGAATCCCGCGTACTGGGGCCGGAAACCGGCGTACGGCACGGTGGTCCTCAAGTACATCAAGGACCCGACCGCGCTGAACAACAGTTTGTTCAGCAACGGCATCGACGTCATCTCCGCGATCACCGCGCCCGACTCGATCCCGCAGTTCCAGGCCGACGACCGGTTCCAGGTCGTCCAGGGCACGACGAACTCCGAAGTCACGCTCGCCATGAACAACGCGCGGCCGCCGCTGAACGACGTCCGCGTGCGCCAAGCCCTGACGTACGCGATCGACCGGAAGGCCTTGCTGGACACGGCGTGGGCGGGCCGCGGCACGCTGATCGGCAGCATGGTCCCGCCGACCGACCCGTGGTACGAAGACCTCTCGAACGTCCACCCGTTCGATCCCGCGAAAGCGCAGGCGCTCCTGACCGAGGCGGGTGCGACGAACCTGAGCCTGCGGCTGCGGATCCCGAACCTGCCGTACGCGGTGTCGGCCGCGCAGGTCGTCCAGTCGCAGCTCGCCGACGTCGGCGTGCGGACCACGATCGAGCCGCTCGACTTCCCGGCGGTGTGGCTCAAGCAGGTGTTCACCGACCACGACTACGACCTGTCGATCATCCAGCACGTCGAAGCCCGGGACATCACGACGTTCGGGAAGCCGAAGTACTACTGGGGCTACGACAGCAAGCGCGTCCAGCAGCTGCTCGGCGAAGCCGACAGCGGCACGCCGGAACAGCAGATCGCGGACATGAAGCAGGTGGCCCGGCAGCTGAACGCCGACGCGGCCGCGGACTGGCTGTTCCTGTTCCCCAACGTGATCGTCGCGAAGACGAAGGTCGGCGGGTTCGTGCAGAACCAGGTTAGCGAGTCCTTCGACCTCACCGGGCTGGCGCCGCGATGACCGCCAAGGTGCTGCGCCGGGTGGCGATCTTCGTGGTCAGCGTGCTGGCCGCGTCGATCGTGGTGTTCCTGTTCATGGCCGTGCTCCCGGGTGACCCGGCGCAGGTCGCGCTCGGCGTCAACGCGACACCGGAGCTGCTCGCCAAGACCCGCGCGGAGTTCGGCATCGACCGCCCGCTCCTCACGCAGTACTTCGACTGGATCGGTGGCGTGCTGCACGGCGACTTCGGCCGCTCCTACGTGACGCGGGACGCAATCGGCCCGCAGCTGCTCGACCGCCTCGGCGTGACGCTGTGGCTGGTCGGCGCGGGCATGCTGGTGGCGCTGGTGATCGCCGTGCCGGCCGGGACGTTCGCCGCGGTCAAGCACCGGAAGGCGTCGGGTGCGAGCGTCTCGGGCCTGTCGCAGATCGGCGTCGCCATTCCGGCGTTCCTCGCCGGGATCATCCTGGTGCAGATCTTCGCCGTGCAGTTGCGCTGGCTGCCTTCGGGCGGGTGGACACCCCCGAACCAGGACTTCGGCGAGTTCTTCCGCGGGCTGGTCCTCCCGGCGTTGTCGCTCGGCCTGGTGCAGGGCGCGGTGCTCACGCGGTACGTGCGTTCGGCCGTGCTGGACACGCTCGGCCAGGACTACCTGCGCACCGCGCGGTCGAAGGGGCTGCGGCCGGGACAGGCGCTGGTGCGGCACGGCCTGCGCAACGCGTCGGTGCCCGTGGTGACCGTGCTCGGCCTGCAGCTGGCGACCCTGCTGATCGGCGCGGTCGTCGTCGAGCGCGTGTTCGTGCTGCCGGGGCTGGGTTCGATGCTCCTGGACGCCGTCTCCGCGCGTGACCTGCTGACCGTGCAGGGAATCGTCCTGGTGCTGGTGGTCGGCGTGCTGCTGGTCAACTTCGTCGTCGACGTCCTCTACACCGTGCTCGACCCGCGATTGCGAGGTTCGTGATGCGCAATCTGGTGCTGGGCGCGGTGCTCGTCGGCCTGGTCGTGCTGGCCGCGTTGCTGTCGTTCGCGTGGACGCCGTTCGACCCGGTGAAGGTCGACGCGACCCACCGGCTGCTCGGCTTCACCGGCTCGCACTGGTTCGGCACCGACAAGTTCGGCCGCGACCTGCTGAGCCAGCTCATGGTCGGCGCGCGGACGACGTTGTACGTCGGGGTCGTCGCCGTCGGGATCGCCGCGGTGATCGGCACGCCGCTGGGCATCCTGGCCGGGATGTCGCCGCGGTGGCTCGGCGAGTTCGTCATGCGCGTCAACGACCTCGTGCTCGCGTTCCCCGCGCTGCTGCTGGCCATCATGTTCGGCGCGGTGTTCGGCGCGGACACGCTGACCGCGATGGTCGCCATCGGCATCGCCACCATCCCGTCGTTCGCGCGGATCGCCCGGTCCGGGACACTGCAGGTGATGAGCACCGAGTTCGTGCTCGCCGCCCGCGCGGGGGGCCGGTCGCGGCTGAACATCGCGCTGCGGCACGTGCTGCCGAACATCTCCGGCCTGCTGATCGTGCAGGCGTCGGTGTCGTTCGCGATCGCCGTGCTCGCCGAGGCGGCGCTGTCGTTCCTCGGGTTCGGCACGCGGCCGCCGACGCCGTCGTGGGGCCGGATGCTGCAGGAATCCCAAGAGCTGCTGACCGTGCAGCCGCGGCTGGCGCTGGTGCCCGGCATCGCGATCGCCGTCGCCGTGCTCGGCTTCAACCTCCTCGGCGACGGCCTGCGCGACCGCCTCGACCCCCGATTGGCGGCCCGCGTATGACGCTCTCGGTGACCGGACTCCGGGTCGGCGACCTGGTCCGGGACGTCTCGTTCGAGATCGGCGCCGGCGAGCGCGTCGGCCTGATCGGCGAGTCCGGGTCCGGGAAGTCGCTGACGGCGCTGGCGATCATGGGCCTGCTGCCCGAGGAACTGCCCGCGTCCGGTTCGGTGCGCTTGTACGACCGGGAACTGCTGGGAATGTCCGAAAAGGACCTGTCGCGGCTGCGCGGCGACGAGCTGGCCATGGTGTTCCAGGAGCCCATGACGGCGTTGAACCCGGCCATGCGCGTCGGCCGCCAGGTCACCGAGCCCGGCCGCCTCCACGGCCGCCGGCACCGCGCCGAGGACCTGCTGGCCGCGGTCGGCCTGCCGGGCACCGCCCGCGCGTACCCGCACCAGCTGTCCGGCGGGCAGCGGCAGCGGGTCGTGCTCGCGATGGCCCTGGCCAACGAGCCGTCGCTGCTGATCTGCGACGAGCCGACGACCGCCCTCGACGTCACCGTGCAGGCCCAGATCCTCACCCTGATCAAGCGGGCACTTTCACGGGAAAGTGCCCTCCTCTTCATCACGCACGACCTGGCGGTGGTGGCGTCGGTGTGTGAACGCGTGCTGGTGATGCTGGACGGCGAGATCGTCGAAGCAGGCTCGACGCGCGAAGTGCTGACGCAGCCGAAACACGAGTACACGCGCAAGCTCCTGGCCGCTTCGGACCTGGAGGCCCGGCGATGATCATCGAAGTCCGCGACCTCGAACGCCGGTACGCCCGCCGGGACGTGCACGCCCTGCGGGGCGTCAGCTTCGACGTCGACGCGGGACAGCGGTTCGGCATCGTCGGCGAGTCCGGATCCGGCAAGTCCACCCTGGTCCGGCTGCTGGCCGCGCTCGACAAACCGACTGCGGGCACGGTCTCGTTCCAGGGCAAGCGCATCGACAACCTGCCGGAACGCCGCCTCGGCTTCCTGCGCTCGGAGCTGCAGATCGTCTTCCAGGACCCGATGGGTTCGCTCGACCCCCGGATGCGGGTGCGGGACATCGTTTCCGAACCGCTGGGCCACCGGGACCCCGGCCGCGTCGCCGAGCTGCTCGCCGCTGTCGGCCTGCCGGAAGACGCCGCCCAGCGCTACCCGCACCAGTTTTCCGGCGGCCAGCGGCAGCGGATCTCGATCGCCCGCGCGCTGGCTCCGAACCCGAGCGTGCTGATCGCCGACGAGCCGGTCAGCGCCCTCGACGTCTCCGTGCGCGGCCAGATCCTCGACCTGCTCGGCTCGCTGGTGGAGCAATTCGCGCTGACGCTGATCTTCGTGTCCCACGACCTCGGCGTCGTCCGGCACGTCTGTGACCGGGTGGCGGTGATGCGCCGCGGCGAGATCGTCGAGCTGGGCGACGTGGCGCAGGTCTACGACGCGCCGCAGCACGAGTACACGCGGGAACTCCTCGAAGCCGCGCCGAACCTGCGCGCGGAACTCGCCCGGCTGCGCGGAGGTGACGATGCCTGACCATCCCGGAGGCCTGCCGATCGGAGCGGGCTGGGTGTCCACTGTGGATACCGAAGAAATCGTTTTCCCCTACGACGGGAGCGTGGTCGGCACCGCGCCGGTCGGGACGCCGTCACTGGCGCGTCGGGCTGTCGACGAGGCTGTCGCCGTCGCGCGCGAAGTGGCTTCGCTGCCTTCGCGGGTTCGGCGTTCGCTGCTCAACGACGTCGCGGTGGCGCTGCGCGACCGGCGGGCGGAGTTCGAGAACCTGCTCGTCCTGGAAACGGGCAAGCCGCTGGTCGACTGCCGCGTCGAGGTCGCGCGCACGGTCGTCACCTGGGAAGCCGCCTCCGAAGAGGTCTCCCGGCTGCACGGTGAGACCGTGCCCCTCGATCTGCTGCCCTCGGGTGACGGCCTGGTCGGGTTCTGGAAGCGCAAGCCGATCGGCGTCGTCGTCGGCATCGCGGGCTTCAACTACCCGCTGCTGCTGGCCTCGCACAAGATCGCGCCCGCGATCGCCGCGGGGTGCCCGGTGATCGTCAAGCCCGCGCCGCAGACGCCGCTGGCCACGCTGTGGCTGGTTCACCTGGTCCGGTCGCTCGCCCCGCTGCCCGCCATGGTCCAGCTGGTCACCGGGGACGCGGCCGTCGGCGCGGCACTGACGACCGACCGCCGGGTCGGCGCGGTCTCGTTCACCGGTTCGGCCGCGGTCGGCCACCGCATCGCCCGTGACGCGGCCCCCACGAAGACGTTGCTGGAGCTGGGCTCGAACGCGGCGCTCGTGGTCGCGGAAGACGCCGACCTCGAAGCCGCCGTGGACGCCGTGCTGCGCGGCGGGTTCTACGCGTCCGGTCAGGCCTGCATCTCGGTGCAGCGGGTGCTGGTCGTCGCCCCGGTCGCCGAGGAGTTCACCGAACGGCTGCTCGCGCGCCTGGACGAAGTCGTCGTCGGCGATCCACGGGACGAGAAGACGCGGGTGTCGGCGCTGATCGACCCGGCTTCCACCGAGCGCGTCGCCGCGTGGATCGAGAAGTCCGGCGGCCGCCGGGTCGGCGGCGGTGTCGACGGCACGGTGCTGCGGCCGACCGTCCTGCTCGACGTGCCGGACGGCGTCGAGGCGTGGGACGAGGAGATCTTCGGCCCGGTCGTCTGCGTGCGCACGGTGTCCGATGTGGACGAGGCCTTCGCCGCGGTGAACGCCTCCCGCTACGGGCTCCACGCCAGCGTCTACAGCAAGTCGCTGAAGACGGCGTTCCGCGCGCTGGACGAGCTGGAAGTGGGTGGCGTCGTGATCAACGAGGTGCCCGGCTTCCGTTCCGACACCATGCCCTACGGCGGCGTGAAGGACTCCGGCATCGGCCGCGAAGGGCCGCGTTTCGCCGTCGAGGAACTGACCGTGACGAGGATGGCGGTGCTGCGCCCGTGAACTACTCGACGTTGTTCCGGCTGGACGGCCGCCGGGCCGTGGTCCTCGGCGCGGGCGGCATCGGCCGCGAAGCCGCGCGTGCCCTGGCCGCGCACGGCGCTTCGGTGGTGTGCGCGGACCGCGACCTCGACGCCGCGCGCGAAGCCGGGGTGGGGGAGCCGTACGAACTGGACCTGCTCGCACCGGGCGCCCTCGACCGGGCCGCGGCCGACCTCGGCCCGCAGGACGTCGTCGTGCTGACCGCCGCGACGAACGTCCGCAAACGGCTGCTCGACTACACCCGCGAGGAGTTCGACCGCGTCCTGGCGCTGAACCTGGGCGTGACGTTCGAGGTCGTCCGCGTCTTCGGCGCCGGCATGGTCGCGCGCGGGCGGGGCAGCATCATCGGCTTCTCGTCGATCCGCGGCACCACCGTCGAGCCCGGCCAGGGCCCGTACGCGGCGACGAAAGCCGGGCTCGTCCAGCTGTTCCGCACGGCCGCCGCGGAGTTCGGCCCGGCCGGGGTCCGGGTCAACGCGATCGCCCCCGGCGTCGTCGAGACCCCGCTGACCGCGCAGATCAAGGCGAATCCCGAGTGGTACGACGCGTACGCGGCGAAGGGCGCGTTGGGCCGCTGGGCGCGTCCGGACGAGCTCGCCGGAGCGGTCGTGTACCTCGCTTCGGACGCTTCGTCGTTCGTGACCGGCTCTGTGCTGGCGGTGGACGGTGGCTGGACCGCCGTCGACGGCCGCTTCGACCCGCCTGCCTCGTGAGGAGCGCCCATGACCGAGCTGCCTGACCTGACCGCCGTCGAGCTCGTCGCGCAGTACCGCGCGAAGACGCTCTCGCCGGTCGAGGTGACCGAAGCCGTTCTCGCGCGCATCGAAGCGCGAGAGCCCGAGCTGCACGCGTTGTACGCGTACGACCCGTCAGGCGCTCGCGACGACGCAAAGGCGTCCGAAGCTCGGTGGGCGGCAGGCGAACCGCTGGGCCCGATCGACGGCGTCCCGCTCACCCTCAAAGAGAACATCGCCACCCGCGGCACGCCGGTGCCGCTGGGCACGGCGGCGACCGCGCTGGTCCCGGCCGCCGAGGACGCCCCGGCGGCCGCGCGGGTCCGCGAGTCCGGCGGCGTGCTGCTGGCCAAGACGACCATGCCGGACTACGGGATGCTGACGTCCGGGCGGTCGAGTTTCCACCCCACGGCCCGCAACCCGTGGCAGCTGGCGGCCACGCCCGGCGGGTCCAGCGCGGGGGCCGGCGCCGCGGCCGCCGCGGGGTACGGCCCGCTGCACGTCGGCACGGACATCGGCGGCTCGATTCGGCTGCCCGCGGGCTGGTGCGGCCTGACCGGGCTGAAGCCGAGCTTCGGCCGGGTGCCGGTCGTCCCGCCGTTCCTCGGCCGCGTGGCCGGCCCGATGACCCGCACGGTCGCCGACACGGCGTTGCTGATGAGCGTGCTCTCGCGCCCGGACCCGCGTGACCACCTGTGCCTGCCGCCGTCGGAGTTCGACTGGTCGTCGCTGGAGCTCCCGCTGACCGGCCTGCGCGTCGGCCTGCAGCTCGAGGCCGGCCTCGGTCTCCCGGTGGACCCGGCGATCCGCGACGCCGTCACCGCGGCGGCCCGTGCCTTCGAGGCTGCGGGCGCGGTCGTCGAGCCGGTCGAGCCGTTCCTCACCCGGGGCATGCTCGACGGCCTCGACGTCTTCTGGCGCACCCGGGCCTGGTCGGACATGGCGGCGCTGCCGCCGGAGCGCCGCGTGAAGGTCCTCCCGTACATCGCGGACTGGGCGGCGGGCGGCGCGGACGCGTCCGGCGTCGACGTCTACCGCGGCTTCGCCCAGATCGACGTGATGAGCGTGGCGGCCTTGCAAGCGACCTCGGCGTTCGACGTCGTCCTGTCCCCGACCTGCCCGGTCGCGGCGCCGCCGGCGGAGTGGGCGTCCCCGACGAACGACCCGGCCCGGCCGTTCGAGCACATCGCGTTCACCGTGCCGTACAACATGTCCGGCCAGCCCGCGGTCTCGCTGAACTGCGGCTACACCGACGACGGCCGTCCGATCGGCCTCCAGCTCGCCGGCCGCCGCTTCGACGACCTCGGCGTCCTCCGCGCCGCGGCGGCGTACGAGCGGCTTCGCCCGCCGCAGCGGCCCTGGCCGGTGGGGTAGGGAAGGAGTTCCGGACCTTCGGCGAAGTGGGGGTGTAGCTGTCGCCGACGGGAAGGAACCCCATGACAGAGGCAGCCCCATGACGGCGGCCCCGGTGCTCGGCACCGAGCAGTTCACCGCGGTGCACGACCGCTACTTCGCGGACATCCACCGGTACGTCGCCGGGCGCCTCGGCACCCAGGCCGCGGAGGACGTCGCCGCCGAGACGTTCCTCGTCGCCTTCGACCGCCGGAAGACGTTCGACCCCACCCGCGGCGACCTGCGCGCCTGGCTGTTCGGCATCGCGACGAACCTGGTCTCCCGGCACCGCCGCAAGGAGGCCCGCCACTACCGCGCGCTCGCGCGGCTCGACCCGCGCGAAGCCGCCGAAGGCCACGAAAGCCGTGTGGTCGCTTCGGTGACGGTGGCGCGGCTGGGGAAGGCACTGGTCCGGCTGTCCGCCGGCGAGCGCGACGTCCTGCTGCTCGTCGCGCTCGGCGACCTCGGTTACGCCGAAGTGGCCGAAGCACTCGGCATCTCCCCGGGCACGGTCGGCTCCCGGCTGACACGGGCCCGCAAGAAGCTCACCCCCGCTCTCGCCCAGGAGGCGTCCGATGAATGACCTGCAGACCCTGCGAGCCGCGCTGGCGCCCCACGAAGTGGCGCAGGACGTCGTCGACCGGAGCCGGCACCGCCTGCAGAACCGGATGCTCGCGGGCCCGCGCCGCCGGGTCCGCCCGTACGCGCTCGGGGCCGGTCTCGTCGCCGCCGCGGCCGCGGCCGCCGTCGTGGTGGCGACCCTGCCCGGCTCGCCGGCGCCCGTCCCGCAGCCGCAGGCGGTGGCGCCGGTCGACACCGGCAGGCAGATCCTGCTGGCGGCGGCCACGGTCGCCGAGCGCACCCAGGCCGGCGCAGGCCGGTACTGGCACACGACGACGAAGGTGGGCAGCGAGTCCTGGGAGTACTGGACCACCACCGACGGGCACGAGTGGTACCGCACCGGACGGACCGGCGGCAAGGCCGTCCCGGCGAGCCGGCCCCGGCCGTTCCGGCTGACCGGCGCCGAGGTCACGCTCAGCCAGATCCTGGCGCTGCCCACCGACCCGAAGGCCCTGCGCGACTGGCTCGCGGAAGGGCTGGCCCGGAACAAGTACCCCGCGAAGCAGCGGGACATGGCGGCGCTGGAGTCGCTGGTCATGCTGGTGTCCACCGTGCCGTCGCCCCCGGCGGTCCGGGCCGCGGCGTTCCGCGCGATCGCCGACTACCCGGGTGTCCACGCGCTCGGCGCGGTACCGGGCGGCGAAGGCGTCGAGCTGCCGGGCGGCGGCCGCCTGGTCGTCGACCCGCAGACCGGCAAGGTGGACGGGTCGAAGGTGTTCCTGAACGCGAACGGCACCCCGGCCACGAACGCGGCGGGCGACACGTACGCGGTCAGTGCCGAGTGGACGGACGACCTGCCGAAGTGAGCCCGGTGGCCGGGCGGACCGCCCGGCCACCGCGGTTCAGCTCTTGACGGCCTCGGCCAGCGCCAGCACCCGCCGGGCGTTGTCGACGTGCAGGTTCTCGATCATCCGGCCGTCCACGGTGACCACGCCGCGGCCTTCCTTCTGCGCGTCCTCGAAGGCCTCGATGATCCGCCGCGACCGGTCGATCTCCTCCTCCGACGGCGCGAAGATCCGGTTGCACGGCTCCACCTGCGCCGGATGGATCAGCGTCTTCCCGTCGAACCCGTACTGTCGCCCCTGCTCGCACTCCGCCTCGAAACCGGAAAGGTCCTTCACGTCGTTGTAGACGCCGTCGAGGATCACCTTGCCGGTCGCCCGCGCGGCCAGCAGGCACAGCGACAGCCCGCCGAGCAGCGGGCCGCGGCCCGGGACGAACTCCGCGTGCAGCTCCTTCGCCAGGTCGTTCGTGCCCATCACCAGCACGGTCAGCCGCTCGGACGCCGCCGCGATCTCCTCGGCGTGCAGCATCGCGACCGGGGTCTCGACCATCGCCCAGATCTTCGTGTGGTCCGGCGCCCCGCCGAGCTCCAGCGCCCGCTCGATGTTGTGCACCTCGGCCGCCGAATTCACCTTCGGGACGACGACCGCGGCCGGCCCGGCCGACGCGGCCGCGCGCAGGTCGGCGTCGTGCCACTGGGTGTCCAGGCCGTTGACCCGGATCGTCACTTCACGCGAACCGTAGTTGCCCACCGCGGCGCACACGCGTTCGCGCGCGGCTTCCTTGGCGTCGGGGGAGACGGCGTCCTCGAGGTCGAGGATCAGCGCGTCCGCCGGGATGGTCTTGGCCTTCTCCAGCGCGCGCTCGTTCGCGCCGGGCATGTAGAGGACGGAGCGCCTCGGCTTCAGCTCGGTCATCCGAGGACCTCCTTGGTGGCCGCGTCGTAGGCGGCGGCGAGTTCGGGGTCGTCCGCCGCGAGGGCGTCGGCCAGTTCGGCGACCACGCGGCACTGCTTCACCGACGCGTCGTCCTGCATCTTCCCGTCGATCATCACCGCGCCGGTGCCGTCACCCATCTCGGCGATCACCCGGCGCGCCCAGGCCACATCGGACGGCGAAGGCGAGAACACCTTCTTCGCGATGTCGATCTGCACCGGGTGCAGGCTCCACGCGCCGACGCAGCCGAGCAGGAAGGCGTTGCGGAACTGGTCTTCGCAGGCGACGACGTCGCGGATGTCCCCGAACGGCCCGTAGTACGGCAGGATCCCGTGCATCGCGCACGCGTCCACCATCCGCGCCACCGTGTAGTGCCAGAGGTCCTGCTGGTAGGTCGTCCGGTCCTCGGTCAGGTCTTCGCCGGCCGGGTCGGTGCGCACCAGGTAGCCGGGGTGCCCGCCGCCGACGCGGGTCGTCTTCATGCGACGGCTCGCGGCCAGGTCGGCCGGGCCGAGCGAGATGCCCTGCATGCGCGGGCTCGCGCCGGCGATCTCCTCCACATTGGCCACGCCGCTCGCCGTCTCGAGGATGGCGTGCACCAGCAACGGCTTCGTCAGCCCCGCGCGCGCCTCGAGCTGGGCCAGCAGCCGGTCGACGTAGTGGATGTCCTGGGCGCCCTCGACCTTCGGCACCATGATGACGTCGAGCTTGTCGCCGATCTCGGTGACCAGCGTGATCAGGTCGTCGAGCACCCACGGCGAGTCCAGGCTGTTGACGCGCGTCCACAGCTGCGTCTTCCCGAAGTCGTTCGCCTTGGCGATGGCGACCAGCCCGGCGCGCGCGGCCTCCTTGCGGTCGGCGCGGACCGCGTCCTCGAGGTTCCCGAGCAGGACGTCGACCTTCTTCGCGATGTCCGGCACCTTCGCCGCCATCTTCTCGTTGCCGGGGTCGAAGAAGTGGATCATCCGGGACGGCGTCACCGGGATCTCCCGCACGGGCGCGGGCGCGCCCAGGGCGAGCGGGGCGAAGAAGTCCTTCGGGGAGCGCATCGGTCCTCCACGGCGGCGGCTAAGTGACTGGTGGGTAACTTTAGTCCCGCCCGCGCGTGACCGCTGCGGTGCAAGTCACCGCCGTGTGGGTGACGGCGGACAACCGCAGCTCAGCGGGCCGCGTCCACTGTGGATTTCGCCCTTGTTGCGCCGAACGGGCTAGCCGGAGCGGGTTTGGCCGATCCTGCCGCGGGTAATCGTCCGTTGCCGTTCCGTAATGCCACTCACCCCGCGATCACTCGGTTGGCCGCACCGTTCGACCGAAGTCCGATGACCGCCCACCGACCGGTCATCGACCGCTGGGCGCCGCCGATCGCAGCCACTCGCACTACCCGGCGACGTCGCGCCGCCGCGCTGTTAGACAAGTGAGGTGCCGGTTTCCCCCGGTCACGAAGCAGTGCAGGGCAGAAGGAGGCGGACTCGTGGCGGCTACACCTCAGAACACCGAGCGCTCGACGGTCGCCGGTGGCGCGAAGCGCAGCCGGTCGATGCCGAGCCGCGTGGTGCCGCCGATCGAGCTCCCCGCGAGCGTCGACGAGCTCGCCCACGCGGCCGCCGCCCAGCTGGGCTGGAACGGCGTCGTCCTCCCCGAGACCACGATCCTCGGCCGCAAGGTCTGCGTGGTCGCCAAGCTCCGCACCGACGTGCACGCCGAACGCATCGCGATGGGTGCCGGCCCGGTGGCCGACCGCGCCACCGTCGACACCTGGACCTGGCCGGAGCTGGCCGGAACCGCCCCCGCCCCGGCCGCCGAGATCGTCGGCGTCCTGGCCGTCGCGCGCCACTGGCGCACCGCGATGGCCTCCGCGGTTCCGTTCGCCCGCTACGGCGAGGCCGCGATGGTCCTCCCCTCCCCGGCGGTGCTGACCGAGGACTACGTCGGCAACTGCCTGCCGCGCGCCCGCGCGTACGGCCTCGCCGTCGTGACCGCCGACCCGAACGCGGTCGTCGACCTCGACCTCGAGGGCCGCACCGAGCGCGTCGTGCTGGCCGAGGACCCGGTCTCGCGCCTGATCAACGAGCTGGTCTACGACCACCTGCTCCGCACCGCCGAGGTCCCCGCGTCGCTCGACTGACGCTTCTCCCCGATCGGTAATAGGGTCGGCTCATGCGAGTCGTCATTGCAGGTGGACACGGTCAGATCGCGTTGCGGCTCGAGCGGCTGCTCGCCGCGCGCGGTGACGAAGCGGTCGGGATCGTCCGCAATCCCGCCCACGTGGCGGACCTCGAAGCCGTCGGCGCCCAGGCCGTCGTGCTCGACCTGGAGAACTCCGATGTGGACGCCGTCGCCGAAGTCCTGAAGGGCGCCGACGCCGCGGTGTTCTCCGCCGGCGCGGGCCCGGGCAGCGGCACTGCCCGCAAGGACACTGTGGACCGGGGCGCCGCGGCGCTGTTCGCCGAAGCGGCCGAACGGGCCGGCGTCCGGCGGCACATCCAGGTGGGGTCCATCGGTGCCGACAACCCGGAGAACCCGGACGTCACCGAGGAATTCCGGCACTACCTGCGCGCCAAGCGCGCGGCGGAGGACGACCTCAAGGCCCGCGACCTCGACTGGACGATCCTGCGGCCCGGCTCGCTCACCGACGACCCCGGCACCGGCCTCGTCCTGCTGGCCGAGCAGACCGGCCGCGGCCCGATCCCGCGTGACGACGTCGCCGCGGTGCTCGTCGGCCTGCTCGACACGCCCGCTTCGGCGGGCCGCACCTTGACGTTGATTTCGGGCGAGGACGCCATCGGCGAGGCGATCGCGGCGCTGTGATCACCCAGGCATCCAGAGAAATCGCCGTCTTCAGCGGCAGCGCGCACCCCGAACTCGCCGAAGAGATCTGCCGGCACCTCGGCGTGCCGCTGCGGCCGGTCGAGATCCAGCGGTTCGCCAACGACTGCCTCGAGGTGCAGCTGCAGTCGAACTGCCGCGAGCGGGACGTGTTCATCATCCAGCCGCTGGTGAAGCCGGTGCAGGAGCACCTCGTCGAGCTGCTGCTGATGCTCGACGCGGCCCGCGGTGCGTCGGCGTCGCGGATCACCGCCGTGATCCCGCACTACTCGTACGCGCGTTCGGACAAGAAGGACGCCCCGCGCATCTCGATCGGCGGCCGGCTGGTCGCCGACCTGCTGGTGACGGCCGGCGCGAGCCGCGTGCTCGCGATGACCCTGCACTCCCCGCAGGTGCACGGCTTCTTCAGCGTCCCGGTGGATCACCTGCACGCGCTGCAGGAGCTGGCCAAGCACTTCCGGCAGTACGACCTTTCGCGCGCCACCGTCGTCTCGCCCGACCTGGGCAACGCGAAGGAGGCGTCGCACTTCGCGCGGCTCCTCGGCGTCCAGGTCGCGGCCGGGGCGAAGGAACGCTTCCCCGACGACCGCGTCCAGATCACCTCGGTGATCGGCGAGATCACCGGCCGGGACGTGATCGTGCTCGACGACGAAATCGCCAAGGGCAGCACGGTGCTCGAGCTGCTGGACAGGCTGGCCGAGCTGCAGCCGCGTTCGATCCGGGTCGCCTGCACGCACGGGCTGTTCGCGGCGAACGCCATCGAGCGCATCGGCAGCCGGCCGGAGGTGCTGGAGATCGTCTGCACGAACACGGTCCCGGTGCCCGAGGAGGAGCGCACCGAGAAGCTGAAGATCCTGTCGATCGCGCCGGCGATGGCCGAGGCGATCCGCCGGATCCACAACGGCGAATCGGTTTCGGCGCTGTTTTAGGCCGGGCCGAGCACCCGATCCAGGTAGGTGTTGCGGAACAGCCCGCTCGGGTCGGTTTCCTTGCGCACGCGGAGGAAGTCGTCGAAGTGCGGGTAGCGCGTGCGGAGGACGCCGGCGTCGAGGTCGTGCATCTTGCCCCAGTGCGGGCGGCCGCCGACGGCGCCGGCGATCTTCTCGAACGCGCTGAAGTACTCGCGGTACGGCATGCCGATGAACTGGTGGATGGCGATGTAGGCGGAGTCGCGGCCCTGCGCGGTCGACAGCCAGATGTCGTCGGCCGCGGCGACCCGCACCTCGACCGGGAACATCACCGGGTGCTTCAGCGTCGGCACCACCGCGCGCAGCTCGGCGAGCACGTCGAGCACTGATTCACGGGGAACAGCGTATTCCGTTTCGGTGAAGCGGACGTTGCGCGCGGTGACGAAGACGCGGTGGGAGACGTCGCTGTACTCGCGCGCGGAGAGGACGTTCGAGGCGAAGCTGCCGAGCGACGGCACCAACCGCGGCATCAGGCGGCCGGTGCGGCAGAGCCCGCCGAAGGCGACGTTCTCCATGATCCGGTAGTCGACGAACTCGCGGACCTTGCTCAGCGGCTGCGCCGTCTCGGTCCGGTTGTTGCGCTTGACCAGGGCGTTCTTGCCGTAGGGGAACCAGTAGAACTCGAAGTGCTCGTTCTCGTCGGCGAAGTCGTGGAAACCCTCGAGGACCTGTTCCAGCGGCTCCGGCCGTTCCTGCGCCCGCAGGTAGAAGGACTTTTCACAGCGCAGCGTCACGGTCGTGATCACGCCGATGGCGCCGAGGCCGACGCGGGCGGCGGCGAAGAGGTCGGGCCTTTCCGTGGCCGAGCAGGTGACGACCGAGCCGTCCGCGAGGACGAGTTCGATCGCGACGATCTGGGTGGCGAGGCCGCCGAGCTTCGCGCCGGTGCCGTGGGTGCCGGTGGAAATCGCGCCGGCGACGGTCTGCGCGTCGATGTCGCCGAGGTTGGTCATCGCCAGCCCGAGCGCGTCGAGGGCGGCGTTGAGTTCCCGGAGCGTGGTGCCCGAGCGGACGGTGACGTGCCCGGAAGCCAGGTCCACCTGTTCGATGCCGGTCCAGTGCCGCAGGTCGAGCGCATCGGAGTCGGCGGCGGCGATGGCGGTGAAGGAGTGCCCGCTGCCCCAAGGGCGCACGGTGCGACCGGCCGCGGCGATGCGCTCGATCGTCGCCGCGATTTCAGCCGGGTTGCGCGGCTGGTGGACGTGCTGCGGCGAAGCGGACGCCGTGCCCGCCCAGTTGGTCCACCGGGTCATGCGCGCGCACCCTTCTTCCGTGAGTGCCGAAACAGTAAGTGAATAGTATTCGCGTTTCAAGCCTTCGTGTCGTACTTTAGACCTCGTGACCAGTGCGACGGTGTACGACTTGGCGACCAAGGACCTCGATCCACCCTTGGCCGTGGTCGACCTGGCGGCGTTCGACGCGAACGCCGCCGACCTCCGCCGCCGCGCGGGCGGCAAGCCGATCCGCGTCGTGAGCAAGTCCGTCCGCTGCCGCGCGCTGCTGGAGCGCGCGCTGACGATGCCCGGCTTCGAAGGCCTGATGTGCTACTCGCTGGCGGAAGCGGTCTGGCACGTCGAGCAGGGCACGACCGATGACATCGTCGTCGCCTACCCGACGGCGGACCACGAGGCCCTCCGCCGCCTGGCCACATCCGACAAAGCCCGCGCGGCGATCGCGATCATGGTGGATTCGCCCGCGCACCTCGACCTGGTGGACGCCGCCCTCGGCCACGGCCACCCGGAAATCCGGGTGTGCCTGGAGCTGGACGCCTCCTGGCGTCCCCTGCCGGGCATCCACGTCGGCACCCGTCGTTCGCCGGTCTTCACCCCGAAGCAGGCCTCGACATTCGCCCGCCAGATCGTCGACCGCCCGGGCTTCCGCCTGGTGGGCGTAATGGCCTACGAAGGCCAGATAGCGGGCCTCGGCGACGCGGCGGGCCCCGGCTTGAACCGGGTACTGGTGGGCTGGATGCAACGCCGATCGGCGGCCGAGCTGGCCCGCCGCCGCGGCGAAGCGGTCCGGGCGGTCCAGGCGGTGACCCCGCTGGAGTTCGTCAACGGAGGCGGAACGGGCAGCCTGGAGTCGACGGGCGCGGACGCGGTGGTGACGGAAATAGCTGCGGGCTCCGGCCTGATCGGCCCGACGCTGTTCGACGGCTACACCCGGTTCAAGCCCCGCCCGGCGGCGTTGTTCGCCCTCCCGGTGGTCCGCCGCCCGACCCGCAACATCGCCACCCTCTTCTCGGGCGGCTACATCGCCTCGGGCCCGACCGGGCCATCCCGCCAGCCGAAGCCGTACTTGCCGAGGGGGCTGAAGTTCCTCGGTTTCGAGGGGGCGGGAGAGGTCCAGACCCCGGTGACGGGCCGCGCGGCCCGGACATTGAAACTGGGCGACCGGGTGTGGTTGCGCCACGCCAAGGCGGGCGAGCTGGCGGAGCGCTTCACCCACTACCACCTGGTCATGGGGGACCGGGTGGAGCGAACAGTGCCGACGTACCGGGGTGAGCACCAGAACTTCGGCTGAGCCCCTGTGGGGCCCTCGGGCCGCCCAGAAACTCCCCCACCCTCCCGGGGGCGTGCCCAAGTCCAGTCTATCGGCCCCCACCGACAACCCACCCCAAACCACGCCAGTTGTCCACAGTTGTGCATACCTGTGGACAACTTCTGTGGACAGCCCTAAGACCGCTCCCCGAACCGGGCCGCCAAGTACCCCTTCACCACGTACTTCGCCTCAGCCACGATCTTCTCGTCCCCGCTCGGCTCCCGCCGGAACGCCAGCTTCATCAGCGCGTCGGCCACCTCGTTCGCGATCGTGATCGCGAACCGCAGGTCCTCCACCGGCCGATCGACCTGCTTGGCCACCAGGTCCGTCAGCGAATCCACGATCACCGCGTTGTTGTCGCGCGTCTCGTCGAGCAGCTGGCGGTCGATGATGTCGCCGAAGTGGACCTTCGAAAATCCCGGGACCGTCCGGTGCATCTCCAGGTAGATGTCGAGGATCGAGTCCACGACGTCCCACCAGTGCTCCGGCCCGAGCTGCTTCAGGCGCTCGTTGACCGCGCCCACGAAACGCTCCAGGTTGCGAGCGGTCAACGCCTGGACCACCGCGCGCTTGTCCGGGAAGAACTGGTACAGCGAGCCGACGGCGACCCCCGCCCGTTTGGCGATCAACGTCGTCGTCAGCGCGTCGTAACCGAGTTCGTCGATCAACGCCGCGCTCGCGTCGAGCATCTGCTCGACCCGCTTCGCGCTTCGTTGCTGGACCGGTTGACGGCGTAAGGGGGTGGCTTCTGCCGGCACCTTCGCGGCCTGGATGTCGGACACGGCGCTCCTCCTCGTCTGATCTGGGACTTTATCGTGCCGACGGGCTTCCCCACGGACGAGTGAAGACCTAGTATATGAGAACTTTTCATGTTCACCCGTACGGGTGCCCTGACGAAGGGGTCAGCAGCCGGTGCAGAACCCGAACTTCCCGCCCGACTTCCTCTGGGGTGTTTCGACATCGGCGTTCCAGATCGAAGGTGCCACCAGCGAAGGTGGGCGCGGACCGTCCATCTGGGACACGTTCACCGCGACCGAGGGCAAGATCGCCCGCGGTGAACAAGCCAACGTAGCCGCCGACCACTACCACCGCTACCCCGAAGACATCGCGCTGATGTCGGAACTCGGCGTCGGCGCCTACCGGATGTCCATCGCCTGGCCCCGCATCCAGCCCGACGGCAAGGGCGCGCCCAACCCCGAAGGTCTCGGCTTCTACGACAAGCTCATCGACGCCGTCTGCGAAGCCGGCATCGCCCCCGCCGTCACGCTCTACCACTGGGACACCCCCCAAGCCGTCGAAGACGAGGGCGGCTGGCTCTCCCGGACGACCGCTGAGCGCTTCGCCGAGTACGCCCACATCCTCGGAGAGCGCTTCGCCGATCGGGTGAAACTGTGGATTCCGCTCAACGAGCCGATGGTCATGTCGATCTTCGGCTACGGCATCGGCGAGTACGCGCCCGGGCAGGTCCTCCTGCTGGACGCCATCCCGACCGCGCACCACCAGCTCCTCGCGCACGGCCTCGCCGTCCAGGCCCTGCGCGCGGCGGGCGCCACCGACGTCGGCACGGCGAACAACCACTCGCCCATCTGGGCCGTCGACGACGACGCCCAGGACGCGGCGGAATACCTGGACGCGCTGCTCAACCGGCTCTACGCCGATCCCGTGCTGCTCGGCACCTACCCCGAACAGCTGCACCGGCACCTGCCCGCCGGGTTCGCCGACGACCTGCCCACCATCGCGCAGCCGCTCGACTTCTACGGCATCAACTACTACGAGCCGCAGGGTGTCGCGATGCCCGGTCCGGGCAACCCGCTGCCGTTCGAGCTGCGCGACATCGAGGGCTACCCGATGACGACGAACGACTCGCCGATCGTCCCGCACGCCCTGCGCGAGCTGCTGCTCGACTTCCACCACCGCTACCGCGACAAGCTGCCGCCGATCCAGATCACCGAAAACGGCTGCAGCTTCGCCGACGAAGTCGCCGAGGACTCCCGCGTCCACGATCCCGAACGCATCGACTTCCTGCACGGTCACCTCGTCGCGCTGCGCGAGGCGATGGACGCCGGTGTCGACGTCCGGGGTTACTTCTGCTGGTCCCTGCTGGACAATTTCGAGTGGTCCAAGGGTTACGCGCCGCGCTTCGGCCTGGTGCACGTCGACTACGAGACCCTGCGGCGGACGCCGAAGGACTCGTTCCACTGGTACCGGAAGCTGGTGCGGCATGAGTGAGCTTGCGAACGAATCAGGTCGGCGCATGAGTGAAACGACCCAGGTCGTCCCGGAAGCGCTCGCCGAGCCCACCGTGCGGGTGCGGCCCGGCTGGATGAGCCTGCTGTTCTTCGCGAACATCGCGCTCTGGCTGGGCGTCTACGCCCCGATCCAGGTGCTGCTGCCGAAGCAGGCCGAGCTGCTCGACAGCGTGAACAAGGAAACCGTGCTCGGGCTGGTGATGGGCTTCGGCGCGGCGGTGGCGCTGGTGGCCAACCCGGCGATCGGGCTGCTGTCCGACCGGACCTGCTCGCGGTTCGGCCGGCGGCACCCGTGGACCGTCGGCGGCGCGCTCGTCGCCGCCGTCGGGCTGGGAGTGCTGGCGTTCGCGCCGACGGTCGCCGTGATGATCGCCGGCTGGTGCCTGGTGCAGGGCGGCCTCAACGGCATGCTCGCCGCGCTCATGGCCGCCCTGCCCGACCGGGTGCCGGTTCAGCAGCTGGCCGTGGTCGGCGGCCTGGTCGGCATCGCGCAGATGCTCGGAACGGTCCTGGGCGCGGTCGTGGTGGTCGTCGTGCTCGGCATCGCCGGGCTGCCGTTGGCCTACTCGGTCTGCGCCGGGATCGTGGTGATCGGTGCCGCGTGCTTCGTCCTCCGGACACCGGACGCGCGGTTGCCGGCCGAGTTCCGCCCGCCGTGGGTGCTGCGCCAGGTGCTCCGCGACTTCTGGGTTTCGCCCCGGAAGCAGCCCGACTTCGCGTGGGCCTGGAGCTGCCACTTCATGATCAACCTCGGCAACGCGTTCGGGACGCTCTACCTCTTGTTCTTCCTCCAGGACGCGGTGCACTACCCGGACCCGGACAACGGCCTGTTGATCATGATGGGCCTGTACGGTGTCGCGCTCGTCGGCGGCGCGGTGCTCGCGGGGCACTTCTCCGACAAGTCCGGACGGCGTAAGCCGTACGTCCTCGCGGCGTCCGGTGTGATGGCACTTGCCGCTTTGCTGCTCGTCCTGTGGCAGAGCTGGCCGGTGGCGCTCGCCGCGTCGCCGCTGCTCGGCGTCGGTTTCGGTGCGTACATGGCGGTCGCGCTGGCGATGCTGACGCAGGTGCTCCCCGCGGCGCAGAACCGCGCCAAGGACTTCGGGATCATCAACATCGCGAACTCGCTGCCGCAGGTGGTGGCTCCGCTGCTGACGCCGCTGCTGCTGGCCCACGTCGGCGGCTATCCGGGACTGTTCGCGGCTTCGGCGATCGCGACGCTTTCGGCGGCGGTGCTCGTGCTGCGCGTGAAGGCGGTTCGCTAGACGTGGAACCGCGGGCCGGTGCCGGTCGGGGGAGGGGAGTGCAACGGCACCGGCCCGCGGAATTCGAGGGCCGCTCTGAGGCGGGGTGACAGCAGGACCAGACCCATGATCCAACGCTGTCTTCGATGATCAATCTAGCGGGGGATTACCGCCTGGGCTAGGCCTAACGCGGATTTTTTTCGATTAATCGCGGTGGGGACCGGGTGGCGGCCGAGGACTGGTTCGCGCTGCTCGGGGGTGCGGGCGAAACAGTCCTCGGCCCGGGCGAGTGCAGACGGGGCTCCGATGGGGCGATCGGCCGGCCGCGGCTCGCCTGTCAGGGGGTCAGGCCGTGACCGCTCGGCGCGGGTTCACCAACGCGTGGCGCCCGGTGGTCTCGGCCGCGGTGGGCGGCGCGGGGTGCGTCGGAACCGGGCTCTTGCGGCGGCCCTGCAGGCGGCTGTCCGACGAGGACGACTGCTGCGGGGCGAGGCCGCCGGCCACCAGGTGTTCGTGCGCGACCTGCCAGACCGAGCACGGCGCCTTGCAGCGGTGCCACCGGGTCGAGCAGGTCGGGCAGTCGCCGCGCTCGTCGGGCTCGTGCATCTTCAGCATCGCGCGCCACGCCTCGGTCAACCGGGGCAGTTCGGAACGCGCGACCGAGACGAGCGACTGGGCGTCGGCGCGGTTCGCCAGGTCGGTCAGCATGTCGAGGCGCTCCCAGACCGCGTTGCGGAGGACCTGCCCGAGAACCTGATCCATGTCAGCTCACCGTTACCTTTCCGCCATCTTGGCGGCTTCGTTGAGCGCGGCGCGCAGCTGCCCGAGCTGGCCGGACGTCAACCGCGCGGTCTCACCGGGAGGCGAGACCAATACCACCTGGTTGTCTTCGACGAACACCGTGACCGCCCGCTCGCGGCTGATGAGGTCGCCGCACTGCACGCGCCACACGAGCTGACCGCCCTCGTAGTGGCGGACGCTCGCGGTGCGGGGGTCCACCGCGGCGGCCGGGGTGACGGGACGGACAGCGGGGGCGGGAGAGACCATCGCCGGCCGCACGGCGCGGGTGGCCGTGCCGGCATGTCCCCCTGCGAACGAGTCCACGAACTCCACGCCCTTCTCCGCTCTGTCGAAAGTCTCCGAAGATGCCTTCTGCAACATCGCCCTTGGCACGACGCCGGGACGACGCTGCGGTTTTCGTAGCTCTCCGTGATCGCTACCGGTGTGCGGCCGGTGACGGAGATCTGACAACTACAGTGAGGTGAAACCGAGTGCGATAGAAGGTGGAATCGGCGTCATAGCGGTGACTGGACTCGGTTCCACGGTAAGCGGTCAGCGGACTTCGCCCGGACCGATCAGGGCACCAGTTCGGCTGTTCACACGGTTCCCCAGGTTTGCCTACGCTGTTTCACAGACGCCCGACCGGACAGTGGAGGGGGCGCGATGGACGCCAGTAACGGTGGCAGTGCCGAAGCCCGGCAGAGCCACGCAGTTCCCGCTGACGCGTGGGAACAGCCGGAGATGAGATCGGCTCTCGCGTCGCGCGAGATCAGCGCCGTGTACCGGCTCCTGCGCAAGCACGGTGTCTCGCAGCGCCAGATCGCCGCGATGACCGGCCAGTCCCAGTCCGAGGTGTCGGAGATCCTCAAGGGTCGCCAGGTCATGGCCTACGACGTGCTCACGAGGATCGCCGACGGCCTGGGCGTCCCCCGTGGGTACATGGGCCTCGCCTACGACGAGGCCACGGCGATACGGGTCGTCGGCTCCGCCGACGGCCAGCAGGCTGAGGAGGACGAGTCCGTGAAGCGACGGAGGTTCCTCGCGCACGCTGCCCAGGTCACGATGGGCGCGGCGGTGTTCGGTCCGGAATCGGGCACCTGGTCGGCCGGACCGGCCAGGACGCCGGCGCCCGGGCGCATCGGCATGACCGACGTCCGCCAGGTCGAAGCCGCGACGCGGGCGCTCCGGGCGCTCGACTACCAGTACGGCGGCGGGTTCTGCCGCGACGCCGTCGTGGCCCAGCTGTCCTGGGGGCAGCAGATGCTCGAAGCGCACGGCACCGAGCTGGTGAAGAACCGGCTGTACGTGGCGCTCGCCGACCTGCACTCCCTCGCCGGCTGGACCTCCTTCGACACCGGCCTGATGGATTCCGCCCGCGGTCACTTCGCGAACGCGCTGGACCTGGCCAAGCAGGGCGAAAACCACCCGCTGGTGGCCAACGTGCTCTACCGCATGGGCCGCGTCTACCTGCACCAGGACGCCCCGAACGACGCGCTGAAGCTGTTCCAGCTGGGCCAGATCGCCGCCCAGGAAAGCGGTTCCGAGCTGGCCGTCTCCGTCCTGTGCGCGAACGAGGCCTGGGCCTACGCGATGATGGGCAACGAAGAGCAGGCGGTGAAGCTGCTCGGCCGGAGCAAGGACGAGTTCGAGCGCGCCAACCTGGCCGAAGCCGAGTCGTGGGTCAAGTTCTTCACCGAGACCGACGTCTACGCCATGGTCGGCACCGTCCACACGGTGCTCGCGCAGAAGAACGCCGAGCACACCAAGTACGCGATCCCCGCGCTGACCAGGGCCGTCGAGTCCTACGACGACGAAATGGCCCGCTCCAAGACGTTCATGCTGAGCGCGCTCGCCACCAACCACCTGCTCGACGGCGACCTCGACCACGGCGCCAAGGTCGGCGGCAAGGCCATCGACTGCGCCGAGGGCATCAAGTCCGAGCGCGTCAAGGACCGCATGCGGCCCCTGCAGGAGGAGGCCGAGCGCCGCCGCAACAACGCCGACGCCCGTGACCTCGCCGACCGCCTCCACGCTTTCTACGCCGCCTGACCCCGGAAGCGCCGGCTCCATCTTGGACGGCCGGTTCACCGCCGGGAAGCTGCGGGAAGTGCTGGCTGAGACCTGCGCGCTGCTGGGACTCGACCCGGCGGGCGCGCGGCTGCTGCGGTTCACCAACAACGCCGTGTACGCGCTGGTCACCGCGCCATTCGTGGTCCGGATCGTCGGGTCGACGCAGCTGCGGCACCGCGTCGGCACGGTGGTGCAGGTGGCCCGGCACTTCGAACACCACGGCGTCCCGGCGATCCGGCTGCTCGGCGACGTCGAACAGCCCCTGGAAGTCGGCGGGCACCTGGTGACCGTGTGGCACCAGGTGCCGAGCATCGGCCGGGCCGCGACGTCGGTCGACCTGGCCCGGCTGCTGCGCCGGGTGCACGCCCTGCCACCGCCGCCCGGCCTCGCCGAGTGGGCGCCGTTCGCCGCGGTGCGGGCCCGGGTGTCCGACGCCGAAGAGATCAGCGACGCCGACCGGGAGTTCCTGCTCGACCGCTGCGCCGAGCTCGAAGCCGAGCTGGCCGGGCTGGAGTTTCCGCTGCCCAGAGGTCTGGTCCACGGCGACGCGTACCCCGGCAACGTCATTCCGGGCCCGGACGGCCCGGTGCTCTGCGACTTCGATTCCTCGTGCGTCGGGCCGCCGGAATGGGACCTGACGCCGCTGGCCGTCGGCCGCGAGCGGTTCGGTGACCCCCCGGTGCGCTACCGGACGTTCGCCGCGGAATACGGCTTCGACGTGACGTCGTGGTCCGGTTTCGCCGTCCTCCGGGGCATCCGGGAGCTGAAGCTGACCACCAGCGTGCTGCCGATCCTGCGCAGCCGGCCGCAGGTCCGGCCCGAGCTCTTCCGCCGTCTGGACGATTTCCGGAACGCGCGGACGGACGCGCGGTGGACGCGTTACCGCTGACCGCAATCTGTCACATCTTGTGATCGACGCCACAAGCTGCACGTGCATTCGCCGACTGCAAATGACCGTTCGTCGCATCAGAAAGGGGGTCAGCTCAGGGTAGAAAGTTCGGCCCGACCAGTCACCCCCAATGGATTACCGGTCAGCCCAATGCGCAAGTTGCAGCTACTCGCCGTCACTTCAACCGGGTTCTACCTGCGGCGACGACGTTCAGGAGGCGACGACCGGCGCCCGCGTCAGCACCACGGCGAAGCCGAACGCCAGGCCCATCACGGTCAGCTCGAGCGTCGCCCACGCGGCGAGCGCCGTCCGGTCGTGCCGGACGATCCGCGGCATCAGGCGCCAGCGGACGTTCGCGCCGAGCAGCGCGATGACACCGGTGCACACGAGCTTCAGGACGAGCAGCTGCCCGTACGGCGTCGTGAAGATCGCCGCCCAGAACCCGATGGTCGGGTTCAGCGAGATTTCGACCAGACCGTTGAACAGCCCGGTCGCCGCGGAGAGGGCCAGGCAGAGCGTCGCGAGCTTCGAGAACCGGGGCAGCGCGTGCGCCAGCAGCGTCCGGTTCGCCACGAGGAGCACGGCCATCGCGCCGAGGCCGCCGGTCCAGGCGACCGCGCTCATGACGTGCAGCTCCATCGAGATCATCGTGTAGTCGTGGTAGTTCCAGTTCGACGCGTGCCCGGTGACCGGCAGCGGCAGCAGCGCGAACAGGCCGAGTCCGACGCGGACCTCGGCGGGCACCTTCTCGCCGAAGCGCAGGGCCAGCGCGCCGATCCCGGCGTGGACCAGCGCGAGCACCGCGACGATGACGAGCGCCTTCCCGGCTCCGACGTCGGCGATGTACCGGCCGATGTCGGACGCCGAGAGCGTCGCCGAACCCGGCTTGTACTCCGCGGTCTGCAGGATCAGCGCGACGACCGCGGCCGTGGCCCAGACGAGCGCGGCCGCGACACCGCCCGGGCGCGCCAGCCGCATGACCGGCTCGGTCAGCTTCGGCCGGTCGTAGCCGACGAGCACGGACAGCAGCGCGAGCCCGATGGTGGTGACCGCGGCGAGGTCGAGCAGGACCCGGACGACCGGGATCCCGGCCGAGACCACCGCGTCGGGCTGCACCACGCCGGGGACCGGGGCGGTGGCGGTGAGCGCGACGCCGATGAGGGCGCCCAGCAGGCCCGCCGTCACGACGCAGAACAGCGTCGCGTAGCGGGGTTTCGCGGTGGTCTCGGCCTGGGTCATCTGAACTACTGCTTCTTCTCCGCTGGGTTTTCTTCACTGACCTTGCCGCCCGAGCGCAGGGCCACGGTCAGCCCGATGGCCAGCAGCACGACGGCGCCGGCGATCCAGACCCAGATCGGCACGCCGGTCGACGACGACTGCGGCGCCGCCTGCGACGAACCGCCCGGCGACCTCGCCGCGTCGACGGACGCCGGGGTGCCGGTGCCGGCCGTCGTCAGGGTGAAGGAGAACTCCCCGGTCACCGGGTGGCCGTCCGCGGACAGCACCCGGTAGCCGACGGTGTACTTCCCGGCCGGCCCGAGCGGCCGCAGGGGCGCGCTGATGACGTTGTTCACCACGCCGATCGGCCCCTCGGCCCACTGGCCGCCGCCGGGCCCGGTCACCGCGATCTGGTTGACGTCCGCGCCCTGCACGTACTGGTCGAAGGTCAGGCTGATCTTCGCCGGGCCGGCGGCGACGGACGAGCCGTTCGCCGGGTCCGAGGAGATCAGCACGTTGTGCGCCAGCGCCGGGGTGGCCGTGCCGAGCACCCGCCCACCCCGGTCAACGCCAGCGCGACGAGCACACCGCGCATTTAGCTGTTGCCTCCCGACTTGGCCGTGGCCTTGCGCGCCCGGATGGTCGCGCCGGCCCCGACGCCGAGGCCGATGGCGCCGACGAGCAGACCGGCCCCGCCGAGCCAGCGGGCCGTGGTGTCGGACGCCGCCGCGGCTTCAGTGTGCTCCCCGGTGGTGGCCGCCGTGTTCGCGGCCATCCCGTGTTCGTCGCCCTCCGACTTCGCGGCCAGCTTGACGGCCGGCGTCGGGTGCTCCGGCTCCTCGCCGTTCGCCGGGGTCGGCTGGTTCCAGTCGACGACCTTGCCGTCGCTGTAGGTCTGGTGGGCCGGGAACTCCACCTGGTCCACGTTGGTCGGCAGCGGGCCGAAGGAGACCGAGAACTCCTGGTAGTCGGTGGCCTTGAGCTCGTTGCCCGGCTGCGCGGTCCAGGTGACCGCGGTGACGGCTTCGGTGATCTGCGTCCCGTTGTCCTTGGTGATCGGGGTGGGCAGCTTCGACTTCGTCACCTCGGCGGTCCAGCCGGGCACCGGCTTGGTCCGCACCGAGCCGATGCCGTAGTCCGCCTTGAAGTCGACGGCGACCTTCGTGGTGGTGATGGGGTCCTTCTCCTCGCTCGGCACGCGGAAGACGATCGCCGCGTAGCCGCCCTTCGTGGGCTGCGGGCCGTAGACGTTGGCCGTCACGTGCGCGGACGCGACGCCGGTGCCGAGGAGACCGGCGACACCGACGGCGGCGACGAGGAAACCGGCGCGCTTGAAGACGTGCTGGGACATGGGTTCACTCCTGATGAACTCAAGAAAGGGGACGGCTCGGTGCGGGGACCGGCCGTTTTTCGGAGACGAGCTGGGTTCAGGAGTGCGCGGGCGGGCCGCGCCGCCCGCGGATCCGGCGCAGGTCGACGCCGACGAGGTGGTCCGGGCCGCCCGGACGGACCGGGACGAGCGCGGGCGCCGCGGACGGCACCGGCAGCGGGGTGAGCAGCCGCGGCAGGATCGCGCGCAGCACGGCCAGCACCGTCAGGAGCATCGTGTCCGCGCGGGCGAGCAGGAGCGCGGTGAGCACCGTGGCGAGCACGTGCGCGGCGGTCATGCCGAGCCCGGTCGGTCCGGGCGTCGCGTCCATGTCGTGGTGGTCGGCGAGCGTGGTCAGCAGCAGGTGCATCACCAGCTGGGCGGTCCCGAGCAGGGCGATCGTGGCGACCGGTCCGCGCGCCTTGCCGGCGAGCGCGTTCGCGGTCCAGCCGAACAGGCCGGCGAGCAGCACGGTCATCGCCGGGTCCGGCAGGCCACCGTCGGCGATCCGGTGCGCGGTGACGGAAAGTGCACCGGCGCACACGGCGAGCAATGCTCCGCGGGTAGCTCCGAGCACGGCGGGACGCCGTGTCGGATCGCTCATGAAGAGCAGCCTAAGGGACCTGCTCCGCCGTGAACGTGTGATCCCGTGAACTGAGCACACACCGAGTTCACGGCCCGCGCCACGCGGTGGTTCAGGCGATTTGTTGCCGATCTCCGCCGACTGGGCCACGGTGGGCCGAGGACGCGGGTTTCGGACGGCAGTGTCGTGGGTACTGAGCCGCTGGTCAGGAACTAGCCCGTTCGGGTGAAGGCCGGCGCGAAGGGCGGGAGAGCGAACACGGATGAACCTCTTCGACTACATCTCCGACCGGGCGGGCAAGCTGTGGCTGGAGGCCTACCTGCACACCAGCATGGTGGTGCAGTGCACGGTCATCGCCGCGGTCCTCGGCGTGCTGATCGGGGTCGCGGTCTACCGCAGCCCGATCGGTTCGGCGGTGGCCACGGCGCTGGCGAGCACGATCCTGACGGTCCCGTCGTTCGCCCTCCTGGGCCTGCTGATCCCGGTTTCGGGGCTCGGTCCGACGACCGCCGTGATCGCGCTGGTGCTCTACGGCCTGCTGCCGATCGTCCGGAACACCATCGTCGGGCTCGACGGGGTCGACCCGGCGGTCACCGACGCCGCCCGCGGCATCGGGATGAGCCGCTTCGGCGTGCTCACCCGCGTCGAGCTGCGGCTGGCCTGGCCGGCGATCCTCACCGGCATGCGGGTGGCCACCCAGATGCTGATGGGCATCGCGGTGATCGCCGCCTACGCGAAGGGGCCCGGCTTCGGCGCCGAGGTCTTCTCCGGCCTGACGAACGCGGGGAGCACGAACTCCCTCAACCAAGCCGTCACCGGCACGGTCGGGGTGGTCATCCTCGCCCTGCTCCTCGACGGCGTCTACGTCATGATCAAGCGCTTCACCGTCTCTAGGGGTGTCCGTGGCTGAGAACGAGGAAGTCTCCGGCGTCGAAATCGAGCTGGAGCACGTGACCAAGCGGTACCCCGGCACCCGCACCCCGGCGGTCGACGACTTCTCGATGGTCGTCCCGGCCGGCAAGATCGTCGTCTTCGTCGGCCCGTCCGGCTGCGGCAAGACGACCACCATGCGGATGATCAACCGGCTGATCGAGCCGACGTCCGGCCGGATCACCATCGGCGGCGAGGACGCGCTGAAGCTCGACGTCGACACCCTGCGCCGCCGCATCGGCTACGCGATCCAGCAGGCGGGGCTCTTCCCGCACTTCACCGTCGCGCAGAACATCGCGGTGGTGCCGGGCCTGCTCGGCTGGGACAAGAAGAAGGTCAACGACCGCGTCGAGGAGATGATGGACCTGGTCGGGCTCGACCCGGCCGACTTCCGCGACCGCTTCCCGCGCCAGCTCTCCGGCGGGCAGCAGCAGCGCGTGGGCGTGGCGCGGGCGCTCGCCGCGGACCCGCCGGTGCTGCTGATGGACGAGCCGTTCGGCGCGGTCGACCCGATCACCCGCGGCAACCTGCAGGACGAGCTGCTGCGGCTGCAGACCGAGCTGAAGAAGACGATCGTCTTCGTCACGCACGACTTCGACGAGGCCGTGAAGCTGGGCGACAAGATCGCGGTGCTCGGCAACCAGTCGACGATCCTGCAGTACGACACGCCCGAAGCGATCCTGGCGAACCCGGCGGACGACACGGTCGCGGGCTTCGTGGGCGCGGGCGCGTCGCTGAAGCAGCTGACCCTGCTGCGCGTCCGGGACGTCGAACTCCAGCAGGACGCGCTCACGGTGACCGCCGACGAGTCGCCCGCTTCGGTGCGCGAGAAGCTCCAGTCCTCGCGCAAGCACTTCGCGCTGGTGCTGGACGCGCGGCGCCGTCCGACGCGCTGGGTGCACGTCCGCGAGCTGACGTCGGCGACGTCGCTGGCCAACCTCGGCAAGCCGCTGCGCGACGTCGTCAGCCTGCAGTCGACGCTGCAGGACGCGCTCGAGGCGATGCTCGCCGAAGGCGGGTCGGTGCCGGTCACCGGCGCGCGCGGGGAGTACGCGGGCACCATCCAGCTGGACACGGTGATCGCGACCATCCAGCAGCTGCGCGAGGAGCACACGAACGACGAAGAGGTGCCGGCATGACAGCAGCCGTCGACACCGGCTTCAGCACTGAATCGGGCTCGAAACGCGCGGAACGCGTCCGGCTGTTCGCCCAGCCGATCGCGGTGCTGGTGATCGTCGCGGTGACGCTGGTCGCCGTGTTCTCCAGCGGGCTGAACGCGACGGAGAAGGCGACGCTCAACGCGTCGACCCTGCTCACGGCGTTGGGGGACCACGTGCTGATGACGCTCGTGGTGACCGCGATCGTCGTGCTGGTCGCGGTGCCGCTCGGGGTGATCGTCACGCGGCCGTGGGCGCGCTTCCTGGCCCCGGTCTTCCTGGCCATCGCGAACATCGGCCAGGCCGCGCCCGCGCTCGGCGTGCTGGTGCTGTGGTTCATCGTCACCGGCGCGACCGGCGGGATCTGGGTGGCCGCGCTGCCGCTGGCGTTCTACTCGCTGCTGCCGGTGCTGCGGAACACGATGGTCGGCATCCAGCAGGTCGACCCGGCCCTGATCGACGCGGGCCGCGGCATCGGCATGTCGGCGGGCGCGGTGCTCTGGCGCGTCGAGCTGCCGCTGGCCGTCCCGCTGATCCTGGCCGGCCTGCGCACGTCGCTGGTCCTGGCGGTCGGCACGGCGACGTTCGGCATGTTCGTCAACGCCGGTGGCTTCGGGCTCCTGATCGACACCGGCTACAAGCTGAACCTGACCTCGGTGCTGGTGACCGGCTCGGTATTGGCCGTCGCGCTGGCGCTGCTGGTCGACTGGCTGGGCGCGGTCGCCGAACAGTACTTCGGACCGAAGGGGCTGCGATGAAACTCCGGCGACTGGCGGTCGTGGCGCTGCTCGGCGTCACGCTGTCGTCCTGCGGCCTGACGGTCAACCAGGCGGTGCCGTACGACATCAAGCCCGGCTCGATCCAGCCGATCCCGGCTCTGCAGGGGGTGAAGGTGACGGTGGGGTCGAAGGACTTCACCGAGAACATCATCCTGGCGTACATGGCCGAGATGGCGTTGACGGCCGCGGGCGCGGACGTCGTGGACCTCTCGGACATCAAGGGGTCGAACTCGTCGCGCCAGGCGCTGCTGTCCGGGCAGACCGACGTCACGTGGGAGTACACGGGCACGGGCTGGATCAACTACCAGGGCAACGAGCTCCCGGTCCCGGGCGGCGAGCAGGCCCAGTACGAGGCGACGGCCAAGGCGGACAAGGAGAAGTTCGGCGTCACGTGGCTGAACTATTCGCCGCTGAACGACCAGTACGCGTTCGCGGTGACGGAGGCGTACGGCGCTCAGAACAACCTGAAGACGACGTCCGACTTGGCGGCGTTCATCAAGCAGAAGCCGGACCAGGCGGTGTTCTGCCTGGAGACGGAATTCACCAGCCGCCAGGACGGCTTCCCGGCCGCGGTGAAGGCGTACGGCTTCCAGAACCCCACGGTGAAGAACTTCGGCATCGGCACGATTTATTCGGCGGTGGCGAGCGGAACCTGCCCGGTGGGCGAGGTGTTCACGACGGACGGCCGGATCTCGGGCTTGAACCTGCGGGTCCTGGAGGACGACAAGAAGGCGTTCCCCCAGTACAACGCGGTGGCCACGCTGCGCACGGAGTGGCTCGACCAGCACCCGGAGGTCCGCGGCCCCCTGGAAAAGGTGAGCGCGGCGATCGACAACGAGCAGATGGTCGAGCTGTGCAAGCAGGTGGACGTCGACGGCGAGGACGCGGGCAAGGTAGCCCACGACTGGATGGTCGAGAAGGGCTTCATCCGGTAGCCGAACGGCCGGGCAGCAATCACGTTGCCCGGCCGTTTGTCAAATCAGCCATCCACAGGCGCGGAGTTGTCCACAGATTTCCCGCGCACCCGTTTTTGGCCCCTGCCGCCGATAGACTGGACCAGGGGACGCCCCCCGGGACAGGGCGGGGGCTGCCCGGTCAGATTCCGAGCCGGTGCAACAACTGCCCCTCCAGCCGCTCCAGCTCGCCGGCCACCGCCCGGTGCACCGACTTCCGCCGCGCCGACGGCATCCGCTCCGCCGCCCGGACCGAAGCCGACAGCTGCTCCAGCGTTCCCAGCGCGCCGCGCGCGAACTCCCGGTCCGCGTCCGAAGCCTTCTCCGACTTCTGCAGGTCCTGGCAGCCCTCGGCCACCCCCGCGATCCGGGCGTGCAGCGCCGCGCCGCGGCCGGTGTACAAGCCCAGCTTGTCGACCGAGACCCCCAGCTTGCGCGCCTGGTAGCGGTCGTACGCCTCCCGGGCCGCGCCCGCCGCGCGCACCGCGAACGGCGCCACCACCGGGATCACCGCCGGCCCGAGCACCTTCGCCACCGCGACCGCGTTCTTCGCCCTTTTAGGGGTGAACCTGGCTTCACCCTCGACCTTGGCCTTGCGCGCCATGGCACCTCCTGCGACGTGTCGAGGTCGAACTTACTGGTCGCCTGGGTGGCGGGCATGTCGGCTCGGCGGTGGGAATCTAGAGTGATCTCCATGAACACCGAGGTGGTACTCGACGCGGGCGCGGTCAGCCGCTGCCGTCGCCGCGTGCACCTCGAGCACGATCCCGCCATGCGCGAGGTCCCGCTTTCCCCGCCCGACCCCACCGCCCAGCAGCGGATCGACGACGCCACCGCCCACCGCGAGGACATCGTCACCCGGCTGATGGCCGCGAACGACGACCACTGGGTGAAGATCGGCCGCGACCTCCCCGCCCATGAGCGCGTCGAGCAGACGCTGCAGGCCTTCGCCGACGGGGCGCGCTACATCTGGGGTGCGCTGCTGCCGGTCGACACGGCCGGGCACCGGCGTGGCGGGATCGACCTGCTGGTGCGCACCGGCCGCGGCTACGTCCCGGTGCTCGTCGTGCGCCACCGCATCACCGACCGCGGCACCGGCGCGATCGTCACCGAAATGACCGACCTCGACCCGGCGCACCGGAAGGCCGACGAGGGCCGCAAGGTCCGCTCGCAGCCGCGTGACCAGCTCAAGCTCGTGCACATCCGCCGCATGCTGCAGACGCTCGGGCAGGCCGACGAGAGCCTCACCCTCGGCGGCGTCATCGGGCTCGACGCCGATGTCGTCGTCTGGCACGACCTCACCGCGGGCACCTGGCCGGGCGGGCGCACCGCGCTCACCGAGTACCAGGCCCGGTTCGCCGACCGGCTGGCCATCGCCACCGCCGCCGCGAACGGCGAGGAGCCGCTGGCCGAGCCGTCGCGCGTGCTGGAGTGCAAGCGCTGCCCGTGGTGGCCGACGTGCGAGGTCGTGCTCACCGAGACCCGGGACGTCAGCCTGGTCGTGCGCGGCGAGGACGCCGTCGAGCTGCGCCGCGCCGGCGTGTCCACTGTGGACAACCTGGCCGCGCTCGACCCGGCGGGTGAACCGCCGGCGGTGAACTGGACGGGCGTCACCTTCCCGGACGCCGTCGTGCTCGCCCGCGCCTGGCTGGCCGACCTGACCCTGGTGCGCCGCGTCGACCGGGTCGAGGTGCCGCGCGCCGACGTCGAGGTCGACGTCGACATGGAGAGCTTCGGCGACGCCGGCGCGTACCTCTGGGGCTGCCTGCTGACCGGCGCCGACATCGGCGTCCCGCGGGGCTACCGCGCCTTCGCGACCTGGGACCCGCTGCCCACCGACGACGAGGCCCGCTCCTTCGCCGAGTTCTGGGCCTGGCTCACCGACGTCCGCGAGCGCACCGAAGCGGCCGGAATGACCTTCCGCGCCTACTGCTACAACGCGCTCGCCGAGAACCGCTGGCTCTTCGGCTCGGTCGAGCGCTTCGGCGACCACCCCGGCGTGCCCACGAAGAAGGACATCCAGTCCTTTGTGGATTCCGAGCAGTGGGTGGACCTCTTCCGCAGCGTCACCGACCAGTTCCTGTGCTCCCACGGCAAGGGCCTGAAGGTGATCGCGCCGGTGGCCGGCTTTTCCTGGCGCGACCCGGAGGCGGGCGGCGAGGCGTCGATGCGCTGGTACCGCGACGCCGTGGGCATGGACGGCGAGAAGCCGGACGACGACCAGCGCGAGCGGCTCCTGCGCTACAACGAGGACGACGTCCTCGCGACCCGGGCGCTGCGTGAGTGGATCGACGCGCGCGCCCAGGCCGAAGTGCCGTACATGTTCGACCTCTGAGGTGCTTTGTCGACTAAGACACTTGCCCGCTGACGCGTTCTGCGCAATACTCGTCTGCGAGTACTCGTAGACGAGGAGTCGGAATGAAGCGGCGGAAGGTCGGCAACCTGCTCGGCCTGGCCGTGCTGTCCGTCGTGGCGGAACGCCCGCGGCACCCGTACGAGATGGCGGCCGTGCTCAAGGAGCGCGGCAAGGACGCGGACCTGCCGATCAAGTGGGGCTCGCTCTACACCGTCGTCGCCAACCTGGAGAAACACGGCTTCATCGAGGCCGTCGGGAGCGTCAAGGACGGCGGGCGGCCCGAACGGACCGTCTACCGGATCACCCCGGCCGGTCGCGAGGAGTTCGAGGACTGGGTCCGCGAGCTCGTCGGCACGGTCGACCCGGAACCGCCGCGGTTCCGGTCGGGGCTGTCGATGATCGGCGTCCTCGGGCCGGACCAGGCGATCAGCGGGCTGCGGGAGCGGCTCGACCAGCTCGACGAGCGGGCCGGGAAGCAGCGGGTCGTGCTCGAGCAGCTGCGGCCGCTGATGCCGCGGATGTTCCTGATCGAGGTCGAGTACGACATCGCGATGACGGAGGCGGAGGCGCGCTGGGTGCGCGGCTTCCTCGGCGAACTGACCAGCGGCACCCTGCCGGGCATCGAGGCCTGGCGGCGCTGGCACGAGACCGGCGAGCTTCCCGACGACTTCGGGGAGTTCGTGGAGGAGAGATAAGCACGGACCCCGGGAGGTGCTGGCACACCGCCCGGGGTCCTCGACCCCGAACCGAGCACGCCCGGCCCCGAGGTGGCACCGCAAGGATAACCGGGTGCGCTCTTCGGTTCGGTCCAACCGAAGAGGAGAACTCCATGGAGACGACCCGCAAGCACCGAGTGCCCGAGATGGAGGGGTTCCAGGCCCGCTGGTACGCCAAGAACCGCGGCACCGAGGCCCAGCTCGCGCAGTACCGGCGGCAGGCGGCCGAGGTCACCGCGGGCTGGCCGGACGGTGCCGAAGTCCTGGAGGTCGCGCCCGGCCCCGGCTTCTTCGCCATCGAGCTGGCGAAGCGCGGCTACCGCGTCACCGGGCTCGACATCAGCCACACCATGGTCGAGATCGCCCGGGAAAACGGCCCGGGCATCGACTTCCGCCAGGGCGACATCACGCACGCGCCGTTCGAGTCCGAGTCGTTCGACTTCCTTGTCTGCCAGGCCGCGTTCAAGAACTTCCGGCAACCGGTGACGGCGCTGAACGAGATGCACCGCGTGCTGCGCCCGGGTGGGTACGCGGTGATCCACGACCTCAACCACGAGGCCACCAGCGCGGACATCGACCGCGAGGTGGCCGGGATGCACGTCGGCGTGGTCGCCGGGTTCACCGTCCGGCAGACGCTCGGGTGGCTGCGGCGCCGCGCGTTCACGCGTGAGCAGTTCGAGACGCTCGCCGCGGAGAGCGCGTTCGGCGGCTGCTCGGTCACCACCGACGGCATCGGCCTCGAGGTCCGCCTCACCCGCTGAACCGCCCGAGGAGGCGGGCACTTTCCCGGGAAAGTGCCCGCCCACTCGGCGTCAGCGCGGGGCCATCCGCAGCGAGCCGTCCATCCGGACGACCTCGCCGTTCAGGTAGTCGTGGTCGATCAGCGACAGCGCGAGCTGGGCGTACTCGTCCGGCCGCGCGAGCCGCTTCGGGAACGGGACACCGGCGGCGAGCGACGCGCGGAACTCGTCGCTGACCGTGGCCAGCATCGGGGTGTCGACGATGCCCGGCGCGATGGTCAGCACGCGGATGCCGTGCGAGGCCAGGTCACGGGCCGCGGGCAGCGTCATGCCGACGACGCCGCCCTTGGACGACGAGTAGGCGACCTGCCCGATCTGGCCGTCGAACGCCGCGATGGACGCGGTGTTGATGATGACGCCGCGGGCGTCGTCTTCGAGGGGCTCGGTCTTGGCGATCGCCTCGGACGCGATGGTGAGCACGTTGAAGGTGCCGACCAGGTTGATCTGGATGACCTTCGCGTACAGCGCGAGGTCGTGGCGGCCCTTCTTGGACAGGATCCGCGCGGACGGCCCGATACCGGCGCAGTTCACCACGGTCCGCAGCGGCACGCCGGAGCCCGAAGCGGTCGCCACGGCGGCCTCGACCTGCTCGACGTCGGTGACGTCGGCCTCGACGTAGGTGATCCCGTCGACCTGCTCGGCCTTCTCGATCGACGACGCCAGGTCCAGCGCGAACACCCGCGCGCCCTTGGCCGCGAGGGCCTTCGCCGTCGCCCCGCCGAGGCCGGACGCACCCCCGGTGACGAGCGCCGCGGTGTCGGTGATCTGCATCTTTGCGGTTCCCTTCGTCTTCACGTTCGCGGAGACAGGTTAACGCTCGTTCGCATGGGCAGCGTTCGTGTCTTCGCTCACCGCTTTCGGGCCCGACCGGTTCCGTTAGCGCGGTGGTCAACTCCGGCTGTCACCTTCAGCACCATGACGCCAGCTCGGATCGTGGTGGTAGGAACCGGATACGTCGGCTTGACCACGGGGGCCTGCCTGGCCAGTCTCGGGCATTTCGTCACCTGCGTGGACGTCGACCGCGCGAAGGTCTCGCGGCTGGCCGCCGGCCGCGTCGACATCCTCGAACCCGGGCTCGCCGACCTCGTGCACCGCGGGATCGCGGCCGGGCGCCTGCAGTTCGTCGTCGGCGCGCGGGACGCCGTCCGCCACGCGCAGGCGGTGTTCCTCTGCGTGCCGACGCCGATGGGCGCCGGTGGCTCCGCCGACCTGCGTGCGGTCGAGGCGGTGACGGCCGAGATCGGGGACGTCCTGCCCGCCGGCTGCGCGCTGGTCACCAAGTCGACCGTGCCGGTCGGCACCTCGCAGCGGATCCAGGCGCTGGTCGGCCGGACCGACGTGCCGGTGGTGTCGAACCCCGAGTTCCTGCGCGAAGGCACCGCGGTCGCGGACTTCCTGGGCCCGGACCGGATCGTCGTCGGTTCGGACGACCTCGCCGCCGCGCGCTGGGTCGGTGAGCTGTACGCCGAGCTCGACGCGCCGGTCGTCGTCGCCGACGCCGCCAGCGCCGAACTGGTCAAGTACGCCGCGAACTGCTACCTGGCGCTGAAGCTGTCCTACGTCAACTCCATCGCCGAACTCTGCGAACGGCTGGGCGCGGACATCTCGCTGGTCACCGAGGGGATGGGCTACGACCGGCGGATCGGCCGGACGTTCCTCAAGCCCGGCCCCGGCTGGGGCGGTTCCTGCCTGCCGAAGGACACCAGCGCGCTGGTCAAGGTGGCCGAGTCGGTGAACTACGACTTCACGATGCTGACGTCGGCCATCGACGAGAACCTGGCCCAGCGCGACCGGATCGTCGCGAAGATCGCCGGCGCGGTGGGCGGGACGCTGGCCGGCGCCCGGATCGGCGTGCTGGGCCTGGCGTTCAAGGCGGGCACCAACGACCTGCGCGACTCGCCCGCGCTCGCCGTGTCCTCGGTGCTGTGCGCGCTGGGCGCCGAGCTGATCGCCTACGACCCGGCGGTCGACGGCGAGATCGCCGGGATGACCGTCGTCGACGACGCCTATCAGGTCGCGAAGGACGCGGACGCCGTCGTCGTGCTCACCGAGTGGGCCGAGTTCAAGCACCTCGACTGGGCGGCGATGGCCGAGCTCATGGAAGGCATCGACGTCGTCGACACGCGGAACCTGCTCGACCCGCGGGTGATCGTCGACGCCGGGCTGTCCTGGCAGGGTGTCGGACGGCCGCGGGCGGCCGCGCGAATCACGGTTTCCTGACCGCGCCTTCTTGACTAGGGTGATCGGCACGGCATCGCGTGTCGGTCACCGGCTGGGTGAGGCATGGAGGTGGCGGGAGTGCCCTGGAGGCATTTCAACCGTGTCAGTTTCCGTATCCGTTGAATTGAACCATCTGATGATCCCGTCCCGGGACAACCGGGAATCCGCCGAATTCCTGGCGAACCTGCTCGGCCTCGAAGTCGGCGAGGAATGGGGTCCGTTCGTCCCCGTCGAGACGCGCAACGGCGTCCGGCTGGACTTCGCGACCATCCCCGACGAGGACCGGCGCCTGCAGCACTACTGCTTCCTGATCCCGGAAGACGACTTCGACGCCGTGTTCGCGCGGCTCGTCGAAACCGGCGTGACCTACCACGCCGATCCGATGGGGAAGCAGATCGGCGAAATCAACCACAACCACGGCGGTCGTGGTGTCTATTTCCTCGATCCCGGCGGGAACGGGATGGAAATCATCACGCAGCCGTACGAGCCGGAGCGGCGTCGTCCGGCGGCTTGGTAATTCGTTAGCGTTGCGTACTATCGAGGCATGTTCACGACGAGGCCGGAGCTGACCGGCACCTTCGGGATGGTGGCATCGACGCACTGGCTGGCCTCGGCCACCGGGATGGCGGTGCTGGAAGACGGCGGCAACGCGTTCGACGCGGCGGTCGCCGCCGGCTTCGTCCTCCAGGTCGCCGAGCCGCACCTGTGCGGCCCGGCGGGCCAGGTGCCCGGCCTCTTCGTGACGGCGGACGACCCGACCCCGCGGGCGCTGGCCGGGCAAGGCCCGTCGCCCGCGGGGGCCACCGCTGCGCACTTCGCTTCGCTGGGCCTGGACCTGATCCCGGGCAGCGGCCTGCTTCCGGCGACCGTCCCGGGGGCCTGGGACGCCTGGCTCCTGCTGCTACGCGACTACGGCACGAAGCCGCTTCGCGAGGTGCTGAAGTACGCGATCGGCTACGCCCGCAACGGCGTCCCGCTGGTGTCGCGGGTCGGCGACACGATCCGCGCGGTGTCCCGCCTGTTCACCGAGCACTGGCCGACGTCCGCGGCGCTCTGGATGCCGGACGGCAAGCCCGCGGCCGGCCTGCACCGCAACCCGGCCTTGGCGGACACGTGGGAGCGGCTGCTGCGCGAGGCGGAGTCCGTCTCGGGCCGCGAAGCGCAGCTCGACGCGGGTCGTCGTGCCTGGTCCCAGGGTTTCGTCGCGGAAGCGATCGAAGCGTTCAGCCGGACGGCGTTCCGCGACGACTCCGGCCGCGACCACGCGGGCCTGCTGACGGGCGACGACCTGGCGTCGTGGTCGGCGTCGTACGAGGACCCGGCGTTCGTGGACGTCGGCGACTGGCGCCTGGTCAAGATGGGCGGCTGGACGCAGGGCCCGGCGCTGCTGCAGCAGGCGCTCCTGCTGCACGGCTTCCGCGACGAGCTGTCCTATGTGGACGGAATCCCGTCGGAACGCACGGTGCACCTGGCGACCGAAGCGGCGAAGCTGGCCTTCGCGGACCGCGAGGCCTGGTACGGCGACACCGACGTGCCGCTGGACGTGCTCCTTTCGCCGTCTTACACGGACGCCCGGCGCGCCTTGATCACCGACACGGCGTCTGCTGTGTTGCGTCCAGGCGACGCTCGTGGCCCGGCGCGTCTCCCGGCGATCCTGGACTCGCTGCAGGGCATCGAGGCGGGCGACGGCGCCACGGGCGAGCCCACGGTCGGCCCCCAGGGCCAGACCCGTGGCGACACGGTCCACCTCGACGTCGTCGACGCGGCGGGCAACCTGGTGTCGCTGACGCCGTCGGGAGGCTGGCTGCAGTCCAGCCCGACGATCCCCTCGCTGGGGTTCTGCCTGGACTCCCGGGGGCAGATGTTCTGGCTGGAGCAGGGTTTGCCGAACTCCCTGGCCCCGCGCAAACGCCCGCGCATCACGCTGTCCCCGTCCCTGGCCCTGCGCGACGGCGTCCCGACCCTGGCGTTCGGCACCCCCGGCGGCGACCAGCAGGACCAGTGGCAGCTGTGCTTCTGGCTCGCGCACGTCTACGGCGGGCTCAACCTGCAGGAGTCGATCGACTCGCCGGCTTGGCACACGACGGCGTTCCCGAGTTCGTTCTACCCGCGCTCGTGGAACCCGCGCGAGCTGGTGGTGGAGTCCCGCCTGGGAGAGTCTACTTTGGACGCCCTCCGCGCCCGCGGTCACGCCGTGGTCGACGCGGGAGACTGGGCCTTGGGCCGCCTGTCCGCGGTTTCCCGGACCGACGGCCTCCTCCGCGCGGCGGCCAACGCACGCGGCATGCAGGGCTACGCGGCCGGACGCTAGAGCGGCAGCGAAGCCCAGCCGCCGCCCTCGGCGAGCAGCGTTCGCACGGCGAGGGCGTGCTCGGCGAACCCGGCGAGGTCGCCGTGCAGCAACGCCATCCGCTCGTCGTCGAGCGGGGTGGTGTCGCCGGACCACAGTTCGCAGATCCAGCTCGCGGCCAGGTGCATCGACCGCACGAGCGCGGCCACTTCGGTTCCCGCGGCCGCGGCAGCGATTTCATCGCACGCCACCACCAGATCCCGGAGCCCGCGCACGGCTTCGTCCGGGGTGCCGTCCCAGTCCGGGCGGGGCCACGCCGACGAGCCGAGTTCGAGCCACAACCGCCATCCCGCGGTCAGCTCGTCGTGGTCACGCGGCACCCATTGCCCGGCCATGCTTCCGAGTGTGCGCCCGAACGCCCGCCCCGGCGGATGGGATTCCTCACTTCGCGGGCTGCTGCCAGAGCCAGAATTCGATGCCCTGGTTGTCGGTGCAGTCGGCGGTCAGTCCGTACGGGTGGTTTTCGACCTCGCCCGCCCGGCCGCCCTGCTCGCGCACGCGGGTCAGCGCCGCGTCGAGGTCGGCCACCGCGTACATCAGCTTCCAGCCGATCTGGCGGTCACCCGCCCACAGGCCGCCTTCGAGACCGGGGCCCGAGAAGCTCCAGGCATCCGACACCGAGCCCGGCGTGAACTCCCAGCCCAGCACCGCTCCGTAGAACGACTTCGCCGGCTCGGCCTCGGGCACCTGGAACGTGAAGTACATGGCCTGGCCCGGAGCCGGGGACGGCTTCGGGGCCGCCTGGGACACCAGCCAGCGCTGGCCGAACGGGTCGCGGAACGAGCCGCCGCGACCGTACGGGGAGTCGCTCACCGCACGGATCAGCGTCGCGCCCAGTTCCAGGGCGCGGGCCACCGAAGCGTCGGCGTCGGGAACCTCGACCCGCACCGAAGCGCCGCCCTCGCGCGGAGCCACGTGCCCGATCTCCGGGTGCTCCTCGGCGAGCATCAGCACCGCGTCCCCGATGGCCAGCTCCGCGTGCCCGATCCGGCCGTCGTCCATCAGGATCGGGTCGCCGCGGCGGATCGCGCCGAAGACCTCGACGTAGAAGTCGAGCGCCGCGCGGGCGTCGGAAACCGCCAGGTAGGGCGTCAGCGAACGCGGTGACGCGGTCGCGGCGGGGACGGCAGTGGTCGTCATATCGGCTCCGTTCAAGATGGCGCGACGCAGGTTGTCGCGCAGTTCGGCGGCGAAGTCCGGGTCGGGCGCGACCCGCTCGGAGGGACGGCGAAGCGCGTCGAAAGGCTCAGGCATCGCGACCCTCCTTCTCCTCGTAAGCGCGCCGGAACGCGGCACGGGCCCGCACGAGCAACGCCTCGGTGGCGTGCACGCTGCGGCCCAGGTGGCCGGCGACCTCGGGGACGCCGAGGCCGTCGACGTACCGCAGGGTCAGCGCCGCCCGGTGGTGCGGCCCCAGTGACTCGAGCACCTGTCTCGCGCGCAGGGCGTCGAGCTGGTCGTCCCACGGGTCCTCGACGTCCGGCTCGCTGTCGTGCACGAGCCGCAGGCCGCGTTCCTCACGTTCGGTGCGCCGCCAGTGGTCGGCGAGCTTGTGCCGGGCGACGCCGATCAGCCACCCGGTGCTCACTGGAGGTGCGTACTCCTTGCGACAGGCGGCGACCGCCCCGAGGAACGTCTCGGACGTCAGTTCCTCGGCGAGCGTGCGGTCACCGCATCGGGACAGCAGGTACCCGTAGACCTCCGGCAGGGCGGTTTCGTACAGCCCGAGCAGCGCGAAGGCCGGGTCCGGTCGTACCCGAGGTTCCGTCACACCTTCATAGTCGTCCGGCGCCCACCTTTTCCGACGGGTGAACTTCGCTTTTTTCCGGCGGCCAGTTGATCCGCACGGTGACAACGTGCTCCCGCCGCTCCCGGCTACAGCGCGCAATCGCCGCCCGGGACTCGAAAGCGCCCGCGGCCGGGGCAACTCGAAGTGCCACCGGCCGCGTGGTCCGCCTTCCTCTCCGCCGTCACGCCCGCGGGTCCGGCAGCCGGCGCCCGGTGATCGCGACGATCGCCGCCAGCACCGCCACCACGCCGATCACCAGCGCGAACGCTTCACGCGAACCCAGCGAACCCGACAGCGCCGCGTACAGACTCCCCAGCGTCGCCACGCCCAGGGCCAGCGACGTCTGCTGATTGGTCGTCATCACGCCCGACCCCACGCCCGCCAGGTCCGTCGGCACGTGGGACAGCACGATCCGGAACAACGTCGTCATCGCCAGTGCGTTCCCCACACCGATCGCCACCATCGACGGGGCCAGATCGAGGATCGTCACGTGCGGCCACGCCGACAGCGTCGTGCAGAGCAGCGCCACCATGCCCACCGCCGTGATCGCGCCGCCGATCGGGACGACCTTCGGGCCGTAGCGGGCCACCAGGCGGCTGCTCAGCATCGACACCGTGAAGTACGCGACCGCCAGCGGGGTCAGCGCGCCACCCGCACCCAGCGGGCCGTAGTGCAGGCCCTCCTGCAGCGTCATCGCGAACACGAACATGAACGAACCGAACGCGCCGAAGAACGGCACCGCCACCATCAGCCCGCGGCGCACGCTCGGCAGCCGCAGCACCGACGGCGGCAGCAGCGGCGTTCCGCCGAGCCGCTCCAGCCGCCGTTCGACGTGCACGAGCGCGGCCGCCGCGAACGGGAACACCGCCAGCAGCGCGATCGTCCACACCGGCCAGCCCAGTGCCCGGCCCTCCATCAGCGGGACCAGCAACGACAGCAGCGTCACGGCCAGCAGCGCGGTGCCCAGCCGGTCGACGCCCAGCGGGTTGTGCGCGCGGCTCTCCGGCAGCTTGCGGGCCATGACCAGCACCACCAGGCCGATCGGGACGTTCACCAGGAAGATCGGCCGCCAGCCGGTGCCCCACAGGTCGGCCGCCACCAGCCCGCCGCCGAGGAGCTGGCCGACCACCGTCGAGATGCCGCCCGTCGCGCCGAACAGGCCGAGCGCGCGCGACCGCTGCTCGCCCGACGTCGTCGCCTGGATGATCGAGAGCACCTGCGGCAGCAGCAGGGCCGACGCCGCCCCCTGCGCGGCGCGGGCCACCACCAGCGTGCCGGCCGTCGGGGCGATTCCGCAGGCCAGGGACGTCAGCGTGAACAGCCAGAGGCCCGCGATGAACAGCCGCCGCCTGCCGAAGGAGTCGCCGAGGCGGCCGCCGACCACCAGCAGCACCGCGTACGCGATGCCGTAGGCCGCCACCACCAGCTCGAGGGTGGCGGTGGACGCGTGCAGGTCGGCGTCGATCGTCGGCAGCGCGACGTTGACGATGAAGAAGTCGATGATCGGCAGTGCCGCCCCCAGCAGCACCGTGACCAGGCCGGCGGGGGTCAGTCCCGGCCGAAGTTGAGCACCGGCCGAGCTCGGCGCAAGAGAGGTCGTGGTCATGAGTACTACGATCGACCCGCTCGGAACCTGGTACCAGTTGTTGTTTATCCAGGTACCAGTCACTACCTGGTACCAGGTTCCACGGCGTGCCATCCTGGCACCATGACCACCGCCGTCGAATCCGGCCTCCGCCGCCAAGAGCTGGCGCGGTTCCTGCGCAGCCGTCGCGAACGGATCACGCCCGAGCAGGTCGGCCTGCCGATCGTGGGCCGCCGCCGGACGCCCGGCCTGCGCCGCGAAGAGGTCGCGCAGCTCGCCGGCGTCGGGGTCACCTGGTACACGTGGCTCGAGCAGGGGCGGGACATCAACGCCTCCGAGCAGGTCCTGCAGGCCATCGCCCGCACCCTGCGGCTCGACCCGCACGAGCACGTCCACCTGTTCCGCCTGGCCGGGGCACCCGAGCCGGAGGGCGAGAAGGACTGCCAGGTCATCACGCCGGCGATGGAGCTCATGCTCCGGAAGCTGGAGCCGTACCCGGTCGCGATCCGCAACGCCCGCTGCGACCTGCTCGGCTACAACCGCGGCTACACCTGGCTGATGGGCGACGTCGACGCCATCCCGTTCGGCGACCGGAACACCCTGGTCCAGTGCCTGCTCAACCCGGAGTGGCGCAAGCGGATGCTCGACTGGGACGCCAACATCCCGCGCGTGATCGCCTCCTTCCGCGCGGCGATGGCCGACCACGTCGCCGAGCCCGCGTGGAAGCAGCTGGTCAAGCGCCTCAAGGCCGAGTCGCCGCTGTTCGCCGAGCTGTGGCCGCACCACGACGTCAACTCGGAGCCGATCCGCACCAAGCGGTACCTGCACCCGGACGTCGGGCTGCTGCAGTTCAACTTCACCTACCTCTACTACGGCCGCCGCTCCGAGATCACCATGTCGACCTACACCCCGGCCGACGAAGAAACGGCGGCGAAGCTGCCGCTCATGTTCGACTGACGACGTACGCCCGCGGGCCGCTCCGGGACGGACGCGCCGCGGCCGGGCGACCGGTAGTTTTCGCGGCATGAGATGGCCGCCGTGGGTGGGGCGCGTGGTGCGCACCGCCGTCGTCACCGCATTCGTGCTCGGGGCGACGAGCGGTGCTTCGCGCTGGCAGCCCGGTGCGGCCCCGATGACCCCGCTCGCGGTGGCGTGGCTCGCCGCCACCGGGCTGACCCTGCTGCTCGTCCACCGCTTCCCGCTGACGCTCTTCCTGGTCACGGCCGCCTCCGCGTTCGGCTACTACGCCTCCGGCCTGCCCGGCGGGCCGGTCATCCTGGTACCGACCATCGCGTTGTTCGTCCTCACCCGGCAGCGCGGGCCCCTCACCGCGGGCAGCACCGGCGCCGGCGCGCTCGCCGCGGCCTACCTCGTCCACATCGTCCTGACCAGGTCGTTCGCGCTGGACTTCGGCGCCGGGTTCGTCGTTGTCTGGCTGGTCGCGGTGGTCGGGATCGGCACCGCCGTCCGGTACCAGCTCGACGCGCTCGCCGCCCGCCGCGAGCAGGCCGACGAGCACCGGCACCGGCTCGCCGAACAGGAGCGCCTGCGGATCGCCCGGGAGGTCCACGACGTCGTCGCGCACAGCCTGGCGATGATCAACGTCCAGGCGGGCGTCGCCGCGCACGTCGCCGACCGGCGGCCCGAGCAGGCCAAGGAGGCATTGCTCAACATCAAGGCGGCCAGCGCGTCCGCGCTCAAGGACCTGCGCGCGACCCTGGCCGTGCTGCGGTCCGGGGAAGACAAAGCGCCCGCGCCGAGCCTCGCCCAGGCCGCCGAACTGCTGGACCACGCCCGCGACGCCGGGCTCACGGTCGAGGTCCACGGCGCCCCCGGCGACCTCCCGGCCCCGGTCGACGCGGCCGCCTACCGGATCCTGCAGGAGTCGCTGACCAACGTCGTCCGGCACGCTGACCAGCCGAACCGCGTGGACGTGCGGTTCGAGCGACAAGCGGGAGCCGTCACGCTGCGGGTGCGCGACGACGGCCGCGGCACCGCCCAGCCGAACCCGGGCCACGGCCTCCGGGGCATGGCCGAACGCGCCGCGGCGCTCGGCGGCCGGTGCACCGCCGGGCCGGTCGACGGCGGTTTCGAAGTGTGCGTCGAGCTACCGATCGAGGGGGAAGCATGATCCGCGTCCTGCTGGCCGACGACCAGGTCCTGGTCCGCGCCGGATTCCGCGTGCTGCTGGAGACCGAAGACGGCTTCGAGGTCGTCGGCGAGGCCGGCGACGGCGAGCAGGCGGTCGCCGGAGCGATCGAGCACCACCCCGACATCGTCGTGATGGACGTCCGCATGCCCGGCGTCGACGGCCTGGAAGCGACCCGGCGGATCACCGCGAACCCGGACCTCGCCGGGACGAAGGTGCTGGTCCTGACCACCTTCGACGTCGACGAGTACGTCTACGAAGCCCTGCGCGCGGGCGCCAGCGGGTTCCTGCTGAAGGACACCGAGCCGGTCGAGCTGCTGCGCGCGCTGCGGGTCGTCGCGAGCGGGGAAGCGCTGCTGGCCCCGACGGTCACCCGGCGGCTGATCCAGGAGTTCGTCGGGCGCCCGGAGAACCGGCGCATCGACACCAGCGCCGTCCGCGAGATCACCGACCGTGAGCGCGAGGTGCTCGGCCTGGTCGCGGGCGGGATGTCGAACGACGAAATCGCCGCCCACCTGGTGATCTCGACGGCCACGGCCCGCACCCACGTCAGCCGCATCATGACGAAGATCGGCGCGCGCGACCGCGCCCAGCTGGTGGTGCTGGCCTACGAGTCCGGGCTGGTCACACCGCGTCGCCCCGCCTGACCCGGCGCACCACGCGGACCGCCCGCACCAGGAACACCACGGCGAGGACGCCGACCAGGCAGATCCAGATCACGGCGCCTCCTCTCCCGGCCGATGCTCTGCTCAGTGGGCGTCCGGGAGGGGGATGGCGTTCACCGACACGGCGGAAGTCACACCTTCGGGCTAACCTGCTCGCCCGTGTCTTCCCCCGGCTATCCTCAGCGGGTGCGTCGTGCGTTGATCACCGGGATCACCGGTCAGGATGGCCAATACCTCGCCGAGCTGCTCCACGAGAAGCAGTACGAGGTCTTCGGCCTGGTCAAGGGGCAGAACAACCCCCGGATCGACACGATCCGCACGGAGTACCCGTACGTCGAGATCGTCGAGGGCGACCTGCAGGACCTGTCGAGCCTGGTCGGCGTCCTGGAGCAGGTGCAGCCGGACGAGGTGTACAACCTCGGCGCGATCTCCTTCGTCGCCTTGAGCTTCAAGCAGGCCGAGCTCACCGCGAACGTCACCGGGCTCGGCGTGCTGCGGCTGCTCGAAGCCGTCCGGATGGTCGGCGGCAGCCAGAACAACCAGATCCGCTTCTACCAGGCCTCGAGCTCCGAGATGTTCGGCAAGGTCCGCGAGTCGCCGCAGACCGAGGCCACGCCCTTCTACCCCCGCTCGCCCTACGGCGTCGCGAAGGTGTTCGGGCACGACATCACCGTGAACTACCGCGACAGCTACGGCCTGTTCGCCTGCTCGGGCATCCTGTTCAACCACGAAAGCCCGCGCCGGGGCATGGAGTTCGTCACCCGCAAGGTGACCAACGCCGTCGCGCGGATCAAGCTGGGGCTGCAGGAAAAGCTGGTGCTGGGCAACCTCGACCCGCGCCGCGACTGGGGCTTCGCCGGCGACTACGTCCGCGCCATGTGGCAGATGCTGCAGCAGGACTCGCCGCAGGACTACGTCGTCGCGACGGGCCGCACGCACAGCGTCCGCAACTTCGTCGACCTCGCCTTCAAGCACGCCGGCATCGACGACTGGGAGCGGTTCGTCGAGCAGGACCCGCGGTTCTTCCGGCCCGCCGAGGTCGACCTCCTGGTCGGCGACGCGACCAAGGCCCACACCGAGCTGGGGTGGAAGCCGGAGGTCGGGTTCGAAGACCTCGTCGCCATGATGGTCGACCACGACCTGCGGCTCGAAGCCAGGAAGGCCGGGATCTCGCTGCCGTGATCTCCTACGCGCAGAACGCGGAGGACGTCGTCCTCGCCCGCGTTTTCGCCGGTCAGGCCACCGGCCGCTACGTCGACCTCGGTGCCGGGTACCCGACGCTGGACTCGGTCACCAAGCACTTCTACGACCTGGGCTGGCGCGGGATCAACGTCGAGCCGGAACCGACGCTGGCCGCCGAGCTCGACCGCGCCCGCCCCGAAGACGTCAACCTGCGGGTCGCCGTCGGAGCGAAGCCGGGGACGACCGTGCTGCACGCGGTCGACGGCCAGTGGGGCCGGGCGACGATCGACGACTCGCTCGCCGCGCAGTACCGCGAGGACTGGGCGGTCCGGGACATCGAGGTACCGGTCGTGACCCTGGCCGCGCTCCTCGACGAGCACCCCGGGCCGGTCGACTTCCTCAAGATCGACGTCGAGGGTGCCGAGCGCGCGGTGATCGAGGGCGCGGACTGGACCCGGCACCGGCCGCGGGTCCTGCTCGTCGAGGCGACCGAACCGGGCTCGCCGAAGCCGGCCCACCACGGGTGGGAGCCGATGCTGCTCGACGCGGGTTACCGCTGCGCGCTCTTCGACGGGCTGAACCGCTTCTACGCCCAGTCGGGCGACGCGGACGCGCTGACGGCCCTGTCGGCTCCCGCCAACGTCTTCGACGACTACGAGCCGCACGCGGTGGTCCTCCTGCGGGAGGAAACCCGGCAGAGCCGTCCCGCCGAAGTCGCCTACATCCGGCGGCTCGAGGCAGCCGTCAAGACGGCCGAAGAGGGGCGCGCCGAGCTGGGCGAGCAGCTCGAGGACCACCGGCGGCAGCTGGAGCAGGCCCGGCGCCAGGCGGAGGAGACCCGCCGTCGGTCGGCGGCGCTGGAACACCGCGTCGCCGAACTGGAGGCCCAGCTCGACGCGCGGCGTTCCTGACGCTTCAGCTCCGCACCTTCACCGGCACGCCGTCGCGGGCCAGCTGGGCCAGCCGCTCGGTCATGATCCGCCCGACCGCCGCCGGGCTGCACCAGTCCCGGATCGCCTCGATGGCCTTCGCGCCCATTTCGGCGCGCAGCCGCGGGCTCGCGGCCAGCTTCCGCAGCCAGCGCGCGGCCTGGTCGATGTCCGGCTCGGCCCACAGCTGGCCGACGGTGTACCAGTCGCCGAACTCGGCGCCGAACCGGTGGTCGTGCTTCGAGATCGGGCGGACGTCGTAGCCGACCACCGCGGCCGAGCCCGGCGGCATGAAGTCGATGTTGCCGCCGAAACCGGTGGCCACCACCGCCTTGCCCATGGCCATCGCCTCGGCCATCCCGAGCCCGAACCCTTCCGACCGGTGCAGTGACGTGTAGACGTCGCAGGTCGCCAGGAGCGTGTCCATGTCGTCGCGGGACATCTCGCGGCGCAGCAGGGTCCCGTTGACCGAGGCGACGGCCGCGCCCAACACGGTGTCCAGCTCGGGGAAGCGTTCCAGGTTGTTGGCCTTGAGCACCAGATGGGCCTTCGTGCCGCGATCTTCGGCCGGGAACGCCCGGCGGAAGGCCTCGATCACCGCCCACGGGTTCTTCCGGGCGTCGCTGGACGACGCGCTGAAGGTGAACAGCACGATCAGGCCGGTCTCGGGCAGGTCGAACTTCGCCCGGTTCCCGGCGATCGCCGGCGCCTGCGGGACCACGCTCGGCACGACGGTGATCGGAATGTCCGTCACCGTCCGGAAGGAGTCCGAGACGAACGACGAGAGCACCCACAGCTCGTCGATCCCCGGCAGGTGGGGCATCGCGTGCACCGGGGGTTCCGGCAGTTCCCACGCCCACAGGCCGATCGTGTAGCGGTCGAGGGCGTGCTCCGGGATCAGCTGCCACTCGTTGACGTTGACGATCCACAGGTCGACGTCGAACTCCTTGCCGCGGCGCAGCGCGGCGATGTCCGGCGGGACCGGGATCGACCGGTAGGGCGCCTGGCTGTTGAACTCGGTGAAGGTGAGGTTCGCACCGGCCGCGGCGAGGGCCTGGACGTGGCGGCGAGCGGACTCCGAAAGGCCGGTGGTGGCCCGGACGTCGGCGAAGACGTTCACCCCGGGGCGCCGGACCACGGGCACCGGTGCCACGACACCGTGTCCCGCCTCGATCGCCGCGGCGTAGCCCTGTGCGGCGATCGACCAGGTCGCGTTCTCCCGCACCCACTCGCGCGCGAGCTTCCCGGCCGCGCGCAGCTCCTCCGGCCACAGCACCGCCCGCTCGAGCAGCCGGTACAGTTCCGCGGCTTCACCGGCCGGTTCGGTCGGCACCGTCCAGCAGAACGACGCGTCGAAGTGGCGGTGCTGCGGCAGGTCGCTGGTGAGCACGACGCGGCCGGCGCCGAACGCCCGCATCATCGTGCCGCTGGTCTCACCCGCGGTCGGCCAGCGCAGGCTGAGCACGGCGTCCGAGGCCAGCACCAGGTCGTCGAACCGGGACTCCGCCGGCGACAGTTCGAAGTGGACGGACTGGGCGAAGCCGCTCCGGTCGATGGTTTCCCGCAGCTGGGCCGGCAGTGACGGCACCCCGGCGTGCCCGGCGATCAGCAGCCGCGCGTTCGGCCAGCGGCGGCGCAGCTCGACGAAGGCCAGCACCGCCGCGGTGACCCGCTTGTGCTCGGCGAGGCTGCCGAAGACCCCGAAGACGACCTGGTCGTCGGTCCACCCCAGCGCCGACCGGATCGGCCCGCGGCGGGCTTCGTCGAGCAGGTTCGCGCCGTGCGGCACCGCGTGCACCGGAACACCCGGATAGCGGGCCCGCAGGAACTCCGCCGTGTGCGGGTCGTGCACGAGCACCCCGCGGCTGCCGGTGACGAGCCGGCGTTCCATGGTCAGCGTCGCGTGGTCGAGGGTCTTGACGCCGTCGACCTCGATGGCCGGCAGGCCGTGGAGCAGGGCCGGATCGTGGGAGTGCCCCCAGATCGGGCCGTGTGCGTACCGGACCTCCCGGCGGAACTCGTCCGTGCCGACCCCGCCCGCCAGCCCGGCGTGGAGGTCGAGCAGCGACGGGTCGTGGAGCACGACGAGGCCCGGCCGCGCCACGGCTCGGCGGTGGATCCAGGCGTGGACCCCGGCGTGGTTGCCGATCTGGTAGACCGGCAGCCCGCCGGCCTCCTCGTCCGGGCTCAGCAGGGGAACCCCGCCGGGGGCCCGGGCCGTCGCCGGGGACTCGGTCACGGCGGCGACGTCGGTCAGTTCGGCCAGTGCTTCGAGCAGGTGGTGGCTGTAGTCCGCGATGCCGCTGGTCTGCGGCGGCAGCGGCGTCCACAGCACGGCGCGATGGCTGGCTTTCATCGGCGGGCGACCAGGCACAGGCGCTCGTCCAACCCGTGTGCCGCCTCGGACACGCGGACCTCAACCTCGGCGAAGCCGGCCGAATCGGCGAGGAACCGCAGGTACACGGGGTCCAGGGGCTTGCGGGCGAACGGGTCCAGCCGGAAGTCGGCCGCCGCGTCCGGGCCCGGCGTCTCGACGAGCAGGACGCCACCGGGCTGCAGCGCGGCGGCGGCCAGGTCGGTGAAGCGGGCGAGCGTGTCGGGCGCCAGCCGTTCGGCGAACCGGAACGCGGTCACGGCGCCCAGCGAACGAGCGGGCTGCCCGGCGAGCGCCGCCAGTGCGTTCTGCGCGGTGACGTCGAAGCCGAGCTTGGCGCAGTGCCGCCTGACCAGCGCGTTGTCCGACGCGGCCGCGTACGGCAGCCCGGCCGCGCGGAGGACCTCCAGCCATTCGCCCCGGCCGGCCGCGACGTCGAACACGGGGCCCGTGGCGCCGGCGTCCTGAGCGGCGGTGATCAGCGGGAGGTGGCTCCGGCGGGCCTCGCGGACGCGGTCCGCGGGCCCGTCGAGCAGCTCCGAGACCGCCAGTTCGAGGAACGACTCGCGGTCGGCGACGTCGGCGGCGACGTCCTCCACCGCTGCTCCCGCGCGGACCCGGTCGAGCGCGAGATCCAGCTGCGCGTGGCGGAGCCGGACGTCCGCCGTCGCCGACGCCGATGCGGCCGCCTGCGCTTCGAGGGCCTTCAGCCGCTGGTCGGTGTCGTGGCCGGTCTCCTCCGTTTCCGCCTGGCGCAGCCGCAGCTCACCCAGCTCGGACTCGAGCCTGCCCAAGCCGGAGTACAGCCGCTGGTTGAGCCCGGCGGTCATGGTCTGGTCGTGCCGGCGCAGCTGGTCGACTTCGTGGGCCAGCTGCTGCGTGCTGACCAGGTCACGGGTTCCCGCCAGCTGGTCCTGGTGGTCGCGGAGGAGCTGGTGGACCGCGTCGAGCGCGTCACGGACGGCGAGGTTGGCTTCGATTTGCCACTTCACCTGGCGCTTCCACAGGAAACGCATCGCCAGCCTGCCGAGCAGGTCGCTCTTGCGCAGCGGCAGGTGCAGTTCGCGGTGTTCGTCCAAGCGGGCCAGTGCGGTGGCCACGCGGTCAGCGGACATGTGGTTTCCCCCGGGTCGGTTCGGTCATCGGGCAAGCTTGCCGACGATGTTCTGCTGCACCTGCGGCAGCAGGAGCGACACCGCGCCGGAGGCGAACCCGCGTTCGGTCAGCTCGATGACCACGACGTCGCTGCGCTGCAACAGGTTCCCGACGGCTTCGCCGCCGTCGTGGTCGGCCGTGCTCGTGTGGAGCGCGGTCAGGTCGCCGAAGGTCGCGGCGAGGTACGGGAGGGCGCGGATGGTGAACGAGTCGCCGATCCACGCCGTGCGCAGGCCGTAGGTGCCGTCGCCGTGCGTGGTGTCGGTGTGCACGGGGGTGACGTAGTCGTTGGGCATCGGCCGGGTCCGGTCGGTCTTGCCGTCCGGCATCAGGGCGTAGTGCGTGCCCTCGGTGACGCCGGTCCGGCCGATCAGCGGCGGCAGGTCGGCCGGCAGCTGCCAGTCCTCCTTCGGCTGCAGCCGCCACTTCGCGCTGATCCCCGGCCGCAGTTTCTCGGCGACCGCGCGGACGGCGGTGATGGCGCCTTCGTCCGACCAGTGCGCGTCCTGCGGGCCGTAGAGCGGTTCGCCCTTCCGGCTCGCCCAGTCCTGCATCGGGCCGCGGACGTCGATCATGAAGTTCTCGGCGTCCACCCGGCGCCAGAACTCGTCCGCCACCTTGTCGCGGCAGTCCTTGCCGAGGTAGCCACCGGGCAGGTGCTGCGGGACCATGCCGATCTTGTCGGGCGCGACGACGACCGCGAACTGCCGTCCCGACGCCTCGACCGCGTCGCGGAAGGCACGCAGGCGGGCGAACGTGGTGTCCAGGCTGACCGTCTGCACGCAGTGGCTGGTGGCCTCGTCGCCGAGGTAGAGCCAGCCGTCCTTGCCCTCGATGACGTCCGGGAACTGACGCGGGTCCAGTTTGGTCGGCGCGGTGTCGGCGGGCACCTGCAGCGGACCCTGCTGGTTCTCCTGGTGCAGCGGCGGCGGCTCGCCGAACACCCCGCGGCTGATGCCGTCGGCGGCGTGCACCGCCTGCTCGCGGAACACCAGGTGGTCGGTCGTCCACTGGCTCAGCTGCGGGAAGAACGACCAGCCCTGGCCGATGCTGGGGAACGGGGTGAGCTTGCGGTTCTCGAACTCCGACGGCCGCGCGCCGAGGATCGCCGACATGGCGGGCGTGGCCAGGAAGATCGTCGCGCACACCAGCGCGATCAGCTGCTTGCGGCCGTGGCGCGGCCGGTACAGCGCGTGTTCGCGCGGGAGGAAGGCCTCGTAGACGGGCGGCATCGTGGGCTTCGGCCCCTGCGTCCTCGTCACGCCGTCACCCCCAGTCTTCTGGCCGCGGCGCGCACCGGCCGGAGCGCCCGGCGGGCGCCGGCGACCAGCGGGTGCCGCGGGGCCGGCCGGGGTTCCCGCCCCGCCAGCCAGGTCTGGTGGGCTTCGGTCAGCCGCTCCCGCAGCCACTCGGCGGCGGCCTGCGTCGACCGGGTCCGCAGGATGTGCTCGCGGGCGGCCTGCCCCCGCCGCCGGGCTTCGGCCCGGTCTTCGGCGACCGCGCGCATCGCCGCGGCCGCGACGTCGAGATTTGGGTCGGCCCACCGGCCTTCGGGCTGGTAGGGCGGCCACCCGGGGCCGACGTCGGTCATCACGGCCGGCACCGGCCAGCCGTGCTCGGGGCCGAAGAACTCGGTCGTGCCCGAGTAGTCGGTGGCGATCACCGGTATCCCCCTGACCATCGCCTCCGCGACCGTGAGCCCGAAGCCCTCACTGCGGTGCAGCGAAACGTAGGCGTCGGTCCTGGCATACAGGGCGCCGAGTTCGGCCACGGTGAGATAACGCTCCAGGAGCTCGATCCGCGGGTCACCGCCGATCGCGCGCCGCAGCCGTTCGACGGCGGGGGTGTTCAGATGCCCGTTGGTGGCCTTGAGCACGAGGTGGACGTCTTCGCGGCCGGGGAAGGCGCGGTGGAACGCCTCGACGACGCCCCACGGGTTCTTCCGGCCGCCGGTGGAGTTGAAGTCGAAGATGAAGAGGAACTGCGTCACGGGCGCCGGTTCCCGCACCGGTTCGCCGGGGTCCGGCACGGGTACCGGAATGGTCCGGACCGGCACCGGTGAGTGCGCCGCGATCGCCCGGGTGGCGAACTCGCTGGGCGTCCAGATCTCGTCGACGAGCGCGAACCCGTCGTGCATCGCCGCCGGGAAGTCCTCAAGCTCCCACGCCCACAGCCCGATCCGGTAGCGGCCCGCGCCGGTGTCCGGGTGGGTGTCGAGGATCAGCCGGGTGAAGTCCGAGTTCACGGTGAGCAGGCTGACGCCGAACCGGGGTGCGCCGACGTCGTCCGGGGCCGCCAGACCGGTGCGGACCGATCCGGACAGCGAGTGCTCCTCGACGACCGACACCATCGGCACGCCGGCCGTCGCGATCGCCCGCTGGACCACCCGGGCCATCTCGCCGAGCCCGAGCTCGGCGGTCAGGTAGCCGGCGACGTTGACGCCGAACTCGTCCACCGGCGGGACGGGAGCGGGCGGCTCGGCGGGCACGGCCCACGTCGGCAGCAGGCCTTCCTCGACCCCGTGCGTGGCGCACCACTGCCGGAAGGCGGCGCGGTGCGCGCCACGCGGGTGCGGGAACACCGCCTGCAGGTCGACCCGGGCGAGCCAGACCGCGGCGGCCAGCCGGGTCAGCCCGGTGGCGGCGTCCAGCGGCGACGCGGGTTCGGTCAGCCACTGCCGGAACGCCCGTCCGCCGTCGTCGCCGAACGGGTGCGGCGGCAGCTTTTCGGCGACGCGGCCGAGTGGATCCGGTGTGTCGCGGAGGTGCTCCGCGCGGCTCCAGGCGTCGTGGTACAGCTGCCGCATCACGCTGGTGAGCGGCGTGCCTCCGGGCAGCGTGGCGTACGGCGAATCGCCGGACGCGCCGGTTCCGATGCGTTCGCCGTAGCGCTCGCAGAGTTCTCGCAGCACCGGTTCGGCGGAGAGCCGGACCCGCGGCCGCTGCCGGCAGTCGGCGGTGAGCAGCCACGGCGTTTCGGGGTCGTAGCCGCGGAACGCCAGGAACTTCAGCCCGGTCGCCGGGCGCTCGTGCAGGTTCCAGTAGCCGACGGCGAGGCCGGGATCGCGGACGACGAGGTGGTCGAACACGCCGGCCAGCAGGTCCGGCCACCGCCACGTCGGCCCGGTCCGGTGCGGCGCGCGCCGGCGAGCTCGGTCGGCCCAGTGGTCGAGGAACGGCCGGGCGTCCTGGCCGGCGGCGAGGAACCCGTCGAAGACGCCGGGGACGTGCTCCGGCTCCAGGCCGTCCTGCGGCAGCGGGGCGAGCAGGGCCGCCGCGACGACCAGGCCGTGACCGGCCGCGAGCGCGGCGACGTCCTCGAACGGCGCGTGGACCTCGATGTCCGGGTCGAGCAGGACGACCACGTCGGACCGGTCCAACAGGCGGCGCACCAGGAGCGGCCGGAGGACGTCGGCGAGGTCCGCCCCGGCGTGGCAGGTGACCAGCCGGTGGTACTCGTCCGGGTCCAGGCCGAGCTCGGCGGGCGCCGCCTCGTCGTCGGCGACGAGCACGGTGAAGCCGTGGCCGGGGTGGTGCGCGCGGTAGGACTCGGCGAGCACGTCCGCAACGGCTCGCCGATCCCGGGTGACGACGGTGCAGGCGGCGAACCGTGGCGCGGGATCTCCGGACCGGTTCCCGGCCATGTCAGCCGGTGACGGGCAGCTCGGTCAGCTGCTTCGCGAGGATTTCGTCGAACACCTTCGAGACGGTGCCCAGGTCCGGACCGTCGACGTGAACGCGGACGACCGTCTGCTTGTGCACGTAGTGCACGCGGACCAGTGCGGTGCCGTCTTCCTTGACGAGCTGCATGACCTCCACGCCGGCGGGCGCGCTGCCGGTGTACTTGACGAGCTTGAACTTCACCTGCTGCTCGGTGAGCTGCTCGACGGCGTTGGCCGCGTTGGCCGCGCCGGCCGTCTTGAGGGTGAGCACGACCGCGGTGGCGCCGGAAGGCAGCTTGGACACCGACTGGCGCGCCTTGCTCACCTGGGCGTCGGTGAGCGCGTTGTACTCGCCCTCCGTGAGCACGTTGGCGGCCTTGAGCTCGTCGAAGCTCCCGAAGTCGGTCGTCGAAAGGACGTTGCCGGGCAGCTTGGCGATCTCCAGGTCGTCCTTCGGCTTCTGCGTCGGCGACGGTGGCGCGCTCGAGGACTGGGCCACCGGCGGGTTCTTGTCGTCGGAGTTGCCGGAGAACAGGAAGTACCCGCCCACGCCGAGGCCGGCGAGCACGACGACGGCGAGGACGATCGCGAGGACCTTCTTGCCGCCCTTGGCCGGGGTGGTCTCGAACGACGGCTCCGGACCCTGCGCGACCCAGTTCGTGTCGGCCGGGAATTCGGAGGCGCCCCACGGGGTGCTCGTGTCCTGGCTGGGCGCGTTCCACGGCATCTGCTGCTGGCCCTGCGGCGGGTGGTACTGCGGTGTCTGCTGGGCGGGGAACCCGCCGGAGCCCTGGCCCTGCGGCCGGTACCCGCCGGCGACCGCCTGCGGCGGCACACCCGGCACGACCTGCGTGCGCTCGGCGTCGCCGGGCTGCCCGCCCGGTGCCCAGCCCTGCGGCGCGCCGCCCTGGCCGACCGCCTGGGTGCGCTCGCCGCCGCCGAAGGAGGAGTTGACGATCTGGGTCTGGTCCGCCGCACTCGCGCCGCCGGGCTGCTGCGCCGGGGTCGGTGCGCTCTGCGGCGGGTTCACCGGGGCGATGATCTGGGTGCTCTCCGCCGAGCCGCCCGTGGCGGGCGCGGCCTGGGAATCGGCGTTGACGGCCGCGGACAGGACACCGTCCCGGCGCACCCGGTAGTCGTCAGCCGAAATCTGGCCAGCGGCCAGCTCTTCGTCCAACCGGCGCAGTTCCTCCTGCCAGGACAAAACCCGGCCCCCTTCTCGTCAGCGGTTGCCAGCCGAGCCAGCTCACGCATCATTGTGCACTCAGCCCTGCTCACCGGGGCCCCGAGGGTCGTTTCGTGACCAGGGCCGTCAACCGGCGGGCAGGACGCTTTCGAACTGCTTCACGAGCGCGTCCAGCTGGCCACTCATGCCGGACTGGCCGCGGTAGGGCAGGCCGACGCCGATGATGACGACGTTGCTGCCCGAGCCGTACCAGCTCGTGTTCAGGAACTTGTCCTGGAACCGGCCGGAGACCGTCCGGATATCGGCGGTCACCGGGCGCATCCCGGACGCCAGCCCCTGCTGGTAGAGCGTCTCGACGACGGTCTGCGCGTTGGCCGGGCCACCGGTCGGGACGACCAGCGTCAGGTAGGAGACGTCACCGTCGGCGGATCCCCGGAACACCACTTCCTTCGCCCCGTTCGCGGTGAACAGGTCGGCCGTCGGCGCGGGGAACAGGCCGAAGTCGCGGGCTTTCGCGATCGACATCGTGGAGTTGTTGGGGTTGGCCGCGCCGGGGGGCGTCGGCAACCGGTCTTCCAGCGGTTCGGGACGGACGCCGGCCGCGCTCGACTGCGGCACCCGCGACGTCGGCGCGGGCGCCGCCGAATCGGTGCGCGAACCGAGCCACACGGTCACCCCCGCCACCATGCCCAGCACGACCAGCACACCCAGCGCGACGAACAGCCAGGCCGGCCGCCGCCTGCCGGTGGTCTCGTCCGAGCGGTGCTTCCCCGGTGCCTCTTCGGGCTCGCCGGGCTGCGAGTGCGCCGGGTGGCCGCCGGCCGGGGTCACCGGCGGGAACCGGCTGACCGCGGACGCGCCCGGCACCTGGCCCTCGACCTGCAGGTAGCGGGTCGGGACGATGTCGGCCGGGCTCGGTGCGGTCGTCAGGTGGTCCGGGAACTCCGGGAGGGCGCGCGGAGCCGCCGTCTTCTCCCCGGCCGGAGCCGCACCCGTCCGCTGCCACGGTGGCGCCGGGGGCGCGGGGGGCTGCGGCCGGTACTGCACGGGCTGGTACTGCGCGGGCGACGGCGACTCGACCCGCTGCGGCGGCGCCGACGGCGGCTCGTGCTGCTGCGGCGCGGCGGGGTTCGTGCTGTGCCACGAGGTCGGCGCGGGCCGGCGCAGGGGCGAGGGCACCGGCGAGGGCACGGTCGACCCCGATGCCTGCGCCAGCAGCTCGTCGCGCTCCTTGCGGTGCACGGCCGGCTCGATCCGGCCCGTCGCCAGGTCAGCGTCGAGTCGGCGCAGGTCCTCCTGCCAGCTCATGGTTAGACCCCCATCCACCATCCGGGGCGTCAGTCTGGCACGTGTGCGGCCGACCTGCGCGGTTGCAGTTTGAGGTTGATCGGCAACGTAGCGCAAGAGCCGCTCCGGCGGGAGTCTTCCCGGTCACGAACCGGTTCCGGCAGGTCGGGTATCGTCCGGCTGCCCTGGTGACGGCCCGTGCGTGCCGCGCCCGGTGGCGACGAGGGGAGTCGGGGTTGATCACTGAAGAGCTGCCTGGCGCGAACGACGTCACCGGCGATGCCCGGGACGGCCGCGGCCGGCGCGCGAGGATCCGGGAGGGCGTTTTCGCCGTCCTGGCCGGCTTCCTGCTTTCCGCGGTGTTCAACCACCAGGTGGTGCTGCACCCGCGGTCCCTGGTCACCGGGGACCTCGGCGATCCGCTGCTGCAGGCCTGGCAGCTCGCGTGGCAGCACCACTTCGTCACCGGCGGTGGCAGCTTGTGGACCGGCAACACGCTCTATCCGGCGACCGGCAGCTTCGCTTTCTCCGACTCGTTGCTCGGCTACCTCCCGCTGGGGCTGCTGGGCGACGGGCCGTACGCCGCGATCATGCGCTACAACGCCGTCCTCGTCTTCGCGTTCGCGCTCGCCTTCGCGGGCGCCTACCTCCTGATCCGGCAGCTGGGCGGCAACTGGCAGGCGGCGGCGCTCGCCGGCGTCGTCTTCGCCTGGGCGCCCTGGCGGCTCACCCACATCAGCCACCTGAACATCCTCTCCTCCGGCGGGATCGCGCTGGCGCTGTTCGCCCTCGCCCGTGCGCACGGCTACTCCCTGCGCCACGGCCGGCGTCCCGAACTGGCCCGGCCGGGGTGGGCGGTCGCCGGCTGGCTGATCGCCGCCTGGCAGGTCACCCTCGGTTTCGCGGTCGGCATCCCGTTCGTCTACCTGCTCGGCGTCATCGGACTGGTCCTGCTCGTCACGGCGGTCCGGGGGTGGCGGCGGTTCGGTACCCGGCTGTTCGTCGCCGACGCCGCCGGCGCGGCCGTGTTCCTCGTCGTCACCTACCTGATGACCATCCCGTACCGGCAGGTCGTCGAGCAGTACGGCTTCACCCGCGGCTGGGACGAGGTGCAGCTCTACTCACCGCCGCCGCAGGGCCTCCTCGGCACGCTGGCCTCGACCTGGCTCTGGCAGGACACCCCGCTGGACCCGCGCACCGGCGCCTTCGCCGACCCCGCTTGGACGACGTTGCCGGGCGTGGCCGAGAAGCTGCTGTTCCCCGGGCTGGCGGTGCTGCTCGTGGCGCTGGCGGGGCTGTTCTTCAGCGTCTGGTCGGTTCGCGTGCGGGTGTGGCTCGGCGTCGCGACGGTCGTGGTGACGGTGTTCGCGCTCGGCTCGCAGTTCTTCGGCGGCGACTACACCTACTACCTGTTGTGGCGATACCTGCCGGGCTGGGACGCGCTGCGCACGCCGGGCCGCCTGATGCTGTGGGTGCTCCTGCTGCTGGCGGTGCTGGCCGCCGGCGCGCTCACCCGCACGGCCGAGTGGCTGCGCACCCTCGACACGACGTACGACCGGGGCCGGTTCCTGCAGGCCCTGCTCGTGGTGCCGGCGCTGTTCGCGGTGCTGGAGGGCGTTCCGGACCAGGCGTACCCCTCGCCGCCGGGTATCCCGCCGGACGTCGCCAAGGCCTTCGAGAACAACCCTCGCCCGGCCCTCATGCTGCCGATCGGCCAGGACCCCGGCCAGTTCAGCGAGTTCGTCTACCAGTTCTGGTCGACCGACGGCTTCCCGCCGCTGGCCAACGGCCACAACGGCCTCCTGCCGCCGAGTTACGGCGAGATCGTCGAGGCCGGCAAGACCTTCCCGGACGCGCACAGCGTCGCCGTGCTGCGGAAGTACGGCATCCAGCAGGTGCTGGTGCTGAAGGTCGCGGCCACCGGCACGCCGTACCAAGCCGCGCTGACCCGCCCGCTGGACGGGCTGCCGGTCACCCGTTCCGAATCGACGGACCTCGTCACGTTCACCCTGCGCTAGTCACCCGTCAGGCCCCGGAAACTGTCGTACATATGTTCTAAAATGGGCGTTGTCCAGGGGAGATGCCGCCCGCGTCCGCGGGTGGCGTGATGGAGGAAGGCAGGGCCATGGCCTACATCACCCTGTCCACGTTCGTGGGCTACAGCGCGAGTTCCGGGCCGTCGCGGTCGTCGTTCGTCCGGCGGCAGCGCCGTCAGTACGAAGATCCGGCGCGGGCGGCGTTCAACTACTACCGGCGGGCCGCCAACGCGGTGCGCTCCGGCCGGGCGGCGAACCAGGACGAGGTGGCGCTGCGCGCGCTCGTCAACGCCGCCGACGAGCGGACGAAACCGCACTACGCGGCGATCGCGGAGGGCTGGCTGCGGTACCTCGGCCGCCGGTCGCCGAAGCTGGTCGACGTGGGGCGCGGCCGGTGCCGGATCGGGGAGCTGGAGATCGGGGTCAGCCCGCAGATGGGGCTGCGCAAGAGCGACGGCCGCCGGTACGCGACCTGGCTCTACTTCAAGGAGGAGCCACTGGCGAAGGCCTCGGCGCAGCTCGCGCTGTGGGTACTGGAGCAGGCGATGCCGGACATCCTGCCCGGCGGGGAGGCGCTGGTGATCGACGTCCGCCGGGCGAAGGAGTACCAGCTCTCCGCCCGCGACCGCGAACGGCTGCGCCTCTGGGCGAGCAGTGAGGCGTCGGCGTTCCTCACCCTGTGGGACGCAGCCTGAGCAGCACGCCGGCCACCAGGTCCGGCTGAGTGACGAAGGGGTGGTGCGCCACCGGCAGTTCGACGACGTCGGTGGCGCGCGCCGCCTGTTTCCGCTGCGTCTCGGGCAGCGTCGCCCGGTCTTCGCCGCAGACGAGGTAGGTCGAGGGGATCTCCCGCCACGCCGCCCGGGTCGCGGGCCGGCCGAACACCGCCTCGTTCTGGGTGGTGAGCCGGGCGGCGGCCGCGGCGTACGTGCGGTCGTCGAAGTCCTGGGCGAACAGCGGCCGCACCAGCTCCTCCCGGACGCTCGCGGTGCCGTCTCCGTGGCTGAGGTGCCACGGCGGCGGCTCGCCGGTCCCGAAGTCCGCGAGCGCCTCGCCGACGTCCGGCAGGAAGGACGTCACGTAGACGAGCCGGTGGACCGCCGGGTGATCGCCCATTGTGGTGATCACCATGCCGCCGTACGAGTGACCGACGAGCAGCGCGGGTTCGTCCGAGCCGTCGAGCAGGGCGCGGACGGCCGCGGCATCGTCGTGGAGATCCCCGCGCGGCTCGGCCTCGCAGCTCGGCAGCACCGCCGCTGAACTGGGCAGACCGTGCCGGGCGAGGACGTCGGCCGTCGGCTGCCACCACCACGCGCCGTCGCGGACGAAGGCGCCGTGGACGAAGAGGACCCGCATGGTGACAACTTGGCAGAACCCACCCGGATGAGTGACACAGTTCGCGGCGGGCGGACGGGGACTGGACAAACCGGAGGGTGAACACGAAGCTTTCGCGTGTTCTTCCGCGCCTGGCCGACTAGAGGTCTCAACCGTGAATGCTGCCTGGGAAGCCGTCTCCCGCGTCGTCGACGAGCCCGCCTGGTACTGGGTGTACGACAAGCTGGCGTTCTGGCCGAGCACCTACCCGCACGCCTGGCCCGGGTTCCGGGAGCCGGTGCCGTCGCGGACGTGGGACCTTTCGCCCGGCGACCTGGACCGCGCCTCGGCGGAGTTCCGCCTGGGCCCGTACGCGGTCGAGGAGCACCAGGTCGCGACGATCGCGCTGGCCGCGTTCCGTGAGGTCTGCGGCCCGGACGACTGGATGTGGGCGCTGCACTGGCAGCACCAGTCCTACCGCGTCCGGCCGCACCTGATGTCCGGGAGCGCCCGGTGGCCGGTGCCGGTGTTCCCGCGCGCGGACTACCACCTGTTCCTGGCGGCGGACTTCTCCTTCGGCACGCTCGGCCACCCGTGGGAGCGGACGCTGTGCGTGTTCGGCGAAAAGCTGGTGCCGGCGTTCGAGCGGCTGGGTGAGGGCGTGCTGACGAACGTGCTGCGCCGCGACGGGAAGCCGTCCGAGACGAGCCGGGCCGGGGGCTCCGCCACCCGGACCCCCGAAATGCCGTCCGAGCTGGCCCGCTGAGCGGCCGGTTGATCTCTTGCTACCGTTCTGCGGGTGTTCGAATATCACGGCTGGGTGACCATCCAGGCGACCGCGAGCGGCGACGACGACGCGGCGCTCCTGGAGCGCCTGGTCGACCGCGTCCACCGCGCAATCCGCGACGCGGGCGACTTCGACTTGGTCGACCTCCGCTGGAGCGCGGGAATGCCGATGCTCCACTTCGGTGGTTTCGACAAGCACGGCGGCCCGATCGCCGCCGATCTCCTCGAACTCTTCACCCGGGCGGGCGAACTTGCCCCGGGTTCCTACGGTCTCCTCCACACCTGGGACGACCAGGACCCGGACAACGACAACAACTTCCGCGTCTACCGGATGGCCCGAGGCCAGGTGACCGAGCGCGAAGACGTCCACCTGACCCCCGTGGCGCCCACCATCCTCGACACCTACGAGCTCTGACCCCACAAGGCAACCGAGGTCCACCAAAGGCCGGCTCGACCAGAGCCGGGGAACACTCCCGAAGCCTGGCGAAGGCACCGTGGGAGGTCCGGGGACTCAGCCCCCCGGGTGAAATAGCGAAGGGGCTGCACCGGCGCTTCCGCCGATACAGCCCCTTCGATCGCGAGCGGATGACGGGATTCGAACCCGCGACCCTCACCTTGGCAAGGTGATGCGCTACCAGCTGCGCTACATCCGCGTTGTCTTGCTGATGGGAAGAACTCTATACCCTCGGCTCAAGGCATCTGTCACCGGGGTCCCCGCCGCCCGGGCGGTGCTTCGGTGTCACAGCTGGCGTACAAGGGGTGACGACGGCTGATTCCCTCCGTATGGTGTCCCCATTCGACCGAATGGGGAGACCTTCGGGGAGGAGGTGCCGGGCCGGATGACCGAGCTGGGCACGGTGCCGCCACCAGCGGCCTCGGAATCCGACGAGCAGGCCCTGCTGCAACGGCTGCGCAACGGCGAGGACGCCGCCTTCGGGGAACTGTTCGAGCTGCACGCCGCCGCGGTCCGCCGGCTCGCGCAGAGCCTGGCCGCCGACCGGTCCGAGGCCGAGGACATCACCGCGGAGACGTTCTTCCGCGTGTTGCAGGCTCTCCGCCGGGGTGCCGGTCCCCGTGACTACGTCCGCGCCTACTTGCTGACCGTGGCCCGCCGGGTGTCGTGGGAGTGGCACGGTGCGCGCCGGGACGTCCCGGTGTCCGACGACGAACTGACCTTCCGCGCCGGGGCGGGTGCGGACACGCACGCCCGCACGGCCGAGCACACGTTGATCACGACCGCGTTCACGAGCTTGCCGGAGCGGTGGCGGACGGTGCTGTGGCAGACCGAGGTCGAGGGCGAGCAGCCCGCGATGGTCGCGCCCCATTTCGGGTTGAGCGCGAACGCCACCGCCGCTCTCGCCCGCCGGGCGCGGCAGGGGCTGCGTGCGGCGTACCTGCAGGCCCACCTCTCGGTGAACCGGGGCCCGGACTCGTGCCGGGCGGTGGTCGAGAAGCTCGGCGGGTTCACCGCGGGCAGCGTCACCGGCGCCGAGGCCGAGCGGATCAAGGCGCACCTGCACGGCTGCCCGTCGTGCCGGGCGACGCAGGACGAACTGCGGGACGTCTGCTCGTCGCTGCGGGCGCACGCCGGGGTGCTGGTGCTGCTGGTGCCGGCCGCCGCGTCGCTGGGCGGCGGCGGGGTGCTGGCCGGGCTGGGTGCGACGGTCAAGGGTGTCCTGGTCGGTTCGAAGGTCAAGATCGGGCTGGCGCTGGCCTCGACCGCCGCGGTGGGTGCCGTCGGCGTCGCGGCCGGGCCGCTGCTGTTCGCCTCGGGTCCGGAGCTGGACGTCGGGCTGGTCGGCGGGGCGCCGGAGCTCGTCGTGGTGCCGCCGTCGGAGACGCAGCCGGAGCCGCCGCCCCCGGCGCCGGAGCCGCGGATCGGCGTCGGTGTGCTCAACGGCCGGGGTATCGCCGCGGTCCCGGCCCGGCCGCGGGGCGGGGAGCCGCAGGTCGCCGCGAACGAGGTGCCCGAACTGCCGGTGGCCGGGGAGGTCCCGGTCGCGGCGGTGAGCGGCGGGGCCGCCGAGCAGCCTGCCCCGCGTGAAGACCTGCCCTCGTCGACCTTCGCCGCGTCCGACCACCCGGCGACGTCGCCGAGGCTGGACGTGTCGCGGCCCGGTATTTCGATGACGACCGCGTCCACGGAAGCGCCCGTGCCGGAGGAGGCCGACGCGCCCGAGCTGTCGCCGACCGGACGGCCCGGCAAGCCGGCCCCGCCGCCGGACGAGTCCGCGGACCAGTCCTCCGACGTCCCGGAGAAGCCGGCGCCCAAGGAGGACGAGCCCGGCGCCACGGAGACGCCGCCGGACGCCTCGATGCCGGACAGCTCGGAGCCTTCGCGGCCTTCGGAGCCGTCGACGACGGTCACGCCGACTTCCGAGAAGCCGTGCCCCAGCAGCACGTCGGCCGTCACCGGGTCGGGCGAACCGGCGGACCCGGCTCCGGCCGCGCCGTCGGGTTCTTGATCAGCGGTGATCCGGTCCGGCGGGCGAGATGTCCGCTTCCTCCCTCGCGCGGGTGAGCCCGGGCACGGTACCGTTCTGGTGTTTGCTCCGAGCTTGTTCGTTCTTGAGCTGCTCACCCTGCGGGCGCCCCGGGAGGCAACCGAATGAACCGGCTGGTACGCGGTGAAGACGGCCGCGACTGGGTGGTCCGTGCCCAGATGGAATGGCGTGCGCCGGCGACGGCCGACGACTTCGAGCACGACGTCGCGGGCAGCTACGGGCCCGGGATCGCAATGATCGTCGTCACCACGCTGCTGGCCGTGATCCTCGTGGTGTGGACGCCCGACCAGGTCAACGTCCCCGCGTGGGTGCTGCTGGCGCTGCTGCTCGTGGTGCTGTTCTTCCCGTTGCGGTGGATCCTGCGCCGTCCGTGGACCGTGGTCGCGGAGACCGAGGGCGACGTGACCGGCGACCGGCCGTCCGAGCGCTGGGTCGGCACCATCCGCGGCATGTTCACCGTGCAGGGCGAGGTCAAGAAGATCTCCAAGACCATCCAGCGGCACTCGCTGCCGGACTTCGACGGGCCGCTTCACCCGGTCGAGTAGGACACTGGAGCCATGCCCGAGCTACCCGAGGTCGAAGCACTGGCTCACCACCTGCGCGAGAACGCCGTGGGCCGGACGATCTTCCGCATCGATGTCGCATCGCTGAGCGTGCTGAAGACGGCGATGCCGCCGTGGACGGAGCTGCACGGCCGCGAGATCACCGGCGCGACCCGGCACGGCAAGCACCTCGACGTCGTGGCCGGAGACCTGCACCTGGTCGTCCACCTGGCCCGCGCGGGCTGGCTGCGCTGGTCCGACGGCCTCGCCGCGGCGCCGCTGAAGCCGGGGAAGGGCCCGATCTCGCTGCGGGTGCACCTCGAGTCCGCCACCGGGCCCGGCTTCGACCTCACCGAAGCGGGCACGAAGAAGGGCCTGGCGGTGTGGATCGTCAAGGACCCGCAGGAGATCGCGAGCGTGGCGCGGCTGGGGCCGGACGCGCTCGCCGTGGACGCCGCCCAGCTGCGTGAGCTCTTCGCCGGCAAGAACACCCGGCTCAAGTGGGCGCTCACCGACCAGTCGCTGCTCGCCGGGATCGGCAACGCCTACTCCGACGAGATCATGCACCGCGCGAAGCTCTCGCCGTACGCCACGATCGGCAAGCTCGACGAGGGCGCGCTGGAAACCCTCGCCGAGGCGATCCACGAGATCGAGTCCGACGCCGTCGAGCGGTCGGTCGGGCAGAAGGCGGCCCGGCTGAAGGGGGAGAAGCGGTCGGGCCTGCGGGTGCACGCGCGGACCGGGCTGCCGTGTCCCGTCTGCGGCGACACGATCCGCGAAATATCGTTCGCCGACAAGTCGTTCCAGTACTGCCCGACCTGCCAGACCGGCGGCAAGCCGCTCGCCGACCGCCGGATGTCGCGCCTGCTGAAGTAGCCGCTTCCGGACGCTCGGTAGGGTCTGGGCGACTCTCGGTCATCGCTGTTGGACAGAAAGTGGGAACAGGCCTTGCACCCGGTCGGTCGAGCGCAGAGCATGGACGCCGTGTCCGGGTTCACGCTTGCGCAGATCCTCCCGTGGGGTCTTGTGGTGGTGCTGCTCGTCGCGGTGATCGTGCTGGTCGTGAAACTGCGCAAACCGGCCAGCGTGGTGGAGGACGCCATGCTGCAGGCGGTGCACCGGATGTCGAAGGCGGCGCCGAACCTGCGCGCCGGCCTGGACGAGGACGCCGCCGACAAGATCACCACGCAGCTGCTGCAGATGCTCGACTGCGTCGCCGTCGGCATCACCGACAGCGAAGGCACGCTGCTGTCGTGGGACGGCGAAGCGAACGAGCACTACGTCGACCTCGTCGACGCGATCGGCGCGGCCATCCGCAAGCACCGCCGCGAGGTCGTCGCGCACGACCGGATGCCGTGCAACCACCGCGGCACCTGCCGGATGAAGACCGCCGTCATCGTGCCGCTGCTGGTGGAGGGCGAAACCGAAGCGGCGCTGATCGTCGTCGGCCGCACCCGCGGGCGGCTGGTGCAGATGGCCGACGCCGTCGCCCAGTTCGTCTGCACCCAGTTCGAGCTGTCCCGGCTCGACGAGTCGAAGCAGCAGCTCCAGCAGGCCGAGATCAAGGCGCTGCGCGCGCAGATCTCGCCGCACTTCGTCTACAACGCGCTCAACACGATCTCCGCGCTGATCCGCACGGACCCCGAAGAGGCGCGAGAGCTGCTTCAGGACTTCGCCGACTTCACGCGCTACTCGTTCCGGACGTCGGGCATGTTCACCTCGCTCGCCGAGGAGCTGCGCAACATCGACCGCTACCTGACCATCGAGAACGCCCGCTTCGGCGGACGGCTCGAGGTGCGGATGAAGATCGCGCCCGAAGTGCTCAGCGTCGTCGTGCCGTTCCTGATCATCCAGCCGCTGGTGGAGAACGCCGTCAAGCACGGCCTCGCCAGCAAGCCCAGCGGCGGCTGCGTCACGGTGATCGCGCAGGACTACGGCACCGAAGCGCTGATCAGCGTCGAAGACGACGGCATCGGCATGGACCCGCGGCGGCTGCGGGACGTCAAGAACGCGCACAGCACCGGCGCCCACGTCGGGCTCGGCAACATCAGCCAGCGCATGCAGCAGGTTTTCGGCAGCGACTACGCGGTGATGGTCGAGACCGCGCCCGGCGCCGGCATGAAGGTGACGCTGCGGGTGCCCAAGTTCGTCCCGGGCGTCCGGCCGAACATGCCGGACTACAGCTCCGAAACCGACGCCGGCGAGGCCGACGTCCCGGCCCAGGGTGGTCCCGGCCAGCTGAACGGCTCCGAGGTGAACGGCGTCAACGGCACGCGCTCCGGCATCCTCCCCATGGGCTGAATCCGCTGTGACATCCGGGGCTTCGCCCCGGGCCGGGGGCTTCGCCACCCGGACCCCCGAAAAATGCTGTGACATCCGGGGCTTCGCCCCGGGCCGGGGGCTTCGCCACCCGGACCCCCGAAAAATCCGGCTAGCCTGGCTTCATGAGCGTTACGGACAAACTGGCCTCGCGGATCCCGGTGCTCGCCGACCGGGTCGAGCGCAAGGACGTCGTGGCCGTGGTGAAGCTGCACGGCGTGATCACGCCGTCGCCGTCGCCGCTGGCCAGGGGCGCGATCAACCTGGCCGCCGTGGAGTCGGCGCTGACCAGGGCGTTCGGCCACGAGCGGCTGAAGGCGGTCGCGCTGCTGATCAACTCCCCCGGTGGCGCGCCGACGCAGTCGGGCCTGGTCGCCGAACGGATCCGGCAGCTGGCCGACGAGAAGAACGTGCCGGTGCTGGCGTTCTGCGAGGACGTCGCCGCCTCGGGCGGCTACTGGCTGGCCTGCGCGGCCGACGAAATCTACGCCCACCGGACCTCGATGGTCGGCTCGATCGGCGTGATCAGCGGCGGCTTCGGGTTCACCGGCCTGCTGGAACGCTTCGGCATCGAGCGCCGCCTGCACACGGCGGGCGCGAACAAGTCGCGGCTCGACCCGTTCTCGCCGGAGAAGCCCGAAGACGTCGAGTGGCTGAAGAAGATGCACACCCAGCTCCACGAGCTGTTCGTGAACTGGGTGAAGGAGCGCCGCGGCGACCGGCTGACCGACTCGGAGGACCTGTTCACCGGCGACGTCTGGCTGGGCGCGAAGGCGGTCGAGCTGGGGCTCGCCGACGGCCTCGGCAGCCTCCGGCAGATCATCACCGAGCGCTACCCGGACGCGGAGATCTCGGTGGCCGAGCCGAAGAAGCCCCTGCTGGCCCGCCTCGGCCTCGGCGCACCGGCGGCCGCCTCGGCGGTGCTCGACGCGGTCTCACAGAAGGCGGCCTGGTCCCGCTTCGGCCTCTGACGAGCCGTGTCCGGTTCGAGTACTTTCGGGCACACCTTGTGACCTGAATCACTCTTCCCCGGTAACGCCCCTGGAATCACGGAGACGCCTCAGGTCTCCTTGTCGACGGGCTTTGTTGTGAACGGCAACAAATCCGGTCGACAAGGAGGTCGTCCCCGATGCCCCACACGCGCAGACTCGCCCTCGGTGCCGTGCTCGGCGCCGCGCTCATCGCCATCCCGCTGACCATCCCCGCCGCCGCGTCGATCCCGCCGCCCGAGTCGGGGTGGAGCACCGTCTTCGCCGACGACTTCACCGGCGGCGCCGGCTCGCTCCCGTCGAGCGCGAACTGGATCATCGACACCGGCCACAGCTACCCCGGCGGCCCCGCCAACTGGGGCACCGGCGAGATCCAGAACTACACGGCCAGCACCGGCAACCTCTCCCAGGACGGCAGCGGCAACCTCCGCATCACGCCGCTGCGCGACGGCGCGGGCAACTGGACGTCGGCGCGGATCGAGACCCAGCGCGCCGACTTCAAGCCACCGGCCGGCGGCGTCATGCGGATCGAGAGCCGGATCCAGATGCCGAACGTCACCGGCGCCGCCGCGCTCGGCTACTGGCCGGCGTTCTGGGCCCTCGGCGGCCCGTACCGCGGCAACTGGTGGAACTGGCCCGCCATCGGCGAGTTCGACATCATGGAAAACGTCAACGGGATCAACTCCGTGTGGGGCGTCCTGCACTGCGGCGTCAACCCCGGCGGCCCATGCAACGAGACCACCGGCCTGCCGAACAACCGGGCCTGCCCGGGCAGCACCTGCCAGTCGGCCTTCCACACCTACCGCTTCGAATGGGACGCGAGCACCAGCCCGCAGGTGCTCCGCTGGTTCGTCGACGGCCAGCAGTTCCACTCGGTGAGCCAGAACCAGCTCGACGCGACGACCTGGGCGAACATGACGACCCACCAGGGCTACTTCGTACTGCTGAACGTCGCCATCGGCGGCGCGTTCCCGAACAACAACTCGGGCACGACCACGCCGGGGCCGGGAATCGTGCCGGGCCACCCGATGGTCGTCGACTACGTCACGGTGACCACCCGCGGCGGCGGTGGCGGCACCACGACCCCGCCGACCACGACGACCACCACGACACCGCCCGGAACCGGCGGCAGCGCCTACCGCACCATCCAGGCCGAGTCGTTCAGCCAGCAGTCCGGCGTGATCACCGAGACCACCACGGACACCGGCGGTGGCCAGAACATCGGTGCGGTGGGCAACGGCGATTGGGCGCTCTACCCGAACGTCGACTTCGGCAGCACCGCGGCCACGAACTTCCAGGCCCGCGTCGCGTCCGGAGCGGCTTCCGGCGTCAGCGGGCTCGTCGAGGTGCGGCTCGACAGCCGGTCCAACGCGCCCATCGGCAGCTTCGCCATGGGCAACACCGGCGGCTGGCAGAGCTGGCGGACCGTCCCGGCGAACATCAGCGCGGTCACCGGCGTGCACAACGTGTATCTGACGTTCACGAGCGGCCAGCCCGCGGATTTCGTGAACCTGAACTGGTTCACCTTCGTGCATTGAGAGGAGGGCCCGCGGCCTCGGCCGCGGGCCTCCCCACATCAGGCGGACGGGGGCTGGACATTGCACTCGGCAATGGGCAGGATGCGTTTCACTGTGAGTGCTCACGATGACACCCGGAAACTCGTGGTCCTGGCCGTGGACGACGAGCCGAACGGTCTTGACGAACTCGTCCACTGCCTCCGCAACAGCCCGCACGTGGCGAAGGTGTTCCCGGCGATCGACGCCTCCGAGGCGCTGCGGTTGCTGTCCACCGACGACCCGCGGCTGCGCGAGCGCAAGGACCGTGGCCTGCCGATCGTCGACGCCGTCTTCGCGGACATCGACATGCCCGGGCTGTCGGGGATGGAGATGTCGCGCGTGTTCGCGGCGCTGCGCCCCTCGCCGGCGCTCGTGTTCGTGACCGGGCACGCCGAAGAAGCCGTCAACGCCTTCGACCTCGGCGCCCTCGACTACGTGCTGAAGCCCTACCAGCAGGATCGCCTCGACCGCGCGATCTCGCGCGTGCTGGACAAGCTGGCCGCCGCCGCGGCGCCCCCGCCCGGCGCGCTGGGCGGCGAGCCGGTCAAGAACGACGACGAGGTCATCCCGGTCGAGCTGGCCGGCACCACCAAGCTCATCCCGCGCTCCTCGGTCCGCTGGGTCGAGGCGCAGGGTGACTACGCGCGGCTGTTCACCACCGAAGGCAGCCACCTGGTCCGCATCCCGCTGGCCCAGCTCGAGGAACGCTGGGAAAAGGCCGGGTTCGTCCGCATCCACCGGTCGTTCCTGGTCGCCCTGCCGCTGATCACCGAGCTGCGCATGGGCCAGGGCGGCTACCAGGTCGTCATCGGCAACGAGGAGAAGGTGCTGCCGGTGAGCCGTCGGCACACCCGCGCGCTGAAGGACCGGCTGGTCGGTTCGGGCCGGAACGGCTGACCCGGGACCGGCCCATGACCGACGACTTCTACGAGCGCCGCGCGAACGGCGTCCGCGAACCGGATCCCACGCTCGGCAGGCGCCGTCCGCGGCCGCTGCCGCAGCCGGCCGACCGGGCCGTCGTCGAACACCTGCCGCCGGCGCCGGAGAACGAGCGGCCGCCCAAGCCGGAACACCACGCGAAACCCAAGCGCGAGCGGGTGATCCTCGCCGACCCGCGCCGCGGCGCCGGCACCCTGCGCGCCCGGGTCGAGCTGGAGGAGCAGACCAGCTGGGGAAAGCTGCTCGTCCGCGACCACCTGGTGAAGGTGCAGCTGCGGACGGCGTTGCTGCTCGCCCTGCTCGTCGTCGCGGTCTTCGGCTCGCTGCCCGCGCTGTTCTACCTGCTGCCCGGGTTCTCCAAGGCCAGCCTGCTCGGCATCCCGGTGGCCTGGCTGATTCTCGGCGTGCTGCCGTTCCCGTTCCTGTTCGGTGTCGGGATCTGGTACAACCGGCTCGCCGAACGCAACGAACGCGCGTTCGTGGACATGATCGAAAACTAGTTTCGCACCGAGTCGTGCGAGGATTCCCCCCGTGCAGTTGAACCCGTGGGCCTTGACCGGCATCGTGCTGGTCGCCGTGGTGACGCCCTACCTCGGTCTCCGCTCCTCGCGGTCGGCGACGAGCACGCACGATTTCCTGGTCGCGCGGCGCACGGTCCGGTCCCGTCGCAACGCCGCTGCGATCTCCGGCGAGTACCTGTCCGCGGCGTCGTTCCTCGGCATCGCCGGGATCGTGCTCAAGGACGGCGCCGACGCGCTGTGGTTCCCGATCGGGTTCACCGCGGGGTACCTGGCGCTGATGCTGTTCGTGGCGGCACCGCTGCGCCGCTCCGGGGCGTACACGCTGCCCGACTTCGTCGAAATGCGGCTCGGCTCGCAGGGCCTGCGCCGGTTCTCCACGGCGTTCGTCGTGTTCATCGGGATCCTGTACATGGCCCCGCAGCTGCAGGGCGCCGGCCTGACCCTGGCGACGGTCCTGCCGGTGCCGGCGTGGGCGGGGGCGATCGCGGTGATGATCGTGGTCACCGTCAACGTGATCTCCGGCGGGATGCGCGCGATCACCGTGGTCCAGGCCTTCCAGTACTGGCTCAAGCTGTTCGCGATCTCGGTGCCCGCGTTCGTGCTGTGCATGGTTTTCTTCACCGGCGGCGGCCCGGACGGGTTCCGGCCGCTCGGCGCGCCTGCCCCGCCGGTGTTCGTCACCGACACCACGGTGGACGTGCAGACCGACGTCACGCTGCACGTCACCGCGGACACGTACTTCTACGCCTACGGCCGCACCGACAACGGCCCGGCGGCCGGGCCGACGCACTGGACCCCGCTGGCGCCGCACACGGTTTCCGAAGGCACCAAGCTGAAGTTCCTCGCGGGCACGCCGGTGCCGGTGGTCAGCGATTCCGTCGCCGACAACGCGGATTGGCTGCACCCGGGCTCGGGCAGCCTCACCGACCTGCTCCAGACGTATTCGCTGATGTTCGCGACGTTCCTCGGCACCATGGGCCTGCCGCACGTGCTGGTCCGCTTCTACACCAACCCCGACGGCAAGGCCGCGCGCCGCACGACCGTGCACGTCCTGCTCCTGCTGGGGCTGTTCTACCTCTTCCCGACGCTGCTGGGCGCGCTGTCGCGGATGTACGTCCCCGAACTGCTGGTGACCGGCAAGGCGGACGCGGCGATCCTGCAGCTGCCGTCGGCGATCCTGCCGGGCGTCGCCGGCCAGATCCTCGGCGCGGTCACCGCGGCCGGTGCGTTCTCCGCGTTCCTCTCCAGCACGTCCGGGCTGCTGGTGAGCGTGGCCGGGGTGGTGTCGACCGACCTGCTGCCCGGCCGGGTGCGGGACTTCCGGATCGCGGCCGGGCTGGTCGCGCTGTTCCCGATCGCGCTGGCGGTCGCGTTGCGGCCGGAGGACATCTCGCTGTCGATCGGGCTGACGTTCGCGCTCGCCGCGTCGACGTTCAGCCCGCTGCTGGTGCTGGGCATCTGGTGGCGCAAGCTGTCCTGGCCGGGTGCGCTGGCCGGGATGTTCGTCGGCGGCGGCCTGGTGCTGGCCGCGCTGGTGGTCAACGTCGTGAGCGGCTACACCGGCGGCTGGGCACCCTGGTTCGTCAACCAGCCCGCGCTGCTCACGGTCCCGGCCGCCTTCGCGACGACGTACCTGGTCAGCCGCGTGACCGGGTACGGCCGCCCGGAGCACGTCCACGACATCATGCTGCGTCTCCACGCCCCGGACCCGCTCGGCTTCATGCGCGACAGGGCGGTCGCGCGGTTCGGCCAGGCCGAGGAGAAAACCCGCGTCACCACCCGCGGCCGCCACCGCAAGTGATGCCCCGCCAATCACGCGTCATGCCCCTCCGGACACGCGTGATGCCGCCCTGATCACGTGAGATGCCCGAAACCGCTCGGCCGGGTCTCGACCTCACGCGCGGGCAACGCCTCCGCATGGCAGCATGGAGATCGTGGTGAGCCCTGCTGAACTGCCGACCGCCGAGGTCCGCGACCTGCCCCAGGACGGCCTCGTGCTGCTCGACGTCCGTGAAGACGACGAGTGGGCCGCCGGGCACGCGCCCGGCGCGGTGCACATCCCGATGGGAGAGCTGCCCGCCCGCGTCGGCGAGCTGGCCGACCTGCCCGACCAGCCGATCCACGTGATCTGCCGCAGCGGCGGCCGGTCCGCGCGGGCGGCCGCGTGGCTGAACCAGAGCGGCTGGGACGCGGTGAACGTCGCCGGCGGCATGGGGGCGTGGCAGCGCGAAGGCCGTCCGATGGTCGGCGAGCACCCCGGCATCGAACCCGAAGTGATCTAGCCTTGCACCCGGGGCAGCCTCCCGCCGGGCAGCCGTACCCGCCCGGGTACTGGCCGCGCCAGGCGCCGCCGCCGTCCGCCCAGCAGCTGCAGGGCCGGACGCTGGCCGCCCAGCCGGAGCCGTACCCCTACCACCGCCGTCCGGTGCACCGGCCGCGGCTGCGCTGGGTGGCGACCCCGCCGCCCGGTGCGTGGCCGCGCCGCCGCGTGGTGCCGCCCGAGCCCTACTTCGGCCCGCCGTCGTACCCGGTGCCGCCGCGCTGGGGGTTCCCGAACCTGGTCTGGCGCCGCCCGACGTCGGTGCCCGGCACGGCGTCCGACGAGGTCCGCCCGATCGACCGGGTGCCGGTGCTCAGCCGCAGCGTGGTCATCATCCTCTTCGCGTTCGCCGTGCTCGCGGTGGCCGCGGCGGGTGCGGAAATCTGGCGGTACGTGCTGCTCGTTCAGGGCCGCGAAGCCGCGTTGTCCCGCTCGGTGGTGGCGTTCTCCGACGGCTTCGTGCTCGCCGCGGGGCTGCTCGCCTCGATCCTCGCGCTGCTGCCCGCGGGGCTGTCGCTCTGGTGGCTGCTGGTCGCGCGCCAGGCGGCGGCGGACGTCTCGGGCGACGACCCGCCGCGGCCGGTGTGGCAGGTGCTGGTCGGCGTCCTCGTGCCGGTGGCCAACCTGCCGATGGCGCTGTCGGTCGTCGGCGAGCTCGAGCACGCGGTGCTGGGCCGCTCGCGGTACGTCCGGCCGAAGCCGTCGCGCCAGGTGCTCGGCTGGTGGGGCGCCTGGCTGCTCAACTGGATCCTGCTCGGGGTGTCGATCGTCTGGCGCTTCCGCGACGACGTGCAGTCGATGGCCGACAGCGTCGTCCTGGTCGCGCTGACCGACCTTTCCGCGGCCGCCCTGGCGGTGATGACGGCCTTGGTGGTGCGGCGGTTCTCCGCGCTGCTGGCGCCGTCGGAAGCTCTCGCCGTGCGCAAGATGCGCGTGCTGAAGGTGCGGGATGCGCCGGAGCCCCAGCTGCGGGCTTCGCGGCCGGCCGGCGCCGCGCGCTAGTAGCGGCCGAAGACCGGTTCGAGCTGGTCGAAGGCCTGTTCCGCCAGCGGCCAGAGCTCGCCGGCGATCGCTTTTTCGTTCTCGAGGGTCCGGTCGAAGACCTCCTCGAAGAGCACGCGCAGAACCGTCGCGAGGTGGGCGGCGGCGAGCGTGGGCGTGAGGTCCTCTTCGGGGTGGCGCCGGATGAGGAGGTCGACGAGCGCCGTCTCGCGTTCGCGGTGCATCTCGTGCAGCGCGTTCGTCAGGACCGGGCTCTCCTTGATCATCCGCACGAAGCCGGGGCCGGAGAAGCCGACCAGCGCGTGCTCGGCGCCCAGCGCTTCGAAGTAGAGCTCGCGCGTGTCGTGGAAGACGCTGTCGCGGATCAGGGCGGCGGGCCACGACGTGAAGTCTTCGCGGATGTCGAAGACCAGGTCTTCCTTGCGCGGGAAGTGGTTCGTCACGGTCATCTTGGCGACCCGCGCCTCGGCGGCGATGTCCGCGATCGTGACGTCCTCGAAGCCGTTGCGGATGAACAGCCGCGTGGCGACGTCCGAGATGGTCTTTCGCGTCTCGTTCTTCTTCCGGTCCCGGAGTCCCTCACTCATGGCGTCACTCTACTAGGTCGGACCCAAGATTGTGCTTGACCTATTCAGTGGGTCGAACCTAATCTGAGGTTCGACCTAATCAACTGGGGGTGAGCATGACGACCGCGGTCCGGCCCGATGCGGCGCTGTGGCGGCTCGGCGGGGTGCTGATCATGGGCGCGGTGCTGTCGATCCTCGACGCGACGATCGTGACCGTCGGCATCGGCTCGATCGCCCGTGATCTGGACAGCCCGCTGACCACGGTGCAGTGGGTGGCGAGCGCGTACCTGCTCGCGGCCTCGGCGGCGATCCCGCTGTCGGGCTGGCTGACCGACCGGTTCGGCGGCCGCGCGGTCTGGCTGACGGCGGTGGCGGTCTTCACCGCGGGCACGCTGCTGTGCGGCTTCGCCTGGTCCGCGCCTGCTCTGGTGGCCTTCCGGGTGCTGCACGGGCTGGGCGGCGGGCTGATGCAGCCGGTCGGGCAGGCGGTGTTCGCGCAGGAGGCGGGTCCGGCCCTGGGCCGGATGATCGGCGTGATCACCCTGCCGGCCACGGTGGCACCGGTGCTGGGCCCGATGCTCGGCGGTGCGCTGGTGGCGGACTTCGGCTGGCGCTGGATGTTCTTCGGCATCGTCCCGCTGGGCGTGGCGACGTTCCTCTTCGCTCGGCGGCTCCTCCCGGCTCCTCCGCCGGGCGGGGTGAAGGCGCCGTTGGACGTCCGGGGCCTCGCGTTGCTCTCACCCGGGCTGGCCGCGTTCGTCTACGGCCTGGCCGAGGGCGTGGTCGTCGCCGGGGTGGCCGGGGCGGCGCTGGTGGTGGCGTACGGCGTCCACGCTTCCCGCACGGCGTCACCGGTGCTCGATCTGGCGTTGTTCCGGAACAAGGGGTTCGCGGTCGCGAGCGTGAGCACGTTCCTGCTGGGAGCGTCGCTGTACAGCTCGATGCTGCTGCTTCCGCTGTACTACGAGCAAGTCGAGCACGTGAGCGCGTTGCGGGCCGGGATGCTGCTGGCGCCCCAGGCCCTCGGCTCGGCGGCGGTCATGCTGGCGAGCGGCCGCCTGCTGGCCCGCTTCGGCCCGCGCCGCATGATGCTGGCCGGGATCGCGTCGTCCCTGCTGGGCACGGCCGCGTTCACCCAGCTCGGCTCGGCGCCCGGCGATGTCCTGCTGACGCTGTCCCTCCTGATCCGCGGAGTGGGCCTGGGCGCAGCAACGGCCCCGGGCATGACCACGCTGTACGGCTCGCTGGACCGCGCTCACATCCCCCGCGCGGCAAGTGCGTTCAACGTGGTCAACCGCATCGGTGGCTCGCTGGGCACCGCTTTGCTGGCCGCGATCCTCCACCGCGAACTCACCACCACCCCGGCCGCGGCGGCATTCGGCACCACGTTCACGTGGGCACTGGCGCTGTCGGCGCTGGCCTTGATCCCCGCCTTGTTGTTCCCGCAGAGGAGCCCCCGCTGACTCTCAACTCGCGCCGACGCTGACCCGGACCCGCCTGTCTCACCAAAGGAGCCCCGATGATCCTCCGCCTCTTGAGCGTCCACGCGCATCCCGACGACGAGTCCAGCAAGGGTGCGGCCACCCTGGCCCGCTACGCCGCTGAAGGCGTCGATGTCCTGGTCGCCACCTGCACCGGCGGCGAACGCGGCGACATCCTGAACCCGGCCATGGACAAACCCGAGACCTGGGCGAATCTCCCGGCCATCCGCCGCCGCGAAATGGCCGCGGCCGCCGAGATCCTGGGTGTCCGCCAACGCTTCCTCGGCCTGGTCGACTCCGGCCTGCCCGGCCCCGGCGAGCCGTTGCCCGAGGGCTGCTTCGCGGCCCTGCCGCTGTCCGAGGCGGCGGCGCCGCTGGTGGCCCTGATCCGCGAGTTCCGTCCGCACGTGGTGATCACGTACGACGAAACCGGCGGCTACCCCCACCCGGACCACATCCGCACCCACGAGGTGACGGTCGAGGCCTTCACCGCGGCCGCCGACCCCACCCGCTACCCCGGCACCGGCGAGCCGTGGCGCGCCCAAAAGCTGTACTACCAAGCCACTCTGAGCCGCGCCTGGTTCCAGGCGCTGCACGAGGCCACCCTGGCCGCCGGCCTGGACTCGGCCATGGCCGAAGTCCTGGACGAGCTCCCACCCGACAAACTCCTGATCACCACGAAGATCCGCTGCGAGGCCTACTTCGCCACCCGCGACCGAGCCCTCCTGGCCCACGCCACCCAAGTGGACCCGGCCCACCCGTTTTTCGCCCACTCACGCGAAATCGAACGCCAAGTCTGGCCCCACGAGGACTACCACCTGGCCCACCCCACGCCCACCGCCACCCCAGAGCACGACCTCTTCACCGGAGTAACCCCATGAACCCCCGTGTCGCCCCTCCAATCACGCATGATGCCTCCCCAGTCACGCGAGATGCCCCTTCAATCACGCGAGATGCCTACCCGATCACGCGAGATGCCCTTTCAATCACGCGAGTTTCGCCCCGGATCACGCGAGTTCCGTCGCCCAACACGCGAATCCCGTCCCGCAACACGCGAGAGCCGCCCCGAATCACGCCACATCCGCCCTGGATCACGCGAGACCCGCCGGGAGTCACGCCAGACTGGCCCGGATCCCGTGCGACCCCGGGCAGGACCCCGTCACGCGGTGACCCGGAGCTCCCGCAACCCACGAATCACGAACTCCGGCCGACGCGGCGGAGTCCCGGCCAACCGCAACCCCGGCAGCTTCTCCGCCAGCGCACTCAACGCGGCGGCGATCTCCACCCGAGCGAGAGGAGCACCCACGCAGTAGTGAATCCCCAGCCCGAACCCCAGGTGGGCGTTCGGCGTCCGGCCGATGTCCAGGCGGTCCGGCTCGTCGAACACCTTCGGGTCGCGGGCCGCGGCGCCCAGCAGCGCGCCGATCTTCTCGCCCCGCGGGACGACATATCCGCAGATCGACACGTCCTCGGTCGCCGTCCGCTCGAACAACTGCAGGGGCGCGTCGAACCGGATGAGCTCCTCGACGCACGAATCCAGGAGAGAAGGTGAGGCCAGCAGACGCTCCCACTGGTCCCGGTGCGTGAGCAGGGCCGTGATGCCGTTGCCGAGCACGTTGACCGTCGCCTCGTGGCCGGCCATCAGCAGCAGCACGGCCGTGGCCACCAGCTCGTCGGGGGTCAGCTCGCTGCGCAGCAGGTCGCTGATGATGTCGTCGCCCGGTGTCTCCGCGCGGGCCGCCGCCACCGAGCGGACGTACGAGACGAACTCGGCGGACGCCCGCTCGGCCGCGTCTTGCCCCTCCGAAGGGAGGTCGTACTCGTACATCTTCACGATCGCGTTGGACAGCTGGACCATCCGCGGCCCGTCCGTGGCCGGGACGCCCAGCAACTCGGCGATCACCGCGACCGGCAGCGGCTGGGCGAGGTGCTCGAGGAGGTCGGCACTGCCGTCGGCGGCGATGGCGGCCGCCAGGTCGTCGACCATGCGGGCGGCGAGCGTCGCGACCATCGGGCGCAGCCGTTGCACGTGGCCGCGGCCGAAGGCGCCCGCGATCAGGCGCCTGAGCCGGGTGTGCGCGGGAGGCTCGTTCTCCAGGAGCGAGTTGCGGTGCAGCAGGTTGAACGACGCGAACCGCTCGAGCGGCTGGGCGTCCTGCCAGATCCGGCCCAGCCCGCGGTGCCGCAACACCGCCGAGGACGCTGCGTGCGACACCGCGACGGCGAGGCCGAGCCCCTCGTGGAAATGAACTTCGCCGCGTTCGCGGAGGGCGGCGAACGCCGGGTACGGGTCGTCGAGGAACGTGGGATCGCGGGGGTCGAACACGTCGCGAGACTAACCCTTCGATAGCGTCTGAAGCCGAGCCAGAGGAGGCAGCAGTGGGCAAGGGCGCGCGCAAGAAGGGTCCCAAGCAGGCGTCGGACCGCAAGCCGAAGGTGCGCGACGTCTTCGTCGGCCAGCCGTTCGAGGGGCTGGCGGCGGAGCCCGAGCTGATCGCGCTGCGCGAGTTCGTGCCGTCCGCGACGGCCCAGCTCACCCTCGCCGACGGCGGTGACGTCACCCTCGGGACCGTGCTGCCCATGGCGGCGGCCGCGTTCGTCCGCTCGGACGGCCGGCGCTACCTCGGCCTGCAGGTGCAGACCCGCTCGTCCGACATCAGCCGGGACCTCGGCCGGTCGCTGAAGTGGCTGCTGGACGCCAAGGAGGGTGACGTCCTCGGCGTGCCGGACACCACCACCCCGCCGTCCGCCGACGAGCACGCGCGGCTCCAGGACCTGCTGACGCCGGGCGCCGAACTCGACGTCACGCTGCACACGGACTTCGGCTGGTGGCTGCCCGAGGACGCGGACGCGACCGGTGACGTCGCCGTCTCCCTCGAGCGCGCGAACGCCGCGATCATGCCCACCGAACGGCTCGGTTCGGGCGCCTACTGGGTCCTCGCCGGCGAGAAGGCGCACCTGCGCTGGGTCCGGCCGGAGCCGGAGAACCTGCTGCTCCAGGCCCTCGCCCGGCTGTCCGCGGCCGGCGAGCTCGGCCTCGGCGAGGGCTCGCGCTACGCGGGCTCGTTCCGGGCGCACGGCCTGCTCGTCCCGGTCTGGGACCTCGACCCCGAAGCCCACGCCCGCGAGTGGGCCGAAGCCAAGGAGGCTCTCGGCGCCCGTCTCGAGACGGCGTTGAAGTCCCTCGACGACGAGCCGCTGAACGCGACCGAGCGGCGGGCGCGCGACGGCCTCATCGGCCGGCAGCTGACCCTGCGCTGATCCTCATCGAGCGGGTGCCGTGGCGGAAAGCCGCCACCCACTCGATGAGCGTTCAACCAGGCCTTATGTGGCGCACGAGACACCGCCGCCGGATCGCGGCGGTGGGACGATTCCCTGTGTGATACTCCACATCTGCGGGGCGGCCGAGTGGGCCGAAGTGGGCGAAGGCGGCGAGTACCGCGATCCTTCCCTGGAGGAAGTCGGGTTCATCCACTGCTCCGACTTCGGCACGGTGAACCTGCCGGCCAACATCCGGTTCCGGGGCCGCACCGATCTGGTGCTGCTCGAAATCGACCCGGCGAAGGTCGAAGCGCCGGTCCGCTGGGAAGACGGCCTGCCGCCGCACCCGGAGGGGATCTGGTTCCCGCACGTCTACGGGCCGATCCCGCACGCGGCCGTCGTCGGCGTGCACGAATTCCGCGAGTCCGAAGGCGGCGGTTTCCGGCTGCCCGACTCGCTCGCCCACCGCTGACGTGGGCAGATCATCACCCGGCCGAGCGATCACGAACTCGGCCGGGAACGCGGGCAACCTGAGGGGGCTGTGATGCGTGTTGGGGAGGAAAGCGAGCCGGTTTCCGGCTACCCGACCCCGATGGGAGGCGATACGGTGACCGCTGCGGCACCCGTCTTCACCGGGGGAGAAACCTGGGTGACCAGCGCAGGCCGAGGGAGGGCCGCGACTTTGCCTGGCGACTTCGTCGACTTCGGCGACTTCGTGCAGGCCACCTTGCCGGGCTTGCTGCGCTACGGCCACGCGCTCACGGGCAATCCGCACGACGCGGCGGACCTGGTGCAGACCGTGCTGGAGAAGATCGGCTCGCGCTGGACGTACGTCCACGAGAAGACGGGCGACCCGCTGGCCTACGTCCGCCGGTCGATGGCGAACGCGCACGTGAGCCGCTGGCGCCGGACGCGCCGCGAGAACCTCGTCGCGGACCTGCCGGACACCCGCCCGCACGTGCCGGCCGATCCGTTCGAGCACGAGCCGCTGTGGCGTGCGTTACGAACGCTGCCGCCGAGACAACGTGCCGTCATGGTGCTGCGTTACTACGAAGGTCTCTCGGAAGCGGAGATCGCCGGTGCCCTCGGAATCACCCAGGGCACCGTCAAGAGCCAGGCCAGCAAGGCGATCGCGTCATTGCGGATGAAGCTGAAGTCGGCCGACGAAGGCGAAGGGAGTGGTGCGGGTTGAACATCTCCGAGGACGAACTGGAGCAGCGCCTGCGCGCCCTGTTCGCCGACGAGCGGCTGGACCTGCCGCCGCCGCCGGACGCCGGCACGGCCATCGTCATCGGTGCGCGACGGCGGCGTCGTCGCCGGCACACCGTGCAGGCCGTGGCCGGGGTGGCGGCCGCCGTGGTCGCCGTCGCCGGGGGGCTGACCATGGTCCGGCTCCACACCGAGGACGGCACCGCGGCGATCTCCGTCCCCGGCACCGGAGGCCACACCAAACCACCCGAGAACCTCACGCAGGGCCGGTCACCGGAGCCGTCGGCACCCGGGCCGACCGGAACGCAGAGCATCCGGGATTCCGCGCCGCCGGGAGTGCCGACGTCACCACCGCCGTCGCCGCGGCCATCGTCCGTCTCGACGCCGTCCACGCTCGCTGCCGTGACCAGCGGACCGCTGCTCGCGGCCGATGGCTTCGGCAAGCTCAAGCTCGGCATGTCCGAGGCCGACGTGGCCGCGCAGGCCGTCACGCTCAGCAACGCGCAGGCCGGGGCGGGTTGCACCGTCTACAAGGCACAGGGCAACGGGGTCCCCGCGTCCGCGAGCGTCGTCATTTCGAAGGCGGCCGGGCTCGTCGCCGTCACCCCGGACGTGGCCGCGCACACCGCCGAGGGCATCGGCGCCGGATCCACGAAGGACCAGATCCTCGCCGCCTACCCCGCGGCCAAGGAAGGAGCCGGTGGCGTCGTCGCCCCGGCCGGGGCCGCCGCCGAATACCGCTTCCGGCTCGGCGAGACCGGAGTCGTGCAGACGAGCCTGGCGAGCGCCACCCAGGACTGTGCCAGCTGAAAGACGGGCCGGCCGAACAGCGAAACCCGGGCTGTCCACAGGGGGAGAGCCCGGGTTTCGCGCTTCGCGGTGGGTCAGAGCTTGCCGCCGGCCACCGGCGGCATCTGCGAGTCGGTGCCGTCGTCGCCGACGGACTCGCGGGCCAGGTGGTTCTCGACCTCGAACAGGTTGCCGTTCGCGCGCTTGACGACGTTCAGCAGCGTGTTCATCTGGGAGATCTCTTCGACCTGCTCCTTGAGGAACCACTGAATGAACTGCTCGCTGATGTAGTCCTCTTCGGCGCGGGCGGCCTTGGCCATCGCGGAGATGTCGGCGGCGACCTCCTTCTCCTGCGCGAGCGCGAGCTCGATCAGCTCGGTGACGCCGGAGAAGTCGTTGCGCACCTCGCCGGTGCCGGGGATCTCGACGTGGTGGTCGCGGTCGAGCATGTACTGCACGAGCGCCATCGCGTGGTTGCGCTCCTCGACGGACTGCTTGTAGAAGTGCTTCGCCAGCTGCGGCAGGTCCTCGGCGTCGAACCACACCGCGAGCGCGATGTACTGCTGGGACGCGTTGAACTCGTTGTGGATCTGCGCCTGCAGCAGTTCGTAGAACTTCGAGCGCGGTTCTTTCTTCTTGGTGAGGGCCATGCAGACCAGAATAGATCAAGATTGGCGAGAATTCCACTCGGGACTGGTGATCCGGGCCCTATTAGGGTTACCATTCCTAAAGAAGACTCACCTTATTTAAGTAAGCCTTCCCTAAATGCGTGCGCCATTTAGGGAAGGCTTCCATTACAGCGGATCGCGGCGGACCGGGCAGGACATGCACCGCGGCCCGCCCCGGCCGGAGCCGAGCTCGGACCCCGCGATCGGCAGCACCTCGATGCCGGCCGCTTCCAGCCGTTCGTTGGTTTCGACGTTCCGCTCGTAGCCGACGACCACGCCGGGCGCCAGTGCGAGCGTGTTGTTGCCGTCGTCCCACTGCTCGCGTTCGGCCGTCACCGGGTCGAGGCCGGTGTCGATGACGCGCAGCCGGTCGATCTCCATCGCCTCGGCCGCGGCCGTCAGGAACGGCGCCGGGCCGGCCACCTTCACCCCGCCGTCGCCGGTGGGGCGCAGCGTGAAGGCCGTCAGCATGTCGCGCGCGAGCGGGTACATCACCACGGCGTCGGCGTCGACCATCGTGCACACCGTGTCCAGGTGCATGGTCGCGCGGGACTGCTCGATCGGCACCGCCAGCACGGTGTGCGCGATGCCGTCGGCGAACACCGACCGGGCGAGCGACTCCGCGCCGGCCGCCGTCGTCCGCTCGCCGACGCCGATGGCGAGCACGCCCGGCGCCAGCAGCATCACGTCGCCGCCTTCGATCGGTGCCGAATGGGCGCCGTACGCGCGGGCGGCGTGGCGGAACTGCGGGTGGTAGGCGTAGATCAGGTCCAGCACCGCGGTCTCGCGGCGGCGCGCGGGCATGTTCAGCGACGAAACCGCCACCCGGTCGGCGATCCACACGGACGAGTCGCGGGTGAACAGCAGGTTCGGCAGCGGGTCGACGGCGAAGTCGTGCGGGTGGTTCATCATCCGCACCAGCGACGCGCCTTCCGACGACGGCAGCTCCTCGAACGTCATGCCGGCCATCAGCACCTCGGCCAGCCCGGCCGAGGAAACGCCGGACAGGTGCGACCGCAGGGAGTCGGCCAGGTCGCCGCCGAGCCGCCGGTCGTCGACCGCCGCGTGCACGCCCGCCGCGTGGGCCCGGTCGTCCTCCAGCGCCGTCCGGAGGGCGTCGGCCAGCAGCAGGACCTCGACGCCGCGGCTGCGCAGCACGTCGGCGAACGCGTCGTGCTCGTCCTGGGCCCGGTCGACCCACGGGATGGAGTCGAACAGGAGCTGGTCGTTGTTGCGGGGCGTCAGCCTTTTGAGCTCGTTGCCGGGCCGGTGCAGCAGCACCGCGCGCAGGGGTCCGACTTCGCTGTCCACCCGGGGAGGTGTCGTTTCGTCGATCACCCCCCGAGCCTACTCAGGGCAACCACGAAACGTGCCCCTTGAGCAGCGAATATCCGACGAACGACACGAAGTCGAACAGCGTGTGCGCGGCGACCAGCGGCCACAGCCGGTTCGTCTTCTGCCACAGCCGCCCGAACACCAGTCCCATGATGAAGTTCCCGACGAACCCCCCGAAGCCCTGGTACAGGTGGTACGACCCGCGCAGCACGGCCGCGCCGAACACCGCGGTGTTCTCCCGGACGCCGAGCTGGCGCAGCCGGGTCAGCAGGTAGCCGATGACCAGCACTTCCTCGGCGAAGGCGTTGCCGAACGCCGAGAGCGTCAGCGTGATCGGCCGCCACCACGTATCGCCCAAAGTGGACGGTTGCACGGCCAGGCTGAACCCGAGGTGGTAGGAGACGAAGTACAGCGCCAGGCCGGGAATGCCGATCAGGGCGGCGAGCACGACGGTCAGCAGCGCGTCCCGGCCCGGTGACCGCCGGTCCAGGCCGATCTGCGCGACTTTGACGCCGGCGCGCCACAGCAGGTAGAGCCCGAGCGCGCCCCAGCCGACCAGCTGCGCCGCCGAGAGCAGCTGCTTGAGCAGGTCGATCAGGCTCGCCGCGGCCTGCGGCACGTTCAGCTGGGTCTGCTGCTGGGCCAGCGGCACCGGCTGCAGCAGCGAGTCCACAAGGGACAGCAGGCTGCGCACGCCGGACAGGCCCAGCGTGATCCCGAAGACGATCAGCAGCTCGAGCTTGATCGCGCGGCGCTCGGCCGGGTCCTCGATCGTCCCGGGGAACTCGGGGCGGGCCGGGGCCAGCCACGATCGCGCGGTGAACGTCATGGACGCACGCTACCTTCGGGGTATGCCGAGGAGCATCGCCACCAACGAAACCGTCGACCGCGCCGCGCTGGTCGAATTCCTGTCGACCCGCCACCGCGCGATCCTGCTGACCACCAAGGCCGACGGCGGCCCGCAGCTTTCGCCGGTCACGTGCGGCGTCGACACCGAGGGCAGGCTGGTCGTCTCGACCTACCCGAAGCGCGCGAAGGTCGTGAACGTCAAGCGCAACCCGCAGGTGTCGGCCTGCATCCTGTCCGACGAGTGGAACGACCAGTGGGTGCAGCTGAACGGCACCGCCGAGGTGCTCGACATCCCGGACTCGGTCGAGCCGCTCGTCGAGTACTTCCGCGCCATTTCCGGCGAACACCCGGACTGGGACGAATACCGCGAGGCCATGGTCAAGCAGGGCAAGAGCATCATCCGCGTGACGATCGAGAGCTGGGGTCCGATCGCGAAGGGCGGCTTCCCCGCCGAACTAGCCTGACCGCCCGCGCAGGAACGGGCAGCCGACCAGCCGGCGCAGCTCCGACGCGAGCTGCGCCGGGCTGTCGACGGACTTCGAGAACGCCAGCCGCACGTCGTGGTCGCCGGTGTCGGACTCGACGCGCAGCCGCAGCCCGAACCGGTCGAGCCCGAGCGGGCGGATCCGGCCGCCGCGCAACGCCGGCGGCAGGTGCTTCGCCAGCTGCTCGACGACGTCGGAGTGGTCGCTTTCCAGGTGCCGCAGCCACTGAGCCTCGTAGTCGTGGAACGGGTCGGGCGGCGCCGCGCTGAACATGTGCGGGCGCAGCGAATGCGTGCCTTCGGCGTCGGCGAGCACGAGGGACGCCGGGGTCAGCCGCAGCAGCGTGACGCCGTGGCCGACGTCGAGGAGCCGTTCGTCCGGCCGCGTCTCGGCGATCGCCACCGCCCGCGCGCGGGCCGAAACCGGCGACAGCGGCCGCAGCCAGCCGGTGATCCACAGCAGCCCGCGGATCGGTTCCCGCAGGTCGACCGGGGCCTGGTCGGCGATTTCCACCATCACGGCCAGCTCGCCGCGATGGGTCTGCTTCGCCGCGCGGACCATCGGGTGGTCGTCGGGCAGCAGCACGCTGACGCTGCCGCTGTGGTACACGTGGTGCAGGATCGGCACGACGCGCTCGCCGCCGGAGTCGGCGCGGTCGCAGGTCGGCAGCAACGACGCGGGGCCGTTGCGGGTCGCGATCGTCTTCGCGCGCTCGGCGGGATTCGGCGCCGGCGGGCGGCGGACGGATGTCGGGGCCTCGGTCACGGCTCACCTCCTACTTAGGTGAGCCTAACCTGAATCCGACGGTCTGGGTAGTCGTGGCGCGCACGTCCCACCCGCTGATCGGCACATCCGGTAACGCCGGTGCCCACTTTGCCGAAAAGCGGTTAACAACCCGACCCCCTGGGGGTTCCGCGTGCCGATCGTCCCGTTCCCCGAGCGCGTCCGCGCTTTCGAACTCGACCCCGCCATGCCGTCCGGGGCCCTCCCGATCTTCGGCGAGTACCTCGACCGCCTCGGCCGCAACGCCGCCAACCAGCGGCTGCTGTCCTGGTTTCTCCTGGCGTTCGGCGTCGCCCAGTTCTTCACCGGCGCCGGGGTGGTGCTGCCGGTCGGCATCCTCGCGCTGGTGGGCTCGGTCGAGGCGTGGTGGCGGTACCGCGCCTACGTCCGCGTGCCCGACACCCGGCTGAAACGCGAGGCCTTCCGGCAGGTCGACATCGCCGCCGACGGCCTGGTCGCCGCCGGGCGGTCGGTCGGGGTGCGGCTGCCCGACGGCCGCTGGCTGCGCGTCCGGCTCGACGAGCCCTACCGGCTGCTGCTGGCCGCGCACCGGCGGGTGTGGCTGCTCGGCCGGGGGCCGAAGGTGTTCGTCGGGTTCCCCGGTGTGATGCGGGTCCGCCGCGCCCGCATCTTCGACGCGCCCCCGGTGGACGCGGCCGTCGTGCCACCCGCGGCGGGGACGTATTCGCCCCGGCTCGACCCGGTGCTGGCCGCACACCGGCTCCGGATCGCCCGCGACCACCGCGCGCTGGCCGCGTTCCTGCTGGTCCTCGCCGGGTTCGCGGGCTGGGTCCGGCTCGACTTCCCGGCCACCGGCTGGATCACCTGGACGCTCGCGGGCGCGGCCCTGCTGACCGCGCTGGTGGCGGCGGCCCGGTCGATCGCCTACCACCGCCCCCTCCCGGCCGACCACTGGACGGAGCTGCGCGCGGTCCTGGACGGTCCGGTCCGCATCGGTCCCCGCGGCGCCCGGTTGAGCGGCTTGACGATGCTCGCGGACGGAACGGTGATCGGCTTCCGCATGCCCACGGCGGACCCTTCGATGGCGGCGAACGTCGCGGCCACCGGCCGGCTCTGGATAGCGGGCGTCCCCCGCCCCGGCGGCGCGACGGCGGGCGTGCCGGGCTACCCGGTGCTGGGCACGGTCTGGCTCGGCTGAACCGGCGTCCGGTCGTGACGGGGCAGCAGGAGCGGCGTCGCCAGCACGAGGACCCCGGCGATCCCGATCGCCCAGCGCGGGCCGGTGAAACCCGCGAGCACACCCCAGAGCGCGGTCAGCGTGGCGATCGACGCCTTCGTGCTGACCGACCACGCCGACAGCGTCCGCGCGACGCGGTCCGCCGGGAGCTGCTCGAGCCGGTAGGTCGCGAGCACCGGGTTGAACACGCTGCAGCTGACGATCAGGCCGAGCTCGACGGCCATCACGTACGCCAGCCCGCCGGTGCCGGGGATGAAGGCGAGCGCGAGCAGCCAGCAGGCCCGGACCGTGCCGGCCGTGACCAGGACGCGGTGCCGCCCGAACCGCGCCACGAGCCTCGGGGTCAGCCGTGAGCCGGCGAGCCCGCCGAGGCACGGGACGGCGAACGCGAGCCCGTACTGCCACGGCGTGAACCCGAGCTGGTTCAGCATCAGCACGGCGAGCAGCGGCTCGGTGCCCATGATCAGCCCGTTGAAGAGCAGGACGTTGCCGAACAGCGGCCGCAGTCCCGGGTGCTTCAGCACGAACCGCCACCCGTCGGCCAGGTCCCGCGCGCGCAGCCGGGTGGTGGTCCGCGGGCGGGGTTCGCCCCCGCCGATCGCCCGGATCCCGAGCGCGGAGAGCAGGAAGCTGACGGCGTTGGCGGCCACCGAGGTCACCGGCCCGAACAGCGCGAACGCGGCCCCGCCGAGTGGCGGTCCGAGCGCGGTGGCGGTCCAGTTCGTGGCCTCGAACCGGCCGTTCGCGACGAGCAGGTCTTCCGGGGGCACCAGGCCCTTGAGGAAGGCACCGCTCGCGGAGGTGAAAGTGATGTCCGCCGCGGCGACGACCACCGAGACGGCGAGGAGCTGGCCGAAGCTCAGCACCCCGAGTGCGTAGGCGGCCGGCACGCTGACCAGCGCGGCGAACCGGACGAGGTCCATGGCGATCAGCACCGGCCGCTTGCGGCGGTGGTCGACCCACGGCCCCAGCGGCACGGCCACCAGGGCCCCGACGGCGGGCCCGACCGCGGCCAGCGCCGAGACGGCCGTGGGCCCGGCGTGCAACACCAGGATCGCGAGCATCGGGAAGGCGCCGAAGCCGAGCCACGTCCCGAACGCGCTCACCGCGTAAGCCGACCAGAGCCACCCGAACCGCGGCCCCAGCGACCGCCCGCGCATCACGTCGGAGATCAAAGCCGGGAACGGCCGCGCGCGGCAAACAACCGACGCGGCGGCGAGCCACAACGCCGCGTTGTGAATCTAGAGTCGGTCGTCGTGGACCTCGACGCCGTGCGCACCTTCGTCGCCGTGGTGGAGGCGGGCCGGTTCCAGGACGCCGCCACCGACCTGGCGATCACGCAGCAAGCCGTGTCGAAGCGCATCGCCGCGCTGGAGAAGGTGCTCGGGGCGCGGCTGTTCACGCGCACCGCCCGCGGCGCCGTGCTGACCGGGGACGGAACGGCCTTCCTGCCGCACGCCCGCGAGCTGCTGGCGGCCGAGCTGCGTGCGCTGGCCTCGGTGCGCAGCGGGCCGCTCCGGGTCGACGTCATCGGCAGGCGGCTGTGCCCGGCCACGTTGCTGCGCGAGTTCCACGAGGCCCACCCGGACGTCGCGCTGGAGGTCGCGACGCTCTTCGACACCGCGATCGGGGCGATCCGGGAGGGCTCGATCGACGCGTCGTTCCGCGCGGTCGTCACGCTGCCCGAGGACCTGGACGCGCAGTGGGTGCTCGACGAGCCCATCCAGCTGTTGTGCGGCCCCGCGCACCCGCTGGCGGAATCGTCCTCGGTGACGCCGGCCGAGCTGGCCGGGCTGCGGATCCGGCTGCCCGGCGTGGTCCCCGGAACCGAGTGGGGCGCGTACTACGCCGAGTTCGCGGCCGCGTTCGGCCTGTGGATCGACGCCGCCGGGCCGAACTTCGGCATCGAGGTGGTGCTGGACACGATCGCGGCGTCGGGGGAGGTGGCGACGTTGCTCGGCGCGGGCAGCCGGGTGTTGTGGCCGCCCGGGCACGACCTGCGGCGCGTGCCGATCGAAGACCCCGTGCCGGTGTACCCGCATTCGCTGGTGTGGCGCCGGGGCAACGCGCACCCCGGGCTCACGGCGCTTCGGCGTCACCTCGCGAAGAGCGAGCGCGTCGCCGGCGCGTGGCGGCCGAGCTGGGCCGCCTAACCCAGCGGCTTCCGCGTCGCCTGCTCGGTTTCCAGGACGCCCTGTCGGATGCCCTCCAGCTGGTCGCTCAGCTCCCGCACCGCGCCGGTGTCCACCGCGACGTCCGTCGTCGCCGCCGTCAGTTCCGCCACCCTGGCCACCAGGCTGTCCAGGCCGAGCGCGCCGGACTGCAGCTGGGCCAGCAGCTTGTCCCGGGCGCCGGACAGCCGCGTGTGCACGTCCGCCTGGGCCTGGACCGCCGTCAGTGCCTGCTCCAGGTCACCGCGCACCTCCGGCCGGGCCGTGCGCAACTCGCGCTGCAGCCGGCGCCGTTCGTGCGCGACGGCGTCGAGGTCGACCCTCGCCAGCGCCTGGCCGGTCGCCGAAGCGCGGCCCGCCAGCCGCTGCAGCGTCGACAGCGTCTCGCGGACCACGGGCTCCATGTCCGCGACGCGCTCGGCGAGCGGGCCGGACGCCAGCGAGCCGCTCAGCGACGCGAACCCGTCCGCCGCGGCCGACGCCCGGTGCAGCCACGTCTCCTCGGCCGACCCAGGCGTGACGTCCGGCAGCCGCGCTTCACGCGGGGGCGGTTCCTTCTCGCGGGTGGCCACCGCCACGCCCGCCCACGCGGCGAGCACCGCCACGCCGACTCCGACGGCGGCGACGACCGGCAGCTGCACGGCCCACGCCACCCCGGCCGACGTCGCGGCGAGCAGCAGCCCCCACGGTTCGGCGAGCTCACGGGCGAACTTCATGTCAGAAATTGGAGATCACGGAGGTGAAGACCTGGTTGATCGAGTCCGGTTTGGACGAATCGTACTCCGATCCCGCGGTCGCTTCCGCGATCTGCTTCAGCACGTCCTGGTCGGCGTCCGAGCCGTAGGCGATGGTGAACAGCCGGACCGCCTCCGCGTTGCCCTCCGGTCGCAGCTGCGGCAGCAGGTGCTCGAGGTCGACGCCGCCGGAGTCCTCGTTGCGGCCGTCGGTGAGCACCACCACCGCGTTGATCGCCGTCGGGTCCAGGTGGGCGTTCAGGTACTCGTACGCGGCCAGCGACGAGTCGTACAGCCCCGTGCCGGACTGGGGCGTCAGCCCGCTCAGCCGCATGGCCAGGGTCTCCTTGCCGCTGGTCCCGAGCGCCTGGACCGGGAGCAGCTCCTGGTAGTCCTTGTCGCCGTCGAGGTGGGCCGAGAACTGCCAGAGCCCGACCTGGTCGCGGGGCACGAACTGGCCGAGCGAGTCGATCGCGGCCTGCTTCGCCAGGTCGATCTTGCTCTTGCCGGTGCCCTTCACCTCCTCGCCCATCGAGCCTGAGACGTCCACCACGAGCAGCACGTTCGCCTTCTTGCGCAGGTCGGTCCACGACGTCAGCAGCTTCGACAGCACCGACGGCGACGGCGGCCGCAGGAAACTGATCTTCGCGTCCGGCTGGACGCCGTTGGCGGGCGTCGCCTGCGGTCCCGGCTTGCCGTCGAACGACCGGAAGCCGAGGGCGGCGAACTTCGCCTGGGTCTCGTCCTGGCGCAGGTAGCCGAGGAAGTCCGCAGCGATCTGCTTGCGCGTCTGATCCGCCCAGTTGAGCGTGACGAACGGGTGGTCGGAGTTCAGCGTCCCGTCGCCCGGGTAGATCGCCACCAGCGGTACCTTCGGCGGCCCGTGCTGCCCGACCTTGGCCGGGTCGTTCGTCGGGTTGCCCTGGTTGTAGCCGATCAGCGAGTTCTCCTCGACGGTGACCGCCGAGATGTACGACAGCGCGGCGCCCTTGTCGTCGGCCTTCTGCAGGTTGGTCAGGAAGGTGAGCGTGGTGTCGCCGTAGTGCACGATCGCCTGCTCGATGTTCGTGACGAACTGCTTCGCGTCCGGCTTCTCCAGCGCGGCCGCGGTGAGGTCGGACGACGTGCCGGTGGCCGCGTAGTAGGCGCCGATGGTGGCGTTCAGCCCGGACGTCGAGATGGTCGGGTTCGTCTTGCCCAGCCGGAACCTGCCCCACTCCGGGTGGCCGTACTTCGCCCAGCCAGCCGGGTCGGTGGCCAGCCCGGCGAGGTCCTTCCAGCCGATCGATTTACCGGGCCAGCCCAGCGCCTCGGCCATCGGCTTCGGCATCGCGACGACCAGCGGCGCGTTCGCGACCGAGGGCGCGTCGCCGTCCGGCACGAGCGAGCCGGTGTCGCCCTTCGCGTTGACCCGCAGCAGGTTGACCCAGCCGCTCGCGGCCGGCGTCCAGACGTCCGGGCGCGGCCCGTCGGCGGCTTCGTTCCAGCCGTTCGCCAGCGCCTGCATCGCCACGCCGGACGACTTCGATTTCACGATCACGTCGACGCAATGGCCCGCGACCGACCGTCCGGAGTAGGCCTTCGCGGCCTCTTGGACGATTCCGGCCTTCTCCGGAGAAGACGCGACGGTGAGCGCGATCGCGTCCGAGCCCGAGCACTTCGGCGCGTCGGCTTCGTCGCTCGAGCTGCTGGTCCAGTACCGGATGCCGATGATCAACGCGATGGCGACCACGATCGCGGCCAGGAACGGGAGAATCTTTCTCCTGCGCCGCGTTGGTTGGGAATTGATCATCGAATCCTCCCCGTTCCGCCACCCGGAAGTTCATTATCCGGGCGCCGGAACGGGGAAGGGGACGGTAATTCCGAAACTTGACTAGGACTTAGGGCCGCGGCGCGACCACGTCCACGCGTAGCCCGGGTCCTCGGACGCATCGGCGGCCTCGCCGAGCTCCAGCGGCGCGAACGTGTCGACCATGACGGCCGTCTCGTCGAAGAACTCCGCGCCGATCGACGCCTCCGCCGCGCCCGGCTGCGGGCCGTGCGTGAAGCCGGACGGGTGCAGCGAGAGCGAGCCGATCCCGATTCCGGAGCCCTTCCGGGCCTCGTAGTTGCCGCGCACGTAGAACATCAGCTCGTCGGAGTCGACGTTCGCGTGGTTGTACGGCACCGGGATCGCGCCTTCGTGGTAGTCGACCTTCCGCGGGCAGAAGGAGCAGACCACGAAGTTCGGGCCCTCGAACGTCTGGTGCACGGGCGGCGGCTGGTGCACGCGGCCGGTGATCGGCTCGAAGTCGTCGATGTTGAACACCCACGGGTAGAGGCAGCCGTCCCAGCCGACGACGTCGAAGGGGTGCGTCGCGTACGTGTAGCGGGTCAGCCCGGCGCGGTGCCGCACGAGCACCTCGACGTCTTCGCCGTCCTCCAGCAGCGGCTCCTCGGGCCCGCGGATGTCGCGCTCGCAGTACGGCGAGTGCTCCAGGAACTGCCCCTTGGCGGACAGGTAGCGCTTCGGCGGGCCGATGTGGCCGCGCGCCTCCAGCGTGAAGAGGTTGACTTCGCCGTGGGGGACGACCCGGTAGGTGCACGACGTCGGGATGACGACGTAGTCGCCGTCGCCGACCTCGAGGCGGCCGTAGATCGTCTCGAAGGTGGCCGAGCCGCCGTGGACGTAGAACAGCTCGTCGCCGGCCGCGTTGCGGTACAGCGGGCTGGGCGCGGTGGCCGTGACGAACCCGATGGTGACGTCGTTGTTGCCGAACAGGCGGCGGCGGTCGGTCACCGCGTCGGCCTCGCCGCCGAACTTGAGGTCCTGGGTCTTGAACGCCCGCGGCTTGAGCGGGTGGTTCGGGGTGAGCGACCCGCGGTCCTCCTCGACCGCCACCGCGTCGACGATCGCCGTCGGCAGGCCGCGGTGGTAGAGCAGGGCCGAGTCCGCGGAGAAGCCCTCGACGCCCATCAGCTCTTCGGCGTAGAGGCCGCCGTCCGGCTTCCGGAACGCGGTGTGCCGCTTGTGCGGGAGCTCGCCTACTCGCCGGTAGTAAGGCATCGACGTCCCCTTCTGACGTGTCCGTTGTGCGAACGATTTTGTCCTCATGTCGTACGCTACTAGCGTGTCAGTCGTGTCAAGCGCTGTGGAACTCACGCCCCCCGGCCCCCGTGGAATTCCTCCCCTGTTCGCGAGGCTCGTCGACGACTCGGCGCTGTTCCCTCCGGTCGGTGCGGCCATGCCCGAAGCGCTGCGTGCGCACTTCGCCAGCCGGGACTCCGAACACGCCGGTGTACTGGGGGTTTTCCTCTGCCAGGCGTCGCGGCTGCCCGAGCTCATCACCGAGCTGATCAAGATCAAGCCGAAGCAGCCGCTGCCGCTTTCGCTGATCATCGACACCGGCCTCGGCGGCGTCCCGAAGGCCATCTCGATCGTCGAATCGCGCAGTGAGCTGCTCGCGCTGCGGATGGTCGAGATGCCGGCGCCGTCGGACGTCGACGAGGTCTGGCTGGAGCGCGTCTCGGAGTTCGTCCCCGAGGACGTCATCCGGGTGGTCGAGCCGCGGCGCGGCGTCGGCTGGCTCGACGGCGTCCGCAAGGTGATCGAGCACGGCAGCTGGCCGAAGATCCGCTGCGGCGGCCAGGCGGGCGAGAACTTCCCCAGCGTCGACGAGGTGGCGGACTTCCTCGCCGTCGTCAGCGGGTCCACCGGGGCGTCGTTCAAGGCGACGAACAGCCTGCACCGCGCGGTCCGGCACACCGACCCGGACACCGGGTTCGTGCACCACGGCTTCCTGAACCTGCTCGTGGCCTCCGCGCGCAGCCTCGCCGGCGGCGACGTCCGCGGGGCGCTGGAGTCGACCGACGCCCAGGCGCTGGCCGACGAGGCCCGTGCGCTGTCCGAGCCGGCCGCGAAGGCCGTGCGGGCGCTCTTCGCGTCCTACGCCGCGGCGTCGTTCGAGGAGCCGGTCGCCGACCTGGGCGAACTCGGCTTGCTGTGACCAGCCGGGAGGGGTCGCTGACGCTCGACCGGGGCTTGGCGCTGCTGCAGGCCGTGGCCGACGCCGGTGGCGACGCGGCGACCATCTCCGAACTGGCCGTGGCGATCGGGGCCAGCCGTGCGGCCGTCTACCGGCTGCTCGTGCCGCTGTCCGAGCGCGGGCTCGTCTGGCGTGACGGCACGAAGGTCCGGCTCGGCGTCGGGCTGCTGCGGCTGGCCGGACAGGTGCTCCCGCAGCTGCGGGACGCCGCCGGCCCGGTGTTGCGCGAGCTGGCCGAGAAGGTCGGCGCGACCGCGCACCTGTCGGTCGCGCAGGGGACGCAAGCGCTTGCGGTGGCCGTCGTCGAGCCGTCGTGGACCAATTTCCACGTGGCCTACCGGGTGGGCAGCCGGCATGCGCTGACCGCCGGCGCGGCCGGAAAGGCGATGTCGCTGCGGCCGGGCGGCGACGGCTGGGTGACGTCGGCGGGCGAGCTCGAGGCCGGGGCGTCCGGCGTCGCCGCGCCGGTGCGCGGGGTGCCGGGGCTGCGGGCGAGCGTCGGCGTCGTCTCGATGGAGCCGCTGAAGGCGGCCGAGGTGGGTCCTCAGGTCGTTCTGGCCGCCACCCGGCTCGCCGACATCCTGAAGACGGACGGTTAACGCCGCGAAACCGCCACCAGCGGCCGGACCATCGTCAGCAGCAGGGCGACGTCGACGGTGAACAGCAGGCGCTCGAACAGGCCGAGCGTCAGCGTGAAGACGAACCCGCCGAGCACCACGCCGACGGCCGCGAGGCTCGCCGTCGCCAGGCGCCGGATCGTCGTCCGGCGAGGCTCCCAGGGGCAGCGCTCGCGGTTCTTCTTCGTCAGCACGAAGGCGGCCGTGGGCAGGGCGATGAACGCCGTCAACGCGGCGACGTTGTGGACCTGCCCGGCGAGCGACCGCGCCTGGCCGTCCGGGTCGACGGGCACCAGGCCGCACACGAGCAGCCCGGCCGACCAGACCCCGAGCAGCACGCAGACGGCCGTGGTGCCGGGACGGTGGGCCTTCGCGATGCCGGCGAGCAGCGCCACCGAGCCGAGGGACAGCGCCAGGCACATGACGCTGAACAGTGGAGCGGCCGAGGACGTGCCGAGCTTGCCGTAGACGTACTCCGACAGCGTCTGCCAGATCGGGCTGACCTGGCCCGACAGCCGCAGGTGCAGGTCGATCGAGATGGCCACGGCGACGCCGATGCCGCCGAGCGCGACCCGGCCGTGCAGCGGCGAGACGGCGTGCGAGTTCACCTGGTGCTCTCCCTTTCGTTTCCGAAAGGTTACCGGGCGAACCTGTGAAAGATCGGTCAGAAGGCCAGTTGGACCAGGGCGAACGTCGCGAACCCGGCGAACGCGAACCCGGCGCAGCGCTGGATCAGCTTCGGCTTGATCCGGCTGCGGATCTTCGCGCCGATGAACACGGCGAGCCCGGCGACCACGACGAGCGCGGTGAAGGCGCCGACGCCGACGGCGAACGGGTTGCCGATGCGGGCGGCGAGGCTGGCGGTGGCGAGCTGGGAGGCGTCACCCCACTCGGCGGCGAAGAGCACACCGAAGGACGTCATCGCCGAGCGCGTGAAGGACAGCGGCGAGGGGCCGGTGCGCGAAGCGTCTTCGCCTGCTTCGTCGGCTTTGCTGAATCCCTCGCGGAGGAGCATGAAAGAGCCGAGGCCGAACATCGCCGCGACGACCAGCGAAAGGACAACGTCCGGTAACAGCGTCAACACGCTGCCGAACGCGACCGCTATGACGCATTGCACGGCGAACGCGGCGCACACCCCGGCGAAAACCGGCCAGCCGCGGAAACGGGTGGTCAGGACGAGGGTGGCGACGAGCGTCTTGTCCGGCAGCTCCACGGCGAGGACCAGGCCGAACGCGCTGATCAGCGCCACCATAGCGGCAGTCATGAGTATTGTTTCGCCCCTTTCACTGCAACGATAAAGGGGAGTTCGGGAAGTGTGCAAGCAGATGGCTTCCGCGAAATTGCCGGATCGGCGGCCATGAAATTGACGTCGAGGGGTGTCGCACAAATTTCTTCGGCATGCCTGAATTTCGGTTGTGGCCTGCGGTAGGTTCACCGGCATGGGGTCACGGGCGCGGGCTGCGCAGGTCGAAGAGGTCATCCGCCGGGTGGAAGCTCACTACGTCTTCCCGGACGTCGCCGAGAAGCTGGTGAAGCTGCTTCGCGCGCGTCTCGACGAAGGCGCGTACGCGAACCTCGACGACGCGGAATTGGCGACGGCCGTCACAGCGGACCTGCAGTCGGTGAACGACGACAAGCACCTGCGGCTGCGTCACCACGTCGACCCGGTGGCCGAGGACGGTGACGCGGAGCACGCCTCCGAGGACTTCCGGCGTTCCGCCGAGCTGGAGAACTTCGGGATCGCGGCGGTGCGGCGGCTGCCGGGCAACGTCGGCTACCTCGACACGACCATGCTCTACCCGATCGGCCTCGCGGCGCAGTCGTTCGCGGCGGCGATGACGCTGGTCGCGCCGGCCGACGCGCTGCTGCTCGACGTCCGGCGCAACCGCGGTGGCGACCCGGAGACCAGCGCGTTCCTGCAGAGTTACCTCGTCGACGAGCGGACCCACTACCTCGACTTCTATGAGCGCGACGGCGACCGCGTCACCCAGATGTGGACGCTGCCGTACGTCCCGGGGCCGAAGTTCGGCGGCACCAAGCCGATCTGGGTGCTCACCGGCCCGGTGACGTTCTCCGGTGGCGAGGACCTCGCCTTCTCGCTGCAGCGGCAGGGCCGGGCGAAGACCGTCGGCGAAGTGACGCGCGGCGGCGCCCACCCCTGCGACCGGTACAAAGTGGACACCTACTTGGACGTGACCGTGCCGATCGCCCGCTCGTACGACCCGAAGTCGGGGGAGAACTGGGAAGGTTGCGGCGTGTCGCCGGACGTCCCGGTCGCCGCGGACCAGGCGTTCGACACGGCGTACGCGCTGGCCCTGCGGCACGTCCTCGAGCTGGGTGAAGAGGGCCCGCGGCGGGTCGTGGCGGAGGAGGCGCGGAAGGCGCTCGACCAGCTGTAGGACGTTGGTCCCGCCGCGAACGGGACCAGTTGATCTGGCCGCGTCACCAGGCCCGGAGCACGCTGGACCACGTGGAGGTCCTTGAGCTAGCGCGGTGGCAGTTCGGCATCACCACCGTCTACCACTTCCTGATGGTCCCGCTGACCATCGGGCTGTCGATCCTGGTCGCGGCGATGCAGACCCGCTGGGTCCGCACCGGTGAGCTGCGGCACCTGAAGATGACCAAGTTCTGGGGCAAGCTGCTGCTGGTCAACTTCGCCATGGGCGTGGTGACCGGGATCGTGCAGGAGTTCCAGTTCGGGATGAACTGGAGCGCGTACTCCCGGTTCGTCGGCGACGTCTTCGGCGCGCCGCTGGCGATGGAGGGGCTGGTCGCCTTCTTCGTCGAATCGACGTTCCTCGGACTGTGGATCTTCGGCTGGGACCGCCTGCCGAAGAAGGTCCACCTGGCGTGCGCGTGGGCGTTTTCGCTGGCCACGATGGCGTCGGCGTACTTCATCCTGGCCGCGAACTCGTGGATGCAGCACCCGGTGGGCGTGACGTTCGAGAACGGCAAGCCGACCATGAACTCGATCTGGGCGGTGCTGACGAACAACACGGCGCTGGCCGCGATCCCGCACACCCTGGCCGGCGCGTTCTCGGTGGCGGCGGCGTTCCTGGTGGGCGTCGCGGGCTGGCACCTGTGGCGGCGCGGCTCGGATCAGGACGTCTGGCGCTCGTCCCTGCGCCTCGGCGGCTGGGTCGGCGTGGCGGCGTTCGCCGTCCTGGCGATCACAGGTGACGCGCAGGGCAAGCTGATGTTCGAGCAGCAGCCGATGAAGATGGCGTCGGCGGAAGCGCTGTGCCACACGGAACAGCCCGCGAGCTTCTCGATCATCGCGATCGGCGACGTGTCGGGCGCGAACTGCGAGGACGTGAAGACGTTCAACGTGCCCGCGTTGCTGTCGTTCCTGGCGCACAACGACTTCACGACCGAGGTCAAGGGCGTGGAGAACCTGGTCACGGAATACCAGGCCAAGTACGGCACGAACTACCCGGACGACCCGGCGCTGGGGTCGCTGGCGGGCAAGCCGATCGACTACGTGCCGAACCTCCCGGTGACGTACTGGGGCTTCCGCATGATGATCGGCTTCGGCGCGGTCTCGGCGGGCATCGGCGTCCTGGCCCTCTGGCTGACCCGCCGCGGCCGCGTCCCGACCGCCCGCTGGTTCCCGCTGCTGGTCCTCGGCGGCATCGCGACGCCGTTCCTGGGCAACAGCGCGGGCTGGATCTTCACCGAGATGGGCCGTCAGCCGTTCGTGGTGGTCCCCAACCCGACGGGCGTGGACGGCGTGTGGATGTTCACCGCCCAGGCGGTGTCCCGGCTGACCACGGGCGAGGTGTGGACCTCGTTGATCGCCCTGACGACGGTGTACGCGGCCCTCGGCGTGGTGGAGGTGTTCCTGATGCGCAAGTACATCCGCGGCGGCGTGGACGCGGTGATGCCCCCGCCGCAGAAGGACTCCGATGAGGCTGAAGGCGACACGCTCGCCTTCGCGTACTGAGGAGGTCACGATGACAAAACCCCAGCTCAGCGGCTATGCAACGGCCCCTGTCTTACCAAAGACAGCCCCCGCCCTTCCCGGGGGGCGTCCCCGAACCCAGTGTATCGGCTCGATCACTCTCCAGGGTTACCCACAGCAAATCTGTGGACAACTCGACCCGTTGTGGATAACTCATCGCAACCGGGCCGCGGAAGGCGGGACCCGATGACCCTCGCAATCGTCTGGTTCGCCGTCATCGCCTTCTTCTGGCTCGGCTACCTCTTCCTCGAAGGCTTCGACTTCGGCGTCGGCATGCTGCTGCCCGTCCTCGCCAAGGACAACACCGAGCGGCGCGTCATGGTCAACACCATCGGGCCGGTCTGGGACGGCAACGAGGTCTGGCTCATCGTCGCCGGCGGGGCCATGTTCGCCGCCTTCCCCGCCTGGTACGCGGGCCTGTTCTCGGCCGCCTACCTGCCGCTGCTGCTCGTGCTGCTCGCCCTCATCGGCCGCGGCGTCGCCTTCGAATACCGCGGGAAGGTCGACTCCGACCGCTGGCGGCGCAACTGGGACCGGGTCATCACGGCCGGCTCGTGGATCCCGCCGCTGGGCGTCGGCCTCATCCTCGCCACCACCGTGCTCGGCCTGCCGCTCGACGCAGACGGCAACCGCGTCGGCTCCGCGTTCGCCGCCGTCCGCTGGGACACCCTGCTCGGCGCGGTCGCGATCGCCGCCTTCTCGATCACCCACGGCGCCGCGTTCCTCGCCCTCAAAACCAGCGGTGACCTGCGGGAACGGGCGCGCACGTTCGCGCTGAGACTGCTGCCGGTCGCCATGGTGCCGATGGTCGCGTTCCTCTCGGTCGTCCAGTGGCGCGCTGGGACATTGTGGACGCTGCTCTCGTTCGGGATCAGTGCTCTCGCTGCGGCCGTCGCGTGGCTGCGGCTGCGGGCCGACCGCGACGGGCAGGCGTTCGCCGCGCTCGGCGTCGTCATCGCCGGGGCCGCGGTGGTCATGTTCGGCTCGCTGTTCCCGAACGTCCTGCCGTCGACCCTCGACGCCGCCAACACGCTGACCATCGAGGGCGCCGCATCGAGCCCGTACACGCTGACCGTGATGACCTGGGTCGCCGTCTTCGGCGCCCCGGCGGTGCTGATCTACCAGGGCTGGACGTACTGGGTGTTCCGCAAGCGGATCGGCACCCAGCACATTCCGGCGGTTCACGCACCATGAGCAAACTTCCCGGACGCGTCACCCTTCTCGCCTCGGAGTCCACAGTGGACTCGGCGCGGCCGGGAAAGGGCCCGCTCGGCGCGCTGCCGGCCCTCGTGCCGGCCGTGCGCCGGGCGCTGGCCCTGGTGGGATTCCTCGCCTTCCTCAACGCCGCCGCGCTGGTGGCACAGGCATTCCTGCTCGCCGACGTCCTCGCGGCGATCGTCGGAGCAGGTTCCGGGGGACGCACCGCCCAGCTGGCCGCGCTGCTCGCGCTCGTCGCGACGCGCGCGCTGACCGGCTGGGCGGTGCGCACGGTCTCCGCCCGCGCCGCCGCGACCGCGCAACGCGAGCTGCGCACCAAGGCCGTCGACCACGCGCTGCGCCTGGGTCCCGAGTGGATCGCCCAGCGCGGCCACGGTGAGCTGACCGCGCTCACCACCCGCGGCCTGGACGCGCTCGACGCCTACTTCCGCGAGTACCTGCCTGCCTTGGTGACGGCGGCCGTCGTGCCCCTCGGCGCCGGCGCGGCGATCCTGTTCGCCGACTGGCCGTCCGGCGTCATCGTCGCGCTGACCGTCCCGCTGCTGCCGATGTTCGCCATCCTCGTCGGCAAGTACACCGCCGACCGCGTCGCCGGCGCGACCGACGCGACGCACCGGATGTCCGAGCGGCTCCTGGAACTCGTCCGCGTGCTGCCGGTGCTGACCGCGTTCCGCCGCGCCGCGGCGCAGGCCGAAACCGTCCGGCGGCTGTCCGAACGCCACCGCCGCGCGACGCTCAAGACGTTGAAGGTCGCCTTCTCCTCGGCGTTCGTGCTCGAACTGGTCGCGACGCTGTCGGTGGCGCTGGTCGCGGTCGTGATCGGCGTCCGGCTCGCCGGCGGCCACCTGCCGCTGGCCATCGGGCTCGGCGTGCTGATCCTCGCGCCGGAGTGCTACCAGCCGCTGCGCGCGGTCGGCGCCGCGTTCCACGCGAGCGAGGACGGCGTCGAAGCGGTCCGGCGCGTCGCCGACCTGCTGGCCCTCCCGGTGCGCGCCGAAGGAACCGCGACGCCGGCTCGCGGCGAACTGCGCGTGTCGTCCCTGCGCGTTGCGCGCCGCGACGGGTTCGCGCCGGACGGCGAGTCGTTCTCGGTCCGGCCGGGCGAGACCGTCTGGCTCCGCGCCCCGAGCGGCGGCGGCAAGTCGACGACGCTCTCGGCCCTGCTCGGCTTCGTCCCGGCGCACGACGGCGCCATCACGGTCGGCTCGACCGACCTCGCCGACGCCGACCTCGCGCGCTGGCGCGAGCAGGTCGCCTGGGTGCCGCAGTCGCCGGTGTTCACGGGCGGGACGGTCCGCGACGAAGTGGGTGCCTCCGGCACGGTGCTCGCCGAACTCGGGCTGGCCGGACTCGAGGACCGGCCGGTTTCCCAGCTGTCGCTGGGGCAACGCCAGCGCGTCGCCGTCGCCCGGGCGCTGCACCGGGTGCAGCGCGGTGCCTGGCTGCTGCTGCTCGACGAGCCGACGGCGCACCTCGACGAGGCCAGCGCGCGCCTGGTGCTCGACGCGGTGCAGCGCGCCGTCGACAACGGCGCCGCGGCGATCATCGCGGCCCACGAGCGCACGGCGGCCGTCGACTTGCCGTCCGACGTCACTGCTCCCACCGATACGTCCACAGTGGACTCCTCGGGCGCGCCGCTGAAGTGGCGCGCGCTTCTCGACGGACGGCTCTTCGGCGGCGCCGCGCTGGGCGCGCTGGCGCTGCTGGCCGGGGTCGCGCTGACGGCGACGTCGGGCTGGCTCATCGCCAAGGCGTCCCAGCAGCCGCCGATCCTCACGTTGACGGTGGCGGTCGTCGGTGTCCGCGCGTTCGGCCTCGGCCGCGCGGCGCTGCGGTACGTCGAACGGCTGGTCACGCACGACGCCGCGTTCCGCATCGCCGGGCGTCTCCGCGTGCGCCTGTGGAATTCGCTGGTCCGCCTCGGGCCGGCACGTGGCCTGCGCGCGGGTGAGGGCCAACGCCGGCTGGTCGGCGACGTCGACACCGTGCGCGACCTCCTGCCGCGGGTGGTGTCGCCGTTGCTGGTGGTGACGCTGGTCGCGGCCGGGGCGATGGCCGTGCAGACGTGGGTGCTGCCCGCCGCCGGGTGGACGCTCGCGGCGGCGGTGGCACTCGGGCTGTGCGCGCCGTGGGTCGCCCTGCGTGCCGAGCGCCGGGCGACGTCGGCGCTGGCGGACGGCCGTCGCGAGGTGGCCTCGCGAGTGCTGGTGATGTTCGAAGCGGCGGCGGAGCTGCTCGCCTTCGGTACGGCTCGTGAACACCGTCGAGCCCTCGCGGACGCTGACACCCGCCTGGTGACGCAAGCGCGTCGGCAGGCGTTCGGCGCGGGCGCGGCAGAGGCGCTGGTCACCCTGGCCTGCGGCGCGGCTGCGGTCATCAGCACTGCGCTCGCTGCGACGGCGGTGGCGAGTGGACGGCTCGATCCGGTCCTGGCGCCGCTGCTGGCCCTGGTGCCGCTCGCGCTGGCGGAGGTCTTGGCGCTGCTCCCGCCGGTGGCGCAGCACTGGGACACGCTGGACCGCGCCCGTCGCCGCCTCGCCGACGTGCCGGAACGGCCCTCGCCGGTGCCGGGAACGGCGGTTGCGCTGCGGGGAGCGGACCTCGGCTGGCCGGGCGGACCGGTGGTGCTGCACGACGTCGACATCGAGCTCGCACCGGGCACGTACACGGCGGTGGTCGGCCCGAGCGGCGCGGGCAAGTCGACGCTCGTCGCGGCGTTGCTGGGGTTCCTCGCGCCGCGGCGTGGGGTGGTCACCGTGCCGGAGGGGGTGGCTTGGGCCCCGCAGGAGCCGATGCTCGCGGCGACGACGATCGCCGAGAACCTCCGCCTGGCCCGCCCGGCGGCGACGGAGGAGGAGCTGCGTTCGGCGTTGCGCGGCGCGGCGCTGACCGACGTCTCGCCGGAGACGGTGCTCGGCAGCGGCGGCAGCGGACTGTCCGGCGGCCAGGCCCAGCGGGTGGCGCTGGCGCGGGCGTTGCTCGGGGCGTCGTCGGCGGGGCTGGTGCTGTTGGACGAGCCCACCGCGCACCTGGACGAGGAGACGGCCCGAGTTGTCCGGGCGCACCTGCGTGAGGCGCTGGCGGGCCGGACGGTGGTGCACGTGACGCACCGCGCGGACGAAGCGGACGGAGCGGACGTGGTCCTCGAGCTCCGCGACGGCCGGGTCGTCACCCGGGTGCCGGTGCCGTGATCGATTCCGGCTGTGTCCTTGCCGCGCCGCCACCGCGCCGCGCGATAATGACGGAACTCATGGATCCGACGCTAGCCGCGCGGGCACTGTCCGCCGCCACAGAGATCACCAGCACCGCCCTGTCCGGCGATGACCCGGGAGCGGTGCTGGACACGGTCGTGGCCCGAGCAGCCGAACTCGCCGACGCCGACCTGGGTCTGGCGATGGTCAGCACGGAGGACGGCCGGGTGGTGGTCGAGGCCGCCCACTACGCCACCAGCGAGCCGTCCGGCAGCGAATACGCGCGACCCGACGAGGCGAGCGCGGGACCGGGCGCCTCGGCCGCCGGTCCCGAAGCTGACGCACCCGCCGACGACACGTCCGGCTCCGGCGGTAATCCCTCCGCCGACCGGATGTCGGGCGAGGCCCTGCGTGGCCTGGCTCTCCCCGCCGACTCCGCGGCCGGGCAGGTCGCCCGGGGTGGGGAACCCGTCTCCAGCGAGGACTTCACCGTCGATCCGCGGACCGCTCCCTACGTGCCCGCCGAACTCCAAGGCTATGGCCCCTTCGCGGCCGCGCCGTTCGGGTCCGGGGGGCGGGTTCTCGGGTCGCTCACCGTCTACCGGAAGCGCGGGCGGGAGCCCTTCTCCGCCGGGACCGTCGAGATGCTCGTCGCCTTCGCTGCACAGGCCGGCGTTGTGCTCGCCCTCGCCGAAGGCGCCAACGCGCGCCACCGGGTCGCCCTCTACGAAGAGCGCGAGCGCATCGCCCGCGAGCTGCACGACGTCATCGTCCAGCGGCTCTACGGTGCCGGGATGCAGCTGGACCGCGTCCGGCGCAACATGCGCAAGCGGTTCGCCCAAGCCGATGGGGCCCGGCTGTCCGACGCCATCGACCAGCTCGACCAGACCATCGAGGAAATCCGCGGCACCGTGCGCGCGCTGCGGTCACCGGAGCCTCGCCACGACACCGGCACGCCCACCGACCTCGCCGAGTCGGCGCGCGGCGAGGTTCGCATCGCCGGCGAGCTGCTCGGCTACCCGCCGACCCTGGAGCTGTCCGGCGAATTCGCCGACATCCCCGCGGAACGCGCCGACCACATCCGGGCCGCGCTGCGGGAAGCACTGTCCAATGTGGTCCGGCATTCCGGCGCCAGCGAAACCCGCGTGACGCTGACCAGGGACTCCGGCGGGGTCAAACTCCGCGTGCGGGACAACGGTTCCGGTGTTCCCCAAGGCGTGGCCACCCGTGGCCTCCGCCATCTCGCCGAACGCGCGGACGCCGCGGGCGGGAAGTTCTTCCTGAACTCCTCACCCAGCCTCGGCACCCTCGTCGCGTTCGACCTGCCGCTCGACTGACCTGCGTTTCCGCGAATCATCCTTCTCGGGTCATCCAGCCTCCCTTCCACGCCCTCGCCGTTGATCTTACCGGCTCGTCGAACATATATTCGACTCACGTTAGGGTGAATCTCTGCTGGTGAATAGCCTGATCGACGTGGCGGACCGTGACGAGAGGACGAAAAGGTCGCAGCGAACGGCGGATTGCGGCCACGCCGGCCGCGGACGGTTACTTCTCGCGCCGTGCGATCCACGCGGCGGCCTGCGTCCGGCGCTGCATGCCGAGCTTCGCCAGCACCGACGTGACGTAGTTCTTGACCGTCTTCTCCGCGAGGAACAACCGCTCCGCGATCTCGCGGTTCGACAGGCCCTGGCCGATCAGCTCGAGCACGTCGCGTTCGCGCTCGGTGAGCGTCGCCAGCTCGTCCGTCGGCGGGTGCCGCATCTTGTCCAGCACCCGCGCGGTGCTCACCGGGTCCAGCAGCGATCGCCCGGCCGCCACCTCGCGGACCGCGTTCACCACGTCCTGGCCGCGCACCTGCTTGAGCAGGTAACCCGCGGCCCCGGCCATGATCGCGCCGACCATCGCCTCTTCGTCGTCGAACGCGGTGAGCATCAGGCAGGCCGGCGGGTTCGGCTTCGACCGCAGTTCACGGCAGAGCGTGATGCCGTCGCCGTCGCCGAGGCGGACGTCGACCACCGCGACCTCCGGCTCGACGTGCATCGCCACCGCCAGTGCCTCTTCGACGGTGCTCGCTTCGGCGACGACCTCGATGTCGGGCTCGTCGCCGAGGAGGTCGCGGAGCCCGCGGCGGACCAGTTCGTGGTCGTCGACGAGCAGTACCTGGATCGGCATACCTCGAGGTTACGGGGTGCGCGGACGCCGCGGTGGCGGCCGGTCGGCACCGTCACACGTGAATTACCTCAAAGTGTGACCGGGTAACCCGTAACATTCCGGCCGGTACGCATTCCCGGGCGGCAAATCAGCAGGTCAAAGCGGAAACGGCGAAGAATCACCAGACGCGTCGTTCTTCGTGGAGCGCTGGCATTTCCGAAATTCCGGAATGGTCCGTAACGGCACCGCCGACGCGGCGATAGTAACCACGCAATCGCACCGAAATCCGTTCGGAAGGAATTCCGTTGTCCCTGTTTCGCCGTGCCCTGACGACGGCCGCCGCCGTCGCCGGGCTCGCTTTCCTCGGCCCCGTCCCCTTCGCCTCCGCGCAGCTCGCGACGCCTCTCGCCGGCGACAAAGACTGCTCGGACTTCCAGTACCAGGAGGACGCCCAGGCCGTTCTCGACGCCACCCCGGGCGACCCCAACCACCTGGACGACGACAAAGACGGATTCGCCTGCGAAACCCTGCCGTCCCGGCCGAAACAGCCGGCCACCACCGCCACCACACCGCCGACGGCGACGAAAAAGCCCACGCAGACCGCGCCGAAGACGACCACCAAGAAGCCCGCCACCGGCGGCCAGGTGAAGGTCAAGCCGGTCGGCGGCGTCGCCACCGGTGGCGGTGAGCCGGACGACGACGTCCCCGCTTTCCTCGTGCTCAGCGGCACGCTGCTCGCCGCGACGGCGTCCGGCGGCATGGTGCTCTACCTGCGCCGGCGCCCGAGTTGAGGCACCCGCGCCTGTGGCCCGCGGTCACGGCGGTCGTCGCCGCGCTCGGTGTGGTCCTGGCCGTGGCCCTCGTCCTCGTCCTGTCACCGAAGGCGCCGCAGGAGATCGCCCCGCCGAGCCCGGCCGCCACGAACCCGGCGGGTACCGCGAGCGTCACGCACACCCCGCCGCCGTCCGCCGACGGCCTGCCCGCGGCGAAACCGGCGTCACTGACGATCCCGGCGATCGGCGTGCGGGCCGAGGGAATCAAGGACCTCGGCCTCACGCCGGACGGCGCGCTGGAGGTCCCGGGCGACGCCACGACGGTCGGCTGGTTCACCGGCGCGCCGTCGCCCGGGGAGGTCGGCCCGGCGGTGCTGGCCGCGCACGTCGACTACAAGCACGTGCCCGGCGCCTTTTCGCGGCTGAAGGAACTGCGCCCCGGCGAGCAGGCCAGGGTCGGCCGCGCGGACGGCCGGGTCGCCGTCTTCACCGTCTACCGCGTCGACCGCTACCCGAAGGCCACGTTCCCGACCGACGCGGTCTACGGCGACACCCCGGACCCCGAACTGCGGCTCATCACCTGCGGCGGGGCGTTCGACCGGTCGAGCGGCAACTACCTCGACAACGTCGTGGCCTACGCGAGGCTCACCGCCGTCGAGGCCTGAGCCAGCTCGATCCGCGCCAGCTCGAGCCGCCGGTAGGTGCGGTCCCCGAGCGACCAGACGTCCAGGACGTCGCCGTCGAGCTCGGGGTAGGCGATGACCAGGTGCTCGTCGCCGTACGCGATGTCGACCGGCAGCCCGGCTTCGAGCTGCCAGCAGAGTTGCTGCTGCTTCGGGGTGAGCCGTCCCGCGTAGCGGTCGCTCATCGCCCGCGCGAGCTGCCCGCGCAGCAGGACCGGGCCGCTCGACGGGGCGGCCAGCAGCCGCTCGGCGTGACCGGCCGGATCGGGCGGCCCTTCGCCGGGTTCGGGGTCGCGGACGGCCACCGTCGGCTCGGCCTGGTCACGGGCGGGCAGCACGATGCTGCCGTCCGCGGCGTGGCGGGTCGGCGCGTAACCGGCTTCGCGCAACGCCGCCAGCGTCCGGTCGGCGTCCACAATGGACGTCAGCACGGTCGGCGCCACCGCGCGCAGGCCGAGTTTCGCGAGCTTGCGATGCGCCGCGAGTTCGGCCAGCACGGCGGGTTCGCCGACGACGACGCTGGCGACGTCGACCACCTGCGCCTCGCCGTGCCGCCGGGCGACGTCGTTGACCAGGTACACCAGGGGCTGCGGCAGCTCGCCCGTGGCGACGGCGCGCAGGTCCTCGAGCAGCTCGCCGGTCGTCGAACCCTGGTCGAACGCCCGCCGGACGGACGCCGGGGAGAACCGCCAGCTGGTCGCGGTGCCCTGCGCTTCACGGTCGGCGACGCGGTCGAGCAGGGCGGCGAGCCGGGCGTCGGGCGAGCCGGGCACGATCGCCGTCAGGTCGGTGCCGAACAAGGCGGTCGTCCGCGCCCGCGAAACCAGTTCGTCGGTGACTTCGACGAGCCGGTCCGGGGCGAGCAGGGCGCGTCCGGCCGCGGTCGCGGCGCCGTGGGCGAGGACTCCGAGCAGCTCACCCTCGCCGAGCGCATCCCGGACCCGGCCGGCGAAGTCGTCGGACGGCAGCATCGGCGCGTGCCACTCGGCGAGCCGGACCAGCGCGTCCACGTCGGTGATCGCATCGCCGGGATCGAGCCGTGCCGCCAATCGGACGACCAGCCGCCGCACCAGCGCGTCGACGTCCACCTCGAACTCCGGCGGTGCCGGGTCCCACCAGGTCGTCAGCAGCAGGCGGTACAGCAGCGCGGGCGCGGGCCGGGCGAGGTCCGGATCGAGCACGAGCGTGGGCGCGGGTGCCTTCTGGCCGCGGCGCGGCGGCGGAGGCTCGTCGGCCACCAGCAGCCCGGCCTGCGCCGCGAGGTCGATGGCCAGCTCGATCTCCGCCGGGGTGGCCCCGGTGTCCTTGGCGAGCTTCTTGACCAGCCGGGCGCCGATCGTGCCGTCCTTCAGCAGGGGCAACGGCTCCGCGGCGGCCAGGTCGAGCACCGCGGACACCCGGTCGAGCAACCGCAGCGCGGCAGCCGACGCCGCCGCTTCGGCCGCTTCGGCGCCCGTGTGGGTGACTTCGAACGCGGGTTCTTCGGGGGTGAACGGCAGCTGGTGGTCCGGCCCGCGCAGCGCGAGCGACACCTCGATCGGCATGGCCACCGTGCCGTAGAAGGTGCCGTACAGGAAGCCGTGGTCGAACGCCCAGCCCGCCGGGACGAGGCCCTGGACCTCGGGAACGCCGCCGGCCATGTCCAGCAGCAGTTTCCGCGTCTCCTCGGGCGCGGTGGCGAAGAGCTCGCGGACGCGCTCGCCGTCACGGAAGAAGCCGACGAGCCCGAGCAGGAGTTCCGGCTTGCGCGCGGCATCGGGCAGTCCGAGGGCCTTCGACAGCTTCGCCAGCCGGCTCGTGCCGAGCTCGCCGAGCAGGTTCGCGACGGGCTGGCCGAGGCCTTCGGCGGCGAAGCTGTTGCGGCGCAGCGGTTCCGGCAGGGCGATGCCGTCCGCGTCCCACCACAGCAGTGCGCGCTCGGCCAGTTCGTCCACATAGGACCCGACGTCGGCGGCGCCGAGCAGCCGGGACACGTCCTCGACGGGCGCCGGCCGCCGCCCCAGCGCGTAACACAGCTGGACGGCCCGCAGCACCTGCACCAGCGGCATCGGCAACCGCAGCAGCGCCGCATCGATGGACTCGGGCGCCGCCAGCCGCGCGGCGACGACGTCCAGCCGGCGCGGCCACGGCTCGTCGAGCACGTCCGGCCGGTGGGCCAGCACCTTCGCGAGTGCGTCCTTGTCCAGGGCCGCGAGCCGGCCGAGCAGTTCGTCGGCGGTGGTCATCGGCCCAGGCTAGATGCGGTCCACCGGACTGGTCCTAGGGGGTCCGGCCGTTGTTCCTGGGGTCGGTGTCGGTCACCAGTGTCTTGTCGAGCGAGTCGCGCAACCGGTTGAGCTCGCTCTCGCGGCCGCGGTCGGTGAGACTGGACAGCCAGGCCAACCGCATCTCGTGGAGGTCGAAGTCGTCGGCTTCGCTCATCATCCGGCCGACGGCGTTGCGGAACGGGTCGTTGGCGTCGAGCACGGAGCGCCCGACCGGGATGTCGTAGGTGTGGATTTGGCTGAGGACGTCCTGCACCGCTGAGGTGTCGTGGCTGAGCATCATCGCGAGAAGGCTGACCTTGCCCGAATCGATCACCTCGGCGTAGAAGTTGATCCGCTCCCTGTCCATGTCCCGTCGTTCCCGGTCGACGATGCGGGCACGCCGGATCTCCTCCAGGGAGTAGCGGTGCAGTGCACCTTCACCGGTCAACCGGAATTGGGAGTCGACCCGGCCCCAGGAGATCGTCCCCCCGGACAGAGAACGCATGGCCTTCAGCTTCTCGTCGACCTTGATCGCCAGCTTTTCGACCTCGTCGAGGGTCGTCTTGCGCACCAGCGGGCGCAGGATGTCCTCCATGTCGGCCCGGATCACCTCGACGTGATCCGCTTTCGGCTGTTTGATCAGGGCGACCGGGTCCGTGATCCGCCACCGCACGGTGATGGTGCCCTCGACGATCGCGCCTTCCTTGTCGGTTTCGAACACGGTGTGGAAAGTCGACGAGCTGTCGGAAACGTCGACTTCGTACAGCCGGAGAATGCTTCTGGCCAAGCCGAATCCCAGCTTTTGGACCTGCGTTGTAGCGCCGAGGTGGAGGTCGCTCGAAGCCCACCGGCCGTCGTCGCATTCGGCGATGAGGACGGTGCTCCGGCGCTTCCGCAGTTGGTGTCGCAGAATGCTCCGCCTCGGGCGGGTGCAACGGCGCACGCCGCGCCACATGGCGGTTTGGGCTTCTTCATGCATCGGGCAGCTCCCTGAGGACTTCGGCGGTCAAGGCGGAGAGCGGGGCGGTGGCTTTGCGGTTTTCTTCGAAGTACTTGCGCAGGAAGTAGGCGAATCGCTTCACGAGGATTTCGTCCGGTGCGCCCAGCAGCAACTTGAGCACACGGCCGACGTCTCGGCGCAGAGTGGGTCGAGTGCCGGCCCGGATCGCCCAGGTGGTGAGGGCGAACAAGACCACCTCACGATGGCGGGCATCCTCCAGCAGAACGGTGAACAGGATCCGGACGGCCAGGGCTTCCTGGTCACCGAATTGCAGCGGAGTGCTCCCTTCCAGGGAGAGCGCGTGCACGGCGCAACGAGTGGCGATTTTCTGTTGTGTCGCACCCCCGTGGAGGATCCACACGGGAAGCGTGCTGAGGACGAGTCCGCGGTTGCTCGGCTCACCCAGCATCGACTTCAACGATCGGACGATCTCGCGCTGCAGGAAGTCCTCGCAATTGCGGGTCAGCTTCCTCAACTGGGCCAGCGCGAATTCGGGGTGGTTGCGCCCGAAGGTGTTGCGGCACACCAGCGCCGCGGTGAACCGGGTTCCTTCGTCGACCCAGTGGCGCGACCACGAATTCACCCGGTTCTTCGTCCCCTGTACGTAAACGCTGTTTTCACAGAGCCCGCTCAGGATCAACGCGGCCATCGACTGCTGGAAGCGTGTGCCGTCCACCCAGGGCCGGACCCAGCCGAACGGGTTCGGTTCAGCGGCTTTCGCCAGCATCCGGCCGAAGCGGCTCATGGCTTCGTCGTGCCGCGCCGACATCCGGGGCAGTTCGTCGTTCAGATCACCCATCCACGACTGGAGTATCGGCCGGATGCGCTCGTACTCCTTCCAGACGTAGGCCAGCAGCCTTTCTCCCCACCCTGGTCTGCAGAACCTGACTGGTTCGGGGTCGGTCTGCTGCCAGGTTTCGGGTGGCTCGAGCAGCGCGCGTATCCGGCGCAGTCGTTCGGCGCGGGTCTCCGCGAAGAGATCAGGGGGCAGGTAGGGCCACAGTTCGTCGTTTTCCGGGTTGCTGAGGAGGTCCTCGAGCTTCTTCGCCGAGGCTGCGACGACGTTGAAGCCGCTCCCTTCCATCAAGGCAACGGTGATCGCCAAGGCACGGGCGGGGATGTCGGTGTTGTCGGTGAACCACGCGGCGACGTCTTCGTCGCCACGTCGGCGGATAGCCGCCTTGACGTCGTCTTCCGAGAAGCGCCCGTCGTCCATCGCCCCCAGGAGGCGCGCTATCTCGCAGGCTCTCCACGGAGAACAGTCCTTCAAGTCGGCTTCCTGGTCGAGCATCTTCAGCAGGCCGGTGTCGTACCCCGAGGCACGGAGATGGGCACGGACCATGTCGGCGGGGTCGGCCGGTGCCAGTTCGGCGACGTAGGGGCGGGCGCGTTCGAGATCGATGTCTTCGTTGGCGAACGTGACGACCAGGTAAGAGTCGAGTTCGACGAGTGCGTGAGCCAACTGCCCGAGGACGTGGGTGTCGAGTTCGCCGCACCACGCCTCGGCGTTGACGTCGTCCCAGAGATAGCCGCCCGAGTGCTCGGTCCGTCGCAGGTCGAGCAGTTCCCGGGCACTTCGGGTCGGGTCCAGCCGTTTCAGTTCGTGCAGGTTCGCGTCGATCAGCAGCCGAACCCCGGCCAGGCTGCGACCGCTGGACCGGCCGCACAGGAGGACCAGCCGGTGTTCGGCCAGGATCCGGCTGGCTTGGCCGTAGCCGGACGGCGCGCAGAAGGGACCCACCGCCTGTTCGACCAGCGAATCCGAGATCGGCCCGTAGACCAGGCCGGTCTTGACGTCCTCATCTTCGTCCGGCTTCCCCGCGGTGTAGAGGTGGTTGGCGTAGATGCCGTTGTTCGTCAGAACCGTCGGGTTCTCCGGTTCCGGCTTGGCGCCCTCGGACGGGGCCTGATCCGCCGGTGCGGCCACGGGCGGATCCACCTCGGCTGCGGCGGTCATGGGCGGTGCTGGCCGAGCTGGTTGTAGACGATCGAACCGGAGTTCGTCCCGATGATCCCGGTTCCGTGCACCTCGCCGTTGATCACCTGACTGCCTCCGGCCGGGGAAGGCGTGCCCGGTTCGGCCGCCGGTCGATCTGCGGTGGGAGTGGCGGTGGCGGTGGTCAAGTCACCGGCGGCCACGCCGGGTATCCAGACCCACGCCGTCTCTTCGAACTCCTTGTCGGCGACCTGGAGCATGCTGAATTCGTGCGGGTGCAGCCGGTGCGTGTGACCGGCCAGGACCGCCGTCCGGTAGGCCTGCGCCGAGAGAATGGTGGCGACGGTGACCGGATGCCGGTCGGCGAGACGCCGCACTACGTCCTTCACCACCGCGGCGTCCAAGAGGCGGGCGAGTTCGATCACCGGTCGCTGGAAGCTGTCGCCGTCCACCACCGTGACCGGCGCGGCGTGCACGGCGAGCCGCAGGCCGATCGTCGGAAGCATGCGACGGTTGCGCAGGTAGACCTGGCCGTGGAGGAAGTGAGCTGCGTCGACCAGGGCAGGCAAGCTCTCTTCGGGGAACGCCGCCAGGTAGCCGTCCCCGGTGGCCGAGTAGTTGACCCGGGCCGCCACGTCGACGCCGGTGTGCTCGAACGCTTCGCCGACCAGTTCGGTCGCGGCCTGTCGAACCTCTTCGAGCTGGTCGTCGGGGTTGCTCGACGACCCGATCACGTCGAACCCGAACAAGGCCTTCGTCGTGGGCATCGCACTCATCCAGCCGCCTCTCCTCGTCGATGGAGGTCATCTTCAGGACGCCCACGGCGGGTCACCACCGGAAATCCGGGAGACAAACGTGCGGTCCCGTGCTTAAGAGTCGGCGCAGGTCGACTTCCTCAGCCCATCGACGTCCCGCAGCAGGAACCACTTCTTGTCGGTGGCCATGGCGCCTTCCGTCGTCAGAGCCGTGAGCACGTCGTCGACCGTCTTCTCCGAAGCCGCGACGCTTTGGGCCAGATCGCGCCGGGAAAAGCCGGAGACCTCGGTTCCACCGGTGCTTTCCCGGCCGAAGTGATCTGCCCAGTCGAGCAGGGTGCGGATGACCCGCACCCGTACCCCGTCGGAGAGGTAGGAGAGGCGTTCCCGGTCCGCGCGGTGCAAACGGTTCTGCACAGTCCGCAACACGTGTTGCATCGCCGCGGGGTGACGCCCGATGAACGCTCGGAACTCGACGCCGGGAATCTCCGTGACCGTCCCGTTCGTGCGTCCCTTCCCGCTGGCCGAGCGAGGGGCGTGATCCATCGCGCTGAGCTCGCAGAGCAGCTCACCACGGCCGTAGATGCCCAGGATCAACTCCTTACCGTTACCGGCGGTCACATACACCTTGACCAAGCCGGCTTCGATGAGGAATACACTCCCTGGCGCGTCGTGTTCCATGAATAGCTGATCATTTTCACCGAATTTTCGCGTGATTCCCCTTGCTCTTAGCTCGTTCAACGCGTGTGGCCCTACCTTGGCGCCGAATGAATTCGGATAACCCCTGTCCATCGGTCCAGTTTCATCAACTTTCGGCACGGATCAACGACGCCGAACGGGTGGTTCGACCTGCGGGGCCTGCCGCAGTGGCCCGGTCGCCGTCGTGCGGACCGACGGGTGCGCTCCGACGACACCTACGGCGCCGTGCTCGCCCTCCTGCGCGCCGGTCGAGGCGGTCCGGTTCACTGGACTCATGGCAATTCCGGAGCTCGCGCTGCGGCAGATCGAACGGTGGTGCGCGCAGCGCGTCCCCGCGCACCTCCAGGACCGGATCCGGGTCGAGTGCCGGACTCGGGGCCGCTCCGTGACCATCGTCGAACGCCGGGCGCCGTGGTCGGCGCAGGCGGGGCCCGAGTGGAGCGAGCAGAAGATCGCGCAGCTGCGGCTGGACGAGTTCGGCATCTGGTCGGTGTGGTGGGCCGATCGGAACGGGCGGTGGCTGAGCTACCCGGACGCGCCCGTCGCCAGCACGCCGCCCGCGCTGCTCGACGAGATCGACCGCAACCCCGGCGGGGTGTTCTGGGGCTAGGACGGCGGCGGGAAGCGGACCTCGTTGCGGTCGATCTTCGCGTGCGCCGCCGCGGCCAGGTCGACGCCGAGGCGGTCGGCCAGCTGCAGCAGGTACAGCGTGACGTCCGCGATCTCGTCCAGCACCTTCTCCTCCAGCGCCGGATCGGCCCGCCACGCGTCGGATTCCTCGGGAGTCAGCCACTGGAACAGCGCGGTCAGCTCGCCGACTTCGCCGGAAAGGGCCATCACGAGGTTCTTCGGGGTGTGGTACGGCTCCCAGGCGCGGGCCGCCGCGAAGCCGCGCAGGCGCTGGGTCACGTCGTCGAAGGTCACTCGCGCGATTCTGCCCTCGTGGTCACGCAGTGCTAACGGCCGTATGGCGGACTGGCGTTGACCGGTGAATCTCTCACTCAATAGGTTGAACTTCGTCGGGATTGTTGCGGGGACCAAGGCTGGGAAGGGAACGTCTTGAAGTACCTGCGATCCGTCCGCGGCCGCATGCTGGGCATCGCGTTCATCCCCGGCGGCGCGCTCGTCGCCGTGGCTGTCGTGATCGCGATTCTCCTGATCCACCAAGCGGTTCGGACCCGGGACATGGCCGTGGAGACGGCGGCCGCGGCGGACCGGACGGCCCGCGCCGTGGTCGCCCTGCAGGCCGAGCGGAGCGCGGCGATGGCCGCGCCCGACCAACGCAGTGCCGCGTACGCGACTTACACCCAGCGGATCGAGTCCGCCATCGCCGGCCTGCGGGACTACGCGCGCCACGCCCCGGACGCCGAGTCCGCCTACCAGCAGACGACCGCCGTCGAGCTGCTTTCCGTCGCCGAAGGCATGGATCGCTCCGATTCCCTCGCTCTGGCCGGCCTGGACAACGTCACCCGGGGGTCGTTCACCTCCGCCGTCGCCTCCTACCGGGCCGAGCTGGCCCGGGTCGTCCCCCAGCTCACCGAGAGTGGCCGGATGGCGTACGAAACGCTCACGCGTAGCGCCGAATGGAGCAGGCTGGCCGCCGCCGAAAACGCCTTCACCGCCGCCGAACCGCTTCCGCTCCCGGAGCCCACGTGGCGCAGCGCCTCCTACGCCGTGTCCGCCCAGCTCGGCCTGCTGTACACCCAGCAAAGCCAGTACGCCGTGCAGCTGACCCTCGACGACGGCCGCCGCACCCTCGCCGGCGCCCTCGCGGCCGGAACCGCGCTCCTGCTGTTCGCCGTGCTCCTGATGGTGGTGGTGCGGCGGCTGGTCGCGCGGGTTCCGGTGCCGGTCGTGCCGATCATGGTGCCGACGGTCCGCGCGGCCATCCCGCGTCCCCGCCACGCACGGTCACGAAGATCGGGACTGCCGGATCCGTGGCCGCTGAAAGCCGTGTTCGACGACTTGCGACGTCGATGAGGGACTCACGAAGAGTCACTGATTACTCCGAAAAGAGCACGCGGTTGGCCCACACGCGTGGCCGCGGTCGTCGGGCAGACTGGTGCCCGTGAGTCGCCCCTCGGATCTTCGCCCCTACCTGCGCACTTTGGACGTGGAGACACTGGCGGACCTGCTCCACGCCCAGGCCGAGCGCGATCCCGAGCTGCGGCACTCACTCGAACTGCGCGCCGCCACCCAGTCCGGTGACGTCAGCGAGGCGCACCGGCTGCTGGACACCGCGGTCACCGACGGGAACGTCGAGTACACCGCCAAGATCGGTGCGGTCCTCGACACGCTGCAGCGGATGCTCGACGCCGGCAGCCGCGCCGACCTGGGCCCGCTGGCCCGGCGCACGGTCGACGACATCAGCGAAGTGCTGGAGCAGTCCGGCGACCACGCCGGCGACCTGGCCGACCGGCTGGACCGGGCCGTGGAGCTGTACGCCCGCGCGTGCGCCGCCCGGCCGCCGGACCCGGAGAAGCTGGCCGACTGGATCCTCGAGGTCGAGTTCGACGGCCCCGGCCGCCCGGTGATCGACCTCGCCGAGTTCGCGACCGCGCTGGGCGAGCCGGGGCTCCGGCGGATCAAGTCCACTGTGGATGACGTGCTCGCCGCGAACGGGCCTGGTCACCGCCGTGACGTGGCCGAACGGCTGCGCGAGCAGCTGGCCGAGGTGCTCGGGGACGTCGACGAGCTGGTCGCCATCCTCTCGGCCAAGCCGCCGCGGGTGGACGTCAGCCTCAAGATCGTCCGGGTGCTCCGGGCGGCCGGACGGCACAGCGAGGCCATCGCGCACGCCGCCCGCGCGCTCACGCACGACAAGCAGCCGCCGGCTCCGGAGCCGGAAAGCGAAACCGCTCGCCGTCGCAAGGACTTCGACGCCCAGCCGGGTCGCGAGACGTACGCGGCCCTGCGCGAGGCCGCGACGAAGGACGGGAAGTGGACGGTGCAGCGCCGGGAAGCGCTCGCTTGCCTGCGCACCCGCGCGGCCGAGGGGGTCGAGCAGGCGGACGAGCTGGTTCGCGTCCTGCTCGACGACGGCCGTCCCGACGAAGCTTGGCGAGCCTGTGTCCGGTTCGGTGCGTCCGCGGAGCTCAAGCTCGAGCTGGCGGAACAGCGGGCCGCCGAGCACCCGGCCGAGGCGATCCCGGTCTTCCGCGAACACGTCGACGAGCTCATCGAGCGCAAGGACCCGCACGCCTACCAGGAAGCCGCGCGACGGCTGAAGCTGTTGCGCAGCTTGCACAAACGGGCCGAAACGCCGGACGAATTCACCGCTTACCTGGCCGAGCTGGTGGAAAACCACCGGCGGAAAACCCGGCTGATCACGGAAATCCGGACCGCCAGGATCGCCATCCCGAAAGCCGTAACCTCCTCGCGCACCCCTCGTTGACCCGGGAGAACCGGTGATTCACGTGCACCGGGACATCGTGAGCGCGCCAGGCGTCGCGGTGGCCCAGTTCCGCTGTCCGGCTCGGCGCCTCCCCGTCGAGCAGGCGGCGGGACCCGCGCCAGGGCCACCGCGACCCGCTCGCGGTGACAACCGGGGCTTCGCCCCGGGCCGGGGGCTTCGCCACCCGGACCCCCACAAGAAGTGGGTGAAGTGAAAGCATGAGCTCATGAGCCCGGTGAGTCGCGCCCGCAAGAAGGCACCGCAGCCCGTCACGCACAGCGTGACCGGCCTGTTCAAGGACGTCCTGAACGACTTCTCGGCGCTGGGCGCCGACCCCGCGCCCGTCGACGTCGAACTGCTCGCCTCCGAGGTGCTCGGCCAGTTCCACGACGTGCCCGTCGAGGACGGCGAAGAGCCGCTCGGCCTGGAGCTCATCGCTTTCGCCCAGCGCAAGATCACGCCCGGCGCCGCCGCGCTGCTGGCCGCGCTTAAGGTCGTCGCCGAGACCGACGTCGAACGCAAAGCCGCCGACGCCGGGCTGCAGGTCGTCCTCGGCCGCGGCATCCCCGCGCCCGCCTGGGCCGACGGGCTGGGCCGGGTCACCGCCGGCGAGTGCTGGCGCACCGGGGACGTCTACGGCGACGAGTCGTCCCTGCTCTGCGTCTTCTCCCACGGCGACCAGGCGTACGGGCTGCTCGCCCTGCTCGACTTCACCGAGGGCGGCCGGGTGCGGGACCTCGTGGTGATCGACAAGCCCGCCGACGTCGTGGCCGAGATGCGCGAGCAGTCCGACGCCGACCCGGAGCTGGTCGTCTTCGAGGCCGTCGACCCCGCCGAGGCGCACCGCCTGATCGCCGACGGCCTCGCCGCCACCGACCACCTCGACGAGGCCGACGTCAGCGAGGACTACGCCCGCTTCCACGCCGTCGCGCTCACCTGGTGCCGCGCGCTGCCGGAGCCCGCGCTCGTGCCCGAGGTGGCCGAGTGGTCCGATGCCGAGCGCGCCGCCGTCGTCGAGCAGTTCGTCGCCGCGAGCGGTGAGGACGCCGACGCCGCCCGCGCCATCGGCGGTCTGCTGCTGGAGCACGGCCTGCGCACCGACCCGGGCAACCCGCTGCGCGTCGGGCCGGAGAAGATCGCGCGGTTCCTCGAGGGCCTGCTCGGCGAGGAGTACGAGCTCGACGCCGACCACGAGGACGCCGTCGAGCCGGTCGTGCTCGCCTGGGTGCAGTGGACGGGCGAGCGGGCGCACCTAACCGAGACCGCGATCGCGGCCCTCGACGAAGCCGTCCAGGACTACCTGAGCGAGTACGCCGACGAGGACGACTCCCCGCTCGAGCGGTACTTCGCCGACACGAGCGACCTGTCGCCGACCGAACTCGCCGACGCGCTGGAGCGGCGGATGTTCGCCGTGCCGTCGACGACCACGGAGATCGACGAGGAAGAGGTCGACCTCGACCCCACCGACGCCGACCAGCGCCGCGCGCTCGTCATCGCCGAGGCCGACGAGGACGAGGAAGAGCAGCGGCTGATCCTGCGCGCGACCATCGTCGACCAGCTGTGGGACAATGAGCCCGCCGAGGTCTGGCAGGCCGCCGAGCGCCTGCAGGAGGGCGAGCTCGACCGCGACGAGATCTTCGAGCAGCTGATCGACGCCCTGGAAAACAGCCTGCTGGACGCGGAAAACCTCGAATACGACGCCGACGCCTACCTCGAGGCGCTGGCCGAGCTCTGACGGCTAGGGGAGGGGTTCCGCGGACTTGCCGGGAATTCGGGGGCTCCGGGTGGCGAAGCCCCCGGCCCGGGGCGAAGCCCCGGTTGTCACAGTCTTGCTGCGGCGCTCCTGCAGCCGGTCGTCGAAGTCGACGACGAAGGTTCCGGCGGCCATCGCGATCAGCAGAGCCAAACCGAGCACCGCACCGACCCACGTGAGGATCATCGAGAACATCGTGGGCCTCCTCCCCAGCTCAGAGCCGTTTTCCTGACTCCTTCAGGGTCGCTTTCACAGCGGATGCCCGGTATCGGCCAACCGGTTACGGCTGACCGGCCCGCCTCGGCCGAACGGCCGGTTTCCGGCGCGGAGAGTCGCGAGAGCGCGACGAATCGTGGCCGCGCACTCGCGGAGCGTGCGAATGCGCGGCATGTGGGTGACGGCGTGTGTGACGAGCGGGTCAGAGCTTGCGCAGGCGGACCCGGTTGATCGTGTGGTCGCAGTCCTTGCGCAGCACCAGCGTGGCCCGCGGCCGGGTCGGCTTGATGTTCTCCATCAGGTTCGGCTCGTTGATCGAGTGCCACAGGTGCCGGGCCTCGGCGCGGGCCTCGTCGTCGGGCAGGCCGGCGAAGTGGTGGAAGTGCGACGCCGGGTCCGCGAACGCCGTGTGCCGCAGCTCCAGGAACCGCTCGACGTACCAGCGCTGGATGTCGTCGGTGTGCGCGTCGACGTAGATCGAGAAGTCGAAGAGGTCGGACACCATCAGCCGCGGCCCCGGCTGCAGCACGTTCAGGCCCTCGACGATGAGGATGTCCGGCTGCTGCACCACCTGCTCCTGGCCGGGCAGGATGTCGTAGGCCAGATGCGAGTACACCGGCGCGGCGACGCGCTCGGCACCCGACTTGACCTCGGTGACGAACCGCAACAGCGCCCGGCGGTCGTAGCTCTCCGGGAAGCCCTTGCGGTGCATGATCCCGCGCCGCATCAGCTCGGCGCGCGGGTACAGGAAGCCGTCGGTGGTGACCAGGTCGACGCGGGGGTGGTCCGGCCAGCGGGCGAGCAGCGTGCGCAGCAGACGGGCGGTGGTCGACTTGCCGACCGCCACGCTGCCGGCGATGCCGATCACGAACGGGACCTTCGTGCCGCGGGAGTCGTCACCGAGGAACGTCGTCGTCGCTTCGTAGAGCCGCTGGCGCGCGGCGACCTGCAGGTTGATCAGCCGGGACAGCGGGAGGTAGACGTCGGCCACCTCGGCGAGGTCGACCTGTTCGCCGAGACCGCGCAGCCGGACCAGCTCGGCCGCCGTCAACGGCAGCGGCGTCGAACTCCGCAGCTCTTTCCATTGTTCCCGGTGCAGCTCGACATACGGGCTGAGTTCGCGGACCCGGGTCATCGCACACTCCTCCGGCCGTCGCCTGCACTGGCGGACGTTCACCTGCGTGTTCAACGGTAGGGCTTACGGCCGGTTAAAGCGCTGTGACGTAGTCCACCCCCATCCAAGGGTTGATCACCCAGCGTCACGCTCTCCGAAGACCTCGGCCCACGCCGCGGCCACCTGCCGGGCGCAGGTCGCGGGGGCGACGCCGCCGACGCCGGTGCCGAGCCCCGGCATCGCGATCGTGTCGACGAACGCCCGCACCGGGCCGTGGTCGAGCCGGCCGTCGCGCCAGGTCAGGAACACCGCGCGGGCGGCGAGGTACGGGTGGACCGTGTCGGCGGGCAGCCGTTCGCCCGGCTCCCGCATGGTCGGTGCGCTGATCAGCCAGGCCGGCTCGGCTTCGCCGGTCGGCACCACCACGGCGTCGCCGATCGGCAGCTCACCGCCGTGGAAGGCCAGTACCGCGCTCCGGACGCTCTGCTCCACGCCCGGGAACGCCTGCGCGTACACGGCGTCGATCCCGCCGCGCATCCAGCCGTAGGAGTTGGCCGGGCTGACCACGGCCTGGGCGACGACGTCGAGCACCGACCCGCGGTGCACCCGGACCCGGCCGGCCAGCTTCTGCGCGGCGGCGGTCCAGGCCTCGGCGAGTGGTTCATCGACGGCGCACAACACCAGCTCCGGTGCGCGGGGGGCGAGCGGCGGCTTGGCGCCCTCACGTCCGGTGTGCGTGCCCGATTCGGCGGTCACCCGCCCAGCATCGCAAAAAATGCCACCCGGCGTAACCGGTTCCCGTACCGGCTGTCCGAGTGAATGTCGCCACGGTCAGGCCCCGTAGCCTGGGTGCTGTGTCACGGATCGCATACTTCGGCCCCCGAGGGACCTTCACCGAACAGGCCGCGCGGGTGCTCGCCGCCGGCGAAGAACTGATCCCGGTCGAGACCGTCCGGCTGGCGATGACGGCCGTCCGCAACGGCGAGGCGGACGCGGCGTGCGTCCCCATCGAAAACTCGGTCGAGGGCGTGGTGCCCGCCACGCTCGACGCGCTCAGCGAGGCGGCCCCGCTGGTCGCCGTCGCCGAGACCATCCTGCCGATCCACTTCAGCGTGCTGACCCGGCCCGGCGGTGGCGACATCAAGACCGTCGCCAGCCACCCGCACGCACTGGCCCAGGTCCGCGAGTGGCTCGAGGAGAACCTGCCGGACGCGGACCCGGTGGCGTCGTCGTCGACGTCCGCCGCCGCGGTCGGCGTGCGGGAAGGCACCTTCGACGCGGCCGTCTGCGCGCCGGTCGCGAACGAGCACTACGGCCTCGAGGTGCTGGCCGAGGGGGTCGCCGACGTCCCCGACGCGGCGACGCGGTTCCTGCTGGTGCGTGCGCCGGGCGAGCTGCCGGAGCCGACGGGGGCCGACCGGACGTCCGTGGTCGCCGCGGCCGCGAACCGGACCGGAACGCTCGCCGAGCTGCTCACCGAGCTGGCCAGCCGCGGCATCAACCTGACCCGGCTCGACGCCCGGCCGACGCGCAGCAACTTCGGCGAGTACCGCTTCTTCATCGACTTCGAAGGGCACGTGGCCGAGCCGCGGGTCCTCGACGCGCTGACCGCGTTGCGCCGGCACTGCCGCAACCTCCGCTTCCTCGGCTCGCACCCGCGGGCCGACGGGACCCGCACCACGATCGAACCGGGCTTCGGCAACGACGACTTCGTCGAAGCGGCCGTGTGGGCCGACGCGGTCCGCAAGGGGGACCGGGCGTGAGGCTGCTGCTCATTCGCCACGGGCAGACCGACGGGAACGTCCGAGGCGCGCTGGACACCGCCCTGCCGGGCCCGCCGCTGACCGAACTCGGCCGTCAGCAGGCGGACGCGCTCGCGGCGCGGCTGGCGGAGGAGCCGCTGGTCGCGGTGTACGCGTCCCAGGCGACGCGCGCCCAGCAGACGGCGGCCCCGCTGGCCGCGCGGTTTTCGCTGGACGTGCAGGTCGTCGACGGGGTGCACGAGGTCGTCGCGGGTGACCTCGAAGGGGCGACCGACCACGCGTCGATCCCGACCTACATGGACACGGTCCGGCGCTGGACGCTCGGCGAGCTGGCGCCGTCGCTGCCCGGCGGCGAGAGCGGCACGAGCGTGCGCACCCGGATGCTGGACGCGGTCGGCCGGCTGCGCGCCAAGCACGAGCAGGCCGACCCGGACGGCGTGATCGCCCTGGTCAGCCACGGTGGCGCGATCCGGCTGGCCGCGGAGTGGCTGGCGCCGAACGTCCACGCGGACGTCGCCAACGCGGCGCTGATCCCCAACACAGGGCTCGTCGAGCTGGCGGCCCGGCCGGAGGGGCAGTGGCGCTGCCTGACCTGGGTCGACACGCCTCTCTGAAGATCACGAAAGTGTGATCCTGTCACGTTTAGAACACGCCTGGTGGGGAATTTACGAAAGCAGCCAACCCGGCCGCGACCCGGTACGTCTACCCAGTAGCACCACACCAGGGAGGCGATTGTCATGAAGCTTTCACGGTTTTTCCCGGTCGTCGCGGCTTCGGCGGGCGTGCTCGCGCTCTCCGCGTGCGGCGGTGGCGGCACGACGAACGCGGCGAGCAGCTCGACGCCGTCGAGCTCGGTGTCGCCGACCGCCACCACCACGGTCACCACCGCCACCTCGACTCCCGCCACGACCTCGGCTCCGGCCGAGCCGCCCGCCGCCCAGCCCGCCGACAACGGGTTGTGCAAGTCCGGGGACGTCAAGCTGTCCCTCGGCCAGGGCGACGCGGGCGCCGGCTCGGTGTACCGGCCGCTGCTCATCACGAACTCCAGCGGGAAGCCCTGCACCATCCAGGGGTTCCCCGGCGTGTCCTACGTGGCCGGTGCGGACGGGCACCAGGTCGGCAAGGACGCCTTCCGCGAAGGCACCAAGGGCAACGCCGTCAAGCTGAACCCCGGCCAGACCGCGGCCGCGGACATCCAGTTCGTCAACGTGCGCAACTTCGACCCGGGCACCTGCCAGCCGACGGCGGTCAAGGGCCTGCGCATCTACCTGCCGCAGGAAACCGCGTCGAACTTCGTGCCGAGCGAAGGCACCGGCTGCGCGAGCACGAAGATCCCCGGCAACCAGCTCGCGGTGAAGACCGTCCACCCCGCCTAACCCGGACCGCGCCCCATCGCCACCCTCAACGGACGGGCTTCGCCCGGCTGTTCAGATGCGGCCGCAGATCTCCTTGGCCTCGGTGAGGTGCCGCTGGCCGGAGACGTCGCTGAAGTGCAGGCTGAGCACCATCCGGCTGACGCCGTCGATGTGGTCGGCCAGCGGCTGGTAGTTCGCGTTCACCTGGGCGGCGGCCGCCGACAGCTCCCGCGCGGCCACCATCCGGTGCAGCCGCTCCGAGCTGAGGCCCGGTGTCAGCGTGGGCTGGGCGTCCCGGCTCGTGTCGGGCAGCTCGCCCACGCGGTCGAGCGCCTGGCACGCCGCGACGGCGTCGTCGAGGGCGCCCGCGTGCACTCCGGACAGTCCCCACAGGAGTCCGAGCACGCTGCCGCCCAGCACGAACCCGGCCACCGCGCTCAGCACGAGCAGCCGTCTCGACGGCGGCGGTGACGTGGACTCGTCCGACGGCTCGTCGAAGTCGGGATCGGCGTCGGTGCCGGTCCCCGGGTCCACGGTGCGCATGACTGCCTCCTCACCACCTGGGTGAGGAGCTATTTCAGCTCACAATCCCGGATCGTGGTGTGTCAGCGCCGCGGCTGAGTCCGATTCGTCACCGAGGGAGGAGCGCCGCAGCGCGCCGAACGCGACCGCGGCGATCACCAGCATCGCCACGCCGGACACCGCGAACGTCCGCGCCGCCGAGCCGAGCTGCTCGGTCAGCACCCCGCCCAGCAGCGCGCCCAGCGGGATCGCCCCCCAGACGACCGTGCGCCACACCCCGAGCACCCGGCCGAGCAGCTCCCCGGGCACAAGGGTGTGGCGGGCCGTCGCGAGCACGACGTTCACCGCCACCACCGCGGCCGCGAAGAGGCCGAACAGCGCCGCGCCCGCGACCGGCGAGCGCACCAAGCCCATCCCGCCGAACCCGAGGCCGCAGCAGACGATCCCGCCCGTGACCACCGGCAGCCGTCCGGTCGCCCGCACCAGCCGTGGGGCGACACCCGCACCGAGCAGCCCGCCGATACCCCCGACGAACGCGAAGAAGCCGAAGGTCGCGTCGGACAGGTGGAGGTCTTCGAGCGCGTAGAGCACCAGCTGCGCTTGGGCGAGCTCGCTGACCAGGCTCAGCAGCCCCGCGACGACGACCAGCCGAAGCAGCAGCGGGTGCCCGCGCAGCCAGCGCAGGCCGTCGGCAAGTTCGGTGCGCAGTTTCGCCGGTTTGACCGGCGTCTCCGCCCTGGCGCGGTAGGTGCCCGCCAGCCCGAGCAGCACCGCCGCCGCGATCGCGAAGCCCGCGGAGTTGAGGACGAACGGGAAGGCCGCGAAGAGCGCGAAAGTCAGGCTGCCGACCGGGCCGCCGAGGAACGTCTGGCCGACGATTTCGCAGGCCTGCAGCTTGCTGTTGGCCGCGTCGAGCGAGCCGTCGCCGACGACCGCCGGGATCAGCGCGTTCGCCGCGCTGTCCGCGATCGTCTCGGCTGTCCCGATGATCAACGCGGTCAGGTAGACCAGCCAGATCGTCATGCCGCCGACGGCCACGAGCACGGCCAGCACGCCGACCGCGACCGCGCGGGCGCTGTTCGCGACGATCATCGCGCGCCGCCGGTCGATCCGGTCGACCAGCGCGCCGGCGACCGCGGCGAACAGGAGCCAGGGCAGGAACTGGGTGGCGGACAGCCCGGCGATGAGCACCGGATCCCGGGTCAGGGTCGTGGCCAGCAGGGGCAGGGCCACCTTGCCGATGCCGTCCCCCAGGTGGGACGCCGCGCTCGACGTCAGCAGCCACCTGAGTCTTCGGCCGCCTCCGTCGTTCCGGGCTTCGTTCACTGTGCCTCCCCGCACGAATCGATGCCCAACGACTTCGGGTACGAGGATAACCGCGGAGATGGCTGCGCGTGGTCACGTTGTCACTAGCAGTGAATCTCGTGACGGTTTCCGGTAGTGGGCGCGGAATTCGGTGGAACGTGCCGGACCGACGAGGAAATCCGCGCGGGTCAGCCCCAGCCGAGCTCGTGCAGCCGGGCGTCGTCGATGCCGAAGTGGTGGCCCAGCTCGTGCACGACGGTGATCAGGACCTCCTCGACGACCTCGTCCTCGTCCTCGCACATGGCCAGGATCGGCTGCCGGTAGATCGAGATGCGGTCGGGCAGCACCCCGCCGTACGACGACGTCCGCTCGGTCAGCGCGATGCCGTGGTAGAGCCCGAGGATGTCCGGTGCTTCGTCGTTGAACTCCTCGACGAGCACGACGACGTTGTCCATCGCGCGCGCGAACTCGGGCGGCACCTCGTCCAGCGCTTCGGAGACGAGCTCTTCGAACCGCTCCCGGCTCATCTCGACCGGCATCAGCCGCCCTGCTTCGCCGTCGAGGGAGCCGGGTTCTGCGTGGCCGGGCCCCCGCCGCCGTCCGACGGCGGGCCACCGTCCTGGGGCTGGCCGCCGTCCTGGCCGGCCGGGGCGGCCTTGATGCTGCCGGTCACCGCCTGCAGGCCGCTCTTGTCGGGCAGCACCGCGGCCACCTTGCAGTTGACCTTGGTCGAGCCGGTGTCCCAGCTCTCCTGCTCCCGCAGGTCCCAGGTCAGGATCAGCTTCTTCGCGTCGAGGTCGGCGCCGCCGGTGTAGCTGCCCGCAGCCTTGTTGCACTCGGTGTCGAGCCAGGCCTTCTGGTTGTCCTGGGAGGGGTAGCCCTCCTTGAAGTTCGACTTGAGGTCGAGGGTCGCGACGATCTCGTACGAGTGCGGCTTCGTGCAGTCGATCGGATCGCCGACGCCCTTGCCGAGCAGGGCCAGGCAGGTGCCCGGCTCGAAGACCAGCGACTGGTCCTGGTCCTTGGCCGGCCCGGTCGTCGGCAGCAGCCGGCCGCCGGGGCCGGCCCACTGCAGGCCGCACCGCAGCTGGCGGTCGCCGTCTTCCCACTGTGACGGCGTGGGGCGGAGCAGGTTCGTGGTGAGCTTGCCGTAGGGGTCGAGCTTGTGCCCGAGGTACGGCTTCACGTCCGCGGTGCACTTCTGCTGCGCGATCTGCTGCCACTGGTCCAGCGAGGGGACCGGCGCGTCCTCCGGGTACTGGGCGCCGATGTCCACGAGCGTGGTCACCTCGAACAGGTGCGGCTCGGTGCAGGCCACCTTCCGCGCGTCGCTCGCGTCCGGGTTGTCCCAGGTCAGGCAGCTGCCGGGAGGTGAGTGGAACGCCTCCTGGGCCGCCGCGGACAACCGGCCCGCGCCCCCGCCGGACCCGCCGGTGATGCCGTCGCTCCACGAGAAGACGACGCTGAGCGCGAGCGCGATGAGCGCGCCCGCGAAGATCCCACCCATCACGACGCGGGTGCGCAGTGTCTGGGTCGCGGTGGGGAACCGATCGGCGCTGGGAGACATCGCAGTCCATGATGCCCGCGCCGCGCATGACGTGCGCGGTCCGGGTGGTTAGGGTGGTCACGGTTTCGCGGTGGCCGGTGATTACGGAGCGCACATGACGCAGGACAACAATACTGGGGACCAGCCGCCCCCCGAGCCGCCGAAGCGCGGCTCGATGAGGTTTCAGGACTCGAACACCCAGCCTCGTCAGCCTTCGCTGGCCGAGCAGCGGGCCCGGCAGCAGGCGCTGGCCCAGGAGGAACGGAACGAGGAGCTGGCCCGCCAGGCCGACGCCAAGGCGGCAACGCGGCGCAAGGTCCTGATCGGCAGCGGCGTCACGGTCGGGCTCGTCGGCCTGGTCGCGACGTTCTACACGGTGGCGAAGACCGAGAACGTCACGGCGGTCTGCACCGACAAGAACGGCGTCGTCGTCCAGAACGACGACTACTGCGACGACAACTACGTCACCAGCCACGGCGGCTACCACAGCGGTGGCTTCCTGTTCCTGCCGATCCCGGGTGGCGGCTACAACAGCTACCGCTACAACTACGGCGGCACCGGTGTGGTCGGCCAGCGGGTGACCGGTGGCTCGTACGACCCGCCGTCGGCCCGCACCAACGTCACGACGAAGACGGGCAAGTCCGTCCAGCGCGGCGGGTTCGGCATCAGCGGCAAGAGCGGCAGCGGCGGCAGCGGCAAGAGCGGGGGATCGTAGGTGTACCGGGATCGGCGAGAGCCGCGGCGCGACTGGCAGCGGATCGTCGAAGAGCAGGGGCTCGTCTACGGCACGCCGGCCCGCGACAGCAGCGGCCGGGTGCGGCCGTACTGGGACGAGTCCGTGCACTACGTCTTCGAAATGGACGAGGTCCTCTCGCTCGAGGCCGACGTCGAACTGCTGCACTCGATGTGCCTGGAAGCCGTCGACAACGTCGTGACGACCGAGGGCTACCGGCGGTTCGGCATCCCCGAGTGGGTCTGGCCGCACATCGCCGAGTCGTGGAAGCGGCAGGACCCGCACGTCTACGGCCGGTTCGACCTGCGCTACGACGGCAAGTCGCCGGCGAAGCTGCTGGAGTACAACGCGGACACGCCGACCACGCTGCTGGAGGCGTCGCTGCTGCAGTGGCACTGGAAGACCGACGTCTTCCCGGACGACGACCAGTGGAACTCGATCCACGAGAAGCTCGTCGAGCGGTGGACGCAGCTGCAGGACAAGCTGCCGTCGAACGAACTGCACTTCACCTGGTCGGCGGCCGACCCTTCGGGCGAGGACAACGTCACGACGGCGTACCTGCAGGAGACGGCGGCCGAGGCCGGCCTCGACACGGTGGGCCTGGCGATCGAGGAGATCGGCTGGGACCCGGTGCTCAAGCGGTTCGTCGACCTCGAAGAGGCGCAGATGGCGACCGTGCTGAAGCTGTACCCGTGGGAGTGGGTGGTCGACGAGGAGTTCGGCCGCCACGCCGTCGAGTCGCTGCCGCGGACGCTGTGGATCGAGCCGCTGTGGAAGATGATCCTCTCCAACAAGACGCTGCTGGCGATCCTGTGGGAGAACTACCCGGGCCACCCGAACCTGCTGCCCGCGTTCGCCGACGACCCCGGCCTGCTGACGGAGTACGTCCGCAAGCCGAAGCTGGGCCGTGAGGGCGCGAACGTCCAGATCGTCGCGACCGGCTACGAGACCCAGACCGACGGCGTCTACGGTGCTGAAGGCTTCGTCTACCAGGCGTTCGACCCGCTGCCCGAATTCGACGGCTACCGGCCGGCGCTCGGCGCGTGGATCGTCGGCGACAGCTCCGCCGGGCTGGGCATCCGCGAGACCGGCGGCCTGGTCACCGACGACGGTGCGGCCTTCGTCCCACACCGCATCGTCGAGTCGTGATAAAACACCCCATCGCTGACCTTTCGGGAGAAAACTCGTGACCTCGACGCTTGCGCTGTCCGACACGTTCGGCTCCGACCTCGTGCGGGGGATCGGCGCGATCCTGCTGTACGGCGTCATCGGCCTGCTGCTGATGTTCGCCGGCTTCTACGCGATCGACTGGACCACGCCGGGCAAGCTGTCCAAGCTGGTGACGCAGGGCCTGCCGAACGCGGTGATCGTGACCGCGTCCGGGATGCTCTCGATGGCGTTCATCGTCGTGGTGGCGATCTTCAACTCCGCCAGCGACCTCACCGAAGGCCTGATCACCTCGCTGGTCTACGGCCTGCTGGGGATCGTCGTCCAGGTGGTCGCGGTCCGGCTGCTGGAGTGGGCGACCCGCATCGACGTGGCCTCGACCATCGAGAGCGAGAAGTTCGCCCCGGTGAGCATCGTCGTCGCGGCGGCGCACCTCGGCCTGGGTCTCGTGGTGGCGGTCGGCATCTCCTGAGCGGTTCAGGCCGGGCGGCGGGGTCGTTCTCCAGGGGCTTCGCCGCCCTCGAGCTGCCGGAGCACGCCGAGGTCGTCCCGCACCGCCCAGTGTTCGGCCAACCGCCCGTCGCGGACGCGGAAGATGTGCACCGCTTCCGCGACGATCCGCCGCCCGGTCGGCTGCCGGCCTGCGAACTGCGGGAACTCGCTCCCGACGTGCGTGCCGTAGCTGGAGAACCAGATCATCACGACACCGTCGCCGCTGGTGACGGCGTGCACGTCGTAGTTCAGGCCGGCGAAGCTGCGCTCCAGCCAGCCCCGCACGACCCGCATCATGTCGGTGCCGCGGCGTCCGCTGACGTGGTCGAGGAAGTCGGGCGCGAACGCCTCTTCGAGGATGGCCTCGTCGCCGCCGACGAGGTAGTCGACGTACCGCACGGCGAGTTCGGCATCGGACGTCATGGGCGGCCCCTTCCCTCTACCGGAAGTCGTGGGCCGTCCAGGGGCGTTACGGCATGATCGTGGCCGTGCTGGGCTGTTCGCACTAGCGTGGGGTGCGTGCGCCTGCTGAGGACACCGGAAGACCGGTTCACGGACCTGCCCGATTTCCCGTACGAGCCCCGCTACGCGGAGCTGCCGGACCCCCATGGCGGCCGGATCAGAGTGGGGTACGTCGAGGCAGGCCCGGCGGACGGCCCGGTGGTCCTGCTGCTGCACGGCGAGCCGAGCTGGTCGTTCCTGTACCGCAAGATGCTGCCGGTGCTGGCCGCCGCGGGCCTGCGGGCGATCGCCCCGGACCTGGTCGGCTTCGGCCGCTCCGACAAGCCGGGCGACCTGGCGGACCATTCGTACGCCCGGCACGTGGAGTGGATGCGCGCCTTCGCGTTCGACGCGCTCGACCTGCGTGACGTGACGCTGGTCGGCCAGGACTGGGGCGGCTTGATCGGGTTGCGGATGGTGGCTTCGTCGCCGTCCCGGTTCGCGCGGGTGGTGGCTTCGAACACGGGCCTGCCGACCGGGGACACCGACATGCCGCCGGCGTGGCACGCGTTCCGGACGGCGGTCGAGAAGGCGCCGGTGCTGGACGTGGCGCGGTTCGTCCAGTCCGGCTGCGCTTCGGTGCTTTCGGACGCGGAGCGGAAGGCTTACGACGCACCGTTCCCGAACGAGACGTACAAGGCGGGGCCGCGGGCGATGCCGTCGTTGGTGCCGTATCGGCCGGATGATCCCGCTTCGGAAGCGAACCGGGCGGCGTGGAAGACGTTGACGAAGCTGGAGATTCCGTTCCTGGTGGCGTTTTCCGACGGGGATCCGATCACGGGTGGGATGGCGCCGGTGCTGCGGCGGGCCATGCGGGGGGCTGCTGGGGTGGAGCATCCGGTGATTGGCGGGGCGGGGCACTTTCTGCAGGAGGACAAGGGGGAGGAGCTGGCGGAGCACGTGGCGAGGTTTGTTCGGGGCTGAGAAAAGAAAAGACTGTCCTCGCCGGACGGGCAGGCTCTGGGATGACCAGCCTGCTCCTTCTGTTTCAGAGGGCTGCGTGGGTTGCTGCCAGTGCGTCCACCAGGATTTCCAAGCCCTCCTGGGCTTCCTCGGCCGTCAGGGTCATCGGCGGGCCCAGCCTCAGTACGTTGCCGTGCAGGCCTCCCTTTCCGATCAGGAGTCCTCGCTTCTTCGTCTCCTCCAGCATCCTGGCCGCTGCTGGGACGTTCGGGTCCGTTGTTCCCGGCTTGATCAGCTCGACGCCGATCATCAAGCCCTTGCCGCGGACCTCCGCCACGATCGGCGAGTCGGCCGCCCGGAGGCCCGAGAGCAGTTGCGCCCCTCGGGCCGCGCAGTTCGCCTGGAGATCGTGGTCCTTGATGTAGTCCAGGACCGCCGTTGCGCCCGCCATCGATACCGGGTTGCCTCCGAACGTCGAGAACGACTGGGCCTGGAAACAGTCCAGCACGTCTCCGCGGGCCACGACCCCACCCACCGCCAGGCCGTTGCCCAGGCCCTTGGCGAACGTCATCATGTCCGGGGTCACGCCGTGGGCTTCGATGCCCCAGAAGTGCTCGCCCGTGCGGCCCCAGCCCGTCTGGACCTCGTCCGAGATGAACAGGACGCCGTACGAGTCCAGGACCTCCTTCATCGCCCGGAACAAGCCGTCCGGCGGGAGGCTGAAGCCGCCCACGCCCTGGATCGGCTCGGCGATCAGGCAGGCCACGTCGCCCGCCGTTGCCGTGTCGAGGACGTCCACCAGGTCCGCGACGCACGCGTCGATGTACTCGGCGTCCGGGAGCGAACGGAACGGGCTTCGATACCGGTAGCCGCCGTGGACGTAGTTGACCTTGACCGGGCTGAGGGCCGAGGCCGACCAGCCGCGGTTGCCGGTGATCGCGACCGTTCCGAACGAACGACCGTGATACGAATTGCGCATCGCCAGCACCTGGTTGCTGCGCCTGAACTGCGTGGCCAGCATCAGGGCCGTGTCGTTGGCCTCGCTGCCCGAGTTCGTGAAGAACACCTTCGCGTCCGGGATGTTCGACAGCTTCGCGATCCGCTCGGCCAGCTCGACCTGGGACCGGATCAAATAGAGGGTCGACGTGTGGAGGATGCCCGTGTCGAGCTGCTTGCGGACCGCGTCGCCGATCTCGGCGACGTCGTAGCCCATCGAGTTGGTCAGCACCCCCGCGAAGAAGTCCAGGTAGGTGCGGCCCTTCGAGTCCGTCATCCGGCGGTCGTGCGCGTGCACGATCTCGATCGGCTCCTCGTAGAGCAGCGACATCCAGGACGGCATGACTGCGCGGTGCCGGGCCAGCAGCTCATCGGTCATCGAACGCCTCCTCGGGGTCTCAAGCGAGTATGAGGAGGCCGTGAACAGCGCTTCAACGATCAGACTGTCGGGATAACCCAGTAGGGCCGCACAGTCTGTACGGACTACCCTCTGACCCGTGATTGACCCCAGGACTCTGCGCGATGACCCGGAAGCCGTGCGCGCGTCGCAGCGCGCTCGTGGTGAAGACGAGGGAGTGGTCGACAAACTGCTCTCCCTCGACACCCGGCGCCGGTCTTCGATCGCGGCCGCCGACAAGCTGCGCAACGAGCAGAAACTCCTGGGCAAGCAGATCCCGAAGGCGCCGCCGGAGGAGAAGCAGCAGCTGCTGGCCACGGCCAAGGAGCTCGCCGCGCAGGTCAAGGCGGCCGAGGCGGAGCAGAACACCGCGTCGGAGGAGTTCGACCAGCTCTTCCGGACCCTGCCGAACCTCGTCCACCCGGACGCCCCTATCGGCGGCGAGGACGACTTCACCGTCCTCAAGCACGTCGGCGAGCCGACGAAGCTCGGCTTCACCCCGAAGGACCACCTCGAGCTGCTCGAAGGCCTCGGCGGCGTCGACATGGAACGCGGCGCGAAGGTCTCGGGGTCGCGGTTCTACTTCCTCACCGGCGTCGGCGCGCAGCTGCAGCTCGGCCTGCTCAACATGGCCATCGCGCAGGCTCTCGAGAACGGCTTCACGCCGATGATCACGCCGTCGCTGGTCCGCCCGGAAATCATGGCCGGCACCGGCTTCCTCGGGCAGCACTCGAGCGAGATCTACCACCTCGAGGACGACGACCTCTACCTCGTCGGCACGTCCGAGGTGCCGCTCGCGGGCTTCCACGCCGACGAGATCCTCGACCTCGAAAACGGTCCGAACCGCTACGCGGGCTGGTCGTCCTGCTACCGCCGCGAGGCCGGCTCGTACGGCAAGGACACCCGCGGGATCATCCGCGTCCACCAGTTCGACAAGGTCGAGATGTTCGTCTACGCCAAGCCGGCCGACGCCGAGGCGGAGCACGAGCGGCTGCTCGGCTGGGAAGAGCAGATGCTCGCGAAGATCGAGGTGCCCTACCGGGTGATCGACACCGCGACCGGCGACCTCGGCACGTCCGCGCACCGCAAGTTCGACTGCGAAGCGTGGATCCCGACCCAGGAGACCTACCGCGAGCTGACCTCGACGTCGAACTGCACGACGTTCCAGGCCCGCCGCCTCTCGGTCCGCTACCGCGACGAGAACGGCAAGCCGCAGATCGCCGCGACGCTCAACGGCACCCTGGCCACCACCCGGTGGATCGTCGCGATCGTCGAGAACCACCAGCAGGAGGACGGTTCGGTCCGCGTGCCGGAGGCGCTGCGCCCGTTCGTCGGCGGCAAGGAAGTCCTCACGCCTCGCTGAATCGGGCGGATCCGCGGTGCTGCTCCGTTCGTCCCAGTACAGTCCGGGCCGAACGGGAGGACTTCATGCGCATGAGGTGGCAGGTGGCGGTGGCGCTGGTGGCCGTGACGGTGGTGACCGGCTGCACGGTGACGGTCGGCGGTTCGGCGTCGCCGGTGCCGGGCCAGGGCCCGGTCGTCAAGGCCGTCGACGCCTGCGCGCTGCTCGACGAAGCCCAGGTCGACGCCCTCGGCTACAAGTCCCCGGGTAAGCCGGTCAAGGAGAACAAGGACCGGCTCCAGCCGCCGATGTGCCTGTGGAACTCGAAGGACGACGTCGAGCCGCTGGCCATCCTGAACGTCGGCCTCGCCGCGGACCTGGACTTCAACGAGTACATCTCCGGCGCCGTCAAGAAGTCCGAGCCGCAGCAGATCGGCGGGCTGAGCTGGACGCAGTACGCCTCGATCATGCCGGACGACTGCACGTTCTACGCCTTGCTCGGGGCCAAGTCGTTTGCCTACGTCGGCGTCTCGGCGGGCAAGCTCGACCGGTCGTGCGAGCTGGCCAAGCTCGCGATCCCGCAGGTCGCGGCCCACCTGCCGGGCGGCCAGGACGCGCCACCGATCACGCCGTCGGCGTCGGCGAAGCCCGAACCGAGCGGACCGCTGCTGTCGGCGGACCCCTGCGCCATGCTGAAGCCGGACCAGGTGGCCCAGCTGAAGGACATCTCGCCGGACGGGAAGAAGGACACCTCGTCCACGGTGCCGAACGCGTCGTTCTGCCTCTGGGACGACACCGACGGCGACGGCGGCCAGAAGGCGTTCGAGGTCTGGTTCGGGCCCAGCACGCCGGTCGGGGAGTGGCCGGGCGCGAAGGGCGTCAACCCGACCGAGACCGTCGACGTCGGCGGCCGGAAGTGGGGCCTGTTCCCGAACATGGGCGGCCTGCGGGTGACCTGCGGCGCGACCCTGGCGATCACCGACACGTCGTCGGTGCAGGTGGTCAGCGGCTTCATCGGCGACGACGCGAAGACCTGCGACACCGTGAAGCAGGGCCTGCCGCTGGTGACGGCGAACCTGCCGGGTTAGTCCTTCGACACCTGATCGGCGATGTGGCGCGCGATCTCCAGCGCGCTCGTCGCGGCCGGCGACGGCGCGTTCAGGACGTGCACCTGGTCGCGCGCGGTCTCGATGAGGAAGTCGTCGACGAGCGAGCCGTCGCGGCGCATGGCCTGGGCACGCACGCCGGAGCCGTGCCGGACGATGTCGTCCTCGGTGACGGCCGGGACGAGCCGGACGAGGCTCGCGGCGAAGCGTTTTTTCGAGAACGAGCGGCGGACCTCGTCGAGCCCGGTCGGGAACGCGTACTTGCGGGCGAGCCGCCAGGCGCCCGGGAAGGCGGCGACCTCGGCGACGTCCTTCGCGGAGAAGTCGCGCCACCGGTAGCCCTCGCGGCGCAGCGCGAGCACGGCGTTCGGGCCGGCGTGGACGCTGCCGTCGAGCATGCGCGTGAGGTGCACGCCGAGGAACGGCAGCGTCGGGTCCGGCACGGGGTAGATCAGGCCCTTGACCAGGTGCCGCCGGTCCGGCTTGAGCTCGTAGTACTCACCGCGGAACGGCACGATCTTCGCCGACGGCGTCAGCCCGGCCAGCCGCGCCACCCGGTCGGAGTGCAGGCCGGCGCAGTTCACCAGCGCGTCGGCCTGGACGACGTCATCGCCGGTGGCGACCTCGACCCCGCCGTTGCGCCCGGCTCGGATGGCCACCGCGGGCGAGTCCAGCCGCAGGTCGGCGCCGGTCTCGTCGAGCAACCGGACGAGCGTGTGGCAGACGGCCGGGAAGTCGATGATCCCGGTGGATTCGACCCGCAAGGCGGCCACGCAGGCGACCTCGGGCTCGTACTCACGCGCTTCGGCGGGCGAGATCTGCTTCGCCGGGACGCCGTTGGCCTCGGCGCGCTCGGCGAGGGTGGTCAGGGCGGGAATCTCGCTTTCGCGCGTGGCGACGACGAGCTTCCCGCACACCTCGACGGGCACGCCGTACTGCCGCGCGAAGTCCACGATGGACCGATTCCCGGCCACGGACATCTGCGCTTTGAAGGACCCGGGCTTGTAGTAGAGCCCGGCGTGCACGACGTTCGAGTTGTGGCCGGTCTGGTGGGCCGCCCAGCGGGATTCCTTTTCCAGGACGGTGACGTCCAGCCCGCGCCTGGTCAGCTCCCAGGCCACGGCCAGACCGACGATCCCGCCCCCGACGACTACCACATTACGCACGGTGAGAGGCTACGCGAGTCTCACCAGGTGGTTAAGAAAGGCCCGCCACGCGGTGGCCGGAGGCTGCTGGACGGGCACGAGGTGGCTGTTGCCGTTCAGCGGTAGGTGATCCAGCCCGGTTCCGAAGCGCCCTTCGCCAAGGCAGGATCTGCTGCTCCGAGCAACGACCACCTTCTACGTGTCCGAACTTGTGGACACCTGTCCCTCGATCGAATGCTCCAAGACCTTCTGCGCACTCATCCCCAGCCCCGTCCGGTACGCGCGCTCGAACCCGTCGACCCCCAGCGACTCCACCAGCCGCCCGCGGACCGCCGTCACGTCCGGGTCGCCGCTGATCGCCGTTCCGCGGACCGTTGCCGCCGCGCCCAGGAGCACCGCCGCCTGTTTCGGCTCCGCTGCTCCCGCCAAGCCCTCCAGCGCGAACGCCACCACGTCGCTCGCGTTCCACTGCCGTCCGATCAGCAACGCCGAGCGGTGCAACGAGACTGCCGCGGGCCGGTCGCCCTCCGCCACCGCCAGCCAGCCGAGGGAAACCAACGCCGTCGCGCGGACCGACTCCGCCGCGAACGAACCGCCCGCGCACTCCGCCAACGCGCGCTCGCACAGCTCCCGGGCCGCGGCCAGGTCGCCCGACTGCCGGGTCAAGTTGGCCAAGCCGACGTACGCCGCCGCGCGGGATTCCGGCATGCCCGCACTGCGGGCCGTTGCCGCCGCCAGTTCGTAGTCCGCTCGGGCCCGCGCGTGATCTCCCGACAGCAGGTGGGTCCACGCGCGGCGGCAGATCAGGTCCGCCACGTCGTCCGTGGCGCCGATCTCGTGCATCAGGCCGAGCGCCTCGTCCATCAGCGGCAACGCGGCCGCGTACTCGCCGCGCCAGGTCAGGAGCTGGGACAAGTGGTCCAGCGCCATCGACAGGCCCCACCGCTCGCCCAGCGCGCGGAACTGCGTCGCGCCTTCGCGCAGCCCTTCCTCCGCGCCCGCCAGGTCGCCCGACATCATCGCCCGCAGGCCCATGCCCATCGGCAGCAGCGCCCAGCCCCACGCGTCGCCGGCGGCCAGCAGACTCTTGCCGCGGCCGAGCAGCTCGGCGTCGTCGCCCGGCGGGCCGACCACCACCCCCAGCAGCATCACCAGCATCGGGTTGCGGGGCGCCCAGTTCTCGTCCGCCGCGTACCGGCGGACCAGCGGCAGGTACTGCTCGAGCGACTCGTGCCGCTGCCCGGCGAGGGCGCCGAGCACGCACACCAGGAACTCCTCGACGTACTCCTCGCGCAGCTCGGGCGAACACCGCGACACCACGGCCAGCGACAGCCCGGCGCCCTCGAACCGCCGCCCGCGCATCCACCAGTACATCGCCAGCAACGGCACCAGCCGCAGCGCCAGCGCGACGTCGTGCTCGGTCGACCAGCGCAGCGCGGCCAGGATGTTGTCGTAGTCGGCGTCGATCCGCGCCAGCCAGTCCAGCTGCTCCGCGGTGCGCAGCATCGGGTCCGCTTCGGCCACGAACCGCAGGAAGTACTCGGCGTGCGCGCGGTGGAACGTCTCCGCTTCGCCCGCTTCGGCGAGCTTCTCGCCGCCGAACGCGCGGATCGTCTCCAGCATCCGGAACCGCCCGCCGACGGCCTCCACCAGTGACTTGTCGGCCAGCTCCGGCAGCAGGTCGACGTCCGCGCCGCACACCTCGGCGGCGGCCGCGGCGGTCGCGCCACCGGCGAACACCGCCATCCGATGGGCCAGTGCCCGTTCCTCGTCGGTCAGCAGGTCCCAGCTCCACTCGACGACCCCGCGCAGCGAGCGGTGCCGCGCTTCGGCCGTCCGGCTGCCGCGCGCCAGCAACCGGAACCGGTCGTCGAGCCGGGCCGCGATCTCGCCGAGGGACAGCGTCCGGACGCGCGCTGCGGCCAGCTCCAGGGCCAGCGGCAGGCCGTCGAGGGCCGAGCAGACGTGCTGGACGTCGCCGATCGTCGACTCGTCGAGGGTGAACGCGGGATCGCTCGCGGCCGCGCGGTCCGCGAACAGCCGGACGGCCGCGAACTCCCAGGCCTGCGCGGCGGACGTCCCGGGCGGCGGGACGGGCAGCCGCGGCACCGGCGCCAGCTGCTCGCCGGTAATGCCGAGCGGCTCACGGCTGGTGGCCAGCACCCGCAGTCCCGGGCACGCGGCGAGCAGGCGCGCGGCCAGCCGGGCCGCGGCGTCGACGACGTGTTCGCAGTTGTCGAGCACGAGCAGCACCGGGCGGTCGCGCAGCGCCGACACCAGCCGCTCGACGGGGTCCTGCGGGCCGCCGCGCGAGCTCTCCCGCATGCCGAGTGCCGCCAGGATCGCGCCGGGGATGTCGCTGCCGCCGTGCGGGGCGAGCTCGACGAACACCGCCGGCCCCGCCTGGGCCGCCGCCTCGACGGCCAGCCGGGTCTTGCCGGCGCCACCCGGCCCGGTGAGCGTGACGAGTCGGGCGCGCGCCAGCAGCTCCGCCACCTGCCGCAACTCGGCGTCGCGGCCGACGAAGGTGGTCAGCTGCGCGGGCAAAGCCGGGAGGACCGGCTTCTCCGTTTCGCCGCGAAGCACCGCGAGGTGCGCTTCGGCGAGTTCCGGGCCCGGGTCGGCACCCAGCTCGTCGGCCAGGGTGCGGCGGCCGTCCTCGAACGCGGCGAGCGCGTCGGCGGGCCGTCCGGCGGCGGCCAGCGCCCGGACCAGCTGCGCACGCGGCCGTTCTCGCAAGGGCTTCGCGGCGACGGTCTCCCGCACGCCGGCGAGAACGTCTTCGGCCTGTCCGAGCGCCAGCCGGGCCTCGACGTGGTCGTCCACGGCTTCCGCGCGCAGCTCCTCGAGCCGCGTGGCCTGAACGGCGGCGAACGGCGCGTCCGCCACGTCCGTGAAGGCGGCCCCGCGCCACAACGCCAGCGCCTCGCCCAGGACCGTCGCGGCGCGCGCGTGCTCGCCGTTCTTCAGCAGCGCGCGGCCTTCGCGGGTGAGCCGTTCGAAGCAGTGGACGTCCACTTCGTCCGGTTCGACGGCCAGCCGGTACCCGGCCGCGGTGAACTCGACCGGCGCGAGGTCTTTCAGCGCCGTCCGCAGCCGCGACACCTGCGATTGGAGGGCGTTCGCCGCGCCGTCCGGCGGGTGTTCGCCGTACATGCCGTCGATCAGCCGCTCGGCCGGCACGAACCGCCCGGCCTCGAGCGAGAGCAGCGCCAGCAGCGTCCGCGAGCGCGGGCCGCCCACCGCCACCGGCGTGCCGTCCCGGCGCCACGCGGCGACGGCCCCCAGCACCCCGAATCGCATGGACCCCAGCCTAAGACGTCCCCGACCTGGGGGAAGCGGCACTCCAAACAGGAGTTCGGCGTGGTCCTGTGAATCACCTGAGCGTGCGTCTATACACTTCGGCGGGTCCCCACGCAATGGGAGAGGTATGTCCACCGAGAGCATCGCCCTGGGTCAACCGACCGTGGGGGAAGAGGAGCTCGCTGCCGTCGCGGAGGTCTTCCGCTCCGGTTGGCTCGCGGGTGCCGGACCGGCGTGTCGCCGCTTCGAAGAACGGTTCGCCCAGGTCACCGGCACGGCGCACGCGTTGACGACCGCGAACTGCGGGTCGGCGCTCTTCCTTGGGCTCAAGGTCCTCGGCGTGCAGCCGGGCGACGAGGTGATCGTCGGCGACTACACCTTTCCGGCGACCGGCCACGCCGTCGTCCAGGCGGGCGCGAAGCCGGTGTTCGCCGACATCCGCCCGGACGTCTTCAGCGCGGACCCGGCGCACGTCGAAGCCCTGATCACGCCGAAGACGGTCGGCATCCTCGCCGTCGACGTCGCCGGCCAGCCCGGTGACTTCGACGAGTACCGCGCGATCGCCGACAGGCACGGCCTCTGGCTCTTCGAGGACGCCGCCTGCGCCGCCGGGGCGACGTACAGGACGCGCCCGGCCGGCAGCCTCGCCGACCTCGCCGCGTTCTCCTTCCACGGCCGCAAGGGCATCACCGCGGGCGAAGGCGGCGCGCTGGTCTCCGACCGCGAGGACCTCATCGCGCACGCCCGCAAGCTGCACACGTACGGCATCGAGCCGGCCATCAGCCGCGAAGGCTCGGACACGCTGCCCATCCCGGAGTTCCACGAGCTCGGCTACAACTTCCGGCTCTCGGACGTCCAGGCCGCGATCATGAACGTCCAGCTCGACCGCCTCCCGGACCTCCTCGCCGCCCGCCGCTCGGTCGCGAAGCGCTACCACGAGGCTTTCGCCGACGTCGAGGCGCTGACCGTGCCGGTGGAGCTGCCCGACCGCGAGCACCCGTGGCAGGCGTACCTGCTCACGGTCGCGCCCGAGGTCAGCCGCGACACGCTCGCGCTGCGGATCCGCTCGCAGGGCGTCCAGTGCAACTTCGGCACCTACGCCTCGCACCTGCAGCCGATCTACGGGCCTCAGGCCCCGCTGCCCGTCTCCGCCGACGCCTTCGCGCGTCAGCTCGCCATCCCGATGCACGCCAACCTCACCGACGCGGAAGTCACCCGGGTCGCCGAGGTCGTGCGCGAAGCCGTGCAGTCCCTGTCCTGAAGCCGCCGACCGAGGAGAAATTGGTGTCCGACAAGAAGGTGCTCTTCACCGGGGGTGGCGGGTTCATCGCCGCGCACGTGATCCCGCTGCTGCTCGAGGGCGGCTACACGGTCCGGATCTTCGACAACATGACCCGCGGCGACCGCGCGCGCGTCAACGAGTTCGTGGCCACCGGCAAGGTCGAGCTGGTCGAGAAGGACGTCCGCTACGGCGGTGCGGTGCGCGAGGCGATGCGGGGCTGCACGCACGTCATCCACTTCGCGACGGTGTCGATCAACAAGTCGATCGCCGACCCGCACGAGTCGATCGACATCAACATGATCGGCAACCACAACGTCTTCGCCGCGGCCGCCGACGAGGGCGTCGAGCGGCTGGTGTTCGCCTCGACGGCGTCGGTCTACGGCGACCCGAAGCGGCTGCCGATGCACGAGGACGACGAGCTGCGCCCGCTGACGCCGTACTGCATCTCGAAGCGCGCCGGCGAGGACCTGCTCGCTTTCTACGAGCGCCAGAAGGGCCTGTCCTGGAACGCGCTGCGGTTCTTCAACGTGTACGGCCCCGGCCAGAAGATCGAGGCCTACTACACGTCGGTGATCAACCACTTCATCCAGCGCCTGCGGGCGGGCCAGCCCCCGATCATCGACGGCCGCGGCGACCAGTCGATGGACTTCGTGCACGTCACCGACCTGGCGCGGGCCGTCGTGGCGGCGCTGGAGTCGGAGAAGGCGAACTTGCCGATCAACATCGGCACCGGGATCGACACCTCGATCGCCGCGCTGGCCAAGATCCTCATCGAGGCGGTCGGCGTCGACGTCGAGCCGCTGTTCAACGAGCGTGACGTGCTGGTCTCGCGGCGCGCCGCCGACATCAGCCGGGCGCGGGACGTCCTGGGCTGGGAGCCGCGGATCACCGTCGAGGACGGCATGCGGGATCTGGTCAAGGAAACGGAGTGACCACCGCCGACGTGCTCTTCACAGCGGAGGCGGCATGAACTCCGTCGCCGGACCGGCTCAAGGGCGTGCGATGCGCATCGCGGTGGTGAACAACTTCTTCCCGCCGCGGGTGGGCGGCAGCGCGCACATGGCGGCCTCGCTCGCGGCGCAGTTCGCCGCGGCCGGGCACGAGGTCCTCGCGATCACGGCCGCGTACGACGAGGCCCCGGCCGAAGAGAACCGCGACGGCTACCGCGTCGTCCGGCTCCCGGCGGTGAAGATGCCGCAGATCGGCCTGTCGATCGACTTCGACATGAGCTTCGCGTCGCTGCGGCCGGGCAACTGGCGGCGGCTGTGGAAGCTCCTGGACGAGTTCAAGCCGGACGCGATCCACCTGCACGGCCAGTTCTTCGACCTGTCGTGGCTGGCCGGGATCTGGGCGCGGCGGCACGACGTGCCGGCGCTGCTGACCATCCACACGCTGCTGATCAGCGACAACAAGCTGTACGGCGGCGTGTTCCGGCTGCTCGACGCGGTCCTGGTGCGGCCGATCCTCGCGTACCTGAAGCCGAAGTACGTGATCCTGGACAAGCTGGGCGTCGACTACTGCGTCGCCCGGTACGGCACGAGCGACGCGAACTCGGAGTACTTCCCGATCGCCGTCGACACCGGTCACTTCGCGAAGCCGGTGACGAAGGACATCCGCGCGGAGCACGGGATCGGCGACGCGCCGCTGATCGTGTCCCTGGGCCACGTGATCCCGCTGCGCAACCGGCTGCCGCTGATCGAGGCACTGCCGTCCATCTTGGACAAGCACCCCGGCGTCCGGGTGGCCGTGGTCGGCCGCGTGTACCACGACGCGTTCCTGAAGCGGGCCGCCGAGCTGGGCGTCTCGGACGCGCTGATCGTGACGGGCGCGGTGCCGAAGGAGGACGTCCCGGCGTACTTCGCGGCGGCGGACATCGTCACGCACGACCTCAACGGCGGCTGCGGCACGGCATCCCTGGAGGCGATGCTGTCCGGCACGGCGACGATCGCGTCGGTGACCGAGGACAACTACCCGGGCATCGAGCTGCGCAACGGCGAGAACGTGCTGCTGGTGCGCCCGGACGACGCGGAAGCGGTGGCGCGCACGGTGATCGAGCTGCTCGACGACCCGGAGCGCCGGGCCCTGATCGCGCAGCGGGCGTCCGAGATGGTGCGGTCGAACTTCGGCCTCGACGTCGTTGCGGAAGAGCACCTCAGGACCTTCGAGAAGCTGGTGTCGGAAGCCGATGTTCTTCGATGACGAGCGCAGCCACCGGCTGCGCCCGCAGATCCTGACCGAGCTCGTCTCGCAGTACATGAACGACGCCGAGCGGGCGCAGTTCTACGGGCTGCCTTCGACGTGCCGCGTGCGCGAGCGCGTGAAGATCATCAGCCCCGAGAACCTGAAGATGGGCGACCACTGCTGGGTGGGCGAAGGAGCGGCTCTCGACGCGAGCGGCGGCCTGGAGATCGGCGAGCACACCAGCATCGGCCTGAACACGCTGATCTTCACGCACTCGAGCTGGCTGGCGAACATGACGCTGCAGAACCATTCGGGCAGCGACCTGATCGAGCGCAAGCCGGTGAAGATCGGCAAGGGCTGCTTCATCGGCGGCCTGGTGGTGATCATGGCGGGCGTGACGATCGGCGACTTCGCGACGGTGCAGCCGAACTCGGTGGTGGCGAAGGACGTCCCGCCGAGAACGCTGGTGGCGGGGAATCCGGCGCGGGTGTTCCAGCGGTACGACGAGGAGTACATCCAGTCCGAAGTGGACCGGGTACGCGCCGAGAACGCGCGCCGGCGGGAGATCGCGGAGTCCCGCGGTGGCGACGCGTCGGGCTGGGGCGCGCCCTCGGGTGACTTCTCGGAGTAGCTTCCGCGGCGGCTAGAGCCGGTCTCCCAGGAGCTTCGCCACCGAGACGTACACGTCCTCGCGGTTCGTCGGCGTGTAGAACTGCGCGAACCGGCTCTGGCCGTGCCCGCGCTTCCCGATCGCGACCATCTCTTCGCCGTCCGGGAACTTGCAGTGGCTCGCGTACTCGCCCGCGCCCGGGATCGGCTTCGCGGGCTCCTTGCAGTCCTTGTTGAGCCGCCCGATGGTCGCCGACGGGCTCTGGGCGCCGGGGATCGCCACGACCACCAGTTCCCCGTTCAGCCCGTACCCGCAGTGGTAGGCCGTGCCCGGGTTCACCGCCTCGGACTCGCCCTCCTTGCCCTCACCGCTCTCACCCGGCCGGCCCGTGAGTTCCCGGACCTCCGAGCCGCCCAGGAACGGGCAGGCCGCGGTCACCTTGTCCGGTGACACGACCGCGGCGAAGGTCGGCGTCGGCGTGGCGGTGGTCGGCTTGCTCGCCGAAGTGGATGACGGCGGCGTCGGCCTCGGCGCCGACGCCGCCGTCGTGGAGCCGCCCGAACACGCTGTGACGCAGGTCAGCAGGCATGCGGCGGCGAAGATTCCCCCGTAATGGCGCACGCACCACAATCTAGTACGCAGTGACCCAGCGCGAGATATCGGTTACGCAACGTTTCGACCGCTGGTAGCCGCGGTGAACGGTAGCAGAGTGGCAGGCAACCTTTCCCCGCCCCGGCCGTCGCTGGGAAGGACGGAACGAGGTGACGCATGGCGCGGGGCGACGAAGAATTCGCGGAGTTCGTCCGCGCGTCGTCGGCCCGGCTCACGCACGCCGCGTTCCTGCTCACCGGCGACCGCCACCAGGCGGAAGACGCCGCTCAGACCGCCTTCACCCGCACCTACGCCGCCTGGTCGCGGGTGCGGCACAAGGACGCCTACGGCTACGCCCGGACCGTCCTGGTGAACCACGTCATCGACGGCTGGCGGCGGCCGATCCGCGAGTACGCCGCCGAGACCCTGCCCGAGCAGCAGGACCGCCTCGACGTCGGCAAGGCCGTCACCCAGCGCGAGTGGCTCACCGCGGTGCTCAAGAGGCTGACCGATCGTGAACGCGCCGTCGTCGTGCTGCGGCACTTCTTCGACCTCCCGGAAGCCGATGTGGCCCGTGAGCTCGGCGTTTCACTGGGTACCGTGAAGAGCACGAACTCGCGGGCACTGGCCAAGCTGCGGGTCGAGGCGGACCCGGAGGACACGCTGATCGGGAGGGGCGGGCGGTGAACGAGCTCGACGGCTTCCGCGCCGCCCTCCGGCAGCCGCCCGAGGAGCCCTTCGCCGAACCCGATCTGGCCAGGATCATGGCCGACGGCACGCGCCTGCGCCGTCGCCGCCGCGTGCTGACCGGCGCCGCGGGGGTGGCCGCGGCGGCCGCCGTCGTGCTCGTCGTCGTGTTCGCCATCCAGCTGCGGCAGCCCGCGCCCGCGCCGGTCGCGCAGCCGCCGTCACCGGCGCCCACCGTGTCCGCGACGTCGACGGCGGCACCCGCCGAGCAGCCGATGGGGGACGTCGTCGGCACCGGGATCCGGACCTCGGACGGCGAGATCGTCCTGTACGCGCGGGCTGTCAACGAGCCGACCCTGCCGAACGTCCGCTTCGGCCTGGTGGCCGGCCTCCGGTCCGGGAGCTCGCTGCAGGCCGTGCTGGCGACGAACGAGACCCGCGGAACCGACCTGTCGTTCGGGTTCCACGCCACCGACGGCGGCGAGGTGGTCCGCAACCAGCCCATCCCGGTCTTCGGCTACTTCTCCGGCCGGGCGGCGCGGATCACGACGACGGTGCACGGCAAGACGGTCGAGGCCCGCCTGGCGACGTGGACCGCGGACTCGACCGTGGTCATCTTCTGGTTCGATCCCGCCGAGGTCCCGAACTCCGCCGTCCTGACCCCCCTGATCGCCTACGACGCCGACGGCAAGCGGCTCACCAAGTAGGCGGTACCCGCCCACCCCATGCGGGCGTAAGACGTGAACCGTGACCTCTCGACGAGCGTTCCTTACCGCGTCGGCCGCGCTGGGCATGGTGGCCGCCGTCCCGGCCGGCGCCACCGAACTCGGCGACCGCGGACCCGGTGTCCCGACGCGGCCCCAGCGTCCCGACGCGGAGCTGCGGGCCCTGCTCCGCCAGGTCGACGAACGGCGGATCGAAGCGACCGTGCGGCGGCTGGCCGCGTTCGGCACCCGGCACACGCTGTCGGCGCAGGACGACCCCGTGTGCGGCATCGGCGCCGCGCGTGACTGGCTCTTCGCGCAGTTCCAGCAGGTCGCGGCGGCCTCCGCGGGACGGCTGACCGTCGAGCTGCAGTCGTACGTCCAGCCACCCGCCGACCGGATCCCGGTGCCGACGACGATCACCAACGTCGTCGCGACGCTGCACGGGTCCACCGATCCCGGCCGCGTGTACGTCGTTTCGGGGCACTACGACTCGCGCCGCTCCGACGTCATGGACTTCACCGGGGACGCGCCGGGTGCCGACGACGACGCTTCGGGCGTCGCGGTCGCCCTGGAGCTGGCCCGGGTGCTCTCGACCCGGCAGCCGGCCGCGACGATCGTCTTCGCCGCCGTCGCGGGCGAGGAACAGGGCCTGTACGGATCGCGGTTCATGGCCCAGCAGTTCAAGGCGGCCGGCACCGACGTCCAGGCGATGTTCACCGACGACATCGTCGGCTCGAGCCGCGCCGACGACGGCACGCGCGACCCCTTCACCATCCGCCTCTTCGCCGAGGGCGTCCCGACGGCCGAGACGCCGGCCGAGGCGAACCTGCGCCGCAGCATCGGCGGCGAGAACGACTCCCCGCCGCGGCAGCTGGCCCGGTTCGTGAAGTCGGTGGCCGAGAACGACGCGACCGGCATGACCGTCCGGGTGATCTACCGCCGCGACCGCTACCTGCGCGGCGGTGACCACATCGGCTTCCTGGAACAGGGCTACCCGGCGGCGCGGTTCACCGAGCCGAACGAGGACTTCGCCCACCAGCACCAGGACGTCCGCGTCGAAAACGGCGTCCAGTACGGCGATCTGCCCCGGTTCTGCGACTTCCCGTTCATCGCGCGGGTCGCCCGGGTGAACGGCGCCGCGCTGTGGTCGCTGGCCACCGCGCCGGGCACGCCGAAGGGCGTGAAGATCCGCACGGCGGCGCTGACCAACGACTCGGACCTGCTGTGGACCGCCACCCCGGGCGCGACCAGCTACGAAGTCGTCTGGCGCGAAACGACGGCCCCGGACTGGACGCACGCCATCGACGTCGGCCCGGCGCTGACGGCGAAGATCGACCTGTCGAAGGACAACGTCTTCTTCGGCGTCCGCGCGGTGGGGCCGGGCGGACGCCGGAGCCCGGCCGCGTTCCCGGCGCCGGTGAGCTAGGCCGCGGCCTGGGTCAGGACCTGCTCGACGACGTGGTGCGAGGGCAGGATCAGGTCGCGCTCGGTGTCGGCGTCGATCTTGCCCTCGAGCAGGTCGCAGAACCGGTCCAGCTGGGTCGCGAGAGGTTCCCGGGCCGTGACGAGCTCCGGGATCTCGATGACCGTCTGCTGCCGGTAGCCGAGGCCGTCCGGGGTGACCGAGTCGTGCGAGACGTGCCGGTAGATCGTGACGTCGCGGCGCAGCAGGTCGATCTCGATCAGCCGGTCGAGCTCGGACACCACCAGCGACCGGACCTTCTTCTGGCCCAGCCGGGACGCCGACACCGTGGCCAGGCCGGTCGGGAAGGACAGCACCGTCTCGATGGTGTCCTCCGCGCCCTCGACCGACTGCGGGTGGAAGTAGCCCGCGCCGGAGGTCACCCGCGACGGCGTCGCGCCGCCGAAGAACTGGATCGCCAGGTCGACGTCGTGCACCAGCAGGTCCCACGCCACGCCGGTCTTGATGCGGGGCGCGTACGGGCCGTGGCGGCGGGCCATCAGGTGCACCGGCTCCTGCACCAGCGCCCGCGCGGTCATCACCGCCGGGTTGTAGCGCTCCAGCAGCCCGCACATCAGCGGGATGTCGTTCTTCGCCGACAGCGCGACGATTTCCTGGGACTTCTCGAAGCTGTTGCAGACCGGCTTCTCGACCAGCATCGGCTTGCCCTGGCGGAAGATCTCCTGCGCCAGGTCGTAGTGCACCTCGGTGGCCGACGCGAGCACCACGGCGTCCACATCGGACAGTTCGCCGATCTCCGGTGTCCACTGCGTTTCGTACCGCTCGGCGACGGTCTTGCCCGCTTCCTCGCGCGGATCGATCACGCGGACCAGGTCGACGCGCTCGTTGCCGGCGAGCACGCGGGCGTGGAGGGAACCCATGTTCCCGGTACCGACCAGAGCGATCCGATGCGTCATGCGCCCAGTACCTCGCGAACGGTTTCGATGATGGTTTCCAGGTCGGATTCGGACAGGTGCGGGTGCACCGGCAGCGACAGCGCCTGCTCCGCAACGCTGCGAGCCACCGGGAAGTCCTCGACGCGTGCGCCCGGGATCAGCTCGTGCACCGCGTAGCAGTCGTAGTCGAAGACGATCTTCGGGTAGTAGATGCCGTTGCCGATGCCGCGCTCGGTCAGCGCCGCGGCCAGCTCGTCGCGCGAGAGCATCGCGTGCGGCCCGACTAGCACGGTGTACTGGTGCCACACGTGCTCGCGGCCCGGCAGCACCTGCGGGACTTCCAGGCCCGGCGTGCCGGCGAGCCCCTCCGAAAGCCGCTTCGCGTTCGCCTGGCGGGCCGCGGTCAGCTGGTCGAGCTTCGCCAGCTGCGGGATGCCGACGGCGGCGTGCAGGTCGGTCATCCGGTAGTTGTGGCCGGCGACCTCGTACTGGTAGCGGGCGCGCATGCCCTGGTTGCGCAGCACGCGCAGCTTGTCGGCCAGCTCGTCGTCGTCGGTGGTGATGACGCCGCCCTCGGCGGTGGTGATGTTCTTCGTCGCGTACAGCGAGAAGCAGCCGATGCCGAAGGAACCGGCCGGCTTGCCCTCGAACGACGCACCGACGGCCTGCGCCGAGTCCTCGATCACCTGCAGGCCGCGCTCGGCGGCCAGGGGAGCGAGCTTGCCCATGTCCGCCGTCTGGCCGTAGAGGTGCACCGGCATGAGCACCTTGGTGCGGTCCGTCACGGCGGCCGCGGTGTTCTCGGGGTCCATCGCGAAGTCGTCGCGCCGGATGTCGGCGAACCGGACGGTCGCGCCCGCCTCGAGGATCGCGTTCAGCGTCGCCACGAAGGTGAACGGCGAGGTGACGACCTCGTCGCCCGGCTGCAGGTCCAGCACCTGGAGCGCCGCGACCAGCGCGGTGGTCCCGTTGTTGACCGCGATCGCGTGCTTCGTCCCGGAGACCGCCGCGAAGGCGTCTTCGAAGCGCTTGACCATCGGTCCCTGTGCGATGGACCCGGAGCGCAGCACCTCGACGACGAGGTCCTCCGCGTCGCGGACGTCGACCACGGTGATGGGGATCATGGGCTGTCTCTCTCGGCAGGCGATTTCGGTGCGTCCGGTACAGTGAGCCGCCGGTTCTGCGCCCGGCTGCCCTGCAGCAACGCGGGCCACACGTTACCGGGCGCGGCAGCACGCCCAGTACCCAGCCGCCGACGAACGGATACCCGCCCGTGGCCAACCGCATCCACCCGACCGCCGTCATCGGCGAGGGCGTCGAACTCGGCGAGGGCAACGTCATCGGCCCGTTCGCGGTGATCGCCGGGCCGGCGCGGATCGGCGACGGCAACTGGATCGGCCCGCACGTGACGATCGGCACGCCCGGCGAGGACCGCGGCCGTCCCCACCCGGCGGCGTGGGAAGAGGCCCCGTCCGGTGACCCGGATCACGACGGCCACGGCGTCGTCATCGGCAGCCGCAACCGGATCCGCGAGTACGTGAGTGTCCACCAAGGGACCTGGCGGACGACGACGGTCGGCAGCGACGGCTACTACCTCCGCAACTCCCACATCGCACATGACTGCCTGGTCGGCGACGGCGTCACGATCGCCTCCAACGCGGTCACCGGCGGCCACTGCCACATCTGGGACGGCGCGAACCTCGGCATGGGCGCGATCCTGCACCAGAAGGTCGTGATCGGGCCGGGCGCGATGATCGGGATGGGCTCGGCGGTGCGGCGCGAGATCGGCGCGTTCACCATCGCCGTCGGCAACCCGGCCCGCGTCACCGGCATCAACGTCGTCGGCCTGTCCCGCCGCGGTCTCGACGAGGAGACGATCGAGGCACTCGGCCCGTGGCTGAAGGGCAAGGAAGGTCTCCCGGACGTCACGCTGCCCGGCGACCTCTCTACCTTGGTAAAGGCGTGGGACGCTCGCCCGCGCGAAGAGCACTAGGAGCTGTCAGATGTCGGAAGTCGCCCCCAAGCTGCGCGAGGTCTTCGTCGAGGCGCTGGACCTCGACGGCGGTGTGGACGTCGAAAACCTGAAGTACCGCGACATCGAGGCGTGGGACTCGGTCGGCCACATGGCGCTGGTCGCGGCGATCGAGGACGAGTTCGACGTCGAGTTCGACACCGACCAGGTCATCGACATGTCCAGCTTCAAGGTCGCCGTCGACATGGTGACCGAGCTGCAGTCGAAGAATGACTGATCAGGCCCTGTCCGGTCGCGTCGCGCTGGTCACCGGCGGGACGCGGGGGATCGGCCTGGCCACCGCCCGCGCTCTGGTGGAGGCGGGCGCGACGGTGGTGCTGACCGGCCGTGACGAGGCTCGCGCGAAAGAGGCGGCCGCCTCCGTGGGCGCCTCCGGGCTCGCCCTCGACGTCACCGATGCCAAGGCGGTGTCTTCGCTGGTCAGGGGAGTCGCGAAGGAGCACGGCAAGCTCGACATCGTCGTCGCGAACGCGGGGATCATGGAGGACGCGCTCCTCGGGATGATCCGCGAGGAGGCCGTCGACACGACGCTGAGCACGAACGTCGCCGGCACGCTGCACACCGTCCAGGCCGCGGCCCGGGCGATGATGCGGAAGAAGACCGGCTCGATCGTCGTGCTCGCTTCGATCGTGGGCGAGTACGGAAGCGCTGGTCAGACGCTGTACGCGGCCTCGAAGGCCGCGGTGGCGAACATCGCGCGGTCGGCGGCGAAGGAACTCGGCCGGTCCGGTATCCGCGTCAACGCGGTCGCGCCGGGCGTCATCGAGACCGACCTCACCGCGGGCCTGAGCGAGGACGCGAAGGCCGAAAACGCGAGCCGGACGCCGCTCGGGCGGCTGGGCCGTCCCGAAGAAGTGGCGAAGGCGATCCGGTTCCTGGTGAGCGACGAGGCGTCGTTCATCACCGGCCAGGTGCTGGGGATCGACGGAGGCTTGGTGCTGTGACGTTGCTGGGTGCGGGGGCTCGGCTGGTGGACGTGGCCGGGGGCCGCACGCTGGCGGGCGCGGAACTGGCGGCCGAGGTCGGACGGCGGATGGACGAGCTGGCGGCGCTGCCCGCCGGCGTCGTCTTCGCGCGGATGTCGGTCGACCTGCCGAGCGTGCTGACCTACCTGGGCGCCTTCGAATCCGGCCGGGCGATCGCGCTGATCGATCCGGCGCTGGACGCCGACGTGCTGGCCGGGCTGGTCTCGCGGTTCCGCCCGGCCGCGGTGCTGTCGGCTTCGGGTGACGCGCCGTCCGGCTACACCGGGCAGGGTTCCGACTGGGTCCGCGCTTCGGCCGACGGGGTGGTCCCGCACCCCGACCTCGCCGTCCTGCTGCCGACCAGCGGCTCGACCGGCAACCCGAAGCTCGTCCGGCTTTCCCGGCAGGCGATCCTCGCGAACGCCGACGCCATCGCGCAGGTGCTGCACATCGACGCCGACGAGGTCGCGCCCACCTGCCTGCCGCTGCACTACAGCTACGGCCTGTCGGTGCTGAACTCGCACCTGGTGCGCGACGCGACCATCGTGATCGAGCCGTCCGGCGTGCTCGGCCGCGGTTTCTGGGACGCGGTGGACACCTACGGCGTCACGTCGCTGTCCGGCGTGCCGTACCACTACGAAATGCTGCGGCGGCTCAAGTTCGACCCCGCGAAGTACCCGACGCTGCGGACGTTGACGCAGGCCGGCGGGAAGCTGCGCGACGAGCTGATCGCCGAGTTCAACGACAAGATGCTCGCCGTCGGCGGCCGGATGTACGTCATGTACGGCCAGACCGAGGCGTCGCCGCGGATGACGACGGTGCCCGCGGAGAGGCTGGCCGAAAAGCTCGGTTCCGCCGGGCCGGCGGTGCCGGGCGGGAAGTTTTCGGTGCGCCGGGACGACGGCTCGGAGACCACGCACCCGAAAATTGTCGGTGAGGTCGTCTACCGTGGGCCCAACGTGATGATGGGCTATGCGGACGACGAGTCCGGACTGGCCAAAGGCGACGAACACGGTGGCGTGCTGGCCACCGGTGACCTCGGGTACCTCGACGAAGAGGGGTACCTGTTCATCACCGGCCGGCTCAAGCGCATCGGCAAGGTCTTCGGCAACCGCGTCAGCCTCGACGACCTCGAGCAGGCCGTGCGCACGGCGGCGGTCGGGATCGACGTGGTCGCCGCGGTGGCCGCCGGCGACAAGGTGGTGCTGTTCGCCGAAGGGGCGGACAAGGAGATCTGCAAGGACGCGTCGCGGGCGCTGTCTGAGCGGCTGCACCTGCACGTCAGCGGGTTCGATGTCCGCCCGATCGACACCGTGCCGCTGCTGGCCAGCGGCAAGATCGACTACCGGACCTTGGAGGGGCGGGCATGAGGGAGCTTGCGAGCGAATCATTCAACACAGCGCTTGCCGCTCAGGCCGAACTGAGCGTCAGCGAGGTCGGCGCATGAGTGTGTTCACGCGGTCGCAGGCCGACCGGGAAGCCTTGCTGCTGCCCGAACTCGCCGACCTGACGGCCCACCACCGGGCGAATTCCGAGGGCTACGACCGGATCCTTTCCTCGCTGGGCATCGCTTCGGATGCGGCGTTCGGCTCGATCGCGGACCTGCCGTGGCTGCCGGTGCGGATGTTCAAGACGCACGACCTCAAGTCCATCCCGGACAGCGAGGTCTTCAAGACGCTGACGTCGTCGGGCACCACCGGCGCCGGCGCGTCGCGGATCTACCTGGACAAGGCGGCGGCGGGCGCGCAGACCAAGCAGCTGGGCGCGACGCTGCAGGAAGTCCTCGGCGGCGAGCGGCTGCCGATGCTGATGGTCGACACGATCGGCATCATCAAGAACCGCCGGTCGTTCTCCGCGCGGGGAGCCGGTGTGCTCGGCATGGCGAACTTCGGCCGCAAGCACACGTACGTGCTCGACGAGAACGACCAGCCGGACGTCGAGGCGGTCAAGAAGTTCCTGGCCGAGTACGGCGACAAGCCGTTCCTGATCTTCGGCTTCACGTTCATGGTGTGGCTGTACCTGTACGAAGTCGCGCGGGACCACAACCTCGACCTGTCGAACGGGATTCTCATCCACAGCGGTGGCTGGAAGAAGCTGATCGACCGCGCGGTGGACAACACGGAGTTCCGGCGGCGGTTCAAAGAGGACACCGGTCTCACCCGGATCCACAACTACTACGGGATGATCGAGCAGATCGGCACCGTGTTCCTCGAGGGCCCGTCCGGGAACTCGCTGTACTGCCCGGACTTCGCCGACGTCGTCATCCGGAACCCGGAGACGTGGGAAGAGCAGCCGGTCGGGGAGCCGGGCGTGATCGAGGTCGTCTCGACGCTGCCGCGGTCCTACCCCGGGCACGTGCTGCTCACCGAAGACCTGGGCGTCTGCAACGGCATCGACGACGGCGACTGGCCGGGCAAACACTTCTCCGTGCTCGGCCGGCTGCCGAAGGCCGAGGCACGCGGCTGCTCGGACACGTTCGCGGGAGCGGCGGCATGAGTCTCACCCAGCGATTCCCGGCCGGTCCTTCGGTCGAGGTCGGCGCGTTGGTCGACCAGCTGCGTGCCGAGCCGCCGGGCGGCCGGTTGCGCGTGGGCGACCCGCGGATCGTCGAGTTCGTCACGAAGTTCGCGCGCAAGCTGCTGGCCCCGGCCACCGCACGCCGGTTCCCGGAGCTGGCGTCGCTCGGCTTCTTCCTGCGCAAGGGCGAAATCGCCAAAGCGTTGTCCACACTGGACACTCCGGGTAGCGCGCTGCGGTTCCCGCGCGGGCTGGTGTTCCACGTGCCGCCGGCGAACGTCGACACGATCTTCGTCTACTCGTGGGCGCTGTCCGCGCTGGCGGGCAACCACAACGTCGTGCGGGTCTCCTCGCGTTCGGCCGGGGCCGCCGAGGCGGTACTGGAGGCGCTGAACGCGGCATTGTCCGAAGTGGACGCTTCGGTGGCGGAAGCCATCACGGCGACCCAGCGCATGGTGACCTACGACCGCAGCGACGAGGTGAGCGGCGCGCTGTCGCTGGCCGCCGACCTGCGCGTCATCTGGGGCGGCGACGGCTCGGTCGCGGCCCTGCGGAAGTACCCCCTCGCGCCGCACGCGCGGGACCTGACATTCCCGGACCGCTCGTCCTTCGCCGTCGCGTCGGTAGCGGGCTGGCAGCGCGCGTCCGCCGAAGAGCGCCGCACGGCCGCCGAGGGCTTCTACAACGACTCGTACTGGTTCGACCAGGCCGCCTGCTCGTCGCCGCGCGCGGTGTTCTGGGTCGGCGACGAGCCCGGCGCCCAGACGGCGGGGAGCGAGTTCCGCGCGCTGCTGGCGGCGGTGCTGGAGACTAAGCAGCACGTCACCGAGCCCGCGATGGCGGTCCAGAAGCGGGTCTCGGCGTACGGTGCGGCGGTCGACGGGCTGGTCAAGGAGATCGCGTTCGAGGGCAACGGCCTGGCGACGCTCGAGCTGACCGACCCGGCGGTGCTGCCGCGCGAGTGGCTGGGAGCGGGCACCTTCGCCAACGCGCGAGTGTCCTCTTTGTCCGATCTGGTGCCGATCGTGCTCCGGAAGGACCAGACGGTCAGCCAGTTCGGCTTCACCGTCGAGGAACTGACGGCGTTCGCGCACGAGCTCGCGGGCCGCGGCGTCGACCGGATCGTGCCGTTCGGCTCCGCCCTGACCTTCTCGGCGGTGTGGGACGGTTACGATCTGCTCTCCGAGTTCAGCCGCCTGGTCACGGTGCAGGCCTGAGGAGAGCCGTCGATGACGACAGTTGAGGACCTGCCGGCTGCGGGCAAGCAGCCGAAGTCCACCCGGGCGAGGATCCTCGACGTCGTCCGGTGGGTGGCGATCCTGCTGGTCCTCGGCTTCGCGGCGAAGCAGCTGGCGGCCAACTGGGGCGAGTTCTGGCACACCCTGCGTGACGTCGCCTGGGAGTCGTCGCTGCTCAGCCTGGCCGCCCTGGTCGCGGCGATCCTGGTGTCGACCTGGGGCTGGCAGATGATGGTCGACGACCTCGGCGAGCCGATCGGCTACGCCCGCGGCGCCCAGATCTGCCTGGTCGGCTCGCTCGGCAAGTACGTGCCGGGCTCGGTCTGGGCGTACCTGCTGCAGATGGAGCTCGGCCGCAAGGCGGGCCTGGCCCGCGCCCGGATCTTCACCGGCTCCCTGATCCAGCTCGGCGTGGGCGTGGTGTCGGCGCTGGTGGTGTCGCTGCTGGCGGCGCCGGCGGTGTTCAGCAACAGCCCCCGCGCGCTGTGGCTGTTCGTGCTCATCCCGCTCGGCCTGGCGATGCTGCACCCGAAGATCCTCACCTGGGGCACCTCGCTCGTCCTGCGGATCCTCCGCCGGCCGCCGCTGCAGCACCCCTTGGGCCGGCGGGTGATCGGCAAGGTGTTCGGCGCCTCGACGGCGGCGTGGTGCCTGCAGGGCGTCCACCTGTGGCTGCTGGCCAATTCGGTGGGCGCGCCGGGCCTCGGCGGCTTCGTCCTGTGCGTGGGCGCGATGGCCGTGGCGATGACGGTGGGCACGTTCGCGTTCATCCTCCCCAGCGGCGTCGGCGTCCGCGAGGTCGCCCAGGTCGCGGTCCTCACGGCCAGCGGCCTGACGGTCGGCCAGGCCACGGCGTTCGCGGTGGCCTCCCGCGTGATGTTCACGGTGGCGGACCTCCTGACGGCCGGCTTCGCGGCTGTCGCGGCCCGCTCGGCTCGTTCGGCGGCCACCTCCGCCTGATCTCCGGGGCGGTTGTCCACAGCCTGTCCCCAGCGTTCCGGTACTTGTGGACAACGCCGATCAGCTGGTGGGGTGACACTCGCCTGCCACGGGAAACGCCCCGCCGCCGCTGGTCGATAACCTGGCGGCAAGTGCGGGTGACGAGGTGAGGGGGCCGGGTGGTCTACGCGGTCGTGGTGGCGTGGCTGGTCGTCGCCGCGATCGTCGTGCTGACCTGGAACCGCCTCGACACCGACCGCGGCTGGCGCGGCTTCGTCCTCAGCCTCACGCTCGGGCTGTCCCTGCTGCACCAGCTGCTGTTCGCGACGGTCACCGAAGACGCGCTGGTCACCTTCCGCTACGCGCAGAACATCGCCGACGGCAACGGCCCGGTCTTCAACCCCGGCGAACGCGTCGAGGGTTACACGAACTTCTCCTGGCTGGTGCTGGTCGCCCTGCCGCGCGCCGCGTTCGGCGCCGACATCCGCACCACGGCCGTCGTCTTCGGAGTCCTCGCCGCGCTCGGCTGCGTGCTCCTGTCCTGCTTCCTGGTCAACCGGATCGTCGCCGCGGCCGCCCCGGACGGCGCGGCCCCGCGCCCCGCGATCGGGGTGGCCGCCGCGGTGCTCACCGCGAGCGCCGGCGGCCTCGCCGTCTACGGGGCTTCGGGCTCCGAAGTGCCGCTGTTCGTACTGCTGGTCCTCGCCGTCGGTTACGCGCTCGCGGCGCGGCGCCCGGTGGTCGCCGGGGTGCTCGTCGCCTTCGCCGTGATGACCAGCCCGGAAGGCCTCGTGATCGCCGTGCTGGCCGGCCTGTGGCTGGTGGGTGCCGCCCTCCGGGGGAGGCACAGCTGGTGGGCGCCGGTGGGGTACGCGCAGGGTGCGCTGGTCTTCCTGATCCCGAGGCTGGCCTGGCGCGCGACGTTCTACCAGCACTTCCTCCCCGCGCCGCTGGCCGCGAAGCTCGGTGGCCCGCTGGGCGAGCACGTCGCCACCGGCTGGCCGTACCTGGCCGGGTTCGCCCTGGCGCACCAGGGTTTCCTGCTGCTCGGCCTGGTCGCCGCGGTCGCGCTGGTGCTGCGTCGCACAGCTCCGTTTCGGGGGGTGCGGGTCGCGGTGTCGCGGACACGCGGTGAAGGCCGGGGTGACACCGCTCGTGCTTCGGGAGCTCCGGCGCAGGGCGAGGCTTCGGACGACTCCGTCCGCGTTTCGGCGGCCCGGGTGGCGGCGCCCCGGGCTCGCGGCGAATCCGCGCGTGGCACCGCCCGCGTTTCGGGGGCGCACGGCGAATCTTCGGATGACCCCGCTGTCGAGGCGCGGGCCCTGCTCTGGCTGCTGTTCGCGATGGCCGCCGGGCTGGCCGCGGCGGCCGTGCTCATCGGCGGCGATCCCGGTCCGTCGTGGCGGCTGCTGGCCCCGCTCCCGCCGCTGCTGGCCGTCGCGGCCACCGGGGCGTACGGCGTGCTCACCGCGGACTTCGTGGCGAAGCCGTCGCCGTGGCCGAAACCGCTCGCGCCGCGGCTGGTGCCGGTGACCGCCTGCGGGCTGGCCGGCATCGCGGTGCTCGTCTCGGTGTTCAGCCCCGAGATGCTCGACCGCGTGCGCGTTTGGCACTCGCACGGCACCGAACTCGCCGAAATCGGCGGCTGGCTCGGCGATTACCTGCCGCCCGGGTCGGTGGTCAGCGCCGCCGCGCCCGGCGCGCTCGCCGCCCACGGCGGGCAGCTGCTCATCATCGACGTCCTCGGCCGCACCGACGACCACATCGCCCGCGAGGGCCGGCACGACGGCGGCATCGCGACCGACTACGACTACGTCGTCAACGGCCGCCGTCCGACCGTCGCCGTGCCCGCCGACGGCGGCTACGCCGATCGGCAGCACTGCGCGATCGACCCGGTGTACGCGGGCAAGTACGAGGTCGCGACCTTCCGCCGCGTCGGCACGCCCTACTGGGTCTCGGTCTACCCGCGGGCGGAACAGGCGAAGTCCCTGGTCGCCGACCTCGACAAGGGTCCGGACTTCCGCTACGTACCCTGTCCTTCGTGAAGCTCGCGGCCCCGGACCGGCAGCTGGGCGCCGAGGCGCGGCTCGGGCTCGGGGTGTTCGGCGCGGCGTTCGCGCTGTTCGTGGTGCGCTTCCTGGTACCGCGGCCGATCGCGATGTCCAACAACGGCGACGGCGGCCGCGTGCTGTGCGGGGCCGGGATCACCTGGAAGGGCCTGCCCGAGCCGTTCGTCCACCTCGCCTACACGCCCGCGCCGGGCGCGCCGCCGTGCCGGCCGACGTACCTGCTGACGCAGAGCTGGCTCGCGGACCTAGCCGTCCGGATCGGACGGCTGATCGGTCTCCACGGCACGCTGAGCCTCGTCATCCTGGGCCTGCTGAGCAGCATCATCGCGGCGGCGGCGATCACCGCGATCGTGCTCGGCCTGCCGCACCCGCGCCGGACCCGGCTGTTCGTGGCGGCCGGATTGCTGCTGGTCGTCGCGGACTCGGCGTTCTTCGGGTACTTCGCCGCGATCCTCGGCGAAGGCGCGGCCTTCCTCGGCCTGCTGCTCGCCGCCGGCGGCCTGCTCCTGACCGCGCGCGAGGGCCGGTGGAGCTACGCGGGCATGGCCGTGACGTTCGCCGGCGGGGTCCTGGCCGTCAACGCCAAGGTCCAGACGCTCACCATCCTGCCGATCCTCGCGCTGGCGATCCTGCTGGCCCGGCCGGGCTCGCTGCGCGGGGTCAAGCGATGGGCGTCGGCGGCGCTGGTCATCGGCGCGATCGGCGCTGTCACGTTCTTCGCGCAGCAGAGCGTCGAGCCCGCGCGAGCGCCCGATGGCACGTACAGCGCTTTCCCGGGCGACGACTCGCGCGAGATCAACGCCTTCAACTCGATCTTCCTCAACATCGTCGACGGGAAGCACGACACGCAGGCCGACCTGGCCGCGCTCGGACTGCCGCCGGAGTTCGCGCAGTACGCCGGCAACGGCTGGTGGCACCCGCACCCGGCGACCATGGATCCGCAGTACCCGCGGTACCGGGACAGGATCAGCCGCCGGAACGTCGTCACGTACTTCGCGACCCATCCCGGCCGGACCCTCGAAGTGCTCGACCGCGCGGCCACCGACCAGCTCACCGCCCGCCCGGACTACCTCGGCAGCTTCGACCGGGAAGCCGGGTTCCCGCCGCACGCGCAGGAGTACCGGGTGCCGGTGGTCTCGTGGCTGACCGGCCTGATCGCCCCGCTCGGGCTCTTCGCGCTGGTGCCGATCTGGCTGCTCGTCCTGGTCAGGGCCGGGCTGCAACGCCGGACGGCGCTCGCGGTCCCCGTGGTGTTCCTGTTCGCGGTCTCGGTGACGCAGTTCGGCACCGCGGCGCTGGGCGACGGCATCGAGGGCATCAAGCACCAGTCCGTCGCGCTGTTCTCGATCTTGATCGCCCTCGGATTGTGTTCTTCCCCGCTGAACCGCCGTTCCGAACCTACGCTCCCGTAACCTGGCTGGATGGCCGACCTGGTTTACCCGCCCGTGATCGCGGCGGCCCGGACGATGTTCCGGGTACTCGACAACCGCATCCGGATCGAGGGCGCGGAGCACATCCCGCGCCGCGGCGGCGCGGTCATCGCGTGCAACCACATCAGCTACCTCGACTTCATCTTCTGCGGCCTCGGCGCGCGCCCGGCCAAGCGGCTGACGCGGTTCATGGCGAAGAAGGAGATCTTCGACAACAAGATCGCCGGGCCGCTGATGCGCGGCATGCACCACATCTCCGTCGACCGCTCCGCCGGGCTGGCCTCCTACCGCGAAGCGCTCGGAAAGCTGCAGGCCGGCGAGGTCGTCGGCGTCTTCCCGGAAGCCACCATCAGCCGGTCGTTCACCGTCAAGGAGATCAAGTCCGGCGCGGTCCGGATGGCCGCGGCGGCCGGCGTCCCGGTGGTGCCGATGGCGCTGTGGGGCACCCAGCGGCTCTGGACGAAGGGCCGTCCGAAGGACCTGACCCGGCGGCACGTGCCGATCTCCATCCTCATCGGCGAGCCGATGCATCCGGCGAAGGGCGACGACTGGGACGTCGTCACGAAGGAACTCCGCACCCGGATGAGCGCGCTGCTCGACCGGGCCCAGGCCGAGTACCCGGACCAGCCGGCGTCGGACGGGGAACGCTGGTGGCTGCCCGCGCACCTCGGCGGCACGGCGCCGACCCCGGCCGAAGCCGCCGAGCTCGACCTGAGCTAGAACCAGCGCTCGAGGACCTGCGCCACGCCGTCTTCGCCGGCCGGGCCGGTGACCTCGTCGGCCACCGCGAGCAGCTGCGGGTGGCCGTTCTGCATCGCGACGCCGTGGCCCGCCCAGCGCAGCATCTCGACGTCGTTGGGCATGTCCCCGAAGGCGATGACCCGCTCGGGCTCGACGTCGAACCGCGCAGCGACATCGGCCAGGCCGGTCGCCTTGGTGATGCCGTGCGCGGACAGTTCCACCAGGCCGCCCGACGACGAGTACGTGACGTCGACGTCCCGGTCGAAGAGGGCGGTGATCGCGTCCGCCATCTCCTGGGAGGACATCCCGCGGTGGCTGACCAGCAGCTTGATCGCCGGGTGCCCGAGGACCTCGGCGCGCGGCCCGGTGCGGCCCTCGCCGTCGCCCCACGGGTTGTGGTAGTCCGGCTCGATCACGAAGTTGCGCATGTCGTGGTCGACCGCGCCGGTGCTGACCCGCTCGGTCGCCAGCCGGCAGCCGGGCAGCGCCTTGTCGAGCGCGTGCGCGATGTCGTGCAGCAGCGTCGGCTCGAGCAGGCCGTGCACCTCGACGATCTCTTCGCGGCCGCAGTCGTACAGGACCGCGCCGTTCGCGCACACGGCGTACCCGGTGAGCTCGAGCGGCTTCGCGATCGGAGCGATCCACCGCGGCGGCCGCCCGCTGGCCAGCACGAACGGCACCCCGGCTTCGACCGCCCGGCGGACGGCGGCGATCGTGCGGGCGCTGAGCGATTCGGAGGGGCCGAGCAGGGTGCCGTCGACGTCGGACGCGATCAACTGGGGTCTCTCCACCCCGCCATTGTCCCTGACACGTTCGGGTGGGGCCGTCCCCGTCCGTGCGACAGTCGGCGGTTACCGATAGCGTCCGGAACTGTGCGAGTTGGCATCGTCATTCTTCCGGAAGATCGTTGGTGGGCCGCCGAGCCGAAGTGGCGCGCCGCCGAGGAGTACGGCTTCGACCACGCCTGGACCTACGACCACCTGGGCTGGCGCACCCTGGTCGACGGCCCGTGGTTCTCCGCGATCCCGACCCTGACCGCGGCGGCGATGGTGACGTCCCGCATCCGGCTGGGCACCTTCGTGGCGTCCCCGGTCGCCCGGCACCCGGTGCCGTTCATGCGCGAGCTGAACACCCTCGACGACGTCTCGGACGGCCGTCTCGTCCTCGGCATCGGCGCGGGCGTCGACCACACCCACTACGACGGCGCGGTGCTCGCCGCCCCCGAGCTGACGCCGAAGCAGCGCGTGGACCGCTTCACCGAGTTCGTCGAGGCGCTCGACGGGCTCCTCATGACCGACAAGTTCGGCTTCGACGGCGAGTACTACCGGGCCCGTGAGGCCCGCAACCTGCCGGGCCCGGTCCAGCGCCCGCGGCTGCCGTTCGTCGTCGCGGCGAACGGCCCGCGCACGATGACGCTCGCCGCGCGCTTCGGCGCCGGCTGGGTCACGACGGGCAAGGGCGGCGAGACCGCCGACGAGTGGTGGGCCGGGATCAAGCAGCTCACCGAGGTGTTCGACCAGCGGCTGGACGCGGTGGGCCGCGACCGGGCGAGCATCCAGCGGTTCGTCAGCCTGGACGCGTCGCCGGTGTTCTCGCTCAGCAGCGTGGAGGCGTTCCGCGACGCCGTGGGCCGCGCGCAGGAGCTCGGTTTCACCGACGTCGTCTCGCACTGGCCGCGGTCGTCGTCGCCCTACGAGGGCCGCGAAGCCGTCCTGGAGCAGGTCGCGAGCGATGTCCTGCCGGAGCTGCACTAGTCCGAACGAGTGACTTCGGGCTGATCGGGAAACCGATTGCCGCCCCTCGGGCGTCGGTACTGGCAGACACCCCGGGGGTGCGAGAGCCCTCGTGGCCGCGGAGGGGCGCAGCGGCCACGAGGGCGTTCTACTTCACGATCCGGTAGATGACCGCACCCGGGTTCCGGTACACGACCCGCAGGAAGTCGTGCCCGTCCAGGTGCTGCAGGCCCCGCGCGATCGGCGTGTCCCGGCGGATGGTGCCGCTGCCGACCAGCACGTAGTGGATGTTCAGCCGCTGCACGGCCGCGCGCACCTGCGGGTCGCTGTCGAAGTCGGCGAAGTGCTGGGCCAGGTAGAGCGCGTCCGGGGGAGCGACACCGGCGTCGTAGTGGCCGGCCACCGGGTGCACCCCGGTCAGGGCGTACATCCAGGCCGTGCCGTCGAGCCGGTCGTTGAGCACCTTCTGGTCGGCGGGGATGCCGAGCGTGCCGAGGTGGTCCATCGCGTCGATCTCGTCCCGGCTGACCGGCGGGACCACCTCACCGGGCAGGCCGTTGTAGTAGAGCAGCGACACGGTCTTGGCGTTGGCCGCGCGGTAGAACCCGCCGGTCAGCACCCCCATCGCGACGACGAGCAGCACCGCCGTCGCGAGTCCGACCCGGCCGGTCAGCCACGGCCGTGCGCGCACCCACGCGCGTCCGCTCGCCTGCTTCGCGAGCCACCGCTGGGTCTCGCTCATGCCGTGCGCGGCGAGCAGGCACATCGGGATCGACGCCAGCGCCATCAGCCGGAACCGGTCGTTCCACCAGGGCCGCGACAGGCTGATCACCCAGTCTTCGCCGCCGAAGCACGCGACGACCACGAACAACGCCGACAACCCGAGGGCCGAGAGCACCAGCCAGCGCATCCGCCGCAGCGCCACCAGCGTCAGCACGCCGACGGCGAGGAACACCGTCAGCCAGATCTGCGGCACCGGCAGCACCTGCTTGAAGGTCGCCAGCATGGCCAGCGCCTTCCACACCGGCATGTGCGAGCCCCAGGCGTGGTACGGGTACGAGCCGGACGTGAAGCCGATCGCGCCCAGGATCATCGGCGCGGCGATCACCCCGGCCACCGCCATCACCGGCAGCATCCGCAGCACGTCGCCGCCGACGACCCGCCAGGCGCGCGTGCCCTCGGGAACGCCGTCGACGCGGCGGCCGTGACAACCGGAGCTTCGCTCCGGGCCGGGGGCTTCGCCACCCGGACCCCCGAAAAGCCTGCCGCGCAGCGCCCGGTACCAGCGCTGCACCACCAGCGGGAAGGCGAACAGGATCGCCCCGAACAGCGCGCTCGAGTGGGCGGCGAGCAGGCCGGTCGCGCTGAGCGCCAGGACCGCGCCGGTGTCGACGCCCGGCCGCGCGAGGAACCGCTGGAGCGCGATGACCGCCAGCGGCGTCAACACGATGCCGAGGGCGAACGGCAGCAGGCCGCTGGACACCGACTCGTACGCCCCGGTCGTCGCGCCGCCGGCGACCAGCGCGGCACTGCCGGCGAACACCGCCCGGCCGCCGAGCTGGCGCACCAGCGCGGCCATGGCCAGCGCGAACAGCCCGGCGATCGGCATGGTGATCGCGTTCAGCGTGACCGGGATCGACGTCCCCGACAGCTCGTAGACCAGCGCGCCGACCAGGTGGTAGGCGTTCGGGTAGAAGGAGCCGCCGGGGTACCAGTTGATGGTGCCCATGCCGGTCAGCGAGCCGTCGCCGGTCTCGGCGATGTAGCGGATGCCGTTCGCGTGGAACACGGTGTCCCAGCGCTGGAACACCGCCGTCGTCCCGCCGCGGCCGGTGACGACCACGACGATCGACACGGCGACGGCGATCGTGACGCAGGCCGCCACGGCCAGGTGCGCCCGGCGCGTCCACGGCAGCCCCGGCCCCTCGGCGCCCGGGGTGAGCCGGCCGCGCGCGGTGACCAGGCGGCGCAGCCCGTAGAGCACGGCGGCGAGCAGCAGGGTGAGGGCGGCGACGCTGAGCGAGCCGTACGGGACGTGCGCGATCGCCAGCCACGGGCCGGCCAAGCCGGCGATGGCGTAGCTGAGCAGCGGCGCGAGCCCGGCCAGGGCCCAGCCACGCAGGCCGGCGGCCCACCCGGCCAGCCCGCCGGGGACCGCCAGCACGGCCACGTAGGTGGCCACCGCGGCGAAGTAGCTCCAGAAGTCCTCGGGTGCAGGCACTGCTTTCCAGGTGTGTCGTAGGCCGAAATGTGATAGTCGGGTGCGAGCCGGGTCAGCGACCCCCGTACCCTCGACGCCCGTGAGCGCGCACACGAACCCCGCACAGATTACTGAAGCCGATTTCGCAGGTTACGACCTCGTCGTCGTCGGGTCCGGCTTCTTCGGCCTGACCGTCGCCGAGCGGGCCGCGGCCGAGCTGGGCAAGAAGGTCCTCATCCTCGAGCGGCGCAGCCACCTCGGTGGCAACGCGTACTCGGAGCCCGACCCGGAGACCGGGATCGAGGTGCACAAGTACGGGGCGCACCTGTTCCACACGTCGAACAAGCGCGTGTGGGAGTACGTGAACCGCTTCACCGAGTTCACGAACTACCAGCACCGTGTGTTCGCGCGGGTCAAGGACCAGGTCTACTCGTTCCCGATGAACCTGGCCCTGATCAACCAGTTCTTCGGCAAGTCGCACACGCCGGACGAAGCGCGCGAGCTCATCGCGAAGCAGTCGTCGGAGTTCGAGACGGCCAACGCGCAGAACCTCGAGGAGAAGGCGATCTCGCTGATCGGCCGCCCGCTCTACGAGGCGTTCATCAAGGGCTACACCGCGAAGCAGTGGGAGAACGACCCCAAGAACCTGGGCGAGAACATCATCACGCGCCTGCCGGTCCGCTACAACTTCGACAACCGGTACTTCAACGACACCTACGAGGGCCTCCCCGTCAACGGGTACACCGCGTGGCTCGAGAAGATGGCCGAGCACGAGAACATCGAGATCCGGCTCAACGTCGACTACTTCGACGTCCGCGAGCACATCCCGGCCGGCACCCCGACCGTCTACACCGGGCCGCTGGACCGCTACTTCGGCTACTCGGCGGGCAAGTTCACCTGGCGCACGGTCGACTTCGAGTCCGAGGTCGCGCCGACCGGTGACTTCCAGGGCACCTCGGTCGTCAACTACAACGACCAGGAAGTCCCCTACACCCGGATCATCGAGTTCCGGCACTTCCACCCGGAGCGGGACTACCCCAAGGACAAGACGGTCATCTTCCGCGAGTACTCCCGCTTCGCGGGCGAGGACGACGAGCCGTACTACCCGATCAACACGCCGGAGAACCGCGAGAAGCTCGAGGCCTACCGCGAGCTGGCCAAGAAAGAGGCGCGCGAGAAGAACGTGCTGTTCGGCGGCCGCCTGGGCACGTACAAGTACCTCGACATGCACATGGCCATCGGCTCGGCGCTGTCGGCGTTCGACAACAAGATCGCCCCGCACCTGACCGACGGCGCGCCGCTCGACGGGTCGCTCGATGCTTGAGAAGGGACAGCCCGCCGGAGAGGTGGCCGTCCTCGCGAAGGCGCAGGGCTTTCTGAAGAGTGAAGCTTCGGTGAAGGCTGCGCGCGGCCTTTCGCACTTCGGCGAGCACAGCGCCGGGTGGTTCGCGCTCGGCCTGCTCGGGGCGGCGGTCGACAAGAAGCGGCGCAAGGACTGGCTGGTCGCGTCGGCGGGTGTCGTCGGCGCGCACGCCGCCTCCATCGCGGTGAAACGCGTGGTCAGGCGGCCGCGACCTGACCACCCGAGCGTCGAGGTCCTGGTCGGCACGCCGAGCAAGCTGAGCTTCCCGTCGTCGCACGCGACGTCCACGACGGCGGCGGCGGTGCTCTACTCCGGATTGACCGGGCGTAACCTGGTGCCCGCCCTGGTACCGCCGATGCTGGCCTCGAGGCTCGTGCTCGGCGTTCACTATCCGACAGACGTTCTGGCCGGTGCAGCTCTCGGGGGGCTCGTCGGTGGTCTGATACGACGGAAGCTGAAGAAGAACCCATGAGCGAGACGACCGAGCAGCGCGACAGCGACGAAACTGCCGTGACGCCCGAGGCTGTCGAGCCTCCTGCGTCGCGTGGGCCGTTGGGCCTGGTCGGCGGCGTCATCAAGACGGCGCGGCCCCGGCAGTGGGTGAAGAACGTCCTGGTCTTCGCGGCCCCGTTCTTCGCGTTCTCGAAGTCGACCGATCGCACCGGTCTCCTGATCGACGCGATCATCGCCTTCGTGGCCTTTTCGCTGACGGCGAGCTCGGTCTACCTCATCAACGACGCCATCGACGTCGAGGCCGACCGCGCCCACCCGACCAAGCGCAACCGGCCGATCGCGGCCGGGATCGTGCCGGTCCCCGTCGCGTACGGGGCCGCGGTCGTGTTCTTCCTGGCCGGCCTCGGCGTGTCGTTCCTCGCCAGCTGGCAGCTGGCGGTCGTGCTGGGCGTCTACGAGGCCGTCCAGCTCGGGTACTGCTTCGGCCTCAAGCACCAGCCGGTGGTCGACCTGGCCATCGTCGGCTCGGGCTTCCTGATGCGCTCGATCGCCGGCGGTGTGGCGGGCGGCATTGCGCTGTCGCAGTGGTTCCTGCTGGTCACGGCGTTCGGCTCGCTGTTCATGGTGGCGGGCAAGCGCTACGCGGAGATCATGCTCTTCGAGCGGACCGGCGCGAAGATCCGCTCGTCGCTGAAGAAGTATTCGGCGAGCTACCTGAGGTTCGTCTGGGCGACGTCGGCGGCGATCCTGATCATGTCGTACTGCCTGTGGGCGTTCGAGATCCGCCAGACCGAGCACAACTCGGTGTGGGCGCTCATCTCGATGGTCCCGTTCCTGGTGGCGGTGCTCAGGTACGCGGTCGACGTCGACGGCGGCATCGCGGGCGAGCCCGAGGAGATCGCGCTCAAGGACCGCATCCTGCAGGTGCTCGGCGCGACCTGGGTGATCACCCTGTTCCTCGCGTTCTACCTGTGAGCTCTTCGCGAATCGACAGCTTCGCTACAGGTCACGCACAGCTGAGCGGCGCACCCTGAGGTGGTGGGGGCGGGCACTGCGCCCGTCCCCGTGACCACAGGAGCGACGATGAACGACCAGCCGCGCGAGCAGAAGGCCCCGGACCAGCCCGAGCAGCCGACGGCCGAGCAGCCCACAGCGGCGCACCCCACCCCGGCCGCGGCACCGGCCGACCCAGCGGCCCCGCCTGCCTCGGCCGCTGCTGCTGACCAGGGCGATGCCGCAGCGCAAGCACCTCCCACGGCCGCGTTTGCTGCCGAGCCCGCGGAACCGCGCCAACCGGCAGGCCCAGCCGCCACCGCGCCGGCCGCGGGAGCGGCCGATCCGGCAGCGCCCGGATCTGCTCCGGCCGACCAGTCCGGCGTCCACGGCCGGCAACCGCCCCCCGGCGCCGGTCAGCCCTACCCCGCTTGGGGTCCGCCTCCGCCCGCCGCGCGGCAGCCCGGCGGATTCCGGCGGTTCGTCGGCCACCGGGCCACCCAGCTCGTCGCCGTCGGCGTGCTCGGCATGCTGGTCGGCGCCGGGATCGTCGGCGGGCTCGCCGCCGCGAGCCACCACGGCCCGCGGGACGGCCGCCCCGGCGTCCACCGCCAGTACAACGGCCCCGACCAGGGCTTCAACGGCCGCGGTCCCGGCTTCGGCGGCCGCGGGAACGGCGGCACCGGCTCCGGGGACGGCATCTGATCCCGCAGTGTGGCCTGGGCCACCCGTACCCCGCTCAGATCACGAAAGCATCACGGGCGGGGTACGGTGGCCGGGATGCGAAGCGCCTCCGCAGAAGTTCCCCACGCCGTCCGCGCGCTGCCGACGGCCATCCCCGTCGCCCGCTCGTGGGCCCTGCCGGCCGGCGCCGCAGCTGCCTCCGCGCTGGTGTTCGCCCTGGTCAGCAGCCATCTCATCGATGACACCTACATCACGCTGTCCTACGCGAAGAACCTCGCCTTCCACGGTCACTGGGGCCTGATCGAGCAGGGCACGGCGAACACCGCGACCTCCCCGCTGAACGTCCTGGCCCTCGGCGCGGTCACGTTCGTGCTGCGCGACGCCGTGCTGGCCGCCGGGGTCGTGTTCGTCGTCGCGCAGGTGGTGCTCGTGCTGGGCCTGCGCCGCCTGGGTGAGCGCACCGGCCTGCCGACGGCGTTCGCGCCGCTGACGTTCGCGTTGCTGCTGGTCAACCCGCTGTTGCTGTCGTCCGTCGGGCTGGAGGTGACGCTCGGCGCCACCGGCGTCGTGTGGACGCTGGTCTACGCGGGGGAGCGCCGGCCGGGTCGCCTGGGTGTCGTGATCGGGCTCCTCGCGCTCGTCCGGATCGACCTGCTGCTGATCGCCGCGGTGCTGTTCGCCGCCCGCCGCGAGTTCTGGACCGGCATCTGGCGGACGGCGTTCGCGGCGCTCGCCGTCACGCTGCCCTGGTTCGGGTTCAGCTGGGTGGTGCTCGGCTCGGCCGTGCCGGACACGCTCGTCATCAAGATCAGCCAGCAGTCGTGGGGACCGTTCAGCTTCACCAACGGCCCGCTGCTGTACTGGCGCAACTTCCCGGCCGCGGCCACGCTGTCGTTCCTGCCGCTGCTGCTCGCGGGCCTCGCCGGAGCGGCCTGGCTGGTCCAGTACCGCCGCGGCTCGGAGACGGCCCGCCGCCTGACACCGTTCGCGGCGCTCGCCGCCGCCGGCGCGCTGCACTACCTGGCCTACAGCCGGCTGGGCGTGCCGCCCTACCACTGGTACTACGCGCCGAGCATCATCGGCGCGACGATCTTCCTCGCCGCCTGTGCGTCCGCGGTCCCGGAGCGGATCCGGCGCGGAACGTGGACGCTGGCCGGAGCGGCCCTCGCGGCGAGCGTCGCGGTGTACGCGCTGCCGGGCCTGCCCCGCCAGTTCGCGCCGATCACGAGCAACCACGCGTCGACGACGGAGTACCGCGAGATCGGCCACGAGCTGGCGGCCATCGCCAACGGCCGCAAAGTCGAAACGGCGGGCGAGGTCGGCGCACTGGCGTACGCGTGCGACTGCGAGCTGGTAGACGAGTTCTCCGACCGCGGCGCGGTCGACCCGGCGATCACCGAGACCAAGCGCCGCAGCGACGACCTCGGCCGCGCGCTGCTGGAGGCCAACTTCCACAACTTCGACCACAGCGTCGCCCCGATCAGCCCGGACCTGGTCCTGGCGACCACCCGCCACACCCCACCCCGGACCGCGCTGGCGAGCTGGCACATCGACTCACCGTGGGTGGGCAGCCAGAACCTCTACCTGGTCCCCGCCCACGCCACCGGCGGCTGAGCCTCGACCATCCGGATCCAGCAGCTGTCGACCTGCGGCCGTTCAGGCTAAAGGGCTTGCTCCCCCGCGCGGGGGACGGTAGGACGAGTGCCGTCGAACGTGGGGAGGAACAATGGCGGATCCGTTGACGCTTTCCGTACTCGGGGCAACGGTGCTCACCGAAGGCATCAAGTTCGTGTACAACCAGGCAACCGAGCTTCTCAAACGCCGTCGCGAGAAGGCGGCCGCGGCACCGGACGTGTCGGCGCTGGAGGGACAGCTGGCTCCCCTGGACCCGGATCCCGCGGTGCTCGACCGGGTCGAACCCGATCTGCGCGAGCTGCGCAAGGTGCTGCAGGACTACGTCGACGAAATCGAACCCATCAGCACCGAGGACGGTCGGTTGCTCGAGACCACCGACGCCGTCCGGCGGTTGCTCGAAGCCGTTTACCGCCAGCGCATCACCTTCCGGGGTGAGCAGCGCCCGGCCTCCGGCCCGGTGGTCGAAGGCACGGTCGACGTCGCTGCGGTCTCCGGCTATGTCGCCGGGGTTCGCGCGCGGGTCGTCGGCGGAAACGCCCACGTGCGCGGCGCCGTCCGGGCGGACGAGGTTTCCGGGACCGCCGTGGGTGTCGATCTGGACCGGATCGGCGATTGACCGACGAGCAGCCCCGGCTCAGCCGGGACGAGTTGCTGTACGAAAAGGTCATCGCCCGCTACCTCGAGCAGGGGTTCGTCGAGCGCTTCTGGCTGGCCGCGAGGATCGAGCGGCACTTCCGTGACCCGGACTGCCGGTTCGTGCTGGTTTCCGGTGGCCCCGGGGCAGGCAAGAGCACTCTGCTGGCGTGGCTCACCCAGCGCCACGCCCTGTCGCCGCGGTACTTCCTGCGACGGCTCAGCAGCCACCCGCTGGCCAGCGGCGACGCGTGGTCGTTGCTGCTGAGCATCGGGCACCAGCTGGCGTTGCTGCGTCCGGAGCTGATGCGCGTCGACCTGGACGTCCAGGTGACCCAGGCGGTCGGCCGGGTGGCCGAAGCGGGTCGCGTCGTCGGCGCCCGCGTGGGCTTGCTGCACATCTCGCCGTTCCAGCACACGGCCGTGCAGGTGGCGCAGCAGGTCGAGGTCGCGGAAGGCAGTGTCGTCGGGTTCGAGATCGCGCGGATGGTCGCGGATTCGCGCCTCAACGACGTCGGCAACCTGCAGCACCTCGCGCTGATCGAGCCCGCCGTCCGGCTGGCCGCCAGTGACCCCACGGCCATGGTCGTGCTCTGCATCGACTCCGTGGACGAGCTTCGGCACCAAGGGCGTGACGCGGGACGGACGGACATCCTCGAATGGCTCGCCGACTGCCCGGAGCTGCCGGCGAACCTGCGGGTGGTCGTGTCCGCGCGGCCGGACACCGAGCTGCTGAGGCGGTTCCGGCTCGCCCAGGCGGACCGGCTGCGCGAGGAACGGATCGAACCTTCCGCGGCCGAAGTGCGCGAGGACCTGCTCAAGTACGCGCGGGCAGTGGTGTCCGATCCCGGCATCGCCGAGCTGCCGGAGGTGCGCAGAGTCGGCGTGGAGGCGGTCGCCCGGCGCATCGCGGACCACGCCGAAGGCAGCTTCCTTTACCTGACGCTGTGGGCGAGGGGGCTGCGGGACGCGGTGAGCGACGGCGACGGCGAACGGGTGGCGGGGCTCACCCGGCTCTCCGTGCTGCCCGCGGGGCTGGACGGTATCTACGAGTACTTCCTCGTGGTGATTCGTGACACGGTGAAGCGCCGTGAAGGTAACCAGTGGACGCACGTGTGGGCGCGCGTGCACCGGAAGCTGCTGGAGGTGCTCGCCGTCGCCCAGGCGCCGTTGCCGCTGAAGACGCTGCTCCTGCTCACGGATCTGGCCGGCGACCGCGCTCACGCCCGCCAGGCACTCGATGATCTGGCCCAGTTCCTGTCCGGGGACAACCGGGCCATCCGACTGCACCACGTCACGATGGCCGAGTTCCTGACGTCGGCGGACGAGGACCGGATCCTGGATGATTGGCATGTGGAAGCCGACGAAAGCCACCTCGCCCTCGCCCAGCGGCTGCTCACCGAACACGGTGACTCCTGGGCGACCTGCGACGACGCGTACGCCCTGAACAACACGGCCTCGCACCTCGTCGCGTCGATCCGGACCGCCGCCTCGGCCCGCACCCGCCGCCAGGCCGAGCAGCTGCTCACCGACCTGCTGGCCGTGCCCTCCTTCGGGCTCGCCAAGAGTCACCGGGTCGGCGTGGACGACATGCTGGGTGACTACGTGGCTGCCTACGTGGCCTTGTCCGGTTCGCCCGAACTGGAAGAGGGCCTCACCGCGGTGCTGGCACGGTTGATCAACGAAGGCCGGACCGACCTCGCGAGCAGCCTGCACGCGATGCTCCAGCACCGGCACGACGTGGCCGACCTCAACGCGGCGGTGCTGCGCCGGCTGAGCGACTCCGACTACCTCGAGCGGGCCATCCCCAACCCGAGGAACCGTGCGGCCGCGCGAATCGCGTTCTCCCACGGCGAGGCGGGACGGCTGCGCCGGCTGGGCGGCACGGACAACCTGGACGCCGCGCACCGGCTCCTCGCGCAGGCGATCGCGGATGTCGACGACGTCGACCACGTCACGTCGGCGCGGCAGCGATCTTCACTGTTCTACGACCTCGCCTACCTCGAGGCCCTGCACGGCCGGCTCGACCAGGCGCTGACCTGGTTCACCGAATCCGCGGAAGCTGCCGAGGAAGCCGGTGACCGGACCAGCGCATACATCTCCCGGCTGGTGGGCCTGCGGCACGGCTTGCTGGGCGGCGTCGTCGATCCGGAGGAGTACAAAACCGAGCACCTGTCCGCGCTGGAACACTTCGCCGGCGAGGACGCACAAGGGCCGAACGCGTCCCGCTGGGTGATGAACGCGCACGCCCACCTGGCCGACCTCGGGTTGCTGACCGGCGACCTCGACCTGGTCGTCACGCATCTCCAGGCGCTGGAAGACGACCCGTGGATCCAGCAGAACGCCCGCGCCGACCTGGTGCTCATCTTCCGGGCTCGTGCGGCGTGGGCCGCCGGCCACTGGGCCGTGGCCGCCGAGTTGTTCGCCCAAGCACTGGCCGACGACCTGACCGACCCGCCTTCGCACCGCGAGGCGCTCTCCCGCGACTTGTACTACTACGGGCAGGCGATGGCCGGTCTCGGTGACGTCGAACGGGCGCGCGAGCTGTGGCAACTCGGGCTTCGGTGCCCGGACCACGCCGGGAACTGGCCGTGGAAGCCGAAGATCACCGAGGCGCTGAACGAGCTGTGACGCTCAGCTGAGGGCATCCACCACGTCGGTGGCTGCCCTCAGATCGGGAGCTTGCGGAAGATCGGCCGCGGGACGTGCCGCAGCGCCGACATCACCAGGCGGAACTGCGCCGGCGCCCAGACCAGCTCCTTGCCCGCGCGCGCCGCGCTGACCGCGATTTCCGCGACCTGCTCGGCCGTCTGCGCCAGCGGGGCGTCCTTGAGCCCCTCGGTCATCTTGGTCTTGACGTGGCCAGGTCGCACGACCGTCACCTTCACGCCGTGCGGCGCGAGGGCCTCGCCGAGGCCCAGGTAGAAGCCGTCGAAGCCGGCCTTCGTCGAGCCGTAGACGAAGTTGGAGCGGCGGACGCGCTCGCCCGCCACCGACGACAGCGCGATCACCGTGCCGTGGCCCTGGGCCTTCAGCTTCTCCGACAGCGCGACGCCGACCGACACCGCCGCCGTGTAGTTCACCGTCGCCAGCTCGACGGCCTTCGCGTGGTCCTGCCAGACCTCTTCCGGGTCGCCGAGCAGGCCGAACGCCACCACCGCCACGTCGATGTCGCCGCCCTCGAACGCCTTGGCCAGCACGCCGGGGTGGGACGCCGTGTCCTTCGCGTCGAAGTCCACAGCGGACACCTCGGCGCCGCGGTCCTTCAGGCGCTGCGCGGCCGCATCGAGGCGCGGCGACGGGCGGGCGGCCAGCACCACGCGTAGCGGCTTCTCGGCCAGGTACTTCTCGGCGATCGCCAGCGCGATGTCGGACGTGCCGCCGAGCAGGAGCAGGGACTGGGGGTTGCCCACCGCGTCGATCACAGTTCGAGCCTCCGGCTCATGTCAGAGGCGAAAACGCCTTCGGGGTCGATGGAAGCGCGGACCTTGCGCCATTCTTCGAGCCGCGGGTACATCTTCGCGAACGTCTCGGGCGAGGTGCGCGAGTCCTTCGCCGTGTACAGCCGCCCGCCCAGCTCCAGGACGTCTTCGTCGAGCTCCTGGCAGAACCGGCTCAGGCCGTCCTTGATCGGGAAGTCGACGCAGACCATCCAGCCCGGGTGCGGGAACGACAGCGGCGCCGCGTTGCCCTCGCCCATGCGCTTGAAGACGTTGAGGAAGGACACGTGCCCCGACTCGGCGATCTTCTTGACGATCCTGCGCAGCGGCTCGTGCGCGTTCAGCGGCGTCGAGAACTGGTACTGCAGGAAACCCTTCGAGCCGTACGCCCGGTTCCACTCGCCGAACATGTCGAGCGGGTGGTAGAAGGCCGTCAGGTTCTGGATCACGCCGCGGGCGGCCTTCGGCGTCTTGCGGTAGTACAGCTCGCCGATGGCGCCGAAGGTCAGCTTGTTGGCCAGGCCGTTGGGGAAGATGTCCGGCAGCGTCGCCAGCTGCGGGGCGTCGAACTTCAGCGGGTTCGCGCGCAGCTTCGGCGGCAGTTCGTCCAGCTTCGCGAGCGAGCCGCGGCCGAAGGCGGCGCGGCCGAGCTTCGAGCCGGTGGAGATCGTGTCGAACCACGCCGACGAGTACGTGTAGTTGTCGTCGGAGCCGTTGCTGACCAGCTCCAAGGTCTCGTCGAGGTTGTTCGTGCGCTCGTTGTCCGCGAGGAAGTACGCGGTCTCGGTCTTCGTCATCCGGATCTTCGCCCGGACGATGATGCCGGTCAGGCCGATGCCGGCCACGGTCGCCCAGAACAGCTCCGCGTCCGGGCCCTCCGGCGTCAGCGTCCGGACCTGCCCGTCGGCGGTGATCAGGTCCATCGACACGACGTGGTTGCCGAAGCTGCCCGCGCTGTGGTGGTTCTTGCCGTGGATGTCGTTGGCGATCGCGCCGCCGATGGTGACCTGGCGCGTGCCCGGCAGCACCGGCACCCACAGGCCGTACGGCAGGGCTTCGCGCATCAGCTGGTCGAGGCTGACCCCGGCGTCGACGTCGACGAGCGCGCTGTCGGGGTCGATCGAGTGGATCCGGTTCAGTGCCGTCATGTCGACGACCAGGCCGCCGGCGTTCTGCGCCGGGTCGCCGTAGGACCGGCCGAGGCCGCGGGCGATCACGCCGCGCTCACCGGCCTGGGCCACGGCGCGGGCGATGACCTCCACATCGGCGGTGGTCAGCACGTCGGCGGTGGTCGGTGCGGTCCGCGCCCAGCCCATGAGCGTGCGACGCTGTGTGTTGGGTGCTTGGGTCACGCCGACCAGGGTAGCCACGCCCGGAACGTGGCACGGAAGCCCTCCTCTCTACACTTTGCGCATCAAGGCACAAGCGCCCGCGCGGGTGACCCGTGACTCAGTATCGAGGTAATGCAGTGGTGGCGACCGATCCGCAAGCCGACCTGACGGCTGCTCAGTCCTCCCCGGGACTGCTGGGCCAGCTCATCCGCTTTGCCCTGATCGGGGGATTCTGCGCCCTGGTCGACCTGGGCACCTACACCCTGCTGACCCAGGTGGCCGGGATGGCCACCTCACCGTGGGTCGACGTCGCCCGCGCTATCTCTTTCATCGTGGGCACGACCACGGCGTTCTTCCTGAACCGGAAGTTCACCTTCGCCGGCGGGCGCCGCGACGGCAAAGCGCAGATCGGCTCGTTCGTCCTGCTCTACACCGTGACGTTCTTCGTCGCGGTCGGGGTGAACCAGCTGGCGCTGCAGGTGTTGCCGGAGTCCGCCTGGCAGCACACGCTGTGCTGGGCCGTGTCGCAGGCCACCGCCACCGTGATCAACTTCGTGATGCTCAAGTGGGTCGTTTTCCGCGAGCCGTCGACCAAGGAGAACTGAGGACTTCCATGCCCGGCAAGACAGCTACCCCGGCGCCGACCACCGGCGCGGCCGCCGAGACGCGGTTCACCGAGCACACTCCGCAGGGTCGCCTGACGGCGCAGCGCGGGCTCTACGCCGGCCCGGCGCCGATCGTCAGCAAGGACCTCTACGCCGAGCTCGAGTGGGGCGCGGCCGTGCGGGAACGTGCGTCGATCACGCTCGACCCGGCCACCAAGGTGTCGGGCAACACCTACTTCGGCCGGTTCCCGGCCAGCTACTGGCAGCGCTGGACGAACGTGTCCGAGGTCTCGGTCGAGGCCGTCGTCACCGGCACCGGCCTGCTGTCCATGGGCGCGTCCGACGTCGAAGGCGAGCCCCGCGTGGTCGCCGCCGAGCAGATCAAGGACGCCAAGCAGGCGAAGGTGTCGCTGACCGGCAAACTCGACAAGTTCTACGACGGTGGCGCGCTCTGGCTCGACCTCGAGACCGAGGGCGGCCAGACGCTGCGCGTCGAGCAGGTCCGCTGGACGGTCGAGGCCCCGGAGAAGATCCGCCCGACCGCGGTGACGATCTGCACGATGAACCGCGCCGACGACTGCCTGAAGAACCTGCAGGCCCTCGCCGCGGACGTCTCCTCGCTGGACACCCTGGACGCGATCTACGTCGCCGACCAGGGCACCGATCTCGTCGAGTCGCGTGACGGCTTCGAGCAGGTCGCCAAGGACCTCGGCGACAAGCTGCACTACATCAAGCAGCCGAACCTCGGCGGCGCCGGCGGCTTCACCCGCGGCCTCTACGAGGTGGCCGGGCACACCGCCACCGAGCACGCGAACGTCCTGTTCATGGACGACGACGTCCTGCTCGAGCCGGACCTGGTCATCCGGATGACGGCGTTCTCGAACCGCGCCGCCCACCCGATCATCGTCGGTGGCCAGATGCTCAACCTGTTCCACCCGAACCAGCTGCACGTCGGCGCCGAGTACGCCCGCCTCAACACGCTGGAGCCCGGCCAGCCGGTCGAGCATTCGCTGACCACCGCCGACCTGCTCGGCGTGGACGAGGAAACGCTGAAGCCGAACCGCCAGGAACGCCGTCTCGACGCCGGCTACAACGGCTGGTGGTCGTGCCTGATCCCCTACGAGGTCGTCAAGGCCACCGGCTACCCGCTGCCGTTCTTCTTCCAGTGGGACGACGCGGAGTACTCCTACCGGGCCCGCGCGCACGGCTTCCCGACCGTCACCCTGCCGGGCGCGGGCGTGTGGCACGCGGACTTCCACATGAAGGACTGGGACGAGTGGCACCGGTACTTCAACCTGCGCAACTCCATCATCACCGCGGCCCTGCACTCGCCGTTCAACCTGAACCTGCTCTCGCGGGTGCTGATCGCGCAGCTGGTGCGCTACCTGCTCGGCATGCAGTACGGCCTGTCGGCCACCCTGATCAAGGCCGTCGAGGACTTCCTGAAGGGCCCGGAGATCCTGCGTGACGGCGGGGTCGAGGCGATGCAGGAGATCCGCCGGATCCGCGAGAACTACCCGGAGACCAAGCGCCACAAGGCGATCGACGTCCCGGGCATCGCCTCCAGCGACATCGGCATCATCAACACCCCGCCGCGGCCCACCCTGCAGCGCGTCGTGCTGCTCCGGCGGGTCATCGACCGGGTGCTCGGCCGCAGCAAGTTCGGGCTCGGCGCGGTGCCGATCGACGAGGCCAACTGGTGGCACATCGCGCAGTTCCAGACCGCGGTGGTGACCGACGCGAGCCAGGAAGGCGTCCGCGTCCGGTCCTACGACCGGGTGAAGATGTTCGCGCTGGCCAAGCAGGGCGCGCGGGTCGTCCAGCGGCTGCGCAAGGAAGGCGCGGCGGTGCAGGAGCAGTACAAGCGGGCCATGCCCGAGCTCACCTCGCGCGAGAACTGGAAGCGCCTGTACAAGCTCTGAGGTTCGCCGCGAAGGCCGTCTCACGCTCGTCGTGAGGCGGCCTTCGCCGTCTCAGGCGTGGAGGCCGAAGACCTTGCTCTTGCGGGTGAGGTCGTCGATGTAGGCGGCGGCGACGTGCGCGAAGTTCACCGCGACCACCGAGTCGTCCTTGGTCGTCACCGTTTCGACGGCGCCGGTCTTGACGAGCTGGGCGAGCTTGCCCGCCAGCTTCCCGGATTCTTCGGTGGTCAGCGCGAACAGCAGCGGTTCGCCGCCGGTGGCGAGGTGCAGGACGAGGGCGGGTTTCGGGTCAGCCATGCGTCCATCGGACCAGCGGCGATCTTGCCGGGGCAAGTGGGTTCGCTGAGGGCGCAGCTGCGGGGTGGACTACCGTTTTGCGAAGGCCGGACTCATCCGCGGGGGGTTGGAAGCGAATGCCGCACTCGTTCTCGCTGTCGCTGGCGGCGGTGGACATCCTGCTCGAACAGCTCGGGCTCGGGCGCGCGCCGACGCCGTTCGAGGTCCCGCACGTCGGCACGACCGTCGAACAGCGCGCGATGATCCGCGACGCCGTCATCCGCGACCTGACCGGCCGCGGGCTGTGGAGCCGCGGCCGCCTCGACCCGGACGCCGAGCTGGCACTGGCCACGTTCGTCCGCGGCAGCGTGACCATCAACGCGGCCGCTGAGCTGGGCGACCGCCACCTGTTCGCCCGCGTGGCCTCCGACGGGCAGTTCGCGGTGCTCGCCCGCCAGGAGGAGAACCTCATCGTCTTCGAGGAGGTCCGCCCGACCGGCATCGTGCCGGCGATCGTCGACCTGCTCCCGCTGACGCCGGCGGCGCCCGGCCAGTCGGTGACGATCTCGCGCCCGGCCCCGCAGCCCCGCCACCAGCGCCGCGACGAGGCGTACGACCCGTTCGCCGGTGTCACCGGCCCCCGCTCGCAAAGCGGCGGCGGTGGCCCGCAGCTCCGCATGATCGAGCGGGTCTTCCAGGAGCCGAAGAAGCGCGTCGGCCAGTTCACCGCCCAGACCCGCGGGGGGTCGTTCCCCCCGCTGGCCTGGTTCGACACCCCGAACGGCCGCTGGCTGATGTCCTCACGGGCGGCCGCCGACGGTCAGCGCTGGATCACCTACGCCCCGGCCGACAACGCCCGCCTGGCGCAGCAGCTGTACGCCCAGCTCGAAGGCCAGTTCTGACGTTGCGGAACCGCCCGCCCCGCAGCTGCGTCGAAGGTGAAGATCGGTGAACGGCCGTGGCGGAGGGTGCCCGGCTAGTAGACTTCCGGGTGCACACGCACGGGCGAAGCGATTCGGGGTGGAACAGCGATGCTGATTGCCGACGGCGGGGGCGGAGGCTCGATCGCCGACATTGTCAACCCGTTGTCTTCGGGCGCCATGGGCGCCGCGGTGCGCGCGGTCACCGCGGAGACGCAGAAGCTGGTCGACGCGGCCAAAAGCGGTGGTTTCAAGATCACCCCGGAGGGCGTGAAGCCGCTCACGACGGCGCTCCTCGCCCTGGTCGACGACCTGGACATGCTGAGCGACACGACGTACGTGCTCAACCAGGCACCGCAGCTCGGAAACCACCCGTACGGCCACACGATCGCGGCGCACGACCAGAAGGGCGCGGCGCAGGCCGAGGGGTCCGCGACCGTCGTGCTCGACCAGCTCAAGCAGGTGGCCCGGCAGGCCAACGAGGCGCTCGAGCGCGCCGCGGGTCTCTACAACGAATCCGAGAACGCCGCTCTCGGCGGCTTGAAGCCCAAGTCCTAGGGAATGATGAAACTCCTCGTACGCGCCGTTCTGCCCGTCGCCGCGGGTGCCCTGCTGCTGGCCGGGTGCACGGACACCCGGACCGGGACGCCCTCAGCCGCCGGCTCGGCGACGTCCGCGCCATCCACCGGGGAGTCGAGTTCGGCGGATCCGGGCGGCGCGACGACGACGTCGCTGGAGCCCTGCACGCTGCTGACCGCCGCCGACGTGGCCGCTTACGGCACCTTCAAGGACGGCGAGGAGCAGAAGCTCGGTAGTGCCCGAGTTTGCCGATATCAGAAGCAGCGCACCGACGCGAGCGAGGAAGGCGGCATCATCGGCGTCGCCATCCGCGACGATGCCCCGCTTGCCTCGGTCAACGACACCGGCGGCGGTATCAAGGACCTCGAAGTCAACGGCCGCAAGGCCAAACAGGCCTCGAGCCAGTCGCCGCTCGGGTGCACGGTCGCGCTCGGGGTCGGGGACAACGCGCGAGTGGACGTGAACGTGACCGCGGTCGACACCGTCGAGAAGGCTTGTCAGATGGCCAACGACGTGGCCACCAAGGCCGTCGAGCCCAAACTGCCCAAGGCGTGAGGGGAGTTCAGATGACCACGCGACAGAACCCGCCGCCGAAGACCGAGGACAAGTCGCCCCAGGAAGTGCAGAACATGGCGCCCGCCGAGCGGGACGCCTACCTGCAGAAGAAGGCCGAAGAGGGCGTCGACCCCGACAACTGGCTCTTCGGGTGGGTCCAGGACTTCATGGCGCGCGCCCAGGCCAAGAACCAGTCGCAGCAGATGGGCGACAAGAACGTCCGGGAAGCCACCACCGGCCGTGACGTCGAGTACGTCCAGGGGCTGCAGGCGCCGAACGCGGACTACAAGGGCAGCGACCACGCCCAGCTGCAGGCGTTCCTCCAGAGCAACCTCAACGTCGACCAGGTGTCGGAGGTGTCGACCGCCTACCACCAGGTCCACCAGGTCTTCGACAAGTTCGCGCAGTCGATGAACACCGCGGTCAACGCCTCCAAGGGCACTTGGGAAGGCAGCGCCGCCGAGAACGCGCAGCAGTACTTCACCAGCCTCAGCAAGTGGTCCGACGCCAACTCGCAGAACGCCAAGCTGGCCTCGGAAACCATCTACGACCAGGGCCAGGCCGCCGCCACGGCGAAGAACGCCATGCCGGCGCCGATCCCGTTCAGCTGGAAGGACGAGTTCAAGGACTGGGCGACCTCGAACCCCTTCAGCCTGCCCGACAACGTCGACAAGTCGATCCAGAAGCAGAAGGACAGCCAGGCGGCGCACGACGAGGCCGCCAGCGTCATGGCGACGTACGACAAGAACCTCTACGAGGCCGCTTCCAAGCAGCCCGCGTTCGCGCCGCCCCCGAGCTTCAGCACCGGTGGGGGCGGCGATGACCCCACCGGGACCGGCGACAAGAACGGCATCAACAACCCGTCCAGCGTGAACATGCCGGGCTCCCACTCGGTGAACACGCCCGGCGGCACCGCCCAGGGGTTCGTGTCCGGCAACGTCCCGGGCGGCACCGGCGCGCCGGTGCCGCACATCTCCGGCCCCGGTTCGACCACCGGGTCGGGGTTCGTGCCCGCGGGCACCACCACGCCGTCCGGCTTCACGCCCAGCTCGGTCCCGGCGGCCTCGACACAGAACCCGAACCAGCAGTTCGGCGGGATGCCGCCGATGAGCCCGATGCCGATGGGCGGCGGGATGAACTTCGGCGGCGACGAGGCCTACAACTCGAAGGTCGGCGGCGGTGGCGGTGGACGCGGTGGCGGCGGGTTCGGCCCCGGCGGCTCGGGTGCCGCCGGCAACGCGACGGGCGCGGGTGCCGCGTCGGGCGCCGCGCGGCCGGGCGGGATCGGTGCCGCGGAAGCGGCCGCGGGACGCGGGATGGGCGGTCTCGGCGCGGGTGGCGCCGGTCGCGGGGGCATGGGTCCCGGCGGCGGTGGCCTGGGCCGTGGCGCGAAGGGCGAAGGCGACGAAGACACCGAGCACTCGCGCCCGACGTACCTGGTCGAGGGTGACCCCGACGAGGTCTTCGGCACCGACATGCGCACCGCCCCGCCGGTCATCGGCGAATAAGTGTTCAGCAGAAAGGGCCCCCGCGGTGAGCGGGGGCCCTTTCCGTTGGACTCAGTAGCGGTAGAACTTCTCGGCGCGGCCCTGCCGCACCAGCTTCAGCCACTGCAGGAACGCCTTCGGATCCCGCTTCACGCCCACGAAGTACAGTCCGAAGCGGACGATCTCCAGCGCGCCGATCTTCCGCATGCCCGGCTGCGACAGCAGGTAGCCGCGGTTGCGGTAGGTGTAGTAGCGCTTGACCTCGTTCTCCGGGTCCTGCGCGTGGAACTTGCCGCCCAGCATCGGCTTGAACTCGTCGGAGCCGTCCGGGTGCAGGTACTTCGTCTTCAGCGACGTGCCGAACGGCAGCCCCGAGCGGGCCAGCCGGCGGTGCAGCTCGACCTCGTCGCCGCGGAAGAACAGGCGCAGGTCCGGAACGCCGACGACGTCCAAGGTGGACGCGCGGAAGAGGGCACCGTTCATCAGGGACGCGATGCCGGGCAGGAAGTCCGCGCCCAGCTCGGACTGTGACCGCTTCCAGGTCAGGCCGCGGCGCAGCGGGAACGCCAGCTTGTCCGGCGCGTCGATGTTCGACACCACCGGCGAAATCTCCGCCAGGCCCCGCTTTTCCGCTTCCTCGAGCAGGATGGCGAGCACGTTCTCGTCGGCCGGGCGCCCGTCGTCGTCGGCCAGCCAGATCCAGTCCGCGCCCAGCGACAGCGCGTGCAGCATGCCCAGCGCGAACCCGCCGGCGCCGCCGAGGTTCCGGTGCGACGGCAGGTACGTGTGCGGCAGCGGGTAGTTCTCGACGACTTCGCGCGCGGAGTCGTCCGGCCCGTTGTCGACGACCACCAGGTGGTCGACCGGGCGGGTCTGGGCCGCGATGACCTTCAGCGAGTCCGCGAGCAGCTCGCGCCGGTGCCGCGTGACGACCACGCCGACGACCGCGCCGTCGGGCAGCTGCCGGGTCTCGCTGGCCATCATTCCCCGCCGTTCGTCGTCGCCACCGGCTCGATGCCGAAGCGCTCCAAGGTTTCCTGGCTCATGTTTTCGAAGGGGTCACGGCCCTTGTACGACGTGAGGACGTCCCGCAGCGAACCCTGTTGCTTGAGGTGACCTTCGTCCATCCAGATGGCCGAATCGCACAGTTCGAACAGGAACTCGTCCGAGTGGCTGGCGAAGACCAGGATGCCGGAGCGCTTGACGAGGTCCTTGAGCCGGTCGCGCGCCTTGTTGAGGAACGCCGCGTCGACCGCGCCGATGCCCTCGTCGAGGATGAGGATCTCGGGGTCGATCGAGGTCACGACACCCAGCGCCAGCCGCACGCGCATGCCCGTCGAGTACGTTCGCAGCGGCATCTGCAGGTAGTCGCCGAGCTCGGTGAACTCCGCGATGTCGTCGACCCGCTTCTCCATCTCCTTGGCGCTCATGCCGAGGAAGAGGCCGCGGATGATGATGTTCTCGACGCCCGAAATCTCCGGGTCCATGCCGATGCCGAGGTCGAACACCGGCGCGATCTTGCCGTGGATCCGCGCCGAGCCACGGGTCGGCTCGTAGATGCCGGCGAGCAGGCGCAGCAGCGTGGACTTGCCGGCGCCGTTGTGCCCGACCAGGCCGACGCGGTCGCCTTCGCGCAGGGTGAGCGTCACGTCGTGCAGGGCTTCGATGATCGGCACCTTGGTGTCGGTGCCGATCTTGCCGCCGACCTTGCCGAGGACCTTCTTCTTCATCGACCGCGTCTTCGCGTCGAAGATCGGGAAGTCGACGAACGCGTTGTGGACGTCAATGGAGACCATGTGTCACACCCAATAGGAGACGCGGGCACGGTAGTTGCGCATCGCGACCAGCGCGAGAGCCCAACCGACGACGGTGATGGAGCCGACCACGATCCAGTTGCCGACCGAGAACTCCTGCCCCAGCAGCGGCGCGCGGACCACCTGCATGAAGTGGTACAGCGGGTTGATCTTGACGATCGGCAGGATCCAGGAGGCGGCCTCGCGGGTGCCGCCGGTCATCAGCTGGTCGACCGGCCAGACGATCGGCGTGCCGTAGAACAGCAGCTGGATCAGCGAGTTGATGACCTGCGGGATGTCGCGGAAGCGGGTCGAGATGATGCCGAACAGCAGCGTCACCCAGCCGGCGTTCAGCGCCAGCAGCAGGAAGCCGGGGATGGCCAGCAGGATGTTCCAGCTGAGGCCCGGGTGGCAGATGTGGTTGGGGACACACATCCCGTCCCCCAGCAACGAGTACTTGTTGCTGAGCGCGCTGAAGAAGATCGCCAGCACGGCGACGTAGACGATCATGTTGTGGGCGAGCATCAGGGTCTGCCGCCACACCGTGCGCAGCATGTACACGCTCAGCGGCGCCGGGAGCTGCTTGATCAGCCCCTCGTTCGCGATGAACGTCTCCATGCCCTCGGACAGGCAGCCGACGATGAAGCCCCAGATGATGAAGCCCGTGGAGATGTAGGGCAGGAACACCTCGACCGGCAGCTTGAACAGCTGGGAGTACAGCAGCCCGAGCCCGACGGCGAGGACGGCCTGCGTGATCGTGATCCAGAAGGGCCCGATCACCGACCTGCGGTACCGCTGCTTGATGTCCTGCCAGCCCAGGTGACCCCAGAGCTCGCGGGCGTGGAATCCGGCCTTGATATCGGCGAAGGCACGCGAGAACGTCTTGCTGTCCGACGCCGGGGGAGCCGACGTCGCCACGGGTGAGTCTGCGGCCTGAACCGTGCTGGTGGCATGCACGTGGACGAGGGTACCGATGGGCCCGGCACCGGCCTGGCCACCCCGCCCGCAACCAGCGCCCGCGGTGGTGCTGGAGCTGCTGCGGGGCCGGTAATGCCGTGAATGACTCATTCACCGCGTCGGATGTCAGGAATGAGTCATTCACGGCACCCGAGTTGTCCACAGAGGTTGTCCACAGGCCCTCCGGTCTGTGGACAACCTCCTCGGTCAGAGATACTGGCCCGTCCCCGAGATCCCCGGCCCGTGCTCGTGCCCGTGTCCGGCCATCCCCGACGGTCCCGCCGGCAGCCCACGCCGCATCTGCTCCAGCTGGACGCGGGCCGCCATCTGCTGGGCGAACAACGCCGTCTGGATGCCGCTGAACAGGCCCTCCAGCCAGCCCACCAGCTGGGCCTGGGCGATCCGCAGCTCCGCGTCCGACGGCGTCGAGTCGTCGGTGAACGGGCGCACCAACCGCTCCAGCTCGTCCTGCAGCTCCGGGGCCAGCGCCTTCTCCAGCTCGCGGATCGACGTCTGGTGGATCTCGCGCACCCGCGTGCGGGACGCGTCGTCCAGCGGGGCCGCCCGGACCTCCTCCAGGAGCTGCTTGATCATCGTGCCGATGCGCATCACCTTCGCCGGCTCTTCGACGAGGTCGCCCACCGACTCCGGGTGGTCGCCGTCGGGGGAGTGGGCGCCCACCGGCGTGCCGTCCGGTCCGACGACCACCACGTGGGGTGAAGGTTCCTGGCCCGGGTCACCCGCTGTGAAGTTCGGCTCGGTCATGTGCTCCATCCTGGCTTGCCTCCGCCACGCTCCGCGACACCCGCGGGGTGTCCGTCTCCGAGCGTAGCCGCAAACCGGGTTCCCGGTGGCTCTCCACCCAACCCCGGACGCACGGCGAAACCGCACGTCCGTACGGTGTCCCCATGGCGTTCGACGTCGCTCGTATCCGTGGGCTCTTTCCCGCGCTGGGTGACGGCTGGATTCACTTCGACGGCGCCGCCGGAATGCTGGTCCCGGAACAGGTCGCTTCGGCCGTTTCCACGGCGATGCGCGCCCCGGTGTCCGGGCCGGGCGGAGCGTTTCCGGCCTCACAACGCGCGGAAAGCATCGTGACCGCGGCCCGCCGGGCCGTGGCCGACCTGGTCGGGGCCGACCCGGCTGCCGTCGTGCTCGGGCCGAGCGCGCCGGTGATGCTGCGCCGGCTCGTCGACGCGCTCGCCGAGCGCTGGACCATCGGCGACGAACTCGTCGTGTCCCGGCTCGACGAGCAGGCCAACCTGGCGCCCTGGCAGCGGGCCGCCAAGCGCGTCGGGGCCGTCGTGCGCTGGGGCGAGATCGACATCGAGACCTGCGAGCTGCCCGCGTGGCAGTACGAGCAGCTCGTGTCGGCGCGAACCAAGGCCGTCGCCGTCACGCTCGCGTCCGGTTCCGTCGGCACCCGGCCGGACGTGCCGACGATCATCGAGTTCGCCAAGCGGGTCGGGGCGCTCGTCGTCGTCGACGCCACCTACGCCGCGCCCTTCCTGCCGCTCGACATCAACGCGCTCGGCGCCGACGTCATGGTCGTGTCCGCGCAGGCGTGGGGCGGCCCGTCGGTCGGTGCCCTCGTCTTCCGCGACCCCGAGCTCATCGAGCGGATCCCCCCGGCCTCGCTCGACCCGACGGCCCGCGGCGCCGCCCGGCTGGAGCTCGGCCCGCACGCCTACCCGCTGCTCGCCGGGCTGATCGCGTCGATCGACTACCTCTCCGGCCTCGACGACGCCGCCACCGGCTCACGCCGCGAGCGCCTGGTCACCTCGCTCGGGTCGGCGAAGTCCTACCACGCCGGCTTGCTCGCGCAGCTGTCCACGGAACTGCTGTCGCTGCGGCACATCATGGTCATCGGCAACGCCATGCGCCGGATCCCCGCGCTCGCCTTCGCCGTCGCCGGCAAGAAGGCGCCCGAGGTCGCCGAGTACCTGGCGAAGCAGGGATTGTGCGCCTTCGCCGACGACGGCACGAGCGGCGTCTTCGCGTCACTCGGCGTCGGAGAAGTGGGCGGCGCCGTGCGGATCGGGCTCGCCCACTACTCCAACGTCTTCGAGATCAACCAGCTCGTGCGAGTCCTGGAAGAACTGCGTTAAGACTTCGCGGCCAGCAGGACCTTGCCGAACACGCTGCCCTCTTCCAGGACGCGGTGGGCGGACGCGGCTTCGGCCATCGGCACGACCTGGCCGACGATCGGCTTGACCAGGCCGTCGGACACCAGCGGCCACAGGCGCTCACGGACGTCGGCGACGATCGCCGCCTTCTGGTCGAGCGGCCGGAACCGCAGGCCCGCGGCGAACACCGAAGCCCGCTTGCCGAGCAGCGCGCCGACGTTCAGCTCGCCCTTCACCCCGCCCTGCATGCCGATGATGACCAGCCGGCCGTCCTGCTTGAGCGCGTCGACGTTGCGGCCCAGGTAGGACGCGCCCATGTTGTCGAGGATGACGTCCGCGCCGCCGGTCTCCTCGCGGAGCACCTCGACGAAGTCCTGCTCCTTGTAGTTGATCGTGATGTCGGCGCCCAGCTGGCGGCAGCTCTCGAGCCGGTCCGGCGAACCCGCGGTGACGGCGACGGTGGCGCCGAGCGCCTTGCCGACCTGGATGGCGTGCGTGCCGATGCCGCCGGCGCCGCCGTGGACCAGCAGCACCTCGCCTTCGGTGAGGTTGGCGTGCATCACGACGTTCGCCCACACCGTGCAGGCCACCTCGGGCAGCGCGGCCGCGGTCAGCAGGTCGATCTCGCCCGGCACCGGCAGCAGCTGCCCGGCCGGGACGACGGCCTTCTCCGCGTAGCCGCCGCCGGAAAGCAGGGCGCAGACCTCGTCGCCGACTTTCCAGCCTGCAGTGTCTTCCACGCCTTCCCCGAGCTCCGCGATCGTGCCGGAGCATTCGAGGCCGAGGGTTTCGCTCGCGCCGGGCGGCGGCGGGTAGTGGCCCTGGCGCTGCAGCAGGTCCGCGCGGTTCACCGCGCTCGCCGCCACGTCCAGCAGCACCTCGCCGGGGCCGGGACGCGGATCCGCGACCTCCGCCCACTCGAGAACGTCCGGGTCACCTGGTTCACGGATGGTGATCGCGTACATGTGTCGACTGTATACCGCGGCCAAAGTTCCCGCCGAAAGGCGCATTGACGGACCTGACATATCGAACAAAGGTGAGCAACCATGTCACCCTTTAGAACGAGATTTCTTCCGCCGCTGGCGATAGCCACCGGCGCCACGCTCGTGCTCGGCCTCACCCCGGCCGTCGCCGCGAACACCCTCCCCGACGGTCCGGCCCTGGCGAAGCAGCTCGTCAAGAAGGTCGACGTCAACGGCGTCAACCGGCACCTGATCGCCCTCCAGCGCATCGCCGACACGAACGGCGGCACCCGGGCGGCGAGCACCGAGGGGCACAAGAAGTCCGCCGAGTACATCGCGACCAAGCTCGAAGCGGCCGGTTACCAGGTGACCCGCCAGGAGTTCCCGTTCACCTACTCGGAGACGCTCGCCGAGAAGCTGACCGCGGGCGGCGCGAACGTCCCGATCATCGCCATGGAGTACACGAAGTCGACGCCGGTCGGCGGCATCACCGCGCCGCTGTCCGTGGTCGCCGTCGACGACACCAGCGGCTGCGAGGCCGCCGACTACCCCGCCGACGTCGCGGGCAAGATCGCGCTGATCAAGCGCGGCGGCTGCTCGTTCGCGCAGAAGCAGCAGACGGCCGCGGCCGCGGGCGCGATCGGCGCCATCGTCTACAACAACACCGACGGCGACCTCAACGGGACGCTCGGCGGCCCGGAGAACGCGGTGATCCCGACCGGGGGCGTGACGGCGGCCGCGGGGGCGCAGCTGGCCACGCTCGGCGGGCAGAACGTGACGCTGGAGCTGCGGACCTTCCAGGAGGCGCGGACCAGCTACAACGTCATCGCCGAAACCAAGACCGGGCGCAAGGACAACGTCGTGATGCTGGGGTCGCACCTCGACAGCGTCCCGGCCGGCCCCGGCATCAACGACAACGGCTCCGGCTCGGCGACCCTGCTCGAGACCGCGCTGCAACTGGGGAGCAGCCCGAAGGTCAACAACGCCGTCCGCTTCGGCTTCTGGAGCGCGGAGGAGTTCGGCCTGATCGGCTCGACCTACTACGTCGACCAGCTGACCTTCGAGCAGCAGCTCGACATCGCGCTCTACCTGAACTTCGACATGATCGGGTCGCCGAACGCCGGCTACTTCGCCTACGACGGGGACAACTCCGACGGCGTCGGCGCGGGCGCCGGCCCGTACGGCTCGGCGCAGATCGAGAAGACCTTCGTCGACTTCATGCAGGCCGCGCGCGGGGTGTCCCTCGAGGGCACCGACTTCACCGGGCGGTCGGACTACGGCGAGTTCATCGCCGTCGGCATCCCGGCGGGCGGCCTCGACACCGGTGCCGAGGTGCTGAAGACCCCGGCGCAGGCGGCGAAGTGGGGCGGCACGGCCGGCATCGCGTTCGACCCGTGCTACCACCAGGCCTGCGACAACCTGGGCAACATCGACCGGGTCGCGCTGGACCGCAACGCCGACGGCGTCGCGTGGGCCCTCGGCCTCTACGCGACGAGCACCGAGAGCATCAACGGCGTCCAGCCGGGCAAGGCGAAGGCGGCCAAGCAGAAGGCCGCCGATCGCCAGGCGCAGCGGAACTTCTCCGCCCGTGCCGTCGCGGGTGACCCGCACGCACTGACTGCCTGACGACAGACCGAAGGGGCCGTCCCGGCTTGCGGGGCGGCCCCTTCGGCGTGTTCGCTCAGTGCCCAGGCCTAGCCCAGGTTGTTGGTGCCGAAGGTGTCGCAGCGGGCGGGTTCGCCGGTCTGGAAGCCGGTGGTGAACCACTTCTTGCGCTGCGCGGACGTGCCGTGGGTGAACTTCGAGCGGTCGACTTGGCCGCCGCCGAGGTTCTCCTGGATGTAGTCGTCGCCGATGCGGGACGCGGTGTCCAGCGCGGAGTTGATGTCGTCCTGGGTGACGTCGGTGATCAGCGGCTTGCCGCTCTCGGTCGGCGTCGTCGAGGCGTGGTTGGCCCAGACGCCGGCGTAGCAGTCGGCCTGCAGCTCCAGGCGCACCGACCCGGACGTGGGGCCGGTGCCGGTGCCCTTCTTCGACGTCCCGAGCAGGTTCTGCACGTGGTGGCCGTACTCGTGGGCGAGCACGTACGCCTCGGTGAAGAGCCCGCCCTGGGCGCCGAAGCGTGTCTTCAGCTCGTCGAAGAAGGAGAGGTCGATGTAGACCTCGGAGTCGGCCGGGCAGTAGAACGGGCCGGTGTCGGAGGTCGCGCTGCCGCAGCCGGTGCGCACGCCGCCGTTGAAGAAGTTGGTCGGCGCCTTCCGGTAGGTCGAGCCGGACCGCGCGAACTGCTGCGTCCAGTAGTCCTGGACCGAGTTGACGACCGCGACGATGGCGCAGTCGTGGTTCTTGTTGGCGTCGGCGCCGGTCCTGCACTCGCTGGACAGCTTCGAGTTGTCGACCTGCTGGCCGGACCCGACGCTGCCGAGCCCGCCGCCCAGGCCGCTGCCGCCCGTGCTGACCCCGCCCAGCTGGGACAGCACGAAGTAGATGATCAGCCCGACGATGCCGACCCCGCCGCCGCCGAGCGCCACGCGGCCGCCGATCCCGCCGCCTCCACCGCTTCCGCGCAGGTCCTGGACTTCCGAAGCGTCAAGGCCGGCGTTGTCGTCGAATCTCACCCCGGAAATACTAACGAGCCTGGGTGCGTCCGTCGCGCTGACGGGCGCACCCAGGCTGGTACCGAGGTATGTCTTTGGTCGAGCGGTTGGCCGCTTCCGGGGCCGGCGTTCAGGCGCTGTCGTCACGGCTTCCGAGGCCGTGACCGGAGCCAGGCCCGACCGACGCCGTATGCGTGATGCATGGAAGCCCGCTCATGAGCTGTTCACAGTCGCGGCCGACCCGGTAGAAGTCCGTTCCGGTCGCGGGGACGCAGCTGGCGGTCAACCGCGAGAATCACCCGCCACACAACCACCTGACCTCTCCTGGCGGGGAAGCCGGGCCGACGCGTCGCCGTCGCCGCGCCGCATACCTGGCCAACCATCCGCCGACAAGCAGAATGCGCCTTTCCCGGCCGAGTCTCAACCTTTTCGTAACCCCACCTTCGGGCGATGTTGCGACGGGGTTTTCACCGGCCGACGGATCGGCGTCGGAACGCGCGGCCCGTTGATCAGCGTTCTACGCTGTCTTATGACCGAGGAGCGTGCTGTGCGGTGGTTGAACGAAGCCGAGATGGCGGCGTGGCGCTCCTACATCGTGTCGACCCTGCTGCTGCGGCAGCGGCTGCACCGGGAGCTGGCCGAACGCCACGACGTGTCGCTGACCGACTATGAGGTGCTCGTCTGCCTGCAGTCCCAGCCCGACCGCCGGATGCGGATGTCCGAGCTGGCGATGTACATGGGGTCGACGAAGAGCAAGCTTTCGCACCAGGTGGCCAAGCTGGAGGAGGCGGGCCTGGTCCGGCGGGCCCGCGACCCGGAGGACAAGCGCGGCGTGATCACGGAGGTCACCGACGAGGGCCTGGCGCTGCTGGAGAAGGCGGCGCCGACGCACGTGGAAGGCGTGCGCGAGCACCTCATCGACCTGCTGAGCCCCGAGGAACAGGCCACGATCGCCGCGGCCTTCGAGCGGGTGCAGGCGCACCTGCTGGAGCCGGAAAACTGAACCCGGGCGCGGCGGGCGCCCGGGCTCTCAGTGCGGTAGCGGTGGGATTCGAACCCACGGAGAGGTTGCCCCCTCGCATGTTTTCAAGACATGTTCCTTCGGCCGCTCGGACACGCTACCCCTGCCCACGAGCGTAGCCGACGCTCTCCGGGGCGACCTGGGCCCCGCCGGGGGTGTTCCCGGCATGGGGACACCCGGGAACGATCCGGACGGCGGGCTGCGCCGCGGCGCAGCCCGATCGCGGCGACCGGCTTCGTGGTCTCGCTGCGGCGCAACCGGTTCCGGCTAGCTCCAGGTCAGCGTGAGCGCCGCACCCTGGGCGCGGCCCGCTTCGGCGGCCGGCGTGCGTGTGGCCGGGTCCAGCGGGTTCTCGCCGACCGCGGCCTGCGACGCCTCGTCCGGCGTGATCAGCGTGACCTCCGCACCCGCCGCACGCAGGTCGTCCAGCACCTCCAGCAGGGGCTTCTCCATCGGCAGCGGGGCGTCCGGCCCCAGCGGCGAGACCACGGTCACGCGCCGGTGGCCCGCCGCGTAGTCGGCGTTTTCGGCCGAGCGGACGCCGCCGTCGACGTACCGGCGGCCGTCGATGGTCACCGCCGGCCAGACGCCGGGGACCGCGCAGCTCGCCGCCACCGCGTCGACCAGGGAGACGCCGGACGCGCTGTCGAAGCGGCGGGGTTCGCCGGTCTCCGCGTCCACCCCCACGATCACGAGGCGCTGCGCGGGCCACTCGTGCACCGGCAGCCGCGCCTCGATCACCGCGCGCCGATCCGCTTCCGGCACGGTTTGCGCCGCCAGGGCCAGCTTCCCGACCGCCCGCCGCACCTCGGCCGGGTCGGTCGCGCCGGTGATCGCGCCGCCGAAGTCGGCGGCGAACTTCTCGAAGTCGATCTCCGCCGGGATCTCCGGTGCCTGCAGCGCCGGGTCGACCTGGCGCGCGTACAGCTCGGCCAGCGGAAGCCCGCTGGTCACCTGCGCCGCCACGACCGACCCCGCCGACGTCCCGACCAGCAGGTCCGCGCCCGTCAGGTCCTGGCCGTGCTCGGCCAAGCCCAGCAGCAGCCCCGTCGTCCACGCGATCCCGGCGACCCCGCCGCCACCCAAAACCAAAGCCTGTCCGCCCATACGGGCAGCCTAGCCACGGGGTCCGACAATTTTCGGCCGCCGCGGTCTACCCTCCAGGTCGGCGAAGCGAGAGGGACGGCGATGACCGCGAAGATCGAAGGCTTCCACCACGTCAAGTTCCCCGTGCGCGACCTGGCGCGCAGCCGCGAGTGGTACGAGCGCGTGCTCGGGCTCGACGTCACCCACGAGTTCCCGGACGACGACGGCGTCGTCCGCGGGGTGGCCGGAAGCGTCGACGGCGTGCCGGTGGCGTTGCGCGTGCAGGAGACGGCCGCCGCGGGGCTCGCCGGGTTCGACCCGGTCTGCTTCTCGATCGCCGACCGCGCGGCCGCCGACGCGTGGATCGCCCGGCTGGACGCGCTCGGCGTCGAGCACCCGCCGCTGTTCGAGGCCACCACCGGCTGGATGGTCCGCTTCAACGACCCCGACGGCACCGAAATCCGGCTCTACAGCCTGTCCAAGGACGACGGCGTCGACCACACCGGCGAGCAGGGCTACGCCCAGCGCGTGCGCTGACTCGGCTGGATCACGGCTGGCGCAGGGCCTTCGCGGCGATCCGCGCCTGCACCTCGGGACGGCGCAGCGGCGGCACGGTGGCCGGCGGCTGGCGGCGCTCGGGCAGCTGCTCCAGCAGCCGGGCGGTGATCTGCGTGATTTCGGCGACCGCCGCCTCGAACGGCTCGCGCGTGGCGTCCGACAGCGACTGCACACCGGTGACCTTGCGGACGTACTGGCGGGCCGCGGCCTCGATCTCCTCGCCCGTCGCGGCCGGCTGGAGCCCCCGCAGGGTGGTGATGTTTCGGCACATGCCGCCCAGCGTACGGCTTTTCACGGGCTCCGATCACACGGTCGGGTAGGCCGGGCCCGGCTTCGTTGACGCCCGAACCGGTGCTGGGCAAGGTCGGGGAAGTGCCCCTCAGACCGCGCCCGTTCCGCTCCGCCCGCGCCGAACCCGGCATCCTCGAAGAAGAACTCCCGGACACCCCCATCCCGGAACAGGCCTGGCCCCGCGTGCGGGCCGACGAACTGGTCACGCTCGTGGCGCACGTCTTCGCCGCGCACGGCCTCCCGGAAACCCGCGCCCGCATCGCCGCCGAAGCGCTTTGCCACGGTGATCTCACCGGGTCACCGGAGACCGGGGTCGCCGACCTGACCCGCGTGCACCTGCCACTGCTGAAGAACGGGTTCGTCGTGCCGCACGCCGAGCCGCTGATGATCGCCGACCGCGGGGCCGCCGCGCTGATCGACTACCGCCGCGCACCCGGGCTCTGGGCCGTGGGCGACGCGATGGACCGCGCGGTGACGCGGGCCGGCCGCTTCGGCGTGGGACTCGTCTCGCTGCGCGGCATCGGGCCGTTCGGCCGGGCCGGGCACCACGCCGCGCGGGCCCTGCCGCACGCCATGATCGGGCTGGTCCTGGCCGCGGGCGGCGAGCCCGGCCAGCCGATGAACCCGCTGGGCATGGCGGCGCCGGGCGGCGCGTACCCCGAGTTCGTCTTCGACATGGACCGCCCCGGCGCCGAAGCGGCCGGACTGACGCTGCTGGTCGAGGTCCTCGCCGGCGTGCTGTCCGGGGTCGCCGACCACGAGCACGACACCGGCCTGCTGGTGCTGGCGATCGCGCCGACGACGCTGCGCAGCGCCGACGGCTTCTACCGCGCGGCGAGCGCGCTGTTCGGCAGCATGCTGGGCTGGGACGGCGGTGCGCCGATCCGTTATCCGGGGTGGCGGGAGGCGCAGCATCTCGAGCAGTGCCGGGCGCTGGGTGTGCCATTGGCCGGGCCGGTGCGTCGGGAGCTGGATGCGCTGGCCGGGTCGCTTGGGCTGCCGGTGTTGACCAGTGTGGGGTAGGTGTCGGTGGTCGGTGTCTGCCGGGGCAGGGTTCTGGTGCTGGTCTCTGCCGGGGCAGTGTTCTGGCGCTGATCTCTGCCGCGGCAAGGGTTGAACGCTGATCTCTGCCGCGGCTGGGCGGGTCCGACCTCCCCCGCCCCTCCGGTGGGATTTTCAGCCGCCGGACGGGTTCGTCAAGGCGGGAAAGCGTGCCTTGACAAACCCGCCCGGCGGCTGAAGAGAAGGCTGGGATGAGGGGCGGGGGAGGTCTGGTGACGTCGTTGGTCGGCTTGCGTTGCCGGCCCCCGGTTCGCGATCACGTCGTTTGGTCGGCTTGCGTTGCCGGCCGGCGGTTCGCGTTTGGCCTGTGGATAACTCCTGTGGCAGGCGCCGGTTTTGTCGGTGCCCTCCGCTAGCGTGGAAGTCGGGGGCTGCTCAGTTCGGCCTCGGTCAGTGGACCAGGACTACCTTGCCGCGGTTGGGCCCGACCGCCACGATGTCGCCGTCGGTCAGCTGGCGGCCGCGGCGGGTCTCGACCTCGCCGTTGACCGTGACCTCTTCCGCGTCGATCAGGTCCTTGGCGTGGGAGCCGTCCTCGGCCAGGCCGGCCAGCTTGAGGAACTGGCCGAGCCGGATCGGCTCTCCGGTGATGGGTACGTCGACGGGCTCGCTCATGCCCGCATCATGCCGCCTCAGGTGCGGGCGGTCGTCTGCCGGTAGAGCGCCAGCACGTCGGTGTCGAAGTAGCTCGAGTACGACGTGTCGGCGTCGTCGCCGCCGAACTCGAAGCCGCCGATGACGCCGATGACCGTGCCGAGGCGGGTCTGCGGGTTCTCCCCGGTGACCCACGGGCCGCCGCTCGTGCCGGTCGGGAAGCCCGCGCAGTCCACCCGCAGCTGGAAGGTGTCCTGCTTGCGGGTGGTGTTCCGGCAGACCGCGGGGACCTCGGAGTCGTCCGGGTAGCCGGTGAGCGTGATGGGCTGCTCGAACGGGGTGCCGGTGGCCAGCAGGTTCGCCCCGACCAGGCTCTCCAGGGACTTCGTGGTGCCCGCCTGGTGCGCGGTGGCGAAGCCGACGTCGAGGTCCGGGTCCGACGACGCCGTCCAGCCCGGCGCGACGAGCTCGTCCGACACCGTCCAGTAGCCGAACGGCGCGATCCCGTCGTGGTAACCGGGCGCGAAGGTGACGCCGGTGAGGTAGCCGCCGCCCTCGCCGTTGTGGATGCAGTGGGCCGCGGTCAGCAGCACGTCACCCCGCTCGCTGTGCACGACGCTGGCCGTGCAGTAGTGCTGCCCCTCCGCGAACAGGGGGCCGACCGCGGCGCTCGACACCGCGGGCAGGTCGGTCGCCGGGGCCGCTTCGGCCGTGGCGCGCTCCGGCGTCGTCGCGTCCGCGAGCGGTGCCGGCCGGGCCGCGACGACCACGACGAAAGCCGCGCCGAGCAGCACGATCGCGGCGAGGGTGAGCAGGACGGGCGTGCGCCGCACGATCATCGCCTCCTCACCTCGGTGCTGCCGACGGGACCACCATAGGGCGACGCACCGGCACAATCAGCACACCCACAGCAAGCTCACAGCCGCTAGCATCGGCTACTCGGGAGTAGCACCGCACGGTCGGGAGGGCCGATGAAGCAGTTCGCGGACAAGGTCGTGGTGATCACCGGAGCGGGCTCGGGCATCGGCCGGGCGCTCGCGTGCGAGTTCGCCCGCCGCGGGGCCCGGGTCGCGCTGTCGGACGTCGTCACCGAGAACGCCGAGGAGACGGCCAAGCTGGCCGGCGACAACGCCCGCGCGTACACCTTGGACGTCGCCGACCGCAGTGCCGTGCTGGCCCACGCCGAAGACGTCGCCGACGAGTTCGGCGCGGTCAACGTCGTGGTGAACAACGCGGGCGTGGCGCTCGGCGCGACCGTCGAGGAAATGACGTTCGAGGACTACGACTGGCTGATGGGCATCAACCTCGGCGGCGTCGTGAACGGCACCAAGGCGTTCCTGCCGCACCTGATCGCGTCCGGCGACGGACACGTCGTCAACATTTCCAGCGTCTTCGGCTTCGTCGGTGTGCCGACGCAGAGCGCCTACAACGCGGCGAAGTTCGCGGTGCGCGGATTCACCGAAGCGCTGCGCGAGGAAATGCTGATGGCGCGGCACCCGGTCGCGGTGAGCTGCGTGCACCCGGGCGGGATCAAGACGAACATCGTGCGCAACTCCCGCAGCGCCGCCGAAGACCAGGAGAAGGCCGCGCAGGGCTTCGAGAAGATCGCCCGCACGACCCCGGAGAAGGCGGCGCAGACGATCCTGCGCGGGATCGAGCGGAAGTCGGCGCGGATCCTGATCGGACCGGACGCCTACTTCATCGACGCCGTTCCGCGGGTGCTCGGTTCGGCTTACCAGCGGCCGCTGGCGGCGCTCGCGCGGCTCGGGCTCAAGTCGTAACGGCAAAGCCGAATCTGTTTCAAGCTGCCATTCACTCAATGGAGTTGCGTTTCGGACAGCACCGTCCGAAATGGTCCAGAATGCGTGGGGTCCGCCAGCCCCGTCCCGGAGGTCCCCGATGCTTCGCACGGCACCGCGCAGTGCGACCCGTTCGTCCAGCGACCGCACCGCGGTGGAGCTGCTGGACCGCACCGGCATCGTCGCCGCGAGCCTGCCCCGGCGCCGCCGCACCGAAGCCGAGGCCCCCGCGGAGACGCCGATCTTCACCCGGCCGACGGTGTGCGACCAGGACCTGCGCGAGAAGTCGGTGGTGATCCGGCGCCGCGCCCGCACGTGGCTCGGCGGCGGGGCCGCGGTGCTGCTCGTCGCGGCCGGCTGGCTCGGCGGCGGCCTCTTCACCGGCGGCCTGTTCGCCCCGGAGCCGGAACGCGACGTCGCCCAGCTCGACGCGCGTCCGGCCGTCGCGGCGGCCCCCGCTCCGGAGCCACCGGCGCCGGCCCCGCAGGCGCCGGTCGTCGTCACGCCCGCGCCGACGACCGTGTACGTGCCGGTGCCCGCGAAACCGGCGCCGAAGCAGGCCCAGGTGCAGGCGCAGGCGCAGGCGAAACCGCAGCCGAAGAAGCCGGTGCCGGACGAGGAAGCCGAGGCGCGGGTCGACCTGCCACCGGCCACAGCCACGCCGACGACCAACCCGATCCAGGCCTGGGTCGAGGTCGCCGAGAGCATGGCGCAGCGCTACGGCGGGCGCTGACTCAGGCGTCTGACCAGCGGTATTCGTGCTCGGGGCGGCCCGTGGCGCCGTACCGCAGGCGCATCTGGACCGTCCCGGACTCGGCCAGCGCGGTGAGGTACCGCTGCGCGGTCGCCCGGGCCATGCCGAGTTCGCCCGCGACTTCCGCGGCCGACAGCGGCCGCCCGGCACGCCGGAGCTGCTCCGAGACCAGCCGGGAGGTCGCCGTCGACTGGCCCTTCGGCGCGGTCGTGCGGTCCTGGTCGTGCAGTACGCGGTACGCGCGGTCGACGTCGTCCTGGGCCAGCGCCCGGTCTTCGGCGAGCAGGCCGCGGAAGCGCGCGTACGACGTCAGCCGCTCCGCGAGCTGGCGGGTGGTGAACGGCTTGATCAGGTAGTTCAGCGCGCCGGCCCGGATCGCCGCGGCCACCGAAGCGCTGTCGGTGGCCGCGGAAAGCACGATCGTGTCGGTCTGCAGCTCCGGGAGCACCGCGAGGCCGGACTCGTCGGGCAGGTAGACGTCGAGCAGGATCAGGTCCGGCGCGAGCTCCCGGACGCGGGCGCGCGCCTCGGCGGCGGTGTGCGCGGTGCCGACCACCGCGAAGCCCTCGACCTCCTCGACGAACCCGGCGTGCACCCCGGCGACCCGGAAGTCGTCGTCGACGATCAGCGTGCGGATCATCCGTCCTCCGTCAGCATTCCGGGCAGTTTGGCGACGAACAGGGCACCCGTCTCGTCTTCGCCGGGGTCGGCCAGCCAGACGTCGCCACCGCGGGCGCGCGCGGCCTGCCGGGCGAGCGCGAGGCCGAGGCCGTGCCCGGGCGCGATCTTCGTCGAGACGCCTTCGTCGAACAACGTCCGCCGCAGCTCCGAGGGGACGCCGAGCCCACTGTCCACAACGGACACGTGCAGGGTGCCGCCCTCGGCGAGCAGGCTGATCTCGACGGTCGCGGGCCGCCGCGGGCCCATCCGGGCGGCGTGCAGGGCGTTGTCGACGAGGTTGCCGATCACGGTGTTCGCGGCGATCGGGTCGGTCACCGTCGTCGGCACCCAGGTGTCCTCGGCGAGCTTGAGCGTGAGGCCCTTTTCCTGCGCCTGCTCGGTTTTCGCGACGAGCAGCGCCTGCAGGTACGGGTCGGCGACCGCGTCTCCCAGCTCACTCGGCCGGGCCGACGACGAATCCGTCAGCGTCTGCAGGTACTCGACGGCCTCGGTGTGGTGGCCGAGCTGGAGCAGCCCGTAGAGGGTGTGGAGCCGGTTGGCGAACTCGTGCCGCTGGGCGCGCAGGCCGTCGGAGAGGGCGCGGATGCCGTCGAGCTCGCGGGTGAGCGTGTCGAGGTCGGTGCGGTCGCGGAAGGTGAGCACGGTGCCGATCGGCCGGTCGTCCAGGCGCACGGCCCGCGAATTGATCACCAGCACCCGGTTCCCGGCCACCGCGAGCAGGTTGTCGACCGGCCGCCCCTCTTCCACGGCCTTGTGGACCCGCGGCGAAAGCGGCAGCTCGGCCATCGCCGCGCCGATCGGGAGTTCGGTGCCGAGCAGGCGTTCGGCCTCGTCGTTGCGCACCGAGACGCGGTTGGCCTCGTCGACGGCGAGCACGCCTTCGCCGATCCCGTGCAGGACCGCTTCGCGTTCGTAGAGCAGCTCGGTCAGTTCGTGCGGTTCGAGGCCGTGGGTGACGCGCCGGAGCCGCCGGTTCAGCAGCGCCGACGCCCCCGCGCCGAGCAGCAGCGCGCCGCCCGCGAAGAGCAGCGTGATCGTCAGCAGGCGGTTGAAGTCGCCGGTCGGGTCGGCGATTTCGAAGCCGACACTGACTTCGCCGACCACCCGGCGGTGGTCCGGGGTCCAGATCGGCGTCTTGCTCCGGACGGAGAGGCCGAGGGTGCCGCTCGCCACGGTGTTGGTGTCGTCGAACCCGGCGAGCGCCCGATCGGCGGGAGTACTGACCTTTTTGCCGATCTCGCTGGGTGTCGGGTGCGCCAGGCGGATGCTGTTGTCATCGGTGATCACGACGAACAACGCGTTGGTCCGGTCTCGCACGGCCAGCGCGCGTTCCTGGAGCGCGCCGCCGGGGATCTTCGCGGCCGTGTCGGCCATGACGACCGGATCCACCGCCACCGACTTCGCGATGGCCAGGGCGCGCTCGCTGTACTGCTCGTTGAGCGTGCGGGAGAGGAGCACGCTGACCAGCGCCACACCGATCCCGACGACGAGGAGGACCACGCCGATCTGCAGCAGCAGGACCTGCCTGCTGAACCGCATCCGCGGGAAGAGCGCCCACTTTGGCATGGCCGGGACCATACCCCCAGGTCAAGCCGGTGCGCTAAATGAGCAAAACATTCAGAACGCACAGCTCGCGCGGAGAACGTCGACAAGCTTCACCTGCACGACTCGCGTACTTAACGTCCCTTCCCAACGTGAGCCCCACCACGTGACGAAGGAGTCACCTCCACCATGGTTCCCCCACTGATCGAACTCACCGGAGCCACCAAACGGTTCCCGAGCGGGTCCGGTTCCGTGCACACGGCCGTCCGCGATCTGACCATGACCGTCCAGCCCGGCGAGTTCGTCGCGGTCGTCGGCCCCACCGGCTGCGGCAAGTCGACGACGCTCTCGCTGGTCTCCGGCCTGCAGCCGCCGTCGGCCGGCCGGGTGCGGGTGAACGGCGAGGACGTGAAGTCGATCCCGGACGGGGTCGGCTACATGTTCCAGACCGACGCCGTGATGCCGTGGCGGTCGGTGCTGGAGAACGTCGCCTCCGGCCCGCGGTTCCGCGGGGTGCCCAAGGCCGAAGCCCGCGCGCAGGCGGTCGACTGGATCGCCCGCGTCGGGCTCGCCGGGTTCGAGAAGTACTACCCGCACCAGCTCTCCGGCGGCATGCGCAAGCGCGTCGCGCTGGCCCAGACGCTCGTCACCAAGCCGAAGATCCTGCTGATGGACGAGCCGTTCTCCGCGCTCGACGTCCAGACGCGGGCGCTGATGCAGGACGAGCTGCTGCGGCTGTGGTCCGGTTCGGGGGCCGCGGTGATCTTCGTGACGCACGACCTCGACGAGGCGATCGCGCTGGCGGACAAGGTCGTCGTGCTGACGACCGGGCCGGCCACCGTGAAGGACGTCTTCGAGATCCCCCTCGAGCGGCCGCGGAAGGTGGAGGAACTGCGGCTGACCGAGGACTTCCGCAAGCTCTACGCCGACATCTGGGAATCACTGCGCAGCGAGGTCGACAAGGCCCGTGAGAAGGGAGCGAGCAATGTCGCTTGAGACCCCCGCGGCGCCGTCCGCGGCTCCGTTGCCGGTCCTGGAGACCGAGCAGGACATCCTCGCCCGCGCGAAGCAGGCCACCGCGCGCCGCAAGCGCAACATCTGGCTGCTGCGCCTGGCGATCGTCGTCGTCTGGCTGGGCAGCTGGGAGCTGACCGCCACGTACTGGATCGACCCGTTCTTCTACTCGAAGCCGTCGAAGATCTGGGAACGGCTGGTCGAGTGGTTCAGCACCGGGACCGACTTCGGCTCGATCTGGTACCAGATCCTGGTGACCGTCGAGGAGGCCGCGCTCGGCTTCGTCATCGGCGCCATCTTCGGTGTGGTGTTCGGCGTGATCCTCGGCCGCAGCGCGTACCTGGCGCAGGTGCTCGCGCCGTTCATCAAGGCCGCCAACGCCCTGCCGCGCATCGTGCTCGCCGCGCTGTTCGTCATCTGGTTCGGGCTCGGCCTGTCGTCGAAGGTCGCGACCGTCGTCGTGCTCGTGTTCTTCGCGGTGTTCTTCAACGCCTTCACCGGCGCCCGCGAGGTGGACCGCAACCTGATCGACAACGCCCGCATCCTCGGCGCGACCCGTGGTCAGGTGCTGAAGTCGATCGTGCTGCCCAGTGCGACGTCGTGGATCCTGTCGTCGCTGCACGTGGCGTTCGGCTTCGCGCTGATCGGCGCGGTGGTCGGCGAGTACACCGGCGCGAAGGCCGGTATGGGCTTCCTGATCGCCAACGCGCAGGGCACGTTCGACACCGCGGGTGTGTACGCCGGGATGCTGATCATCACCGTGGTCGCGCTGCTGGCCGAGTGGGGGATCAGCACGCTGGAAGGCCGGCTGCTGCGGTGGCGGCCGCCGTCCGCCTCCGAAGCCGCGATCAAGGCGGTCTGACATGCGTCTTAAAAGGACAGTCGGGGTGGTGGCCGCGGTGGCGGTCGCCGCGGCCGGGCTCACCGCCTGCCGCGACTCGCGGGAGATCGCCCTCGGGACCACCGGCCGGCCGCACATCAAGATCATGGTCGGTGGCCTGTCGAAGGTGATCTACCTGCCGGGGCAGCTCGCGCAGCAGATCGGCGCCTACCAGCGGCAGGGGCTGGACGTCGAGCTCTTCGACCAGCCGTCCGGCGCGAACGCCGAGACGTCGCTGCTGGCCGGCGAGGTGCAGGCGGTGGTCGGGTTCTACGACCACACGATCGACCTGCAGGCCAAGGAGCAGTGCATCGAGAGCGTGGTGCAGTTCGCGAACGTTCCGGGCGAAGCCGAGATGGTCGCGACCGCCAAAGCGGGCGAGGTCAAGTCGGGCGCGGACTTCAAGGGCCGCAACCTCGGCGTCACGTCGCTGGGTTCGTCGACGGACTTCCTGACCAAGGCGCTGGCCCTGCGCGGCGGCGTCACGTCGAAGGAGTACACGCCGGTGAAGGTCGGCGCCGGGCAGACGTTCATCTCGGCGATGAACCAGGGCTCGATCGACGCCGGCATGACGACCGACCCGACGATCGCGCAGCTGACGAACACGGGCCAGGCGAAGGTGCTCTACGACATGCGCACGGTCGAAGGCACGAAAGCCGCTTTGGGCGGGTTGTACCCGGCGAGCTCGCTGTACATGGGCTGCGAAATCGTGAAACGCTATCCGGACATCGTGCAGAAACTGGCCAATGCGTACGTCGAAACCCTGAAGTGGATTTCTTCGCACAGCCCGGAACAGGTGGCCGCGATGATGCCGCCGTCGTTCGCCGGCGGGGACAAGGCGCTGTACGTGAAGTCGCTGCGGGACAGCCTGCCGATGTTCACCAAGGACGGCCGGATGGACCCGGCGGGCGCGCAGAACGTGCTCAAGGTGCTCGGCGAGTCGTCGAGCAACGTCAAGCCGAAGAAGGACAAAATCGACCTGTCGAAGACGTACACGACCCAGTTCGTGGACGCCGCGCACGCGCAGGCGCAGCAGTAGCCCCGCTCACCTGACCGGGCGGTGGGTGAGCGATATGGACCCGTAAAGGCCTCTTTCCCCCGCGGAGGCCTTTACGGGTCTTTTCGGACAATGGAAGACCATGCGAAAGTAGCTACCTTCTTTTCGGCGCGGCTCCAACACTGGGGACAGGTTTTCCCGGTCCCCCTCGGTGAACGGAGTCCCCGCATGTCCAAAACCCTCCGCATCCTCACGGTTGCCGCCGCCGCGGCGGCTTCGCTGGCCGTCTCGGGTACCGCCCACGCGGCCGTCTTCGGCGCCCACTTCCACGGGCAGGAGTTCTCCGGCGGCAACTGGGGTGGGTACGTCAGCTTCGGCAGTTTCACGACGGCGACGGCGAGCTGGACCGAACCGTCGGTGAGCTGCACGTCCACCAACGACCTGTTCGCGCCGTGGGTCGGCATCGACGGCGACGGATCATCCACTGTGGAGCAGACCGGCGTGGCCACCGACTGCTCCAGCGGCCGCCCGGTTTACCAAGCCTGGTACGAAATGTACCCGGCCGCGCCGGTGTACTACTCGAACTCAGTCAGCGCCGGCGACCACATCACCGCCACGGTGACCCGGACGGCGACGAACACCTACCGCCTCGACATCAGCGACACGACCAAGGGCTGGTCGAAGACGATCACCAAGTCGCTGACCTCGAAGCACGCGTCGGCCGAGGCGATCATCGAGTCGCCGACCGACTCCTACCCCTCGATCTCCGGTGGCATCAAGTTCACCGGCGTCAAGTTCAACGGCGCGAACCTGGCCTCGACGAGCCCGTCCGGCCTCAACGCCGACGACAAGGGCGCCTACACGTGGAGCCCGAGCGCGATCGGCTCCGACGGCCAGAGCTTCACGATGACCCGCCACTGAGTCACTTCAGGCCACCCACGGCCCAGGCGACCACCATCAGGGCGAGCACCAGCGAGATGGCCGCCTGGAGCATCATCGTCATCTTGGCCCAGATGCGCAGGGGCATCACGTCGGTGGGGCTGAAGGCGGCCGCGTTGGTGAACGAAAAGTACAGGTAGTCCAGATAGGACGGTTCCCAGTCGCGGTGCGCGAGGCCCGGGTCGGCCATCTGCGGGAACTGCAGGTCGGGGAACTCGGCCCGGCCCGTGGCCCGCCGGCCCGGGCCGCCGCGGTCGAACTCCCAGTACCACAGGGAGAAGACCACGACGTTCGTCCAGTAGACGACGCCGCCGGTGACGAGCACGGCGCCGGCCCGGTCGCCGATCGTGCCGGTGCCGATGCCGTAGACGAGGCTCGCCGCCGACCAGGCGTTGACCACGGTGACGAGGCCGACGATGAGCAACGCGATCGTTCGTTCGGTCGCGCTGAAGTGGCTCATCCGGCCCGGGTTGACCAGCAGCAGGGCCACGACGAGCAGCACGGAGACGCCGGGCAGCAACCACCACGGGCGCAGCGCCATGTCGTCGGGCAGGGCGACCTGCAGGACGAGCGTCGCGACGACGACGCCCATCGCGGGCCAGCGGGTCTCACCGGAGGTCCGCCGCCGCCACGCGGGAAGTGCCTCTTCAGTCACCGGCCCACGCTAAGCCACCCCCGCCCGCCAGACCACCCGGCTTGTCAGCCGGCGGGGGCGGTGGTCACTTCGCCGGGGAGCTTGCGGGCCACGTCCGTCCGTGAGCGGGCGCCGAGCTTCCGGAGAACCTTCGCCACGTGCTGTTCCACCGTCCGCGGTGAAAGGAACAGCCCGTCCGCGATCTCCCGGTTCGTCCGGCCCTCGGCGAGCATCCGCGCCACCTCACGCTCCCGCGGCGACAGCTCGCTCCCGTACCCGCGCCGCCCGCGCTGCGATGGTGCCCAAGCGCCGTGCTCGCGTAGCTGGTGACGGCAGCGTCCGGCGTCCCTGGTCGCCCCGAGCTGCTCGTACGCCTCGGCCGCCGAGGTCAGCTCGTCGACCGCCGTCCGGTTGCCCGCCGCCAGACGGCACATCGACGCGCGTTCGCGCATGGCCGTTGCCGGGTAGGGCATCGGGAGGGCCGCATAACCGGACGCCGCTTCGTCGAACAGCGCCGCCGCGGCCAGGTGCTTGCCGCGGGCTTCGAGCAGCACCGCACGGCCCGCCACCAGCGCGGCGGCGGCCACCGGCGCGTCACGGCCCTCGATGCCGCGCGCGAACGCTTCGACCACGTTGTCGGCATCCGGCCAGCGTTCGGCCCGCGCGTACGCCTGCGCCGCCGCGGGCACCAGCGCGGCCGCCCAGATCCAGACGCCCTTGCGCCCGGCCGCGGCCACCGCCGTGTCGGCCGCCGCGCACGCGCCGTCGACGTCGTCGGTCGCGAGCAGCACCGAAATCAGCACGCCGGCGGCCGAGAGCACCACCGGGATCGGGCCGCGGTCCGGCGCGTGCACGCTCGCCGCCGTCAGGTGCCGCTGGGCGGCGGCGAACTCGCCGCGCACGGCCGCGAGCCCGCCGAGCACCAGCGAGGACTCCATGACGATCGGCCCGAGCTCCGGGTAGCTGTCCCGCAGCTGCTCGGCGGCCTCGGCCAGGCCCGTCCAGCGCCCGCGCACCCAGTCCAGCCGGACGCGGGTGCCCTGGATCAGGCCGATCGCGTACAGCGCGCCGGCGTCGGTCGCCCGCCGGACGCCTTCGGTCACCAGCCGTTCGGCGCGGTCGAGGTGGCCGGCCCAGGACTGCCCGTCGGCGAGGTTGCACCACAGCCGGGCCAGCTGGACGCGCTCGGCGACCGTGCCGACGGTGTCCGAAAGCGCTTCGAACTCCGCCCACGCCGAGCCGTCGCCGACGTGCGAGGCGGCCGCGATGCGGTCGGCGGTCAGGGCGAGCCGCAGCTCGGGATCGTCGAGCCGCTCGTACACCTCGCCCGCGCGGGCACGCCAGGATTCGTGCCACGACAACGGCGTCAGGCCGTCGATGGGCTGGGCGAGCAGGGTGATCCCGCGCGCGGCGAGGTCCGGCCGGTCGGTCAGCTCGTCGACCGCGCGCTCGACCTCCAGCCGGCCGCGGCCCAGCCCGCCGATGGTCCGGACCAGCAGCATGCCGAGGCTCAGCCGGATCGACCCGCGGACTGACGGCGGCAGCGTCACCTCTTCGAGGACGCGCGCCAGCGTGCCGAGCACTTCGGGGCGGAACCCCCGCAGCGCGACCTGGCTGAGCTTGCCCGCCACGCGCCCGATGTCGGCCTGCGACGGGCCGGGTTCGGCGAGCACCGACTGCAGGAGGTCGATCGCGCGGGACGTCTCGCCGCGGGTGATGGCCTCGTCGGCGGCCGCCTCCGCGTAGTGCCGCCACTGGTCGACGCGGCCGGCGGCACGGGAGTGGCGGGCCAGCAGCGTCAGCGGTGGGGACGGCTGCGCGGCGAGCACGCGGATCGCCTGCGCGTGCAGCAAAGCGCGTTCGGGTCCGCTCACCGTGTCGTAGACCGCCTTGCGCGCCAGCGGGTGCCGGAAGCCGTACTTGCCGTCGCCGACTTCGCCGAGCACGCCGCCGGAGAGGGTGGCGAGCAGCGCGGTGCGGAGCGTGTCGCCGGTGAGCCCGGCCAGTTCGCCGAGCACGGCGGCTTCGGCGCCGACGCCGAGCACCGCGGCCGCGCCGGCCAGCCGGACGGCGTGCTCGGGCAGCGTGGCGAGCCGTTCGGTGACGGCTTCCCGCAGCAGCACCGGGACTTCGAGGTTCTCCAGCAAGCGGTCCGAAAGGACTTCGCCGACCGGGAGGCGTTCGGCCGCTTCCTTCAGCGCCCGCAGCGTTTCCTCGACCACGAACGGGATCCCGGCCGTGCACTCGTGCAGCTTCGCCGCGAAGTCGTCGGTCACCCGGGGCAGATCGAGGAGTTCGACGGCCAGTTCGCGCACGGCCGGGACGTCGAGCGCGCCGAGCGCGACGCGGGCGGAGTGGACCGCCGGGCCGGTGCGGAACGGCGCACCCCGGCCCACCGCCCCGGCCTCGGCCGCCGACCGGTAGGTGGCGACCACCGCCAGCTCGGGCGGCATCGAGCCGGCGAGGAACCGCATGAGGTCGCGGGTGTCCTCGTCGGCCCACTGCAGGTCGTCGATCAGCACGAGCGTCGGCCCGCAGGACTGGAGGAGTTCCCGCACCGCGCGGAACACGCGGTGGCGTTCGGCGACCGGGTCGGCGAGGGGTTCGGGCCGCTCGGGAAGCGCTTCCGCGAGTTCCGGCAGCAACGGCCGCAGCACGCCGGCGACCGGGCTGAGCGGCCCGAGCGGCCGGTCGCCCACCGCGCGAAGCGCTTCCAGGATCGGCCCGTAGGGGAAGGGTTCCCGCAGTGGCTGGCAGGCGCCGGTGAGCACGCGGCCGCCGTCGAACTCCTTGCGCCGCCCGATCTCCGCGAGCAGCCGGGTGCGGCCCATGCCCGGTTCGCCCTCGACGAGGACGGCGGCCGGGCGTCTGCGGAGCACGGCGACGATGGCGTCGAGCTCGGCGTCGCGGCCGGTCAGCCGGGCGGGTCCGGACCGGACGGACACCGAGGTGGGGCGGGGGGTGGTCAGCCACATATGACCCTCCTCGACGCGCACCGAAGCACTGGTGCGCGGAGCCTAAGCAGCGTTGATCCGTCCGTAAACCTTTCACCGAATACGTGGTGGGTGCGGCCGTCACACGTCTGCCTACGGGCCGTCACCGGTTTGCTGCGGGAACCGCGGGGATCGGCTCACCCTGCGTGCGAAACCCCGGCCGATCGCACGTTCGAACGTCGCTTAACGCTTTCGAGTGCAGACCGCGACTACTGAAAGTAGTTTACGGAAACCCTACTTACGGACCTGTCCGACCGGGTGACCCCTGGGCCGTGCGCCCGGCTGGAGCAGGGGATACGTCCGCTGTGAATGCGTATACCCATTCGCCGGGCGCCCGGATTGCACCGTAACGCCCCCTCCGGGGACGCTCACCCGGGGGAGTACCACTGCGTGGCCGGTGCGGAGCCGCGCGTAACCATCTAGGGAGAAGCATGAAGATCGCGAGACTTCTCGGTGCCGCTGCCACCGCGGTCATGGCGACGGGCGCGCTGGCCGCGACCGCCGTCCCCGCGTCGGGCCAGGACCTGCTGAACCCGGACATCGTGCCCGCCATGCAGCGGGACCTCGGCCTGACCCACGACCAGGCGATCGCGCGGCTGAAGAGCGAGGACGTCGCGAACCGGGTCACCGAATCGCTCACCGCGGCGCTCGGCGACGCGTTCGGCGGGGCCACCTACAACGCCGCCACGGGCAAGGCGCACGTCACCACGACGAACGCGGCGCTGGCCGGCAAGATCCGCGAAGCCGGTGCGGAAGCGGAAGTCGTGCGGTTCAGCGCCCGTCAGCTCAATTCCACTGTGGACACCCTGAACGCCGCCGACAAGGCCGCGCCGGCCGCGATCACCGGCTGGGGCGTCGACGACGCCACCAACCGCGTCACCCTGGACGTGCTGCGGGGCCAGCGCGCCGCCGCGGACGCGTTCCTCGCCAAGTCCGGTGTGGACACTTCCGTCGTGACGATCCGCGAGACGGCGTCGACGCCGACCACCTACGCCAACATCCGCGGTGGCGACCCCTACTACATCGGCGGGTCGTCGCGCTGCTCGGTCGGTTTCGCGACCACCACCGGCTTCGTCACCGCCGGGCACTGTGGCGCGCTCACCGGCGGCGGCTCGCTGACCGGGTCGAACGGCGCTTCGCTCGGCAGCTGGATCACCTACCGGTTCCCGGGTGTCGACTACGCGGCGGTCCGGACCAACAGCAACTGGACCCCGGTCGCCCAGATGAACAACGGCACCGCGGTGCGCGGCCAGTCGAACGCCGCGACCGGCTCGTCGGTCTGCAAGGCCGGTTCCACCACCGGCTGGACCTGCGGCACCATCGGCGCCAAGAACCAGAGCGTCCGCTACGCCGAGGGCACGGTCAACGGCATGACCGCGACCAACGTCCGCTCGGCCGCGGGTGACTCGGGCGGCGGCTTCATCGCCGGCAACTACGCGCAGGGCGTCCTGTCCGGCGGCAACACGTCCGTGACGTACTTCTACCCGATCGCCGGCGCGCTCTCCGGCACCGGCACCACCCTCAAGACCAGCTGATCCCGAGACGCGGAAGGGCGGGTTCCGGGCGCCTCCAGCGCGCCCGGAACCCGCCCTTCGTTCCTCGCCGCGGGAATGGGAGGTTCGGGGTCAGACGTTGCTGATCTCCTCGATCAGCCCGTCGACGTCGAAGTGCGCGCTCTCCTCGCCGAGCGGCACCAGTTCGATGGACGCGTCCAGGAAGTTCCGGACGTCTTCCACCTCGAGCTCGAACGACGCATAGCCGTCCGGTGACTCGATTTCCAGGGTGAGGAAGTCTTCGTCGTCGGAGAGGTCCGGGCGGATCCGGACGTCGCCGAGGCCGGCCGGCTCGTCGAGCCCGGCCACGAGGAGGTCACGCGCGAAGGTCCACTCGATCCACCGGCCGCGCTCGGTCCGGAAGGCCACGGTCACCGCGAAGGGCTCGTGGGCGTGGTAGGACAGGCGCGACAGGACGGGCGTGGTGCTCTCGTTCAGCAGCACGAACTGGCTCTGGTGTACGGCGTCGGTGTGCACGGCCCCTCCTGGAGTCTCGCGGTGGTTCGCGCGGCGCGAACTGTTCGGCAAGGAGATGACCAGGGGGAACGGTCATGACGGAGAAACTCTCACGTTCACTTGATCGGTTGCATCCGTCCATTGTGGTGTAACACCGGGCACATACCCCTTGCGCTCAGGCGGCCACGGGTGGTGACGGCTCCCGGAGGGCGTCCGGCAGCTTTTTCCGCAGCGCGAGCAGCGCGGGGACCGCGGATGCGCAGGTCAGGGCCAGGATCGTCCAGGTCAGCGCGTTGCTGGTGCTGAGCAGGGTGGCCAGCAGGCCCGGCGCGAGCGCGATGGGCAGGCCCCAGGAGAGCTGGAAGACGGAACTGGCCCGCCCTTCGGCCCCCGGCGGAGCGGCCGCGGCGGCCGCGGCGGTGGCGGTCGGGCCGAAGAGGGCTTCGGCGATCGAGAAGCCGAGGCTGGTGAGCAGGATGAGCACGGTGGCCACCGGCAGCGAGACGGCGGTCAGCGGGATCAGCAGCGCGAAGCAGATCGCGAAGAGCACGGCGGACCCGATCAGCCCGGCGGTCCGGCTCCGCCCGGCGAGCAGCGCGACGATCGGCCGCTGAGCCGTGACGACGACCACGGTCCCCACGCTGATCGCGGTCCCGGCGATCCACTGTGGACCGTGCAGCAGGTCACGGACGACGATCGGCAGCACGGAGAACTTGCTCGCGCTGGCCAGGGTGAAGGCCATGTGGGTGACGCAGAACCCGGTGAACGCCCGATCCCCGAGCACTGCCCGCCACCCTCCTCGTGAGTGGTAAGGCGGATTAGAACCCGCCTTACCACTCACGACCCGCGGAAGGAGGCGGATCAGGACCGCCGCGATTCCGAAGCTCGCCGCGTTCGCGTACGCGAGCAGGTGGAAGGCCCAGGGGCTCGTGATCGTCGGCAGCACCGCCATCGCCGCCGCGCCGAGGCCCGCTCCCGCGAACCGGCCGACCGTCTGCGTGGCCAGCACCCGGTCCGTGTCGGCGCCGGCGGTGAGGCGGGCCACCATCGGCGCGTTGCACGTCCAGAACAGCCGGTCGCCGAAGCCCGCCACCGCCGACACCACGACCACCTGCCAGCTCGTGTGCGCCAGCGGGTACGCCGCGAAGGCCGCGACCCGCACCAGGTTGCCCGCGATGAGCAGCGCCCGCGGCCCGAAGCGGTCCATCGCCGCTCCCGTGGCCGGGCCGGTGACCAGCGCCAGCAGCGCGCCGGTGGTCAGCGACGCGCCCGCGTCGACCAGGCCCATGCCCTGCCCGTGCACCAGGAACAACAGGGCGAACGGCACCCACAGCCCGCTGCCGAGCGCGTCGATCAGCGTCGCGGCCAGAAAGATCCGAAGCATGTCTCCCCCAGCGGGACAGCTTACGGGTCGAGCGGCAGGGCGAGCCCCACTTTCACGCGGTCCATCGCCACGCTCGTCGTGAAGTGCCGGACGTTCGGGTTGTCGAAGAACATCCGCCGGGTGAACGCCTCGAAGGCCACCATGTCCGGGCACGTCACGATCAGCACGAAGTCGGCCGTGCCGGTGACGTAGTAGCACTGCTGCACGGCGTCCTCGGCCAGGACCTGGCGGCGGAACCCGTCGAAGACCGCGAGGTTCTCGCGCTCCATCTCGACGGTCACCACGAACGTCATGCTCAGCCCGAGCGCCTCCGGCGACAGCACCGCCACCTCGCGCTCGATGACGCCGGCCTCGCGCAGCCGCTTGATCCGCCGCTGTACCGCCGCGGCCGAAAGCCCCACCTTGGCGCCGATCGTTTCGGCGATCGTGCGGGCGTCCGCCTGGAGGCAGGCGAGGATGGCGAGGTCCAGGTGGTCGAGGTCGGGTGTCCGCACCCCAGCAGGCTAACCGGCACCCCCGACAATTCGCCGGACGTCACTCCTCCGTGACGTCGCTCACTACTCCGTTCGCGGGGAAGATGAAACAACTTTTTGCGTGAGCTGGAACACAACTGACCGGTCTACCAGGGGGTAGCCCATAGAAGTGGAAGACCAGCCGGTCGCTTCGCCAACCCGCCGGCGTGGGGAGGCTCTCCCGTGCCCGCACCTGCCGCCGTGCTGACCGGTCTCGGTTCCTGGTTGCCGACGAAAGTCCTGGACAACCACGAAATCGCCGCCCGGCTCGACACCTCGGACGAGTGGATCCGGACCCGCACCGGGATCCGCGAACGCCGCGTCGCGGGCCCGGATGAGTCCACTGTGGACCTCGCGGTCGGGGCGGGCCGAGAAGCGCTCGCGGGCACCTCCGCCGACGCCGTCGTCCTCGCCACCTCCACGCCCGACCAGCCCTGCCCGGCCAGCGCGCCGCAGGTCGCCGCCCGGCTCGGGCTCGGCACGGCCGCGGCGTTCGACGTCAACGCCGTCTGCAGCGGCTTCGTCTACGCCCTCGCCACCGCGGCCGGGTTCATCGCGGGCGGGCTGGCCGAGCGCGTGCTCGTGATCGGCGCCGACACCTTCACCACGCTCATCGACCCCGGCGACCGCACCACCGTCCCGATCTTCGGCGACGGCGCCGGCGCGGTCCTCCTCCGCGCGGGTGACGCGGGCGAGCCGGGCGCGTTCGGCCCGTTCGACCTGCACAGCGAGGGCGAGCACGCCGAGCTGCTGTGGGTCGAGGCCGGTGGCGCCCGGAAACGCCTCTCGGACACGCCGGCCGACCGCTTCCTCGCCATGCAGGGCACCGCTGTGTTCCGCCACGCCTGCGCCCGGATGGCGGAGTCGTCCCGCACGGTCCTGGACCGCGCGGGCTGGATGGTCGGCGACGTCGACCGCTTCGTCGGGCACCAGGCGAACATCCGGATCCTCCAGGCGACGGCGAAGCAGCTCGGCATGCCCGCCGACGCCGTCGTCGCCAACATCGACCGCGTCGGCAACACCAGCGCCGCGTCCATCCCGCTCGCCCTGGCCGACGCCCACGCCGACGGCACCCTCGTCCCCGGCCACCGCGTCCTGCTCAGCGCGTTCGGGGCCGGCCTGACCTGGGGTTCGACGGTGCTGCGCTGGCCGGACCTGGGTCAGCTCTCCTGAGCGGCCGTCGTCCAGGTCGGCGTCGGTTCCTGGCGGCCGCGCAGCTCGAGCTCGCCGTGCTTCGCCCAGTGCGCGGCTTCGCCCGGTAGTGCCGCGGAGACGACAGCGTCGCTCGCGAGGACCCGCGACGGGACGGCCTTGGCGAGCTCGGTGAGCCGCGCGGCCTCGTTGACCGCGTCGCCGATCACCGTGTACTCGAGCCGGCTGCTGGAACCGAGCTGCCCCGCGAACACCGGGCCGCTGGAGACGCCGATGCCGAGGTCGAGCTCGCCGGCCTCGCGCACCGCGTCCCGGATCGCCCGCGCCGCGGCCAGCGCGGCGGTCGGGCCGTCCGCGAGCCGTGTCGGCGCGCCGAAGATGCACAACGCGGCGTCACCCTGGAACTTGTTGACCAGCCCGCCGCGCGCGTTGACCGCGGAGACGACCGCGGCGAACAGCCGGTTCAGCTTCCCGACCAGCTCCTCCGGCGGGGTGCGGTAGGCGAGCGCGGTCGAGTCGACGACGTCGACGAACAACGCCGTGACCTCGCGGACGTCGCCCGACAGCGAAGCGCCGTACTCCAGGGCGTGCCGGGCGACGTCGGCGCCGACGTGCCGCCCGAACAGGTCCCGCATCCGCGCCTGCTCGCGCAGGCCGGAGGCGAGCTGGTTCACCGACGTCTGGAGCCGGCCGATCTCGCTGGCGTCGTCGACGTCGACCGTGACGTCGTTGTTGCCGCGCGCGATCTCGTCGAGGGCCACGCGCAGCCGGTGTAGCGGCGCCGCGACGGCCCGGGCCAGCAGGGCCGTGCCGATCGCGCCGACGGCGAGGCCGATCACCGACAGCATGATCAGGCTGGCCTTGTGGTCGCCCGAGCCCAGCTCCGGCGGCGTGGCGACGAGCAGCACGCCCACGAACGGGACGCCGCTGGCCAGCGCCCAGGTGACGACCAGCCGGGTCAGCACGGTGACCGGCAGCGAACCGCGCGGCGGCAGGACGTCCAGGGCGATGGTCATCACCGGCCGCGCCACCCACTCGGCCGCGAGGTAGGTGAGGCCGACCGTGGTGAGCCCGCCGAGCCCGATGACGGTGGCCATGCCGCCGGCGTCGTCGGCCGAGCCGAGCGTCCCGGCGAGCACGGTGAGGATGATCGTGCCGATCAGCCAGAGCGTGCCGCTGACCACGGCCATGTCCACCGGCAGCCGCAGCGCGCGGCGCGCCTCGCTCTCCGACGGCGGGCGGCCGAGCACGAACCAGATCGCGGTGCGGCGCTGCAGCCACGCCGTCCACAGCGTCCCGGCGAGCAGGGCGGCGGCGACGATCCCGGCCGCGGTCAGGCCGAGCACCCAGCCGCGGTCGCCGACGTCGTTCGGCAGCCCCTGCAGCACCAGCAGCAGGGCGACCACGCCGGAGCCGGCGACGCTCGAGCCGATGCCGAGCCCGGCGAAGCCCAGGCTGGTGCGCAACACCACGCGGACGTTCTTCACGGCGATCTTGCGCACGGCGTTGATCGTACGGCCGAAAATGCGTGGCCACCGCGGGTGGCGGCTGGTTACCGTGCGGATCATGGAGTCACTCGGCCAGGACGAGATCCGGGCCTCGTTCGTCAACTGCACGCGCGGCGAAGCCAAGGGCGTCACGCTGCCCGCCCCGCCTTCGGAAATCCCGTGGGACCGGCGGGAGTTCCTCGGCTGGCGCGACCCGAAGGCGCCCGGGCGCGCCTACCTCGTGCTGCCCTACGGCGGTGAGGTGATCGGGCTCGCCCTGCGCGCGGCCGCGCCCCCGAAGTCACGCCTGCGCAGCAACATCTGCGGCTTCTGCACGACGACCCACGGGCTCGCGGACATCACGCTGTTCTCGGCCAAGCGCGCCGGGAAGTCCGGCCGCGAGGGCAACACGCTGGGCATGTACGCGTGCGGGAACCTGGGGTGCAGCCAGTACCTCCGCGGCGAGCTGAAGTCCGACGTGCCCCAGCCGTACGAGACGCTCACGCTGGAGCAGCGCATCGCGCGGCTGGAGGAGAAGCTGCACAAGTTCGTGGCGCGGGTGCTGGAGTCCCGCTAGAAGCGGTACCGCACGATGTGCGCTGTCCGGGCCAGGGGCCGGAATACCTTCAGCATCCGCAGCTGGAACCGGGTGATCGGGCCCATCTTGGCCAGGTCGTCCGGGGTCGCCCAATGTGCGGCGTCCAATGAGGACTCGAGCGTGAGGCCGCAGCTTTCGAGCTCGCGCGGGTCGTCGACGCCCCAGTACAGCGTCGCGCCCGCCTTGCGCACCGGGGCGTTGAGCTTCTGGATCCTGATGGCGGTCCGGTTGAACAGGTCGCAGATCACCTGGCCGGACGGGAACTGCGCGGCCAGCCGGCGGAACAGTTCGGTACCGGCCTCCGGTTTCAGGTACATCGTGAGGCCTTCGGCGACGATCAGCGCCGTCCGGTCCGAGGGCACCTGGTCGAGCCACCCGAAGTCGGTCACCGACGAGGCGATGTGCGTCTGGTTCGGCGCCTGGTCGTAGAGCTTCTCGCGCAGCTCGACGACCTCGGGGTAGTCGACGTCGTACCAGTGGACGGTCTCCGGCGGCGCGAGGCGCTGGAACCGCGTGTCCAGGCCGCAGCCGAGGTGCAGCACGATCGCGTCCGGGTGGGCGCGCAGGTACTCGGCGGCCCAGTCGTCGATCGGCTTCGCGCGCAGGACGACCGAGATCGCGCGGTCGGGGGAGATGCCGATCTTGGTGAAGTCGTAGTCGATCCGGCGGACGGCGTCGTCGGCCGCCTTGTCGCCGAGGATCGGGTGGGCGCTGCGGTAGTCGAGCGCGCGGCCGTACAGGGTGGCCAGGTTGGTGGCCTTTTCTTCGGTGAAGTGGACCTTCTCCATCACGACCCCCAGAAGTTTCACAACGTTGTGAAAATTCTAGCGCGGTTCGGGGTGGGCGGCGTAGTCGTGCGCGTAGGTCTTGGCGTCGACCAGGTGCTTGAGGGTCAGCTCCCGTGCGGCGGCGGGATCGGACCGGCGGATGGCGTCGAGGATGGCCCGGTGGTCGGCGACGGCCTTGCGGATCTGTCCGGGCAGCCGCAGCGCCGCCCGCCGCTCCTCGCCGACCAGGGCGAGCACGGACCGCAGCAGCCCGGCGACGTCGTCATTGCCGGCGTTCTGCGCGATCACCCGGTGGAACTCGGCGTCGGCGGCGATGACGTGCAGCATGTCGCCGTCCTCGGCGGCCTTCGCCATCTCGGCGACGTTGTCCTCGAGCCGGCTCACGGTTTTCGCGGTCGCGTGCCGGGCCAGCCGTTCGGCGAGCGTGGGTTCGACGGTCGCCCGCAGGTCGAAGAGCTTTTCCACGAGCTGGTCGTGCTCGGTGAACCAGGTCCGCAGCGGCTGTTCCTGCTGCTCGCGGACGTAGGTGCCGGAGCCGGCCCGGATCTGGACGTACCCGATGGAGTCGAGCACGCGCAGCGCCTGCCGCAGCGACCCGCGGCTGATCCCGAGCTCTTCGCAGAGAACGCGTTCGGCGGGCAGCCGGGAGCCGGGCGCCAGGTCGCCGGAGTCGATCCGCGCCCGCAGCCGGTCGACGGTCGCGCTCCAGACCTGCTCGGTGTCCACGGGCTCATCCTCTCAGCTCGCGGAACTGTCGGGGGTGGCTGCCATGATCACCGGCATGGAGATTCTGGGGTCCTGGGTCCGCGGCTGGGCGGTGTCGCGGGCCACGCCGGCACCGGTCACCGAGCCCGACGGCTACCGCGTCGACGTCGGCCTGCCCGGCCACCGCGTGCGCTACCTGCTGCACTCGCCGGCGGCGGTGGCCGCGCGGGCCCGGACGGTGGCGGCGCCGGGCACGTGGCTGAAGACGTGCGGCGCGCGGTCGTCGGTCTTGGCGTCCCTGACACCGGCGTGGACAGCGGGGGCGACGGAGTACTTGATGGCCTGCGACGGCCCGATGCCGGCGGTGGGGCTTCCGCCGGGGTACGCGGTGACGGTGACCGGCGAAGGGCCGGTGTGGAAGGTCCTGGTGTCGTCCGGCGGCGACCCGGCCGCCCACGGCCAGGTCGCGGTGGCGTCCGGCGTCGCGGTGTTCGACAAGATCGAAACGGAGCCGGAGCACCGCCGCCGCGGCCTGGGCCGGGTGGTGATGCACCGGCTGGGCGAGGCGGCTTCCGCGTCGTCGAGCGTGCTGCTGGCGTCCGAAGCCGGGCGCGGGTTGTACACCGCACTCGGCTGGCACGTGGTGTCCGAAGTCGTCCCTGCGTACGTCCCGGAAGGAGCGACATGACTGGCCGGTCCCGATCGTCGACCCGGCCGGCGAGGGGCCGCTGATCCGGCTCAACCCGGTGCCGGCGCGTAAGACCATGAAGAACCGGATGCACCTGGAGCGCGGTGACGGCCCGGCGCTACAAGGTCAGCCCCGGATCCCTCGCCAAGGTCGCGAGCTCCTCGGCGGTCAGCGGCAGCGGACCACGGACCCCGACCGTGCCCCCCAAGCTGACCACGACGTAGCTGCCGTCCGCCCGGAAGTCGGTCACCGTGATGCCGTGCTGCATCGTGCCCTCCCGGTCGGGGGTGTCCGCTTCCGACGTCATCAGGATCCCGCTCGTGCCGACGTCGGCGTAGCGGCAGGTCGTCGACGGGCTGATCTGGACCTTCATCTCCGCGCACAGCTGCCGCGGCTGGAACCGCGCCACCGGGTTGGTCGGCACGAACACCTCGACCGTGAGGGAGTAGCCGGTGGCTTCCGGCCCGCCGTGTTCGGTGATGGCCACCCCGCGCTGGCTGGTCGGCATGATGCCGCCGAAGTGGGCGGAAGTGACGGAATCGCGCCGGATCGGTTCGGCGGGCGGGCGCATCTTCCGCAGGACCTCTTCGAGGTGCTCCGCGATCCGGGGGGCCCGGGCGCTGATCCGCGCGTCGGACGGCTGGGCGATCTCGCCGGTGCCCGGCGGCCACCACCGTTCCCCGGCGGACGGCACGATCCGGGGCGCACCCCCGGGCGACGCCGGTTGCGCCGGGACGTCGGCCCGCGGGATGGCGACGGCGGCCACCGCGGCGGCCACCACCACACCGGCGCAGGCCAGCAGAATGGCGCGACGGCGGTGCCGTCGGCGGGCGACCCGGGTGACGACTTCGTCGGGGTCGAAGCCCAGTGGCGGTTCGGTGCGCACGGCCGCGGTGAACTCGCGGGCCAGCATCTGCTCGTCCATCACAGCTCGCTTCCTGCCAGTGAATCCGGGAAGGCGCCGCGGAGCGTCCGCAACGCCCGGGTGGCCTGACTCCGGACCGTGCTCTCCGAACACCGCAGCTCCCGGGCCACTTCGGCGACCGTCAGGTCGCAGAAGTACCGCAGCACCAGCACCGCCCGCTGCCGGGGCGCGAGCGCCGCCAGCGCCGTGGCCAGTTCGGCACGCAGGCCGGCGTGCTGCTGGCGCACGGCCGGATCCGCCGCCGCGTCCTCGACCTCGGGCACCGCGTCGGTGTTCCGTTCGGACCGCCGCCACGGCCGCCGTCGTTCGTCGAGCCAGCAGCGGGTCAGCGTCTGCCGCGCGTAGCTCACCGGCCGGTCGGTGCCGCGGACCCGCGGCCACGCGCCGTACAGCTTGTGCAGCGTGGTCTGGACGAGGTCTTCGGCCAGGTGCCAGTCGCCGCACAGCAGGTAGCCGTAGCGGCGCAGCGGCACGGCGTTGTCCCTGGCGAACTCGCGAAACCGATCCTCGTCGGCTGCCCGCATCGGGCCTCCTTCATGTCAGGTACGGCTTCTTACGCGGCGGGCGGCCGGAGCGCTGCACCGTCGTGAGTGTCTGGCCTGACACATCTGCGTCGCGGGAGCGGCCCACGGTGCTTAGGCTCCGCACGTGAATGCTTCATGACGTGGTGGCACGCGCTGATCGTCGTGGTCGCCGGGATCTGGGCGGGGACCATCAACGCCGTCGTGGGGTCGGGGACGCTGGTCACGTTCCCCGTGCTCGTCGCGCTCGGCTATCCGCCCGTGACCGCCACCACCTCGAACGCCATCGGCCTCGCGCCCGGCACGCTCAGCGGCGCGTGGGGTTACCGGCACGAGCTCAAGGGCTACTGGCGGCAGACCGCCAAGTTCGCCGTCGCGTCCTTCCTCGGGGCCATCGGCGGCACGATCCTGCTGCTCTCGCTGCCGAAGGACGCCTTCGAGGCCGTCGTCCCGGTGCTCGTCGGCCTGGCCGTGGTCCTCGTGATCATCCAGCCGAAGGTGTCGAAGTGGGTCGCCGAGCGGCGCGAACAGAACGGGACCGAGCACAAACCCGGGCCGCTGCTGATGTTCTTCATCTTCCTCATCGGCATCTACGGCGGGTACTTCACCGCCGCGCAGGGCGTGATGCTGATGGCCGTGATGGGGATGCTGCTGTCCGAGCCGCTGCAGAAGCTCAACGGCGTCAAGAACGTCCTGGCCGCCGTCGTCAACCTCGTCGCCGGGATCATCTACGCGTTCGTCGCGCCGATCAGCTGGGCCGTGGTGCTGTGGCTGGCCGTCGGCTCGCTCGCCGGCGGCTTCCTCGGCGCGAAGATCGGCCGGAAGCTGCCGCCGGCGGTGCTGCGCGGCGTGATCGTGGTGATCGGCGTCGCCGCCGTCATCGAGCTGGTGGTCAAGCAGTTCGCGAGCTGAATTCGCGGGCCGCGGCCAGGAACAGGTCGTTCTCCTCGGGGGTCCCGATGGTCACGCGGACGCCTTCGCCGGCGAACGGCCGCACCACCAGCTTGCGGTCCAGCGCGTGCTCGGCGAACGGGACGGCCTGGTCACCGAGCGGCAGCCAGACGAAGTTCGCCTGCGTCTCCGGCACCCGGTACCCCGCCGCCAGCAGCGCCTCCCGCACGCGCTCGCGCTCGACGACGATGTCCTGGCAGCGAGCCAGGAGCTCGTCGGCCGCGTCGAGCGAGGCCAGCGCCGCCACCTGGGCCAGCATGTTCACCGAGAAGGCCACGTACACCTGGCGAAGCGCGTCGGCGATCGGCTCGGGCGCCACCGCGTACCCGACGCGAAGGCCCGCGAGGCCGTACGCCTTCGAGAACGTCCGGAGCACCATGACGTTCGACCGGCTGCGCGTGTACTCGACGCCGTCGGGCACGTCTGGGTCGGTGACGAACTCCTTGTACGCCTCGTCGAGCACGACCAGCACGTGCTCGGGCACGGCGGCCAGGAACCGCTCCAGCTCGGCGCGGCGCACCGCCGTCCCGGTCGGGTTGTTCGGGTTGCAGACGAAGACCACGCGCGTCCGGTCGGTGATCGCCGCGAGCATCGCGTCGAGGTCGAGCTCTTGGCCCTCGGTGATCGGCACCTTCACCGAGACGGCGTTCGCGACCTGCGTGACGATCGGGTACGCCTCGAAGGAGCGCCAGCCGAAGATGACCTCGTCGCCGGGCGCGCAGACCGCCTGGATCGTCTGCTGGCACAGCGACACCGAGCCGCAGCCGATCGCGACGCGCTCCACCGGCACGTCCAGCTCGCGCGCCAGCCGCTCGCGCAGCGCCTGCGAGCCGGTGTCCGGGTAGCGGTTGACCCCGGCCGCGGCCTCGGCGATCGCCTGCGCGACGCTCGGCAGCGCACCGCCGGGCACCTCGTTGCTCGCCAGCTTGATCGCGCCTTCGATTGTCCGGCCGGGGACGTATTTCGGCAACGATTCGAGATCGGCACGCGGGGACACGGACGGCATCTTCGGCGCTCCTGGAGATCGACGGGACGACCCGCTCACCGTATCTTTTCCGTCGGCCGCCCCGCGACTCCCTTCTGGCGGACTGTGCCCGGGCCGGGCTTCCTCCCGTTCACCCGGAAGTGATTGAGTGAACCAATGACGTCGACCTCCACCGTGGATTACCAGCGCACCGACGGCGCCACCCTGCGCCTGACCTTTTCGGAACCCGAAGGCGCGCTACGCGGCGGCTTGGTGGTGCTCCACGAGGCCGACGGCGTCACCGAGGGCGTGAAACTGCTGCTCGCCAGCCTCGCCACGGAGGGCTGGCTGACCGTCACCCCGCACCTGGAGAACGAGGAACTCACCCAGCAGGACCTCCTGGAAGCGACCGACCGCACCCTCGCCTGGCTGGTCGAGCGGGGTGTCCAGGCCGACCTGCTCGGCGTGATGGGCTTCGACCTCGGCGGCACCGCGGCCCTCGTCGTCGCGTCGCACCGCAGGCTCGGTGCCGCGGTCAGCGTCGGCGGGCAGCAGGCCGCCGAACTGCCCGCGCTGGTCGAGATCGCCGGGAAGCTCACCAGCCCGTGGCTCGGCATGTACGGCGACGCCGGCGACGAGGCGGGCGGCGCCGACGTCGAGCGCCTGCGCGACGCCGCCGCGTCGGCGAACGTCGCCACGAACGTCGTCCACTACCCGGGCGCGAACCACCGCTTCGACGCCGACCCGGGCGCGGCCGCGGAGGCCTGGCAGCGCACGCTCAACTGGTTCGACGCGCACCTGCGGTGAGTGTGGGCGGCGCACACTCTTCGCCCCGGTTCCGTATCGGTTTCGACCACGGTGACTTCCTGATCCGAGGGATTAGGCTCGGGGCGTGACGCACACCGCCGACGCCCCCGAAGTGCTCTGGCGCCCCGAGCCGGGCCACGTTGCCGACACCAAGATCGAAGCCTTCCGCCGGTGGCTGCGCGCCGAGCGCGGCGTCGAGGTGGACGACTACCGCGCGCTGCACGAGTTCTCGGTCGAGCGCGGCCCGGACTTCTGGGCGGCGGTCGCGGACTTCCTCGGCGTCCGCTGGCACGACCAGCCCGGCGAGGTGCTGTCCGGCGCGATGCCGAACGCCGTCTGGTTCGAGGGCGGCACGCTCAACTACGCCGAACACGCCCTCACCCCCGGCGTCGCGGGCGCCGCGAAGGGGGACGACGAGACGGCGGTCATCTTCCACCGCGAAGACGGCTTCGCGAGCCACCTGACGTACGGCGAGCTTCGTGCGCAGGTCGCCGCCGCCCGGGCCGCGTTCCTCGAACTGGGCGTCGGCAAGGGCGACCGGGTCGTCGCGGTCGCGCCGAACTGCCCTCAGACGCTGGTCGCGTTCCTCGCCGCGGCGAGCATCGGGGCCATCTGGTCGTCCTGCTCGCCGGACTTCGGCGTCCGCGCGGTCGCGGACCGCTTCGTGCAGATCGAGCCGAAGGTGCTCTTCGCGGTCAATGCCTACGCGTACAACGGCCGCCAGTTCGACATCCGCACGACGATCGCCGACCTCCAGGCGCAGCTGCCGTCGCTGGCCGCGACCGTGCTCGTCGAGTACGTCGGCGAAGGCCGGATGGACGGCGCCCTCGACTGGGACGGGCTGCTTTCGAAGCACGCGGGCGCGCCGCTGCTGTTCGAACCGGTCGAGTTCGCGCACCCGCTGTGGGTGCTCTACTCGTCGGGCACCACCGGCCTGCCGAAGGGCATCGTGCACGGCCACGGCGGCATCACGCTCGAACACCTCAAGGCCCTCGCGCTGCAGACCGACCTCGGGCCCGGCGACCGGTTCTTCTGGTTCAGCACCACCGGCTGGATGATGTGGAACTTCCTCATCTCCGGCCTGCTGGTCGGCACCACGATCGTGCTCTACGACGGCAGCCCGGGCTTCCCGGACCTGAACGCGCTCTGGCACCTGGCCGAGCAGCACCGCGTCACCTACTTCGGCACGTCGGCGCCGTTCATCCAGAGCTGCCTCAAGGCCGGCATCAAACCCGCCGAGCGCTACGACCTGACCGGGCTGCGCGCGCTCGGCTCCACCGGCGCACCGCTGAGCGTCGAAGGTTTCCGGTGGATCGTGAACGAGGTCGGTTCGCACGTCCAGATCTGTTCCGTGTCCGGCGGCACCGACCTGTGCGCGGCGTTCGTCGCGTCGGCGCCCGACGTGCCGGTCTGGCTGGGCGAGCTGTCCTGCCCGGCGCTGGGTGCCGCGGTCAACGCCTTCGACGAGGCGGGCAAGGCCGTCGTCGAGGAGGTCGGCGAGCTCGTCATCACCAAGCCGATGCCGTCGATGCCGGTGTTCTTCTGGAACGACCCCGACGGCTCGCGCCTGCGGGAGGCCTACTTCGAGATGTACCCGGGCCTCTGGCGGCACGGGGACTGGATCCGGATCACGAACCGCGGCTCCGCGGTGATCTACGGCCGCAGCGACTCGACGCTCAACCGCGGCGGCGTCCGGATGGGCACGGCCGAGTTCTACCGGGTCGTCGAGGGCTACGACGAGATCGCGGATTCCCTGGTCGTGGACACCTCGGCGGCCGGGAACGAGGACGGGCAGCTGATCTGTTTCGTGGTGCTGGCCGGCGGCGTCGCGCTCGAAGACGTCGAACCGCGGCTGCGCAAGGAGCTCCGTAGCGCACTGTCACCACGCCATGTACCCGATCGGTTCGTCGTGGTTTCCGAGATACCTCGTACCTTGAACGGTAAAAAGTGTGAGGTACCGGTGAAGAAGATCCTCGCCGGAGTGGCTCCCGACCGGGCTGTCAGCCGCGACGCGCTGGCCAACCCGGCGGCACTGGCGCCGTTCGTGGAGCTGGCCGGGGGGTAGATGGGGGGAAGCATGATCAGCCACGTCGGGTTGTACGGGTGGTGACGGGGACACGCGCGCAGATCACCTGGAAGGTGGCGGGGACCACCACCGTGGGGGTGATCACCTGGGTGACCCGGCTGGCCGGGCTGCTGACCCTGGGCTCGATCCTGATCCCGGCCGGGCGGCGCAGCCTGCGCGGGCACCTGGCCGAGTGGCTCGAGCTGCCGCAGGAGGCCACGGTCGCGGCGGCGACGGTGGCGCTGGTCATGGGCGTGCTGCTGGTGCTGCTGGCCGCGGGGCTCCGGCGGCGCAAGCGCCGGGCCTGGCAGCTGGCCGTCGGCGCGACGGTGCTGCTCACGATGTCGCACCTCGGGCTGAAGCACGTCTTCGGCGCCGGCCTGGTGTCGGTGCTGCTGCTGGTGGGCCTGATCGCCAACCGGCGCTACTTCGTGGCGAAGCCGGACCCGGTGGTCGGGCGCTGGCGGGCGGTGCGCGTGTTCGTTCAGCTGGCGCTGGCCGGGTTCGTGATCAACGTCATCCTGCTGTCCGTAGCCCCGCGGGCGGCCGTGGAGCCGATGGGCTTCGGCGACCGGCTCGCGGAGTCCGCGCTCGCATTGGTTGGGGTCAGCGGGCCCGCGGTGTTCCACCAGATGTGGCTGGAGGACCTGGTCGCGGCCGTCGGCCTGCTGTTCGGCCTCGCCGCGGTCCTGGTATCGGCGTACTTCCTGCTGCGCTCGGCCGAGCCCGCGCCGCGGCTGACCGACGAGGAGGTCGAGCGGCTGCGCCGGCTCCTGGACGAGCACGGCGAGCGCGACTCGCTCGGCTACTTCGCGCTGCGGCGGGACAAGTTCGCGGTGTTCTCGAAGACGGGCAAGGCCGCGGTGACCTACCGCGTGATCGCCGGCGTCGCGCTCTGCTCGGCCGACCCGCTGGGCGACCACGAGGCCTGGCCGGGCGCGATCGAGGAGTACCTGGAGGTCTGCCGCCGCGGCGGCTGGGTCCCGGCGGCGATGGGCGTCTCGGAGCTCGGCGCGACGGTCTGGGCCCGGTTCGGCCTGGAGGTCCTGGAGATCGGCGACGAAGCTGTCGTCGACGCGGCCGCGTTCACCCTGGAGGGCCGCACCATGCGCGGCGTCCGCCAGGCGGCGGCCCGCACGAAGCGAGCGGGCTACAAGGTGCTGGTGCGCCGGGCCGAGGACCTGCGGCCGGGGGAGCTGGCCGAGCTGGAGGTCCTGGCGGCCAACTGGCGCGGCACGGACACCGAGCGCGGCTTCTCGATGGCACTGGGCCGCATGGGCGACCCCGGGTCGGTGCTGGTGACGGCCGAGCAGGGCGGCCGCGTCCGAGGCGTGCTCCAGTTCGTGCCGTGGGGCGAAACGGGCCTCTCGCTGGACGTCATGCGCCGGGACAGAACGGCGGACAACGGCGTCAACGAGCTGATGATCTCGGAGCTCCTGCTGTCGGCGGGCCGCCACGGCGTCACCCAGGTCTCGCTGAACTTCGCGGCGTTCCGCGCGCTGATGGAGCAGGGGCAGCGCATCGGCGCGGGGCCGGTCGCCCGCATGTCGGCGAAGGTCCTGCACTTCTTCTCGCGCTGGATCCAGATCGAGACGCTGTACCGCTTCAACGCGAAGTTCCAGCCGCGCTGGGTGCCCCGCTACCTGGTGTACCCGGGGGTGCGCGAGCTGCCCCGGGTGGGCATCGCGACGTTCGAGGCGGAAGGCCTCGGCGGCCGCTCTCCGCGCCTGCTCAGGCTGCTGCAGCGGGCATAAGGGGGGTCCCGTTCGGGGGTGATCGAGGGGTGTGTAACCTATCTGAGCAGTGGTCGTTGGGCCCAGGAGGCTTCGCCTAGTCTGGTCTATGGCGCCGCACTGCTAATGCGGTTGGGGGTAACCCCCCCTCCCGGGTTCAAATCCCGGAGCCTCCGCTGGTACTCGGTTCACCGGGTGCTAGGTTACAACTGAACACGCGCCCGTAGCTCAGCTGGATAGAGCATCTGACTACGGATCAGAAGGTCAGGGGTTCGAATCCCTTCGGGCGCACGTCTGGTTGAGACAGCAGTACCGAGCAGGGCCTCGTTTCCGGTGGGAGACGAGGCCCTGCTCTGTCTGCGGTGTCTACAGAGGACGCGACCGCTCAGGGACCCGGTGGCGGGCCTTCCTTGACCGGAATCTTCGCGCCGCGCTTGGAAAATGCCACCCAGAGGACGAACGGCACGACCAGCGCCGCGACCCCCAGCCAGACCCACACGAACGGCTCGTTCAACGGGAACTTGATCAGCACCGCGATGATCGCCCCCACGAAGATCACCGCGGTGCCGACGGCGCTCCCCTTGGACAGTCGTCTCTTCTGCGTCATGAGCATCACTCCCCAGTGAGAACTTTCCTGACTCAGTGCTACCCGGTGATCGATCCACCGAAACGCCTCAGGACCTGCCACCGGGGAAGGTGGCTGCCGTCTGGACGCGCCCTCAGAAGTTCTTCTTGGACACCGTCCACGGGTACCTGGACGCGAGTCCGGACGGGTCCAGGATGTAAGCGCGAGCCGTCGCGTTGCCGTTGAGGACCATGTCGAGGAACTGGACGACCGTCGTCATGCCATCCGACATCTGGTTGCCGGTGATGAAGCCGGTGTGCCCGGCCTGGGAGTGCACCGCCAGCACCGCGGGAACGGTGACCAAGTCGTAGTTGGCCCGGGTGTTGTCGTAGGCGATGTCGGACGGACCGCCGGCCATGAACAAGGTCGGTGAGTGGAGGCGGCCCAGCTCGGCTCGGGAGTAGCCGAAGGAGCCGTCGGCGAAGAAGCCGCTGTCGAGCGAGACGGCGGCGGAGACCCGGCTGTCCTGCGCGGCGACCAAGGCCTCGAGGCCGCCGCACGAGTGGCCCGCGGTGGCCACCTTCGTCAGGTCGAGCCGCTGCGTCAGCGGTGCCCCGGACCGGTTCTGCTCCCGCTCCGCCCACGTGATCGCCCCCGTCAACAGGGACGGGATGGGGGAGCCGCTCGGCACGCCGTTGGCCGAGCCGTTCGCCGATCCGGTGTCCACCACGACGAAGCCCTTCGACGCGATGAACGTCAACGCACGGGTGACCTCGCTGTTGTCGGTGTGCGCGCAGGCGCCGTTGCCGAACGCCAGCACCGGCATCGGCGCACCCACCGCCTGCGGGTTCGACGGCCGGAACACGGTGTACCGGTTGTCGCCGTACGCCGCCTCGCGGGTGACCGGGAAGTTGTTGTTCACCGCCGGATTGCCCTCCGCAGGCGGGGTCGGTGTCGAGCCGTTGCACGCGACGCCGTTCAGCGTGAACGCCGACGGGGTGATTGCGCTGCTGCCCGACGTGGCGTTGAAACCGAAGGAAACCGTCCCGCCCGTGGCGACGGCGCCGTTCCACGATGCGTTGGTCACCGACACCTGGGCGCCCGACTGCGTGTGGGTACCGTTCCACAGCTGGGTGATCCGCTCGTCGCCGGAGAACGTCCACGCCACCTGCCAGCCGTTCACCGGGCTGCCGAGGTTCGTCACCGCCACGGCGGCGCCGAACCCGCCTTGCCACTGGGAACCGATCGTGTAGTCGACCCGGCATCCGGCGTCGGCCTCTGTCGCGGCCGCCGCCGTACCGGTCACCGCAGGCGCGGCCGTCACAGCCATGGCCGTCATGACCGCCATGGTTCGCCGGAAACGGGAATTCGTTGCGCGCAAGATGATCTCCTCTTCGATGAGGGTGGCCAACCGGCTTGGGAGCGCTCCCAGTCGCCGTTCGGACTGTGGACTCTTCGCCGTACGCTCGTCAAGCAATGTGTCTCGTGATTTGCCGGTTTCACTCGGTTGGTCCAAGGGCGCGTCCGGACTCGGATCGCGGGCTTGGCTGCTTTGCGTAACCGGTCTGGACCAGTAAGACGCCCTCACCGAGCAGTGGTCCGGACTGCCCGCCACGCTCCGTGGTGCCCCTTCCGTAATTGGTCTGGACCACGTAACGTTTGCGCAAACGGCGCAAAACACCGCCCTGGTCCCCGCCGGTGGTGTTGGTGTCCGCCGTCCTGCACCTGGCTCAAGGGAGAGCGATGTCCAGAAAGAGATGGCACCTCCTCGGTCTTTTCACCGCGGTCGGCGCGCTCGCGGTCGGGATCGTCACCGTGCCGGCGAGCGCCGCCGGTGGCGTCGGCGCCGCCTTCAGCAAGGGCTCCGACTGGGGCACCGGGTACGAGGGCAAGTACACGATCAACAACGGCTCCGGCGCGACGCTGCCGAGCTGGACCGTCGAATTCGACCTGCCGAGCGGCGCGAAGATCGCCTCGCTGTGGGACGGCAGCTACACGGCGTCCGGCCAGCACGTCACGGTCAAGAACACCTGGAACGGCAACGTCGGCAACGGCTCGAGCGTCAGCTTCGGCTTCAACGTCAGCTACTCCGGCACCTACTCGGCCCCGGCGAACTGCAAGCTGAACGGCGGTTCGTGCGACGCCGGCGGCGGCACCCCCACCACCACGCCGACGCAGCCGACCACCACCCCGACGACGCCGACCACGCCCACCACCCCGACCACCACGACGCCGCCCCCGCCGGGCGGCCTGAAGAACGTCGGCTACTTCGTGCAGTGGGGCGTCTACGGGCGCAACTACCACGTCAAGAACATCGAGACGTCCGGCTCGGCGAGCAAGCTGACGCACATCAACTACGCGTTCGGCAACGTCAAGAACGGGCAGTGCACGGCGAACGACGACCCGTACGCCGACTACCAGAAGACCTACGACGCCGCGGGCAGCGTCGACGGCGTCGCCGACACCTGGGACCAGCCCGTCGCCGGCAACTTCAACCAGCTGCGCAAGCTGAAGAAGCTGCACCCGGGCCTGAAGGTGATCTGGTCGTTCGGCGGCTGGACCTACTCGGGCGGCTTCGGCCAGGCGTCGCAGAACGCGGCCGCGTTCGCGCAGTCCTGCTACAACCTGCTGAAGGACCCGCGCTGGGCCGACATCTGGGACGGCATCGACATCGACTGGGAGTACCCCAACGCGTGCGGCCTTTCCTGTGACACCAGCGGTGCCGCGGCCTACAAGAACCTGATGGGCGCGCTGCGGGCGAAGTTCGGCTCGTCGTTCCTGATCACCGCGGCGATCTCCGCCGACGGCAGCAACGGCGGCAAGCTCGACGTCGCCGACTACGGCGGCGCGGCGCAGTACATCGACTGGTACAACGTGATGACGTACGACTACTTCGGCGCCTGGGCCGCGCAGGGCCCGACGGCTCCGCACTCGCCGCTCACCAGCTACAACGGCATCCCGACGCCGGGCTTCTACTCCGACGCGGCGATCCAGAAGCTCAAGAGCAAGGGCGTTCCGTCGAGCAAGCTGCTGCTGGGCATCGGCTTCTACGGCCGCGGCTGGACCGGCGTCACGCAGGACGCGCCGGGTGGCACCGCGACCGGCGCCGCCCCGGGTACGTATGAGGCCGGCATTGAGGACTACAAGGTCCTCAAGAACACCTGCCCGTCGACCGGCACCATCGCCGGCACCGCGTACGCCAAGTGCGGCAGCAACTGGTGGAGCTACGACACGCCGTCGACGATCAACGGCAAGATGTCCTACGCCAAGCAGCAGGGTCTCGGCGGAGCCTTCTTCTGGGAGCTGACCGGCGACACCACCAACGGTGAGCTCATCACCGCGATGAAGAACGGCCTGTCATGAGGCGCCGGTGGTTGCCCGCACTCGGGCTGGCGGCCGCGGCCGCCACGATCGGCGCGATGGTCGTGATCGCCCCGGCGAACGCGGCGGGCGGCGTGTCCGCGACCTTCTCGAAGGGCTCCGACTGGGGCACCGGGTACGAGGGCAAGTACACGATCGCCAACGGCTCGGGCTCGACGTTGCCGAGCTGGACGGTCGAGTTCGACCTGCCCAGCGGCGCGAAGATCTCGTCGCTGTGGGACGGCAGCTACACGGCGTCCGGCCAGCACGTCACGGTCAAGAACACGTGGAACGGCAACGTCGCCAACGGCGGTAGCGCCAGCTTCGGGTTCAACGTGGCGTACTCCGGTTCGTACGCCGCGCCGTCGAACTGCAAGCTGAACGGGGGTGCGTGCTCCGCCGGGGGCACACCCCCCACGTCCACGACGCCTCCTACGACGACGACCCCGCCGACGACGACCACGCCGCCCCCGCCGGGTGGCCGTGGCGCGCCGTACCTGTACATGGGCTGGGGCAGCCCGCCGAACCCGCAGACGGTGATGAACGCGACCGGGATCAAGTGGTTCACCATGGCGTTCATCAACGCCTCCGGTGGCTGCAACCCGGCGTGGGACAGCAGCCGTCCGCTGTCGGGCAGCGCCGACGCCACCGCGATCTCGCAGATCAAGGCGGCGGGCGGCCAGGTCGTCCCGTCGTTCGGCGGCTGGAGCGGCAACAAGCTGGGCCCGAACTGCTCGACCCCGGAGGCGCTGGCCGGCGCGTACCAGCAGGTCATCAACGCCTACGGGCTGAAGGCGATCGACATCGACATCGAGAACTCCGACGAGTTCGAGAACGAGGCCGTGCAGGACCGCATCCTGAACGCGCTGAAGATCGTCAAGCAGAACAACCCGGGTATCCAGACGATCCTGACCTTCGGCACGTCGACGACCGGCCCGAACTACTACGGCAACCGGCTCATCGACCAGTCGAAGGCGCTGGGTGCGAACGTGGACGTGTTCACGATCATGCCGTTCGACTTCGGCGGCGGCGCGAACATGTACAACAGCACGGTGAGCGCGGCGAACGGCCTGCGTGACAAGCTGAAGTCGACGTTCGGGTGGTCCGACGCCACGGCGTACGCCCACCTCGGCATCTCGGGCATGAACGGCCTGTCCGACCAGCAGGAGCTGACCGACCTGTCGACGTGGACCCAGATCACCAACTGGGCCAAGTCGAACAAGATCGCCCGCCTGGCGTTCTGGTCGGTCAACCGCGACCGAGGCTGCCCCGGCGGCGGCGTCCAGTCGGCGTGCAGCGGCATCGCCCAGAACGACTGGGACTTCACGAAGGTGACAGCGGGCTTCTGACGCTGTCGCAAGCGGCCTCCTTGCCTGCTCCCCGGGCGGGCAAGGAGGCCGTTCTCATGCCATCTTCACGGCGTCACCGATCGCCTGGTCCAAAATGGACAGGCCCAGCGAGATCTCTTCTTCGGACGCCGTCAGCGGCGGCGCGATCCGGAACACCCCGCCCATCCCGGGCAGCTGCACGATGTTCATGTGCAGCCCCAGTTCGAGGCAGCGCTGCGTGACCCGGGCCCCCAGCTCGTCCGAGCTGCGCTTGGTCTCCCGGTCCACCACCAGTTCGACGCCCGCCAGCAGCCCGCGGCCACGGATGTCGCCGACCACCTCGTGACGTGCGGCGATCTCCTCCAGACCCTGGCGCAGCAACGCACCCAGCTCCAGCGCTCGCACGTCGAGGCGGTCCCGCGTCAGCACGTCCAGCACGGTGTTGCCGACCGCGGCCGGGAGCGGGTCCGACACGTGCGTCGTGAAGAACAGGAACCCGCGGTCGTGCGCCTCCTGCTCGATCGCGGCGCTCGTCAGCACCGCGGCCAGCGGCAGCCCGGCGCCGAGCGTCTTCGACAGCGTCAGGATGTCCGGGACGACGCCGTCGCGCTCGAACGCGTACCAGTTTCCGGTGCGGCACAAGCCCGTCTGGGCTTCGTCGAGGATCAGCAGCATCCCGCGCTCGCGGCACTTCTCGGCCAGCGCGGCGAAGTAGCCGGGCGGCGGCTCGATGATGCCGCCCGAGCTGAGGATCGGCTCGACCAGGCACGCCGCCAGGCTGCCCACCGACTGGGCGTCGATCATCTCGAACCCGAAGTCCAGCTGTCGCCGCCAATCCAGCGCACCCGAGGCGTCGGTGAAGTCCGGGCGGTAGGCGTTCGGCGCCGGGATGGCGAAGTTGCCGGGCGCGGCCGGGCCGTAGCCGCGACGGCCCGCGCTGTAGGTCGCGCTCGCGGCCGCCTGCGTCATGCCGTGCCAGGAGCGGGCGAACGAGACGAGCTCGTGCTTGCCCGTGACCAGCTTGGCCATCCGGACGGCGGCCTCGTTCGACTCGGCGCCCGTGGTCAGCAGCAACGCCTTCTCCAGCGGCGCCGGCAGCGTCTCGGCCAGCCGCCGGGCCAGGTCGACGACCGGGCGGCTCAGCATGCCGCTGAACAGGTGGTCGAGCTTGCGCACCTGCCGCTCGACGGTCTCGACGATCTCCGGATGTGAGTGCCCGAGGATCGCGCTCATCTGGCCGGACGTGAAGTCGAGGATCCGGCGGCCGTCCTCGGTGAAGACGAAACTGCCTTCGGCGTGGTCGATGATCTCGCGGGTGAAGGCGCCGCCGTAGCGCACGAGGTGCCGGTCGACGTCACCCCAGAAGGTGTCAGCCATGGCTTCGACGGTAAGTCCGCCGCGAGCGCCACGTCCATCTCACAATTCTGGCTTCGTTGTTCGGTTTTGCCGCACAATCGGAGGATGCTGAACCCGTGGCGCCTGCGCCTGCTGAGCCGGCTCGACACCCTGGGCACGGTCCGCGCGGTGGCGCAGGACGCGAACCTGAGCGCGTCGAGCGTGTCGCAGCAGCTGGCCGTGCTCGAAGCGGAAACCCGCACCCAGCTGCTGGAACGCACCGGCCGCCGGGTCCGGCTGACCCCGGCCGGGCTGATGCTGGCCCGGCGGGCGCGGGTGATCCTCGACCACATGGACACGGTCGAGGCGGAGCTGCGCAGCCTCGGCGAGGAGCCGGTCGGCCTGGTCCGGCTCGGCGCGTTCCAGAGCGCGATCCACACCCTGGCCGTGCCGGCGGTGACGCGGCTGGCGCACCCGCACCTCGAGGTCCAGCTGCTGGAGCTGGAACCGCACGAAAGCATTCCCGCCCTGCGCGGCGGCGACGCCGACGTCATCATCACCACGACCGACTTCGTCGAGCTTCCCCTGGGTCCCGACCTGGACATCGTCCCGCTGGCGACGGACCCGATCGTGCTGGTGACGCCGCCGGAGGCACCCCGCGGCCCGGCGGTCCTGTCGGCCTACGCGGACGCGGCGTGGGCGCTCGACATGCCGCAGTCGTACATGGCGAACCTGACGCTGCGCCTGTGCCGCGAGTCGGGTTTCGAGCCGCGGGTGGTCTGCCGGTTCAGCAACTACCTGATGACGCTGCAGCACGTCGAGGCCGGGTTGTCGATCGCCTTGCTGCCGGGGCTGGCGGTGGACCCGCGTTATCGCGTGGCCACGCGCGAACTGGCCACCCCGGTGACCCGCACGATCGTGGCGGTCACCCGCCGAGGCTCCCCACCCCGCGCGGCGGTCAACGTGGTGCTGGAAGCCCTGCGGCAGCCGCCGGACCTGCCGGAGTGGGCCACGCTTCGGCCTTCTCCTTGACCGGCAGCTCCGGACTGGCACCCCAAGCCAGTTCGGTGACCACCCGCACCGCCGTCGGGACGGCTGTCCGGACCGCCGCCGACAGCCCGATCCCGCCGTCGACGCACGCCGGCTCGCAGCTCAGGACCAGGACGCGGCCCGCGTCGCCGCCCAGGAGGCGGAGGAGGCGGACGACCGAATCTCCCGGCAGGTCGTGCGTGTCGATCGCCGAGGTGAGGGACAGCGTGCCCGGTGGGCTGCCGTGCGGGGTGGCGTCCAAGAGGATCGTCGTGTCGTAGCCGCCGGTCAGGTCGTACGCGAGGTGGACCGTGGCGATGTCGTAGTCGGCGATCTGCACCCACGGGGGCAGGCCCGCCCGGTCCAGCTCCCTGAGCACTTCGACCCCGAAGCCGTCGTCGTGCAGGAAGACGTTGCCGATACTCGCGACCAGGACTCGTGGCCTCATTGCGCAACCTCCTGGGGTGCGCTCTCAGGCTAGAATTGTGAAATGGATCACACAATAGGTTCGCGGTCGTCCTGCGCGGATTCCGCCCGGGCCAGCCACAGCTCGGCCTCGTGCGCGGCACCCCGCGCCCGCAGCATCCGCGCGAGGCTGAGCATGCCCTGGACGTCGCCGGTCTCGGCGGCGCGGCGGAACCACTGCTCGGCCGCCGCCAGGTCTTCGCGGTGCTCGGCCAGGTGACCCAGATTGGTGAGCGCGGGAATGCTGCCGTGCTCGGCGGCCTTGCGGTACCAGGCCGCGGCTTCCCCCTCGTCGCCGCGGTTGCGGGCCAGCACGCCGAGGTTGGTCATCGCCGCCGGGTCGCCGCGCTCGGCCGCCTCCAGGTACCAGTTCTCCGCCTCGTCCACGTCGCCGCGGCGGTGCAGCAGCAGCCCGAGCCGGGTGATCGCCTCGACGTGGCCGCCGCTCGCGCCCTGGCGGTACCACGATTCGGCGTCGCCCGGCCGGCCCAGCCGCTCGGCCTGCCTGCCGAGCTGGCAGGTGGCCGCGAGATCACCGGCCTGCACCGCGGACCGCCACCAGCGGGCGGCCTCGGCGGCCTGGCCGCGGTCGCGCAGCACGATGCCCAGGTCGATCATCGCGCCGGTGAAACCGGCTTCGGCGGCCTGGCGCAGCCACGACTCGGCCTCTCCGCCGCGCCCGTCTTCCCGCAGCAGACGGCCCAGCGCGGCCATCGACGGCAGGTCGCCGGTGCGGGCCGCCTCGCCGTACCAGTGCCGGGCGTCGTCGCGCTTGCCCCGGCGCTCGCAGGACTTGGCCAGGTGCTGCATCCCGTGCGGCTCGCCGGCCAGCGCGGCCTCGTGGTACCAGCGCTCGGCCTCTTCCTGCGCGCCGCGTTCGGCGAGGAGGTGGGCCAGCGCCGTCATCGAGACGCGGTCACCGCCCATCGCGGCCTTGCGGTACCACGACTCGGCCTCGGCGGCCTCTCCGCGCTCGCGCATCGCCTGACCCATGCGGGCCATGGCGACGACGTTGCCGCCCTCGGCGGCTTTGCGCTGGAAGAACTCGTCGAACTTCTTGAGCCGGCCGGGCATCGGCTGCTCCCTCCGGATGGGTCCTGCTCCGGTAGTCGCAGAAGATCGGCTCCCTGTGACACGTCTGCCGTGGGTGGGCGAGGTCACATTCGCGCCAGGTCGTCGTGTCGGCGCGTTGTCCCGCGCCGGCAGAGGTGAGACTACGCCGCGCGACCGCGCAGGTGAGAGGAGAAAATCGTGGCGGCCCGAGGCTTTCGGCTGAGCGTGACGCAGCGAACCCTGCTGGTAATCGCGATTCTGGCCGTCGCGCTCTTCGGGTACTGGGCGACGAGGGGCGCGGGCGCGGCCCCGCCGACGTCCGGCGCACCGGTGCCGGTCAGCGCGGCCGACGCGCAGAAGCAGCTCGACGAGCTGACCATCGCCGCGCGGACGTCCATGGGCGGCTACTCCCGTGAAAAGTTCCCGCACTGGGACAGCCAGGGGTCCAATTGCGACACCCGCGAAGTCGTCCTCAAGCGCGACGGCAAGGACGTCAAGACCGACAAGGACTGCAAGGCGATCTCCGGGACGTGGACCAGCGTCTACGACGACGAGACCTGGACCCAGCCGACCGACCTCGACATCGACCACATGGTCCCGCTCGGGCAGGCCTGGGCGAGCGGCGCGAAGGCGTGGACGACCGAGAAGCGCGAGCAGTTCGCCAACGACCTGACCCGGCCGCAGCTGTTCGCCGTCACCGACAACGTCAACCAGCAGAAGAGCGACAAGGCGCCCGACCAGTGGAAGCCGCCGCTGGTCGCCTTCTGGTGCACCTACGCGACCGACTGGATCGTCGTGAAGCACTACTACGGGCTGACGATCACGCAGGCCGAGAAGACCGCCTTGACGGACATGTTGCGCCGCTGCTGAGCTGACCCGCGTGACGACTTTCGCGCTCATCCACGGCGGTGGCGGCAGCGGCTGGGACTTCCACCTGCTCGTCCCGGAGCTCGAGGCCCGCGGGCACGACGCGGTCGCGCCCGACCTGCCGATCACCGACCCCGCGGCGGGGTTGACGGAGTTCACCGAGACGGTGCTGGCCGCGCTGGGCGATCGCACGGACGTCGCCGTCGTCGGCCACTCGTACGGCGGGTTCACCGCGCCGCTGGTCGCGGCGAAGGTCCGGGCGCGGCTGCTGGTGTACCTGGCCGGGATGATCCCGGCGCCCGGCGAACCGCCGGGGCAGTGGTGGGGCAACACCGGCTTCGAGTCGCCGAAGGGGCTGACCGAGACCGAGCAGTTCTTCAACGGCGTCCCGGCGGAGCTCGCCGAGGCGTGCCAGGCGCACGGGCGCGAGCAGGTCAGCAAGGAGTGGGACGAACCCTGGCCGCTCCCGGCCCACCCGGACGTCCCGACCCGCGTCCTGCTGGCCCGCGACGACCGGTTCTTCGTCCCGGACTTCCAGCGGCGGGTGGCGCGCGAGCGCATCGGCATCGAACCGGACGAGCTCGACGGCCCGCACTGCGTGCCGCTCAGCCACCCGGGAGCACTGGCCGACCGGTTGGTCGGCTACCTGCTGCCGTAGCCGGTCGTGGGTGCTAAGGCGGGTTCTGACCCGCCTTAGTCCAGCATGCGGACCCGCGCGGCGTCGGCGCCGAGTTCGCGTTCGATCAGCTCGAGGTTGCCGCCGGGGACCGCCACCGCCACCG